>CAVZED010000001.1:0-43055 GCA_963774045.1 uncultured Pseudomonadota bacterium
CGCGCCTGTTGCGGCCCCAGCTGCGTTTCCATCTCGCCGGCGACATCCCGACGTATACGCTCGGCGATGCCTACGAACCACACCCCACCGCGAACCAGGAAATCGACGGCGTCATGTTTCCGGACATGCCGTGGATGCTCGGCGACGGGGAACAAGCCGCGGAAGTTCGCGAAGCGGCGCGCGCGTTCGACGAGCCCGCCGCACGCCGCGGCCGGCTGTTCGCCTTCGGCTACGACGCCTATCGCATCGCCATGTCACTGCAGCGGGGCGCTCCCATCGGCCCGCAGGGCCTCACGGGGACACTGAGCATGGACGCGCAGGGACGTGTGCGGCGCGAGCTCGAGTGGGTGCGAATCAAGAGCGGTCAGCCGGTGCCGCTCGGGCCCGCCGAAACGGCGGCCACGCAGTAAGGGATGGATCGGCGCCAGGCCGGTTCACTCGCCGGAACACGGCGGCTGCGTTTCTCGAGTCGCAGGGATTCACGATCGTCGCCCGCAACTTCCTGCGCCGCGTCGGCGAACTCGACGTCGTCGCGCGGCAGGGCGACCTGCTGATCATCGCCGAGGTGCGCATGCGCGCCAGCGATCGTTATGGCGGTGCGGCCGCCAGCATAGGGTGGGCCAAACAGCGGCGCGTCGCCGCCGCCGCGGCGCTCTTCCTTCAGCAACACCGCGAGTTGGCGCACTGCCGCGCGCGCTTCGACGTGCTCATCGTGCGCGACGGGCAGGTCGAATGGATCAAACACGCCTTTGACTAGAACGGAGTCGTCAGACCGCGCTTCCAAAACCCACCGCAGCCGTTTAAGGTCGCCGCCACATGAAAACGCTCGACGAGCTGTTCAAGAACAACCGCGAATGGGCCGAGAAGATCCTGCGCCAGGATCCCGAATTCTTCGAGAAACTCTCGCGCCAGCAATCCCCCACCTATCTGTGGATTGGCTGCGCCGACAGCCGCGTACCCGCGAACCAGATTGTCGGCCTCCTGCCCGGCGACATCTTCGTCCATCGGAACATCGCGAACCTCGTCGTCCATACCGACCTCAATTGCCTGTCGGTCATGCAGTTCGCGGTGGACATCCTGAAGGTCAAACACGTCATCGTCGTCGGGCACTACGGCTGCAGCGGCGTGCAGGCGGCGTTGCGCCGGGCCCGCGTCGGACTGGCCGACAACTGGCTGCGCCACGTCCAGGACGTGCACGAGAAACACACGCGCACCGTCGCCGCCTGCCGCAGCGAAACCGCCGCCATCGACCGCCTCTGCGAGCTCAACGTCATCGAGCAGGTGCAGAACGTCTGCCAGACCACGATCGCGCGGGATGCGTGGGAACGCGGGCAGGAATTGCACGTGCACGGCTGGATCTACGGAATCGCCGACGGGCTGGCGCGCGATCTCGGCACGACGGTATCGGATTTCCCGGCGGCGCAGCCCACCTACCAGTCGGCGCTCGCGAAGCTCGGCGAGCCCTGAGACTAACTACTACTTGACGACCTTGAGCTGCGGGCGGCGGCTGCCGTCTTCGGGCGGCGCGGGTTTGGTCGGCGGCTCGGGTCCCAGGTCCTGCTCCGAGAACACCATGCCCTCGCCCGTTTCGCGCGCATAGATGCCGAGCACCGTGCTCACCGGGATGCGCACGTGGTGCACGACACCGGCGAACCGCGCCTCGAATTCGATCCAGTCGTTGCCGATGACCAGCCGCTGCGTCGCGGTGGACGAGAGATTGAGCACGACCTTGCCGTCCTTGACGTAGGCGCGCGGCACCTCGACCCCGGGCTTCTCCGCATCGACGATGACATGCGGCGTCTCGCCGTTGTCCATCATCCACGCGTGCATGGCGCGAATCAGGTAGGGCCGCTTGGAATTGCGCGACGCGATCGTTCATGCGAGCCGCATCTCCCGTTCGCTTTCCGAGAGGCTGGCACGGAACGCCGGCCGCGAGAAGATGGTGCTCGCGTATTTCAGGATGGGCTGCGCCTGCGGCGGCAGGTCGATCTCGTAACGCGGCAGGCGCCACAGGATGGGCGCGATGGTCGCGTCCACCATCGAGAACTCGTCGGACAGGAAAAACGGCTTCAGCTTGAACAGGTCGGCGCTGCGCGAGCACGTTGTCGCGCAGCACCTTGCGCAGCTGGCGACGTCCTTGGCGCCCGGCGCGTCCATCTTGCGCGCGAGGTCGTACCAGTCGTGCTCGATCTGGTAGAGCGCGAGCCGCGCCCGGGCGCGCGACACCGGGTCCACCGGCATGAGCGGCGGATGCGGGAAACGCTCGTCGAGATATTCCATGATCACGCGCGAGTCGTAGAGCACGAGATCGCGATCGATGAGCGTCGGGCGTCGTGTGGTACGGGTTGAGATCGAGCAGATCCTCCGGGATATTTCCCGGGCGCGACGTCGACGATTTCGATCTCGATCGCCTTTTCGGCGATCACGATGCGCGTGCGATGGCTCCACGGGTCGTCCGGGCGCCGAGAACAGCGTCATCGTTGCGCGGCGGCTAGACACTCAGCCTCAACCCGTGAGTCGGACCCGTTCAGCGGACGTCCTTCCAGTATTCGTTCTTCAGCATGTACGCGATGCCCGTGAACAGCAGCAGGAACAGGACCACCCAGATGCCGAGGCCCTGGCGTTCGAGCTGCGTCGGATCGCCGACGTATTGCAGGAAATTGACGGTATCGCGCGCGAATTCGTCGTACTGCGCCGCAGTCAGGCTGCCGACGACACCCGGCTCGAACTTCTCGAACACCTTGCTGACGACCGGCTTGCCGTCTTCGCCCTCGTGTTCGCTCGTTCTTCCACACCGCCTGCTGCACGCCCTGCAAGGTCGCGAGCACGTGCGGCATCGCGGTGCCGGGCAGCTGCAGGTTGTTCACGCCGGTCTGGCGGCTGGCCGGGTCCGCGTAGAAAGTGGTGAGGAAATTGAACACCCAGTCGCTGCCGCGCGAACGCGCCACGAGCGACAGGTCCGGCGGTGGCTTGCCGAACCAATCCTGGGCGTCGGCGGCCGGCATCGAGGTCTTGATGTAGTCCGTCGAATTTGTCGCCCGGGCTTCACCAGGAACTGCGTCGCGCGCCTCGTCGGAAATCTTGAGATCTCGCGCCGAGTCGCGAGTAGCGAATGTATTTCAGCGAGTGGCAGCCCGAGCAGTACGCCATGAAATTGCGCGCGCCGCGCTGCAACGATGGCAGGTTGGCGACTTGGTTGCCCGCCTCGCGCTGCCAGCCGGCGTGACCCTCGTTCGCGGATGCGACGCCCGCGCCCAACAACAGCGCGAGCGCGCCGATGACGGAAAGGTTGTTAGTGCGCATGGTAAGTCACTCGATCGGGGACCGGGCCATTACCGTCGGCCTTGGAGACGAACGGCAGCAGGATGAAGAACGCGAAGTACAGCGGCGATGCAGATGCGGGCCAGCAGCACGTAGATGCCGTCCGCCGGCTTGCAGGCCGAGCCACATGAGCACCAGGAACGTGACGAAGAACATGCCGAGCAGGATCTTCGAAGCCAGGCCGCGGTAACGGATCGACTTGTTCTTGGCGCGGTCGAGCCACGGCAGGAACAGGAATGCCAGCACCGAGAGCGCGAAGAGCCAGGGCGCCGAGACGTTGATCCGGGACGGCGCGCAGGATCGCGTAGTAAGGCGTGAAGTACCACATCGGCGCAATGTGCTCGGGCGTGGACATCGGGTTCGCCGGCTCGAAGTTCGGCGCTTCTCGAGGAAGAAGCCGCCGAACGTCGGCACGAAGAACACGACGACCGCGAACAGCGGTGAGGAACACGCCGACGCCGACGATGTCCTTGAGCGTGTAATACGGGTGGAACGGGATGCCGTCGACCGGCTTGCCCGAGGCATCCAGTTTTTCCTTGATCTCGATGCCGTCGGGGTTGTTCGAGCCGACCTGGCGCAGCGCGACCAGGTGCAGGAGGATCAGCATCGCCAGCAGGAATGGCAGCGCGATGACGTGCAGCGAGAAGAAGCGGTTCAGCGTCGAGTCCGCCACGGCGTAATCGCCGCGGATCCACTCCACGAGATCGGGGCCGATCCCCGGAATCGTGCCGAAGATGTTGATGATCACCTGCGCGCCCCAGAACGACATGTTGCCCCACGGCAGCACGTAACCCATGAACGCTTCCGCCATGAGCGCGAAGTAGATCAGCATGCCGATGACCCACAGCAGCTCGCGCGGCGCCTTGTAGCTGCCGTAGAGGAAAGCGCGCGCCATGTGCAGGTAGACGACGATGAAGAAGGCCGAGGCACCGATGGAATGCAGCGTGCGCAGCAGCCAGCCGTACGGCACTTCGCGCATGAGGTATTCGACCGAATCGAACGCCGTCGCTTCACCCACCTTGTAATGCATGGTGATGAAGATGCCCGTCACGATCTGCATGACGAACACCAGCAGCGCCAGCGATCCGAAGAAGTACCAGATGTTGAAGTTCTTCGGCGCGTAGTAGCCGGTGAGCTGGTCGGCCATGAACTGGTCGACCGGCATGCGCTTGTTGAGCCAGGCGCGGAACCCGCCGCCCTTTGTGTCGATGGTGGTAGCGGCGCCCATCACGCGGCTCCTTTCTCTGCGGTCGCGGCGCCGTCGGTACCGATGACCAGCATGTTGTCGCCCGTGAAGGAATAAGGCGGGACCTTGAGGTTCACGGAGGCCGGCGAGCCTGCGAACACGCGCCCCGCCAGGTCGAACTTCGAACCGTGGCAGGGACAGAAGAAGCCGCCCGGCCAGTTCGCCATGACCGTGGCATCACCCGGCGTGAAACGCGTCTTCGGCAGGCAACCCAAGTGCGTGCAGGTGCCGATGAGCACGAGCACGTCGGGCTTGAGCGCGCGCGCGTCGTTCTTCGCGTAGGCCGGCTGCTCCGAGGCTTCCGATTTCGGGTCCTTGAGCTCGGCGTCGTGCGCCTTGAGGGAAGCGAGCATCTCGCGGCGTGCGCTTCACGACGTAGATCGGCTGCTTGCGCCAGAAGACGTGGTCATCTGGCCCGGCTCGATCTTCGTCAGGTCGACTTCGGTCGGCAAACCGGCCGCGCGCGCGCTCTCGGATGGACTCCACGACGCCAGGAAGGGCACCGCGGTCAGTACTGCGCCGACTGCGCCGGTACCGGCGGTGGCCGCTATCAGAAACTTGCGCCGACTCTCGTCGACTTCGGGGACGGTATCGTCGGCCGCGTGATCGCTCATTCTTGACCTCAGGATCGAAAATCAGCCCGGCACGGACGGCGCGAAAATGCGCCGCTGCGAGACCCCGGGAGGCGGCGCATTATACACATGCGGAAAAGCGCTAAATGCCGCAACCAATGAGGAAAATTGGCTCATGTCGACTCGCCCGTCCTGCGAATCGTCACGTTCATCGCCCTCTCGGCGATCGTCGGTCTCGCCGCGGCATTCATCGCCGTAATGGTTCGCCCGGAGCTCATTGCCCGGCGCATGCCCGCGCCGAAACCGCCCGCTCCGGCGGTCACTCCGCCCGCGAACTCGCCCGCTCCGGTGGCTTCCGCCCCCGCCGCCCAGCCTGCCGTGGAGACCCCGCGAGCGGTGAATTCATATGCCGAGGCGGTCGAGCGCGCCGCGCCGGCGGTGGTCAACATCTACACGGCGCGCCTCGTGACGGAACGCATCCAGCCGAGCGCCATCGAGGAGTTGTTTGGCGACGCCCGGCCCCGCTTCCGCCAGCGGCTCGAACAGAGCCTGGGCTCGGGCGTGATCGTCGACGCCGCCGGACACGTCATCACGAATCACCACGTGATCGCATCGGCCGACCTGATCCGCGCCCAGCTCGCCGACGGTCGGATCGCCGAGGCGAAGATCGTCGGACGGGATCCGGAAACCGATCTCGCCGTCCTGCAGCTCGACCTCAAGGGCAACCTCCCCGTGATGCCGCTCGGCCACTCGGACCGGCTGCGCGTCGGTGACATCGTGCTCGCCATCGGCAATCCGGTCGGTCTCTCGCAGACCGTCACGCAGGGCATCGTGAGCGCCACAGGGCCGCGGCCAGCTCGGCGTCGCGACCTTCGAGAATTTCATCCAGACGGACGCGCCCATCAACGTCGGCAATTCGGGCGGCGCGCTCATCAACACCAACGGCGAGCTGGTCGGCATCAACACGGCGGTGCTCGCCAAGAATCTCGGAGTCGAAGGCATCGGCTTCGCGATCCCGGTGAACCTGGTGCGTGGCGTGATGAGCGAGATCCTGACCAAGGGGCGCGTGGTGCGCGGCTGGATCGGCATCGTGCCCACCGACATCGACGAGACCGAGGCGCGGCGCTTCCGCCTCGCCCAGGCGGGCGTGGTCGTCGTGAAACTGGTAATCGGCAGCCCGGCGGCCGAGGCCGGCATCGAGCCGCGCGACATCATCCTCACGGTCAACGGGGTGCCGGTGACGAGCGCGCAGGACACGCTGACGCGCATCGCCGATCGCCAAGCCGGGCAGCGAAGATCAAGATCACGGGAATCCGCGGCGCGGAGCGCTTCGAGACGCAGGTGAAAGTCGGCGAGCGGCCGAGAACCGCGACTTAGTCAGGCGCTCATTGTCAGGCGCTGCGCGCCACCACGACGGACGCCGGCGAAGGGCGCCGTCGTACGAGAAACTACTGCAGGCAGACCACTACGTTCGCGGCGTAGCTGCGCCAGTTGATCGGAATCACGAACGAGCGACCGGTGGTCGCGGCCGCCGTCGCGGCGTTCGTGCGATCGCAGATCGTCGGCGTGCTGATGACGAAGTTGCGGCCGAAATCGCGGCGCGCATTGCCCGAGATCGTGTTCGCGACTTCGCCGACGAGGTCGCGCACGTTCTGCTCGCCGGTATCCGTCTCGTTCATGCACATGAGCATGACCGACAACATGCCGCGCGGCGCGGTGAAGTAGACCTTGCCTTCGCGGTTGCCCGAGATGCCGATGACGCCGGCGTAGTCCTGGACCACTGCCGACTTGTCGATGCACAGATACGGCGAACCAACCGTGGCGGCGTGACCCGTCGCGGTCTCGAAGAAGTGCACGGTGCCCTGCACGAAGGTTCGAACTTCTTCAGCGTCCAACATTTCTCTTACTCCCCAATCAACTCGGCGAGAGCTTCATTGAGCTGGTCGTCCGTAAACGGTTTGCACAGGAAGCCATTCGCGCCCTTCTCGATGGCCTCGACCGCCGTGGCCTTATCGGCGAGCGCCGACACCACGAGTATAAGCACATCGGGCTTGATCTTGATGATGTGCTCGACGCATTCGATGCCGTCCATCTCGGGCATCGTCAGGTCCAGCGTCATGACATCGGGCATCAACTGCTTGAACTTGGTGACGGCATCGAGCCCGTTCACGGCAGTCCCGACCACCTCGAGGCGGTCATTCTGCTGCGAACGCTCGATGCGACGCCGCATAACGTTCGAATCATCCACGATCATCATGCGCAATTGTTCGCGCGGTTTGGGCACTGCACTCATGATCTGAGACCTCTCCTCTCCCTTAGGCCGCCACGACGCCCGCGGCCTTCATCTCGGCCGGGAACGACAGGGACAGTTTCATGTTCTTACCGATTTCCGAATTCAGCGAAATGCGGCCACCGAGGCGCGCGGCAATCTCCGCGATGACGTCCATGCCGACACCGCGGCCGGCGTCACGCGTGACGTCCTTGGCCGTGGAGAAGCCGGAGCGGAACACCAGCATCATCGCTTCCTGGTCGGAGAGCGCGGCCGCGTCGTTCTGCGAAATGATTCCCTTGGTGATCGCCGTCTTGCGGAGCTTCTCCGGCGTCAGGCCGCGACCGTCGTCCTCGCAGTTCATGCGGAAGGCGCGGCCGTTCTCGACCATCTCGAAGTTGATGCGGATGTGGCCCTCGGGCGACTTGCCCGACTGCTGGCGCTCGGCCGGCATTTCGATGCCGTGCACGACGGCGTTGCGGATGAGCTGGATCAGCACGTCCTTGACGGGGCGGCGATACGACTCGGGCACCTGGTCGTGACCCTTGCAGGTGACGACGACTTTCTTGCCATGATCGTTCGCGATGCGGTCGGCGAGCTGCTGCGCGGAGGCCACGAAGCCTTCGCGGGCCGAACGCTGCAGCGTCGCTTCCGCGGCGATGGCGTCCTCGCTGAGCTTGGGCGTGCGCGTGGTGCTGTCGCCGGTCGAAGCGGACGGCGCGTGGCCGGTCTGCGACTTGCCGAAGCTGTCGCGGAAGCTCGCGAGCTTCGTGACCATGTCGCGCACCGACTGCGAGTGCGACACGAGGTCATCGAACTTCGTGAGCAGCGGCAGGAAGTCGTCGCCCGACAGGTCCGTGCGCTCGCGCAGCGACGCGAGATCGCTCTCGAGGCCGTGAGCGCGGGCTTCCATGCTGCCGAGGCCGATGGCCGAAGCCTCGCCCTTGATGCTGTGGATCTGGCGGAACAGGCCGTCGATCTTGCGGCGGAACGAGGCGCTGTCGCGCGCCGGATCGCGCAGCGTGGCGTTGATCATCTTGAACGCGACATCCGAGTCGTCGAGGAACGACGACAGCTGGTTCGGATCCACGTGCAGGATCGAGAGGAACGCGTCCATCTGGCTCTGCGCGCTGTCCTGCGCGCCCTTGAGCTGCGCGGCCAGGGCGACGCGCGCCGTTACATCGGCGACCGCCACGAGGACGTGCGTGATCGCGCCTTCACGGCGCACGCGGTGGAAGTTGAACTCGAGGTAGCGCTTCTCGCCGCCACCCTTGCTTTCCTTGTCGCCGACCACGAGCTCGACTTCGTTGAGCGGGTTGATCGAGCGGATCAGGTTTTCCTTGGTGCGCTCGGACCACAGCACCTTGACGAACTTGCTGGCGATCTGCAGCGTCTTCGGCGACACGAGGTCGCGCAACAGCTCCTCGAAGCTCAGGCCCGAGACGGATTCGCGCTGGAACAGCTGCGCGGTGGCCTGCGAGTGAATCGAGCCGATCTTGAGGTCGCCGTCGAGCAGGAACAGACCTTCGCGCACGGTCGTGAGGATGTCTTCCGTCTGCTGGCGGGCGGCCGCCGCGGCCGCGGCCTGCTTGCCGCGCGCCAACGAGAGGTAACCGACGAGCGCCGCGAGCGCCGCGGCGAGACCCACGCCGATGAGCACCACGGTGCGCAACGCGGTGGCGAGCGAGTCCGAGGAGCTTTGCAGGCCGGCGATGACCTGCGCGAGATTCTTCTCGAGTTGCGGCGTGTAGGTGCGCGCCTGCGTGATGGCATGCGTGACCTTGTGCTGCAGGTCGCGGCCGTCGACGTTGAGCTGCGTGCCTTCACGTTCGCTGTCCGAGTACGGGATCGCGGTGAAATTCGCGACCGGCGCCAGGGACGGCTGGTACTTCTTCCACGCCTGCGTCATCTCGTTGATGGTGTTCTGCAGGTCGTCGTCGTTGCCGAAGCCGCCGATGGTCGAGCCGCCGCCGGAGGCGAGCGTACCCGTGGCGGTCTCGAACTGCTGCGTGGCGCGCTTCAGCTGTTCGATGGAATCCCGGACGAAGCCGCGCGCGCGCAGGCGGTCCTGGATCGAGTTGAGCGCGGCCTGCATGCGGGACGGCTGCTGCTGCAGCTCGCCGATGGCGCGGACCGCGGTGTTGTTCTCCACCAGGCGTCCGGCGAAGTACCAGGCGGGCGCGAGAACGCCGACCAGGAACGCCAGGGCCAGGATACCCACCGCCACCCACACGGCGCGGGCGCCCTGCATGCGTGAAGACAGGTTCTTGTTAGGGACTTTCGCTTTGCTCACGGCTTTGCTCACAGATTTCTCCCTCCATCACTCCGGCTTGAAGACGATGCGCTGAACCGCGAGTCGCGGATCCGGCGAATCGAACTCTTCGAACCGGGCACCTTCCATCGCCGAGATAGCGGCCGCGTCGAACAGACCGGCGGGCTCGCTCGACATCACGCGTACGCGTTCCGTGCGGCCTTCCGGCGTCACGTAGAACTCGACGCGCACCCAGCCTTCGACGCCCTTGGCGGACGCCGGATATTTCGGACGCGGCGGGCGCGTCATCTTGAGAGGAGGCAGTTTCGGCGCGGCCGCGGCCGTGGCGGCCGCCTGCTGCGCACTCGCGACGGCGGCGCGCAGGTCACCCAGGTCGGCGTCGCCGCCAAGGCTCTCGGCCGCATCGATGAACGGCGCGGCTTCACCGGCCTTGCCCGACGTGACGCGTGAACGGGCTTCGGAGACGAGGCGCGCGCGCACGTCGCGCACCACTTGCACCGTGGTCGGATTGCGCACGTCGAGCAGGCGCAGACGCTCGGCGTTCGACACGGCCGAATCGTTCGCCGGCGCCAGCAGGTTGCCGCTGGCGAGACGATCCTGCGCGGCCTTCGAGTAGCGCGCGATGTCGTCATTGGTCCGTTGCTGCTTCTGCGCGGCGGCGGTGATGTCGCGCTGCGCGGCGTTGAGCGCCGCGGCCGAGACGCCGTTGTCGCGCGCCGCGTTCAGCATCGACTGCATGCCGCCCTGGTCACCTTTCGTGGCGGCATCGCGCGCCGCGGCGAGCAGCCGCTGGTTGAGATCGTTGTTGAGGCGGTTCACGAGATCGTTCGACGCGCCGACTTCACGCAGCGCGGCGATAGAGTCCTTCGCCGACTCGTCGTTCGGGGTCACGAGGCGACCGCTCGAGAGGCGCGCTTCGGCGCTCGCCACGAGGCGGCCGATCGTCGCGGAGCGGCGCTTGTTGTCCAGATCCTTCGAGAGCTGCGCGATCTGCGCCGGCGGCAGCAGGGCATCCTTCTGCGCGGCTTCGAGCAGCGTCTGCGCACGCTCGAAGTTCTGCGCGGCGAGCGTCGCCTGGATCTGAGCGAGCGCGGTCTGCGCGCGCATGGAGTCGAGCTTCGTGTCGACCTCGACCAGGCGCTGGTCGTTCGGGTCGATGCTGCGCGCGGCTTCGAGCTCGGCGAGCGCGTTGTCGAAACGGCGTTCGTCGAGAGCGGTGCGTGCGCGCGCGATCAGGAGACCGCCGAGGCGCTTCAGGCCTTCGGTGGCCTCGGCGTTGTTCGGATCGAGCACGAGCACCTGGCGGAAGTGCTCGAGCGCGTTGTTCTTGGCGGGCTCGATGTAGCGGCGCTCGTCCATCGCGAGGCGCGCCTTCTCGAGAACCTCGTCGAGCGACGCGGCCGGAGCCGTCGCGCCCGCGGCGGGTTTGTCCGCGGCGGGCGTGGCGCCCGTCGGGGCCGGCGCCGCGGTGCTGACCGCGGGAGCCGGATCGCCACCCTTCATGAAGTACCAGGCGCCGCCGCCGACGGCGATCACGGCGACCGCGATGCCGGCGATGACTCCCATCGACAGGCCGGACTTCTCTTCGCCACCGGAACTGCCCGAGGAGCTCGTGACGGCGGAGAGTGCGTCGGAGGTCGACGAGATGCGGGCCGCGTCGCTGACTGCACGCAGCATCGCGGCGGATTCGACCGGGGTGTCGACGAGCGCGTGAATCGCGCCCTCGAGCATCAGCGCGTCGACCATGCCGGCGGAGGCGCCGTCACGGATCGCGATGACCACGGGGTTGTGAGGCGAGCCGCTGACCGGCGCGAACTCCTCGTGGGACAGGCCGCGAAGGTCGGCGACGAGAATCGTGCGCGTGCCGGGCTTCAGCAGCGCGGCGGCGCTCGCGAGGCTGTCCGCGTGCCGGAGCTGACAAGTCGACTCGAGCATGGGGCCGAGCTGCGCCCACAGGTCGAGATCCGGCGTCGCGATGAGCGCGAGCGGTTTCTTCGACTTGAAGGAGCTGCCCCCGGAATTACCCCGCGATCCGGTGGATTCGTTTTGCGCGACGGCGCCGAGTTCGGAACGTGCTTGCATGGACCCTCGACCTCTCTCTAGCGAGACTGGCTTTGTCGTCGAACGATGTTCCGGGCGGGACAGGGCCCGTTGGCCCGTCGCCCGTACACGACAGTGAGGGACAGTATTAAGTTAGTGCTGAGCCGCTGAACGGCACTGAGTCACATCCGGCGCACCCCGGTTTGCCGCACGCGGCGGTATCGCGAAATCGGTCACAAACGGTGCACGGGGGACTCGGCGGCGGGGACATTCCCCACTCAATTGGGCACGCGCCGGATCTGCGCCCCGAGCTGCGCCAGCTTTTCCTCGAGGGCTTCGTAGCCGCGATCGATGTGATAGATGCGCTCGATTTCCGTCCGGCCCTCCGCGACCAGTCCGGCCAGAACCAGGCTGGCCGAGGCCCGCAGATCGGTGGCCATGACCGGGGCGGCGGTGAGCTTCGGCACGCCCTTGATGATGGCCGTGTTGCCCTCGAGCCGGATTTCGGCGCCGAGCCGGCGCATCTCGAGCATGTGCATGAAGCGGTTCTCGAAAATCGTCTCGACGATGGTCCCGACCCCGTCGGCGATGGTGTTCAGCGCGGCGAACTGCGCCTGCATGTCCGTGGGAAACGCCGGGTAGGGTGCGGTGCGCACGTCGACGGACTTCGGGCGTGTGCCCTTCATGTCCACCTCGATCCAGTTGGAGCCGATGCCGACTTTCGCACCCGCCTCGCGCAGCTTCGCGGTGACCGCGTCGAGATGTTCGGGCTCCGTGTTCTTGATGCGCACGTGCCCCGAGGTGATGGCGCCCGCGACCAGATACGTGCCGCCTTCGATGCGGTCGGGCTGGACCTCGTAGTCCGTGGTGTGCAGCTTCTCCACGCCCTGGATGACGATCTTGTCCGTGCCCGCGCCCTGGATCTTCGCCCCCATTGAAATGAGGAATTTCGCCAGGTCGACCACCTCGGGTTCACGCGCCGCGTTCTCGATGACGGTTTCGCCGTCCGCGAGGGTCGCGGCCATCATGAGATTTTCCGTGCCCGTCACCGTGACGGTTTCGAGGTTGAGCTTCGCGCCCTTGAGGCGCCCGGCGCGTGCGCGGATGTAACCACCCTCGATCTGGATGTCCGCGCCCATGGCCTGCAGCCCCGCGACGTGGATGTTCACGGGTCGCGCGCCGATGGCGCAACCGCCGGGCAGCGATACGTCGGCCTTGCCGAAGCGCGCCAGCAGCGGGCCCAGCACCAGGATCGACGCACGCATCGTCTTCACCAGCTCATAGGGCGCGAAACACTCGCGCATCGTCGTCGGATCGATCTCGATGCGCATCTTTTCATCGATGGTCACCGACACACCCATGCGGCCTAACAACTCGATCATCGTCGTGACGTCCTGCAGATGGGGGACGTTGCGAATCGTCACCGGCCCGTCCGCCAGCAACGCACCCGCGACAATGGGCAGCGTCGCGTTCTTGGCGCCCGAGATGCGCACCTCGCCTTCGAGCGGGATGCCGCCGTTGATCTGCAGTTTGTCCACGGAATGTCTCTCCGAAATGAAGGGTCAGGGCGCGGCTTCGTCCGGGGTCAGCGCCTCGATGGACAGGGCATGGATCTCCCGTCCCATGAGCGCGCCGAGCGCCTTGTAAATGAGCTGGTGCCGCGCGATGGGCCGCAGTCCCGCGAACTGCGCGGCGACGATGCGCGAGGCGAAATGGGTGTTGTCGTCCGACTCGACGCGCACGTCCGCGCCCGGCAAACCGGCGCGGATCAGCTCGGCGACGTAGTCAGGGGTCATGGCGGGCGGGGTCATGCCGCGAGTTTAAGGCTTTGTGCAGGTTCGAGGCGGTATGATTCCGGCATGAATGTTGAGGTCAAGACCGATCCGGCCTCGCCCGATCCCGAATCATTGATCTCGGCGGGACGCCGCGCACTCGGGATCGAAGAGCGGGCGATCGCGGCGCTCAAGCCGCGCCTCGATGCGGGTTTCGCGCGCGCCTGCATCGTGTGCCTGGAATGCCGCGGGCGCGTCATCGTCACGGGCATGGGAAAGTCCGGTCACATCGCGGGCAAGATCGCCGCGACGCTGGCGTCCACCGGCACTCCGTCCTTCTTCATGCATGCCGCCGAGGCCAGCCACGGCGACATCGGCATGATCACGCGCGACGACGTGCTGCTCGCCATCTCGAACTCCGGCGAAACGGCCGAGGTGTTGTTGCTCGTCCCGCACGTGTCGCGACTCGGCGTGCCGCTCATCGCGATCACCGGCAACCCGAAATCGAACCTGGCACGCGCCGCCACCGCGCATCTCGACGTGAGCGTGGCCGAGGAGGCGTGTCCTCTCAACCTCGCGCCAACCGCCAGCACCACCGCCACGCTCGCCATCGGCGACGCGCTCGCGGTGGCGCTGCTGGAGGCGCGCGGCTTCACCTCCCAGGATTTCGCGCGCTCTCACCCGGGTGGCGCGCTCGGCCGCAAGCTGCTGCTGCACGTCTCCGACATCATGCGCACGGGCGACGCCCTGCCCATCGTCGCACCCGACGTGCCCCTGGCCGAGGGCCTGGTCGTGATCTCGAAGAAGGGACTCGGCATGTGCGTGGTCGTGGAAAACGGCCGCGTGCTCGGCGTGTTCACCGACGGCGATCTGCGCCGCGCGCTCGACATGCAGGCCGACGTGCATCGCACGACCATGCGCCAGGTGATGACCTCGCCCGGCAAGTCGGTGACGGCCGGCGAGCTCGCGGCCGAGGCCGCGCACCTCATGGACAAACACCGCATCACCGCGTTGCCCGTGGTCGATGCGAACGGCACGCTGGTCGGCGCGCTCAACGTGCACGACCTGCTGCGCGCCGGAGTCCTGTGACCGACGTCATCCGATTCCATCCGGCGCTGCGCCGCGCGCGGCTGCTGGTGCTGGACGTCGACGGGGTGCTCACGGACGGGCGCCTGTATTACGGCGCCAAGGGCGAGGCGCTCAAGGCCTTCCACGTGCGGGACGGTCACGGCGTGAAAGCGGTGGCCGCCGCGGGCGTGACCGTCGCCATCATCTCCGGGCGCAAGTCGCCGGCCGTGGCGCGCCGCGCGCGCGAGCTCGGCATCCGCCACGTGTTCCAGGGCGTGAGCGACAAGCTCGCGGTCCTCGAGAAGCTGCTCGCGAAACTCGGGCTCAACGCCGAGCAATGCGTGTGCGTCGGCGACGACACGCCGGACGCGCCAGTCCTCGCCGCCGCCGGAGTCGGCGTCGCCGTCGCGGATGCGCACGACGATGCACTCAACGTCGCGCAGCTGGTGACCGCGCGTCCCGGCGGACGCGGCGCGGTGCGCGAAGTCTGCGACTGGCTCGTCGCCGCGCGCGGGAGCCGCGCATGAAGTCCTGGTCCCGGCCGTTGGGATACGTGGCCGTGATCGCGGTGATCTCCGGCGCCTATTTCCTCGGCCGTGGTGGACGCAGCGACGACGGAGCCGACCTGGCCGCCAACCTGCCCCCCGATCCCGGCTATGCGGCGAAAGATGCCGTGGTGGTCGAGACCGGCTACGACGGGCGCGAGCGTTATCGCCTCAACGCCAAGGTCATCCGCCAGCAGATGGATTCCAACGTCATCGATCTCGAAGGACTGGAGATGGACTACCACCCCGGCGCACAGGAACGCGTGCCGGGTGAGGCCCGCAACCCGGCCGCCGACGCCGAAACCTGGCACCTCAAGTCCGACCGGGGCCAGGTGCGCGCCGAGGGTGATGACGTGGAGCTCAACGGCAATGTGGTGGTCACGGGCGAGGTGCCGGGCACCGGCGCACCCATCTCGCTGACCACGGCGACCATGCGCATCAACACGCCGACGGAGTTCATCGAGACCAACGCCCCCGTGACGCTCAACTGGTCCGGGCACAAGCTCGAGGCCGTGGGTTTCGAAGCGGATTTGAAGCGCGGGAATCTGCGTCTAAAATCGGAGATCCATGGCAAATTCTCTCCGCAATAACCTCGCGCTCTGGCTGGCCGTCGCGCTCGCGCCCGGGTTGTTAGGCGTGGCGCACGGCGCCCAGACGGAATGCGCGAACCCGGAGATCGAGATCCAGGCGGACCAGCCCGCGGACATCGACATCCGCAACAACAAGGCGCTGCTGCGCAACGTCATCATCACGCAATGTGACACGCGCATCGAGGCCGCCGAGGCCCGCATCACGGGTGGCATCGATTTCGAGAACAGCCGCTGGGCATTCAGCGGCAACGTACGCATCAAGGCCGAGGGCGGCCGATTGAGTTCCGACAAGGCCGTCGTGTCCTTTCGCAACAAGCTCATCTCGCAGGCCACCATCACGGGAGCACCGGCGGAGTTCGAGCAGCCGCGGGAAGACGGAACCATTTCGCGCGGTCGCGCGAAGACCATCGAATACGAGACGACCAATGGCACGGTGAGCTTCAGGGAAGATGCGTGGCTCTCTTACGCGTGCAACGAAGTCAGCGGCCAGGCGCTGACGTACAACATTCGCGCGCAACGCGTGGAAGGACAGAAGGGCTCCGCGGAGCGGGCGGCCAGCGGCCGCATCGTATTCAGGATCCAGCCGAACAACGACACCGGAAATCCGTGCGCGAAGCCGGGCGCGAAACCGAAACCATGAGCGTGCTGCGCGCGACCCATCTCGCCAAGAGTTACAAGAGCCGCAAAGTGATCACCGATCTGTCCGTCGAGGTGGAGAGCGGGCAGATCGTCGGGTTGTTAGGCCCGAACGGCGCGGGCAAGACCACGGCGTTCTACATGATCGTGGGCCTGGTGCCCCCGGATGCGGGCCGGGTGACGATCGACGATCGCGACATCACGCACCTTGCGATGCACCAGCGCGCGCACGCCGGCATCGGGTATTTGCCGCAGGAAGCTTCGGTTTTCCGCAGGTTGACAGTCGAAGACAATGTCATGGCGATTCTCGAGACGCGCGAGAACCTGGACGAAACCGCGCGCCAGGAGCGCCTCGAGCAGATACTGGGCGAGCTGCGGATCGCCCACGTGCGCAAGAGCCCCGGCATGGCGCTGTCGGGTGGCGAGCGCCGGCGCGTCGAAATAGCGCGTGCGCTGGCCGCGGAGCCCCGTTTCGTGCTCCTCGATGAGCCATTTGCGGGCGTCGATCCGCTGTCCGTGATCGACATCCAGAGAATCATGACCGAGCTGACCGCCAAGGGCATCGGCGTGCTCATCACCGACCATAACGTCAGAGAAACCTTAGGTGTTTGTGGGCGGGCCTACATTGTTTCCGGCGGGACCGTGATTGCCTCCGGATCTTCCGAAGAAATCCTTGCCAACCCCCAAGTCCGTGAGGTGTACTTGGGCCAGTCTTTCCGCATGTAGCTTCACCGCTGTCCACGCGGAAAAAACATTTTTTTTCATAGCCTTGGGGCAACTTCGCCAGTGTCGATGATGAAGCCCTCATTGCAGCTGAAGCTGGGTCAACAGCTCACGATGACCCCGCAGCTGCAGCAGGCGATCCGCCTCCTGCAAATGCCTGCACTGGAGCTGCAGGCGCATATCCGCGAACAGCTCGAAAGCAACGTGATGCTCGAGCCCGTGGACGAGTACGAGGCCACCGGCACCTTCGAGGCCCTCGAACCACACCCGATGCCGGAGGAGAAGCGCGTCGACGCGCCCGCTCCGCCCGAAGTCCAGGTCGAAGCCGAAGTCATCGAGGATGCGTGGACCGAGCGCAGCCCGGGCTCCGATTCCTGGCGCGACGACGACGAACGCGCCGCCGAGGTCGCCGACGATGCGCAGCTCTCGCTGCAGGACCACCTGGTCGGCCAGCTCGAATACGCGAACCTCGCGCCGCGGGAGCTCGCGATCGCACGCGCCATCGTTGATGCCATCAACGACGACGGCTACGTCACCGACTCGGTCGACGACATCGCCGCCACGCTCAAGCCCGAGGTGGTCGCCGATACCGAAGAAGTCGGGCGCGTGCTCAAGCTGGTGCAGACGCTCGACCCGCCCGGCGTCGCCGCGCGCAATCTCTCCGAATGCCTCTCGCTGCAGCTGCGCATGCTCCACCCGGACACGCCCGGCCTGCGCCTGGCGCTGACCATCGCCGAGAAACATCTCGACCTGCTCGCCGTGCGCGAGCTCAACATGCTGCGCCGTGAGCTCGCGGCGTCGGATGAGGATCTCGGACTCGCCGTCGCGCTGGTGCGCGGCTGCCATCCGCGGCCAGGCGCCACCGTGTCCTCGGCGAAGGCCGAGTACGTCGTGCCCGACGTGTTCGTGCGCCGGACGGATCGTGGCTGGACCGTCGAGGTGAACAGCTCCACTCTCCCGCGCGTCAGGCTCAACCAGAGCTACGCCGACATGCTCGGCCGCGGCGCGGGCCACTCCTCGATGCGCGCGCAGCTGCAGGAAGCGCGCTGGCTGCTCAAGAGCCTCGAAATCCGCAATGAAACCCTCATGAAGGTTGCGAGGAGCATCGTCGAGCGGCAGACCGCCTTTCTCGAGCATGGCGAGGAGCGCATGCGGCCGATGATCCTCAAGGACATCGCCCAGGCCATCGACATGCACGAATCGACCATCTCGCGCGTCACTTCCAGCAAATACATGCACACGCCGCGTGGCGTGTTCGAGCTCAAGTACTTCTTCTCGAGCCAGGTCGAAGCCGCCGACGGCGGCGGCGCCTCGTCCACCGCGGTGCGCGCCAAGATCCGCAAGCTCGTCAAGGAAGAAGACCCTGGCAATCCCCTTTCGGACAGCCGCATCGCCGAGCTTCTCTCGGGCGAAGGCATCGCGGTGGCGCGCCGCACGGTCGCCAAGTATCGCGAGGCGCTGGGCATAGCGCCGTCCAACGAACGCAAAGCCAAAGCATCCAAGTAAGCGAATAGATAGGCCAAAAAAGGAGACGAACCATGCAATTGTCGCTTTCCGGTCATCATGTCGAAGTCACCCCGTCGATGCGCTCCTACGTCGAAAAGAAACTCGAACGGATTTCGCGCCATTTCGACCATGTAATCGACGTGCACTGCGTGCTGACGGTTGAGAAACTCCGACAAAAGGCCGAGGCCACGTTGCATGTGCGCGGCAATGCCATCCATGCCGACGCCACCGAGGAAGACATGTACGCCGCCATAGACCTGCTGGCCGACAAGCTCGACCGCAGCGTGCTCAAGCACAAGGAAAAGAAGGCCGACAAACACGCCGCCGAGGCACGCAAGGCGTCGAGGACCTGAACCGGTACATGAGGCTCATCCTCGTCAGCGGGCTGTCGGGATCCGGCAAGAGCGTGGCGCTGCACATGCTCGAAGACGCCGGTTTCTACTGCGTCGACAACATCCCGGCGGCCCTGCTGAAGCCCTTCATTTCGCACACCCTGCGCAACAACGAGGCGCAGTACCAGCGCGCGGCGGTCGGCGTCGACGCGCGCAACGCGGCGGCGGAGATCGAAACCGTGCCGCCGCTCATCGAAGAGCTCAAGAAGAGCGGCATCCAGTGCGAAATCGTGTTCCTGCTCGCGAACGACGAGGAGCTGCTGCGGAGGTTTGCCGAAACCCGCCGCAAGCACCCCATCAGCACGGACCACGTGTCCCTCAAGGAAGCCATCGCCATCGAGCGCCGGCTGCTCGAGCCCATCCTCAATGCCGCCGACCTCGTCATCGACACCTCGCGCATGGGCGTGCACGACCTGCGCGAGCTCATCAGCCAGCGGGTGGAGAAACGCAGCGCGTCGCGCATGTCCATCCTCGTCGAGTCGTTCGGCTTCAAGAACGGCATTCCGGGCGACGCGGACTTCGTGTTCGATGCCCGCTCGCTGCCCAACCCCTATTGGGATCCGGCCCTGCGCGCGCTCACCGGCCGCGATCCGGACGTCATCCGCTTCCTGGAAGCTCAACGCGGCGTGCACCGGCTCGCCGACGACGTCCTGGAATTCGTGTCGACGCGCATCCCGGAACACCAGGCCGCGAACCGGCGCTACCTGACGATCGCCATCGGCTGCACCGGGGGACGCCACCGGTCGGTGTATCTCGCCGAGCGCATCGCCGAGCGGTTGTCGCACAACTATCCCGTCATCGCCATCCGCCACAATTCGCTCGGCGAGATGCGTTCCATCACGCGGCCGCCGACTCTGCAGACGACTTCGGTAGCGTAGCTTCGCTACACTCCCGCGCGTGATCGAATCCGCGCGCAAACCCACGAAAGAAAGACGCCTCGCCGCGCTGCGCGGGGCGCTGCGCGAAGGATCGTGGCGCGGCGCCGCCCGGATGGTCGCGGCCATGCACCCGGCCGAAATCGCGCTGTTGATCGAGTCCCTGCCCCCGGCGCAGCGCGAGGTGGTGTGGAATTTCGTCGAGCCCGAAATCGAGGGCGACGTGCTGGTCGAGCTCAGCGACGAGGTGCGCCAGTCGTTCATCGAGGGCATGAATGCCGAGGAACTGCTGGCCGCGGCCGAGGGCATGGAGGTCGACGACCTGGCCGACCTGGTCGGCGACCTGCCCGAAGCGGTGTCGCTGCAGCTCGTGAAGTCCATGGACGCGCAGGATCGCGAGCGCCTGAACACGGTGCTTTCGCACGAGCCCGATACCGCGGGCGGCCTCATGAACACCGACACGGTGAGCGTGCGCGCCGACGTCACCGTCGAGGTCGTCCTGCGTTACCTGCGCATGCGCGGCGAGCTGCCCGACAAGACCGACCGCCTGTTCGTGGTGGATCGCATGGATTCCTACCTCGGTACGGTCGCGTTGACGCGGCTGATCACCGACGATCCGGAGAAACCGGTCGGCGACATCCTCGACACCGATGCGCCGGGAATCTCGCCCGAAACCAATGCCAACGAAGTGGCCCGGCTGTTCCAGGACCACGACCTGGTATCCGCGGCCGTCGTGGCGGCCGACGGCAAACTCCTCGGCCGCATCACCGTCGACGACGTGGTCGACGTCATCCGCGAAGAGGCTGCGCACGAAGTCATGTCCGCGGCCGGCCTGCGCGACGAAGAGGACGTGTTCGCGGGCGTATTGCCCTCGACGCGCCGCCGGCTGGTGTGGCTGGGAATCAATCTCGCCACCGCGTTCCTCGCCGCGGCGGTGGTCGGCCGGTTCCAGGGAACCATCGAAAAGGTTGCCGCGCTCGCCGCGCTGATGCCGATCGTGGCCTCGATGGGCGGCATCGCCGGGACGCAGACGGTGACGCTCATCATCCGCGGCATCGCGCTCGGCCAGGTGGAGTGGGTGAACGCGAAGTGGCTGCTGTGGAAGGAAATCGCGGTCGGCGGCCTCAACGGCCTCCTGTGGGCGGCGGTGGTCGGCGCCGTCACCGTCGTGTGGTTCCGCACCTGGAAGATCGCGGCCATCATCGCCGCCGCGATGCTGGTCAACCTGCTGGCGGCCGCGGCCGTCGGCGTGCTCGTGCCGCTCGCACTGCGCCGGCTGCGCATCGACCCGGCGCTCTCGGCCGGCGTCATCCTGACCACCTTCACGGACTGCATCGGCTTCGCCACTTTGTTAGGCTTGGGCGCGTTGTTCCTCACCTGAGTCCGTCATGAGTCCCGCCAGTTCCGCCTTGCGCCTCGCGGCGCTGCTCGCCTCCCTCTCGCTCGCCGCCTGCGGCACGCTCACCGGCACCCGCTACAGCCCGCACATCAGCAACACGCTGGCGCTGCGTGAAGCGAAGCTCGCCAAGGCCAGCGTCGGCACGATCACCACGGATCCGGACTCGAAGGAGGACGTGGAAAGCGTCATGGCGCGGGCGATGCACGTGAACTCGGTCTACGGTTCGTACACGGCCTACCTGCGCGAAGCTCTCGCGAGCGAGCTCGACCATGCCGACCTGCTCGATCCCGCATCCGCCATGCGCATCGACGGCGTGCTGCTGAGGAACGAGCTCGGCGGCGAATCCGGCCGCGAGAACGTGATCGTCGAGGCGGAGCTCACGGTCACGCGCGACGGCGTCACCGTCTACCGCGGCCAGAAGACCGGGAAGTTGTCCTGGGAGTCCGTGTACCCGGGCGATGTGGCCATCCCGCGGGCCATCGCGAACTACCAGGCCGGCGTGCAGCGGCTCATCGCCGCTTTCATCGCCGACCCGGCGTTCGTCGCGGCTCTGAAGCCGCGCTGACCCTCACAAATACAGAGAGAGTATCCGGCTCATCACCTGCATTTCCTTGGACGAGTCGGCGCCGAGCCGCTTCGCCTCCGCCGTGATGAACTCCTTCGACTCCACGGTGCCGAGATCGGCGATCGACTTGAGCGCGATGCAGCGGTCCTGCCAGCTCACCGACGCATCCTGGTAGATGGTCTTGAGCAGCCCGAGCTGGTTGCTCGCGCCCAGGTTGCCGAGCGAGGCGATCGCCGCCTGCCGCACGTACTCCTGGCTGTCCTTGGTGAGGCCGATGAGTGTATCGAGCGCGGCCGGGTTGTTCGTGAACCCGAGCGCGTAGACGTCGAGGAACGTTTCCGGCGTGCGCGCGCCACTGATCTTCGTGGTCAGCGCCTTGACGGTGTCGTCGCCGGCGCGAAAGCCGTAGACGGCGTTCGCGAACTTGCTGGCGAATTCCTGGATCCCGATGGCCAGCGGCTGGTTGAACGCCGGTTCGATGATCTCCTCGAAGCTCCACACCGGCGTCTTGCCACGCGTCACGAACGCGCCGATGCGCTTCGTGCCGGCGGCGGTCTCGACGTCCGCGCTGATGTAGGTCAGCGTGATGAACGGCGTATACGCATTGGTGCGCATGTTCTCCATGCGGTAATCGCGCAGGTGGATCGCGGGCGGCGTGGTCGAGGTGTTCGAGAGCGTGGCCGGCAGGCCGCGCGACGCGAGCTCGGCCTGCAACTGGCGCGTGAAGAACGGCACCGCGTCGATGGGCACGTTGTCGATCTTGAGCTCGGCCGGCAGGATGCCGTAGCTGAAGATCTTGCCGTCCGCGCGGCGCTCGTCGAGCACGGAATACGTGGCCGCCGGCGCGCTGCCGGTCACGGCGTACCTGAGCCCGGAAGGTGACGGTGCCTTGATGTTGTAGTTAGGCGGCGCGCAGGCGGCGAGCGCGAGTGTGGCGAGCAGCGCGGCTCCGGCCGCGACTTGGCGAATCTTCATGGAAGGGCTCCCTGTTTTGATGTCCGACGAGCTAACTATCTTGGATTTGCGATGATGCGTCAAAGGTGAATTCGTGGCGGGTCACCGGCTGCCTCATTCCCGCGGGCCCGAGCCAGGCGAGGGCCAGCACGTGCATCCCACCGACCGGTTGCTGGTGGAAACGCCAGCGGGCGGCGTCCGGGTCCCGGGGCCGTTCGAAGGCGATGTCGCCGTCCCGCAGCTCGAAGGTCATGCTGCCCAGGCCGCCGGCGATGCCGGTGCCGATGGCCTTGAGATAGGCCTCCTTGAGCGTCCACAACTCGATGAAGCGCCGCGGCTGGGCGGCCGGTGGCAGTGCCTCGAGCGCGGCAATCTCGCGCGCGGAGAAATAACGCTGCGCGATCTGCAGCGACCGGCGCCGTTCGAGACTCTCGACGTCCACGCCGAGGCGCATTCCGGCTCCGACGGCCATCGCGACGAGCCCGGTCGTATGAGCGATGCTGAAATCCAGGTCGATCCCGTGGCCGGGCGCGATGGACGGGCGGCCGCCCGCGGCGCGCTCGAAGCGCCATTCGCGTGGCGCCACCGACGGAACGAAGCGGGACAGGACGGTCCGCTGCAGGCCGCGCGCCACGAGGTGCAGCCGCCGCGGCGAACCGGCGCGGAATGCCCGTTGCTGTTCGAGCTCTTCGTCCGACAGCAGCGCATGCAGCCGCGCGGCGCTCGCGGGTTCATCGGCCAGCGCCTCGGGCGCCAGCCACACGTGGACGCCGGGATTCACTCGAGGAACGCGGTGAGCTCGTCGCGCCGCGCGAGCGTGTCGCGGTAACCGAGCTCGATGAGCTCGCGCGTGTAGACGGCTTCGAACATGAGATAACTCGCGAGCAGGCTGCCGGACGCGCCGCGCGCGCCGATGATGCGCATGAGCGAGCGCAGGCTGAGCGGCAGCGCATCGATGTGGCGGATCGCGATCTGCGAGGGATCGATGCTCGGCGTGATCATCAGCGTGCGGATCTGGCGCATGCCCAGCATCGTCTCGGCACGAGCGGAGAGCCGGTTGATGCGCGTGAGATTCTCGAGGTCGGCGGAGATCTGGTCGCTGAACAACGTGTCCAGCATGTAGCCGAACAGCTGGCCCGGCGTGGGCGGCGAATCGGAGTTGACGAACCGCGGCACGAGATCGAGATGGGTCGGACGCACGCCGACGATCAGGAGCCGGTCGGCGCCGAGGTGGATCGCGGGCGAAAGCGGCGCCGTCTGGCGCATCGCGCCGTCGCCGAAGTACTCCCCTTGCAGGCACATCGGCGGGAACAGGAACGGGATGCCGAGACTCGCCATGAGGTAGTCGAGCGACAACGGCACGCGTTCGCCGTGCCGTTGCGCGCGCGACCATTCGCTGACCGTGGTCTCCGCCTCGAAGAAGGAGACCGAGCGGGCGGTGAAATAACTCGTGGCGCACAGGGCGAGCGCGCGCAGGTCGCCGCGCGCGACGTGGGCGCGCACGGCGTCGAAATCCGTGACGCGGGACAGCAGCTCGCGCAGCGGCGAGTTGTCGAGCAGCGACCGGGGCGGACCCACGGCGCCGCCGGTGAGCAGCGATCCCATCCAGCGGCCGCCCGCGCGCAGCATCGCCGCGGCGTCCGAGCGGAACACCTGGTTGACCCGGAAGTTCGCCCAGACCCCTTCGATTTCCCCGACCGATTGCTGCCATCGGGTGACATTGCCCGCGAGGATGCTGGCCGACACGGCCCCCGCCGACGTTCCCACGATGATGGGAAATGGCCAGTCGGGAACCGGATGTATCTCCGCCATGGCCTTCAGCACGCCGACCTGGAACGCGGCGCGGGCGCCGCCGCCGGTCAGGATCAGTCCCGCGCGAGAAACGTTGCCGCCGCTGTTAATATGTCGCTCCCCCTGAGACCGACACCATTTTCATGGAGAACATCATGCTCGCACTTCGCAGGATCCTGGTCACCGCCCTGATCGCGGCGACCACAAGTGTATGCGCTCAGGCGCCCGATGCGGCACCCGCCCAGGGTTCGGCCGCGCCGGACTTCAAACTACAGGACCAGAAAGGCGACTGGCACACGCTGAGCCAGTACAAGGGCAAGTGGGTGGTGCTCTATTTCTATCCGAAGGACAACACGCCGGGCTGCACCACGCAGGCCTGCGAGTTGCGCGACAACATCTTCGCGTTCCGCAAGGCCGACGCCGTCATCCTCGGCGTGAGCGTCGACGACGTGGAGTCGCACAAGAAATTCGCGGCGGAACACAGCCTGCCGTTCGACATCCTGGCGGACTCGAGCCAGGTAGTGTCCGGCAAGTACGGCGTGCTCAAGAACTACGGCGTCGCGAAGCTCGCGAGCCGGCAGACGTTCCTCATCGGCCCCGACGGCAAGGTCGTGAAGCACTGGCCTTCGGTCGATCCGAAGGGCCACTCGGCCATGGTGCTCGCCGAGATCAAGGCGCACACGCCCGCCTAGCAGGGCCCGGGCGACTCAACCCTCAGGCGGCGGAGCACGCAGTGCTCCGCGCTTGAGCTCCCGCATGGCGTCATCGAGTCCGCGCAGCGTCAGCGGAAACATGCGCTCGCCGATCAAGCTCGCGCGTGATCCCGACCGACGGCGTCCATTTCCATCGATCCACCGGCTCGGGGTTGAGCCACACCAGCCGCGGGAAATGCGCGGCGATGCGCGCCATCCAGACGCGCCCCGATTCCTCGTTCCAGTGCTCGACGCTGCCGCCGGGCTGCTCGATCTCGTAGGGACTCATCGTCGCGTCGCCGACGAACACCACGCGGTAGTCGGGGTTGAACGTGCGCAGCAGCGACACGGGTCGACGTCGTGACGCTGAAGCGCCTGCGGTTGTCCTTCCACACCCGCTCGTACGGGAAATTGTGGAAGTAGAAGTACTCCAGGTGCTTGAACTCGGCGCGCGCGGCCGAGAACAGCTCCTCGCAGACTTTGCACGTGCGGGTCCATCGAGCCGCCGACGTCGAGCAGCAGCAGCAGCTTCACGGCGTTGCGCCGCTCCGGCACGAGCTTGAGGTCGAGCAGGCCCGCGTTGCGGGCCGTGGCGTCGATGGTGCCGTCGAGGTCGAGCTCCTCCGGCGCGCCTTCGCGCGCGAAGCGCCGCAGCCGCCGCAGGGCCATCTTCAGATTGCGCGTGCCGAGCTCGACGCCGTCGTCGAGATTGCGATAGTCGCGCGCGTCCCAGACCTTGACGGCGCTGCGGTTGCGTCCCGTGGCCTGGCCGATGCGCACGCCTTCGGGATTGAAGCCGTTGTTCCCGAACGGTGACGTGCCCGCGGTGCCGATCCACTTGTTGCCGCCCTCGTGGCGGCCCTGCTGGTCCTTCAGACGCTGGCGCAGCGTCTCGAGCAGCTTGTCCCAGCCGCCGAGCGCTTCCACCTTCTTCTTTTCTTCCTCGGTCAGCAGCCGCTCGGTGATCGCCTGCAGCCAGTCGGCCGGCAGCTCCGCGACGATGCGCTCGAACACTTTCTCCGCGCCCTCGAAGTGCTCGGCGAACACGCGGTCGAAGCGGTCGAAATGGCGCTCGTCTTTCACCAGCGACATGCGCGCGAGGTAATAGAACTCCTCGGGCGAGGACGCGACGATGCGCGCGGCCAAGCGCTTCGAGCAGCGCCAGGAATTCGGGGATGCGTGACCGGCACGCCGCCGGCGCGCAGATCGGTGAAGAAGCGGACCAGCATGGCGGTCGCCTCGCTATCTACCCGCGCGGCGGTTCAGGAACACCAGCTGCTCGAACAGGTGCACGTCCTGTTCGTTCTTGAGCAGCGCGCCGTGCAGGATCGGGATCGTCTTCTTCGGGTCGTCGCCGCGCAGCGCTTCGGGCGGAATGTCTTCGGCCACCAGCAGCTTGATCCAGTCGAGCAGCTCGGAGGTCGAGGGCTTCTTCTTGAGCCCGGGCGTCTCGCGCACCTCGAAGAACGCCGCCAGCGCTTCGGCCAGCAGCTCCTTCTTCAGGTCCGGGTAATGCACGCGCACGATCTTCTCCATCGTCTGCGCGTCCGGAAAGCGGATGTAGTGGAAGAAGCAGCGGCGCAGGAACGCATCGGGCAGCTCCTTCTCGTTGTTGCTCGTGATCAGGATGATGGGCCGATGGCGGGCCTTCACCAGCTCGCGCGTCTCGTGCACGTAGAATTCCATGCGGTCGAGCTCGCGCAGCAGGTCGTTGGGGAACTCGATGTCGGCCTTGTCGATCTCGTCGATCAGCAGCACCGGCTGCACCGCGGAGTCGAACGCCTCCCACAGCCGGCCCTTCACGATGTAGTTGCGGATGTCGTGCACCTTCGACTCGCCGAGCTGCGAATCGCGCAGGCGCGAAACCGCGTCGTATTCGTACAGGCCGTGCTGCGCCTTGCTCGTGGACTTGACGTGCCACTCGTAGAGCGGCCGGCCGAGCGAGCGCGAGATTTCCTCGGCGAGCTGGGTCTTGCCGGTGCCCGGCTCGCCCTTGATCAGCAGCGGCCGCGCCAGCGTCACCGCGGCATTCACGGCCATCATGAGATCGGGCGTGGCGACGTATCGATCCGTGCCCTGGAAACGTGCATCGCTCATGCTGGCCTCGTTACTGCCCGGCGGTTGCGGGTGTCAGCGTCAGTGTATGCACCGGCGGCCCCGGCAGGAACGGCGACGGTTTCCCGGTGGCCCAGTCGTCGTAACCGCTGCGGTAGAAAGGCGACAGCGGATGCCCCGACGGGCCGCCCGGCAGCTCCAGGTAGCCCTCCGCCTCGTGACCGGGCGATACGGCCAAGCGCTCGGAGGCGCCGAATGCTCCGTCCTGCACGCGTGGCATGTGGTGGTCGCCCGCGAGTGGGATCGTCGGCATGTCGAGCAGGCCCGAGAGCAGCGGGATCGCGCGTGACAGCGGGTGGCGCACCGCCACCGGCTTGCGCTTGCCGTAGGTGCAGGCCGCGAGATGGCCGCAGTCCTTGTTGAGCGTTGCGATGGCCGCGTCGACCCGCGCCAGCAGGAACGCGCGCCAGTCACCGCCGGGCGGTGGCACGGCCACGGGCCGCTCGTTCACCAGGCGCCACCCGGCCGATTCGAACTGGGAGGGCCGCTTGAGCTCGGCCTGCTCGCCTATCAACCCCGTGGTCAGACTCTTCCACAACGAGTCGAGGATTTCACCGCGCAGCTCTCGCACCAGCCGATAACCCACCGACTCGGGATTCGCCTCGGGTTTCCAGTCACTGACCAGTTTGCGGAACTCGCGGCGCGTCGGCGAATCGCGCATCGCGTTCTCGTCGAGCAGCGCCAGCGTGAGGTCGCGCCAGCGGCCGATGAACAACGCGCGCGAATCGAGCTGGATCGCGAGCATGTCGGCCTCGGTCGCCGGATGCGCCAGCCCTACCAGGTCGTCACGGATCTGGCGCGCACGCGCCCCGATGTCGTAGCCACCGGCCCCGACGTCGACTTCGTCGTCACCGATCACTTTCTCGAGTGGCCCGTCGACCACGCGCTGATTCGCGGTCCACAGCCGGCCGATCGGCGGATCCACGATGCGCGGATGATCGGAGTTGTCGCGGTACTCGAGCGGCCCGAACAGGCGATCCGGTCCGCTGGTCCGGGGCACGCGGCCGAGCAGTGTCCACGCGATGCGTCCGCCGGCGTCACCCACCACCAGGTTCTGCCCGGGGATGCCGATGCGCGGTGCGAGGTTCAGTACGTCGTCCACCGTGCGTGCGCGCTCGAGGTCCAGCAGCCCGAAGTTGGTGGCTTCGGGGCGCGTGGCGATCCACGCGGCCTGGACGCAATCGCCCTCCTTCGACCCGTCCGCGAACTCATCATCGTCGAGGACGAATCCGTCTCCGACCTCGTGGAAGACGACCTCGAGATCGGGTTGCCCGCGCACCACGATGCTTTCGCGCCGCTCGCGGTAGGCCGGATCGTTGCAGGGCCCGAAGCGCGTATCGGTGAAGTCGCCGTAGCTGTTCGTGAAACCCCAGGCGACGTGGCCGTTCGAGCCGGCAACCACGGCCGGCGTGCCCGGCAGCGTCACGCCGGTGATGTCGAGCGCCGACCCGGCCGACAGGCGCAGACGCGCCGGGTACCACACCGCCGGCACGCCCAGGTCGAGGTGCATGTCGTTGGCGACCAGCGCCGCACCCGACTTCGTGTGCACGCCCGCCACCGCCCAGTTGTTGCTGCCCGGGGCCTTGGGCTCTCCCTCGGCTGCCCCGGCGGTTGGTCCCGCGAACCGGAGCAGCGCCGGGTATGCGGGTACCGGGCGCGCGCAATTCTTCGTGCAGATCTCGTTGCCGTAGTTAGGCGTGTCCCACTCCGAATGGCCCGCGTGGACGAAGGCGATGAGTTCGTGGGCCGCGGCCGGTGTCGAACCGGCGGCCGCGGCGCGCTCGAGGCGCCGGCGGTCGATCTCGGCGGAGACGCCGCTCCACTGCAGCTGCCACCACATCGAATACACGACGAGCACCGAATCCTCGGCGCTCCATGCGCGCGGCTTTGCCCGCAGCACCAGGTATTCGAACGGGCGCGCGTCGAGCCCGGACAGTCCGGCATTGACGCCGCGCGTGTACGCATCGAGCACCGCGCGTTCCTCGGGCGACGCGGCAGCGATCACGTCACGCGAGACGGCACGGAATCCGAAGCGCCGTACGCGCGTGTCATGGGAGATGGCCACGGGCCCGAAGAGCTCGGAGAGCTCGCCGCCCGCGAAGCGGCGCGAAAGATCCATCTGGAAGTAGCGATCCTGGGCGTGCGCGAAACCGAGCGCGTACGCCAGGTCGGGGCGCGAAGCGGCGGTGATCACCGGCACGCCGCGCGCATCGCGTTCGAGAGTTGCCGGCGCGCTCAAACCGGCGGCATTCGCCTCACCGTCGAGCGGCGGCAGGCTGCGGCGCATTGCCCACCAGGCGAGCGCGAACGAGATCAACACCAGCGCGACGAGACCCAACAACGACCATCGCAGCCAGCGCCACCACCTCATTTCGAGGCGCCTTCAGTCCTTGGGGACGCGCAGGATCGTCATCGCGTTCGTGCCGCCGGTGATGCCAGTGAGCTCACCCTTGGTGACGATGACGAGCTCGCCGCGCTCGACCAGGTCGAGCTGCAGCATCATGGTGAGAATCGCCTTGAACAGCTCGTTGGTGCGCACTTCCGGAATGTCGAAGGGCACGGGATACACGCCGCGATACAGCGTGACGCGGCGGCGCGTGGATTCGTGGCGCGTGAACGCGTAGATGGGAATGTCCGCGCGCGAGCGCGACATCCACAGCGGCGTCGTGCCGGACTCGGTGAGCGCGACGATGGCGCGCACATTCATGTGATTCGCCGTGTACATCACGGCCATCGCGATCGCCTCTTCGGTGCGATCCACGACACCTTCGACGCGGTGCCGGATGCGGTTGTGCTTGAGCTGGTATTTCTCGGCGCCGTTGATCACCTCTTCCATGGCCTGGATCGCCTTCACGGGATACTTGCCGACGGCGCTCTCCGCCGAGAGCATCACCGCGTCGGTGCCGTCCATCACGGCATTGGCCACGTCCGAGACTTCGGCGCGGGTGGGCACGGGCGCGGAGATCATCGACTCCATCATCTGCGTCGCCGTGATCACGACCTTATTGCGCGTGCGAGATTCGTGGATGATGGTTTTCTGCAGGCCGGTGATGGCCGCGTAGCCCATTTCCACCGCGAGGTCGCCGCGCGCCACCATGAGCACGTCGGAGGCGTCGATGATCTCGGTGAGATTGTGGATGGCCTCGTGGCGTTCGATCTTTGCGCAGACGTGCCCGTGGCCGCCGGCTTCGCGCAGCAGTTTGCGCGCGAGCTCCATGTCCGCGGCGTCGCGCGCGAACGAGACGGCGATGTAGTCCGCGCCCTTCGCGGCGGCGAACTTGATGTCCTCGCGATCCTTGTCCGTGAGCGCCGGCGCGGAGATGCCGCCGCCCTTGAGATTCACGCCCTTGCGGTTCGACAGCTCACCGCCCGCGATGACCTTCGTGTCGATGCGGGTACCGGAGACCTGGGTGACTTCGAGCTGGATCAGGCCGTCGTTGAGCAGCAGCAGGTTGCCGACTTTCACGTCCTTGGGCAGGTCCAGATAGGCGCAGCCGACCACGTGTTCGTCGCCGTTGTTGGGGTCGTGCGAGGTGTCGAGCGCGAACGCCTGGCCATCCTTGAGATCGACTTTCTTGTTGGTGAAGCTCTCGATGCGGATCTTTGGGCCGCCGAGGTCCGCGAGGATGCCGACATAACGGCCCGCGCGGCGCGCCGCTTCGTGCACCAGGTCGATGCGCCGGCCGTGCTCCTCCTGCTTGCCGTGCGAAAAGTTCACGCGCGCGACGTCGAGGCCGGAGCGAACCATTTCGGTGAGTACTTCGATCGAGTCCGTGGAGGGACCCAGCGTGGCGACGATCTTCGTGCGCGAGTGCATCTGGCGTTCTTGCATGGGCGCGCATTCTGCCACGTGTCCTGCGGGCCGGGCGCATAATCAAAGACGTAATTTCAATTGCGGGGAATGACTGTGAAACAGCGGGTGAAGGGGTATTCCTGGGCATTTCTCGTCGTCGGGCTCCTTTTGGGTGCGGGTCTCCCGCAGCTGCACGCGGTGGAGCCCCCGGCGAGTCGCGTATTCGAGATCCGCACCTACCATTGCTTTCCCGGGCGCCTCGACGCCCTGCACAAGCGCTTCCGCGAGCACACGCTGAAGATGTTCGAGAAACACGGCATGACGAATGTCGCGTACTGGACATTCCAGGACAGTCCCGCGAAGGAAGACACGCTGATCTACGTGATCTCGCACGCCAGCCGCGAGCAGGCGAAGGCGAACTGGGCGGCGTTCGGTGCCGATCCGGAGTGGCAGAAGATCGCCGCGGACTCGCAGAAGGACGGCAAGATCGTCGAGAAGGTGGAATCCGTGTTCGTCGACGCGACTGACTACTCGCCGATGCGCTGACCTCCAGGCCGCCGGCGTCACCGACCTCGCATGACGGTTCGATAGAGATCGTCGAATACCGCGATGCGCGCCGGATCGAGCGCCGGTCCCGCGGTCATCGGACCGAGCTCGAGACGCTGCCCGTTCTCCGCTGGCACGAACGCCGGCCAGGGCGGCAGGCCCGGGCCGTTCGGATCGCCGCGCGCCGCGAAGTTGAACCAGTAGCTAGACATCGTGCCGGCCAGGCGCCGGTCGTCATCGGTCCAGTTCGCGCGTGGCGTGTTGGTCGCGTAAGGAATTTCCGCGCCATGAGTCGCCCCGCGGTCTGGACCGTTCGGCGGCGGTGGCGGCCGATGCGAGAAGAAATAGAGGAAGGTCTTCCGTTTGCCGTGGCGCGCGTGCGTCGCCGCCGACAGTCGCGAGCTCCACGCCACTTCGTCGCGGAAGGCTTCGAGCTGTGCCTCGTTGTATTTCGCTTCGTCGGCGGCAGCATAGATCTCGAGGAACGCAGCGGCACCCGCGCCGAAGCGCTGGCGAACATGCGCGGAATACTCGGCGGCGCTCGGGAAGCCGATGCCGAACTGGCGTGCGCGCAGGTACGGAAACGTACCCTCGTCGGCGTTCGATCCCACCAGCAGTTCGCCGGGATGCGACTGACCCGCCTCCCACGAGCGCCACGGATCCGCGGGGATGCAATGGCCGTCGACGAGCGGTTGAGGGGGCGGGAAATTTTCGAGGACCTGCTGCGCCGACAAGGCCCGCAGTTCGCCGGCCGAGACCGCCGACATCTTTTCCGCCGATGCGGCGCCCTCGCGCTCCACTTCCTCGAGCCGGGGCATCGGCATGATGCGGACCGGCGCGCTCTGCATGATCGCGCGCCGGAACAGGCCACGGGCACAGGGCGAGACCCGCAGGATCTGGATGAGGCGTCCGCCCGCGGACTGACCCATGATCGTCACGCGCCGCGGATCGCCGCCGAACCCGGCGATGTTCCTCCGCACCCACTGCAGCGCCGCCAGCGTGTCGGCCACACCATAATTTCCCGACACCCGCCGCGCAGATTCCGTGCTGAGACCTGGATGCGCGAGGAACCCGAGGGCACCAAGCCGGTAATTGAACGACACGACGACGGCGCCGTGACGCGCCAGGGCGCTGCCGTCGAACTGCGCGCCGGTGCTGATGATGAACGATCCACCGTGAATCCAGACGATGACGGGCCGGCGTTCGCCCGCGCGCCCGGCGGCGGTCCAGACATTCAGATACAGGCAGTCTTCGCTGATCGGCAGGTTGCTGATCGCATCCGGAATGCGGCCGCTCGCGGTGCCGGACGGCTGCGTGCAGCGGGCGCCAAACGCGGTCGCGTCCCGCACGCCCGACCACGAGGCGGCAGGCCGCGGATCCTGCCAGCGCAGTTCGCCCACCGGCGGCGCCGCGAAGGGAATGCCGCGGAATACACGCAGGCCATCGGTCGACGCCTCGCCGGCGATTTTCCCGGTGTCGATGTGTACTTCGGGCGGCTGCGCCGCAAACGCGGCGCCGCAGACCGTGACGCCGCGATGATTGCGAGGCGCCCGATCAATTTCGGACTGGGCCAATGTGCGCCGGGCCAACGTGAGTTGGTGCCCGGACGTCCGCGCTCCTACTGGCTCTGGCGCGCGACTGCAGCATCGCCACCGCGGGCAACGTCTTCCCCTCGACGAACTCGAGGAACGCACCGCCGCCGGTCGAGATGTACGAGATGCCTTCCTCGACGCCGTACTTCTCGATGGCCGCGAGCGTATCGCCGCCGCCGGCGAGCGAGAACGCCGGGCTCTTCGCGATCGCCTGCGCAATGGCCTTGGTGCCTTCGCCGAACTGGTCGAACTCGAACACGCCCACGGGTCCGTTCCACACGATCGTGCCCGCGGTCTGCAGCATCGCACCCAGGCGCTCCGCGGTGTCCGGACCGATGTCGAGGATCATCTCGTCGGGGCGCACGTCGTGGATGCTGCGCACGTCGGCGTGCGCGGTGGCCGCGAATTCCTTCGCGACGACCACGTCGGTCGGCAGCGGGATCTCGGCGCCGCGCGCCTTGGCCTGCGCCAGCAGCTTGCGCGCCATGTCGAGCATCTCCGCTTCCTGCAGCGACTTGCCGACGTTGACGCCGGTGGCCGCGAGGAAGGTATTCGCGATGCCGCCGCCCACGATGAGCTTGTCCACCTTCGCGAGCAGCGACTCGAGCACGGTGAGCTTGGTCGAGACCTTCGAACCCGCCACGATGGCGACCAGCGGCCGCGCCGGCTTCGCCAGCGCGCGCTCGAGCGCTTCGAGCTCGCCGACCAGCAACGGACCCGCGCAGGCGATCTTCGCGAACTTGCCGACGCCGTGCGTCGACGCCTCGGCGCGATGCGCCGTGCCGAACGCGTCCATGACGTAGACGTCGCACAGCGACGCCATCTGCTTCGCCAGCTCTTCCTTGTCCTTCTTCTCGCCCTTGTTGAAGCGCACGTTCTCGAGCAGCACCGCCGTGCCGGGCTCGGTGTCGACGCCGGCGAGCCAGTCCTTCTTGAGCGGCACGTTCTTGCCGAGCAGCTCCGAGAGGCGTGTTGCCACGGGCGCCAGCGAGAACTCGTCCGCGTACACGCCCTCTTCCGGCCGGCCGAGATGCGAGGTGAGGAACACCTTCGCGCCCTTGTCGAGCGCCAGCTGGATGGTGGGAACCGACGCGCGGATGCGCGCGTCGCTGGTGACTTTGCCGTCCTCGACCGGGACGTTGAGATCTTCGCGGATCAGGACCCGCTTGCCGCGGAGGTCCTGGTCCGCCATGCGCAGCACGTTCATGGTCAATTCCTCACGACGCCTTCGACCAGGCGATCGTCGTGTCCAGCATGCGATTGCTGAAGCCCCACTCGTTGTCGTACCAGGAGCAGACCTTCACGAGCGTGCCTTCGGTCACACGCGTCAGGGTCGCGTCGTACGTCGACGAGGCCGGATCATGGTTGTAGTCGATCGAGACCAGCTGCTTCTCGGTGTACGCGAGCACGCCCTTCATGGCGCCGTCCGCGGCTTCCTTGATGACCTTGTTGATCTCCTCGACCGTCGTCGCGCGCTTGGCGGTGAACACGAGGTCGACCAGCGACACGTTGATGGTCGGGATGCGCATGGCGAAGCCGTCGAGCTTGCCCTTGAGCTCCGGCAGCACCAGGCCGACCGCGGCGGCCGCACCGGTCTTCGCCGGGATCATCGACATCGTGGCCGAACGCGCGCGACGGATGTCCTCGTGATAGACGTCGGTCAGGCGCTGGTCGTTCGTGTACGCGTGGATCGTCGTCATGAGGCCGCTGACGATGCCGATCTTGTCGTTCAGCACCTTCGCGAGCGGCGCGAGGCAGTTCGTCGTGCACGACGCGTTCGAGATCACGGTGTGCTCTTTCTTCAGCACGTTGTGGTTCACGCCGTAGACGACCGTCGCGTCGACGTCCTTGCCGCCCGGGGCGGAGATCATGACCTTCTTCGCGCCGCCGGCCAGGTGCTTGCCCGCATCCGCCTTGGTGGTGAAGAAGCCGGTGCACTCGAACACGTACTCGGCGCCGACGGAGGCCCAGTCGATCTTCGCCGGGTCGCGCTGCGCGAACACCTTGATGCGGTCGCCGTTCACGACGATCGAGTCGCCTTCGACGCTCACCGTGCCCGGGAACTTGCCGTGCGCCGTGTCGTACTGCGTGAGATGCGCGTTGGTCTGCGCATCGCCGAGGTCGTTGACCGCGACGATCTGGATTTCGCTGGTGCGCTTCGCTTCGTAGAGCGCGCGCAGGATGTTGCGGCCGATGCGTCCGTAACCGTTGATGCCTACCTTGATCGCCACTTTGTCTGTCCTCGTTCGTAACTAACTATTAAGCCAGGAGATGTTCGAGCTGCGCCTTGACGTCGGCGGTTGTCAGCCGAAATGCGTGAACAGGTCCGGGCCCTTGCCCGAAGCGCCGAACTGGTCGATGCCCATGCACGCGGCCCGAGCTGCCGACGTAGCGCCACCAGGACTGCGTCGCGCCCGCCTCGACCGCGAGGCGGCGCGTGACCGACGCCGGCAGCACGCTCTCGCGATACGGCGCAGGCTGCGCATCGAATGCTTCGCAGCAGGGCATGGACACCAGCCGCACGCGTCTGCCCGCGGCCTGCAGTTCCTTGACGGCGTCGGCGGCAATGCCCACCTCGGAGCCCGTGGCGATCACGATGGCTTCCGGCGGGCCGTTGCTGTCGATGAGCACGTAGCCGCCCTTGCGCAGCGCGACCAGCTGCTCGCGGCGTGCGCGCCTGCTGCGGCAGGCCCTGGCGCGTGAAGATGAGCGCGGTCGGTCCCTTCTTGCGTTCGAGGGCCGCGACCCACGAGACCGCCGATCTCCACGGCATCGCAGGGACGCCAGATGTGCAGGTTCGGCATGGCGCGCAGCGACGCGAGATGCTCGATGGGCTGGTGCGTCGGGCCGTCTTCGCCGAGGCCGATGGAGTCGTGCGTGTAAACGTGCATCACCGGCGCATGCATGATCGCCGCGACGCGCACGGCATTGCGCGCGTAGTCGGAGAACACGAGGAACGTGCCGCCGTACGGACGGAAGCCGCCGTGCACGGTCGAGGCCGTTCATGATGGCCGTCATGCCGAATTCGCGCACGCCGTAGTAGACGTAGTTGCCACGGAAGTCGTCGCTGGTGAGATCGACCGAATCCTTGCGGCGCGTGTTCACCGAGCCGGTGAGGTCCGCGGAACCGCCGAGCAGCTCCGGCAGCTTCGGACCGAGCACGTTCAACGCGACCTGCGAGGACGCGCGCGTGGCCTGCGCGCCCGTGACTGCGGCGCCCGCGGCCAGCGCCGCCTGCACGATCTCGGGCCAGTTCGCGGGCAGATCGCCCTTCATGCGACGCTCGAACTCGCGCGCCTGCGGCGGGGATATTCGCGCTTGTAGCGCTTGACAGATCCGGGTCCACTTCTTCTCGGCGGCGGCGCCCGCTTCGCGGTGGTCCCAGGCGGCGCGGATGTCGTCCGGGATCACGAACGGCGCGGACGTCCAGCCGAGCGTCTTGCGGCGCGTTCGGCGACTTCTTCGGGCCCGAGCGCCTCGCCGTGCGCGGACTTCGTGCCCTGCTTGTTGGGCGCGCCCCAGCCGATGATGGTCTTGCAGCAGATGAGCGACGGCTGGTCCTTGCGGCCCGCGCCTTCTTGATGGCGGCGGCCACCGCCTCGGCATCGTGGCCGTCGACGTTCGGCACCACGTGCCAGCCGTAGGCTTCGAAGCGCTTCGGCGTGTCGTCGCGTGAACCAGCCGACCACCTTGCCGTCGATGGAGATGCCGTTGTCGTCGTAGAACACGATGAGCTTGCCGAGCTTGAGCGTGCCGGCGAGCGAGCGGCTTCGTGCGAGATGCCTTCCATGAGGCAGCCGTCGCCGACGAAGCAGTACGTGTGGTGATCGACGATGCGCGAAGCCGTCGCGGTTGTACTGCGCGGCTAGCAACTTCTCCGCGAGCGCCATGCCCACGGCGTTCGCGAAACCCTGGCCCGAGCGGGCCGGTGGTGGTCTCGATGCCGATCTCGGGCTCGTGCTCCGGGTGGCCCGCGGTGCGCGAGCCGAGCTGGCGGAAATTCTGGAGCTCCTCGATCGTCAGCGGGTAACCGGTGAGGTGCAGCAGCGAATACAGCAGCATCGAACCGTGGCCGTTCGAGAGCACGAAGCGGTCGCGGTTCCACCAGTTCGGGTTGCCGGGGTTGTGCTTGAGCACGTCGCGCCAGAGCACTTCGGCGATGTCGGCCATGCCCATGGGCGCGCCCGGGTGTCCCGAGTTGGCGGGCTGGACGGCGTCCATGGAGAGCGCGCGGATGGCGTTGGCCAGGGCGCGGCGGGTGGGGGTGGTGGCTGGGGTATCCATAAAGGGCGCGCATTGTCCGATACGCGGGGGGCTGGGGGCAACCTTGAATCCCGTGAAAAAAGCCGGGCAGTGGCCCGTTGTCCCGGAGGACAATTTCAAACTCACGGCCAGATGCAAGCTCGAAGCGACGATGTTTTCGACGTGCTGGACGTTTCGGCGCACCCCCGACGGGCACGGTCGAATACCTGCTGCTGCACACCTCGCAAGGGAAGGCGGACCGGTGCTTCAACGGCGGGCCGGTTCTGGCAGATCCCGAGCGACCTCGTTCGGCGACGACGGAGACGAGTGACGGGCGGCGATCAGCCGCCTGCATGAGTCGGCTTCGGCGTGGCGCTCTCGGGCATCTGGGCCGCCGAGCACGTCTACACCATCTACAACCGTCGCTTCGAGGCGATGCAGATCATCGCGGTCTACGCGGCCGAAGCGGCGAGCCACGAGGTCACGCTCGATCCGGAAGAGCACGCGGAATACCGCTGGTGCGGATACGACGAGGCGCTGCAGCTGGTCGCCTACCGCGGATCTGAAGGAAGGGCTCGCTTCGGCGCGCGAATACGTGACCGGAGCGCGCCGCCACGCCATGCGCCGCGAAGCTCAGGGCGTCGCCGTGATCAGGCTCGTTCGGCCAGCACGACCCACTTGTCGGACAGCAGCGGCGTCGAGACGCGGATGACTCTGCGGATCGCGAAGCCCGCCTGCGCGGAACTCCTCGTCGCAGTTCCTGCGTCGACACGCGCGACAGCGGCGTGCGGCCCAGGCCGAGCTTGCCGAACGTGTGCGTGAGCACGTAACGGAACGTGTACTTGTGGCGATAGTCGACGATGACCCAGCGGCGCGAGACGCGCGCGAACTCGCGCAGCATGCGCACGCGCGTCGCGGGATCGACGTGCATCATGAAGCGGATGCAGACGACGCAGTCGAGCGAATCGTTGCGCAGCGGCAGCTGCTCGGCGTTCGCCTGCACGTAGCCGCGGATCGCGGGCTGCTGTCCGTCGGCCGTCTTCGGCAGTACCTGGGACTGCGGCCTTCCTGAGCATCTCGAGCGAGATGTCGCTGCCGACGATTTCGAATCCTTCGCGCGCGAGCGCGCCGGTGAACCGGCCCGTGCCGCAGGGAAGATCGAGGATGGTGCGCACGCCGGTGGCTGCGCGCAGCGCCTTGCGGATCGCGGCCCATTTGCGCGCGTTGCGCTTCTGGCGTTCCGGCGTGCTGAAGCGGTGGAAGTCGTAGTCCTCGGCCACCTGCGAGCTGCGATAGAAATCGCGCTTGTAGTCGTAGCCGTCTTCCCGCGGCCGGCTCGGATCACTCTTGCCCGGTCTTTTCATGTCGGCCGACACTTTAGTGCGCCTGCGGCTCGGGCACGCAAGCGTCGTCCGCGGCTGGTCCAAAATCGCGGTGCTGATTTACCATGTCGTTGCACTGACGACCTGGAAGTCGCCAGTATGCCGACGCGGCTTCACATTTTTCCGGCGTAGTTTGCGACCTGGTTCACCCCGTTACAGTGCCATGAATCATGTCGTGACGCGCATCACCCGCCCGCTTTCCGGCTTGTTTGTAGAGTCCGAATGAATGAGTGCAATCAGAGTCATCCAGTTCACGGACCCGCACCTGTTCGGCGACGTCGCTGGCACGCTGCGTGGCGTGAATACGCTACGAGTCGCTCGAGCGCACGCTCGCCGACGCCGTCGGGTCATCTCGCCATGGCCGACGCCATCCTCGTCACCGGCGATCTCGTGCAGGACGACGCCGGCGGCTACGAACATTTCCGCCGCATGTTCGCGCGCTTCGGCAAGCCCGTGCTGTGCGTTCCCGGCAATCACGATTTCGTGCCGCAGATGCGCGCCGCGCTCGCGGGCCGCCCTTCGAGCTCGACGGCCCCGCCGACATCGGCGCCTGGCGCATCGTGCTGCTCGACAGCGTCGTGCGCGAACCAGGCCGGCGGCCACATCTCCGTCGAAAAGCTCACCAAGCTCGACGAGGAGCTCGGCCGCGCGCGCCAGCGCCACGCGATGGTGTGCCTGCATCACCACCCGGTTGCCATGCACAGCCGCTGGCTCGACAAGGTCGGCCTCGCGAACGCCAACGAATTCTGGTCCGTCATCGACAGCCATCCGCAGGTCAAGGCGGTGGTCTGGGGTCACGTGCACCAGCACTTCGAAGGTTCGCGCCGCGGCGTGCGCCTGCTCGCGACGCCGTCCACCTGCGCGCAGTTCCAGCCGCGCTCCGACCAATTCGTCATCGACAACCAGCCGCCCGCCTATCGACTGCTCACGCTGCACTCCAACGGCGCGATCGATACTGGCGTGCACTCCCTGACTGCCGCAGAATCCGCGGCATGACTTTTCCTGATGCGTTGCGGCGAGGCCTCGACACGCGGCCTCGCGGGCCTGCTGTTGCTCGCGTTCGCGCGCGGGCGTCGCGCACGCGCGCGGCGAAACCTCCGTCTGGGTCGATGAAGGGCGAGCACAACACCGTCTATCTCGCCGGCTCGGTGCACGCGCTGCCGCAAGGAACACGCGGAGTTTCCCGCCGCAGCTCGAGCGCGCCTACGCCGCGGCCGACGCCATCGTGATGGAAGTGGATCTCGACGACATGAATCCGCTCGAAGCGGTGCAGTTCATCACCTCGCAGCGGCACGCTTGCCGGCGGAGCAGACGCTCGAGAACGTCGTCGGCGCGGAACGTTACGCGAGCGTCGCCGAAACTCGCGGCCTCGCTCGAAGTGCCCGAGATCGTGATCGCCAAGCTCGAGCCCTGGGCCGCGGCGATGGTGCTCACGCAGTTCGCGCTGACCAAGACCGGGTTCGACGCGCAGCTCGGCATCGACATGCAGCTCGCCGACCGCGCACGCGCCGATGGCAAGACCGTCGATGGGCTCGAGACCGTCGATCGACCAGCTCGAGCGTCTTCGACGCGCGCAGCTTCGACGAGCAGACGCGTTTCCTGCTCGATTCCGCCGACGACGCGCCGCAGCTCGACGACGACCTCGAACGCTCGTCACCGCCTGGCGCGCCGGCGACCTGCAAGCGCGCTCGAAAAGGAATTCCTCAAGGAGCGCGCGCACGCGCCGGAGCTCTACGACGCGTTGTTAGGCGTGCGCAATCGCAAGTGGCTGCCGAAGATCGAGGCGCTGCTCGAGCGACGACCAGCGACTACCTCGTGGTGGTCGGCGCGCTGCATTTCGTCGGCCGGGATGGCCTGCTCGCGCTGCTCAGACGGCGGCCACAAGGCCGTCGCGGTGCCCGCCGCTCCGGTCAACGCTGACGCGATGCGCGGCTTCGCGATCTTCCTCGGCCTGATCGCGCTCGGCCTGCGGGAATCGCGGTGCTCGCGCTATCCGGCCTGGCTCTCACGCAGGCGATGGGCTCGAAATCTCAAGTTCCATCGCGTCGCGAGCCGCATCGCGATGCTCACGTTGCTCGTGGGTTTCATCTTCGTCGCGCGGCGGCTGCAGGTCGCGGACCGCGCGAGCCTCGGGTTACGCGCTGCCGCGCGCGCGAATTCCTCGCGAGATGGCAAGGCGCTGCTGCTCGGCGCGGTGCTCATGTTGCCCGTGCTCGCGACGATGGTCGTTGCTCGACATGCGCGAGCTCAAGCCCGGCTCGAGCCGCGGCAGCGGCGCACTGGGTCCGGCTCGATCGCTGACGGGCCTCGCCACCGGCCTGGTCGTGGCGCTCATCGAAGAGACGTTCCTGCGCGGCGCGATGCAGTCCGCGATCGCGCGGGAATCCGGCGCGCTGGCGGCCATCGTGCTCATGTCGCTGGTGTACGCCGCCACGCATTTCATCGGGCGCTAGCGCGATTCCGCCGGACCAGGTGCACGCCGGGCAGCGGCCTCGACATGCTGGCCGGCATGCTGGCGGATTTCGCGAACCTCGGCGATATTCTCGACGCATTCCTGTGCCTCGCGGCGGTCGGCGTCCTGTTGGGCATGGTGCGCGCACTGACCGGCAACATCGCGGCCTGCATCGGGCTGCACGCCGGCTGGGTCGCGGTCATCTACGTCGTGCGCGAAACCTCGAACGTCGCGAGACCGGACCCGTGGCGTGGCTGCTGAGCGACTACGACGGATTCATCGGCTGGATGGTGCTGGCGTGGACCGTGGTGATCGGCGTGGCGCTGTGGTGGTGGTACGGATAGCGGGGATCCGCATGCGACACCCCGTCTAGGGCAGCGCAGGCCGCCCCTATTCCGCGCGAACCGGAATGACCGTCCGCCTCATTCCGCCGCCTATCCGCGCAAGCCAGCGCGTCGAGACGCCCGATCGGATCGTCGATCTCGAGCAGCGCCTGCTTGTCGTTCGGGCTCGATCGGCAGCAGCTCCGCGAGGCGGCAGCCGACCCAGACGGCGTCATCGAATTTCTCTCCACGTAGCTCGTAGTGCTCGTCGAGTCCGCCAGCGCGCGGCGCAGCGACGTCGGCGAGCCGCGCGTACCCGGCGGGGAGCGCACCGTCGGCTCCTCGGTCAGCCACGCGACCTCACCCATGTTGAGACCATCCGCTGCGCGCCACACACGCTGCACGCGGAACTTGCGCTCGCCCATGCAGCTGATGCCGAGCAAGCCATCCTGCAACGTGTGGAAATCGGCGATGCGCGCGCGTGCAGCCGACGGTCGGCGGTGGTCGCGACCTCGCCCGCTTCCTCGCCCTCCTGGATCAGCAACACGCCGAACGGCTGCTGCTCGCGCATGCAGCGGCGCACCATGTCGGTGTAGCGGGTCTCGAAGATGCGCAGCGGCAGCGGGCCGCCGGGAAACAACACGGTATGCAGCGGAAACAACGGAGTACGATGCTGTCGCGCCTCACGCCGTCCAGGGCCTCCTGCCCAGCGCCTCGAGTAGTTTGCCGTGCAGCCCGCCGAAACCGCCGTTGCTCATGATGAGCACCTGGTCGCCCGGCAGCGCGGCCGCCAGCGAGCCCCGCCAGCAGCTCGTCGAGCGTGCGCGCGACGCGGCCCTTCGCGCCGAGCGACGCCACACGGCGCCCGCGTCCCAGCCGAGATCCGGCGGCGCGAACATCCAGACCGCGTCCGCGCGCGCGAGCGACGGCGCCAGCGTGTCGCGATGCACGCCCATGCGCATGGTGGCGGAGCGCGGCTCGAGCACCGCGACGATGCGTTTGCCGCCGACCTTGCGGCGCAAGCCGTCGATGGTGTAGGCGATGGCCGTGGGGTGATGCGCGAAGTCGTCGTAGACCGCGATGCCGCGCACTTCGCCGCGCAGCTCCATGCGGCGTTTCACGCCCTTGAATCCGGCGAGCGCGGCGATCGACTGTGATCGAGGGACTCCGGCATGGCGCGCGGCGCCGATGGCGGCCAGCGCGTTCTCCGCATTGTGCGCGCCTAACAAGGACCATTTCACGGTGCCGAGCGGGCTTGCCCGCCTTCGAGCACCACGAACTTCGAGAAGTCGCCGCCCTCGTCCAGGTCGAGCGACCAGGAGACGTTGCCGCCCGGCGCGCGCGCGCGAAGCCTTCGAGCGGCGTCCACGCGCCCAGGGCGA
>CAVZED010000002.1:0-147668 GCA_963774045.1 uncultured Pseudomonadota bacterium
CGCGAGACCCCGGGCATTGAGCGCGCGCAGATCGCCGAGCGAAACGCCGGGGCGCAGCGACTCGACCAGGCTCGAGCTGCCGCCCGACACGAGGAACAAGGGTGTGATACCGGGGCGCAGTCCGCGCACGCCGGCTTCGAGCGCCGCACCCGCGGCGAGACTGCGCTCATCGGGCACGGGGTGCGCACTCTCGAGCGCAGTGCAGCGGCGCTCGCGCGCGAGCTCCGGATCGAGATGTCCATCCTTGGTGATCACCAGCGCCGACTCGACGCGCGACCCGAGGGCATCCAGGGCGCCGCGCGTCATCGCACTCGCTGCCTTGCCGACGGCGAACAGCGCCACGGGTTGCCCGATGGATACACCGGCGAGGAAGCGCGCGACGCAGGCTCGGCCATCGACGGCGCGCAGCGCGACGTCGAACAACTCGAGCAGCGTGTGTCGCGTGTTCATGAAGTCGGGCGTGGCCCGACGGGTTCAGGTCTTGACGACCTTGAGGCTGGCCGTTTCGCGGCGCGTCGCCTTGGCGAAGTCCGAGCGCTCGGACTCGAGGCGCGCGAGGTATTCGGGTGTCACGTCGCCGGTGACGTACTGGCCCGAGAAACAGGACGTGTCGAATTCCTTGATGCTGGAATGATCGTGCACGCAGGCCTGGATGAGATCGTCGAGATTCTGGTAGATGAGCCAGTCGGCGCCGATGAGTTTCGCCACTTCATCTTCGCTGCGCGAGCTCGCGACGAGCTCGCTCTTGGCCGGCATGTCGATGCCGTACACATTGGGAAATTTGACGGGCGGCGCGGCCGACGCGAAGTACACCTTGCTGCGCGCCGGCTTCACGCGCCAGGTCGATGATCTGCGCCGAGGTCGTGCCGCGCACGATGGAATCGTCGACCAGCAGGACGTTCTTGTTGCGGAACTCGAGGTCGATGGCGTTGAGCTTCGAGCGCACCGACTTCGAACGCTGCTCCTGCCCCGGCATGATGAACGTGCGGCCCACGTAGCGGTTCTTCACGAATCCTTCGCGGTACTTCACGTTGAGGTGCTGGGCGACCTGCATCGCGCTCGTGCGGCTGGTATCGGGAATCGGGATCACCACGTCGATGTGGTGCGTCGGCCGCTCGCGCAGGATCTTCTCCGCCAGGCGGTCACCCATGCGCATGCGCGCGCGGTGCACCGAGATGTTGTCGATCAGCGAGTCAGGTCGCGCGAAATACACGTATTCGAAGATGCAGGGCGCATGGCGCGTGGTGGCCACGCACACCTGCGAGTGCAGGCGCCCGTGCACGTCGATATAGACCACCTCGCCCGGCGCGACGTCGCGCACCAGCTTGAAGCCGAGCATGTCGAGCGCGACGCTTTCGGAGGCCAGCATCCACTCGGCGCCCTTCGGCGTCTCGCGTTGGCCGAGCACCAGCGGGCGGATGCCGTTCGGATCGCGCAGGCCCAGCAGCCCGTGGCCGATGACCATCGCGATGACGGCGTAGCCGCCGCGGCAGCGACGATAGACCGCGTTGACCGCGGCGAAGATGTCGGCCGGCATGACGCGCGGCGTACCCACGCGCTGCAACTCGGACGCCAGCACATTGAGCAGCACTTCGGAGTCGGAGACGGTGTTGAGGTGGCGGCGGTCTTCGCGCTCGAGCACTTCGGCGAGCTCGCGCGCATTGGTCAGGTTGCCGTTGTGCGCGAGGCAGATGCCGTACGGCGCATTCACATAGAACGGCTGGGCCTCGGAGGCGCTGTCGCAGCCCGCCGTCGGATACCGCACGTGGCCCATGCCGATGTTGCCCTTGAGCTCCAGCATGTGGTGCTCTCGAACACGTCGCGCACCAGGCCGCGGCCCTTGCGCGTGAACAGCTCGCCATCGAGGACGGTCGCGATGCCCGCCGCGTCCTGCCCGCGGTGCTGGAGCACCGTCAGCGCGTCATAGATCCGTTGATTGACTCCGCTGGTTCCGACGATTCCGGCGATACCGCACATTTCGTTGGGGTCCCTCGGTTCAGGTGGACGTGGAGTTCTGGAGTTTCATTTCGATGCGCTCGAGCTTCTCGCCGACGATGCCGCGCAGCGCATCGGCGACCGCGGTGGCATACGGCAGCAGGCGCGAATGCTTCCAGCGAGCGTCCTCGTCCATGCGCAGCGCCTGGATGGCGATGGTGAAGGCTCCGACGATGACGACGCCGCGCACGATGCCGAAAACGAAGCCCAGGAACTTGTCCATGCCGGCGAACATGGAGACGCGAACGTAATGTCCAAGTATCACGGCGACCGCGCCGCCCAGCAGCAGGACGCCTACGAAGATGATGGCGCGTGCGGCCCAGATGCGCAGGGGAGACCCTACGAGAACGCCTCCCAGGACCGGCTCGAGCGACGAGGCGAAGCTCCAGGCGAGCACGATGGCGAGGAACCAGGTGATGACCGCGACGGCTTCGCGGAGCAGGCCGCGGACGAGGCCCATGACAGCGGAAATCAGGATGATGGCGAGGATGATGTAGTCGACTGCAATCATTCGTTGAGTCTGGCCGCGACGCCCTCGGAGGAGGCGCGGCATTGTACCCGACGGATCAACCGCAGGCAGCCAGATATGCGCCCGGACAGGCTCCGCGTCACGAAATCGGCACGATGCTGCCGGTCTGGCCGATGCGCCGTAGTTGTGCGGCCAGTGCCTCGGCCGAGGCGCGGTCTCGCGTGGGTCCCACGCGCACCCGGTAGAGCTCGCGTCCGCCGCTGGTAATCGGCGCTACGAAGGCGCTGAAGCCCTTCGCGTTCATGTCGCGAACCAGCCGGTCGGCGTTGTCCTTGCTGCCGAAGCTGCCGAGCTGCACCGCGAAGCTGCCCTTGGGCAGCGCGGCCGGGGGTGTGGGCCGCGGAGCCGGCGCGGGCGCGGCCACACTCGGCGCGGGATTGGTCGGTACGTTTTGCGTCGCCACCATGGGCGTCGCCGCAGGTGCGGGGGCAGGCGGCGCCGGCGTCTCGACCTGCGCGGACTCGCCGGGCTGCGCGCGCTCCTGGGCGCCGCCCATCGGGTTCTGCGCGACGGGCGGCAACACCACCGCGGGCGCCGCTGCCGGCGCGGACATGGGCTGCGTCGAGCCCGCGGGCGCGTCGAGATCGATGGTGTAGCGGCGCATGCCCTCCTCGTCCGGAGTTTCCGCCGGAGTGCCGCCGCTCTTGGGACCCGTGAGTAGTTCGGGTACGAGCAGCACGAACAACGCCACGAGGATGACGGCGCCCGTCAGGCGTTGCTTGGCTCGCGAATCCATGCGCGCACTATATCCCAAGGAATTCGAGCGCCGGCCCGACCGTGAGGAACGAACCGAATACCAGCACGCGATCGCCGGGCTTCGCGAGCGCCTGGGCGCGCCGGCAGGCACTCGCCACGTCGCCCGCGTGTGCGTCGACGTTCGCGCGCGGCGGCAGGCGGCGCGCGAGCTCCGCCGGCGCAAGTGCCCGCGACCCTTCGAGGGCCACCGGAATCCAGGTATCGATGTCGGCGGCGAGCGTCGCGGCGATGCCCGCGACATCCTTGTCGCGCGAGGATGCCGCACACCGCGAACGTTCGGCGCGGAGGCAACAGGCGCAGGTTCGCGGCGAGCACCTGCGCCGCGGGCACGTTGTGCGCCACGTCGAGAACCCATTCGACTTCGCCCGGGACGACCTGGAAGCGGCCGGATATCCGCGCCTCGCGCAGTGCCCGGCTCACCACGTCACGCTCGTAGCTTCGCACCGAACGGACCGACCGCGAGCGCGGCCAGCGCCGTGGCGGCATTGATGATCTGCGGCGGTCCCGGCATCGCGGGGAGAGCCAGATCCCGCAGCACGACCGGGCCGCAGGAGAAATCCCAGCGTGGCCGGTCCGGATGCGGAACGACGACCACCTGGATAGTCGCGGCCGATCGCCACGGCGCGCGCGCCGATCTTCTCGATGTGCTCGTTCACCGAGCGCGGCAGGTCGCTGCTTCCCAGCACCGCCGGGCGGCCCGGGCGGAAGATCCCGGCTTTCTCGCGGCCGATCTCCTCGAGCGTGCCGCCCAGCCAGTCGACGTGATCGAGACCGATGGAGCAGATGACGCCGACGTCGGCATCGATGATGTTGGTGGCATCGAGACGGCCGCCGAGCCCGACTTCGAGAACGGCAACGTCGACGCGCTCGCGCCGGAAATGATCCAGCGCGGCCAGCGCGTTGTATTCGAAGAACGTGAGCGTGATGTCGCCGCGCGCCGCGTCGATGCGCTCGAACGACTCGATCAGCGCGGCGTCACTGGCCTCGGCGCCGTCGACGCAGATGCGTTCGTTGTAGCGGGCGAGGTGCGGCGACGTGAAGCGCCCGGTGCGGACGCCGCCGGCGCGCAGGATGGCATCGAGATACGCGACCGTCGAACCCTTGCCGTTGGTGCCCGCGACCGTGACGACGTTGCACGCCGGCGTCAGCAGGTCGAGGCGTCGCGCGACCTCGCGCACGCGGTCCAGCGTGAGATCGATGGCGCTCGGGTGGGACTTCTCTTGCCGCTCGAGCCAGTCGGCGAGCGAGCCCATCGCGTCAATTCGCCGCGGCGGTGCTTGACGACGGGCAGACTGGCGCATGAGCAGGCGCAACAGCGCGCCGAGCTTCTCGCGCATGTCGCGCCGGTCGACGATGAGATCGAGCGCGCCGTGTTCCAGCAGGAACTCGCTGCGCTGGAAGCCCTCGGGCAGCGTCTCGCGCACGGTCTGCTGGATGACGCGCGGGCCCGCGAACCCGATGAGCGCGCGTGGCTCGGCGACGTTGAGATCGCCCAGCATCGCGAGACTCGCGGACACGCCGCCGGTGGTCGGATCGGTCAGCACGGAAATGAACGGCAGCTTCGCCTGCGCCAGGCGCGCCAGCGCGGCGCTGGTCTTGGCCATCTGCATCAGCGAGAACAACGCCTCCTGCATGCGTGCGCCGCCGCTCGAGGAGAAACACACGAGCGCCGCCCGGTGCTGGATGCAGTGGTCGACCGCGCGCTTGAAGCGCTCGCCCACCACCGAGCCCATCGAGCCGCCGAGGAACTTGAATTCGAACGCGCAGGCGACGATGGGCAATCCTTCGAGCGTGCCCGCGATCGCGATCAGCGCGTCACGTTCGCCGGTGGCCTTCTGCGCCGCGGCCAGCCGGTCGCGGTAACGCTTGCTGTCGCGGAACTTGAGCGGATCTTCCGGCGATACGTCGGCGCCGATCTCTTCCTGGTCGCCCTCGTCGAGGAAGCGCGCCAGCCGCTCGCGCCCGCCGATGCGCATGTGGTGGCTGCATTTCGGGCAGACGTTGAGGTTGCGCTCGAGCTCCGCGCGGTACAGGACGGCATCGCAGGCGGAACACTTGATCCACAGCCCCTCCGGAACCGAACGCGTGCGGCGCTCGGTCTTGATCCGCGAGGGCATGATTTTTTCGAACCACGACATTCCTGGCGCAACCCCTGATTCAAGTGCGGCCGATCATAACTGCGCCGGATAGCGGACGCGTCGACCCCCGGTATCGGGCAGGCCGAACTCGGCCGGGTAACGCACCGCGGCGAGGTACAGCCCGTCCGGCGGCGCGGTGGCCGCGTTGGCCTTGCGGTCGCGGCTGGCGAGGACGGTCGGCCACGCGTTCGTGCGGCGACTCGCCTGTCCCGACCGACATCAGCAGGCCGGCGACGTTGCGAACCATGTGATGCAGGAAGGCGTTGGCGGTGATCGAGATGCTGACCCACTCGCCGTCCCGCGTGACGTCGAGGGACTCGACGCGGCGCATCGGGGATTTTGCCTGGCACTCGATGGCCCGGAATGCGGAGAAGTCGTGCTCACCGACCAGGCATCTGCGCGGCCGCGTGCATGCGCGCGGCGTCGAGCGGCCGCCGCTCCCAGGTGGCGCGGCCCGCTGGCGAGCCCGGGGCGCGAATCGCGATTGAGGATGACGTAGCGGTAGCTGCGCGCCGCGCGCGGAATAACGCGCGTGGAAATGCGCCGGCACCTCGCGCAGCCACACGACGCTCACGTCGCTGGGTAGATAGGTGTTGGCGCCGAGGCGCCAGCCGCGTTCGCTGCGCGCCGCGTCGCTGTCGAAGTGCGCCACCTGGGCGAGCGCATGTACGCCGGCATCGGTGCGCCCCGCGCACACGCACTCGACCGGCGAATCGGCGACGCGCGACGAGCGCGCCCTGCAGGACGTTCCTGGACGGTGTGGAGGCCGGGCTGGAATTGCCAGCCCGAATACGCGCGCCCGTCGTATTCGAGGCCGGCGGCGAAGCGCGCCATCGGAGTCTGACGTCCGCGCGGATTAGCCGGGCAGCGACTCTAACAAGCGCTGCGCTTCCTGCTTCTGCGAGGCCGAGCCTTCGGACAGCACTTCGTTGAGGATGTTGCGCGCGCCATCCGGGTCGCCCATGTCGACGTAGGCGCGGGCCAGGTCGAGCTTGGTGCCGACTTCGGAGAGCGTCACCGGCTCGAGATCCGGAACCGCCAGCTCTTCGGTCGGGCTGCCCGGCAGGTCGTAGTTGCCGCTCGCGCCGCCCAGGTCGAGATCGACCTTGCGGCCCATCGAGGGCTGCTGCTGCGTGGGCTCGACCGGGAAGTCGAGGTTGTTGCGATCGATCGCCGCGAGGCGCGACGTCGAAGAGATGTCGTAGCCGTCTTCGGGCATTTCGAACTTGGACATCGACGCCGTGGTGTTCGGGTCGATCGAGCGGCCCTTCGTGAGGTCCACGTCGCCGCCGAGCTCGCGCTCGGTCAGGAACCAGGTGCCGCTCGCGCCGTGCTCGGTGAGCTGCGAGTCGTCGGCGTTGCCGCGCCGGCCTGGCGCGCGGCGGCGGCCGCCAGCAGGCGCTGCGAGTTCTCGTCGAGGCCCGCGACCATGGTCGGCGCGTTGGCGTCGGCGCCGCGCGGCATGCCGCCCACGGGCTTGAGGCCGATCTGCGAATCCGTCTGTTCGAGCGAGCCCAGCTCGAGGCCGAGATCGTCGAGCGCGAGCTCGGCGGTCTGATCCGAGGAGAGCTTGCGGCGCATCGCGCCTTCGACCTTCTCGCGAATCGTCGGCTCATCGAGCGGACGCAGCGCGGGTTGCTCGACGGTCGGCGCTTCCGAGCCGGCCGGCGTCATCTTGACCGTCATCTCGCGCGTGGTCTGCGCCGCTCTTGTCGACGTTCCGAGCATCCGGCTCTTCGCCGGTCGCATCCGGATCGCGCAGCGCCGCGCCGAGATCGAGATCGACCGGTTCGGGATTGCCGCCGCCGGTGACGTCCATGCGCGAGCTGACGTCGAACGGATCGAAGTCGACGCGGCCCGAGCCGCCGGCATCGAGATTGAGATCGACGCCCACCGCGCCGCCGCCGCCGCTGGCGCCGTCGGAGAACATCGGATCTTCGGGGGCGATCTGCTTGCCCATGATGACGATCTTTTCCCACTCGCCCGGCTGCGACTCGTGCGCGCGAGTCCGACGAGCTCGCGGGCCATCGTGAGGAACTGCTCCTTGTTGCCCCAGACGAAGAACACTTCGAGGAGCTTGAGCTTGAGATCGCGACGATCGGGCTCGCGCTGGATCGCGATGCGCACGAGGTCGGCGGCCTGGTCGTACAGGCCATAGGCCATGTGGAAATCGGCTTCGGCCAGCGGATCGCCCTGGTCGAGATTGACCGCGGTCTCGCTGCTGATGGTTTCGTCGGTGCGCACCGTCGGGCGCGAGCGGGATGTCCTGGGTTTCCTGCAGCGCGCGATGCGTGCCGGATTCCTCGACGAGGATGTCGTCGGGAATGTCGCCGCCCATGTGCGGAGCGCGCATGCGGCCCGTGTCGGAGATCGAATCCGGCGGCTGCGCAGGCGGTCTTCGGCGTTCTGCTCGGCCAGGCGGCCGAGGTTGTCGTCGAACTCCGCGGTCTTGCTTCTTGCCGCGCGACTTCAGGAGCAGCAGGCCCAGCAGCAGCACGACCACGCCCGCGAGGACGTACCAGTACTCCATGATCGTGTCGAGAATCGAGCCGACCTTCGCCGGCGCCTCGGCGGCGCCGGCGTCGTCTCGGCGTCGTCGCGGGAGTCTGCGCGGGCTCGGCGTCGGCAGCAGGTTCCTGCGTCGGGGTCGCGGCGGCTTCGGGCTGCGTCGCCTCGGGCTGCGGCGTCGCTTCGGGCTGCGACGTGCCGGCGCGGCTCTCGACCGGCGGCTCTGGGTCGGTTGGGCCTGCGCGGCTGCTGTTGTGAGGCGGCGAGCTTGGCCTGCAGATCCGCGAGCTCGGTGTTGCGCAGCTCGAGCATGCGCTTCGATTCGGTGAGCTGGCCTTCGAGCTCGCGCACGCGATTGCGCAGCTGCGTCGATCTTCGGCGGAATTCGCCGCTCGAGCGCCCGGGGCTCGAGGCCGAGTCGCTCGGCGGCACGAGGCGCAGGCGTCCGGCACCGGACGCCGCGGACGCACCCGCCCACGCACCGGCCAGGCGGCGCACTTCGCCCGCTGGCTTCGGACGGCGAAATCGCGGCGAGCTCTTCGCCGCCGGGAATGCGCAGCACGGAGCCCGCGCGCAGGCGGTTCATGTCGCCTTCGAAGGCGCCGGCGTTGTTGCGGTAGATGCCACCATGAGCTGGTCGGTGCGCGCGCCCGTGCTCGCGGACAGGCGGCGCGCGATGGCCGACAGGCTGTCGCCGCGCTGCACTTCATAACTGTCGCCGCCACCGGCGGCCACCGGCGCCGCGGCCGGCGGTTCCTGCGGGGCGGGACGGGAAATCTGGCCCGTGGCTCTGCGACAGGCCCGCGGCCGGCGGCGCGATCGGTGCCGGCGGCAACGCTGTTCGGCGCGAACACCGGCGGATCGAGCAGCACGGTGTATTCGCGCACCAGGCGGCCGCGCGCCCAGGTGGCTTCGATGAGCAGCGTGAGGAAGGGTTCGGTGACGGTCTCGGTGGACCTGATGCGCAGGACGCTGCGCGCCGCTCGCGGTGCGATCGCGCGTGACGGTGACGCTCGCCATGAACGGCGGCCAGTCGAGTCCGTAGCGAGCAAACGTCTCCTTGGAGGCGAGGTTCGCTTCGAGGGTGGCGAGATCTTCGGGCGTCGCGTTGACCAGCTCGATCTCGGCGTCGAGCGGCGCGTTCAGCGGCGAGTTCAGTCGAACGTCACCGAGACCCAAGCCAAACGAGATTCCGGGCAACAACAAAAGCGCCAGCAAACCCCGGGCGAGACCCATACGCTTCATTCGCGTCTCCACATCCACCGTCGGCTATGAGATTTCTTTATCGAAACAGAAGCTTAGAGCCGAAACTTCCGGCGTAAGCATGAAACCGCCCGCAATATAACTTAAATATGCTCTCGCACCAAAATCTCGGCGATCTGGACGCTGTTCGTCGCAGCACCCTTCCGAATGTTGTCTGAAACGATCCATAAGTTAAGTCCGCGTTCGTGACTTATATCTTCCCTAATGCGTCCGACATAAACCGTGTCTTGGTTCGCGGCTTCAGTGGCTGCCGTGGGGTAACCGCCCGGCCGGCGCTCGTCTAACACCTCGATTCCGGGGGCTTTTCGCAACAATTCGCGCGCGGCCTCGGCGCTGATCTTCTCCCGGGTTTCGATGTGCACGGCTTCGGAGTGGCCGAAGAACACCGGCACGCGGACGGCCGTGGCATTCACGAGGATCTTGGGGTCGCCGAGGATCTTCCGCGTCTCCCAGACCATCTTCATCTCTTCTTTCGTGTAGCCGTTGTCCATGAACTTGTCGATCTGCGGCACGACGTTGAAGGCGATGCGCTTGGCGATGACCTGCGGCTTCGGCGGCTCCTGCCCGCTCATGAGCGCGGTGGTCTGGGCGGCGAGCTCATCGACCGCTTCCTTGCCGGCGCCCGACACGGATTGATAGGTGGCGACGTTGATGCGCGTGATGCCCACCGCGTCGTAGATGGGCTTGAGCGCGACGACCATCTGGATGGTCGAGCAGTTGGGATTGGCGATGATCCCGCGCTTCTTGTAGTCGCCGATGGCGTGCGCGTTCACCTCGGGCACGACCAGCGGGATGTCGTCCTCGTAGCGGAACTCCGACGTGTTGTCGATGACGATGCAGCCGGCCGCGGCCGCCTTCGGCGCGTACTCGCGCGACACCTCGCCGCCGGCGGAGAACAGCCCGATCTGCGCGCGCGCGAAGTCGAACTTCTCGACGTCGATGACCGGGATGTGCCGGCCGCGAAACTCGACGCGCTTGCCGACGCGAGCGGCTGCTCGCGAGCGGCAGCAGCTCGGAGACCGGGAAGTCCCGCTCCTCGAGGACGCGGATCATCATGTCGCCGACGAGCCCGGTGGCGCCGAGCACCGCGACGCTGTAACCCTTCTTGTCTCCGGCGTCGCTCATGCTGCGGGCTCACGCTGGCCGGTGATCACGGGCGTCGTGCACGTCACGTCGGCGTTCTGGCCACGATGTCGCAGGTAGTGATCCATGAGCACGATGGCGAGCATGGCTTCGCAGATCGGCGTGGCGCGCAATCCCACGCAGGGATCGTGCCGGCCGGTGGTGACCACTTCCACCGGATTGCCGGCGACGTCGATGGTCTTGCCGGGAACCTGGATGCTGGAGGTGGGCTTGAGCGTCACGTGCACGACGACGTCCTGGCCCGAGCGAGATGCCGCCGAGGATGCCGCCGGCGTTGTTGCCGAGGAATCCCGTGGGCGTGAGCTCGTCGCGATGCTGGCTGCCGCGCTGCGCGGCGGCCGCGACACCCGCGCCGATCTCCACGGCCTTCACCGCGTTGATGCCCATCATCGCGTGCGCGAGATCCGCATCGAGGCGGTCGAACACGGGCTCGCCCGAGCCGGGCGGCACGCCGCGCGCGATCACGGTGACTTTCGCGCCGAGCGAATCGCCCTCGCCGCGGATCTTCCACATGAGGTCCTCGAGCTCCTGCACCCGCGCGGGATCCGGACAGAAGAACGGATTCTCGTAGGCGGCCTCGGGCTGCGACCGGCTCGATGCACGAGCGAACCGATCTGGCTGAGATAGCCGCTGATGCTTCACCCCGAGCTGCTCCGCGAGGTACTTGCGCGCGATGGCGCCGGCCGCGACGCGCATGACCGTCTCGCGCGCCGAGGAGCGCCCGCCGCCGCGGTAGTCGCGGAAGCCGTATTTCTGCTGATAGGTGTAGTCGGCGTGCCCGGGACGGAAGCGATCCTTGATCTTCTCGTAGTCGCGCGAGCGCGCGTCGGTGTTCTCGATGAGGATGCCGATCGCGCGTGCCGGTGGTCTTGCCCTCGAACACGCCGGAGAGGATCTTCACGACGTCGCCTTCGCGACGCTGGCTCACGAACTGCGACGTGCCGGTGCGGCGGCGATCGACGTCGGCCTGCAGATCCGCTTCGCGCAAGCTCGAGGCCCGGCGGACAGCCGTCGACGATGCAGCCGAGCGCCGGGCCGTGGCTCTCGCCGAACGTCGTGACCGTGAACAGTCTGCCTATGGAGTTACCGGACATACCTTTGAATCAGACCTTAAGATTCCAATTGCTCGCGCGTCAGCAGGAACACTCCGCCGCCGCCGCGCTCGAAGTCGAGCCAGGTGAACGGCAACTTCGGATACGCGCGCGCCAGCAACCGCTCGGTATTGCCGACTTCGACCACGAGCAGCCCGAGCGGCCGCAGGTGTCGCCCGGCGGCGCGCAGGATGGTCGCGACGGAATCGAGTCCGTCGCGCCCGGACGCGAGCGCGAGTCGCGGCTCGTGCCGGTACTCGCGCGGCAGTCCGCGCATCTCGCGCTCGCCGACATAGGGCGGATTGCTCACGATGATATCGTAGGAACGCCCCGAGAGCGCCGCGAAATGGTCCGACTCCACGAGCCGCACGCGCCGTGTTAGACGCAGGCGGCGACGATTGATCGCCGCGACCTCGAGCGCCGCGCGCGTCGATGTCCACCGCATCGACGCGCGCGCGCGGGAACGCCTTCGCGCAGGCGAGCGCGATGCAGCCCGAGCCGGTGCCCATGTCGACGATGTCCTGCACGCGCCGCGCGTCGATCCACGGCGCGAAGCGCCGCTCGATCAGCTCCGCGATCGGCGAGCGCGGAATCAGCACGCGCTCGTCGACGTAGAACGGCAGGCCGGCGAACCAGGCTTCGTGCGTGAGATAGGCGAGCGGCACGCGCTTGGCGATGCGCGCTTCGGCGAGCGCCTCGATGCGCGCGACGCTGCGCCGCGGTCGGCGCCGCTGCGCAGTCGCGCGCGGGTTCGTCGTGCGGCAGATTCATGGCGTGGAACACCAGCGCCGCGGCCTCGTCGCGCGCATTGTCGGTGCCATGGCCGTAGAAGAGGCGCGCGCGCTTCAGGCGCCGCTCCACGGCGCTGATCAGCGACCGGCGGTCGCGGCCGTGCGGCGTGCGGCATGTGGAATAATCGCGCCATGTCGAATCGTTACTGGATTGATCGTCGCCGCCATCGCGATCGCGGCGGCCGGCGCCGGAATGTACATCGCGCGGATGACGGGAGCGCACGGACGTGCCGGCGCTCGAATCGGGCACGTTCCTGTCCACGCCGAAGACCCTTGCGCCCTTCGAGCTGGTGGACACGAAGGGCGCGCCCGCCTCGCCCGCGACCCTGCGCGGGCCATCCGACGCTGGTGTTCTTCGGCTTCACGCACTGCCCGGACGTGTGTCCGACGACGCTCGCGCTGCTCGCGGACGTCCAGAAGCAGGTGGCCCTGCCGACCGGAGACTGGCTGGTCTCAAGGTGGCGCTCATCACGCGTCGATCCGGAGCGCGACACGCCGGCGCAACTCGGCAACTACATTGCTTCATTCGGTGGCGATCTTATCGGCCTGACCGGCAGCGCGCCCGACAATTGTGAGCGCCTCGCGGAGCTTCGGCGTGGCGGCGAGCCGCGTCGATCTGCGGCGGCGGCAACTACACCATGGACCACTCGGCCACCGTGTTCGCGCTCGACTCCAACGCGCGCATCGTCGCGGTCTTCACGCCGCCGTTGCGCGCGGCCGCGCTCGACGCGCGATCTGGCGAGGCTCGCGGACACGTCCTGCGGGGGCCGCGCAGCGGCCGCCATGACGAGACGCTCCCGGCGCCACGGGCCGCGCGTTCGTCGCGCTCCAGCACCTGCTGCCTCAGCACGGCATCTCGCGCCTGGTGCTGGCGGCGACGCGTTCGCGCTCGCCAGCGTTCAAGAACGCGCTCATCCGCCTGTTCGTGCGCGGCTTCCATCCCGACATGTCGGACGCGGTGGAACCCGAGCCCACCGCCTACGCGAGCTTCAACGAATTCTTCACGCGCGCGCTGCGCCCGGGCACGCGCCCCGTGGATGCCGACACGCGCGCGATCGTCTCGCCGGTCGACGGCACGGTGAGCGAGGCCGGCGTCGCTCACCGCGGATCGCATGCTGCAGGCCAAGGGCCACGACTACACGCTGCGCGCGCTGCTCGCCGGCAACGCGGCCTGGGAACGCACGTTCGCCGGCGGCACGTTCGCGACTATCTACCTCGCGCCCTACAACTATCACCGCATCCACATGGCGCTCGATGGCGAGCTGCGCGAGAGCTTCTACGTGCCGGGGCGCCTGTTCAGCGTGAATCGCACCACCGCGCAGCTCGTGCCCGGACTGTTCTCGCGCAACGAGCGCGTGTTCTGCGGTTTCGATGCGGCGGCATGCCCTGGGCCATCATCCTGGTGGGCGCGCTCAACGTCGGCAGCATGGCGACCGTGTGGCACGGCGACGTCACGCCGCGCAAGCATCGCGAAGTCACGGCGCTGCCGGTCACCGACGTGCTCGCGCCCGCGACGCTCGCCAAGGGCGACGAGATGGCGCGCTTCAACATGGGCTCCACCGTGATCCTGCTGTTTCCGCCGGGCGCCGCCGAATGGACCGCGTCGCTCGAGGCCGGGCAGCGTGCTGCGCATGGGCGAGCGCATCGGCACGCTGCGCGCCTGGAATCGCCGCGGGATGACGAGGCGCCGATCACTGGCGCCCGACCGCGACGCTTGCGCGCGTTGCGGCGGCGCGCCGAGTGTCTCGCGCACGTCGCGCGAGTTCTTTCAGCGCGCGCAACGTGCTCGAAGTGGAAACGCCCGCGCTGGTCAACGCGCCGGTCTCGGACGTGAATCTCGGCAGCGTACGCGTCGACGTGCCGGGCAGCGCGACACCGCTGTGGCTGCACACCTCGCCCGAATACGCGATGAAGCGGCTGCTCGCCGCGGGATGCGGGCGACATCTACCAGGTGTGCCGCGTGTACCGCGGCGCCGAGCGCGGCCGGCAGCACAATCCCGAATTCACCATGCTCGAGTGGTACCGGCTCGGGTTTTCGCTCGAGGACCTGATGTACGAGGTCGCGGCGCTGGTGCGCGAGTTGTTAGGCGCCGGCGCGCGCTGCCGGTCGAATTCGTGAGCTACCGCGACGGCGTGCGCCGGCACGCCGGCTTCGATCCGTTCGACGCGGATGCCGCGCGCGCTGCGAGCCGCGGCGCAGGCGCTGGGCCTCGACGCAGCGCGCGCGGCGAGCGCCGAGCGCGACGAGCTGCTCGATCTCATCGTCGGCGCGCAGGTCGGACCCGCGCTCGGCGCGCATGCCCTGACCTTCCTGCATCGTTACCCGGCCTCGCAGGCGGCGCTGGCGCGGCTCGATCCCGAGGATCCGCGGGTCGCGCTTGCGCTTCGAGCTGTATCATCGCGGCATCGAGCTCGCCAACGGCTACCATGAGCTCGCGAGCGGCGCCGAGCAGCGGCGGCGCTTCGCCGCGGATCTCGAGCAGCGCGCGCCGCGCGCGGCCTGCCCGCGCGCCGCGCTCGATCGCGAATCTGCTGGCGGCGCTCGACGCGGGGCTGCCCGATTGCGCCGGGCGTCGCGCTCGGGTTCGATCGCGTCTTGATGCTCGCGACGGGCGCGGCCAATATCGACGAAGTCCTGGCTTTTCCCGTGGAGCGCGCCTGAATGAGTTACGCCGCCCAGACCTACGATTTCACCAACAGCGACGTCGCCTGGAGCGAGCTGGCGCGCGACCTCGCGGCCCTGCTGCACGGGCGAGCGCGACCTCATCGCCAACGCCGCCAATACCGCGGCCTTGATCTGGGACGCCCTGGCCGGGCTCAACTGGGCCGGGTTCTACTTATATAAGAGTGGCGAGCTCGTGCTGGGGCCCTTCCAGGGCAAGCCGGCCTGCGTGCGCATCGCGCATCGGCAAGGGAGTCTGCGGCACCGCCGCGGCGCGGCGCGCGACCGTGGTGGTCGAAGACGTGCACGCGTTTCCCGGACACATCGCCTGCGACTCGGCGTCGAATTCCGAGATCGTGATGCCGCTGCGTCAAGGGCGACGAGCTGCTGGGCGTGCTCGATCTCGACAGCCCGCTGCACGCGCGCTTCGGCGCCACCGAGGCGCGCGGCCTCGAAGACGCTGGCGCCAGAGATCTTCGTGAATTCGCTGGGCTGGAGCGTGACGGACTCACGCCTTGCGCCGCGCGGAGACTGCTACTCGCCGGCGAGAGATGTAGTCCCCGGTCCGCGTATCGATGCGGAGGATTTCGCCTTCGTTGATGAACAGCGGCACGCGCACCACGGCGCCGGTTTCGAGCTTGGCGGGCTTCTGGCCGCCGGTGGCGGTGTCGCCGCGCAGGCCCGGATCCGTCTCGATCACTTTCAGCTCGATGTGCGGCGGCGGGGTAACCAGCAGCGGCACGCCGTTCCACAGCGTGATGATGCAGACGATGCCGTCCTTGAGCCACTTCGCGGCGTCACCCACGGCGGCTTCGCCGGCCTGGAGCTGCTCGTAGTTCTCGGGGTTCATGAACGTCCAGAAGTCGCCGTCCTTGTAGAGATACTGCATCTCGGTGTCCATGACGTCGGCGGCCTCGATGGACTCGCCCGAGCGATAACTCTTCTCCACGGTGCGGCCGGTGCGCAGGTTGCGCACGCGGATGCGGTTGAACGCCTGGCCCTTGCCCGGCTTCACGTACTCGTTTTCGATGACGGCGTACGGATCGCCATCGATGAGCAGCTTCATGCCGCCGCGGATTTCATTGGTCGAGTAATTGGACATTGGGGGAATCCCGAAAGTGGGCCTGCAAAAAAGACCGCGCATGATACCGGCGGCCCTCCCGCAACGCCAATGGCGCCCGATCGACGAAATCCGCGGGAGTTTGGCTGCAGTGCGGCCGCCGAATACCCGATTGTGACCCGGCACGCAGCGAAACCCCGTGGGGGGCGATGCTAAACTCGCCGCCCGCTTGTTTGACGGCGGCGCAGCTCCCGCCACCATCCGGGGAATCACTTGACGGACAATTCAGCCGTTCCGCTCATCGTTTTTTCGCCGCAACGCGAGCCGTCCGAATTCATCAACAGCCTGATGCGCAAGGCTGGCGAGCCCGTGCACTGCACCTGGATCCCGGCGGTGCGCGACCTGGGCGAAGCGCTCGAGCAACTGAACCCCGAGCTGCTGGTCTGCGCCTACGTCTCCGAGTCCGATACGCGCCAGGCCGCCACCGTGCGCGACCAGCTCGCGCCGCAGGTGCCGATGCTGCTGATCCGCCCGCAGATCTCCGAAAGCGACATCGCCGCCGGCATGCGCCTCGGCGCGCGCGACGTGATCTCCCTGTCGGCCACCGATCGCGTGCAGGCCGTGCTGTCGCGCGAGTTGCGTTCGTTCCGCCTGGAGCGCGCGCTCAACTCCACGCTGCAATCCGCCAGCGACTATCGCCGCCAGCTGCAATCCGTCCTGCAACGCTCCAACGACGCCATCCTGCAGGTGCAGGAAGGCATCGTCGTCGACGCCAACCAGACCTGGCTCGAGCTGTTCGGCTACGAGGATGCGAGCGCCGTCGTCGGCCAGCCGCTCATGGATCTCTTCGACGATCGTTCACATGCCGCGCTCAAGGGCGCGCTGGTCGCCTGCGCCCAGGGCAAGTGGACCGATCACCCGCTGAAGGTCAACGCGCTGCTCGGCGATGGCTCGCACATCCAGATGGACCTGGTGCTCACGCCCGGCGAATTCGAAAACGAACCCTGCGTGCGCATCATGGTGCCCGCGAGAAAGCGCGACGACCGCCAGCTGACCACCGATCTCTCCGACGCCGTCAAGCGCGATGCGACCACGGGCCTGTTATTGCGCCGCCCGCTGCTCGACGCCCTGGGCGTGCGCATCGGCGCACCGCCGGCGGGCGGCGTGCGGTTCATGGCGCTGGTGCGCCCCGACAAGTTCGCGGAGCTCGAGAAGGATGTCGGCGTGCGCCAGAGCGAGCAGCTCGTGAGCGAATACGCGACGCTGCTCAAGTCGTATCTCGGACCCAACGACATCGCCGGGCGGTTCTCCGGTGTGTCGTTCCTGGCGCTCATCGAGCGCGGCAATTCCCACGACGTCGAGGCCTGGGCCGAGCAGGTACTCGAACGCTTCGGGCAACACGTCTCGACGATCGGCCAGAAGACGCTGCACTCGAGCTGCACCGTCGGCCTCACCGCGGTGCCGACCTCGGGCTCCAGCGTCGACGCCATCGTGGCGGACGTCATCGAGGCCGTGCGCCGCGGCCGCAGCCAGGGCGGCAACCAGATCTACCACCTCGACAAGGCCGACACCGACACGCGCGTTCAGGCCTACGACCGCATCTGGGTGAAACACATCAAGTCCGCGCTCATGGAAAACCGCTTCCGGCTCGTGCAGCAGCCGGTAGCCAGCCTCCAGGGTGAAGATCCGAACATGTTCGACGTGCTGGTGCGCATGCTCGATCACCAGGGCAAGGAAGTCCTGCCCGCGGAATTCATGGCCGCCGCCGAACGCAACGACCTGCTCAAGAACATCGACCGCTGGGTCGTGGGTGCCTCGCTGTCATTCGCCACGCAGAAGAAGCCGGGCTGCCTGTTCGTGCGTCTCTCCAGGGACAGCGTGCTCGACACCGGTTTCACGGACTGGCTGAAGACGCAGCTCGCGACGGGCACGCATACGCCGGCGCGCGTGTGCTTCCAGATCACCGAGAGCATCGCCGAGCAGTACATGAACGCGTCGCTGACCCAGCTCGGCGGGCTCAAGAAACTCGGCTTCCGCATCGCGCTCGAACGCTTCGGCTCGGGCCGCGATCCGATCAAGCTGCTGACGACCGTGCCGCTCGACTTCGTGAAGATCGACGGCGCGCTGGTGCAGGACCTCGCGGCGAACCCCGAGACCCAGATCGCGGTCAAGAAGCTGGTCGAACAGGCCAACAAGCTCAAGATCGAAACGATCGCCGAACGGGTCGAGGACGCGAACACCATGGCGGTTCTCTGGCAACTCGGCGTGCAGTTCATCCAGGGCTATTTCGTGAACGCGCCCGAGGAAGTCGTCATGGCCGAAGGCCAGCAGGGCCGCCGGTAGATAGTCGCGGGCATGCGTCGCCTCACGTGCCTGGTGGCCGCGCTGCTGGCCACATCGTCCTTCGCCGCGGCCCCGCGGACCCCGGCCGTCGAACGCAACGTCGTTTACGGCATGTACTCGGGCCTGGCACTGCTGCTCGACGTGCATCGGCCGGCGCAACCCAACGGGATCGGCGTCATCTTCATCTCCGGCAGCGGCTGGCAGGCCTCCACCGAATACGGCGCCGCGCCGCTCAAGGAGCAGCAGATCGGGTTGTGGGGTCCGCCGCTGCTCGCCGCGGGATATACCGTGTTCGCGCTGAATCATCGCGCCGCACCGCGGTTCCACTACCCGGCGGCCATCGATGACGTGCAACGCGCCATCCGCTTCGTGCGATTCCACGCGCGGGACTACGGCATCGATCCGGCGCATCTCGGCGGCGTCGGCGGCTCATCCGGCGGGCATCTCGTCGGTTTGGCCGCCATGCTCGCGAGTCCCGGCAATCCGGCCGACGCCGACGCGGTGAACCGGGAATCCGCGGCGCTTCAGGCCGTGGTGCTGCGCGCGGCTTTGCTCGACTTGCGAGGCATCGACACGGTCGAGGGCATCGCGTTCGTGACCTCGTTCATGGAAGCGCCGCCGTCGCAGGCGTCCGCGGCCGCCGCCTACGCGGCCGCCTCGCCCATCACGCACGTGACCGACAGGTCACCGCCGACGCTGCTGATCCACGGCGACGCCGACGTGCTCGTTCCGCTGCGTCAATCGACGCTGCTCGAGGCAAAACTCGGCAAGTCCGGCGTGCCGGTGAAACTCGTCGTGATCCCGGGAGGGGTCCATGGCGCCGATTTCGGAGCACCTTCTGCGCGTGCCGGCTGGCCGGACTACCACGGCGGCATGGTCGAGTGGTTCGACCGGCATCTGCGCGGGCGCTGACGCGGTACGCGGCTAAGGACCGCGCTCGTCCGAGTAGATAGCCGTGCCGGCGGACTTGCGGCTCGTCACCCACGCGCGGTACATGCCGCTGGTGTTCATCGCGAACGCGATATTGCCGGCGCCGTCGATCGCGATGACGCCGCCGTCGCCGCCGATCCGTCCGATGCTTTCGATCGTGGCATTGGCGGCGGTCTGAACGCCCTCGCGATGCCAGGCGATGCGGTCGCAGAGCTGCCGCGCCGCGCTTTCGCGGATGAAGTATTCACCCGAGCCGGTTCCCGAGACCGCGCAGGTGCCGTCGGCGGCGTAGGTGCCCGCGCCGATGACCGGCGAGTCGCCGATGCGGCCCCAGCGTTTGCCGGTCATTCCGCCGGTCGACGTGCCGGCGGCCAGGTGGCCGTTGACGTCCAGGGCCACCGCGCCGACGGTACCGTGCGCGTGGGTGGGATCGAGTTGCGCCGCGTGATCTCGCCGCCAGTCGAGCAGCTGCTGCCAGCGTTCCTCGGTACGGAAGTAGTCGGGGCCCACCTGGGGCAGGCCCTGCTCCACCGAGAACTGGTCGGCGCCCTCGCGCGCCAGCATCACGTGCGGCGATTTCTCCATGACGGCGCGCGCCAGACTGATCGGGTTGCGCGTGCGCGTGACGCCCGCCACCGCACCGGCCCTGCGCGAGGCGCCATCCATGATGGAAGCGTCGAGCTCATTGCGGCCGTCGGCCGTGAAAACCGCACCCTTGCCGGCATTGAACATCGGGTCGTCTTCGAGCACGCGAATCGTGGCTTCAACCGCGTCGAGGCTCGAGCCGCCCGCCGCGAGAACCTTCTGTCCCGCCGCCAGCGCCGCGTTGAGGCCGGCGCGATAGGCGATCTCGCGCTCCCGTGACAGCTTGCCGCGCTCGATGACGCCGGCGCCGCCGTGAATGGCGAGCGCCCATTTCCTTTCCGCGGGGGCCGCGTCGTCCGCCGGGGCGGCCTGCGTCCCGCACAGCGCGATGACGATGGACAACAGCATGACCGGACGTCGGTTCATTCGAAGGCACCTCGCCGCGCTCGCGGACAAACGATGGTCGAGAGCTTTACACAAATCCCGGCGCCCACCCTAGAATCGATTCCGGAGGCATCATGTCTTGGTACGGAATATTGACCTTCTGCGCGGTGTACGCGCTGGCCGTCGCGACGCCGGGACCCGGCATCGCGGCGATCATCGCGCGCTCGCTGGCGCACGGCTGGAAAGGCGCACCGGCGTTCATCGCGGGCTTCGTGATCGGCGATCTCGTGTGGTTCACGATCGCGGCCACCGGTCTCGCCGCATTGGCCAGGACCGCGGAGATGTTGTTCGTCGGGATCAAGTGGGTGGGCGTCGCCTACCTGCTGTACCTCGCGTACCGGCTGTGGACCGCGCCGGCGGAACGCGTCGAGGTGCGCGACGACGACGGGCGGCAGCACGGCTGGCGCGCGTTCATGGCGAGCCTGATGCTGACCCTGGCGAATCCCAAGGCCATCCTGTTCTTCCTCGCGCTGCTGCCCACGGTCATCGACCTCGCCTCGATGAACCTGCTGCGCTTCGTCGAGATCACCGCGGCGATCCTGATCGTGTTGCCCGCGGTGCTCGCGAGCTACGTGTTCCTGGCCGCCCGGGCGCGTGAGATGTTCACGACTCCGAAATCGGTGCGACGGCTCAACCGCGGCTCCGGCCTGGCGATGGCCGGGGCGGCCGTGGTCGTTGCCACGAGATAGCGCTACTTCAGGTCTTCGAGTTTCCAGGTCAACGTCACGTTCGCCTGGCCCGAGTACTTGCCCGAGCTCAGCGCCGCGCTCGGCCCCACGGCGAGCTTGAGCGACGTCGTCCTGGTGCCTGCGCGCGGCGCGTGGCGGAGCTGCTGCAGCACCCATTCCTGATACTCACCGTGCATCGCGGCTTCGCCCGACGACTGCTCCGCCTTGCCCCCGCCCTCGGTCTTCGTGCTCGTGCCGCGCGGCGCGAGCGCCGCGAGTGAATCCATGAAGAACGAATTGTCCTGCGAGTCGACGACGAGCGTCGTCGAGGAACAGATGAGACCCGCCTCGGTCGCATTGCTCCTGTAGTCGGCCTTGTCGACGACGCTGTAGGGCACGGCGCCCTGAACGTCCCCGTACGTGCCCTGCGTCGTGCGATCGACGTAGTAGGATCCCGACGCTCCGCATTTGTCGAAGCCGAAGTAGTCGAGATAACGCGGCGGCTCATCGCCGGTGTACGCGCCCGGATTGCCGGTCGCGGTGGCGCCGCCGGTGTTCATGTTCGCCATGAGATCCTGCGCTTCGTACGCGAGCTTCATGAGACAAGCCTGGTCCGCGCCACACGCGGCCTGCTGCTTCTGGACGTACGCCTGGATTTCCGCCTGCGTCATCTTCTTGACCGGCGCTTTGCCCTGCGCTGCGTTGACCTTCGCGTGCACGTTCTGCGAGAGGCCCAGCATCTTCTGCGCGTATTGCGGGTCCTTGGTGTTGTATTGCGCCAGCTCGCCGGTCGATTCGACGACCGTGACGATCGTGTAGCCCTCGCGAAACTTCGCACTCGCTTGGTCGGAACCAATGCCCACGACGCGCTCGCTGCCTTCCACATCCACCTTGACGGTGAGTCGCGCGCGCTTGCTGGCCGCCTGCGACGCGGGGACGACAAAAATGAGCGCGGCGAACGCCGCAGCCACCAGGGCGAGTTTATTGTTCGACATCATCCGGTCACTCCGACAACTTGGATTTGTTATTGCAAGGATCCGTTGAGCGACCCCGATTTGCCGGGGTTCGAAGCCAACGCATCGCCGCCTTTATTCGGTTTCGAGCGTATCGACCGCGCGCCAGCCGCGCGGCAACACCGCGCCGCGCTGGGCGCGCTGGCCGCGGTAATCCTTCAGATCGCTCCAGGTGAGCGTCATCTTCCGGTCGCCGGAGCGCACGATCAGCGATTTGTCCTTCGCGACCACGGCCATGCCGGTCATGAAGTCCTCGCGCGAGGCGAACTTCTTCGACGGGATGTCGAACAGCTTGTTGCCCTTGCCGCGCGCCAGCTCGGGCACGTCCTTCACGGGGAACACGAGTAGTTTGCCGCCCTCGGACGTGACCGCGACCAGCGCATCGTCACCCGGTACCGGCGCCGGCGGCAGCACGAGCGCGCCCGCGGGGATGTTCAGCAGCGTCTTGCCGGCCTTCTTGCTCGCGTACGCCTCCTTGAGCCGCACCGTGAAGCCGTAGCCCGCGTCGCTCGCGACCAGCCACAGATCCTCGGGCTCGCCGATCATCACGCCGCGCCACTTCGCACCATCCGGCGGATCGACGCGCGAGGACATGGGTTCCCCGAGGCCGCGCGCGGACGGCAAGGAGTGCGCGACCAGGCTGTAGGCACGCCCGGTCGAATCCAGGAACACCGCCTGCTGCACACTGCGGCCTTTCGCCGAGTGCTGGTATTCGTCGCCCGCCTTGTACTGCAGCGTGCGCGGATCGATCTCGTGGCCTTTCGCCGAGCGCACGAAACCGCCTTTTGAAAGGACAATCGTCGCAGGCTCGTTCGCGACGAGCTCGGACTCATCGATGGCGACAGCGGCCTCGCGCTCGACGATCTTCGTGCGCCGAACGTCGCCGTATTTCTCCGCGTCGGCCTCGATCTCGCTGGCAATGAGCTTCTTGAGCTTCGCCTTCGACTTGAGGATGCCCTCGAGCTCTTCGCGCTCTTCGGCGAGCTTCTTCTGCTCGTCGCGGATCTTCATCTCCTCGAGCTTGGCGAGATGGCGCAGCTTCGTTTCGAGGATCGCTTCGGCCTGGATCTCGGTGAGCTTGAAGCGCTTCATGAGCACGGGCTTGGGCTCGTCCTCGCGACGGATGATGCGGATCACCTCGTCGAGGTTCAGATAGGCAGCCAGCAGGCCATCGAGGATGTGCAGCCGCGCGGCGACCTTGTCGAGACGGAACTGCAGCCTGCGGGTCACGGTGGTGGTGCGGAACACCAGCCACTCGTTGAGCAGGTCGCGAAGGCCCATCACCTTCGGCTTGCCCTCGAGCGTGATCACGTTGATGTTGACGCGATAATTGCGCTCGAGATCCGTCGTGGCGAACAAATGCGCCATGAGCTGCGCGACATCGGCGCGCTTCTTCGGCTCGATGACGATGCGGATGCGTTCTTCGTGATCCGACTCGTCGCGGATGTCTTCGACCATCGGCAGCTTCTTCTCGCGCATCTGCGCGGCGACCTGCTCGATCAGCTTGGCTCCCGACACCTGGTATGGCAGCTCGCAGATGACGATGACGCCGTCTTCTTCCCGGTAGACGGCGCGCGCCTTGAATGTGCCGTTGCCGGTGTTGTAGATCGCAAGCAGGTCCGACTTCGGCGTGATGATCTCGCCCCCGAGCGGCAGATCCGGGCCCTTCACGTACTTCATCAGCGTACGCGTCTGCGCGTCGGGCTCGTCGAGCAGATGAATGCACGCCTGGGCGATTTCACGCAGATTGTGAGGCGGGATGTCGGTGGACATGCCGACCGCGATGCCCTGCGTGCCGTTGAGCAACACGTTCGGCAGGCGTGCCGGCAGGAAGGCGGGTTCCTCGAGCGTGCCGTCGAAATTCGGCTGCCAGTCGACGGTGCCGTCCGACAACTCGGACAGCAGCACTTCGGCGTAGCGCGTGAGCTTCGATTCCGTGTAGCGCATGGCCGCGAACGACTTGGGCTCGTCGGTGGAACCCCAGTTGCCCTGCCCGTCGACGATCGGATAGCGGTAGCTGAAGTCCTGAGCCATCAGCACCATCGCCTCGTAACAGGCCGAGTCGCCGTGCGGGTGGAACTTGCCGATCACGTCGCCGACGGTGCGCGCGCTCTTCTTGTGCTTTTGCCCGGCGGACAGGCCGAGCTCGCTCATCGCGTAGATGATGCGACGCTGTACGGGCTTGAGTCCGTCCGACAGTGACGGCAGCGCGCGATCGAGGATCACGTACATCGAGTAATCGAGGTACGCCTTTTCGGTGAAAGTGCGGAGCGGCTGCTTCTCGACGCCTTCGAAATTCAGTTCGTCTTGCATGGGGGAATCTTGTTAGGGGGTGACGTCGGCCAGGTTGCCCTTCTCTTCCAGCCAGTCCTTCCGGTCGGAAGCGCGTTTCTTGGCGAGCATCATGTCCATGATGCTGTCGCTCTGGTCCTTGGCTTCGATCGTGAGCTGGACGAGGCGGCGCGTGCGCGGATCCATGGTGGTTTCACGCAGCTGCGAGGGGTTCATCTCGCCGAGGCCCTTGAAGCGCTGCACGTGCGGCTTGCCTTTGAACTTGCTGTCGCTCTCGATCTTCTTGAGCAGCGAATCGCGCTCGGCATCGTCCAGCGCGTAGAAGATGTTCTTGCCCGCGTCGATGCGGTACAGCGGCGGCATGGCCACGAACACGTGACCGTTGGCGACGAGCGGCCGGTAGTGTCGCAGGAACAGTGCGCACAGCAATGTTGCGATGTGCAGACCGTCGGAGTCCGCGTCCGCGAGGATGCAGATCTTGTGGTAGCGGAGATTCGACAGGTCGCTGACGCCCGGGTCGATGCCCATGGCCACCGAGATGTCGTGCACCTCCTGCGACGAATTGATCTCGCCCACCGACACTTCCCAGGTGTTCAGTATCTTGCCGCGCAACGGCATGATGGCCTGCGTTTCACGATCGCGCGCCTGCTTCGCGGAGCCACCGGCGGAATCACCTTCGACCAGGAACAGCTCCGAGTGTTTCGGATCCTGGTTGGTGCAGTCGGCGAGCTTGCCGGGCAACGCCGGGCCCGCCGTGACGCGCTTGCGCTTGACCTGCTGCGCCGCCTTCGTGCGTTCCTGCGCGTTCTCGATGGCGAACTGCGCGATGCGCTCGCCCGCGTCCGGATGCTGGTTGAGCCACAGCGACAACGAATCGTGCACGAAGCTCTCGGTGAGCGAGGCGGCGTCGCGCGTCGCGAGGCGCTCCTTCATCTGGCCGGCGAACTGCGGCTCCTGGATCTTGATCGAGAGCACGAAGCAGGCCTTGTGGAACACGTCTTCGGGCGTGAGCTTCAGGCCGCGCGGCACGAGATTGCGGAATTCGCAGAATTCACGCACGGCGCCGGCGACGCCGGAGCGCAAGCCGTTGACGTGCGTGCCGCCTTCGGCGGTGGGAATGAGATTGACGTAGCTCTCGCCCACCGCGCGATCCGCGTTGGGCGTCCAGACCAGCGCGTATTCGACGACGTTGACCTTTGCCTGGTCGTTCTTCGCGAAGATCGGTTCGCCCGGAAGCAGGTCTTCCTTGCCGATTTCGTCCTTGAGATACGCGGCGAGGTCGCCGGTGAAGAACCACTCGTCCTTCTCCTTCGTCGCCTCGTTCTCGAACGTGATCTTCAGGCCCGGGCACAACACGGCCTTGGCCTTGAACACGTGCTTCAACTGCGGGACGGAGAACTTGTCCGAGTCGAAGAATTTCGGATCGGGCCAGAAGCGCACCGTGGTGCCGGTATTGCGCTGGCCGACGCTGCCGACCACTTCGAGCTTCGAGGACACCTTTCCGTCCTTGAAGCTGATGTTGTATTCCTTGCCGTTGCGCTTGATCCAGCACTCGAGCTGCTTCGACAGCGCATTGACGACCGACACGCCGACGCCGTGCAGGCCGCCGGACACTTCGTAGTTCTTGTCGTTGAATTTTCCGCCGGCGTGCAGGCGCGTGAGGATCAGCTCGACGCCGCGACACCTTTTCTTTCGGATGGATGTCCACGGGCATGCCGCGGCCGTCGTCCGCCACGGACAACGGAGTTGTCCTTGTGCAGCGTGACGTTGATTTCCTTCGCATGACCCGCGAGCGCCTCGTCGACCGAGTTGTCGACGACTTCGTGCGCGAGGTGGTTCGGGCGCGTGGTGTCGGTGTACATGCCCGGGCGGCGGCGCACGGGCTCGAGGCCTGAGAGGACTTCGATATCGGAGGCGGTGTAGGACATTCTCTTCCGCGGCTGAAAAATAGCGCGCGGACGAGTCCGCGCGGCGCGGAGTTTACCAGCGATTGCCGGGCACGCGGGAGCGCGTACCTGGTGTCCCGCGGGCCCGGTCCTCGCGGAAATGGGCGTCAGGAAAATGACGCCCGGATGCGACGCCCGAAGGGCGTGAGGCTCAGTCCGAATGCGAGCGCGCCGATGCCGAGCACCTGTCCGAGGACCGTGACGATCTGCGTGACCATCGTCTCCGGAATCACGGGCATCGACACCGGAAGGTCGACGCCGAGGTCCACCGAAGCATCGATGCCGCCGAACGCGCGCAGCGCGAAGTACGCGGCGATCCCCAGCGTGACGGCTATGCCGATCGAGTTGGTGATCGCGAGCCAGCGCGAAGCACGCACCGCGCGCGAAGGCCGGGTGGCCGCCACGGGATTCGTCGCCTTCGTTTCCTCGGCTTCGATGCGCGCCCACACGGCGGCGTCGAAGCGCTGGTCCAGGCGCGGCACCTTGACCTGATTTTCGAGCGAGCGGTCGAGCCGCGCTTCGATTTCGCGGGCCTGAATTTTGGATTCGCGGTTCATGATTCGGACTCCTCCGACTCGCCCGCCAGGGCGGCGAGTTTCTTGCGCCCGCGATGCAGCAATGCTTTGACTGTACCGGTGGGCATGGACAGAAGCTCGCCAACTTCCTCACAGCTTCTGTCTTCCAGATAAAAAAGGACCACGACCCGCCGGTAGGGTTCCGGCAGCTGCTCGAGTAGCTTCGCCACGTCATATTCCGCCGCCGCCTGCCCGGCCGTTTCGGCGCCGGCGGCATCGCGGCCGAACAGCATCGGATCGCCATCGTCGTCGGCGGCTTCGGCGAAGTCCTCGAGCGGCACCACGCGGCGCTCGCGCGCGATCGCGGTGAGGCAGGTATTGCGCGCGATCGTGTAGAGCCAGGTCGACAGCGCCGCGCGGCCGTCGAACTTGGGCAGCGCCTGCCACACCTTCACGAAGATGGTCTGGGACAGGTCTTCGGCCAGCGCCGGGTTACGCACGATCGACATGGCCAGGTGCATGACCTTCTGCCGGTAGCGGTCCATGAGCCCCTCGAGCACGGCATGGCGGTCGCCGCGGCGCAAGGCGGCGAGGAGATCGGCGTCGCGCTCCATGGCGGCCGACGGGATCGGGGCGCCGGAAGTCATTCTTTTTACCGCTGCCTGCACATGCTTGATACTGCCGCACGCGTATAGCGGGTTGCGTGCCAGGGCCGCAACCGGCGCGCGGCCAGCGGGGCAACCGATGTTGCAACCGGGACGCTGCCTGCCGGGTATCAAAGGCGTTCGCAACGCACATTTGGAGAAATTGATCATGAATCCGGGAGTTATCGGCGTCTTCATCCCCATCGTCGCCATCATGTTAGGCATCGGCATCGCCGGTCTCGCCATCTGGTCCGAGCACAAGCGCAAGCTCGAGCTGCATCGACCGGCTGCATCGCGAGCGCATGCTCGCCCTCGAAAAAGGCGTGGAGCCGCCCGCCCTGCCCCCCGCGATGGTCGGACAGCTCGCGTCGAAGCCGCAGTCGCGTTACCTCTGGCCCCGCGCGATGCGCAACGGCCTGATGCTGCTGTTCGGCGGCATCGTGCTGTATTTCGCGATCGACAACGCCGGCGGCGAGGAAGGCGCGATGTTCATGCTGATCCCGGCCGCCCTCGGCCTCGCCAACCTGATCTACGCGGGTGTGATCTGGAAGCAGGAGAAGGACGAGCCGCCGAAGCTGGCGGATGAGATCCGGCTGACCGACCGGCGCGCGAGCGCGCCGGTGTCAGTCCAGGTCGGCGCACAGCGCGGCCCGGACGTTCTCCGGAACCGGCTTGATCTCGTGATGGTAGTTAGGGTGGTCGATGCCGGCGCCGAGCGCGGCGCCACCCTTGAGCTGCGCCGCCATCTCGGCGGTCAGCTCGAATCGCAGGAAATGCACGGCCGAGGTCTTCGTCTCGTTCTCGCGCTCCAGGTCCTCGTCGGCGATCGCGCATGACGCGCGGCAGGTCCGCCACCTGCACCCAGCAGCGATCCTCGACTGCCGCGCAGTTTCTCGAGCTGCCACGCGCCGCATCTCGGGGTCCGTGAATTCGATCAGCAGTGTGACCTTCCAGTTGCGGCCGTCCGGGATCAGCGGATTGTAGGCGGCGAGCTCCTCGGCGATACCCTCGGCTTCGAAGATGCGCTCGGTGCGCAGCATCTCCTGGACCTGGTACTGAACCGTGAGCCGGTCCTCGAACAGCCACATGGTGTTCGGACCCACGTTCAGCTGGCGATTGCGCTTGTGCGCCATCACGCTGCGCGCGGAACTCCGGGCCGTTCGCGCGAGTAACGTTCGAGTGACAGCAGGTCGGTTTCGACTAACTTCCGCATGGCGGCGCTCATAGCCCGTAGGCTTTGCGCACCAGGGTCATCGGATGCTCGGGCTCGCGGGGCTGCCCGGTCGGTCAGGCCGCTTTCGATCTGGTGGCCCGCCATCGGGCAATCGCTGGAGTAATGGTCCGCGTTCGCCTGCTGCACCTTTGCGACCACGGGCCTGCCGATCTTCACCGAGGCCGCGCGGAATTCCTTCTTCACCGCGTACGTGCCGTTGTGTCCCGAGCAGCGCTCGATGACGTCGACCGTCGTCTCCGGCACCAGCCTGAGCACGTCGCGCGTCTTGAGCCCGATGTTCTGCACGCGCAGGTGACAGGGCACGTGGTAGCTCACCTTGCCGAGCTTCTGCTTGAAGTCCGTGCGCAGCAGCCCCGCCTTGTGCCGCAGCATCAGGTATTCGAACGGATCGAAGATGTGTTCCTTCACCGCCTGCACGTCCGCGTCGTTCGGGAACATGAGCGGCAGCTCCTGCTTGAACATGAGCACGCAGGAGGGAATCGGCGCGACGATGTCGTAACCCTCGTCGATCAGCTGCTTCAGCTGCGGAATGTTGAAATCCTTGTACTTCTCGACGGTCTCGAGATCGCCGAGCTCGAGCTTGGGCATGCCGCAGCATTTTTCCTTGCCGACCACACGCACCGGGATGCCGTTGTGCTCGAACACGGCGGTCAGGTCCTCGGGCAGGTGCGGCTCGTTGCGGTCGCCGTAGCAGGTGACGAACAGCGCGACCTTGCCGCGCGTGTCGTCCGTGGGTTTCACCTCGCCCGCCGCCTCGTGGTGTAGCCGGGCGATCTTGCGGGCACGTTTGCTGCCGGTCTTCGAATGAAATTTCGGGATCGGCGCCGTGGCGTCCACGCCGAGCGTGGCCTCGAGCAATGCGCGACCGGCCTTCGTGCCGTTCACCGCATTCACGATTTCGGCGACCACCGGAATGCCCGCGATGCTGCCGAGTCCGCGCGTGTTGGACAGCAGCTTGTCGCGGAACGAATGCTCGCCCTTGCGATGCTGCACGTGTTTCGCGCGCAGCATCAGGTGCGGGAAATCGATGTTCCAGGGATGCGGCGGAACGTACGGACACTTCGTCATGAAGCACATGTCACACAGGTAACAGTGATCGACGACTTCCCAGTAGACCTTCTTGTCCACGCCATCGAGCTCGAGCGTTGCGACTCGCGTCGATCGCATCGAACAACGTCGGGAAATGAGTTGCACAGGCTGAAGCAGCGCCGGCAGCCATGGCAGATGTCGAAGACGCGCTCGAGCTCTTTCTCGAGCGCCGCTTCGTCGGTGAACTCGGGGCTGCGCCAGTCGAGCGGATGACGCGAGGGAGCCTGCAGGCTCCCCTCGCGTATCCCGGTATCTGAGCCGCTCACCGGCCGGACGCGATCAGATGGAGTCCAGGGCCTTCTGGAATCGATTGGCGTGCGAGCGTTCGGCCTTCGCGAGCGTTTCGAACCAGTCGGCGATCTCGGAGAATCCTTCTTCGCGCGCCGCTTTGGCCATGCCCGGGTACATGTCGCTGTACTCGTGCGTTTCGCCGGCGATGGCGGCCTTCAGGTTCGACTTCGTCTCGCCGATCGGCAAGCCGGTGGCCGGATCACCGACGGCCTCGAGATACTCGAGATGTCCGTGCGCGTGGCCGGTTTCGCCTTCCGCGGTGGAACGGAACACGGTCGAGACGTCGTTGTAGCCTTCGACGTCCGCCTTGGCTGCGAAATACAGGTAACGACGATTCGCCTGCGACTCGCCAGCGAATGCGTCCTTCAGATTCTTTTCGGTCTTGCTGCCTTTCAGATTCACGGCTCTCTCCTTATCGGTTATCCAGTCGAGAATTGCTCTCATTTAGACTTGTTCTAAGAGTGGCGCGAACTCTACGGCCGCATGCGCGCGGGCGTCAATCAGGGATGGCTATCGTTTAAAGTCGCGCGCGTGAAAACCAAATCCCCGAAAACGGAGAACCTGCCCGACTTCGAGCAATCGCTCGTGGAGCTCGAAACCCTCGTGGCGAAGCTCGAACAAGGCGACGTGCCCCTCGAAGATGCATTGAAGACGTTCGAACGCGGCGTCGCGCTCACGCGCCAGTGCCAGACGGCGCTGCGCAGCCGCACAACAGAAAGTGGAAGTGCTGCTGGCCCGCAACGGAAACGAGGAAGTCGCGCCCTTCTCCGATGGAGAGGTTGACGACGACGTCGATGATGCCGACGCGCGCTGAAGCCGCGCGCGGCGCCACCTCCGGTTTTCTCGCCACGCGCGTTCCGCACTACCAGCAGCGCATCGAAGAAGTGCTGGCGCGCGCGCTCGAAATCGATGGCGCCGCGACGCCGCGCCTGCTCGAGGCGATGCGCTACAGCACGCTGGCCGGCGGCAAGCGCGTCCGCCCGATCCTGGTGTACGCCACCGGCGAGGCGCTCGGTGCGTCACTGGAACTGCTCGATGCACCCGCGGCCGCGGTCGAGTTGATCCACGTCTACAGCCTGGTGCACGACGACCTGCCGGCGATGGACAACGACGATCTGCGCCGTGGACGTCCCACCTGCCATCGCGCCTTCGATGAAGCGACGGCCATCCTCGTGGGCGACGCGTTGCAGGCCCGTGCCTTCGAAGTTCTCGCAAACGCTCCCGCGGCCATTGCCGCAACCGCGCGCATCGAGATGCTGCGCGTGCTGGCTGACGCGATCGGCACGCGCGGCATGGCCGGCGGCCAGGCCATCGATCTCGAAGCCGTGCAGCAGCGCCTCGACGAGGCCGCGCTCGAGCGCATGCATCGGCAGAAAACCGGCGCGCTGATCCAGGCGAGCGTGCTGCTGGGCGCGATCGCCGCGGGTGTCGGGCAATGCTGCGCAACGTGCCGCGCTCGCGGAGTTCGGCGCGGAAATCGGCCTCGCCTTCCAGATCCAGGACGACATTCTCGACGTCGAGGGCACCACCACCTCGCTCGGCAAACGCGCCGGCGCCGACGCGGACCGCGTCAAGCCGACCTATCCCTCGGTCCTGGGTCTCGACGCGGCGCGCACGCAGGCGCTCAGGCGCCGGGATCGCGCGCTCGCGGCGCTCGCGCCGCTCGGCGCGAACTTCGCGCCGCTCAGCGAATTCGCGGACTTCCTCGTCGCGCGCGTGAGCTGACCGGCGCACTCCTGTAAACTCGCGCGCAATGTCCAAAGTCTCCGAGGGTTTCCCGCTGCTGCGTTCGGTGAACGTTCCCGCCGATCTGCGCGCTCAACCCGAATCCCGTCTCGGTGAAGTCTGCAAGGAGCTGCGCGAGTTCCTGATCCGCAGCGTGGCCACGCGCGGCGGCCATTTCGCCGCGGGCCTCGGCACCGTCGAGCTCACGGTCGCACTCCACTACGTCTTCGACACGCCGCGCGACCGCCTCGTGTGGGATGTGGGCCACCAGGCCTATCCGCACAAGGTGCTCACCGGGCGGCGCGACGCGCTGGATACGATCAAGCAGAAGGAGGGTCTCGCACCCTTCCCGTCGCGCGCCGAGAGCGAATACGACACGTTCGGCGTCGGCCACTCGAGCACGTCGATCAGCGCGGCGCTCGGCATGGCGGTCGGCCGCGGAGCTCGAATCATGACGACCGCAAGGTCGTCGCGATCATCGGCGACGGCGCGATCACCGCCGGCATGGCCTGGGAGGCCCTGCTCAATGCGGGCGCACGCAAGACCAACCTGCTCGTGATCCTCAACGACAACGACATGTCGATCTCCGAGAACGTCGGCGCGCTGTCCAACTACTTCGCGAAGGTGCTGTCGGGCCGCATGTATTCGACGCTGCGCTCGGGCGGCAAGAAAATCCTGAAGCCGATGCCGACGATGTGGGAGCTGGCGCGCCGTTCCGAGGAAATGATGAAGGGCATGGTGTTGCCCGGCACGATCTTCGAGGAGCTCGGCTTCAACTACATCGGACCGATGGACGGCCACGACATCAAGGAGCTCGTGACCACCCTGCGCAACATGCGCAACCTCAAGGGCCCGCAGCTGCTGCACGTCGTCACGCGCAAGGGCAAGGGTTACGAGCCGGCCGAGAAGGATCCGATCAAGTGGCACGGCCCGGGTCCGTTCGATCCGGCCAGCGGCACCATCTTCAAGGAAAAGGCCACCGGCCCTACTTACTCGCAGGTCTTCGGCCAGTGGCTGTGCGACATGGCCGAACGCGATCCGCGCATCGTCGGCATCACGCCCGCGATGCGCGAAGGCTCGGGCCTGGTCGAGTACTCGAAGAAATTTCCGCACGCGGTATTTCGACGTCGCGATCGCCGAACAACACGCGGTCACGTTCGCGGCCGGACTCGCCTGCGAGGGCTGCAAGCCCGTCGTCGCCATCTACTCCACCTTCCTGCAGCGCGCCTACGACCAGCTCATCCACGACGTCGCGCTGCAGAACCTGCCGGTGGTCTTCGCGCTCGATCGCGCCGGCCTGGTCGGCGGCGACGGCGCCACGCACCAGGGCTCGTACGACTATTCGTTCCTGCGCTGCATCCCGAATCTCACGGTCATGGCGCCGGCGGACGAGAACGAATGCCGCCAGATGCTCTACACCGCCACCACGCTCGCGGGTCCCTCGGCCGTGCGGTATCCGCGCGGTCAGGGTCCGGGTGTCGCTGCCAGTCGATGAGATGACGGCGCATGCCCGTTGGCCGCGGCGTCGTTTGCCGTGAAGGGCACAGCGGCCTGCTGATCCTCGCGTTCGGCGCGCTGGTGAAGTCCGCCGAGATCATCGGCGAACGTCTCGACGCCACGGTGGTCAACATGCGTTTCGTCAAACCACTGGACGAGGAGCTGGTGCTGCGTCTCGCCGCGAAGCACGGCGCGCTCGTGACCATCGAGGAAAATGCCGTGGCTGGCGGCGCAGGGTCTGCCGTCATCGAACTGCTCGCGGGCTGCGCACAGGTGATGCCCACTCTCACGCTCGGCATTCCCGATCGCTTCATCGAGCACGGTTCGCGCGAGGACTGCCTGGTCGCAGGCGGAACTCGACACCGCGAGCCTCGGCGCCGCGGTGGAACGCTGGTGGGACCCCGCTGGCGGGTGGCCAGGCGCTGTCGGGAACATAAAGCGCGAAAAATGGCCGTCCGCGGCCGCAAAAAGCCGCCTCTGCCCCGTTCGAGGGGTTGATTGAATGGCGAAAGCCCGCAAACTGTGCGGGCCATGCACAGACCCGCTGTCGCCCCGAAGGCCCAGGTCGTCTCCGTCGAAGACGTGCAGAACCGCGCGGATACGCGCCAGATCCCGATCAACCAGGTCGGCATCAAGGACATCAATCACCCCGTGCGGGTGAAGGACCGCTCCGCCGGGCACCAGCACACGGTCGCCAACTTCAACATGTACGTGAACCTGCCTCACAACTTCAAGGGCACGCACATGTCGCGGTTCGTGGAGATCCTGCACCACGAGCGCGAGATCTCCGTCGAATCGTTCGGCTCGCTGCTCGCCGAGATGACCGAGCGGCTCGAGGCGGACTCCGGCCACATCGAAATGTCCTTCCCCTACTTCGTCATGAAGAAGGCGCCGGTGTCGGGCGTCGAGAGTTATCTCGACTATCAGGCCATGCTGGTCGGCAAACGCGTGAAGGGCGAAACGCAGATGTGGGTGAGGGTGGTCGTGCCGGTCACGAGCCTGTGCCCCTGTTCCAAGAAGATCTCCGAGCGCGGCGCGCACAACCAGCGTTCGCACGTCACCATCAACGCTCGCCTGCGCGAGCACATGTGGATCGAGGAGCTCATCGAGATCGCCGAGAGCGAAGCCTCGTGCGAGCTGTACGGCATCCTCAAGCGCCCCGATGAGAAATACGTGACCGAGCGCGCCTACGACAATCCGAAATTCGTCGAGGACATGGTGCGCGACGTCGCGGTGCGGCTGAACGACGAGCCGCGCGTCGCGGCCTACGTGGTGGAGTCCGAGAACTTCGAATCCATCCACAACCACTCCGCCTACGCCCGAATTTCAAACGACAAGGACGAGCGCGACAAGGACGCCGAGGCGTAGTTACGAGTCGCCCGGTCCGCGATGCGACCGGCGTCACATTTTGCGCCACGCCCGGGTGGCCGCATGCCGCTGCCCGAGACGCTCGTTGCGGCGGGCCGGCCCTGTTTCCGGTGCAATGCGCGGACTCTTCCGCGAATCCGCCATGCCAAGCTTCGCCCGCATCAAGGTCCTGTGCACCGCCGGTCTCGCGGCTGCGCTCGCGTGCGCGAACGCTCACGCCGGCACGCTCGAGGTGAAGGTGCTGCAGCGCGATGGCCAGCCGCTGGTCGGCGCCGTCGTCACGGCGGATGCGGAGTCGCCGACGCTGCCTGCCGCCGCTGCCGGTCAAGGCCGTCATGGACCAGGTGGATCTCGCCTTCGTGCCCGACGTGCTGGTGCTGCCGGTGAACTCGAGCGTGCAGTTCCCCAACAGCGACGCGGTGCGGCACCAGGTGTATTCGTTCTCGAGCGTGCGGCAGTTCCAGTTGCCGCTGTATCGCGGCAAGCCCTATCCACCGGTCGTGTTCGAGCGGCCGGGGGTCGTCACGCTCGGCTGCAACATCCACGACAACATGCTCGCCTACATCGTGGTCACGACCGCGCCGTTCTTCGGCCGTACCAATGCGGCGGGTAGTTGGGCGGCGTCCGCGCTGCCCGGCGGACGTTATCGCGTACGCGTCTGGCACCCGCTGGCGAACGAACCGGCCGAGATCGAGAGGCTCGTGCAGGTCGGCGCCGATCCTGACCTGGTCGAAATCCGGCTGACGCATGGCCTCAAGCCCGCGCCGCTCAAGGGGCGGCCGCACTCATGGGAATACTGAAACAGGCGGTCGCCAACGCGGCCGCGCTCGGGCTCATGCTCCCGATGGCCGGCGCGCGCGCCGGGGATTTCGAGATCGCGCTCGACGTCCGCGCCGTGAGCTCGGATGGTCACGCGACTCCTTCCTCGACAATGGCCGGGAAAGCTGCGCTACGACGAGGATCACGAGGGATTGCAGCTCGGGCGCCTGCGCGCCGCATGGCACCAGCCGCTCGGCGACGTCTTCAGCCTGCACGCCGAAGCCTCCGTCTGGGACGACGACGACAAGAACCCGATCGACCTCACCGAGGCGTTCGTCGAATGGCGTCCGTACCCGCGCGCGGGATTCCGCTCGCGCGTGCGTCTCGGCGCGTTCTATCCACCGATGTCGCTCGAGAGCCGCGCGCTCGGCTGGGAGACGCCTTACACGATCACGCCTTCCGCCATCAGCAGCTGGATCGGCGAGGAGATTCGCACCGTCGGGCTCGAAGGCCAGGTCGACTGGCTGGGTACGCGGCTCGGCCACGATTTCGAGCTGCAGTTCACCGCTGCCGTCTTCGGCTGGAACGACCCCGCGGGAACGCAGCTGGCGGCGCACGGCTTCGCCCTTCACGACCGCCAGACCACGCTGTTCGGCCGGGTCGGCGCGCACGCAACCGGATGCCGAACGCCGCGAAGAAGGAATTGTTCTGCGAGATGGACGACCGGCCCGGCTATTACGTCGGCGCGCAGGCGCGTTATCTCGACCGCGCGGTGCTCAACGTACTGCACTACGACAACCGCGCCGATCCCACCGTCTACGACCCCGACCTGCGCGACTTCGCGTGGCTCACGAAGTTCGATGCCGCGGCACTGCGCTTCGAGACCGGCAACGGCTGGACGGCCATCGCGCAGGCCCTCGACGGCGAGACCCACATCGCACCCGGGGGCTTCTGGCTCGACTGGCAGTACGATTCCCAATCGCTGCTCGTCGCCAAACGCCATGGACCACACATGCTCGCGGCGCGATACGACGCATTCGAGATCACCTTCAGGGGTGACCCGACGCGCCCCGGCAGCGAAGATGGCCACGCGTGGACGGCGGCGTATTCCTACGACCGCGGCGACCACTGGCGCTTCGCGCTCGAATGGCTGCGCGTGAGCAGCGACGTGCGGTCACGGCCGGTGAACCTGGGCGAACCTTCGCTCGCAGTCGAATCCAAGATCGAGCTCTCCGCGCGCTACGTGTTCAACGGCAGCTTCTGACGGCGCCCTGTTCACTCCGGGTGGAGTGGGATTTCCCGCCTGTCGATATATTCGGGTGGTCGTCGCGCCGACGCGAACACCTTCCGAGGAGAAATCGACATGAGCGCCCAACCCCAATTCGCGCACACGGAATCCTTCCCCGACCGGCTGCTCATCAACGGTGAGCTCGTGCCCGGCGCGGCCACGATGGACGTGATCAACCCGGCGACCGGCAGGCCGCTCACGCGTTGCCCGCGCGCCGACCTCGGCCAGCTCAACGCCGCGGTCGCCGCCGCCAAGGCCGCGTTTCCGGCGTGGTCGCGCAGGTCGTGGGACGACCGCAAGAAGCTGCTGATCGCGCTGGCCGAGGCGCTGGCGTCGCAACACGAGGAGTTCGCGAGGCTCATGACGCTCGAACAGGGCAAGCCGCTCGACCAGGCCCGCTACGAGATCGGCGGCGCGATCGCGATGATCCACGCGTTCACGCAGATGAAGATCGAGCCGAAGGTGCTGCGCGAGGATGCCGCGCACAAGATCGTGCAGTTGCGCGCGCCTCTCGGCGTGGTCGCGGCGATCACGCCGTGGAATTTCCCGATGATCCTGCTGATGATCAAGCTCGCGCCCGCGCTGATCAGCGGCAACACGGTGGTCGCGAAGCCCGCGCCCACCACCCCGCTCACCACGCTCAAGTTCGGCGAGCTCGCCGCGCGCATCCTGCCGCCGGGCGTGCTCAACGTGATCGTGGACCAGAACGACCTGGGGACCGCGCTCACGCAGCATCCCGACGTGGCCAAGGTCGCGTTCACCGGCTCCACGGCCACGGGCCGCAAGGTCATGGCGAGCGTCGCCGGCACGATCAAGCGCCTCACGCTCGAGCTCGGCGGCAACGACGCGGCGATCATCCTGCCCGGCACCAACGCCAGGGAAATCGCGCCGAAGATCTTCATGGGCGCGATGATGAACGCCGGCCAGATCTGCCTCGCCATCAAGCGCGTGTACGCGCACGAATCCATCTACGAGGAGCTGTGCACCGAGCTCGGCGCGGCTCGCGGAGGAAGCGGTCGTCGGCGATGGCATGCAGCCGGGCACGCTGATCGGCCCGGTGCAGAACCGGACGCAATTCGAGAAGGTGAAGGAGTACATCGCCGACGGCGCGGCGCGCGGCAAGATCATCGCGGGCGGCAAGGTGCTGCCCGGCGAGGGTTACTTCATCGCACCGACGATCGTGCGCGACATTCCCGATGACGCGCGGCTGGTTCGCGAGGAGCAGTTCGGCCCGGTGATGCCGGTCATGAAGTACTCCGACATCGACGACGCCATCGCGCGCGCCAACAGCACCGAGTACGGACTCGGCGGCACCGTCTGGGGACCGGATCTCGCGCAGGCGTTCGAGGTGGCGGCGAAGCTCGACTCCGGCACCGTCTGGGTGAACAAACATCTCGACCTCCCGCCGGACATCCCGTTCGCGGGCGCGAAGCAGTCGGGTCTCGGCGCCGAGATGGGCCACGAAGGACTCGAGGAGTTCACGCAGCCGAAGGTGATCAATCTCGCGAAGAACTGATTCGCCGCGGCGATGACCCCGCGGGCGTGGCGCGGCAACGTGCCACGCCCGCTTCTTTTCGCAGCTCCCGCCGGCCTGCCGAACGCGGGCCGGCATCGACAGACGCAATGCTCCGGCGTATACAGCGGCGTCCAGTCATCCGCGCGGACACCGGAGAGTCATGAGGAAGTTCCCGCATCGCCTGGCCGCCGGCGCGGCCGTCTTGCTCGTCACGCTGGCCGTCGCGCTTCCGGCGCAGGCCGCGGAACCGGATCCGCCGGTGATCCTGGTGTTCGCCGCGGCGTCACTCGCCAACGCACTCGGCGACCTCTCGGCGAGCTGGACCCGCAGCTCGGGTGTGCCGGTCAAACTGTCGTTCGCGGCGAGCTCGGTGCTCGCGCGCCAGGTCGAGGCCGGCGGCAAGGCCGACGTCTTCATTTCGGCCGACCAGGAGTGGATGGACTACCTCGAGCAACGCGGGTTCATCGACAAGGCGAGCCGGCGCAATCTCGTCGGCAACCGGCTGGTGTTGATCGCGCCGGCCGACAGCGCCGTCGATCTGCGAATCGCGCCCGGATTCGACCTGGCCGGCGCGCTCCAGGGCGGCCGCCTCGCGACCGGTGATCCCGACACGGTGCCCGTGGGCCGTTATGCGCGTTCCGCGCTGGTGTCGTTGGGTGTGTGGGATGTGCTGGCGGACCGCCTGGTCCGCGCGGACAACGTTCGCAGCGCGATGATGTTCGTGGCCCGGGGAGAAGTTCCCCTCGGGATCGTGTACACCACCGATGCGCTCGTCGACCGGAAGGTGCGCATCGTCGACACGTTTCCCGAAAACTCGCATGCTCCGATCACCTATCCGGGTGTCGCGATCAAGGAATCGAACCCTGCGGCCGTTAAGTACCTCGCGTACCTGGCCGGCCCCGAGGCCGCCGCGACGTGGAAGAAGTACGGATTCCTGGAGCTCGAGAAATGAACCGTCGTTTGTCGATTCGCGCTGCGGTACTCGCGGCGCTGTTGGGTATTGCCGGTGCGCCGGCCTTTGCCGATGACGCCGCCCTGGCGAAGGAAGTCGCGGCGCTGCGCGCCGCGCTCACCGAGCAGCGCGCGCAGCTCGAATCGCAGGCCAAACTACTCGAGGCGCAGCAGGCGCGGCTCGACGCGTTGACGCAGAAGCTGGCGCTGGCCGAGCCGCAGCCGCAACCCAAGGCGGCGACCGGGCAGGAAAGTCCCAAGCTGTCTCTCAACAACTCCCGACCCACGGTGACATCGGCGGACGGCCGTTCGTCGGTGGCCCTGCGCACCATCGTCCAGTGGGACGGCGCGAAGTACCGGCAGGATTCCGAGGGGCCCCTCGCCAGCGATTTCCGCCGCGGCTCGGTCGCAGCCACCGCCAATCGCGAGACCAACGCGGCGCGCGACCTTTCCGAGGGCTTTTTCATCCGTCGTGCCCGGTTCGGCTTCGACGGCACGGTCGGCGGCAATTTCACCTACAAACTGCTGTTCGACTTCGGCGGCAGCGGCACGGAAGGGCCGTCGCGCGTCAACGACGCGTGGATCGGCTACACCGGCCTCGCCCCGTTCACGTTCCAGCTCGGCGCCTTTTCGCCGCCGGCCAACATGGACGACAGCACCTCGGCGGAAGACCTGGTGTTCCTCGAACGTTCGAGCGCGGGCGAGATTTCCCGCGCGATGGGCGCGGGCGACGCGCGCCTCGGTCTCGGCATGAAAGCCGCCGGCAAGCGCTGGATGAGCTCGTTCACCCTGACGTCGCGCACGGTGGGCGACCCCGAAGTGTTCGACGCGCAACTTGCCGCCGTCGGCCGTGCCGGATTTCTGCTGGCGAGCAGCAGCGACTACAACGTGCACCTGGGGGCATCGGGAACTTACGTGTTCGCGCCGCCGGACCTGGGTTCCGCGGCGACGCCGCCGCGCCACGCGATCCGCTTCCGTGACCGTCCCGAGGTCCGCGTCGACAGCACGCGGCTCATCGACACCGGCGCCATCGACGCCGAGCGCGTCAGCGTGTTGGCCGGGGAGTTCGGCGCGAACTGGAAGAACTTCTACGTGCAGGGCGAGCATTTCTGGTTCGACGTCGCGCGCCGGGTGCCGACGACGTTCGAAGATCCCTCGTTCAAGGGTTACTACCTGCAGGGCAGCTGGATCGTCACGGGCGAGAGCCGCCGCTACAACCCGGTCACGGGTTCATTCCAGAACCCGCGTCCCAGGACCTCTTTCACGAAGGATGGCGGACCTGGCGCCTGGGAAGTCGCCGCGCGCTACAGCCGCATGAACCTGAATTTCGAAGCAGGACCCGAGGGCACCGCGGCCGTCCCCGGCAGCGTGCGCGGCGGCGACCAGGACGACCATCACGCTCGGCTTGAACTGGTATCCGAACGCGAATTTCCGGGTGATGATGAACTACATCATGATCGACGTGGATCGGCTGAACCCCGCGGGACCGGGCAACCTCACGCCTTTCGGACCTGCGCCGGGCACACCTCCCAATGGCGTGCAGATCGGCCAGGACCTGGACGTATTCGCGCTGCGGACGCAGTTCAGCTTCTGAGCCGAACTACTCGAGCGGCTGTTCGTTGCCCTGCAGGCGCGACACAGCGCGCGCAGGAACACGCGGTTGAAGCGCAGCTGGCAGGCCGCGGACACCTGCTCGAGCAGCGTCGAGCTCACGCGCAGCACGGTCACCGCGGTCTCGGCCTTGATGGTCGCGGTGCGGCGCGCGCCGCGCACGTAGCTGGTCTCGCCGAAGCAGTCGCCGGTGTCGATGCGTGCCCAGCGCCTTGCCGTGGCGCTCCACCGAGCACTTGCCGTTGACGAGGATGTAGAAGCGATCGTCCATCTCGCCTTCCTTCACGATCTCCTCGCCGGCCGCGTAGTCCGTCATGGTGCTGGCGCGCAGCACTTCCCAGATCTCGGCGTGCGAGAACTCGTGGAAGAAGCGCAGCCGGCGCAGCACGTCGAACTGCTCCTGCTGGTCGATGCGCGCGTTCTGCTCGCGCAGGCGCTGGTGCACGCGCGTGAGCTCGGCGGCGAAATCGGCGCCGCGACTTCTGGCGCTTGTCGGGCGTCTTCAGCATCGCCGTCGCGACGATCTCCTCGAGCTCCTCGGGAACGTCCTTGCGCTGCGTGTGGATCGGCGGCGGCGTGGCGTAGACGATCTGGTGCAGCAGCTTCACGCAGGTTGCCGGCGCGGAACGGCCGGATGCCGGTCAGCAGCTCGTACATCACCGCGCCGAGCGAATACAGGTCCGAGTGGTGCGTGAGCTCGAGGCTCTGCACCTGCTCGGGCGACATGTAGCGAGGGCTGCCGGCGATGCCTTCGATGCGCGAGATCTCCGAATCCGCGACCAGCGCGATGCCGAAGTCGATGATGCGCACGTCGGAATCCTGCGTGAGCATGATGTTCGACGGCTTGATGTCGCGGTGGATCACGCCGCGCGTATGCGCGTAGTGCAGCGCCTTGGCGCACTTGAACATGATCTCGACCACGTCGTCGACGCGCAGCAGGTTGTCGGGCCGGCAGTAGGCGGACAGCGTGCGCGCGCCGTGCACGTGCTCGGTGACGATGTAGCAGCGGCCGTTCTCTTCGCCCGCGTCGTAGATGGGCAGGATGTGCGGATGCTGCAGCATGCCGACCATGTGCGCTTCCGACAGGAACATCTTGCGCGCGATCTTGGCGCGCTCGTCGCTCGCGATCCGGGTCCATGTTGTAGACCTTGATCGCGACGTCGCGGCCGTAATAGGAGTCGTGCGATAGATAGACGGTGCCGGTGGAGCCCCGGCCGACCTCGTTGATGATTACATATTTGCCGATGCGATCCGGAACGCGGTTTTCCAGGATCTTCTGCGCCTGCGCGTCGGGGCCGGTCTTTGTGGCTTGCAGCGACATCTTTGCGCGTAGCAATGCGCGCACGGGCTTCCCGGACCGCTGTCCCATGTGAAGGTGCCGGCAGAATAAGGCCGGTCGGACGCGGCGGATGTGACCCGCCTCCCGGATCACCGGTGGCGGCGCCAACGCCTGGCGCGTGCTACGCGCGAAGTGGTCGAATCCGGACGCCCGAGAACTGCATCACACCGCCGCGCGCGAAGACTCTGACGCCCGTTCCCGGCCACGAGGCTGCCGATTCGCGTCACCGGACCCAGTCCGCGCGCGACGGCATTGGTCATGGCGCCGAGTCGCGCGAGCGGGACAGTGAACAGCAATTCGTAGTCGTCGCCGCCCGTCAGCGCGTATTCGCGCGCCAGCTCGCGCCCGACCGCGCCTAGCAGCGGCTCGGACACCGGCAGCGCCGCCGCGTCCACCTCGGCCCCGCAACCGCTCGCGGCGCAGAGCTTCTCGAGATCGCCGCCCAGGCCATCGGAAACGTCGATGCAGGCGCTCGCGAGGCCCCGCAGCGCAACACCGATGTCGCAGCGCGGCGTCGGGAAACAGGAAACGGTCGCGCAGGATCTGCGCGCGACATCGGATCGGCCACGTGCAGGCGGCTCTGCTCGAGCGCGAGACCCGCGGCCGCATCGCCCGGCGATCCGGAGACGAAGATCGCGTCGCCCGGCCTGGCCGCCGCTCGCGCTCGAGCGCGACGCCGATGGGCACGATGCCGATCAGCGTGACCGTGATGGACAGCGGACCGCGCGTCGTGTCGCCGCCGACCAGCGCGACGCCATGCTTGCGGCACAGGTCGCCCGCGGCGCGCGCGAACTGCGCCAGCCAGGCTTCGTCGGATCGCGGAATGGTCAGCGCCAGCAAAGCCCACGCGGGCTCGGCGCCCATGGCCGCGAGGTCCGAGAGATTCACCGCGAACGCGCGATGTCCGATGGAGGCCGGCGGGGAACCGACCGGGAAAGTGCACGCCTTCGACCAGCGTGTCCGTGACCGACCACCAGCTCGCGCGACGAGGGCGGCATGAGCACGGCGCCGTCGTCGCCGACGCCGATGCGCACGTCCGGCGCGTTCGCGCGCCGAGGCTCGCGAAGTACTTGCCGATGAGCTCGAATTCGCCTCATGGCATGGGCTGCACGCCCACTGCCAGCGGCGCTCGAAGCGACGCCGTGCGGCGTCGACGATCTCAGTGTTCGAGCGGGCGCAGCTCACGGGCGGCGGCATCCAGCACCGCGTTGACGAACTTGTGGCTGTCGGTGGCGCCGAAGCGTTTGGCGAGGCCGACGGCTTCGTTGATGACCACGCGATACGGCACGTCGGGCGCGGACGCAGCTCGTGCGCGCCGACCCACAACACCGCGCGCTCGACCGGATCGAGCTCCGTGGGCTTGCGATCCATCCAGCCGGCGAGCGCGGTGTCGAGCGCCTCGCTGCCGCCGCAGATGTCGGTGACGAGCTGGTTGAAGTAGCCGCGGTCCGCCTTGCGCATGTCCTCTTCGGTGGCGAACTCGTTGACGACGTCCTGCCACGGGCGCAGCGTTGATCTGCCAGCGATACAGCGCCTGCATCGCGAGCTTGCGCGCCACGGCGCGTCGCGCCGACGCCGGATTGATGCCGCCCTGCGCGTCATCAGCGTTTCCTCGCGTCTTGCGATCGTGCTCTTCGCCGGCGCGCTGCTGGCGCGGCGGCGGCGCGAGCAGCTGGATCATCTCGAGCGCGGCTTCCATCGATTCGCGGCCCTTGTTCATGCGCGCGACGTCGGCGCGTTCTTCGGCCTGCGCCCGGGTCTCGGTGGTGAGCACGCCGAAGATGACCGGGCACGCCCGTCGCGAGGCCGGCGTCCATGAGGCCGCGCGCGCACTCGCCGGCCACGTAGTCGAAGTGCGGCGTGTCGCCGCGGATCACGCAGCCGAGCGCGACGACCGCGTCCACGCCGCCGCTCGCGGCGAACATCTTGGCGGCCAGCGGCAATTCGAATGCGCCGGGCACGCGCTCGAGCAGCAGGCGCGATTCATCGCCGCCGTGCTCGCGCCACGCCTGCGGTGGCGCCGGCGACGAGCTGGTCGACCAGCGCGGCGTTGAAGCGCGCGGCGATGATGACGACGCGGCGCTGGCGCGCGTCGAATGTCTGGGCGGTGAGGGAGCCGGTCATGGGCGCGGGAGTATACACGGCCTACTCCGCGACGTAGCCGGTGATCTCGAGACCGAACGCCGCGATGCCCTGCAGCTGCTTGGGCGCCGACAGCACCTGCATGCGCGTGACGCCGAGATCCTTGAGGATCTGCGCGCCGATGCCGTAGGTGCGCAGCACCTGCGGCGGCGCATGCGTCGCGGCGTGCGCCCGGCGCTGCTGCCCGAGCGCGGTGACCGCATCGGCCAGCTCGCGCGGCGTGGTGTGGTCGCGCAGCACGATGACGATGCCCGTGCCCGACTTCGGCGATGCGCTGCATCGCCTCGCGCAGCGTCCAGGTGCGCGCCCGCGCCGCGCACGCCGACCAGGTCCGACAGCGTGTCGATGGGATGCACGCGCACCAGCGGCGGCTGCGGCCGCGTCGAGCGTGCCGCGCACCAGCGCGAGGTGCACGTCCGCGGTGCACGTGGTCTTCGTAGGCTAGCAGCGTGAACTCGCCGAACTCGGTGTTCACGGGTTGCTCGGCGATGCGCTCCACCGAGCGCTCCTGGCGCAGGCGGTAGCGGATCAGGTCGGCGATCGTGCCGATCTTGAGTCCGTGCCGCTCGGCGAACGCTTCGAGATCCGGGCGCCGCGCCATCGTGCCGTCGTCGTTCATGATCTCGACGATCACCGCCGACGGGTCGAGTCCCGCGAGGCGCGCGAGATCGCAGCCCGCCTCGGTGTGCCCGGCGCGCGTGAGCACGCCGCCCGGCTGCGCCATCACCGGAAAGATGTGGCCGGGCTGGCGCAGGTCCTCGGGCCGCGCATTGCGGCTTCACGGCGGTGATGACGGTGTGCGCGCGATCGTGCGCGGAGATGCCGGTGGTGACGCCCTCCGCCGCCTCGATGGACAGCGTGAAGTTGGTGCGATGTTCGCGATGCGTCTCGCTGACCATCAGCGGCAGAGCGCAGCTGCCGGCAGCGCTCGGCGGTCAGCGTGAGGCAGATCAGGCCGCGGCCGAAGCGCGCCATGAAGTTGATGTCGTCGGCGGCGCACCTTCTGCGCGGCCATGAGAGATCGCCTTCGTTCTCGCGATCCTCGTCGTCCATGATGACGACCATGCGTGCCGGCGGCGATGTCCGCGAGGATTTCCTCGATGCTGTTGAGCGGCTTCATTGCGTTTCCTATGGGACGAGAGCCGTTCGACGTATCGCGCCAGCAGATCGATCTCGAGATTCAACTTCGACCCGGCTGCAAACGCGCCCAGCGTCGTGACCTCGAGCGTGTGCGGAATGAGATTCACGGAGAACCGTCGCGCCATCCACCTCGTTGACGGTGAGGCTCACGCCGTCGAGCGTGACCGAACCCTTGCGCGCGATGTAACGCGCCAGCGCGCATCGGCGCGGCGAACTCGACGCGCAGCGAACGCGCGTCCTCGCGCGTCGTCAGAACCTCGGCGATGCCGTCGACGTGGCCCGACACCCAGTGGCCGCCGAGGCTGTCGCCCGCGCGCAGCGCCGGCTCGAGGTTCACGCGCGCGCCCGGCCGGTTTTGCGCCGAGCGTCGTGACGCGCAGCGTCTCGCCCGAAACGTCGGCCTCGAAAGCTGCCCGCGCCAAGCGCGGCGACCGTCAGGCACACGCCGTCCACGCAGATGCTGTCCCCGAGCGTCAGCCGGTCGCGCGCGATCGATGCGCAGGCAACCTCGACGCGGCAGATCGGCGCCCGCCGCGCCGGCGCGCGCCTCGCTGCGCCGGAGCTCGCCGATTTCCTGCACGATGCCGGTGAACATTCTATTTCTTCCGGTTTCGGCCGCGGCCGCAGCCGCAGGCGCAGATCCGGCCCACGACCTGCTCGACATCGCGCAGCTCGAACCCGGGCGCGGCCTCGAGCCGCGTGAGTGCGCGGCAGCGCCGCCAGCGGTCTCGCGTCCTTGCCCAGTAATTTCGGCGCGACGTAGAGCAGCCACTCGTCGACGAGGCCCGCGCGCGAACAAGGCGCCGGCGAAGCCGCGGGCCGGCTTCGACCAGCACGTCGTTGACCTCGAGCTCGGCGAGCCGCGCGAACACGCGCGTCAGGTCCAGGTGCGCGCGCACCACGCGCACGCGCTCGATGCGCGCCGCGCCCAGCATCTCCTCGCTCGCCTGCTTCGTTTTCGTCGCGTCGCGGCCGCGGCAGAACACCAGCACTTCACCCGGCGCGCTTGAAGATGCGCGCAGTCTTGCTCACCGCGCGGCGCCGGTCGAGCACCACGCGCATCGGCTGGCGCGGCGTATCGATGCGCACGTCGAGCCGCGGATCGTCGGCGAGCACGGTCGCGGCGCTGGTCAGCACCGCGCCGCTCTGCGCGCGCCAGTGCTGCACGTCGGCGCGCGCCGCTTCGCTCGTGATCCACTTGCTCTCGCCGTTCGCCAGCGCCGTGCGTCCATCGAGGCTCGCGCCGGATTTCAGGCGGATGAACGGCCGCTTGTGCCGCATGCGCATCATGAAACCTGCGTTGAGCGCCGCGGCTTCGGCTTCGAGCAGGCCGGATTCCACGCTGCACGCCGGCGTCGCGCAGCAGTTTCGGCGCCGCGCGCCGTTCACGCGCGGATTCGGATCGCCCACCGCGTAGACCACGCGGCGCACGCCGGCGGCGAGCAGCACGTCGACGCAGGGCGGCGTGCGGCCATGATGGCTGCAGGGCTCGAGCGTCACGTAGGCCGTCGCGCCGCGCGCGCGTTCGCCGGCGGCCTCGAGGGCGCGGGGTTCGGCGTGCGGATCGCCGGCGCGTTCGTGCCAGCCCTCGCCGACGATTTCTCCGTCGCGCGCCAGCACCGCGCCGACGCGCGGATTCGGCTGCGTGCTGTACAGCCCGCGCGCGGCGAGCTCCAGCGCGCGGCGCATCGCGGCTTCATCGAAAGCGCTGAAATTCACTTGCCCTTGCCCCTCTTGTTCTTCGGCGGCTCGCCCGGCAGCAGCTCCAGCTGGTCTTCGCTCGGAATCTTGCCGCGGCGATGGCGCAGTCGATCCACTTCCTCGCGAAACGCCTCGACGTCCTGGAAGTGGCGGTACACGGACGCGTAGCGCACGTAGGCCACCTCGTCGAGCTTGTGCAGCTCCTCCATCACGATCTCGCCGATCTGGCGCGACGTCACTTCGCGCTCGCCCAGGCTCGCGCAGCTTGCGCGTGATGTGCCCGACGGCCTCTTCGATGGATTCACGGCTCACCGGGCGCTTTTCCAGCGCCTTGAGCAATCCGGCGCGCAGCTTGCTCTCGTCGAAGGGCACGCGGCGGTGATCGGTCTTGACGACCAGCGGCATCACGAGCTCCGCGGTCTCGAAAGTCGTGAAACGTTCGCCGCAGGCGAGGCATTCACGGCGCCGGCGGATCTGCGAGCCTTCGGCCGCGAGCCGCGAATCGTTCACCTTCGTGTCATCGTGCGCGCAGAACGGGCAGTGCATGATTCAGGCGTTCGACGCGGCCCCGCATCAGGGACCCGGCTCCCTATGGACCATACACCGGGTAACGCCGGCACAACTCCGCGACGGCGGCGCGCGTCTTCTCGATGGCAGCCTCGCTGCCGTTCGCGTCGAGCACGTCGGCGATCCAGTCGGCGATCTGCTCGAACTCGCGCTCCTTGAAGCCGCGCGTCGTGCCGGCGGGCGTGCCGATGCGAATGCCGCTCGTGACCATCGGCGGGCGCGGATCGTTGGGCACCGCGTTCTTGTTCACCGTGATGTGCGCCTTGCCGAGCGCCGCGTCGGCGTCCTTGCCGGTGATCTCCTTGTTGGAGAGATCGAGCAGGAAGAGATGGTTGTCGGTGCCGCCGCAGACGATCTTGTAGTTGCGTTTCTGCAGGCGCGCGCACATCGCGCGGGCGTTCACGACCACCTGCTTCTGGTAGTCCTTGAATTCGGGCTGCAGCGCTTCGAGGAAAGCCACGGCCTTCGCGGCGATCACGTGCATCAGCGGGCCGCCCTGCGTGCCGGGGAACACCAGCGAGTTGAGTTTCTTCGTGATCGCATCGTTGGCGCGCGCGAGGATCAAACCACCGCGCGGCCCGCGCAGCGTCTTGTGCGTGGTGCTCGTGACCACGTCGGCAAAGGGCACCGGGTTCGGATACTGGCCGGCGGCGACGAGACCGGCGACATGCGCCATGTCCACCATGAGGAATGCGCCCACCGAATCGGCGATCTCGCGGAAGCGCTTGAAATCGAGCACGCGTGAATAGGCCGAGAAACCGGCGACGACCATCTTCGGCTTTTCCGCCAGCGCCTGGGCGGCCAGCGCGTCGTAGTCGATCTCGCCCGTGTCCGGGCGGATGCCGTACTGCACGGCGCGGAACAGCTTGCCGGAGAAATTCACCTTCGCGCCGTGCGTGAGGTGACCGCCGTGGTCGAGACTCATGCCGAGGATCGTGTCGCCCGGATTTATCAGCGCGAGGTAGGCCGCGGCGTTCGCCTGGCTGCCCGAGTGCGGCTGCACGTTGGCGTAATCGGCGCCGAACAGTTTTTTGGCGCGGTCGATGGCGAGCTGCTCGGCGACGTCGACGAATTCGCAACCGCCGTAATAACGTTTGCCCGGATAACCTTCGGCGTACTTGTTCGTGAGCACCGAACCCTGCGCCTCGAGAACGCGCGGACTGGCGTAGTTTTCCGAGGCGATCAGCTCGATGTGATCTTCCTGGCGCTGGCGCTCGTTCTTGAGCGCGGTTTCGAGATCGGGGTCAAAGCTGCCGATGGTCATCGCGGTTCGGAACATGGATCGGGCCTCGCGTCGGTCGGGCTTTCGGGGGCGCGAATTGTAGCGCGGTGCCGGGTCGGGAAACCGGGAAAACTCCTGTCGAATCCCGGGATTGCAGCGGCCCAAGAAGTTTTCCCGGTTTCCCGACCCGGCACCGTACCCGTCAGTCGAGCATGCCCTGCACGACCCCGGACCAGGCCTGGGCGAGATTGATGCGGTTGTAGCCACCGCCGCCGGTCCCCAGCAGGCGTCCATGACCCAGCTCTTCGGCCAGCAGGCGCAGGTCGCGCGCCGCGCGCTGGTGCGCGTCGGGCGTGAAACGCATATGGGTGATCGGATCCCCTTCGACGCTGTCGGCGCCGGCCTGGAGCAGGATGAACTCCGGCTCGTGCTTGCGGACGTGTTCGAGCATCCGCGGCCACTCGGCATCGAAAACCGAGTCGTCCGCACCCGGCGGCACCGGGATGTTGAGCTTCGTGCCGCGCGCCGCCCCGCTCCCGGTTTCGCTTTCGGCCCCCGTGCCCGGATACAGGTAGCGGCCGTCCTCGTGGATGTCCGCGAAGACGAGATCGGGATCGCTTTCGAAACCGTAATACATGCCGTCGCCGTGATGCGCGTCGATATCCACGTAAGCAATGCGTTTCAACCCGTGATTCCGCCGCAGCATTTCCACCGCGACCCCGCAGTCGTTGAACACGCAGAAACCCGCGGCCGAGCCGCGCGCGGCGTGGTGCAGCCCGGCGATGGGTATGAATGCGCGGCGCGCACGCCCGGCCATGATCTCGTCGGCGGCGAGCAGCGTGGCCCCGACCACGTCGGATGCCGCTTCGAAGACACCGCGCCAGGCAGGCGTGTCGCCGGCGTCGAGGAAACCCTCACCGGTGCGCGAACGTTCGGCGACCAGCTCGACGTATTGCGGGGTATGGAAGGACTCGAGCTCTTCGCGCGAGGCGGCACGCGTTTCCATAATGCGGACGCGGCGGTCGAGCCCGCGCGCGGAGAACTCCGCGAAAAACGCCGCGTGACGATCCGGCCCGAATGGATGCCCGTCGCCGAAGCCATAACGCGCGAGTCGCTCGCCGGCGATGACCAGAACCGGGTTGGCCAGAAGTTTTCTCCCCTACGAAACCCAGGCGTTTCGGCGCGGGCAAACGTAGCACAGCGGGGAACACAAGGGATGTAGAATTCCGCGCCAATCCCGTCCCCCAGATTTGAAAAATACCCCACGAGTCCATGGCCCAATACATCTACACGATGAACCGGGTTGGCAAGGTAGTGCCACCCAAGCGCGTCATCCTCCGCGACATCAGTCTTTCGTTTTTCCCCGGCGCCAAGATCGGCGTGCTCGGCCTCAACGGCTCGGGCAAGTCGACGCTGCTCAAGATCATGGGCGGCATCGACAGCAACTTCGAGGGCGAGGCGCGCCCGCAACCCGGCATCAAGGTCGGATATCTCCCACAGGAGCCCGAGCTCGACCCTAACAAGAACGTCCGGGAGGTCGTCATGGAAGGCCTGGGCGGCACGTTCGCGCAGGTCGCCCGCTTCAACGAGATCAGCGACCGCTTCGCCGATCCGGAGCTCGACCCCGACGAGATGAACAAGCTGCTCGAGGAGCAGGCGAAACTGCAGGACGCCATCGACGCGGCCGGAGGCTGGGAGCTCGAGCGCAAGCTGGAGATCGCGGCGGACGCCCTGCGCCTGCCGCCCTGGGAAGCGCCGATCGAAAAACTCTCGGGCGGCGAACGCCGCCGCGTCGCGTTGTGCCGGCTGCTGCTGTCCGCGCCCGACATGCTGCTGCTCGACGAGCCCACCAACCATCTCGACGCGGAGTCGATCGCCTGGCTCGAGAAGTACCTCGAGGCCTATCCTTCGACCGTGGTCGCGGTGACCCACGATCGCTACTTCCTCGACAACGTCGCGGAGTGGATCCTCGAACTGGACCGGGGCCACGGCATTCCGTGGAAGGGCAACTACTCCACCTGGCTCGAGCAGAAGGAAGCCCGTCTCGCCACCGAAGAGAAGACACAGGAAGGCCTGCGCAAGATGCTCGCCAAGGAGCTCGAGTGGGTGCGCCAGAATCCGAAGGCACGCCAGGCGAAGAGCAAGGCGCGTCTCGCGCGCTACGAAGAGCTCGCCTCGCGCGAATTCCAGGAGCGCAACGAGACCAACGAGATCTACATTCCGCCCGGCGAGCGCCTCGGCGATCTCGTGATCCAGGCGAAGGGCCTGAGCAAGTCGTACGGCGATCGCCTGCTCATCGACAACCTCAACTTCAATCTCCCCGCCGGTGGCATCGTCGGAATCATCGGGCCGAATGGCGCCGGCAAGACCACGCTGTTCCGCATGATCGCGGGCATGGAAAAACCCGACGCGGGCGAAATCCGCATGGGCCCTTCCGTGAAGCTCGCGTACGTCGACCAGTCGCGCCAGTCGCTCAACGACAAGAACACCGTGTGGCAGGAGATCTCGGGCGGCCTCGACATGATCAAGGTCGGCAACTACGAGACGCCGTCGCGCGGCTATGTCGGCCGCTTCAACTTCAAGGGCACGGGACAGCAGCAGAACATCGGCGAGCTGTCGGGCGGCGAACGCAACCGCGTGCACCTCGCCAAGGTGCTCAAGTCCGGCGGCAACGTGCTCATGCTCGACGAGCCCACCAACGATCTCGACGTGGAAACGCTGCGCGCGCTCGAAGAAGCGCTGCTCGCGTATCCCGGCTGCGCGGTGGTGATCTCGCACGACCGCTGGTTCCTCGATCGCATCGCGACCCACATCCTCGCCTTCGAGGGCAACTCGGAAGTGGTGTGGTTCGAAGGCAATTTTCAGGATTACATGGAAGACCTGAAACGACGCAAGGGCGAAGAAGCCACGCAACCGCACCGGATCAAGTACAAACCGCTCACGCGTTAGGGAGTACGTGGCCATGCACGTGTTCATCGACTCGACAGGCGCCATGCACTTCGGCGACGAGCGCGAGACGGCACGCAATTGCCCGCACTGCCATGCGTTCTCGCGCATGAGCCCGGCCGCCCTGCCGACATTCGACGAGCTGCTGCTGCAGAAGCCGCGCAGCGTCGGCCTGGTGCTGCGCTGTCACGCATGCAACGCGCCCGTGTTCCTGCGCTACGCCACGCGCGCGTTCGCCAGCAATCGCGTCGAGTTCTCGCCGCAGGCCTTCGACGTCGAGCGGCCCGTCGAGAAGTTCGCCTTCAACTACGTGCCCGAGGACGTGGAGATCTTCTTTCGGGAAGCGCTGATCTGCTATTCGCACAACCAGTTCCAGGCGTTCGCGTCGATGTGCCGGCGCACCGCGGCGGTCTCGTTCGCGGATCTCGGCAACTCGACCAAGCTGCGGCTGTTCGATTCACTCTCCGACGTGCGCGAGATGGCCGAGATCGACGAGAACACCTTCGCGGTGGTGATGCGCATCATCTTCGCCGGCGGCGCCGAGCCGCTGCTCGACCTCCCCGTGATCGACACCTACCAATCGGCGGTGCTGCTCGAGGTCATGAAGGACTTCCTGTACCAGGCCTACGTGCGCAAGGGCCGCCTGCAGCACGCAATGAAGGTGCGGAAGTTCTTCGTGCAGGAAGCGGCGGCACGCCGCATGGCGCGCGAAGAGTAACGCGTCGCGAAAACTAGCGGCTGTCCGCCACCCGCGCGCCCGGCGTGGCGCGCGGCGGGCCGAACATCCCGTCCGCCAGCGCGACCGGATCCACGATGCCCGCGACACCTTTCTCATAGAAGCGATCGACGAGCGGCCGCAGCCGCAGGCGCGTGCGCTGCCAGTGCACGACGCTGCCGATCCGCTGATCGTCCGTGAAACGCCGGTGCAATTCGCGCTTCAGCGCGAAGTAGCGCGCGATCTGCGGTTCCGTGAAACGGTTGGAAATCAATGCGACGCGCCGCTCCTCGCTGACCAGCTCACCGGCGAGCAGGAATCCCGGCGGATCGATGTCCAGCCAGTTTAGCGCGACGCGAACGGAGGGATTGCGCGTGATCGGCGCCAGTTGCATCGGCGGCGCGCCGGCTGCTTCCAGCGCGCGCGCCACGAACTCGACGCAGTAATACTTCGCGGGATCGCTCGCGTCGTAGTGCCCGTCGAAGGGCATCGACTCGCGCTCGCGCGCCCTGGCGAAGTCCGCCAGCGCCTCAGGATCGACGTCCGGGTCGGGCGAGTAGATAGCGACGATGCCGCCGCGCAGCAGGAACGTCTCGAGCGATATGCGCCGCACGCCTCCGCCAACGGACTGGTTGGGAGTCCGCCACGGCAGTGGCAGGATGATCCCCATCGACTCGTAGACGAAAGGCTGGCCGTCCTCGATGACCACGATGCCGGCGTGGACATACGGCGCGAAACGCTGCGCGGTGAGCGACAGGAACAGGCTGGTCGCTCCCGGATGCTCGTTCATGATGACCTGGCCCGTTTCGACCGGAAGCCCGCGCCAGGTCGCCGCGACGCCGGGCGACACCGCGACGGTTCGAACCCGGGCGGGATCGAAACTCGCGCAGCCGCCGAGCGCGCAAATCAGTGCGAGCGCGATGACGTGGCCGATTCGCACGAGGCGTGAGCTCCGAAATTGTCCGGCTGATCCGCCGCGGGACACTGGAGCTCCCGCTCCAGCGCCGGCGGCAGGTTGATGCATCCGCTCGCGAGCGCGAACCCGGTCGCCAGGCACAACAGGCGCAGACATGGGCGCAGAGGCGTGGGCTGCATGCGCGTCAGTCTCCGAGCTGTAGCGTATCCAATTCGCCCTGGCGATATCTCCGCCCGCCTTCGCAGATCAATGTTTCGGTGCCGCACATGATGCCGAGCACCGCGAGTACGACCGCGACGGAGGTCAGGTAGGGATGTTCCTTCCATATGTTGTCACTCGACACCGAAGATTGGCCGCTGGATTCCTGGCTCGAATCGTTCGTCGATTCGAAGGCATTCAGGCCGGCGAGCGCAAAGGTTTTGCGGCCGCCCAGGGAGTAGCGCGCGTCGAGCAGCGCGATCGGCCGGGTCGCATCGAACGACGCCGACTGCTGCAGCCGCAGTCCGAATGCCAGCGGCGACCGGTTCTGTTGCTGCTCGCTGCCGAACGACTTGGTGAAATACAGCATCACGGCCTTTTCGCGCGGCGCCGCGGTCTGCGGCTCCGCGACGGCCGGCACCGACGTGCCGATGACCATGACGATGGAAACGATCGATGCCAGCGCTTTCTTCATTTTCGGTTACTCCCACGATTGAAAACTTGTTAGTTGCACGTCTGGACCGATGTATCGGGATTGGGTCCGTAGAGCCGGCACATGTGAATCAGCCCGTTGTTGGTCTCGTTCGATTCGATGATGTTGCCGCGCACCGGCTGCACCACGGTCACCTGGTCGACCGACCCGGCAACGAGCACGTCCCGGTCCGCCATGCTGTTGTCGACGTTCACGATGGCGAGATACACGCGCTCCGTGAGGCCGGCGCCGACCACGGGCACCGCCGGCAGGGGCGTCGGCACGGTCGAACTGATCAAGGCCAGGGAAATCGAGTCCCGTACTTCGATGGTGACTCCCAGGTTGGTCGCACTGGCGTTCTGCGATCCGAGGTTTTCCACATCGGCGTAGACCCACAGCTGGCCATTGAGGTACTCGAACTTGTACTTGTCGATCGTGAGGTCGGGCATCTTGAATGGCGGCGTCCAGCGCATGTGGCCGACGAACGTCTCGACGACCTTGGGCGCTTTCGCATCGATGGTCAGGTTGCAGATGCCACGCGGCACCTTGAGGATTTCGTCGCGCCACACGTCGCACGCCTGGGCACCGTTCGCTGCGGCCAGCATCGCGGCGCCGGCGGCGGCCATTTTCAGGATCTTGAAAGTCTTCACTGGGGACTCCTGGCGGAAACGGAGCGCTCCGCCGCGTTGTTGCGGGTTCGAATTCGCTCGGGGATACGCAAGACGGACGAAAACCCGGCCACGAACGTCTGCGCGACCATCAGAAGCGATACATCACGTTGAGCGTCGTCAGGCCGTAGTCGTCGAGATGCCCGAAGAACGGATCGTTCGTGCCGACATCCTTGAATTGCTGCCACTCGAATTGCAGGGCAAAACCCGGCGCGCCGTTGGCCGAGAAATTCCAGCCCGCACCGGCGCCGTAGGTGAGATCGGAGCCGGTGAAACTGCCGCTCACACCGTTGAACGTGACATCCTGGTTCCAGCGAAAGACACCCACCGAAGCGAACAACTCGAAGTTCGTACCCAGCGGCAGGATCCCGACCGCGGTGACATACGGACCGTTGACTTCGAGGAGGTCGGTGAATGGCGCCGGACCGGTGGCTTCGGTATCGGCGAGCTGGGCGAATCCGCCCAACACCGCGAAATTCCGGTGGAATCTGAACCCGCCGAATAGTTTGTAACCGGCGCCGCTGTCGTCCACGGTCCCGATCGGGCCGCAGTCGATGCAGTCGTAGTCCTGATTCTCGGAGATTCCAACTCCGCTGCCGACCAGCCAACCCGCGTTGGCCTGTGAAACCGCCAGCAGAAGCGCGCCGGACAGGGCGCTGCGGGGCGCGAAACGCCTTTTCGATGAGTGCGTCATGGTTGTTCCTTTGGTGAGCAGGCATGGATACGCAGGACGGACCCAAACCCGGCCACGCCGCGGGTCGACGAACCAAAACCGTCGCGCCAGTCGTTGTTCGATCAGGGTATGGATGGCGCGAATCTCACCGATCTGATTCACCGGGCGCAGAGCGGCGAACTGGACGCCGTCGACGCGCTGTTCGAGTCCGTCTATCCGGAACTGCGGCGCATGGCGCGGGCGCGCCTGCGCCAGCACCGGCGCAATACGCTGCTCGACACCACCGAGCTCGTGCACGAGTCGTACATGCGCTTCGTGCAGGCGAATCGCCTCAGGCTCGAGGACCGCGTTCATTTCATGGGATACGCGGGCAAGATCATGCGGTCGGTGATCGTCGACACGGTGCGCGAACGGCTGGCTGCGCGCCGGGGTGGCGCCAGCCGCGCGGTGACGCTCAACAGCGAGATCGCCGCGCCGGGCGCCGATGCGGGCGCCGAGATCCTCGAGGTACATGCGGCGCTCGATGGCCTCGCGCAACATGATCCGCGCCTGGTGCAGGTGGTCGAGTTGCGATACTTCGCCGGCATGACCGACGAACAGGTGGCCGAAGCGCTCGGCGTCGCAGAGCGCACGGTGCGGCGCGACTGGGAGAAGGCGCGGCTGCTGCTGGCGGAATCCTTGTTGTGAACGATCCCGGCGCGGGCTCCGCGTTGAGCCGCCTGCTCGACGTCGCGCTGGATCTGCCCGCGACCGCCCGCACGGCATGGATCGACACGCTCGATGCCACCCATGACGCACTCAAGCCGCGGCTGCGCGCCCTGCTCGCGCGCGCGGCCCAGGTCGAATCGCAGGATTTTCTCGGCTCGCTGCCGGCGCTGGAACCGGGCCCCGCGGACACCGAAGCAGACGCGGACTCCGCCACCACCGCGATGGCCGGTCAGCGCGTCGGACCGTACCGCCTCGAGAAACCGCTCGGCGCCGGCGGCATGGGCAGCGTGTGGCTGGCGACGCGCGCCGACGGCCTGTTCGAGCGCTCCGTCGCTCTCAAACTACCGCACCGTGGCATGTTCGGCGCGGGTCTCGCGGAGCGCATGGCGCGCGAGCGCAGCATCCTCGCCGGCCTCGAGCATCCGCACATCGCGCGGCTCTACGACGCCGGCCTCACCGCGGACGGCCAGCCCTACCTCGCCCTCGAGTACGTCGAAGGCGTGGCGATCGATGAATACTGCCGCACCCAGGACTGCAACCTGCGCGAGCGCGTGCGGCTCATCGTGCAGGTGGCGGACGCGGTGGCGGCGGCGCACGCACGGCTCATCGTGCATCGCGACCTGAAGCCGGCGAACATCCTCGTGACCCGGGATGGCTACGTGCGGCTGCTGGACTTCGGCATCGCCAAACTGCTCGACTCCCCCACGGAAACACCGGCCGCGAAACTCACGCAGCTGTCCGTGCACGCGATGACGCCCGACTATGCCTCGCCCGAGCAGATTCGCGGCGACGCGGTGACGATCGCTTCGGACGTCTACTCGCTCGGCGTGGTGCTGTACGAGCTGCTGGCGGGCGCGCGACCCTATCGGCTGAAGCGGGACACTCGTGGCGCGCTCGAAGACGCCATCCTCGACACTCCTCCGCGACGCCCGAGCGAGGTCAGCGGAACGCGCGCGCTGCGCGGCGACCTCGACACCATCGTGCTCAAGGCATTGCACAAGGCGCCGGCCGAACGTTATGCGACGGTCAACGCCTTCGCCGACGATCTTCGGCTCTACCTCGCGGGCCGGCCGGTGCAAGCGCGCCCGGACAGCGGCTGGTACCGCACCTCGCGTTTCCTGCGCCGGCACACGCTCGGCAGTTCGCTCGCGGCCGCGGTGGCGCTCGCGATCTTCACCGCGGCGGGGATCGCGTTCTGGCAGGCCCACGTCGCCAATGCCGAGCGGCAGCGTGCCGAGGACGTGAGCCGCTTCATCAAATCGATCTTCACCGATGCCGATCCGTTCGCGGGGGGCGGGCGCGAGCTGCGCGCGCTCGAGTTGTTGAAGCAGGCCCGGGTCCGTGTCGATACCGAGCTCGCGACGCGCCCGGCGCAACGCGTGGAGCTGCTCAACACCATCGCGATGAGCCTGTGCCACCTGTCCGACGCGCAAGGCGCGGATGACGTCTCGAAGAGCGCGCTGCAGATTGCCATCACGCAATTGCCGGCCAGCAGCCCGATGCGCCGCGAAGCCCGGCTGGTGCGCCTCGAGGTGCATCGCGCGCTCAACGAGAACGCGCCGCTGCGCCGCGAGACGGACGAACTGCTCGCGGAATCGAAGCGCGATCCGTTCACCGCGGTCGATCGCATCCGCCTGCTCACCTACTCCGCCCATGCCGCCATCGACGAGGGCGACAACGCGCGGGCGGCCCGCGACGCCACGGAGGCGTTCACGCTCGCCTCGCGCACACTCGACGAGCTCGATCCGCTCAGCCTGGAGGCGGGCGCCGTCCAGGCGGTGGCGCTGCGGTATGCGGGCGAGACCGCGCGCGCACTCGCCGCCGGCGAGCGCAACCTGAAGGCTTCACTGGCGGCCGCACGCGATCCGGCCTCGGATGCCCGCGTGCTCGACGTGCGCATGGGGCTGGGATCGATTTACAACGATGTCGGCCGTCCTGCCGACGCGGTGCGCGAGCTCGAGGCGGCGGCCACCGGCGCCGCCAGGCTGTACGGCGCGAACAGCTCGTTCGAGATGTTCGCGCGTTCGCACCTGGCGCGCGCGCAGTATGAAACCGGCAACTATCCACTGGCCCTGGCCGAGATCGAACGCACGCTGGCGATCGCCGCGGCGCAGCCGGACGAGGAATCCCGCAACAGCGGCATCGCGACCGGCATTCGCGCTCACATCCTGCTGGCGCTCGGGCGCCATCCCGAAGCGCTGCAGGATTTCGACACCGCGCTCGGCTTCTACCGGCAGAACTTCGGCGCGGATCACTATGCGACGGTGGGATTGAGGATGGATCGCGCGCTGGCGCTGGCGCACCTGGGCCGGCATTCCGAAGCGCTCGGCGAGCTGGTCCCGCTTGCGGCGACGTGGAAGGAGATCAAGCACTGGATGGTCGTGAGCCCGGCCTACGTGCTCGGTGTCGCGCAATGCCTGTCCGGAGACCGGTCCGCGGCGCTGGCAACACAGCGCGCAGCGCTCGCCGCCGTACCGGACGGACCGCGCCGCGCGCGCGTCCAATCCATCATCTCCGCGGAGCTCGAACGTTGCGAGCGCGCGCACTCGCCGGCCGGCTGATCAGCCGACCCAGCGGCGCGCGTTGCCGAACATCCGGTACCAGCCCGAATATTCTCCGGCGCCGTCGGGGCGCCAGGAATTCTGCGCGTAGCGGAACACCCGCTCGGGATGCGGCATGGTCAACGTGACCCGGCCATCTTCATTCGTGATCGCGGCGATGCCGAAGGGCGAGCCGTTCGGGTTCGCGGGGTATTTCGCCGCGACCTTGCGGTTGCCCTCGATGTAGCGCGCGGCAACCAGTCCGCCTTCCGAGAACGCGCGCGCCGCGTCATCGCCCGCGAACTCCGCGCGGCCTTCGCCGTGCGCCACCGCGATCGGCAGCATCGAGCCCTCCATGCCGGCGAGGAAAATCGACGGCGAAGCCGCGAGCTCGACCAGCGAGAAGCGCCCCTCGAACTGCTCGCCCCGGTTGCGCACGAAGCGCGGCCAGCTCGCCGCGCCCGGGATGATTTCCTTGAGCGCCGCGAACATCTGGCAGCCGTTGCAGACCCCGAGCGTGAAGGTGTCGTTGCGCTCGAGAAAGCGCTGGAATTCTGCGCGCGCGCCCGCGTGGTAGAGGATGGATTTCGCCCAGCCCTCGCCCGCGCCCAGCACGTCGCCATACGAGAAGCCGCCGCAGGCCACGACGCCGCGGAAATCGGCGAGCTTCACGCGACCCGCGAGGATGTCCGTCATGTGCACGTCGTGCGGCTCGAATCCCGCGCGCTCGAACACCGCGGCCATCTCCACCTGGCTGTTCACGCCCTGTTCGCGCAGGACCGCGACCCTGGGCCGCGCGGTATTCACGAAAGGCGCCGAGACGTCCTCGTCCGGATCGAATGTGAGGGCGACGTTGAGGCCGGGAGCGCCGGTGTCGCAGGCTGCGGCGAATTCCTCGCGCGCGCAACCGGGCTCGTCGCGCATCTCGCGCAGGCGATACGAGGTTTCCGACCACGCGCGCCGCAGGTCTTCCCAGCGCTCGTCGAGCCGCGATCCGCCCGCCTGGATGAGCACGCGCAGTTCGCGCGTCGGCGTGCCGATCACGTGCACGTGCGCGCCGAGTCCGTGACGGACGAAGATCGACTGCACCGCCGCCGCGTGCTCGTTGCGCACCTGCAGGACCACGCCCAGCTCTTCACTGAAGAGCGCGCCGGCCGCGCCGTTCGACCCGGCGGGTAGTTTGACGTCGAGCCCGCAGTGCCCGGCGAACGCCATTTCCGTAAGCGTCGCGAACGCGCCGCCGTCGGAGCGGTCGTGATAGGCGAGCACCAGGTTCTGCGCGCGCAACTCGGCCAGCACCGCCGCCAGGGCCGCGAGCAAAGTGGGGTCGTCGAGATCCGCCGGCGCCGTGCCGAGCCCGCCGTAGACCTGCGCAAGGGAGGAGCCACCGAGACGGTTGTCGCCGCGGCCGAGATCCACGAGCAGCAGCGCCGTCGCGCCGAGATCGGTGCGCAGCTGCGGCGTCCACGTCCTGCGCACGTCGGCAACCGGCGAGAACGCCGAGACGATCAACGACACGGGCGCGACCACCGATTTGCGCGCGGTGCCTTCGCCCCACACGGTCTTCATCGACAGGGAATCCTTGCCCACCGGGATCGCGATACCGAGCGCGGGGCACAGTTCTTCGCCGATCGAATGCACGGTGGCATAAAGCGCCGCGTCTTCGCCCGGTTCACCGCACGCGGCCATCCAGTTGGCCGACAGACGGACGTTGGACAAACTACCGACGTCGGCCGCGAGGATGTTGGTCAGCGCCTCGCCGACGGCAAGCCGGCCGGATGCGGGAGCGTCGAGCACGGCGACCGGCGTGCGTTCGCCCATCGCCATCGCCTCGCCCGCGTTTCCGAAGTAGTCGGCGATCGTCACCGCGACATCGGCCACCGGGACCTGCCACGGTCCCACCATCTGGTCGCGGCTGATCATGCCGCCGACGGTGCGGTCGCCAATGGAAATGAGGAAGGTCTTGTCGGCGATCGCGGGGAAACGCAGCAGCCGGTAGGCCGCATCGCGGATGTCCAGGTTCGCGACGGCGAACTCGCGCCGTGGCGGTACGACGCTGCGCACGTCGCGCAGCATCTTCGGCGCCTTGCCCAGCAACACCTCGAGCGGCAGGTCGACGGGTCTCGTGCCGTTCTTCCGATCCTCGAGGACCAGCACGCCGGTCGCGTCGATCTCGCCGATCACGGCAAAAGGCGCGCGCTCGCGCTCGCAGATGGCGGCGAATTCCTCGAGACGCGGGGCATCGATGCACAGGACGTAACGCTCCTGCGATTCGTTGCACCACAATTCCATCGGCGACATGCCGGGTTCGTCGTTCGGGATCGCGGCGAGGTCGATGACGGCGCCGCGCCCCGGCGTGTGCGCCACGGCCTCGGGCACGGCGTTCGACAGACCGCCCGCGCCGACGTCGTGAATCAGCAGGATGGGATTCTGGTTCCAGCGGGCGCTGCAGCGGTCGATGACTTCCTGCGCGCGGCGCTGGATTTCCGGGTTGCCGCGCTGAACGGAAGCGAAATCGAGGTCCGCGCTGGAGGCGCCGCTGTTGACGGAGGAAGCGGCGCCGCCGCCGAGCCCGATGAGCATCGCGGGTCCGCCGAGCACGACGATTTTCGCGCCGGGCGGAATCTCGCTCTTCTCGACGTGTTTGCGCCGCACATTGCCGAGGCCGCCCGCGATCATGATGGGCTTGTGATAGCCGCGCACGCGGCCTGGCGGGTCGCCCGCGCCAGCCTGTTCGAAGGTGCGGAAATAGCCGCAGATGTTCGGGCGGCCGAATTCATTGTTGAACGCGGCGCCGCCGATCGGCCCGTCGATCATGATGTCGAGCGCGGAGACGATGCGTTCGGGCTTGCCGGGCTCGTTCGACAGCGGGGCTTTCTCCCACGGCTGTTCGTAGCCCGGAATGCGCAGGTGCGAGACGGAAAACCCGGTGAGGCCCGCCTTCGGCTTGGCGCCGCGGCCGGTCGCGCCTTCATCGCGGATTTCGCCGCCCGAACCCGTGGCCGCGCCGGGAAACGGCGAGATGGCGGTCGGATGGTTGTGGGTCTCCACCTTCATCAGGATGTCGATGGGCTCGTCGATCGCGCCGTAGATGTCGTTCTCGGGATTCGGGAAGTAGCGCTTGCCCATCGACCCTTCGATCACCGACGCGTTGTCGCGATACGCCGAGAGCACGCCCTGGGGATTCTTCGCGTGCGTGTTGCGGATCATCGCGAACAGCGACTTGGGCTGCTTGCGGCCGTCGATGATCCAGTCCGCGTTGAAGATCTTGTGGCGGCAATGCTCGGAGTTCGCCTGCGCGAACATCATGAGCTCGACGTCGGTCGGATCGCGCTTCAATGCCGCGAAGTTCTTCACCAGGTAGTCGATCTCGTCGTCGGACAGCGCGAGGCCGAGGTCGGTGTTGGCCTTCACCAGCGCATCGCGGCCGGCCGCGAGTGATACGGTGCGCAGCGGCCGCGTGTTTTCGTGCGCGAAGAGGCGCGTCGCCTCGGCGCGCTGGAACAACACGGTCTCCGTCATGCGATCGAAGAGCGGCGCGCTCAACGTGCGCAGTTCGTCGCGACCGAGTGAGCGCGGCGCGGCCAGCGTCCAGACGATGCCGCGCTCGATGCGGCGCACGGCGTCGAGCCCGCACACGTGCGCGATGTCCGTGGCCTTGCTGGACCAGGGCGAGATCGTGCCGAAACGCGGCACCACGATGAGTTCGGCGCCCGCGGCACGCGGCGCATTGGCGGGCTCGCGCGGACCGTAGGTCAGCAGCCGTTCGAGCAGCGCGTGTTCCGTCGGGTCGAGTTTGCGAGCGACGTCGACGAAGTGGACGTAGCGGGCGGTGATGGCACCGAGATCCGGCTGACGGGCTTCGAGCGCGGGACGCAGTTTGGCGATGCGGAAATCGGAAACTGCGAGGGCGCCGGCGAGCTCGAGCATGGAGGCCGCGGATTCTACTGGGGACATTCCTCATTTCCTAGAAAATGGGGACGCACCTCATTCGAAAGCACAGATTTACAGGGATTCGCAGACGAGGGGCGTCCCCACTACTTCTTCGAGCCCGGATCCATGCCCGCGGGCTGGAACATCGACATCGGGAATTGCGCGACGTTGCCGGCTTCGAACGCGCTGATTTTGCTCACGCCCTGCTTCTTCACCTCGTCGATGCGCAGGATGGAATGCATCGGCAGCATGGTGCACTTGACACCCTGGAATTCGGACTTGATGCGTTCTTCGCCCGGGTCGAGCACGACCGTCGAGCGCTCCCCGAAAACCAGCTCTTCAACCTCGATGAAGCCGAACAAGCGACCCTGGCTCACTTTGCGGGCATAAACCTCGTAAACCTTGCCCTGGTTCACGAACATAATCTTGAAAATGTGACTGGATGCCATCGAGACGACTAGGGGGGCGTTAACCTGCCCCTTCATACACGCATGGGCTGCGGGAAGCTAGGGCCCAGAGGGTACGTTAAGCATGGCGCTCCGGTTGCGCGTCATCAGTGATCATCGCCATCGAATGGGCGATAAGAATTCGTTTGTCTTCGGTGTCTCGGGCGGAAGCATAGGCCGCTCAGCCGAGAACGACTGGGTGTTGCCTGACGATATGCGCTACGTATCCGGACGTCATGCGCGCATCGTGTTCCACAAGGGCCGTTACCTCCTGCAGGACACCAGCAGCAACGGCACCTATCATCAACGACAACGAGCGTCCGCTCGGCAACCAGAACCCCCACGAACTGGCGAGCGGCGACGTCCTGCGCATCGGCGAGTACCACGTGCAGGTGCAGATCGATTCCGCGACCGATTTCAGCCTCGACGACAGCGCGCTCTACCACACCGGCTCGACGAGCAGCCGCCGCCGGAAACCCGCCCCCACCGGATCTCGGCGCCAGCCTGCGCCTCGAAAACCTGCTCGAGGCGAGCAACGACACGTCGAGCGACCAGCTCAAGCCGGTGAATGCTTTCGGCCAGGCCGTGTCCGCGCGCACCCGCGCGTTGCATCAGACGCAGGACCTGCAGAAAGAGCCTTCCACCGCGCCCGAGCTCGACGTCACCTCCGACGCCGTGGCGCGGCGCATCGCGCGCCTGGCGCGCGCCACCGAAAAGACCCAGCGCGAGGTCCAGCAACCCACCGCGCCTGTGCCGCCCACCGCGCCCGCGCCTTCTGCGCAGGCGCCCGACAACACGCCCGGCCTGCAGGCGTTCTGCCGCGGCGCCGGCATCGGCGCCGAGACTCTTCCCGTCGACGCGCACGCGCGCATGCTGCATCTGGCCGGCCAGCTGCTGCGCGAATGCCTTTCGGGCCTCAAGGAGAGCAACCGCTCCCAGCAGGACCAGCGCAACCAGCTGCGCGTGACGTATCAGAAAGAGCCCGGCGATTTCGTCCCGTCGCTCGATCGTCACAGCATCGAAGAGCTCATCCAGGAACTGCTCAAGGCGCACGACAGCCGCCGTTTCGATGCCGTGCAATGGCTGCGCGAATCCTTCGCGCACGCCCGCAAACACGACAGCGCGATGATCGATGCGATGCGCGCCGCGTTTGCCGATTTCGTGGGCCGCCTGGATCCGCGTGACCTGGCCACGCGCTTCGAACGCAGCGCGCGCCGCAAGACGATGGGAAACTGGGAGCTCTACGGCGAGTTCTATCGCCAGCTCTGCGAGACTCCGGGCAACGCCCTGCCGCACATCTTCGTCGAGACCTTCGCGCAACAATACGAAGAAGCCGCGCGCGACGGCAACGCGGGCTCCGCCCACTCCATCGACGCCGCCTGACGCGCGGCCGCCGCGGCAGCGGCGACCGTCATTCTCCTGCTGGGTGGAAGGATCCGGTCGCGCCCGACAGCGGGTGGGACCCCGCCACCAGTCGCCACACTTGTGTCGTTTCCCGCCGCTGTCGAAACTGGCCCGCGCCGTTCGTTTGAGGGGCATGAGCGACAGGAGCAACCCATGAAGCAATATTTGTTATCCGTGTGTTACCCCGCCGGTGGCACGCAGCCACCGCCCGATGCCCTGCGGAAAATCATGGCCGACGTACGCGTGGTGCAGAAGCAGATGCAGGAGGCCGGCGTCTGGGTCTTCAGCGGCGGCCTCCATCCCGCGAACACGGCCACGGTGCTGCGCCACCAGGGCGGCGACGTCATCACCACGGACGGCCCGTTCATCGAGAGCAAGGAGCAGATCGGCGGGATCACGATCCTCGAGGCGCCGGATCTCGACGCGGCGCTCGAATGGGCCCGCCGGCTCGCGCTCGCGACCACCACGGCCATCGAAGTGCGGCCTTTCTTCGAGGCCCATTGAACGAGGCGGTGGCCGGCATCTACCGTGCGGAATACGGCCGCGCGGTCGCGGTGCTCACGCGATTTCTCGGCGACATCTCGGCGGCCGAGGAAGCCGTGCAGGATGCTTTCGCGACGGCGCTCGAACGCTGGCCTCGCGACGGCATTCCGCCCTCGCCGGCCGGCTGGCTGATCACCACGGCCCGCAACCGCGCCATCGACCGGCTGCGACGCGAGACGTCGCGCGGTGAGAGGCACGAGGTTGCGATGCGCCTGCTCGAAGACGATCCGGTCGAGGAGCACGACGTGAAGGACGATCAGCTGCGGCTCATCTTCACCTGCTGCCACCCGGCGCTCGCGCCGGAGGCACAGCTCGCACTGACCTTGCGGCTCGTCGGCGGCCTGACCAGCGGCGAAATCGCGCGCGCGTTCCTGGTACCCGAAATGACGCTGGCACAACGCATCTCGCGCGCGAAGGCGAAGATCCGCGACGCCGGCATTCCGTACCGCGTGCCCGATGCCGCCGAGCTGCCGGGGCGCCTGCGCGTGGTGCTCGCCGTGGTGTACCTGATCTTCAACGAAGGCTACAGCGCGACCGCCGGCGAGACGCTGGTACGCGCGGAGCTGTGCGACGAGGCGATCCGGCTCGGGCGCCTGTTGCTCGAGCTCGTTCCCCGCGGAACCGGAAGTCGCGGGCCTGCTCTCGCTGATGTTGTTCATCGATGCGCGGCGCGAAGCCCGCGCCGACCGCAACGGTGCTCTGGTGCGTCTCGCGGACCAGGACCGCTCGCGGTGGAATTCCGCGCGGCTCGAGGAAGGGCGTTTTTTCATGCGCGCGTGCCTGGCGCGCAATCAGCCGGGTCCGTACCAGATCCAGGCGGCGATCAACGCCGTGCACAGCGACGCGGCGGATTCCGCCTCAACCGACTGGGCGCAGATTCTCGTGCTCCATGACCGGCTGCTCGAGATGAATCCGGGCCCGGTGATCGCCCTCAATCGTGCGATCGTCGTGGCTGAAATCGAAGGGCCGGCACGCGCGCTGGCGCTGGTCGATGCGCTGGCGCTCGGGCACTACCACCTGTTTCACGCCGTGCGCGCCGACCTGCTGCGGCGCCTGGGCCGCGATGCGGATGCGGCGCTCGCGTACCGCGAAGCGATCGCGCGCTGCGGGAACGGGCGCGAGCGCGAATTCCTGGAACAGCGCCTGACGGCGCTGAAGCCTCACTGACCCGTCAGCCAGCGGCGAGCAGGTCGCGCTGCGGCGATTCGTGCGCGAGCAGCCAGGCCTTGGCTTCGATGCCGCCGCCGAAACCGGTGAGCGCACCGCTCGAGCCGATCACGCGGTGACAGGGCGCGATGATCGAGATCGGATTGCGCCCGTTCGCGGCGCCGACCGCACGAACCGCGCTGGGGTTGCCGATGTGTTGCGCCATCTGCGAGTAGCTGCGGGTTTCACCGTAAGGAATCGTGAGCAGTGCGGCCCAGGCCAGTTTCTGGAAATCGGTGCCGCGGAACTCGACGGGCAGCTCGAACGCGCGGCGCTGTCCCGCGAAATACTCGCCGAGCTGGCGCGCGGTCTCGCGCAGGATCGGATGTTCGGGACGTTCGACGGCGGCGTCGAAGGGAATCTGCGGTGTCGAGTGCCGGCGCCAGACGAGCGCGATGAGCGCGCGGTCGGTGGCGGCGAGGTGGAGGGTGCCGACGGGAGAATTGAGCGTGGTGGTAAAAATTGTCGAAGCCGTTGTCGTTATAGACCGGGAAGGAGGTCAGGAATGAAAGGGTAGTAGATAACTGCGGGGAGGGTGAGATTGCTCGCGGCCGGGGACGGCCGCTCGCCCCTCGCTGACGCTCGGGGCCAAATTCGCGTAGCGAATTTGTCCGGCTTTGCTCTGCAAAGCCGTCGAACTCGACATTCTCATCGCACGTGAGTTCGAATCTCACCCGCGATGACGGTGGGAATAGAAATGGCGGAGAGGGTGAGATTCGAACTCACGTGCCGGAATTACCCGACCATCCGATTTCGAGTCGGCGCCGTTATGACCGCTTCGGTACCTCTCCGCGCCAGGAACTGGGTTGAGCCCCCTCAAATTTGGGCGCCCTTCGCGGGGCGCGTATTCTAGCCGAACGATGACGAGAGCCAAGGGGAGGAAAAACCTGACCAACCGGCGCGGTTTCGTGGCCCTGGCCATCGCCGCCCTGGGTGTGGCTCTGCCGGCCGCCTCTGCCGAGGCGCCGCGGGCGACCAAGCTCCCGGCCCCGGCCGCCAAACCCCCCGCGAAGCCGCCTGCCCAGCGGGCACGCCTGCCGCGGCGTCTGGCCGCGGACTTCCACGGCCACATCGAAACCCGGCTGCCGCACCTGCGCCCGCCTTTCGAGGCCGCGAGCCGCGAGACCGGGCTTCCCTGGCGCATGCTGGCCGCGCTCGGCTACCAGGAATCTCGCTGGCGCCCGGGCGCCGTCTCTCCAAGGGGCGCCCAGGGCGTGATGATGCTGATGCCGCTGACGGCCAAGAAGATGGGCGTGGCCAACGTCTTCTCGCCGGACGAGAACATCCTGGGCGGCGCCAAGTACCTCGCGTACATGCAGGAGCGGATCCCGAAACGCATCACCGACCCCGATCGCCTGTGGATGGCGATCGCGGCCTACAACATCGGCATCGGCCACCTGGAAGACGCGCGCGTGATCACGCAGATGCGCAAGAAGAATCCGGATCGCTGGTCGGACGTACGCGCGCACCTGCCGCGCCTCTCCGATCCGCACTGGCACAAGCGCGTGAAACACGGCTATGCGAACGGGCGCGAGACCATGCAATTCGTCGAGCGCGTATCGCAGTTCGCGGCGATCCTGGAAACGCACGTTCCCGACAAGGTGCTCGCGAGCAAGTAGCTCCGGTCAGAGCGGGCGGATCTTGATGCTGCGATAGGACACGGCATCGCCGTGGTCCTGCAGCAGGATGCGACCCTTGTCCGCCTCGCCGAAGGCCGGCGTCGCCTTGAACTTGCTGGCCGCGACGTGCGCGCGATAGTCATCGGACTTGCGGTTGAACTCGAGCACCCTCACGCCGTTGAGCCAGTGCTCCACCGCGCCGTCGGCGCGCGCGACGATGCGCGCGTGTTGCCATGCGTCGACTTTCGGCGCGATTCCCACGTTGGTTCTCAGCTTGGCGCGCGGATAGATGTCATAGAGCGACGCCAGCGTGCGATTGAAATCGATGCCATTCTTCGCATCCGGGTGGCGTTCGTCGTCGAGGACCTGGTATTCGAGCCCGAGCGGCGCGCCGCTGGCCGGATCCTTCGGCGAGGTGAGGAAATAGAAGATGCCGCTGTTGGCGCCGGCGCTCACCTTGAACTCCATCTGCAGCTCGAAGGCACCGAACTCCTCGAGCGTCATGATGTCGCCGCCCCCGCCCTTCGCGAGCACCGCAAGCTCGCCGTTCGCGAGTGACCAACCCTTGGCGGGGAACGATTCGGCTTCCGCGCCACGCCAGCCCTTCGCAGTCTTGCCGTCCCACAGCAGCCGCCAGCCCTGGGCCTTCTCCTCGGCGTCGAGGTTGTTAGGCAGGTTGTTGCGGATGAAGATGCCCATCGGCGCGGCACGCTTCAGGTTCTTCGTCTGGACGATGAGGTTCTTCCACGTCGTGGTGCGCCCGGCCTCTTCCGCCGAGCTGATGCTGTGCACCTGCAGGCCGATGAAACCGCTCGCATGGCCGTCGTCGATCGTGTCCGAGACCGCACCGCCGTTGATCCACACGCGCAGTCGCGGGCCGATCGCCTCGATGCGGAAGTGGTTCCACTCGCCGAACTTGTAGAGCGGCTTGCCCGCGGGGTTCATGTCGCCGGTGTAGAACCACCCGCGTTGCGCCTCTTCGTAGATGCCGCCGCTCCATGCCTTGTCGGATGGATCGATGTCGGCCTGGTATCCATGGACGCGGCCGTTTTCGAAGGCGGGCGTGCTCGACGAACGGAACTGCACGCCGGAGTTCGTCGGACCCACGTCCTGGCGGACGTCGAAATCGAGCACGAAGTCGCCAAAAGTCTTCTCGGTGACCAGGAAACTGTTCACCTTGTCCGGCTTCGACGTGCCGACGAGGGTGCCGTCGACCACCCGGTATTCGGCAACGCCCCCGAGCTGTTTCCAGCCCTTCAGCGACTTGCCGTCGAAGATCGGCGTGCCCTTGTCGGCGGCCAGCGCGAATGAACCCAGCGCCAGGATACCCAGCGTCAAGAAAACCTGGCGCATGCTCTTCCCCGGATTACTTCGCGACGTCGGCTTCGATCTGGATGGCGAGCCTGACCCACATGGCGAAGCCGAAATTCTTGCCCCACGCGATGCCGAAGTCCTCGCGGTTGATGGTCGCCGACGCGTCGGCCCCGCAGAACTCCGCCTTCTTCATCGGGTGCGGCATGCATTTGAACGACTTGATGGCGAGGGTGACGGGCTTGGTCACGCCGTGCAGGTTGAGCTCGCCTTGCACCTCCGTGGGTGCGCCGTCCTTGAACTTGGCGAGTTTGCCCTTGAACGTGGCGGTCGGATATTTCTCGACCTCGAAGAAATCGGGCTTCTTCAAATGATCGTTGAGGTCGTCCAGGCCGGTATCGACCGACGCGAGGTCGATGGTGACGTCCACCGTGCCGGCTTGAGCCTCGCGGTCCAGTACCACCGTACCCGAGCTCTTGTTGAACTTGCCGCGCCACACCGACACACCGCCGAAATGATCGGCCTCGAAACTCGCGTACGTGTGTTTCGGATCCGCGTTGTAGGTCACGGGCTTCGCCAGCGCGACCGTCGTCAGTGTTCCGAAAGCGAAGATCAACAGCGGACGAATTAAGCGATGCATGACGAATCCTCCTGGATGCGCAGCCTCAACGGGAAAGCTGGCGGACGCTAGCACACTGCCGGGCCTTTCTCCTGCCCAACGAAGCGTCCTACGGGGCCTCGCGCCGGCGCGCCTCGAAGAAGCCGTTCAGGAGGCGCCCGCACTCTTCCATGAGCACGCCGCCGAACACGTCCACGCGATGATTCATGGATGGCATCGTGAATACATTGACGGTGCTGCCGGCCGCGCCGGCCTTGGGATCCCAGGCGCCGAACACCAGCCGCGCCACGCGCGCGTGCACGATGGCCGAGGCGCACATCACGCAGGGCTCGAGGGTGACGTACAGCGTCGTGCCACCCAGGCGATAAGACCCGAGTGCCTTTCCGCCGCCACGCAGCGCCTCGATTTCCGCATGCGCGGTGGGATCGTGTCCCGCGATCGGCCGATTGGCGGCCACGGCGAGGATGGCATCGCCCTGCACCAGGACGGCGCCCACGGGAACCTCGCCCGCGGCTTGCGCCCCCCGCGCGGCCTCCAGGGCCACACGCATGAAATCGACGTCGCTGTACTGCTTTGGCACCGAGGGCATGGGCGGCCTGTGGCTATTCGGAGAAGTCCGTAGTGACAACGGCGCTCAAACTACTACTGTTTCAAGCGCTTGTAACGCGTATGGCTCCTGCGAGGTCGAGTGCGTGGGCATGACCCAGGGTAAAACCAGCCTTCCCGACGACGAGGCCCTCGATTCGCTGCGTGCGGAGGTCGAGGTGCTCAGGCGGCGCGTGCGCGAGCTCGAACAGGGCAACGACGCGCTGCGGCAGTCGCAGCAGTCGCTCATCCAGCAGGAACGCCTGCGCGCCCTCAGCCAGATGTCGAGCGGCATCGCCCATGACATCAGCAATGCGATCTCTCCGATCGTCCTCTACACCGAGGCGATGCTGGAGCGCGAGAACCTGTCGGAGCGGTCGCGCGGCTACCTCACGACCATTCAGCGTGCCGTCGATGACGTGACGCAGACCGTCAGCCGGATGCGTGAGTTCTACCGGCCGCGGGAACAGGCCGTCCAGTTCGCGGATGTGGCGCTCAACTCCGTGGTGCAGCAGGCGGTTGAGCTCACGCGTGCACGCTGGAATGATCTCGCGCGCCAGCGGGGAATCACCATCGAGCTCAAACCCGAGCTCGCGGTCGACCTCTCGGCCATCCGCGGCGCCGAAAACGAGATCCGCGACGCGCTCACGAATCTCATCTTCAATGCGGTCGACGCGCTGCCCCAGGGAGGGGGTATCGAGGTGCGGACCCGCATGGCGACCATGCCCGCGCCGCACGGCGGCATCGAGCCCTACGCGGTGCTCGAGGTCATCGACAACGGCATCGGGATGGACGAGGAAACGCGCCGCCGTTGCATCGAACCGTTCTTCACCACGAAGGGAGATCGCGGCAGCGGCCTCGGTCTCGCCATGGTCTACGGCATGGCGCGGCGCCACAACGCCGGCCTCGAAATCGAGAGCACGCCGTCCCGGGGCACGACGGTGCGGCTTTCGTTCCGCTGCAACTCCACGGGCACGGGCACGTCGGGCCGCAATCCTTCCCCGTTGTTCGCCATGCGCAGCCTGCGGGTGCTCGTGATCGACGACGATCCTTCGCTGCTCGAATCGCTGCGCATCTCGCTGCTCGACGAGGGCCACAAGGTCACCACCGCGAACGGCGGCCAGGCCGGCATCGACGCATTTCGCTCCGCGCAGAAGGCCGGCCGCCTGTTCGACGTCGTCATCACCGACCTGCGCATGCCCGATGTCGACGGGCGGCAGGTGGTGTCGAGCGTGCGGGAAATGTCGGCCGGTACGCCGATCATCCTGCTGACGGGCTGGGGCCAGCAGGTGACCAGTGACTCGAATCGCCCGCTCGCCGTCGATCGGCTGCTGGGCAAGCCGCCGCGCATCCGCGAGCTGCGCGCGGCGCTCGCCGAGCTCACGGGCCGGCGCGCCACCGACCGCGTGGTCTAGGGCGCCACGGCCCTATTGCCACGCGAGACTCACGACGCCCGCGACGATGAGCGCGGCGCCGGCCAGGCGCCATCCGCCCGATTCCTCGCGCAACAGCCGTGACCCGAACCACGCGCCGACCAGCGTCGACAGCTCGCGCGCCGGTGCCACGTGACTCACGGGCGCCAGCCGCATCGCGAACAACACCAGGATGTATCCGAGCGGACCGAGCACGCTGACCACGATCACCGGCTTGCGGTAGACGCGCGCCTCGAGAGCGAGGCGTGCGCGGTCGCGCCAGGCGCGCGGCGCGAGCACGACCGTGCGGAACAGGTTGCCGGTGAAGTCGACGACGAATGGCGAGATCAGCAGCACCTTGACCGCCCAGCCGTCGTTCAGCGTGTACGCGGCGATGAACCCTCCGGTGAGCAGGCCGTACATCACGCCGACACCCGGCGCACGCCGATGGTGACCGACCAGCCCCGCGACCAGCAGGATGCCGCCGACGATGAGCACCAGGCCGGCAATGGAGCGCTCCGTCGGCACCTCGCCTAACAACCATGCGGCGCCGACGAATGAGAGCAGCGGCCCGGTGCCGCGCGCTATCGGGTACACCACCGACAGATCGGAATGGCGATAGCCCGATTGCAGCGAGAGTGAATACGCCAGGTGCAGCACCGAGGTCGCCGCCAGCGACAGCCAGTGTTCCAGCTCGAACACCGGGCGCTCGACATACAACACCGCCGCGACGACCGGCCCGTAAACCAGCACGGAACCGGCGGAGAACAGCCACACGAAGTGCCGCGATTCGGCCGCGTACTTCGCCGAGAGATTCCAGCTCGCATGCGTGAGCGCGGCGAGCAGAACGAGTCCGAGCGCGAGCGCGCTCATTCGGGATGGGTCGGCACGGCGCGAATTCTAGTGTCAATGAATTCCGACGGACAACGGGAGGGTCTGAATCTCGTTTCGTCCTACGCGGGGTGCGCGGGTGCCGGTGCTAAAAACGGCGCGGTGACTCTTCCGCAAACCACACCGGGACGGGTGGATCCGAGCCTGATCGCGCAGTTGCGAGAGGCGATCCGGATCGGCGCCGACATGACCCACTCGGTGCTGACCCTGCGCGAGTCCGGCTATTCGGACGACGCGATCCTCGAGGCTCTCAACGAGCTGGCACCGCGCGGAGACGCCCTCGAACAAGGCGTGATGACACCGCCGCTGCTGCGGCGCCCGCCCGCAAAGCTGCGCCGGGTCGGCGGCGACGAAGTGCAGCTCTACACGCTCGAAGATGCGCTGAGCCCGAATGATTGCTCGCGGCTGATCGGGCTCATCAATCACCACCTGCGGCCCTCGACCCTGTCGTATCCCTCGCCGGACCGCGCGTTTCGCACCAGCCAGACCGCGGACCTGTGTTTCCTCAAGAGTCCCGTGGCAACCGGCATGGATGAAAAGATCTGCAAGTCGCTCGGCATCCGCCCGCAGTACGCCGAGGGAATCCAGGCGCAGCGTTACGACGTGGGCCAGCAATTCAAGGCCCACTGGGACTACTACGAACCGGGCACGCAGGCATTCGTGAAATACGCCGGCGTGCGCGGCAACCGGACCTGGACCTACATGGTCTATCTGAACGAGGGAATGGAAGGTGGAGCCACGCGCTTCACGCAGCTCGACTTCGCGGTGCAACCCAAGGCGGGCATGGCCGTGATCTGGAACAACCTGAAGGAAGACGGCTCGCCGAATCCCGCCACCATGCACTGCGGTGAGCCCGTAACCAGCGGCTTCAAGCTGATCATCACCAAGTGGTTTCGCATGTACGGCGACGGTCCGCTGTTCTACTAGTCGGTGTGGGAGACTCGTCCGCGTGCAAGGCGAGCAGCGAAGTGAACCCAGGTGGCAGACCTGGCTGCGGGAACAGGTCGACAACGCCGCCGACATGGGCCAGGCGCTCCCGGCCCTGCGCCGGGCGGGAGTGACCGAACAATCCATCAACGAAGCACTGCACCTGCTGCGGCCGAAAGGCAGCTCGCTCATCGACGGATTGCTCGGGCCGCCGCCCCTGCTGGCCCGCGCGCCTGCGCAGCTTCGCAAGCTCGCCGCACCGCGCTTCGATCTGTATGCGTACGACGACTTCCTGAGCGCCGCGGAATGCGCGGGCATCATGGCGCTCGCCGACCAGCACCTGCAGCCCTCGCCACTCGCGAACACCACGACGGACGATCAGTACCGCACCAGCCGCACCTGCCTGCTCGCGCACCTGCGCAGTCCCGAAACCATCGCGCTGGACGACAAGATCTGCCGGACGATCGGCATCGGCGCCGGTTTCGGTGAAGCCATCCAGGTGCAGCGTTACGACGTGGGCCAGCAATACAAGCCGCACACCGACTGGTTTACCCCCGGCAGCGACGCTTACGCGCGGCTCGCCAGCCTGCGTGGCAATCGCACCTGGACCTTCATGGTGTATCTGAACGACGGCATGGAAGGCGGCGGCACGCGCTTCACCGAAATCGATTACGCGGTGTATCCGAAGGCCGGCATGGCGTTGCTGTGGCCCAACCTGCATCGCGACGGCACGCCCAATCAGCTGGCCCGCCACTGCGGAGAGCCGGTGATCCGCGGTCACAAGATCATCGTCACCAAGTGGTTTCGCGTGCTGGGCGACGGCCCGGTGTTCATCGATCCCGTCTGACGAGCGCCTCGATGGCCTGTCCGATCGCGAGCACGCGCTGATCGCGCAGCGCCGCGCCGGCGATCGTCAGTCCCACGGGCGCCTCACCCGCCCGATGGCAGGGAATCGACAGCGCGCAGCCGTCGAAGAGATTCACCAGGGATGCATTGCGCAGCATTCGGCCGTTGGAGTGGAAATAGCTCTCGTCGCTCGCCGCGACCTCCGCGATCGTGGGCGCCGTGTCCGGCGTCGTCGGCATCAGCAACGCATCGAAACCGCCGATCGCGGCTGACACGTCGCGGACGAATCGCCGGCGGTCCTCGAGGATCTGGATGTACTCGGCCGCGCTGAACGCGGCGCCCGGGCGGATACGCACGAGGACGCGCGGGTCGTACTGGTCCGCGCCCGATTCAACCCAGCGTCGATGCCACCACCAGGCCTCCGCACTGCTCAGTGCACCGCGCGGATTCACCTCGGCGGCGCGCGCCAACTCGCGCAGCGGCAATTCGACGATGTCCGCACCCGCGGCCGAGAGGCTCGAGACCGCCGCTGCGAACGCGGTGGCGACGGCCGCAGCGAGATCGTCGAGCACCACGCTCTGCGGCACCGCGAATTTCACGCCGCGCACGGCGAGCGCCGCCGGTTCGACGGTGTCGGCGGACAGGATGGCGTCCATCAACGCGCAGTCGGACACGCTGCGAGTGAGGGGTCCGGCGGAATCGAGCGTCAGCGACAGCGGCAACACGCCGCCGAGCGGCACGCGGCGCGCGGTGGGCTTGAACCCGACCAGGCCGTTGAGCGCGGCGGGAATGCGCACCGAGCCGCCCGTGTCCGTGCCGATCGCGGCTAACGCCATTCCGTCGGTGACGGATACCGCCGCGCCCGACGATGATCCGCCCGGAATGCGCGCCCCGGCCCGGTCGAACGCATTGCGCGGCGTGCCGTAATGCGGATTGATGCCGAGACCCGAATACGCGAACTCGGTCATGTTGGTGCGGCCGATGACGATGGCGCCGGCGGCGCGCAGGCGTTCGACTGCCACCGCGTCGCGAGCTGCCGCGGGCGCTTTCGCGAGCACCGTCGATCCTGCCAACGTCACGTGGCCCGCTTCGTCGAAGTTGTCCTTGATGGAAACCGGAACGCCGGCGAGCGCGGGCAGCGTGGCGCCACGCTTGCGTTCGGCGTCGACGCGGTCCGCGGTTGCGAGGGCCGATTCGCGATGCACACTCAGAATGGCGCGGGCGCCCTCGCCTGTGGGCGACGCGATGGCCGAGAGCGCGCGCTCGACCAGTTCGCGGCTGGTGATCTTGCGCGCCGACAGGGCGCGGGTGACTTCGAGCAGGGTCATTGCCTGGTTGGCTCGTTCAAGGGTGTGTCCGTCGAATGCAATGACGCCGAGCCAGGCCGCACCCTTCAGGAACCGGCGGCGGTCTTTCGCGGCCATTCAGCGAGCCCCGGCGCGATCACTGCGGAGTGCGGACGTGCCACCACTCCCTCAACAAGGAGCATTCACCCGACTCGTTGAACTCCAGCACGAATACGCCGTCGAGCTCGATGGTCGCGCCGCTCGACTGCAGCCGGAACTTCGCCGACCAGTGCGCAACGCCGGTATTGCCGTTCACGGCGATCACCTGCGATTCGAACTGGACGTCGCGCTGATCGGCGGTCACGCCGCGCCAGTATTCCTCGATGCCGGCGCGGCCCTTCCTGCGGCGCGTCGAACGGCTTCTCGAGGTAGTTAGCGTCGACGGCGAACAGGCGACCGGCAGCCGCGGGGTCGCGCGCCTTCCAGGCCGCGCCATAACTCTCGAGCCATTTCCCGACGGTGGCGGCGTCGGGCGGCCTGGCCTCCACGGCTCCGGCAAGGACGGTCATGAACGCCGCGATGATCAACGGCAGGCTGATTCGGTTCGACATGGCCCGATTCTCGATGCGAGGTGCGCGGTTGTCGAGAGCCTGGCGGTGCGTGGCACTTGCCAAGCCGCGCGACTCGCTGCATTTTGGCGGTCACCGGGCTGCAGATACGGTGGCCGGCTTCGTGAAGAGGACGTCGCACTGAATCCATATCCGATTGGCACGCCCGGGGTTGCCTGGGGTGCGCCCGAGAAGGCACTCTGGCTCGCGCGACAACGCAAGCTCCGCAGTTACGCCGCCGACGTGGTGACGCGCATCGAGCGTCTCGCCGCGCGCTTCGACGTGCAGGAGTACGGCGAGGTTCACTATCCGCCGGACCACTACCGCCTGCTCGCGCTGCGCAGCCGGGGCTGGCGCGACGGGCGCCCGGTGGCGCTGGTCACGGGCGGCGTGCACGGCTACGAGACGAGCGGCGTGCACGGCGCACTGCAGTTCCTCGAGCAACGCGCGGCGGACTACACCCGGGAGATCAACCTGCTCGCGGTGCCCTGCGTGAGTCCCTGGGCCTATGAGCGCATTCATCGCTGGAACGCGAATGCCGTCGACCCGAATCGATCCTTCCGGGAAGACAGTCCGGCGGTCGAGTCGGCGGCGCTGTTGCGGCTGATCGCGCCGTTACACGGGAGGTTTCTGCTGCACGTCGATCTGCACGAGACGACCGACTCCGACGAGAGCGAATTCCGCCCCGCACTGGCGGCACGCGACGGAACACCGTTCGAGCCCGGTATCGTCCCGGATGGGTTCTACTCCGTCGACGACAGCGAGAACCCGCAGCCCGAATTCCACCAGGCGATCATCGAGGCTGTGGCCCGGATCACGCACATCGCGCCAGCGGACGACCAGGACGAGATCATCGGCTCTCCACTCGTTGCGCCGGGCGTCATCCGGTATCCGCTGCGGCAGCTCGGCCTTTGCGCCGGCATCACGGGAGCCCGCTACACGACCACGACGGAGGTCTATCCCGACAGTCCCCGGACGACCCCCGACGAATGCAACGCGGCCCAGGTGGCCGCGACCTGCGCGGCGATCGAATTCGCGTTACGTGCGAAGTGAACCGGACCTAGCGCGGGATGTAATCCAGCGTGATCTTGCGCGAGACGACGCCGATCGCAGTCCCGTCGCCGAAATTCGGATCGATTCGTCCCTGCAGTTCATGACGGACGGTCAGGTCGATTTCGCAGCGCGTGATGCGCGACTGCGAGCTGGTACCGGCAAACTCGAGGACGTCATCGATGCTGACGGATTCCCGGCCGTCGGCGTTCAGGTCGGCGGCCGCCGTGCCCACCGTGATGCTATGCGGCCCGAAAGAATGGGTGCAGTCGGCCAGGTACCACACTTCCACACGCGCGGGCGCACCGGTTGGCGACCACTCGACCACCACGGTATCGCCGTCGGTGACCTGCTGGAAGTTGGCTGGCGTCACGATCGTGAAGGCAGGCGGCAGGGCGACGCGTGAATTCAGCGCGTCCCTGGCCTCCCGGCGGTTGAACGAAACGACGTAATCGACGCCGGGCTGGAAGTTGAAGCGGGCGATGTAGTCGGGCTCGAAGACCGAATTATTGTCGGCCATGTTGCGGCACACGCCGATGACGCAGGCGCGTAGATAGTCTCCGCCATCCAGCCGGTACGACTCGCCGAGCGCGTGGCCGTCGTTGAGGTTCGCGCGCACCACCGCGATACCCGGCTCGCTGGATTCGACCTTCAGGTCGATCGTCATCCTGCTGGTCGGCACCGGTCCGCCGCCAGGTCCGCCGGTGGAGCTGCTTTTTGGACTTCCGCAGGCCTGGAGCGTGGCCAGGGCGGCCAGGCCCAACACTCGACAGCAAGAGATGTTTGTTTGCATGGTCCGTTCCCCCTGGGTTGCGACGCGCTTCTTTGTTTGCGGGCAAACTACTCCGGCCGTAACGCAAAACAATTGCCCTGGAGCGGGTAGCGGATGCCGCTACCGCAGGCGGCGGCTCTTGCTACCGGACCGTTCAGTGACCGCCCTCGACCCGGATGCCGGCATCCGCCAGCGCGACGGCCAGGGCCGCTTCGATGCGGGCCGCTGCGCTCCGCTTGATGTGTTGCAGGTGCAGCGTCGGACCCGCCAGCACTTCGATGCCCCGCTTCAGCACGCTGCCGGCGGCGCGGATGCCCGCCTTGTGCTGATCGAAGCGTTGCGCGGGTGAGTATCGACTCATTCCGACGTACACGCCGTGGTCATCGCCGCGCCGGTCGGAATAGTCCAGCAGGATCAGATAGAGGTTCGACCGGCCGCCGCCACTTGCGGTGAATCGCGCGGCGACCTCGTATGCGGTGGGCAGCCAGGAGATGTAACGCATCGGCAGCCAGTCGGGGACCGATGCGCCCGCTCGTTTCCACAACAAGTCGAGGGCCGTCTCGATGTGCGCGGCGAAGTGGCCGCGCATCCAGCGTTCATGGATGCAGTGCGCGCCGGCGATGCCGTCGCCCGCGGCGAGCGCGCGTTCGAACCCCGCGTCGAGATCGCGGTCCGATTGCGTGCGGAATGGTCGTTGTCCCGGCCCTGCGGTCAGCTGCCGAACCACGTCAGGACGCCCGCGATCGTCGCCGTCATGAACGTCGCGATCGAACCGCCGAGCACCGCACGCATGCCGAAGCGCGCCAGGTCCTGGCGGCGCTCCGGCGCGAGCCCCCCGATGCCGCCGATCTGGATCGCGATGGAGCTGAAATTCGCGAAGCCGCAGAGCGCGTAGGTCGCGATGAGTCGGCCCTGTTCGGTCAGCGATACGCCGGCGACTTTTCCGTTGACGATTTCGCCCAGCTGAAGATAGGCGACGAATTCATTGATGACGACTTTCTGGCCGATGAGGCTGCCGACGACCTGCGCGTCCTGCCACGGCGTACCGATCGCCCAGGCCAGCGGCGCGAGAACGTAGCCGAAGATCGTGGCGAGGTCGGTGGGTTTGCCGATGGCGGCCGCGACGCCGGTGACTTCGCCCAGCCAGGTCAGCGGCCAGTTGAGCAGCGCGATCAACGCGATGAATGCGAGCAGCATCGCGCCGATGTTCAGCGCCAGGCGCAGGCCGTCGCCGGCGCCGGCCGCCGCGGCGTCGACGATGTTGGCGGTGTTCTTCTCCACTTCCATTTTCACCGTGCCGCGCGTGAGCGGCTCGCCGGTTTCCGGAACGAGGATCTTGGCGATCACCATGGTCGCGGGCGCGGCCATGATCGACGCCGCGAGCAGGTGCTTGGCATAGAAAACCTGCTGCTCGGGATCGCCACCGCCGAGCATTCCGACGTAGGCGGCGAGCACACCACCGGCGATGTGCGCCATGCCGCCGATCATCATCGTGAGCAGCTCCGATTGCGTCATCTTCGCGATGTACGGGCGCACGGTCAGCGGCGCCTCCGTCTGACCGATGAAGACGCTGGCGCAGACGCTGGTGGTTTCCGCACCGGAGACCCGCATGACCCGGGTGATGGCCCACGCCATGGCGCGCACCACGGCCTGCATCACGTTGAGGTGGTAGAGCACGCCCATCAGCGCGGCGAAGAAAATGATGGTGGGCAGCACCTGGCAGGCGAAGATGAAGCCGAAGGTGTTGACGTCCATCAGGCTGCCGAAGATGAACCGGCTGCCCTCGTTGACGAAGCTCAGCACCTTCACGAAGCCATGGCCGATCGCGTCGAACACGTCCTTGCCGCCCGGCACCAGCAGCACGATGGCGGCGAAGACGATCTGCAGGCTGACGCCGGTGGCGACCAGCTTCCAGTCGACGCGGCGTTTGTTGTTCGACGCCAGCCATGCGATGCCGATGAGCACCGCCAGGCCAAAGAGGCCAAAAGCTACCCGTGAAATGGCTTCCACTCAGTTCTCCCCGATGCAGCCTTGTCGTTCGAGTGACGGCTGCTTTTGCGCTAGCTTACGCTGCGCGCGGGAGGTTCGCTCAGCCCATGCGTGCGAGGGCCAGATCAATCAGCATCTGCTCGTGCGGCGTGAGCGCGGACTGCGCCGCGCGCGGACGATTGAACTCCTGCATTCCGTTGAGCGCGTAGACGATGCTTCGACCATCACGCGCGCTCCAGAAGAACCCGGTCATCCAGCCATAGGCGTCGCCGCAATGGCCGCGCCAATCTTGCGAGTCGGCGCCGAAAAACCGGTCGAGCGCACCGAAGCCCGGGCGCTGCATGCACAGGCCGTACGCCGTGTAGAAGCCGTTCTCCGTGGCGCCATTCGCCCCGTCACTCGTCCATTGCGGCACGGCCATATCCTCGCAGTCGCGACGCAGGATGCGCAAAAGCCTGTCCATGTCGCTCAGGCTGAGACGCAAGCCGCCATGCGGAGCGAAGGCGAAACCATTTTCGCCTGGCACGTAGTCGTCGAGCCGGCGAGCGGCCGCGTCCGGCGCGCGATTGAGCAGGGGTTCCGGAGCGGCCGGCAGCGCGCCGTCGACCTGCACCGTCCACACGCCGTCGAAATTGCGCGCAGCGGGCGCCGCACGGTCGCGCTTCTTCTGCGAGACACCGCTCCAGTTGTAGCCGATGTCGAGCCCATGCGGCGCGAAGAGCGTCTCGTGCATGTGAAGGTCAAAGCGCCGGCCGATGACAGTCTCCATGATCGTGGCGATCACGGTGGTGTTCACATCGGCATAGGCGAAATAGCGGCCGGGCGCCTCGTTTGGCGGCGCGTACCAACCGCCGTAGCGAGGCTCGCCGCGCGCGGCCGCGAGACGTGCAACCAGGCTGTTTCCGAAACGCACCGGATAGTCGTCGCCATTGCGCAGGCCGCTCAGGTGCGACAGCAGCAACCGCGGCGTCACCGCGACATCCGGCCAGAGCGGATGTCGCAGATCATCACCGAGCACCTCCGCCACATCGACGTCGAGGCCGATGCGCCCGGCGCGCACGAGCCGCATGAAGGCGTAGGTCGTCACCAGTTTCGAAACCGAGGCCACGCGGAACGGCGCCTCGAGCGAAAAACGCGCGCTCGAGCCGAAAACGACACCGTCCGCCTCCCGCCGGACGATGCGCCCGCGTCGATCGCGTGCGATCACACCCGCCGATAACATTGCAGGACGCGGCATCTCCCCGAGCAATCTTGTGCGCGCCTGGGCGTCAATGGCGAGCGAGGACAGTCCGCCGAGCAGCGCGCGTCGCGACAGCTTCACGGCGCGGCGTCAACGTGAAATCGTGGCCATGTCGAACAACTCGCAAACCGAAATCCCGGCAATCCTAGCGGAAGACGCAGCTGCGAAGCGACACGGTTAGAATGATGCTTTCCGCGACGCAGGCTGCCGATGGAAACATCTCACGTAGACCGCGCAATGATCAGCGTGTGGCGCTGGCAGGGCGTGCTGGCGACCTTGATCACCGCCTTTTGGGCATTCGGCCTCGCCCTGCGATTCGGCGCGCCCGGACTGTTGGCGCCGCTGCTCATCATTGCTCTCGGGTTGACGCTCAGCTGGGTCTGGCCGGAGGCCTATTTCCGGCGCCTGCGCTTCGGCATCGATGGGTCCGGCATCGCAATCGAGCGCGGCATCTTCTGGCGATCGAGGATCGCGGTGCCGCGCGCGCGCATTCAGCACACCGATGTCTCGCAGGGCCCGCTGCAGCGGCGCTTCGGTGTCGGCACGCTGAAGCTGTACACGGCCGGCAGCCGCTACACGAAAATCGAACTGCCCGGCCTCGCGCATGCGGAAGCGCTCGCATTGCGCGACGCGCTGCTCGCGGAGAGTGGCGGCAGTGGCGTCTGAATCCGGCGCGGCAGACTTCCAGCCGCCGCTGCGATTGCATCGGTCGTCCTGGCTGTTCGCGCTGACGGGCTCGCTGCGGCAACTGATCCTGCCGCTCATCGCGGTTCTGTTTTTCGGCGTACGCGGCGACGACCGGTGGTTCGGCACGCCGTTCATTCTCACTGCATTCGTTGGCGCGATGCTCATTCGCGCCTTGTGGCATCAGTGGACCTTTCGTTATGGATTTGGCCCGCGCGGCCTGGTGATTCGCGAAGGACTGATTTTCCGGAACGTGCGGCAGATCGAATATGCACGCATCGAGAACATCGACACCGAGCGCGGCCTGCTGCATCGGTTGCTGGACGTTGCACAAGTCCGCGTGCAGACCTCCACGGGCGGAAAACCCGAAGCATTGATCAGCGTGCTGGATCTGGGCGCGGTACAGGAAATGCGCCAACGGGTGTTCGCCGATACGCGATCAACCGCGCAAGCAGCGGAAACACCCGCAGCGGAAACGCCGGAGGAGCCACGGCTGCTGCATCTGCCGCCGATGGAACTGGTGCGCTACGGGCTGATCGACAACCGCGGCATGATCCTCGTTGCAGCCGGCGCCGGCTTCTTGCACCAGGCAGGCCTCTTCCGGATCGATCGCGAGGTCATCGACTACTGGCTGCGATCGATGCCACTCGCCGATGTCGCGGGACTCGGGATCGTGATGCAGATCGTGCTCACCTTGGTCGTGATCATCTCGGCGCTGGTTGTCGTGCGTATCCTTTCGGTGGTGATGGCGCTGATAACGCTGCACGAATTCGCGCTCACGCGACACGACGGCGATCTCCGGGTTCGTTATGGGCTCTTGACCCGGATCGCACTCACGCTGCGGACGCGCCGAATCCAGGCGGTGCATCAGTCGGAGTCGCCGTTGCACCGGCTGTTTGGCAGGGTTTCGCTGGACGTCGATCTCGCGGGAGACAGCGGCGGCGACGGGGAGCAACGCAACCCGGAGCGCATGAAAACGCGCTGGCTGGCGCCGGTCTGCCCCACCGCGGCGGCGCCGGCGTTGATTGCCTCGGCGCTGCCCGTCTTCGATCCCGCGGCGTCGCCGGATTGGCAACCGCTCGCGGCCGGCGCGCGCTCGCGCATCTTCCGTCGCAGCGCCCTGGTGTTCCTTCTGATCGTTGCGGGACCGGCCTGGTGGTACCTGCGCGGGGCCGCGGTTTTCTGTATTCCGCTCGTGGTTGCTCTCGCGTGGATGCATGCGCATCTGTACGTGAAGTACACGCGCTGGGCGCTGGAGCGGGACGTGTTGCTGTTCCGGTCCGGCTGGCTGACGCGCCAGTTGACGATCGTGCCGCGCGACCGCGTGCAGTCGTTGAACGTGTCCGCGTCACCCTTCGACCGGCGTCGGCACATGGCCAGCCTGTCAGTGGACACCGCCGGAGGAAGCGCGAGGTCTGCCGGCGTCCACATTCGTTACCTGCCCGCCGACGTGGCGCAAAGACTCGCGGCCTCGCTCTACGCGACGGTGAGCGGTTAGAGGCGAACCTTACGCCGCTCGGTCGAGACTAACGTGTACTACCCGACGGCATTGGAGACGACGAAAACATGCCCGTGTTGATCCGGCCCGCAACGGCCGAAGACCAGCCGCACATCATTTCCCTGGCGCGCGGCGAACGCATCAAACCGGTGGGTCTCCACTGGCCGAGGTTCATGGTCGCCGAGCAGGATGGAAGAATCATCGGCGCGGCGCAGCTGCGCCAGCACGCCGACGGATCCCGGGAATTGGGCAGCCTCGTTGTCGCCACTCCTTTTCGCGGCCGAGGCGTCGCGGCACAACTGATCGACAGGCGCCTGGCCGACGCAACGGGTCGCGTCTTCGTCATTACCGGAAGAGTCCATGCCGACTACTATCGTCGCTGGGGCTTTCGCCGGATCAAACCGAACAGTGCGCCGCCATACATCCGCATGAACTACTGGATTGGTTATCTTGGCGGCGGCCTCCTCGCCAAGCTTCGCGGCCGCGCGGTGAATCACCTGGCTTTGTTCGAGCGCTGAGCTGGTGCGGGACACCCCGCGTCGCGTAACGTGCCGCGCATGACTGCACGCGAGTTCTGGTGGGAGCGCCCTGATCTGCGCTACCGCGACGGCCGGCTGGAGTTCGCGAGCCACGACCTCGTGGCGCTGGCGGCGGCGGGCACGCCGACCTACGTCTATCACGCAGGCCGCGTGCGCGAGAACCTCGAGCGCCTGCAAGACGCACTCACGGCCGCGAAAATCCAGCACGACATCTATTACGCGCTGAAGGCAAACCGCTACGCACCGCTGCTCGATGCAATTCGGGCAACGGGCCGCTGCGGAATCGACGCCTGCTCGCCGGCCGAGGTGAAGCTCGCGCTCGCGCACGGCTTCCGCGAGGAGGAGATCTCCTTCACGGGCCACGCCGTGTCCGAGGCCGATCTCGACATCCTCGGCGGCCACCCGGGCGTGCACATCAATTGCGACGCGATCAGCACGATCCGACGTCTGGGTAGCCGTGGGTCGAGACGGAACATCGGAATCCGCCTGAATCCCGGCCTCGGCGCCGGCTACAACGAAAAGCTGCGTTATGCAGGCGCGAAGCCGACCAAGTTCGGCGTTTACCCCGACCGCTTCGAGGAGGCGCTCGCAACCGCCGCCCGCTTCGGACTCGCAGTGGGCACGCTGCATTTCCACGTCGGCAGCGGTTACCAGGGCGATGCGCTCGAGGTGCTGGAACAGGTGCTCGAAGGCGCCATGCACCTCATCGATGCCCATCCCGGGATCCGCCGACTGAATATCGGCGGCGGGCTCGGCGTGCGCATGACGGAATCGGACGTGCCGGTGGACCTCGATCGCTGGGCCGCGACCATCGCGCGATACGCCGTACCGCGCGGCCTGCGGATCGCAGTCGAGCCCGGCGACTACCTGGTGAAGGACGCGGGCCTGCTGCTCGCGCAGGTCAATACGGTGGAAGACAAGGCCGGCACGCGGTTCGTCGGCGTCGATGCCGGCCTCGGCATCCTGAACCTGTGGGCTTACTACGACATTCCGTATGTCGTGGCGCCCCTGCAGCTGCGCCCCGGCGCGCCGCGCGAGCGCGTGTCGATATCCGGAAACATCAACGAGGCGATTGACCTGCTCGCCGAAGACGTCGAACTACCGGCGCTCGAGGAAGGTGACTTCATCACGCTGGTGAATGCCGGCGGCTACGGCGCGGCCGCTGCGTCGAATCACTGCATGCGCGGCGCCTTTCGCGAGATCCTGCTGCCGTAAATCCCGCGTCCACCAGCCACCGCGCATGCTACCTTGCGCGCAATTCATCAATCGGTGATTTCATGTTCGATCCCAAAAATCTTCTCGATCAGTTCCTCGGCGGCTCCGTCGGCTCGGGCATGCGTGATGCGGGGAGCAACATCAAGGGCCGGCTCGATCAGTACAGCGGCAGCGGAGGCTTCATGCGTGGCGCCGCCGCGGGCGGGTTGTTAGGCGCATTGCTCGGCGGCAAGGGCATGGGAGGAATGGCCGGCGGCGCGCTGAAATACGGCGGCGTCGCGGCGTTGGGCGCACTCGCACTCAAGGCCTACCAGGACTACCAGGTGAAGAAAGGCGCGCCCGTGAGCATGACGCCCGAGCAGTTCGCGAACCTTTCACCCGATGCGTTGCCGCACGCTCAGCCCGCGGCCGATGGCGGGAATTTCCAGCTCGTGCTCATCCGCGCCATGGTGGGCGCCGCCAAGGCAGACGGACACGTGGACGCGCAGGAACAGCAGCGCCTGTTCGGCGAAGTCGAGCGGCTCGGGCTCGATTCCGAAGCGAAGGCCTACGTGTTCGATCTCCTGTCGCAACCCGTGGATCTCGCGTCGATCACCTCGAGCGTCGCGACCCCGGAACAGGCGGCCGAGATCTATCTCGCTTCGCGACTCGCGATCGATCCGGATGTGCCCGCGGAGCGGGCGTATCTCGACGCACTGGCCGCGCGGCTCGGGCTCCCGGCGGACCTGCGAAGTTCACTCGACGCGTCGGCAACCGGGCCTGGTGTGCGGTCATAGGCTCTGGTAGTCGGCGCGCGGCGAAGTATTTTCCAACCGAGGTCATTGATTCCGACTTCCCGCGCACGTCCGGGTCGCTATCGTCGGCGCCCATGGAACTGCATCGCGGCAGACTCATCGATCACATCCAGCTCGTGGTGAAGGACATTACCGCGAGCAAACGCTTCTACAAGGCGGTCTTCGCCGTGCTGGAGATCCCGCTGGGCGGGGAAGCCGAAGACCACATCTGGGCGGATGAGTTGTTCATCTCGACCAGGGAAAGCGACGCGGCGTTGGGCCAGCTCACCGGCCGCGTGCACATCGCATTCCAGGGCAAGGATCGTGAAACCGTGGAGCGCTTCTACAACGCGGCCCTGGCCGCCGGCGGCCGGGACTACGGCGCTCCCGGCGAGCGCAAATATCACCCGGGCTACTACGGCGCATTCGTGCTCGACCCGGATGGCAACAACATCGAGGTCGTCTTCCATGGCCCGGCCAGGAAATCCGCCGGATCCGTGAAAGTCAGCTTTTGAAAGATGACCCTGTTCGTCATCACCATCGTCGTCGTCGCGGCGCTGCTGGTCGGTGGACTGGTTCAGCTCCTGCGGAACCGCAACCAGCCGATGGGTTCGCCCGAGGTACTCGAGCGCGCGAAACATCGCGAGCGCGAACTGGAGGAGCAGGAGCGGCGCGAGAACGAGGACTAGTTCTCCGTCACTCCCACTCGATCGTGGCCGGCGGCTTCCCCGAGATGTCATACACCACGCGCGAAATACCCTTCACCTCGTTGACGATGCGGCGCGAGCACACATCGAGGAAGTCGTACGGCAGCCGTGCCCAGTGCGCGGTCATGAAGTCGACGGTTTCGACCGCTCTCAAAGCGACGACATAGTCGTAGCGGCGGCCATCGCCCATCACGCCGACGGAACGTACCGGCAGGAACACCGCGAACGCCTGCGACGTCTTGTCGTAGAGATCGTGCCGTCGCAGCTCTTCGATGAAGATGGCGTCGGCCTGGCGCAGCAGGTCCGCGTAATCCTTGCGCACCTCGCCGAGGATGCGCACGCCGAGTCCCGGACCCGGGAACGGATGGCGATAGACCATCTCGCGCGGCAGGCCGAGCTCGACGCCGAGCCTGCGCACTTCGTCCTTGAACAACTCGCGCAGCGGCTCGACCAGTTTCATGCGCATGTTGGCCGGCAAGCCGCCGACGTTGTGGTGCGACTTGATGACGTGCGCCTTGCCGGTCTTGGAGCCCGCCGACTCGATGACGTCCGGGTAGATGGTGCCCTGCGCGAGCCAGTCGACGTTCTGCAGCTTGTTGGCTTCTTCGTCGAAAACCTTCACGAACAATCCGCCGATGATCTTGCGCTTCTTCTCGGGATCCGTTTCGCCGCGCAGCGCATCGAGGAAACGTGCCTCGGCATCGACGCGGATGACCTTCACGCCGAGGTTGTCGGCGAAGATCTTCATGACCTGGTCGCCCTCGTTGAGGCGCATCAGGCCGTGGTCGACGAACACGCATACGAGCTGCTCGCCGATGGCGCGATGGAGCAGCGCGGCGACCACGGACGAATCCACGCCGCCCGAAAGCCCGAGCAGCACCTTGCCCTTGCCCACCTGCGCGCGTACGCGCGCGATGGCGTCCTCGATGATGTTGCCGACGCTCCAGAGCGCGTCGCAGCCGCAGATCTCGCGCACGAATCGCTCGAGCAGCTGTTTGCCCTTGAGCGTGTGCGTGACCTCGGGGTGGAACTGCACGGCGTAGAAGCGGCGCGATTCATCGACCATGGCCGCGAGCGGCGCGTTGCCGCTCTGCGCCACCGCGGAGAAGCCGGGCGGCAGCGCCTCGACGCGATCGCCGTGACTCATCCAGACGTCGAGCACCGCGCGGCCCTGCCCGTCCTGCCGGTCGAACAGTCCGTCGAGGAGTTTGTTCGGCGCGATGCTCGTGACTTCGGCGTAGCCGAATTCGCGGTGGTTGCTCGGCAGCACCTTGCCGCCGAGCTGCTGCGCCATGGTCTGCATGCCGTAACAGATGCCGAGGACGGGAACACCGAGCTCGAAAACCGCCTGCGGCGCGCGCGGCGGCTCCTTGTCGGTCACGGATTCGGGGCCGCCGGAGAGGATGATTCCCTGGGGCTTCCATCTGCGGACGTCATCGTCACTGACGTCCCAGGGCAGGATTTCGCAGTAGACGCCCTGCTCGCGCACGCGGCGCGCGATGAGCTGGGTGTACTGGGCGCCGAAGTCGAGGATGAGGACGCGCGAGGAGTGGATGTCGGTCGAGGGACTGGTCGCACTCATCGGCACACTGCTCATCTCAACTCCTTTCATGAAACGCCCTCAAGACACGCGATAGTTGGGCGCTTCCTTGGTGATCTGCACGTCGTGCACGTGGCTCTCGCGCATGCCGGCGCCGGTGACGCGCACGAATTTCGGACGCGAGCGCATCTCGGCGATGCTCTTGCTGCCGGTGTAACCCATGGCGGCGCGCAGGCCGCCGGACAACTGGTGCAGGATGGAGACGAGGCTGCCCTTGTACGGCACGCGGCCTTCGACGCCTTCCGGCACGAGCTTCTCGAGCTCGGAGGCGGTGTCCTGGAAGTAGCGATCGGCCGAGCCGTGACGCTCGCTCATCGCGCCGATCGAGCCCATGCCGCGATAGGCCTTGTACGACGCGCCCTGGTAGAGCTCGACGTCGCCCGGCGACTCCTCGGTTCCGGCGAACAGTCCGCCGATCATCACGCAGTCCGCGCCCGCGACAATGGCCTTGGCGACGTCGCCGGAGAAACGGATGCCGCCATCGGCGATGACGGGCACCTGGTTTTCGACGGCGCCGGCGACGTTCGACACCGCGGATACCTGCGGAACCCCGACGCCGGCCACGATACGCGTGGTGCAGATCGAGCCCGGGCCGATACCGACCTTGATGCCGTCGACACCCGCCTTGACGAGGTCGCGCGCGGCTTCGGCCGTGGCGACGTTGCCGCCGATGACCTGCAGGTCGATGTAATGCGATTTGATGCGCGCGGATGGTGTCGAGCACGCCCTTCGAATGGCCGTGCGCGGTATCGACCACCACCACGTCGACGCCCGCTTCGCGCAACGCCCCGACGCGCTCCAGCGTATCCGGCGAGGTGCCGACGGCCGCCCCGACGCGCAGGCGACCCGACGGGTCCTTGCAGGCGCGCGGGAATTCGGTGGCCTTCTGGAAATCCTTCACGGTGATCATGCCGCGCAGTTCCTGGTCGCCGTTGACCACCAGCACCTTTTCGATGCGGTGCTTGTGCAACAGCAGCAGCACTTCTTCCTTCGGCGCGTTCTCGCGCACGGTGATGAGGCGCTCCTTGGGCGTCATGACGGTCGACACCGGCGCGTCGAGTTTTTCCTCGAAGCGCAGGTCGCGGTGCGTGACGATGCCGACGAGCTTGGCACCGACGACCACCGGCACGCCGGAAATGCCCTTGGATCTAGTTAGTTCGATGACCTGGCGGATGGTCGTGTCCGGAGCGACCGTGATCGGATCGCGGATGACGCCGCTCTCGAACTTCTTGACGCGCGCCACTTCGGCGGCCTGTCCGGCGATGGTCATGCTCTTGTGCACGATGCCGATGCCGCCTTCCTGGGCCATGGTGATGGCGAGACGCGCTTCGGTGACCGTGTCCATGGCGGCGGACACGAGCGGCACGTTGAGCTTGATCGCCTTCGTGAGGCGGGTGCCGAGATCGACTTCGCGAGGCAGGACTTCGGAGTAAGACGGGACTAAAAGAACGTCGTCGAAGGTCAACGCTTCTTCGAGAATTCGCATGGGGGTGTTCAGGGGTAGTGAACGATGGGGGATTGTACGCACCTCCCCGCCCACCGTAAACGGCCTGCTTTATCATCCGGCTGTGTCATTCAACTTCGATCCACCGGACTCCGTCCGGACCGGTCCCGGGCGGTCCGGTCCGGCCGCCGAGCGCGACATATATACGGTGTCGCGACTCAACAAGGAGGTGCGCCTGATACTGGAATCCGGCCTGCCGGTGCTGTGGCTCGAAGCTGAAATCTCGAATTTCGCCGCACCCGCTTCCGGCCACTGGTATTTCACGCTCAAGGACTCGCAGGCCCAGGTGCGCTGCGCGATGTGGCGGCAGCGGAACTCGCTGCTCAGGTTCCGGCCGAAGGAAGGCATGCTGGTCATGGCGCGCGCGCGCGTCGGGCTCTACGAGCCGCGCGGCGAGTATCAGCTCATCGTCGAGCATCTCGAGGAATCGGGCGAAGGCGCGCTGAAACGCGAATTCGAGAAGCTCAAGGCGAAGCTGGCCGCGGAGGGGTTGTTTGCCGCGGAGCGCAAGAAGCCGCTGCCGCCGATTCCGCGCCGCATCGGCGTCGTCACCTCCCCCACCGGCGCCGCCATCCACGACATCCTGCGCGTGCTGCGCGCACGTTATCCGGCCGCCGGCGTGCTCATCTATCCCACGGCCGTGCAGGGCACGGCCGCGGTGGCGGAAATCGTGCGCGCCATCGAAACGGCCTCGCGCCGCCAGGAATGCGACGTGCTGATCGTCGCGCGCGGCGGCGGCTCTCTCGAGGATCTGTGGTGCTTCAATGACGAGCGCGTCGCGCGCGCGCTGGCTGCCTGCCGCGTGCCCACCATCTCCGGCATCGGGCACGAGGTCGACTTCACCATCGCGGATTTCGTCGCCGACCTGCGCGCGCCCACGCCTTCCGCGGCCGCGCTCGCCTCCGTGCCGGACAAGTCGACCTGGCTCGAAGTGCTCGCCTCGCTCCAGGCGCGTTTTGGCGGCGCGATGGGCCGCTACCTGCGCGACCGGGGACTCGCGCTGGGCGCCCTCATGCAGCGGCTGCAGATTTCGCATCCGGGCGCCCGGCTCGCGCAGCATGCGCAGCGGCTCGACGATCTCGAACAACGCCTGCGGCTCGCGCTGCGCGCCAGCACGCTCGGGCGGCAACAGAAGCTGGAGGTGCTGGCGTCGCGCCTGTGGCGCGAGAATCCGCGGCACCGGCTCGAGGCGTTGTGCGCGCAGGCGGCCGGCCTGCGCCAGCGGTTGACGGCCGCGGTGACCGCCACGGTGAACGCCTGCGACCGACGACTCGCCCTCGCCTCGCGCACGCTCGACGCGGTCAGTCCGCTGGCGACGTTGGGCCGCGGATTCGCGGTGGTGAGTCGCGCCGACGATGGGCTGCTGTTGCGCGATGCGGACGATGCACCGGCGGGAACCGAGATCGAGGCGCGGCTGGCACGCGGCTCGCTGCGCGCCCGGGTCACCGGCAACACGAAGGACGGGAATGACTAACTATTGGCGCCGCGCCGTCGTCGCCTGTGCCGCGCTCGTGCCGCTGGCGGCTGGCGCCCAGACCGCGATGTTGCCGCGCGCCGCGGCCGTGCCGGGCGGCGTCGTCACTGTCGACATCCCGGGCGCCGCCGATGCGGCGCCGGTCGCCTCGTTCGCTGGCGCACCGGTGATGGTGCTGAAACGGCCGCAGGGATGGATCGCGATCGTCGGCGTGAACCTCGATACCGCGCCCGGCGAGCTCGCCCTCGACGTTCAGCAGCCAGGCGCCGACCCTCGCCGCATCCCCTTCACGATCGGGCCCAAGGCATACCGGACGCAGCAGCTCAAGGTGCCGCCCAGCCAGGTGAATCTCTCGCCCGAGAATGAGGCGCGCGTCGCCCGTGAAACCGAGAAGGTGCGCGCAGCGCTCACCGGGTTCACGCCGGACGCACCGGCGACCTTGCGGTTCTCCCAGCCCGTGCCGGGTCCGCGCTCGAGTTCCTTCGGATTGCGGCGCGTGTTCAATGGCGAGTCGCGCCGGCCACACAGTGGCATGGACATCGCGGCGCCCACGGGCACGCCGATCAAGGCGCCGCTCGCCGGACGCGTGGTCGATGTCGGCAGCTACTTCTTCAACGGCAACAACGTGATCGTCGATCACGGCCAGGGCCTGATGACGATGTACTGCCACCTGTCGAAGATCCGCGTCGAGGTTGGCCAGCAGCTGAAACGCGGCGAGGTGCTGGGTGACGTCGGCGCGACGGGACGAGTCACGGGGCCGCACCTGCACTGGGGCGTGATCCTGAACGGCAACTCGGTGGATCCGGCGCTGTTCCTCGCGCCGCCCGCGCAGAAGAAGAAAAAGCCCGCGGCGGCCGGTTAGTTCATTTGTCGGAATAGGCCCGCTGCCGGAAGAGAGATAGAGGGGACGGACCGCAGTCCGTCCCCTCGCGAGTGCCGCTTTACCAGTTCATGTTCAGCGTGTACGTGCCGTTGGTCGCACCGGTGCCGCCGCTCCAGTACACCACGCGCACGTAGCGCGTGAACGCACTGGTGCCGGTGTTGGTGACCGTCACCGTGTCGACCAGCCCCGTGCCGCGTTCGCTGCGTCCGATCAGCGTCCCGTTGCTGTTGTAGACGAACAGGTCGTAGTCGGACGACGTGTTCGGCGTCAACGTCGCGGTCAGCGTACGACCGGCCGGCAGCGTCAGGCGGAAGTAGTCGGTGTCGCTGCTGCTCGCCATCGTGCCGTTGACGTGGTGTTGGCGGTCGCGATCGGCTGCGAAGTCCGCACGCGTGTTGTTCGGCTCGACCTCGTATGCGCGCCCGGTGGCCGGCGTGGTTCCGCCGATGGCCGCATCGACCGCGGCATTGGCGTTCACGATGCCGGAGCCGCACTGCGAACAGGTGGCCGGGAAGGCGCGCGCCGTGCTCTGCAGGATCTGCGTCACCTGGTCGGGCGTCAGCGTGGGCTTCGACCGACAGCATCAGCGCGACGACGCCGCTCACGTGCGGCGTCGCCATCGACGTGCCGTTGTACAGCGCGTAGCTGTCCGCGCCCGGGCCCTGCTGCCCCGCGTTGAGCGTCGACAACACGCTGTTGACGCCGCCGCTGCCGCCCGGCGCCGCGACTTCGACGGTCGCGCCGAAGTTCGAATACGACGCCTTGCCGCCATTGCGGCCGGTCGCCGCGACGGTCACGACACCCGAGCAGTTCGCCGGCGAGAAGTTGGCGGCGTTGGCATTGCTGTTGCCCGCCGCGACGACCACCGATGCACCACGCGAACGCGCGGAGTTGATCGCGTTCTGCGTGGTTGCGCCGCAGGACCCGCCGCCGCCCAGCGAGATGTTGAGCACCTTCGCGGGGTTGGCGTTGGTGGGAACGCCGGACACCGTGCCGCCGGACACCCAGACGATCGCGTCGGCGATGTCGGAGGTGAAACCGCCGCACTTGCCGAGCACGCGGGCCGGCACGACTCTCGCGTTGAACGCGACGCCCGCGACACCGTTGCCGTTGTTGGTGACCGCGGCGATGGTGCCCGCGACGTGCGTGCCGTGCCAGCTCGACGCCTCGAAGGTCGCCGGATCGCCCGGACCGCATTCGCTCGGGTTGATCCAGTCGCCCGGATCGCTCGCGTCGCTGTCGCGGCCGTTGCCGTCATTGGCGACGAAGGTGTCGGAGATGAAGTCGTAACCCGGCAGGAGGTTGGCCGCGAGATCGGCATGCGGGCGGTAGCCCGTGTCGACCACGCCGACGACGACGCCGGTGCCCGTGGACTTGTCCCAGGCCGCCGGCGCGTTGATGCCGCCGGTCGCCTCGAAGTAGTGCCACTGCTCGTTGTAACGCGTGTCGTTCGGCGTGAGCGTGCGCCGCAGGATGCGGTCGGGCTCGGCGTACTCGACGTTCGGATCGCTGGCCGCGATGTCGCGCGCCAGCTGCTTCCGCCTCGGCGAGCGACAGCCGCCGGTCGACCTTGCAGCACCTGCGGCGCCGAGCGCCGTGGTGCGCAGCGCGGTTGATCGCGACTCCGAAGCGCTGCGCGGAGATGTCGGTGCCGCGCACCTGGTTGGCCTGCGCCAGCGAGCCCGCGGGCACGGTGCGGTACTTGACGATGATTCGATCGGTGAATGTCGCGTCGGCGGCCTGTGCCGCCAGCGGCGCGATCAGACATGAGCCCGACCGCGAACGCACGGAGGCTCCTGCCTCCCAATGTTGATAGGCGAGTCATAAATCTCCCTTACAGTTTGGTTGACTGGGGAGTCCCTGCAGAAGTCAGCTGCGACGGGGAAATGCAAGGACGAGAGAAGACCGGCGCGTTGCCTGCGCCTCAGATGGAAGCATCCTGCACTGCTCCGTTTTGGCGTCCGCGGGGTGGCCGCGACGCACACCTAACTTTTGCAGAGACTCCCCGGGTTGCGCTGAGCCATCCCTGGTCGACCTGCGCGTGGAGCGAAAGCTAGGCCGATCGCGGCGGTATATCAAGCTCGCGAAGCGAAGCGCCGCCGGATGTCGGCGAATGGCGCCGGTTGTGCGCCGCGCTTGCGTATTGGAGTCGGCAGGAGTATTCGCGGCGCGACGCCCCGGATGTAAGCGCTATCTACCGGCGCTTCTTCCGGCCGCGCGGTGCCCCAGCCTGCTTCGTGACGCCGCCCTTCTTCTTGGCTGGACGCTTCGCGCGGTCCTTGGTGATGCGCCGCTCGCGCCGTTCCTTCTGCGAGGTCTTGAGACCGCGCTTTTCCTTAGGCTTGTCCTTCAGGAAGGGATTCACGTCGCTGCGGAATTCCACCGATACCGGTGTCGCGAACAGGTCGAACTCCTCGCGGAACACGTTCGCGAGATACCGCTTGTAGGACTCGGGCACGTGCGCGGCCTGGCTGCCGTGCACGACGATGCGCGGCGGGTTGCTTCCACCCTGGTGCGCATACCGCAGCCGGATGCGGCGGCCGCGCACGATCGGCGGCTGGTGCTGCACCATCGCCTTCTCCATGGCCTTCGTCAGCTGCGGGCGTCTTCATCTTGCGCATCGCCGCCTCGTAGGCGCGGATCATCGAGGCGACCAGGTCGCCGACGCCGGTGCCGTGCCGCGCGCTCACGAAATGCAGCGGCGCGAACGGCACGAAATCGATCTTGAGCGTGAGCAGCCGCCGGATCTCGTCGCGCTGCTCCGTCGGGATGTTGTCCCACTTGTTCACGGCGAGAATCAGCGCGCGGCCGCGCGACAGCGCGAGACCGAGCACGCTCGCATCCTGTTCGCCGATCGAATCCTGCGCGTCGACCACCATGGTGACGACGTGCGCCTCGGCGATGGCCTGCAGCGTCTTCGACACCGACAGGATGCTCGACCTCGTCGTCGATCTTCGCGCGGCGGCGCACGCCGGCGGTGTCGATGAGCGTGAACTCGCGGCCGTCGCGCTCGAACGGCACCAGGATGCTGTCGCGCGTGGTGCCCGCGACTTCGCTGGTGATCAGGCGTTCTTCGCCGATGCAGGCGATTGATCAGCGTCGACTTGCCGACGTTGGGCCGGCCGATGACCGCGATGCGGATGCGGCCGTCGTCGTCGCGCTCCTGCTCTTCGTCGCTCGGCGCCGGCGGGAATCCGGCGAGCACGATGTCCATCAGCTCTTCGCAGCCGAATCCATGCGTGGCGGCGATGGCGATACGGCTCACCGAGCCCGATGGAGTGGAAGTCGGCGCCGGCGATGCCCGCTTGCAGGCCCTCGGCCTTGTTCACCGCGAGAAACACCGGTTTGCCCGAGCGCCGCAGCTCGTTCGCGAAAAACTGGTCCTGGGGCGTGAGGCCCGCGCGCGCGTCGGCGACGAAGATCAGCCGGTCGGCTTCCTTGATGGCGTGTTCGGTCTGGATGCGCATGAGCGCATCCATGCCGCTCGGATTCTCCACGAGGCCGCCCGTGTCGATGCAGACGTATTGCACGGCGCCCAGCCTTCCGTAGCCGTACTGGCGGTCGCGCGTGACGCCGGGCACGTCGGCCACGATGGCGTCGCGCGTCTGCGTCAGCGTGTTGAACAGCGTGGACTTGCCGACGTTCGGCCGCCCGACGATCGCGATGACCGGCAGCATCGAAGCGCTGCGAGATCAGCCGCCCGGCGCGGGCGCGACCGGGCTCGGCGCGGAGTATCGGGAGCAGCCGCAGGCTCGGCGACTTTTGCCGCGCGCGCCGCGACCGGAACACCGTGCAGCGCGGCGAGGTCGCCCTTGTCGCTGATCACGTAAAGGATGCCGTCCACCGCACAGCGGCGCGTTCGTCACGCGATCGCCCGCGGTCTTGACGCGCCCGGCGATCGTGCCCGTGGCGCGATCGAACCAGTGCACGTAGCCCTCGAGATCCGCGACGGCGACGTAGTCCCCGACCACGGCGGGCGCCGACAGGCTGCGGATACTTGAGCGAATCGTTGCGCCACACTTCGGCGCCGCTGCGGCGTTTGAGCGCGACGACCTCGCCCTGCGAGGTCGCGACGTACATCTGCTCGTCGTCGACGTCGACGCCGCGATAGCTCGAGACGTCGCGCGTCCACCAGATCTGTCCGGAATCGAGCGCGAGCATCGCGGCGCGGCCCTGGAAGCCGGCGACGAACACGTCGTCGCCCACGACCTTCACCGCCGCATCGATGTCGTTGAGACGCTCGAGCTCGGTGCGGCCGTGCGACGGCGACACCGGTGAATCCCACACCGTGGCGCCGTCCGCGAGACTGACCGCGAGCACGCGGCCGTTGTCGAAACCGGTGAGCGCGATGTCGCGCGCCACGACCGGCGCGGCCGCGCCGCGCAGCGTGAGGCGCGGAATCTGCTGTTCCGCGGACCAGATTTCCTTGCCGTCGGCCGCGGCCAGCGCGCGCAGCTTGCCGTCGACGGTGCGCACGATGACTTCGTTCTCCGCCACGGCCGGCGCGGACAGCATTTCGCCCTTCACTTCGGCGCGCCAGCGCTGCGCGCCGTTGTCGGCCGACGAGCGCGACCACCTGGCCATCGAGCCGAGCCGACGGCGACGAGCATCGGCGCCGACACCGGTGCCGCCGGCGAGCGCGAGCTTGGTTTCGGTGCGCCAGAGCTGCTTGCCGGTCTTGAGATCGAACGCGGCCACGTCGCCGTCACGGCCCGCGGCGAACAGCGCGGTTGCCGGAGGTCGCGAGGCCCAGGCCCAGGCGCAGCTTCTTGCCGCCGCCACCGACGCTCGCGCCCCAGAGCTTCTGGATGCGGACCGTGGGGCTCTTGATGTCGACGAGCTCGGCGGGCTTGTCGACCTTCTTGTCCTTCGATGAGCAGGCGGCCAGCGCGAGCATCGCGGCCAGCCGCGAGCACGAGGCTGCGGTATTTCATCAGGATTCCTGTTCGTCGGGCGTCGCCGGCGGCGTGCCGCCGAGATCGCGGATCTTGAGATCGAGCAGTTCGATGTCGACGCGGCCCTTGTTCTCGCCGGTGCGCGCCGCGAGGTATTCGCGCAGCGCGCCGTCGCGATCGCCCTTGGCGAGCAGCACGTCGCCGCGCGTGTCGGCGATGCGCGGCGCGAACTCGCCGGGCTCCTCCACCTTGAGCGTGGCGAGCGCGTCGTCGTATTTGCCCTGCGCGGACTGCACGCGCGCGAGGCGCAGGCGGGCGATCATCTTGCATCTCGTCGTCGTTGGCGTTGTCCATGACGGACTTGAGACCCGCGGCGGCCTTGTCGAGTTCATTCGCTTCGACCTGGACGCGGGCCGCGATCAGCGTGCCGAGCGCCGCATAGGGCGTCCAGCGTACTCGCGGTTGAGCTCGTCGAGCAGCGTCATGCCGCGCGACGTTGTCGTTGCGCGTGAACGCGTCGACCAGTCTCCTCGTAGCGCGCCGAGGCGGTTTCCGCCTGCGTTTCGCGATGCGGTCCTGGTACCAGCTCCAGCCCCACAGGCCGCGCCGCCGAGCGCGATGTCCGCCGACGATGTAGATCCACAGCTCGCCTTGAGCCAGGACTTGGCTCGTTCCCATTGTTCCTGTTCGCTGTAAATCGCTCACGTCGATCTCCTGAAAAACTCTTCGACCCGCGCGGTGAGTTCCGCGACGGGGTGTTCTGTCTGGGTGGTTTCGGCGCCGCGCAGCGGCTTGAGCGCGACCACGCCGCGCGCCAGCTCGTCGTCGCCCACGATGAGCGCCAGCCGCGCGCCGGACTCGTCGGCGCGGCGGAACTGTGTCTTGAACTTGGCCGATCCGCAATGGACCACGATGCCGCGGCCCGGAAAGGCGTCGCGCAGCTGTTCGGCCAGCTCCAGCGCGGTGCGCTGGGCGGCGTCGCCCTGCGCCATGACGAAGACGTCCGGCGCCTGGGCCTGCGGCGCCTGCCCGGCGAGCTTGACCAGCTCGACCACGCGCTCCACGCCCATGGCGAAGCCGATGGCCGGGGTCGCCTCGCCGCCCATCTGGGCGATCAGGCCGTCGTAGCGGCCGCCGGAGCACACCGCGTCCTGGCTGCCGAGCGCATCGGTGATCCACTCGAACACGGTGCGCGAGTAGTAGTCGAGGCCGCGCACCAGCCGCGGGTTCACGGTGTACGGGATGCCGAGCGCGTCGAGCCCGGCCTTGAGCTCGGCGAAGTGCGCCTTCGACTCCTCGTCCAGGTGCTCGGTGAGCACCGGCGCGTTCGCGACGATGGCCTGGGTCGGCGGGATGCTTGCTGTCGAGGATGCGCAGCGGGTTGCCGTCGAGCCGGCGCTTGCCGTCGTCGTCGAGCGCGTCGAGATGCTGCGCGGAAATACTCCTGCAGCAGCGCGCGGTAGCCTTGCGCGACTCCGGCGTGCCCAGCGAATTGATCTGCAGCCTGACGCGCGTCAGGCCTAACAACTTCCACAGCCGCGCGGTCAGCGCGATGATCTCGATGTCGACGTCGGGGCCGGCGAAGCCGATGGCCTCGACGTCGACCTGGTTGAACTGGCGGAAGCGGCCCTTCTGCGGCTTCTCGTGCCGGAACATCGGGCCCTGGCACCACAGCTTGAGGCGCGCGCCGCGCAGCAGGCCATTGGAGATGGTGGCGCGCACGATGCCCGCGGTCGCCTCGGGCCGCAGCGTGAGACTGTCGCCGCCCATGTCCGTGAAGGTGTACATCTCCTTCTCGACGACGTCGGTGTATTCGCCGATGGCGCGCTTGAACAGCTCGGTGTGCTCGACGATGGGCACGCGCATTTCGGCGTAGCCGTACGCGGCGAGCACGGACGCGGCAGCGCGCTCGACGTGTTGCCACACGCCGATGTCCGCCTGCAGGACGTCTTTCATGCCGGTGACCGGCTGGATGTTTCGGGACATTACTTCTTGTGTTTCTTTCTTAACGGGCTCGCGAGAGCGAGCCGGAGCGATTCACGACGAAACGGGCGCCTTCGCCGTCGATGGCGTTGGTCGGGATCTCGCGTCTTTGACCATCGACTTCGACCGCAACACCGACCGAATTACCCAGCACCACGCGCAAGCGGAGCGTCGCCCTTCGACACTCTGCACGCTGCCGGCCGATCGCCACGTCGTAGAACAGGCGCTCGCCGCGCGAATCGTAGACTTCGACCCAGCTGTCGTTCGCGAGTTCGAGCCTGAGGCGGGTCGCGCGCGCCGGGACCGGCTCCTCCTTGCGCTCCGGCGCCGGATCGGGTGACGCGGCGGGCACGGCAACCGCCGCTGTCGCGGCGGGTGCGCCGCTCGCCACCTGCGCGACCGGAGCCGGCGGTGCCGGGGCCGGGGTCGCGGTCGCGGCTTCGCTCGCTTGCGGCAGGCCGCTCGATTTGTCAGCGCCAGGGCGTGAACCTGCCAAGACCCACCAGATGACGAGCGCCAAGACCGCGGCGCCCGCGACGCCGGCCAGCGGCGTCACGAGGCGGCGCGGATCGGTGCGGCGTTCCGGGTGCGGCACCTGCGTGAGGTCGGGCGGCGGCGGGCGTGCTTCACGCGCGGCGTAGGATGCAACGAGCTCCGCGCCCTTCTCGCCCACGAAATCCGCGTAGCGCCGCAGGTGGCCGCGCACGTAGACCGAGGCGCCGAGATCGGAGAACCGGTCGGCCTCGAGCGCTTCGATGACCTTGGGATCGAGATGCAGCTTTTCCGCGGAGGCGGCGACCGACAGGCCCGCACGTTCGCGGCCGGCGCGCAGGCGCTCGTCCGATCGATCGCGCCACCGGCGCGGGTGCAGGTGCGGCCGTCTCGTCCATCGAAGCTTCAATTCTTGCGCTTGAGCGCGCGAGCCTGTGGGGAATCCGGGAAATCGAGCCGCAACGCGCGCGTGTATTTTTCTTCGTTCATGCGGTCGTTCGCCGCGCGCGCCACGTTCACCGCGGCGTACAGCACGTCCGGGTTCGGCCGGAACGCGTTGAGGTAGGTGTCCACGACCTTGCTTCGCCATGGCGACGTCGCCCTTCTCCACGCTCAGGCCCGCGAGCTGCACCGTGGCCTCGGTGTAGTTGGGCCGCGCGCTGATCGCGCCGATGAACTTCTGCTCGGCGTCGTCGAGACGCTTCGCGCCGCGCAGGCAGACGCCGGCATTGCGTCAGCGCGACCTCGGGCGTCGGGTAGAACTTGTTGGCCGCCACGGTCACGAAGCGCTCCACGCCTTCGTCGACGCGGCCGTTCTTGCAGAGATAGATGGCGTAGTTGTTGCTGATGTCGGGCTTGTCGGGCGCGAGCCGCAGCGCCTCGCGGAAATGCTTGTCCGCGAGCTTCGGGCTGCCGGTGCGGTCGTAGAGCAGGCCGAGGCTGGTGTGCACGTCCGGGTCTTTCGGGTTCTGCTTGAGCGAGCGCTCGAGCTTCTCCTTCGCGAGCGGGTAGTTGCCTTTTTGCAGGTAGGCCGTGCCGAGCTGGATGTTGTACTTGGCGGCCTGGTCTTCCTGCGACTTCCGACTTGAGCGGCTTGCTGCCGTCCCGGGTCGTGGTGACACATCCGGCCAGCAGGCACAGGGCAAGCCCGGTGAACCAGCCCAAGGGCAAACGAACCGAAGTCGTCATGCGCGCACCTGCAATCCGAAAGTTTTCGAGCCCAGCCGCACCATGGTGCGGTCCGTGACCTGGCCGGCGAGCTGTCCGCACGCCGCATCGATGTCTTCGCCGCGCGTCTTGCGAATCGTCACGATCAGCCCACGCTGCATGAGCTCGTCGCGGAACCGCTCGATGACCGCCTGCGGCGAGCGGCGATACTGGGTTCCGGGAAAGGGGTTGAACGGAATGAGATTGAGCTTCGCCGGTTTACCGTGCAACAGCTTCGCGAGCTCGCGTGCGTGCTCGGGCTGGTCGTTCACGCCATCGAGCATCACGTACTCGAAGGTGACGCTGCGGCCGTTCTGTTCGTCGAGATAGTGCCAGCAGGCTTCCAGCAGCTCGGCGATGTTGTGCTTGCGGTTGATCGGCACGAGCTGGCTGCGCAGCTCGTCGTTCGGCGCGTGCAGCGAGACCGCGAGCGCGCAGTTCACTTCCTCGGCGAGCTTGTAGATCTGCGGCACGAGGCCGGAGGTGCACAACGTGACGCGGCGGCGCGAGATGTCGAAGCCCAGGTCGTCGAGGAAGATGCGGATCGCGGGAATGACGTTGCGGAAATTCGCGAGCGGCTCGCCCATGCCCATCAGCACGATGTTGGTGATGATGCGGTCGTCTCCGACTTTCCAGCCGAGCTCCTTGTTCGCCAGCCACACCTGGCCCACGATCTCCGCGGTGGTGAGATTGCGATTGAAGCCCTGCTGCGCCGTGGAGCAGAACGTGCAGTCGAGCACGCAACCGACCTGCGAGGAGATGCACAACGTGCCGCGATCCTCCTCCGGGATGTACACCGTCTCGAAGGCCTGGCCGTTGCCGCCCGACAGCAGCCACTTGCGCGTGCCGTCCGAGGCCACCTGCGTCTTCACGACTTCGGGAAGCGAAACTTCCGCGCACCCAGCGAGCTGCGCGCGGAAGTCTTTCGCGAGATCCGTCATCGAGGCGATGTCGGACTCGCCGCGCTTGTAGAGCCAGTTCATCACCTGGCGCGCGCGGAACGGCTTGCTGCCGAGCCCGCCCACGAACGACTCGAGGTCGGCCTTCTGCAGGCCTAACAAGTTCACTCGTTCGATCTTGGAGTCGGCAATGGTCATGCGGCGTCAGTCATGAGCGGTAGCCCGCTAGGCCCGCGGGCAAAGCTCCGTCTCGCGGAAGAAATACGCGATTTCCTTCGCGGCGGTTTCGGGCGCGTCGGAGCCGTGCACGGTGTTCGCTTCGATGCTCTCGGCGAGGTCCGCGCGGATCGTGCCCGGCGCGGCCTTCTTCGGATCGGTGGCGCCCATGATTTCGCGATTCCTGGCGATGGCGTTTTCGCCCTCGAGCACCTGCAGGAGCACGGGACCCGAGGTCATGTACTTCACGAGATCCTTGAAGAACGGGCGCGCGGCGTGCACGGCGTAGAAACCTTCGGCGTCACGCTGCGAGAGGTGCTGCATGCGCGCGGCCACGACGCGAAGGCCCGCTTTTTCGAAGCGGCGCAGGACTTCGCCGATGAGGTTCCGGGCAACGCCGTCGGGTTTGACGATGGAGAAGGTGCGCTCGAGCGCCATGCGAAAGATTCCTCTGGTCGAAAGAATGGGGGTTTGATAAAGGCGCGCGATTGTACCGGGAGGGCCCCGGATTCGCGAGTAACTTGCTGAAACTAAACGCCGAAAACCGCTTCGGCGATCCGGTTCAGATCGAGAAGCTCTCCCCGCAGCCACACTCGCCCTTGGTGTTGGGGTTATGGAAGCGGAAGGCCTCGTTGAGGCCCTGTTTGACGAAGTCCACGGTGGTGCCATTGATCAGCGGCAGGCTGTCCGGATCGACGAACACCTTCACGCCCTGGTCCTCGAAGACCAGGTCGGCCGGGCGGCTGTCGTCGGCGTAGTTGACGACGTAGGCGAAGCCCGAGCAGCCCGTCTTGCGCACGCCGAGCCGCAGGCCCAGGCCCTTGCCCCGCGAGGCAATGAAGTTCTTGACGCGTTCGGCGGCGGCCGGTGTGAGCGAAATTGCCATGTCGGATCGATTCCTCGCGCGCTAGGGAGCCAACGCAGCGCGCAATGCGTCTTCGACGATCAGCAGCCGGCCGAGTTTCTCGATCGGGACGTCGAATTTCACGGCCCAGTCGGTGGGGGTTCCAGGCATTCCGGCATCGATCCGGGCGCCCTCCATGACCTCACATAACCAGGCCGTCACGGCCAGAGTATGGGGGCAACCGTAGGCTGTGAAACGGGCACTTTTCACAAAGCCATCGTTGATTTCGAGCTCGAAGTGGATTGCGGTGCCTTCGTCCTGGCGGCCGGCCCGGCCCTGGCGAATCCCGGGCGGCGCCGACCCTTCAGGGAATCTCGGCAGCCGGGGCGGCGCGAGGAAATACCGCCGCGCGTCCGGGTTCAGCGACCGCGCCAGCAGGCTGCCTGGCCCGGCCTCGGTACCGGCCGCCGGCGCCCCGGCCGAAGCGTCGCCCGCCAGCACCCGCAGCCGGGACACCTCGTCGCGGATCGCGGTGGCCGCGACATCGACGTCGGAGGCCGCCGTGAAGCGCCCCAGCGAGATGCGCAGCGAGCTCTGCGCCAGCTCGGTGGTGCGACCCAGGGCGCGCAGCACGTAACTCGCCTCGCGCGTCGCGGAGCTGCAGGCGGAACCGGTGGACACCGCGATGCCGGAAAGTCCCGTGATGAGGCTTTCGCCTTCGACTCCCGGGAACGAGGCATTCACGAGCCCGGGCACGCTGTTGCCGGGCTGCGAATTGAACTCGACGCCGGGGATGGTCTCGAGCTCGCGCGACAGGCGCGCCGCGAGATCGCGCGCATGCGCGGCATCACGCTCGCGATGCTCCACGGCCAGCGAGACGGCGACGCCCATGCCGATGATCTGGTGAGTCGGCAGCGTGCCGGAACGCAGGCCGCGTTCGTGGCCGCCGCCGAACTGGATGGGTGCGATGCGCGGCCGCGCGCCTTCGCGCACGTACAAGGCGCCGATGCCCTTGGGTCCGTAGAACTTGTGTGCGGTGAACGAGAGGAAGTCCACGCCGAGCTCGACGACGTTCACCGGCAGCTTGCCCACCGCCTGCGAGGCATCGGTATGCAGCAGGAACGCGTGATCACCCGCGATTCGCCGGATCCCCGCCACGTCGTTCAGTACGCCGATCTCGTTGTTGGCCAGCATCAGCGAAACCAGCAGCGTGTCGGACCGAAGCGCCGTACGCACCGCTTCGGGCGGTACGCGTCCGTGTTCGTCGGGCTCGAGCAGCGTCACCGCGAACCCGTCCTTCTCGAGCTGTTTGAGCGCATCGAGCACCGACTTGTGCTCGACGCGGGAGCTCACGATGTGGCCGCGTTGCCCCGCGCTGTCCGTTCGCGCGCCGGAAGCGCGACGCGCCGCCGCCGCGATGCCCAGCAATGCGAGGTTGTTCGCCTCGGTGGCGCCGGACGTGAAGATGATCTCGCGCGCCGCGGCGCCGATCAGCGCCGCGACATCGGCGCGGACGGACTCGACCCGGTCATGCGCCGCGAGGCCGGGCCCGTGCGTCGCCGAGGCCGGATTGGCCTGCCCTTCGGGCGCCATGAGCCACTCCGCCATCGCGGTCGCGACGCGCGGATCCACGGGCGTGGTCGCGGCGTAGTCGAGGTAGATAGTCACTCGTCACCCGCGCGGCGTCTTTTCTGCTGCACCGAGGTCAGGAAGCCGCGCAGGATGTTGACCTCGTTCTGGTCCATCTCGCAGCGCTGGAACAGGCGCCGGATGCGCGTCATCAGATGAGTGCCGCCGGTGGTGCGGTCCTTGAAATCGACCTCGTCCATCACCTGCTGCAGATGGACGTAGAAGCGCTCCATGTCCGCGCCCGGCGCGAGCGGCACGGGCGACTCGGACAGCGGCCGCGTGCTGGCGGGCGAGCCGGCGGCGCGGAACAGCTCGTACGTCGTGAGCTGCACGGCCATGGCGAGGTTCAGCGACGGGTATTCGGGATTCGCGGGAATGCGGATCAGCAGGTGCGCCAGCGCCAGTTCCTCGTTCGTGAGCCCGGTGCGTTCGGCGCCAAACAACACCGCCGCGGGTCCACGTTCGCTCATGGCGAAGATGCGCGCCGCGGCCTCGTGCACATCGAGAGCGCGGAAATTCTGGTCGCGCGGCCGGGACGTGGTGGCGGCGACAAAACCACAGTCGGCCACGGCCTCGATGACACTCTCGACGACGCGAGCACGCGGCCAGCACGTCGTCGGCGCCGGAGGCGCGCGCCGTCGCCTCCTCGTGCGGAAAGGCTTTCGGACGCACCAGGACGAGCTCCGCCAGCGCCATGTTCTTCAGGGCGCGCGCCACGGCCCCGATGTTTCCCGGATGCGAGGGCTCGACCAGCACGATGCGAATGGCGGACAGCGGCACGGGCTGTATCATAGCGACCCTTTTCGCCGGACCACGCCCCGCAGAATGCAGCCCCTACTCAATATCGCGGTCAAGGCCGCGCGCCGCGCCGGCGACATCATCGTCCGCGCCATTCCGCGACTCGAAGCCGTTCAGGTCGAGAGCAAGGGCCGCAACGATTTCGTGACCGAGGTCGACAAGGCCGCCGAAGCCGACATCATCCAGACCATCCACCGGTTGCACCCGGACCACGCGATCCTCGCCGAGGAAAGCGGCGCCTCGGGCAAGGGCGACGTGGTGTGGATCATCGATCCGCTCGACGGCACGACTAACTTCATGCACGGCAACCCGACGTTCGCCGTGTCGATCGCCTGCCAGATCAAGGGCCGCCTCGAACACGCGGTGGTCTTCGACCCGATGCGCCAGGAGCTCTTCACCGCCTCGCGCGGCGACGGCGCGCAGGTCGAAGGCCGCAAGATGCGCGTGAGCAAGCAGATCACGCTCGAGGGCTCATTGATCGCGACCGGCTTTCCGTTCCGCGCCGATTCGCCCTGGATCGACGAATACCTCGCGATGCTCAAGACCGTGATGACGAAGGCCGCCGGGCTGCGCCGCCCGGGCTCCGCCGCGCTCGATCTCGCGTACGTCGCCGCGGGCCGCGTCGACGGCTTCTGGGAAATGGGCCTGAAGCCCTGGGATACGGCCGCGGGCACGCTGCTCATCACCGAGGCCGGCGGACGCGTGGGCACGCTCACCGGCGACAACTACAAGCTGGGCGGTGACATCGTCGCGGGCGCGCCGAAGTTGTACCTGGCGCTGGTCGCGGCGCTCGCGCCGCACGCGCCGGCCGACCTCCGCTAGTTAGTCGCCGGCACCGACGCCGCGCCCGCCTTACGTTTTCTGTTCCTGTTCGGGCTTCTGGTTCCTGAGCGGGCTCTTCCAGTAGCTGTACGCGAAGTAGACCAGGATCGCGGCACCGATGAACCATCCGAAGCTCACGCGCACACTGACCGTAGCGCCGTCCCACGCCAGCCAGAAGCAAATGATCACACCGATGGCCGGGACCACCGGGAATCCCCACACCTTGAAGGGGCGCGGCAGATCCGGCCGCTTGTAGCGCAGCCACAGCACCGAGAAGCACACCAGTCCGAAAGCGAACAGCGTCCCGACCGAGGTGAGGTCGCCGAGCGCGTTGATGTCGAAGACGGCGGCGGCGAACGCCACCACGCACACCGACGATCAACGTGTTGATCCACGGCGTCTTGTACTTCGGATGCACCTTGGCGAGCACCTTCGGCAGCAATCCGTCACGGGACATGGAGTAGAACACGCGTGTCTGGCCGAACATCAGCACCAGCACCACGGACGACAGGCCCGCGATGGCTCCGATCTTGATGCACTTGGCGAGCCAGCCCCATTGCGGTCCGAAGGAATCGACGGCGGTCGCGACCGGCGCCGCCACGTTGAGCTTCGTGAACGAGATGACGCCGGTGAGCACCGCCGCGGTCGCCATGTAGAGGACCGTGCAGATGATCAACGAGCCCAGGATGCCGATGGGCATGTCCTTGCGCGGATTCTTGGCCTCCTGGCCGGCGGTCGAAACCGCTTCGAAGCCGATGTACGCGAAGAACACGATCATCGCGGCGCGGATGATGCCGTCGATACCGAACTGATCCTCGACGCCCGTGGGCGTGGGGATGAACGGATGCCAGTTGTCCGTGTTCACGAAGAACGCACCGACGGCGATGAACGCCAGGATCACCGTGACCTTGATGGCGACGATGATGTTGTTGACGGTGGCCGATTCGGACACGCCCAGCACCAGCAACATCGTGACCGCGAGGACGATGAACACCGCCGGCAGGTTGAACATCGAGGTGACGACCGCGGCCGCGGGGATCGAGACCACCGTCGCCGCGGGCAGATGCACGATGGATTCGGCGGGCACGCTCAGCACGGTGCCGGCGGCGAGATCGCGCAGGTTTCCGGTAGCCGGGTCGAGCACCTTCGTGGCCGCGGCGAGCGTCGCCTGGGTATCGGCGTTGATCGGGATATCGAGCGCGTTGATCAGGGCGAAACCGTTCTGCGCCGACTTGACGACGTCGTACTGGGCGATGGCGGCGGTGAAGTTGCCGTTGATCGAGGCCGCGGCCTCCGTGACGACCTGCACCGTGGAACCATCCGCGAGCGCCGCCGTGACGCCGTTCAGGCTCACCGACGGATCGGCCACGGAAATGGTCGCCATGGTGGCGACCACGAGCTCGCCGTACGGCTGCGTGAGCGCCGCGGGCAGATTGAGTCCTATGTCATGCAGGAGACTCACCGCGTAGCCCGACCAGCCGACCGCGACCACCGACGCGGCGAGTGCATATTCGAGCAGCAGCAGCGCGCCCATGATCCAGGCGCCGAATTCACCGACGGTGGTGTACGCGTACGTGTACGCCGAACCGGATACGGGCAGCATCGACGCGAGTTCCGCGTAGCACAGTCCGGCGAAAGCGCAGACGATGCCCGCGAGGACGAACGACAACATCACGGCGGGGCCGGCGTATTGCGCGGCGGCCGTTCCCGTCCGGACGAAGATACCGGCGCCGATGATGCAGCCGATGCCGAACAGCACCAGGTGGATCGGACCCAGCGTGCGTTTCAGCTCGCCGCGATCGAACTCGGTTTGGACCTGAGCAATGGACTTGGTACGCCAACCCATCGGGCACCCCGCATTTTTGTAATGCCCGGATTGTAGGGAGGAGGCTCGCGTTAAGCGAGTGTTCTCAGCCGCCTTCGCTCTCGTCTTTCCGGTTCCGGCGCTGGTCCAGCAGGCGCCGCAGACGGATATTCACCATTTCGACGCCCACCGAGAACGCCATCGCGAAGTACAGGTAGCCCTTCGGCACGTCGAAGTGGAAGGCGTCGGCGACCAGTACCACGCCCACCAGGATCAGGAACGCGAGCGCCAGGATCTTGATGGTCGGGTGACGATCGATGAAGGCGCTGATCGAACCCGAGACCCACATCATGACGCCGATCGCAATGACGATGGCGCCGACCATGATCGGGAGCTGGTCGGGCTTCGCGAGGCCGACGGCCGTGAACACCGAGTCGAGCGAGAACACGATGTCGATGATCGCGATCTGGATCACGATGGCCGCGAAGCTCGCGAACACGCGCGTCTTGCGCTCGTCCTCCACGCCCTCGAGCGTGCCGTGGATCTCGGTGACGCTCTTGGCCAGCAGGAACAGGCCGCCCAGCAACAGGATGATGTCGCGGCCGGAGAACTCGAATCCGAACACGCCGAACCACGGCTTGGTGAGCCGGGTCAGCCAGACGATGGAGAACAGCAGCGCGATGCGCGTGATCATCGCGAGCGCGAGACCGGTGATGCGCGCGGTCTCGCGCCGCTCCGGCGGCAGCCGGCTCACCAGGATCGAGATGAAGATGATGTTGTCGATGCCGAGCACGATCTCCAGCGCGGACAGCGTGATGAACGCTATCCACGCCTGGGGATCGGTCAGGAGCTCGATCAAGGGCACTCTTACGGCAGTTCGTCGATCGGGTCTTTGTGCACCGGCGGGAAGACGTGCTCGGCCTTCAGCCCGCACGACAGCGCGATCGAGCTCGAGATGTAGATGGACGAGTACGTGCCGACCGCGATACCGATGAGCAGCGCCTCGGAGAAGCCGCGCAGGGCTTCACCACCGAGCAGCAGCAGCGCCACCACCACGATGCTGGTGGTCACCTTGGTCATGATGGTGCGCGACAGCGTCTGGTTGATCGCGTTGTCCAGCGTGACGTCCGGCGCGAGACGCCGGTTTTTCTCGAAGTTCTCGCGGATGCGGTCGAACACGATGACGGTGTCGTTCAGCGAGTAACCGATGACGGCGAGGATGGCCGCGACCACCGCCAGGTCGAACTTGGTCTGGGTGATCGAGAACACGCCGAGCACGAGGATCGGATCGTGCAGCACCGCGAGGATGGCGCCGAGCGAGAGTCGCCACGTGTGGAAGCGCAGGATGATGTAGAGGCCGATGAGGAACAGCGTCACGCCCATCGAGATCATCGCGGAATTGCGCAGCTCGTCGCCGACCTGCGGCCCCACGACCTCGAGCGAGGTGATCTTCACGCCGGGATCGATCTTCGAGAGCGCGGCCAGGAAGATGGGGCGCAGCTGCTCGGAGGTCTGCCCGGTGGCCTGCAGCGTGACGTTCGCGTCGCGCGTGCCGCTCTGCGTGACCTGCGGCTCGTGAAAGCCCGCGGCCACCAGCACGTCGACGACGTTGTCCTTCTCGACCTGCTTCGGGAATTCGGCTTCGACCGCGATGCCGCCGGTGAAGTCGATGGCGAAGTTCAGGCCGCGCACGAAGAACGACGCGAACGACGCCAGCATCAGCACCGCGGACAGCGTGTACCACACCTTGCGTGTGGCCATGAACGGGAAGTTGGTTTTCTTGTGGAAGAATTCCATGAGTGTTGCCTCAGTGCGCTCCGCCGATGGACAGTTTCGCGATCTTTCGTTTGCCGCCGTACAAGAGCGTCAGTAACGCGCGCGAGCCCATGAGCGATGTGAACATGGATGTGCCGATACCGAGCGTGAGCACGACCGCGAATCCGCGGATGGCGCCGGTGCCGAAGACCCACAGCACCACGCCCGCGATGGCGGTGGTGACGTTGGAATCGGCGATGGCCGAGAACGCCTTCTCGAAGCCGGCCTTGATGGCCGCCTGCGGCGTGACGTTGTTGCGCAGCTCCTCGCGGATGCGCTCGTAGATCAGCACGTTCGCGTCGACCGCCATGCCGACCGTGAGGATGATGCCGGCGATGCCGGGCAACGTCAGCGCGGTGCCGAGCATCGACAAGCAGCGCCGTCAGCACGACGACGTTCGCGACCAGCACGAGGTTCGCGACCACGCCGAATACGCGGTAGTAGAGGATCATGAACGCGAACAGCGCGGCCATGCCGATGATCAGCGCCGTCACGCCCTGCTCGATGTTTTTCTGGCCCAGCGTCGCCGTGATGACCTTTTCATTGGCGATCGAGATCGGCGCCGCCAGCGCGCCGCCGCGCAACAACTTGCCGAGCTCGGTCGCCTCGTTCATCGAAAGGCCCGTGGTCTGGAAGCGCGGGCCGAACACGCCCTGGATGGTCGCGATGCTGATGACCTTTTCGTCCTTGATGATGCGCGTCACCGGCTTGCCGTTGGCGATGACGGGCTCACCATTCGACGTGACGACTTCGCTGCGCTCCTCGATGAAGACCACGGCCATCGGCTTGCCGAGGTTCGCCCGGGTGGTGCGCAGCATCTCGTCGCCGCCGGCGCCGTCGAGCGTGACCTGCACCTCCGGCCCGCTCTGCCCGGCGCTCGCGGTTGCGTTGGTGAGCTGGTTGCCCGTGACGATGATGTCCCGCCTGAGCATCACCGGGTAGCCGTCCTTGTGCATGAAGATCTTCGCGCCGATGGGCGCGCGGCCCGGAGGGCGGGATCGGCCGCGGATCGACCAGCCGGTATTCGAGCGTCGCGACCTTGCCGAGCACGTCCTTCACTTCGGCGGAGTTCTGCACGCCGGGAAGCTGCACGACGATGCGATCGAGGCCCTGGCGCTGCACGATGGGCTCGGACACGCCGAGCTCGTTCACGCGGTTGCGCAGCGTGGTGATGTTCGAGGTGATCGCGAAGTCGCGCCGCTCGCGCACCTGCTGCGCGGTCAGCACGCATTCGACCGCGGCGCCATCGACGACGCTGGCGTCGCGGCACTGCAGGTCCGGGTGATTCTTCTTGATCGATTCACGCACCTTGCCGAGATCGGCGCCCGCGGGCAGCAGCACGCGCAGGCCATCCGGCACGTCCGCATCCACCTTGATCGGCGTTACATCGATGTACGCGATGCCGTCGGCCTTGAACGCGCGCTGGAAGTCCTGCGTGTAGGTGTTGAGGAGCTGCTCGACCGCGCCGTCGACGTTCACCTGGTAGAGAAGATAGAGGCCGCCGCGCAGGTCGAGGCCCAGCGGCATCGGCTTGAGGCCGACCGCGCTCCATCCAGGCCGGCGCACGCGACGCGTACGACATCGCGTTGAGATAGGTCTTGGCGAGACCGATCTTTTCGTCCTTGACGACGTCGCGCGCCCTGAGCTGATCCGAGCTCGTCGGCGAAACGCAGCGATCGCCGTTGCCGCTTCTCGAGCGCGAGGCTCTTGTAGACGAGGCCGTCCTTCTTCAGAGCCTGCTCGATGGACGCGAGCTGCTCGGTGCGTTATCGGCTCCTTGTCCTTGCGCGCGAGCTGAATCGCGTAGTCGTCACCAAAGACGTTCGGCAGCGCAAACAACAGCGCCACCGCCAGGACTCCTGCGACCAGGATGTATTTCCAGCGCGCGTACTCGAGCATGTACCGACCTCAGGCTCCCTTGAGCGTGCCTTTCGGCACCAGCGAAGTGACCTGAAAGCGCTGGACCTTGATGCGCACGCCTTCGGCGATTTCAAGCGTGAGGAATTGATCGCCGACCTCGATCACGCGGCCGAGGATGCCGCCCGCGGTGACGACTTCGTCGCCCTCGCCGATCTTGCTCAGCATCGCCTGGTGTTCTTTCTGCTTCTTCTGCTGGGGGCGGATGAGCAGGAAATAAAAGATGACGACGAATACCGCCATCATGATGAACGGGGTCAATCCGCCGCCGGCAGCGGCCCCGCCAGCGGCCTGCGCCATGGCGTCGGGGATCAATGAATTCATGGTGTTATCTCTTGCAAAGTCATGGATACGGCGCCCTCGGGGTCGTGGCGCGGGCGCGTATTTTGGCCTAATCCGGAATTTATGCCACAGAGACTTGTTCGGGCTCTGTTTCGTTCTCGCAGTAGTCGCTAACCACATCCGCCAGCGAGCCGGTTTCGACACCCGCGCGGATGCGCCGCATGAGCTCGAGGTAGTAGTGCAGGTTGTGGATGGTGTTGAGCCGCGCACCGAGGATTTCGTTGCATTTGTCGAGGTGGCGCAGGTAGGCACGGGAAAAATTGCGGCAGGTGTAGCAGGCGCAGGCGGGATCGAGCGGGCCGGTATCCGACTGGTGGGCCGCGTTGCGGATGTTCACGACTCCCCGTGAGGTGAACAGGTGGCCATTGCGCGCATGCCGCGTGGGCATCACGCAATCGAACATGTCGATGCCGCGCAGGACGGCGGCGACGATGTCGCTGCGGGCGCCCGACACCCATGAGGTAGCGCGGCCGGTCCGCCGGCATGTGCGGCACGAGGCCCTCGAGCACGCGCAGCCGGTCTTCCTCGGGCTCGCCCACGGCGAGGCCGCCGACCGCGAAACCTTTCCACGGCAGCTTCTGACAGGCTCTCGAGCGACGCGAGCCGCAGGTTCAGGTGCATTCCGCCCTGCACGATGGCAAACAACTCGCCCGGCGGTTCGGATTCGCGGTAGTAGTGCGCGTGGCTGCGCGCGGCCCATCGCATCGAGCGCTCCATCGAATCGCGCGCCTGTTGTTCGGTGGCCGGATACGGCGTGCAATCGTCGAGCGCCATCGCGATGTCCGAGCCCAGCGCGAGCTGGGTGTCCATGGAATCCTCGGGCGTGAGCCGCACCGCGCTGCCGTCGATCGGCGAGCGGAACTGCACGCCCTCCTCCGTGATCTTGCGCAGCGATTCGAGGCTGAACACCTGGAAGCCGCCCGAATCGGTGAGGATCGGGCTTCTTCCAGTGCATGAAGCCATGCAGTCCGCCATGCGCGCGCATCACCTCGTTGCCCGGGCGCAGCATCAGGTGGAAGGTGTTGCCGAGCACGATGTCGCGCGCCGAGACCCTCGAGCTCCTCGGGCGTCATCGCCTTGACCGTGCCGTAGGTGCCGACCGGCATGAATGCCGGCGTTTCGACCACGCCGTGCGCGAGCTCGAGCCGTCCGCGCCGCGCCGCGCCCGCCCGGAAGAGTACCTAACAAGGTGAAGTTCGCTGTCATGCGCGCGGTTGCCTGGAGAGTGCTTGCGCCGCCGGCGTGATGAACATCGCGTCACCATAACTGAAGAAGCGGTAACGCGCCGCCACGGCGTGCGCGTAGGCGGCGAGCACCGCCTCGCGGCCCGCGAACGCGCTCACGAGCATGAGCAGCGTGGATTCGGGCAGATGGAAGTTCGTGACCATGGCGTCGACGATGCGAAAGCGGAATCCGGGCACGATGAACAGCGACGAGTCGCCGACGAACGGCGCCAGGGTGCCGCCGCCCGCGGCGCTCTCGAGCGCGCGCACCACCGTCGTGCCGACGGCGACGATGCGTCCGCCGCGCGCGCGCGTGGCCGCGATGGCCTCGCAGGTCGCGGCGGTCACCTCGACGAACTCGGCGTGCATCACGTGCGCGCCGACCGCATCCGTGCGCACCGGCTGGAAAGTGCCCGCACCCACGTGCAGCGTGACGAAGGCGCGCCGCGCGCCGCGCGCCTCGAGCTCGGTCGAGCAGCGGCGCATCGAAGTGCAGGCTCGCGGTGGGCGCGGCCACGGCGCCGTCGCCGGCGCGCGAATACGCTCTGGTAACGCTGCGTGTCGGCGGCATCGGGCTCGCGGCGGATATACGGCGGCAGCGGCATCTGCCCGTAACGCTCGAAGAACGCCAGCGCCGGCTCCGGCAGTTCGACGCACCCACAGGTCGCCGCGCTTCTCGAGGATGCGGATCGTGCCGCCGCGACTCTGCAGCAGCATCGCGGGCCGCAATGGCTTGCTGGCGCGCGCATGCACGAGCGCCGACGCGCCGCCGAGTCGGCCGTTCGAGCAGCAACTCGACCTTGCCGCCGGATTCCTTGACCGCGAACAGGCGCGCGGGGATCACGCGCGTGTCGTTGAAGACCAGCAGGTCGTCGCGTTCGATGAATTCGGGCAGCTCGCGGAACAGCCGGTCCGCGCAGCGCGCCGGTCGCGCCGTCGAGCGTCAGCAGCCGGCTCGCCGAGCGTTCGGCGAGCGGTGCCTGGGCGATGAGTTCTTCGGGCAGGTCGTAGTTGAAGTCGGTCCGGCGCACGGCGGCGAGTTTACCGCCATGGCCGGACCGATCAGTCCGAAGCGATCATTCGAGGGTGGAGGCACCGCCGCTCGGGGGCGCGGCCGGCACCGGCGCCACGGCGGCGTGGGCGGCAAAGCCGGCATCGGCGCGGGCATCGCGAATGGCATGTCCTCTTCCGGATCCGGACGCTCCGGCATCGTGATCGCGAGCGTCGACGGATTTGCGCTGGCGCAGCACCGAGAGATTGAGCTTCTCGCCGGACTTGTAGGAACGCAGGATGCGCAGCGCGTGCGCGCCGTCGTCCGGCTTGCGGCCGTCGATGGACTGGATCACGTCGCCGTCTTCGAGCTTGAGCGCGCCGTTCTCCGGGCGCGGAGACCACGAGCACGCCGTCGGTCGCGCCGAAATACGCGCCGAGTTTCGGCGTGATGCTCGCGAGCTCGAGTCCGTCGAACTCGTTGTGGAAGGCCCGCCGGAAGTGCCGGACGATCGGGAACTCACCGCCGCACCGGTGCCGCCCATCGCAAACGCGCCCATCTCGGGCAGCTCGACGTTGAACATGCGGTTCCCGGACCGCAGCCCATCATCGGCCGCGCCACCACGACGAAGTCCTTGTTCTTGCCGGCGCGCAGCACGCGCACCTTCACTTTCTGTTCCGGCTTCACGTCGCGCATCTGGTCGACCAGTACGCGTCCGGCGTTGATCGCCGGAGATCGGCTTGCCATCGAGCGCGACGATGACGTCGCCGCGCACCAGTCCCGCCTCTTCGGCCGGACCGCCCGGGCTCACGCTGCAGCACGCGCGCACCCTCCTTGCCGCCCTCGGTATCGATCTGCACGCCGAGCACCGCGCGATGCGGCCCGCCCGTGCGGAACACGACGTCGTGTCGCGCCGCTCAGCTTGCATGGAAAGCTCGGCGACCTTCGCGCGCTGCCTTGTCGAGCTCGCGCGCGCGCCTTGTCGAGCTTCGGCGCGCATCTTCGCGTCCTCCGCGTCGCGCTTCGCGCGTTCGGCATCGCGTTGCGCCTCGGTGGCGTCGCGCGTTTCCGCCTGCGACGACTTCGGGCGGCGCCTGCGCGGTCGCCAGCGCGCTCAGCGGTCAACAAACAAACACCGACTAGTCGCACGATCAGGGGCTGTTTCATGGCTTTACTCCGGCAATCCTCAGAAGTTGGCGCTGACCATTTCGGCGTAGCGCACGCGGGCATAGGAATCGAGCAGGTCGTTGCGGCGCGCGCTCCAGTCGCGCGACCTCGGCGCCGCTGCGGCGAATACATCCGCGCCACGTTGAGCGCGTCGTCGACGCGACGCGATGTGATCCTCGAGCGCGGCCACCGCGAGATAGGTGTCGGCGCGCACGATGCGCGGCTGCGGAGCGGCGCTCACGGTCGGCGTCGGACGAAACGTCGTCACCGGCGCCACGCCCTCCTGATCCAGGCGCCAGACGCTCGCGCCCACCAGCGCGAGCACGAGCGCGCCCGCCGCGCCGCGCGCGAAGTTGCGGCGCCGGCGCGTGCGCGCCTGGCGTCCGGCATGGCGGTCCATCAACGTGTCGTATCCGAAGGGCGCGGCCGGTTCGGCCGTGTACGTATCCAGCCGGCGCAGTCGGGCGCCGATCCCGGAATCAATCGTCATGTCAGTGTCCATCGAGCTCACTCCCGAGCGATGCGCACGGCGCGGACAGCCGGCGCGCTCAGATTCGTCCCGCAGTCGCGCGTGTCCGCGCGCGAGCTGCGACTTCGAGAAACTCACGGTGCGCTCGAACGATCTGGCGATCTCCTCGTGCGACCAGCCTTCGACGTCGTACAGCCAGACGACGGTGCGCGTGACCGGCGACAGCCGTGCGAGCGCGCGATCGAGATCGATGAGATCCGAGCTGCGGCTGTCCGATTCGACCGCGATCATCTGAAAAGAATTGGCCGCGCTCGACTCCGATCCAGCGCGTCGAGCGCCACCCGCGCGCGATGCCAGGGCGACCGGAACGCCATGAGGCAGCGGCTGACCGCGATGCTGCGCACCCAGACGCCGAACGGCGCTTCGCCGCGAAAGTCGCCCAGGTGCTCGAACATCGCGATCAGCGTGTCCTGCAGCAGGTCCTCGGCCAGCGCCTGGTGCCTGACCAGGCGGCGGATGATGGCCAGCGTGCCGGGCGCCACGCGGTCGAACAGCACGCGCCGCGCGGCCACGTCGCCGGCGCGCGCGGCGCCGAGCTCATCGGCGGAAACTTCGATTTCGGCGAGTCTGTGCATTTCTCGAAGGTTTAGATGCCTGCCCGGTCGAAAGGTCGCAAAACCGGGTTTTGCGCCCCTATACTCCCCGCCCCGCGCCGGGATGGCGGAACTGGTAGACGCGGCGGACTCAAAATCCGTTGCCCTAAAAAGGCGTGTGGGTTCGATTCCCTCTCCCGGCACCACCCATTTCACGATGAATTTCTGCAGCAACTGTGGCACCCCGGTCGTCCTCAAAGTTCCAGAGGGCGACTTCCTGCCGCGCCACGTCTGCGACAACTGCGGCACGATCCACTACCAGAACCCGAAGGTCGTCGTCGGCTCCGTGCCCGAATACGAGGGCCGCATCCTGATCTGCAAGCGGGGCATCGAGCCCCGGCTGGGATTCTGGACGATCCCCGCGGGATTCATGGAAAACGACGAGACGCTCGAGGCCGGCGCGGCGCGCGAGGCCCGGGAAGAAGCGCTCATCGACGTCGAGATCGGCAGCCTGCTGCTGGTGGCGAACGTCACGCACGCGCGCCAGGTGCACGTGTTCTTCCGCTCGCGCATGCGCACGCCTGATTTCGGCGTCACTCACGAGAGCCTGGAGGTGCGCCTGGTGGATGAAACGCGACATCCCGTGGAGCGATCTCGCGTTTCCGAGCACCGAGTACGCGCTGCGCAGCTTCGTCGAGGACCGCAAGGCGGGCGTCGAGCGGCACCACGTGGCCGAAATGCAGCGCCGCTTCGGCTAATCGGGCAGAATAGCGCCCCCAAAAAACCCGCCTGACCGCGGTTGATTCGAGGATCGAGGATGGCGTTCGTCGTCACGGAATCGTGCATCAAGTGCAAGTACACCGACTGCGTGGAGGTGTGCCCGGTCGACTGTTTCCACGAAGGTCCTAACTTCCTCGTGATCGATCCCGAGGAGTGCATCGATTGCACGTTGTGCGAGCCGGAGTGCCCGGTCGAAGCGATCTTCTCCGAGGACGAGGTCCCGGCGGGTCAGGAAGAATTCAAGAAGCTCAACGCGGACCTGGCCAAGAAATGGCCGGTGATCACCGAGAAGAAGCCCGCGCCACCCGATGCCAAGCAGTTCGAGGGCGTAGCCGAGAAGCGGAAGCTGCTCGAGACCTGATGGAATGCGCGCGCAAGCGCGTAAGAGCTATCTTTCCGGCCTTGAGGTACTGCACCAGCTTGCTGGGCGGCGCGTAACCGGGAAGCATTTCACCGGTCGAGAGGAAGATGGACGGCGTGCCATCGACCCCGAGCTTCTGCCCGAGCTCGAAATCGCGCGCGATGATGCGGTCGGCGCCGCATTGCCTGGCGGGAACGTCCTCGCCTTTCTTGGCCTTCGTGAGCGCATCGTTGCGATTCGACGCACACAACACCGCCTCGGCCTTGTGCCAGGACTCGGTGTCCGGCCCGGAGCGCGGGAAGAACAGGTAGCGCACGCGGATGCCGAGACGGTTGTATTCGGCGATCTGCGAATGCAGCTTGCGGCAGTAGCCGCAATCGATGTCGGTGAACACCGTGATGGTGTACTTCGGATCCTTCGGCGAGAACACCAGCATCTCGGATTCGGGCACGGTCTCGAGAATGCGCTGGCGGATGCCGCGGCGGCGGTTCTCGGAAAGATTGGCGTCGGAGTCGAGATCGATCATGTCGCCGACGATGGCGTAACGGCCATCACTCGAGACGTAGGAAATATTCGAATCGCGCGTGATCTCGTAGACGCCCGAGACGGGCGAGATGCGCACGTCCTCGATCTGCAGTCCTTCGAGCTTCTTGGCGATCGCAGCGCGCGGATCGGGCTTGGCGGGAGCGCCGGCATTGGCCGGGGTGACCGGATTCGCGGCGACTCCGGTTTGCGCGAGCGCGGCGCCGCTCAGGAACACGGCGGCGGCGGCAAAAACCAGGCGGGCGGAATATCTGGACATGGCGCGCGGAACTCGCTGAACGGGATAGCGGATTCGACCGGCCGAGAAGGCTTAAGTTCGCCGCCCGGCAACGTGCCGCAGTCTATCAGGGAAGGCCGGTGGAGAGATTGCGGACACGGGCTGAACGCCCGCGCGCCGGGTCAGCCGCGCGGGTGGTGCGTGCCGTGCATCTCTTTCATGCGCTCACGCGCCACGTGCGTGTAGATCTGCGTGGTCGACAGGTCCGAATGACCCAGCAGCATCTGCACGACGCGCAGGTCGGCGCCGTGATTCAGCAGGTGCGTGGCAAACGCGTGACGCAGCGTGTGCGGCGACAGTTCCTTGTCGATGACTGCCTTGCGGGCATAGCGCTTGATGATGTGCCAGAAGGCCTGGCGCGTCATGCGGTCGCCGCGGCGGGTCGGGAACAGGTAATCGGTGGTGCGGTCCAGCAGGATTTCGCTGCGCGGCGCGCGCACGAAGTCCGTCAGCCAGCGCACGGCTTCTTCGCCCAGCGGAATCAGCCGCTCGCGATTGCCCTTGCCCAGGATGCGGATGACGCCCTGGTTCGTGTTGATCTGGTTGTACTTGAGGTTCACCAGCTCCGAGACGCGCAGGCCCGTGGCGTACAACACCTCGAGCATCGTGCGATCGCGATGACCCAGCGGGTCGGCAATCGCCGGAGCGTTGAGCAGTGACTCGACTTCTTCTTCCGTGAGCGACTTCGGCAGCGAGCGGCCGATCTTCGGCATCGCGATCTGCGCCGTCGGATCGTCCTTGATGACCCCTTCGCGCATGAAGTAGCGGAAGAAGCGGCGGAACGAGGAGAGTTGGCGCGCCGTGGAGCGCGGCCGTGCGCCGGCTTCGACGCGGAAGGCGATGAAGCCCAGCAGGTCCGCACGCGTCGTCTTGATGATCGGCGTGCCGCGTTCGGCCAGCCAGCGCGCGAGCGCCGTCAGGTCCGCGCGGTAAGCGGCGAGCGTATTGGCCGAGAGACCGCGCTCCATCCAGACCGCATCGAGGAACTTCGATACGGTCGAATCGGCGGAGTCGGCGGCATGCGCTTCGTTCTGCGCTGTAGCTTGTTTGACCAAGACGTGATTGCCTTAATACGTATGCGGATTGACGCTTCACGGCAGTATGGGGATGGGGGTGGTCGCTCAGGCGTGATCACCTTCACACCCCGGCAAAACCATTAACATAAAGAGAACCAGTTCACATGAAACCGGGCGCCGACCCGCGAAAAAGCCGTTCATGACTTCGAGCCCGACCCCGCGCGCGCCCTGGCCGGCGGTGATTTCCGTTCCCCTGCGGCTCGTCTACGGGGTGTACGCCGTCACGCTGTTCCTGGTCGTCTCCCTGACCGCCCTGCTGGGTGTCCTCCTCATGCCTACATTGGGCATGCGCCGCGGCACCGCCCGCGTCGCAGCACGGACGTTCCTGCTCCTGGCGGGCATGCCGCTGAAGCTTCGTGGCGTCGAGAACCTGCCCCCGGGCCAAAGCGTCGTGGTGGCCAACCACGCCAGCTACCTCGACGGGGTCGTCATGGCCGCGGCCCTGCCCCCGCGCTTCGGCTTCGTCATCAAGCGCGAAATGAACGACGTGCCCGTCGCCGGTCTCCTGCTGAGACGCATCGGCTCCGAGTTCGTCGATCGATTCAATCGCCACAAGGGCGGCACTGATGCGCGGCGCGTCCTGCGCACCGCCGCCAGCGGCCATTCGCTGGTGTTCTTTCCGGAAGGCACCTTCACGAGCGAAGTGGGACTCGGGAAATTTCATACCGGGGCTTTCGCGATCGCGGCACGGGCCGCCTGTCCCGTGGTCCCGGCCGTGATACTCGGCACCCGCCGGAACATGCCGGCCACGCGCATCCTGCCGCGGCCAGGACCGCTCGAAGTGCGTTATGGCCCGCCGATCGCGCCGCTGCGGCGCCGGACACGGGTGAAGACCCTGCCCTGCGGCTGCGCGACCAGTCGCGCCAGGCGATCCTGCAGGAGCTCGGCGAACCGGACCTGGCTGCCTAGCAATCCCGGCTGTGACATCCGGTTGTCCTGCCGCGAATCATGCTGGCAGAAACATGCAACAGTCCACGTACATGAACGCCGAGCGCCGGAGCTGAGTTCGCGGCGCTGCTCGAAAGCCACCGGCGACTCGTCTTCAAGGTCGCCAATACCTACGCACGCGGAGCCGCGGACGTCGAAGACCTGGCGCAGGAGATCGCCGCGCAGTTATGGCGTGCGTTTCCGGCCTACGATCGCGCGCGGCCCTTCTCCACGTGGATGTACCGCATCGCGCTCAATGTCGCGATCTCCTGGCTGCGCGGCGAGGCGCCGCGTCTACGAGCGCTCCGTCGCGTACGACGCGCAAGTGCACGAGCCCCTCGGCCGAGGAGATCGTGACCGACGACGACTCGGGCCGGCGCATCCTGCGCGGCTTCATCGACTTCACAGGACCCGCTCGATCGCGCCGTCCTGCTGCTGTATCTCGAAGAACGCCCGTACGCCGAAATGTCCGAGATCCTCGGAACCAGCCCCACGAATCTAACTACCAAGGTCAACCGCCTCAAGGAGCGGTTGCGCAGCCTACGCGGAGAAGCATCATGGAACTCGATGAGCTGAAGGCCTCCTGGGAAAACCTCGACGGCGCGCGTGAGCCGGCTCACGGCGCTCAATCTCGCGCTGATCACCGACGTGCAGCGGCGCAAGGCGCGGTGGCGCCTGCTGCCGGTACTGGTGGGCGCCTCGTTCAACGTCGCGGTGGGCGGCTGGCTGACCAACGTGTTCGCGCGCTTCTGGCTCGCGCACCTCGACATGCCGAGCTCGCTGGTCGCGGGCATGGCATTACATGCCGCAAGCGTCGGCCTGGTAATCATGGGCGCGGTTCAGCTGCTCCTGGTCACGCGAATCAATTTCGCGCAGCCGGTGCTCACCATCCAGCGCTACCTCGCGTTGCTGCAGGCCTGGGAGGCGCGCTCGTTTCGCTGGGCCTGGCTGGGCGCCTGGCTGTTGTGGCCCGCGTTGCTGGTGGCGGGCGCCATGGCAATCGCGGGTGTCGACCTGTGGGCGCGTGCGCCGGGAGTGGTGCTCGTCAATGTCGCCGCCGGTGTCGGCGGCGCGCTGCTCTCCGTGGTGTTCGATCGCATCGCCCGGCGTCCGGGCGGCAGGCTCGGCGCGTGGATGGAACGTTTGTTGACGAACCAGAGCGTGAAGCGCGCCAAGGTCGGCGTTGGACGAGATCGAGCGCTTTGGCCGCGACTAGTTGCGCCGCTACATGTGGCGCCGGTACTGCCCGCCCACTTCGTACAGCGCATGCGTGATCTGGCCGAGCGAGCACACCTGCACGGTCTCGAGCAGCTCTTCGAACACGTTGCCACCTTCGGCCGCGACCTTCTGCAGGCGCGCGAGCGCGGCCGGCGCCTCCGCTGCGTGACGCGCCTGGAATAACCTGACCGCTTCGACCTGCGCGCGCTGCTCCGCGTCCGAGGCACGAAACAGCGGCGCGGCCGCGCTCTGGTTCTCGCCCGGGTTCAGGAAGGTGTTCACGCCCACGATCGGCAGCGTGCCGTCGTGCTTGCGCGTCTCGTAGTGCAGGCTCTCTTCCTGGATCTTGCCGCGCTGGTACATCGTCTCCATGGCGCCGAGTACGCCGCCGCGTTCGGCGATGGAATCGAACTCCTTGTAGACGGCCTCCTCGACGAGATCGGTGAGCGCCTCGATGGCGTACGAACCGGCCCACGGATTCTGGATCTTGTTGAGTCCCAGCTCGCGATTGATGATGAGCTGGATCGCGACGGCGCGCCGCACGCTCTCCTCGGTGGGCGTGGTCAGGGCCTCGTCGTAGGCGTTGGTGTGCAGCGAGTTGCAGTTGTCGAAGAGCGCGTACATCGCCTGCAGCGTCGTGCGGATGTCGTTGAACTGGATTTCGCGCGCATGCAGGCTGCGACCCGAGGTCTGGATGTGATACTTCAGCATCTGGCTGCGCGGGCCCGCGTCGTAGACGTCCTTCATCGCGCGCGCCCAGATACGGCGCGCCACGCGGCCGATGACGGCATATTCGGCATCCATGCCGTTCGAGAAGAAGAACGATAGATTGGGCGCGAAATCGTCGATCTTCATGCCGCGCGCCAGGTAGTACTCGACGATGGTGAAACCATTCGCGAGCGTGAACGCCAGCTGGGTGATGGGGTTCGCGCCGGCCTCGGCGATGTGATAACCCGAGATCGAAACAGAGTAGAAGTTCCGCACGTTGTTGGCGCTGAAGAACTGCTGCACGTCGCCCATCATGCGCAGTGCGAACTCCGTGGAGAATATGCAGGTGTTCTGCGCCTGGTCTTCCTTGAGGATGTCCGCCTGCACCGTGCCGCGCACGCGCGTCAGCGCCTCGGCGCGCAGCGCGTCGTACTCCTGCGAAGTGAGGATGCCGAGCGTCACCAGCGCGCGGCCGCTCAGGCCCAGCAGGCCGAGTCCGCCGCCATCGTGGCCCTCGGGAAGTCCGCCGACGTAGCGCGGACGCGCATCGTCGCGCATCACGGCCTCCACCTGCGCCCAGCGATCCTGCGCACGCAGGAACGCCTCGATGCGCTGGTCGATCGCGGTGTTCATGTACATCGCGAGAATCATCGGCGCGGGGCCGTTGATGGTCATCGACACCGAGGTCGACGGCTTGCAGAGGTCGAAGCCCGAGTACAGCTTCTTCATGTCGTCGAGCGTGGCGATGGAAACGCCGGAGTTGCCGGTGCGCCCGAAGATGTCGGGACGCAGGTCCGGATCCTCGCCGTACAACGTCGTCGAGTCGAACGCCGTGGACAGGCGCGTCGCCTCGTGTCCCGCGGCCAGGTAGTGGAAGCGGCGGTTCGTGCGCTCGGGCGCGCCCTCGCCGGCGAACATGCGCGTCGGATCTTCCTCTTCGCGGCGATACGGATACACGCCGCCGGTGTAGGGATAGGTGCCCGGAAGATTTTCGGCCTGCAGGAACCTGAGCGTCTCACCCCAGCCATTCACCTTCGGCGCCACGATCTTGGGCACCTGGCTGTGGCTCAGCGATTCGGTGTAGTTCGCGCCGCGCACTTCGCGACCGCGCACCTGGTAGGAGTACTCGGGCGCGGACACCGCGCGCTCGCGCCCGGGCCACGCCGCGAGCGCCGACAAAGATTCCGCCCCGACTTCTTCGAGTGCGCGGTTGTAGGCCGCCCGCACCGGCGCGCAGGCGGCGTCGCCAGCGCCACTGGCCGCGGTGAACGGCGCCGGCAGCTCGCGATCTCCGAGGGTCTCCAGCGAGATGCGCAGGCTTTCGGCGCGATGCGCGGCGGCCACGCGCGCGGCGTTGCGCTCGCGTGTTTCACGGCCACGCGCCGCGATCTCGGCGAGATAACGCACGCGCGCCGAGGGAACGAGCGGATCGCGCGTGCGGAATTCCGTCGGCGCATTCGCGAGCGGTCCCTGCGTGACGGAGAAGCGCCCCTTCGAGCCGGTCAGCGACTCGATCCGGGCACACATCGCCAGGAACAGGCGGTTGACGCCGGGATCGTTGAAGCGGCTCGCGATGGTCGGAAACACCGGCAACGCTGAATCGTCGAGCTTCATCTGCTCGGGGTGATTGCGGCGCCACTGCTTGCGCACGTCGCGCAGCGCATCCTCGGCGCCGCGCTTCTCGAACTTGTTGAGCACGATCATGTCGGCGAAATCGAGCATGTCGATCTTCTCGAGCTGGCTCGCCGCGCCGTATTCGGCGGTCATCACGTACAGCGAGAGATCCGCGACGTCGACGACTTCGGTGTTGCTCTGCCCGATGCCCGCGGTCTCGACCAGGATGAGATCGAATCCCGACGCGCGGTAGAGCCCGATGACGTCGGTGAGCACGGCGCTGGTCGCGAGATTCTGGCCGCGCGTGGCCAGCGAGCGCATGAAGATGTTGGGCGCCGCCAGCGAATTCATGCGGATGCGGTCGCCGAGCAAGGCTCCGCCCGAGCGGCGCCGCGTGGGATCGATCGCGACCACGGCAATCTGCAGCGCCGGAAACTGGCGAATCAGGCGCAGCAGCAACTCGTCGGTCAGCGAGCTCTTGCCCGCGCCACCGGTGCCGGTCAGCCCGATGACCGGCGTGTGACCGATGTGCCCGTGGCTGGGGCCGGGTGCGGCCAGCAATCGGTTGCTCAACTGCGGCGGTGCGGACCCCTGTTCGAGCAGCGTTATCGCGCGCGCCACGGTGCGATGGTGCGGTGTGCCCAGCAGCTTCTCGTCGAGCGGCGGACGCAGCGGATCGGCGACGCGCATGAATACGTCGTCGATCATGCCGGTGAGGCCCAGCCGGCGGCCGTCTTCCGGCGTGTAGATCTTCGCGACCCCGTAGGCCTCCAGCGCCGCGATTTCATCCGGCGAAATCGTGCCGCCGCCACCGACCACGACCTTGATGTGCGACGCATCGAGCTCGCGCAGCATGTCGATCATGTAGCGGAAGTATTCGTTGTGTCCGCCCTGGTAGCTGCTGACGGCGATGGCGTCCGCGTCCTCGGCGATGGCGGCGCGCACGATGTCGGCCACGCTGCGGTTGTGGCCGAGATGCACGACCTCGGCGCCGCCCGACTGCAGCAGGCGCCGGATCATGTTGATGGCGGCATCGTGCCCGTCGAACAGCGAGGCGGCGGATACGAAACGCAGGGGCCGCCCTGGTTCATCAATTTCATGGTGCTTTCGGCGTCATGTTACTAGCTGGTAAGATACGTTACCGAAGAGTAGCACGAGTCGCATTGCGAGCGCCCCGACATGCCCGCCAGGGAAGCCAAACGACCGATCCGTCGCGCGAGTCCCGCCCCCGCCTCCCCGTGGGAGGCCCGGCGGCGGCAAGGCGCGTCCCGCGCGCTGAAGCGCGAGGCGGTGATCCTTGCTGCGGCGCGGGCGTTCCGCGAACGCGGCTACCACAACACCTCGCTCGACGATCTCGCGGCCAGCCTCAAGGTCACGAAACCCACACTCTATTTATATGTGCCGAACAAGGAAGCCATCCTGTTCGAGTGCTTCCGGGCCGGACTCGACCAGCTGCTCGCGAACCTGGACGAATGCGAGCGCTCGGCCGGTCCCGCGCGCGAGCGGCTGTTCGTGTTCATCCGCGGTTACGCCGCCGCCATCGTGGGCGACTTCGGCTGGTGCATGCTGCGCGCCGAGGACCAGCACCTGGGCACGGCCATGAGCCGCCGCATCAAACTACTGAAGGCCGGCATCGACAAGCGCATGCGCGCGTTGATCGAGTCGGGTGTCGCGGACGGCTCGATCCGCCAATGCGATCCGAAGATGACCGCGTTCGCCCTGGCCGGCGCGCTCAACTGGATGGGCCACTGGTACCGCGAGGACGCGACCCTGAAGCCGCACGAGATCGCCGATCGATTCATAGACGTGTTCAATCGCGGCCTCCGCGGCCGCGACTGACTGGAGAGTTGAGGAGAATGGACAAGCTACAAGTCGTCATCGCCGCCGCCTCCCGCACGCCCATCGGTGCCTTCCAGGGTGTGCTGGCGCCCGTCACCGCGCCGCAGCTCGGCGCGGCCGCCATCCGGGGCGTGCTCGCCGCCGCGCAGGTTCCGGCCGCGGACGTGCAGGAAGTGATCATGGGTTGCGTGTTGCCCGCGGGCCTGGGCCAGGCGCCCGCGCGCCAGGCGGCGCTCGGCGCGGGAATTCCCGACAACATCCCGACCACCACCATCAACAAGATGTGCGGCTCGGGCATGAAGGCCATCATGATGGCGGCCGACCAGATTCGCGCCGGTGACGTGGCGCTCGCGGTGGCCGGCGGCCTCGAATCCATGACCAACGCACCCTATCTACTGCCGAAGGCGCGCGGCGGCATGCGCATGGGTCACGGCGAGGTGCTCGACCACATGTTCTTCGACGGCCTGCAGAGCCCGTTCGATGGCCAGATGATGGGCGCGTTCGCGGAGGCCACGGCGCAGAAGTACGGTTTCTCGCGCGCGGACCAGGACGCGTTCGCGACGGAATCCACGCAGCGCGCGCTGCAGGCGGTCAACGGCGGCGCCTTCAAGGCGGAAATCGTTCCGGTGACCGTGAAGACCCGCAAGGGCGAGACCGTCCTCGACAAGGACGAAACGCCATTCACCGTCGATCTCGCGAAGATTCCGACGCTCAAGCCCGCCTTCCGCAAGGACGGCACGGTCACGGCGGCCTCCTCTTCTTCCATCTCCGACGGCGCGGCCGCGGCGGTTCTCATGTCGTCGGCCGAAGCGGGGCGCCGGGGCATCCAGCCGCTCGCGAAAATCGTCGGTTACACCAGTTTCGCGCGCGAGCCGGAATGGTTCACGACCGCCCCCGCGGGCGCGATCCAGAAGCTGCTGACGCAGCTCGGCTGGAAGCCGGCCGACGTCAAGCTCTACGAAGTCAACGAGGCTTTCGCGGCCGTGACCATGGCGGCCATGCGTGACGTGGGATTCGACCACGCGCGCACCAACGTGAACGGCGGCGCATGCGCGCTCGGACACCCGATCGGCGCCACGGGCGCGCGCATCATCGCGACGCTCGTGCATGCCCTGCGGGCGCGCGGCGGCGGCCGCGGTGTCGCTTCGCTGTGCATCGGCGGCGGCGAGGCCACGGCCATCGCCGTGGAAGTGCCGTAGCACGCGCCGTTCGCTATGCTGTGCGCGCCCCGGAGTCCTTGCAGGGAAACCACACATGAAAATTTCTGATGCGCGCGCGGTCGTGACCGGCGGCGCCTCGGGTCTCGGCAACGCGGTCGCGCGCCACATCGTGGGCGCGGGCGGGCGCGTCGCGTTGTTGGATGTTCAGGAAGGCCCCGGGGTCGAGGCGGCCAGGGCCATCGGTGGCCAGGCAACCTTCGCCAAGTGCGACGTCACCTCGGAAACCGAAGTCAATGCGGCCATGGAATCCGCGCGCGCGGCGATGGGAGGCATCAACCTGCTCGTCAACTGCGCGGGCGTGATCGGCGCCGGGCGCGTGCTCGGCAAGAATGGCCCGATGGCGGGCGACTTCTTCACCCGGGTCGTGCACATCAATCTCATCGGCACCTTCCTGTGCGACAAGGCCGCGGCGGCCATCATGCAGGCGAATACACCGAATGCCGACGGCGAACGCGGCGTGATCATCCACACCTCCTCCGTCGCCGCCTTCGAAGGCCAGATCGGCCAGGCGGCGTACTCCGCCACCAAGGCGGCGGTTGCCGGCATGACGCTGCCGATCGCGCGCGAGCTCGCGATGTTCGGCATCCGCGTCGTCTCGCTCGCGCCCGGCATCTTCGGCACGCCGATGCTCGGCGCCATGCCGCAGGAAGTCCAGGACTCGCTCGGCAAGCAGGTGCCGTTTCCGCCGCGCCTCGGCCGCCCCGAGGAATTCGCGGCGATGGTGCAGACCATTTTCGAGGTCACCTATCTCAACGGCGAGACCATCCGGCTCGATGGCGCCATCCGCATGCAGCCGAAGTAACCCATGGCGACGCAAGGTCCCGCGCAGCGCGATGTCATGGAGTACGACGTGGCCGTGGTCGGCGGCGGTCCCGCGGGACTCGCCACCGCGATCCGCCTGAAGCAGCGGCGCCCCGAACTGTCGGTGTGCATCCTCGAGAAAGGCTCGACGATCGGCGCGCACACGTTGTCGGGCGCTGTCATGGAACCGGGACCGCTCGATGCGTTGCTGCCCGAGTGGCGCAACGCGCCGCTGCCGATCCGCGTCGCCGGTCACGCGCGACGAATTCCGCTGGCTCGGCCGCAAGGGGTCGAGCCGCGTGCCGTGGATCCCGCTCGTACCTGCACAACGAAGGCAACTTCATCATTTCGCTGGGCGGGCTGGTCGCGTGGATGGCGACGCAGGCCGAGGGGCTCGGCATCGACGTGTTCGCGGGCTTCGCGGCCGCGATGCCGCTGTTCGACGACGACGGCTCCGTGGCCGGCGTGCAGATCGGCGACATGGGCGTGCAGCACGACGGCTCGCGCGGTCCTAACTACACCGCCGGACCCGAGGTGCGCGCGAAACTCACGGTCATCGCCGAGGGTTGCCGGGGCAGCCTCGCCAAGGTGCTGATCAAGCGTTACAGGCTCGACGCGAACTGCGATCCGCAGGTCTATGCGCTCGGCATGAAGGAGCTGTGGCAGCTGCCCGCGGGGCGCGTGCAGCCCGGCCTCGTGCAGCACAGCGTCGGCTGGCCGCTGGATCGCAAGACCTACGGCGGCAGCTTCGTCTATCACCTGAACGACAACCGGGCGTACGTCGGCTTCGTCACCGGGCTCGACTACCGCGATCCGCGTTTCTTCCCGTTCGAAGCCTTCCAGCAGTTCAAGCATCACCCGTCGATGCACGCCTTCCTCAAGGACGGCGAAATCCTGTCGGCCGGCGCGCGCACGCATTTCCGCGGGCGGCTTCCAGTCGATGCCCAAGCTCGAAATGCCGGGCGCGGTGCTGGTCGGCGATTCCGCGGGCACGCTCAACGTGCCCAAGATCAAGGGCATTCACCAGGCGCTGCGCTGCGCGATGGCGGCGGCCGACTACTTCGCCGAGAACAACACCAGCATCGGTTTCGACGCCGTGTGGCGCAAGACCGAGGCGGTCGCGGAGCTGCGCGAGGTGCGCAACATCAAGCCCGGCTTCAAGCGCGGACTGAAGCTCGGCATGCTGAACGCCGGCATCGAGAGCATCGTCGGCGGCAAGACGCCGTGGACACTGAAGAACGTCGAGACGTACCCGCTCGAGAAACTCACCGAGTACGAGTCGCCCAACCGTCACTGGGTGAATCGCGACCTGGCGCCGCGCGACCGGCTCTCCTCGGTGTTCTTCGCGGTCACCGCGCACGACGAGGTGCAGCCGGCGCACCTGAAGGTGCGCGACCGGAACATCTGCGCGACGACGTGCGCCACGGAGTACGGCAACCCGTGCACGCGTTTCTGCCCGGCGTCGGTGTACGAGATGGTCGACGACGGCGCCGGCGGGCAAGAAGCTGCAGATCAACGCGGCCAACTGCGTGCACTGCAAGGCCTGTGACATCAAGGACCCGTACCAGATCATCGAGTGGGTGACGCCCGAGGGCGGCTCGGGTCCCAACTACCAACTGCTGTGACCGCTGCCAAAGATCCCCTCGGCGCCCTGTACGCCCAGGAACTCTCCAAGCGCGGCTTCGCCGCGGACTCCGCGCAACTCGCCGCGCTGCGCCATCTCGAGCGGCTGCGCGCCGAACTCGCCGAAGCGGCCGCGGCGCCCCTCGGCAAACGACTGCTGCGCGGCTTGACCAGCAACGGCGGCGCGCCCAAGGGCGTGTACCTGTGGGGCGGCGTCGGTCGCGGCAAGACCTGGCTGATGGATCTGTTCTACGCCAGCCTCACGCTGACCGCCAAGCGCCGCACGCACTTCTATCGCTTCATGCAGGAAGTACACGCCGACCTGAAACGCCTGAAGGGCATGCAGTCGCCGCTCGACGGCGTCGCGGACAAGATCGCGAAGAAGGCGCGCGTGATCTGCTTCGACGAGTTGTTCGTCTCCGACATCGCGGACGCGATGATCCTCGCGGGCCTGTTCTCCGCGCTGGTCAAGCGCGGCGTGGCGCTGGTGTTCACGTCAAACGTCAAACCCAGGGATCTCTACAAGAACGGCCTGCAGCGCGACCGCTTCGTGCCGACCATCGCCCTGATCGAGAAACAATGCGACGTGGTCGCGGTCGACGGCGGCGTCGACTACCGGCTGCGCCAGCTCACCGCCGCGCCCATCTATCTGCCGAGCGGCGACGCGGCGACGCAGAAGAAGCTCGAGGAGCTCTTCGACGATCTGTCCGACGACGACGTCGAGTCCGGCGGGACGATCACCGTGCACAACCGCAAGATCAAGGTGGTGCGCGAGAGCGAAAACGTCATCTGGTTCGATTTCCCCGCGCTCTGCGAGGGACCGCGCAGCCCCGCGGATTACGTGGCGATCGCCAGCGAGTACCAGTCGGCGATCATCGCCAACGTGCCGGTGTTCGAAGACAGCGCCGACAACTCGGCTCGGCGTTTCATCTCGGTGATCGACGAGTTCTACGACCGCGGCGTGAACGTGATCGTATCGGCGGCCGCGCAGCCGCACGAGCTCTACAAGGGCGAAAAGCTCAAGTTCGAGTTCCAGCGCACCGCGAGCCGGCTCACCGAGATGCAGAGCGAGGAATATCTCGCCAGCGCGCACCGCGCGGCGTAGGCATCGACCGGGCGCCGCGGCATGCCGGAATTCTCAGGCCAGCGCGTCGCCGGTGCCCGCCACGAGTGACCGGTACAACTCGCGCGCCCGGCGATGCTTCAGCAACGGCGCGCCCTGCCCGCTCCACAGCGAGATCACATCCGTTCGGCCCGCGGCCAGCGCCGCCGCGCGGATCTGCGCGTTGAGCCAGTTCTGCACGGGATACGGCGCAAACAGGTGTTCCTTCCCGCGCATCGCGTCGATGAAGTCGTTGTGGATGCTGCGCGCCAGGCGTCCCGAGAAGGCGCGGGTCAGCGACGTGCGCCGCGCATCCGGGCTGAAGAGCTTTTCCCGGTGCAGCGGATGCGCGTTCGACTCCTCGCAGGCGAGGAACGCCGTGCCGATCTGCGCGGCCGCGGCCCCGAGCCGCAGCGCGGCGGCGACGCCGCGCCCATCGGCCATGCCCCCGGCGGCGATGACCGGCACCTTCACGGTATCGACCACCTGTGGCACCAGCGCGAGCGTGCCGGTGAGGCAATCCTCCGGCTCGCGCAGGAACGAGACCCGGTGGCCGCCGGCTTCGAAGCCGGTGGCGACGATCATGTCGACGCCGGCCTCGGCAAGTAGTTTGGCCTCGGCGGGCGTGGTGGCCGCGCCCAGGGTCGCGATGCCGGCGGAGCGGCAGCGCTCCAGCACGCCGGCCGTCGGCACGCCGAACACGAAACTGAACACCGGCGGCTTCAGCTCGAGCACCGTCTCGACCTGCTCCTCGTAGCGCGGCGCGAACCGCGCCGGACGCGCGGGCAGCGGTACGCCGAGCTCGCGGTAGTAAGGCGCCAGGAGATCGAGCGCGGCGTTCCATTGGCCGTCGCTCATGCGCGGCTCGTCGCTGTCGCCCAGCGGGATCCACAGGTTGAGCGCGAAGCCGCGGCGCGTGCGCGCGCGGATCTGCGCGGCGACCTCGCGGATGCCCGCGCCATCCAGGTGATGCACACCGAAGGATCCCAGTCCGCCGCTCTCGCTGACCGCGACCACGAGGTCGACCGCGGACAGTCCGCCGCCGAACGGGCCCTGCACGATGGGCGCATCGAGCTGCAGGCGACGGGTTACGGCGGTATCGGTCCACATGGAGGTGAGGTTAAGCTCAAGCGCACTCCTTGATAAGTACGCACCTTTCGGTACCTGCCATGGCCAAGACTCGAGCGAATCCCTTCAACGCGAGCTGTCCTTCCCAGGACATCCTCGCCCTCATCGGCGGCAAGTGGTCGATGCTGCTCCTGTGCATCCTCGCCGACGGGCCCGTGCGCAGCGGCGAGCTCGGGCGGCGCGCCGGCGGCATCTCGCAGAAGATGCTCACGCAGACGCTGCGCGAGCTCGAGCGGCACGGCATCGTGCAGCGCCGCGACCACGGCGAAGTGCCGCCGCGGGTCGACTACTCGCTGACGCCGCTCGGCCGTTCGCTGTCGCAGCTCGTGCGGCAGATCGAAGCCTGGGTCGAAACGAACTACTCGCGCATGACGCGCGCGGCGCACACGTACGACGTGGGCGCCCCCGCCTGAGAGGCGCCGCGCAGGCGCGACGCCTCTCGCATCTCAGGCGCTCTGCGCGAGTTGCTGTTGCTGGCAGATCGCCTGCTGCAACCCGTCGCGCACTTCATCGTGGCTCAGGTTCTTCATCTGCGTCGCGACCGACCATGAATGGCCGAACGGATCCTGCAGCACGCCATACCGCGCGCCCCAGAACATTTCCGTGACCGGCATGATGCTCGTCGCGCCCGCCGCGATGGCGCGCGCCACGCTCTTGTCGGCATCGGGAACCGAGAGGTGAATCGTGACCGGAGTGCCGCCGAGTTTTTTCGGGCCCAGCGCACCCATCTGCGGCGATTCATCGGTGAGCAGCAGCATCGAATTGCCGACGCGCAGGCTGGCGTGGATCAGCGAACCGTCGGGCGCCGTGAGGCGGAACTGTTCTTCGGCGCCGAAGGCCTTCTTGTAGAACTCGATGGCACGGACCCCGTCCTTGCAGACGAGGTGCGGCGTAAGCGAGTGAAAACCCTCGGGAATGGGGTTGACCGGATTCTGGGACATCGCGGAGCTCCTTGTTGCATGGGTCGACAAGGAGTGGTCGAACGGCCGGCGGCCGGTTCGACAGCCGGGGCCGGAAACTTCAGCCCGTGAACTTCGCCGACGTCCTGGCCCGCACTTCGTCCGCCGTCACTCCCGGCGCGACCTCGAGCAACCTGAACGGCGATTTGCGATCGGGCCGTTCGAACACCGCCAGGTCCGTGATCAACATGTCGATGCAGTTCGCGCCGGTGAGCGGCAGATCGCAGCGCGGCTTGAACTTGGGCGCGCCATCCTTCGAGTTGTGCTCCATCACGACGACGACGCGGCGCACGCCGGCGACCAGGTCCATGGCGCCACCCATGCCCTTCACCATCTTGCCGGGCACCATCCAGTTGGCGAGGTCGCCGTTCTCGGCGACTTCGAGCGCGCCGAGCACCGACAGGTTGATGTGCCCGCCACGGATCATTCCGAAGCTGTCGGCCGACGAGAAATAGGACGAGGTCGCGAGCTCGGTGATGGTCTGCTTGCCCGCGTTGATCAGATCGGGGTCTTCCTCGCCTTCATAGGGAAACGGCCCCATGCCGAGCATGCCGTTCTCCGACTGCAGCACGACGTCCATGCCGGGCGGGATGAAATTCGCCACCAGCGTCGGGATGCCGATGCCGAGATTCACGTAGTAGCCGTCGCGCAGTTCCTTCGCGGCGCGTTTCGCCAGGTCGTCACGTGTCCAGGGCATCAGGCGGCTCCGCGCTTGCGAATGGTGCGCTGCTCGATGCGCTTCTGGTAGTTCGATCCCTGGATGATTCGCTGGACGAAGATGCCGGGCGTGTGGATCTGGTCCGGATCGAGCGCGCCCGGTTCCACCAGCTCCTCGACCTCGGCAACCGTCACGCGTCCCGCCGTCGCCATCATCGGGTTGAAGTTGCGCGCGGTCTTGCGGTACACGAGGTTGCCCTCGGTATCGCCTTTCCAGGCCTTCACGATCGCCAGGTCGGCGGTCAACCCCGTCTCGAGGACGAACATCTCCCCGTTCACCTCGCGCTGCTCCTTTCCTTCGGCGACGACGGTGCCGGCACCGGTGCGGGTGTAGAAGCCGTAGATGCCGGCGCCGCCGGCGCGGATGCGCTCGGCCAGCGTGCCCTGCGGGTTGAACTCGAGCTCCAGCTCCTTCGAGAGGAACTGGCGCTCGAATTCCTTGTTCTCGCCCACGTACGACGAAACCATCTTGCGGATCTGCCGGGTCTCGAGCAGCAGGCCGAGGCCGAAGCCGTCGACGCCCGCGTTGTTGGAGATCACGGTGAGATCCTTCGCGCCCGAGTCGCGCAGCGCGAGGATGAGATTCTCCGGGATGCCGCACAGCCCGAAGCCGCCGGACATGACGGTCATGCCGTCGCGCGTGAGACCCGCGAGCGCCGACCTGGCGTCGGTCCTGACTTTCAGTTTGCATCGGTTTGTTTCGACGGGTGCGCCGCCGCGAACGCGGACATGCGGTTGCAGTTTTCCCAGATCAGGTTCAGCCGCGGATAACCCGTCGGGTCTACGCCGAAGCGCTGCGCCGCGTACATCTGCGGCACCAGGCAGCAATCCGCGATCGTCGGCAAATCTCCGTGCGCAAAACTTGCCGGAGAGGTGATCGCGCTCGAGGTGCGCGGCATAGGCGTCGAGCCCGCGCCTGATCCATTCGCGCAGCCACGTGTTGACCGCGTCCTCGGAGAGTTTCAGCTGCTCCTTGAGGTAACGCGTGGTGGCCGTGTTCTGCATCGGCTGGATGTCGCAGGCGATGATCTGCGCCAACATGCGCACGCGCGCGCGGTCGACCGGATCGTGCGGAATCAGGCGATGGTCGGGAAACTTTTCATCGAGGTACTCGATGATGGCGAGCGACTGCGTGAAGCGCTGGCCGTCGTGCACTAGCGTGGGTACGCGGCTCTGCGGATTCACTTCCTTGTAGGCGACGCTCCACTGGTCGCCCCCGTCCTTCACGAGGTTCACGCCGTGATAGGTGTACGGCAGCGCCTTGAGGTTGAGCGCGATGCGCACCCGGTACGACGCCGAGCTGCGCCAGTAGCTGTATAACTCGAGGCTCAAATGACCCCCCGGCGGATCTGGTCCAGTTCGATGGACTCGAACAATGCCTTGAAATTGCCCTCGCCGAAACCCTGGTTGCCCTTGCGCTGGATGATTTCGAAGAAGATGGGCCCGATCACGTTGGCGGTGAAGATCTGCAGCAGGATGCCCTCGTCGTTCGAGCCGTTTCCGTCGATGAGTATCCGGCGTTTTTGCAGCTCGGCGACATTTTCGCGGTGGCCCGTGACGCGTTTTTCGACGCCCTCGTAATAGGTCTCGGGCGTGTCCTGGAACGCGACTCCGCGGCCGCGCAGCACGTCCACCGTGCGGTAGATGTCGTCGGTCGCGAGCGCGATGTGCTGGATGCCTTCGCCCTTGTACTCGCGCAGGTATTCCTCGATCTGCGACTTGTCGTCCTGCGATTCGTTGATCGGGATGCGGATCTTGTTGCAGGGGCTGGTCAGCGCACGCGAGAACAGGCCCGTCTTCTTGCCTTCGATGTCGAAATAGCGGATCTCGCGGAAGTTGAACAGCTTCTCGTAGAACGCGGTCCACTTGTCCATGTGGCCGCGATGCACGTTGTGCGTCAGGTGGTCGATGTACGTGAGCCCGGCGCGCTCGAGCGGCTGCTGGGCCACCGGCTTGAAATCGACGTCGTAGATCGACCGGTCGCCGTACCGATCGACGAAGTAGATCAGGGAACCCCCGATGCCGATGATCGCCGGGATGTTGAGCTCCATCGGACCGACACTGCCGCGATGCGGCTCGGCGCCGAGCGCCACGGCGCGTTCGAACGCGGCGGCCGCGTCCTTCACGCGGAATCCCATCGCACACACCGAAGGGCCGTGCGCCTGCGCGAACTTCTGCGCGAACGAATCCGGCTCGGCATTGATGATGAAATTGATGTCGCCCTGGGAATGCAGGGTCACGTTCTTGCTGCGGTGGCGGGCGACCACGGGAAACCCGAGGCGTTCAAAGAGGCTGCGCAGCAGCTGCGGATCGGGAGCGGTGTACTCGACGAACTCGAACCCGTCGGTTCCCATCGGGTTGTCAACAGCGGCCATACTGGCCTCCGGCGTGAAATTGATTTAGTTTCAATTGTAACCAATGGCGCGACATCAAAAACTCCACTTGGAGAAATTTCTCCCTTACCGGCTGTCGGTGCTGTCCAACACGGTGAGTTCGGCCATCGCGGCCGCCTATTTCGCCCATTTCGGGCTGTCCATCCCGGAATGGCGCGTCATGGCGATTCTCGCGGCAAATCCGGGGCTTTCGGCCGCGGAAGTGACGGCGCGGACGGCCATGGACAAGGTAGCGGTATCGCGCGCCGTGGCGACGCTGATCGCGGCCGGCCGGCTGCGCCGCACCACCGTGCCGGCGGACCGGCGCCGCACGCACCTGGCATTGACGCCGTCCGGTGCCGGCGTCTATTCCCGGGTCGTTCCCGTCGCGCTCGAATACGAACGCCGGCTGGTCGCACCGCTTTCGAAGCGCGACCGGGCCACGCTGGATCGAATCCTGCGCGAGCTGCTGGGCCGCGCCGTCGAGCTCGGACCCGCGCACTCCGAATGAGCGTGACACGTGCGCATGTATAATCGCGCGCCTTCCGCATAGCGCCCTCATCCTTCCCTGGGGACAATTTCCGATGCTTGGCAAGATTCCGGCCGCACGTCTCGCGCTCATCGAGAAGATAGTCGCGGCGGCCAACAAGACCGTGCCGCGTGCGCGACATGCTCTCGCCGCGGATTTCATCCGCGCGTTCTTCCGCGGTGTCGCCGAGGAAGACCTCCGCACCCACCGTCCGGTGGATCTCGCCCGCGCCGCCCTCGCGCACCTCGAGTTCGGGCGCCTGCGCCCGGGGGCGCGGGTATTGGTCGCCCTCGGACCGCCGCTCGACGGCAGGGCTGCCACCGCCGCTCACCGCGTGCTGGTGCGCGTGATCGCGCCGGACATGCCTTTCCTCGTCGACTCGATCGGCATGGTCTTCAGCCAGATGAACATCGGCGTGCATCTCATCGTGCACCCGGTGCTCGGCGTGCGCCGCGACGCGCGCGGCGGCCTGAAGAGCGTGGCCACCGACCTGGACGGCGCGCAGGCCGAGTCCTGGCAGATGATGGAGATCGACAAGCCGCGCAATGCCGCGGAAGCCGAGGCCCTGCTGCGCCGCCTGCACCGCGGCCTGGCCGATGTACGCAAGGCCGTCGCCGATTTCCGCAACATGCTGGAGCGCGTGCGTGCCGTCGCCAACGATCTCGGGCGTGCCAAACTACCGGTACCGCAGTCGCACGCCGCCGAAGCGCGCGCGCTGCTCACCTGGATGCACGACGGCCACTTCGTGTTCCTGGGTTACCGCTACTACCGGCTGAAGCGCGGCCGCGCACGCGACGCGCTGGTGCGCGACACCGAAAGCGGCCTCGGCATCCTGCGCGACGCCCACTCGCGCAAGGCCCCCGCGCCCATCGTGCTCACCGGCCCGCTGCGCCGCCAGGCGCGCCTGCCGGACCTGCTGGTGCTGACCAAGGCGAACTCCACGTCCACGGTGCATCGCTCGAGCTACCTCGACTACGTCGGCGTGAAGACCTTCGACGCGAAGGGCGAAGTCACGGGCGAGCATCGCTTCCTCGGTCTGTGGACCTCGAGCGCGTACCACAAGCCGCCGTCGGAGATACCGCTGCTGCGCCGCAAGCTCGACGCGGTTATCAGCCATTTCGGACTCCCGCCACAGAGCCACGACGCCAAGTCCGTCGTGAACGTCATCGAAACCTTTCCGCGCGACGAGTTGTTCCAGACGCCCATCAACGAGCTGATCCCGAGCGTGCGCGGCATCGTCAATCTCTACGAGCGTCGCCGCGTGCGGCTGTTCGCGCGCCGGGACAGCTACGAGCGATTTTACTCGTGCCTGGTCTACGTTCCGCGCGACCGGTACAACACGGAGGTGCGCGAACGCATCGAGCGCATCGTGCTCGTGCGCTTCGGCGGCACCCACGTCGAATCGCAGGTGCAGATCTCCGATTCCGTGCTCGCGCGCCTGCACATCCTGGTGCGCACGCCGCAGGGCGCGGCACCGGTCGAGCACACTGCCCGCATCGAGGCCGAGATCGCCGCCGCCGCGGAGACCTGGGAAGACCGGTTGAACCAGGCGTTGATCGAGCGTGGCGCCGAACGCGAGAAGCTGGATCTCGCGGCGCGCTTCGCGCGCGCGTTCCCGACGGCCTATCGCGCCGACGTGGATCCGGTGCAGGCCCTCGAGGACATCGCCGACCTGGAAGCGCTCGCCGCGAATCCCGCCGTGCCACGGCTCAATCTCGTCGCGCGCGCCAGCGACACGCGCGGGCGGCTGCACCTGCGCGTGCTGCAGGCCGGCGATCCGATCTCGATCTCCGACATCCTGCCGATGCTCGAGAACTTCGGCCTGCGCGTGGTGGCCGAGCATCCCTACCCGGTCACGCTGGACACGCTGAGCGCATGGATCCAGGATTTCGAGCTCGAGGCGCGTGACCTCAAGCGTGCCGACGTCGCGACGCTCGAGCCGCTGTTCAAGGAAGCCTTCCTCAGCGCCTGGCGCGGCGAGATCGAGAACGACGGCTTCAATCGCCTGCTGCTCGCGGCCTCGCTGAGCGCGCGCGAGATCGTCGTGCTGCGCGCCTACTGCCGCTACCTGCTGCAGACCGGGATTCCCTTCAGCCAGGCGTACATGGAGCGCGTGCTCGTGGCGCAGGCGCCGATCACGCGTTCGCTGGTGCGGCTGTTCCAGACGCAGTTCGCGCTCGAGGGCAAGGCGCGCGAAAGCGCGGCCGAGCGCATCCGGCAGAGCATCCTGCGCGCGCTCGACAAGGTGGCGAGCCTCGACGAGGACCGCATCCTGCGCGGCTATCTCAACGTGATCCGCGCCACGCTGCGCACGAACTACTATCAAACGATGGAAGGTGGGACCGCGCCGGACGGCACGCCGAAGAGCTGGGTGTCCTTCAAGCTCGATCCCCACGCGATCCCCGAGCTGCCGCTGCCGCGGCCGAAGTTCGAGATCTTCGTGTACAGCCCGCGCGTCGAAGGCGTGCACCTGCGCATGGCATACGTGGCGCGCGGCGGACTGCGCTGGTCCGATCGCCGCGAGGATTTCCGCACCGAGGTGCTGGGCCTCATGAAGGCGCAGAACGTCAAGAACACGGTCATCGTGCCGGCCGGCGCGAAGGGCGGCTTCTACCCGAAGCGCCTGCCCGCGGGCGGCACGCGCGAAGAGGTCCAGAAGGAAGGCATCGCGAGTTACCAGACCTTCATCCGCGGCCTGCTCGACGTCACCGACAACATCGTGAACGGCAGGACCGTTGCGGCGAAAAACGTGGTGCGGCGCGACGGCGACGATCCCTACCTGGTCGTCGCCGCCGACAAGGGCACCGCAACCTTCTCCGACATCGCCAATGCGATCTCGATCGAGTACGGACACTGGCTCGGCGACGCCTTCGCGTCCGGCGGCTCCGCCGGTTACGACCACAAGGGCATGGGCATCACCGCGCGCGGCGCCTGGGAGTGCGTGAAGCGCCACTTCCGCGAGCTCGGCGTCGACATCCAGACGCAGGAGTTCACCTGCGCCGGCATCGGCGACATGTCCGGCGACGTGTTCGGCAACGGCATGCTGCTGTCGAAGCACATCCGCGCTCGTGGCGGCGTTCGATCACCGGCACATCTTCCTCGACCCGGCTCCCGACGCCGCGGCGAGCTGGCGCGAGCGCGAGCGGCTGTTCAAGCTGCCGCGTTCGAGCGTGGGAGGACTATTCGCGCAAGCTGATTTCGCGCGGCGGCGGCGTCTGGGCGCGCACGCCCAAGTCCATCCCGCTGTCGACGCCGAGGCACGCCTGCTGCTCGACCTCGATGTCGCGGCGGCGACGCCGGTCGAAGTCATGCGCGCCATCCTGCGCATGCGCGTCGACCTGCTGTGGAACGGCGGCATCGGCACTTACGTGAAGGCGACGGAGGAATCGCACGGCGAGGTGCGCGACCGCGCCAACGACGCGATCCGCGCCGACGGCCGCGAGATCCGCGCGAACGTCATCGGCGAAGGCGGCAATCTCGGCTGCTCGCAGCGCGGCCGCGTCGAATACGCCCAACGCGGCGGCCGCATCAATACCGACTTCATCGACAACTCCGCCGGCGTGAACACGTCGGACGTCGAAGTGAACATCAAGATCCTGCTGGCCGATGATCGTGCGCCGCGGCCGCCTCACGCGCGCCGCGCGCAACAAGCTGCTCGCCAGCATGACGAACGAAGTCGGCGAGATCGTTCTGCACAACAACTATCTGCAGAGCCAGGCGCTGTCCGTTCTCGAACAGCGCGCACCGGAGCGCCTCACCGAATACCAGAGCCTGATCCGCTGCGCTCGAACGCGGCGGGCACCTGAATCGCGCGATCGAATTCCTGCCGGGCGACGATGAATTCCTCGAGCGCCGCAAGCAGCGGCTCGGCCTCACGCGTCCCGAGCTCGCGGTGGTGCTGGCCTACAGCAAGATCTGGCTCAGCAATCACCTGCTCGGCGTCGGACCTGCCCGACGATCCGTACTTCGCCAGCGAAGTGCAGCGCTACTTCCCCGGCCCGGTGCGCAAGCGTTACGCGCGCGAGATTCCGCAGCACCGGCTGCGCCGCGAGATCGTGACCACGCAGACCACGAACAGCCTCGTGAACCGCATGGGGCCGGTGTTCGTCACGCGCGCGCAGGAGGAGACCGAGGCCGATCCGGCCGCGATCGCGCGCGCCTACTCGATCGCGCGCGAAATCTATTCGATGCGCACGCTGTGGTTCGAGATCGAAGCGCTCGACAACAAGGTGCTCGCGGCGACGTGCAGTACGGCATGTTCTACCGCGCGGCGCGCCTGCTGCGGCACACCAGCTACTGGCTGCTGCGCGAACGCGGCAAGAACCTGCACATCGAGAATTCCGTGCGCGAGCTCAGGCCGGCCGTCGAGCAGCTCGCCGACAGCATCGATTCGGTCATCGGCGGCGCGGCACGCGAACAACACGACGCGATCTTCGCGGAGCTCTCGGGCAATGCCGTGCCGGAGAAGATCGCCCGCCGCGTCGCGCGGCTCTCGCTGCTCGAACCGGCGCTCGACATCGTGGCGCTGGCCGCGAGCGAACGCACGCCGGTCACCGAGGTCGCGCGCGCGTATTTCGAGCTCGGCGTCGCGCTCGGTCTCGACTGGTTGCATTCCGAGATCGACCGCCTGTCGGTCGATGGCAGCTGGCAGGCCACCGCGCGCACGGGCCTGCGCGACGCCGCCATGCGCGCGCATCGCGAGGTCACGCAGCAGGTGCTGCGCTCGCGCGTGTCGCCGGGTCAACGCATCGCGCGCTGGAGCGCGGCGCGCGCGGACGCGCTCGCCAGCTGGAAGCGCACGCTCGGCGAGATGCGCGCCGTGGGCACCGCGGATTTCGCCACTCTCACGGTCGGCGTCGACGCGGTGCGCAGCCTGTCGAGCGCCTGAGCCGCACGTGCGGATCGCGCTCGTCATCACCACGCATGAGCGCCCGGATGCGCTGGCGGCGGTGCTCGACAGCGTCGCGCGGCAGCGTGTCGCACCCGCCGAGATCGTCATCGCCGACGACGGCTCGGGCGCGCCGACCGCGCAAACTGATCGCGGCATTCACCGCGGGCTCGCCCGTACCGGCGCGCACGGTTCGCCAGCCGCACGAAGGATTCCGCGTGGCACGGCTGCGCAACCTGGCCATCGCGGCGTCGTCGGCCGACTACATGGTCTTCGTCGACGGCGACATGGTGCTGCACCCCGAGTTCGTCGCCGATCACGCGCGCGCCGCGCGCCGCGGCTGGTTCACGCAGGGCGTGCGCATCCTGGCCGACCCGGCGCTGACGACCCGCCTGCTCGCCGAACCCGCGCACGCGGTCTCGCCTTTTTCGAGCGGCCTCGGCGGCGCTGCGCCGCGCCTATCTATTTCATTCGCCCGCGGGAGCGGCGCTGGCGCGCCGCATCGCGAACGGCTTCATCGCCGTCAAGGCCTGCAACTTCGCCGCGTGGCGCGCCGACCTGGTGCGCGTCAACGGTTTCAACGAGGCCTTCGAGGGATGGGGCCCGGAAGACAAGGAGCTGGCGCTGCGACTCACGCATGCCGGGGTCCGCCGGCAGACGCTGCTGTTCGGCGGCATCGCGATTCACCTGCACCACGCCGCCGCTTCGCGCGCCGCCCTGCCCGCGAACCGCGCCCTGTTCGAGGCCACGCGCCGCGACCGCCTGACTCCGCTGCGAGAAGGGACTGGCGTCTCATATCGGGTAACATGGCGCCCCCAAATTCGGAGGTCGCATGCCCGGCAAATCCATCCCCGGAAAACTGATACTGGTTCGTCATGGCCAAAGCGTATGGAACGTCGAGAACCTGTTCACCGGATGGCATGACGTGGATCTCTCGGATCATGGCCGGCTGGAGGCGAAATCGGCGGGCGTCGAAATCAGGAAGGCCGGCATCGTCCCGGACGTGGTTTTCACCTCGGTGCTCAAGCGCGCGATCCGCACGATGTGGACGCGTGCTCGACGAGATGGACCTGATGTGGCTGCCGGTCGAGCGCAGCTGGCGCCTCAACGAACGGCACTATGGCGCGCTGCAGGGTCTCGACAAGGCACAGACCGTGGAGAAGCATGGTGAAGCGCAGGTGAAGATCTGGCGCCGCAGCTACGACATCCCGCCGCCGCCGCTCGACGTCAGCGACCAGCGCCACCCGATCCACGACCGCCGCTACGCGCAGCTCGATCCGCGCGTGTTGCCGGCGACTGAATCGCTCAAGGACACGCTGGCGCGGGTCCTGCCGTTCTGGAACGACCGCATCGTCGCCGAGCTCAAGGCCGGCAAGAACGTGCTGGTCGTCGCGCACGGCAACTCGCTGCGTGCCGTGGTGAAGATGCTCGACGACGTGAGCGAAGCCGACATCACCGAGCTCAACATCCCGACCGGCGTGCCGCTGGTTTATGAGCTCGAACGACGCGATCAAGCCGGTGAAGAGCGGTTACCTCGGCGACCCGGAGGCCATCAAGGCCGCGGCCGAAGCCGTGAAGAAGCAGACCGAGAAGAAGCGCTAGCGCATGCGATCGGCGATGGCTTCCGGCTTGGGCACCTGCTTCGCGCTCCAGCCGTCGTAGCGTCCGCCCTTCGCGGTCGCGGCTTCCGTGAGCCTGCGGCTGAGATCCTGCATGTCGGGTACGGTCAGCTGCATCGACTTGTGCGCGTGCAGGCTCCAGCGCAGCTCGCCGTTTTCGGGCTCATCGACCACGTCGGCGTCGAATCCCTCGCTGCGCAGCTGCTTCGCGAGATCCTCGGCCGCATCCTGGTTGGGAAATGCGAGGAAGAAATCGACGTCGTGCGGCTTGAAGGGATCGGAGCCGCGCTTGCGCAGCTGGTCGATGAGGCGCGCGTCCCAGGAGTCGTTGCGCCGCCGGCGCAGCTTCTGCAGGTTCTGCCAGATGCGAAACGCCGCCAGCAATCCGCCGAGGATCGCGAAGAAGTACATCCAGTTGGCGGAAATATTCATCTTTTTGCCCGTGCGGCGAGTTACTCGTCCTCGGCGATGGTCACTTTCAGACCGGAGAGCGCCGCGGTGATTTCGACCTGGCAGGACAGGCGCGAATTTTCCCGGTAGTGCGACAGCTCGCCCAGCAACTCGCGCTCATCGGACATCGGCGGCGGAAGTTTCTCGAGCCATTCGGGGTCGACGTAGATGTGGCAGGTGGCACACGAACACATGCCGCCACAAATGGCCGCGACGCCGTAATCCAGCTCGCGCAGCACTTCCATCACCTTCAACCCCGGCTTCGCCTCCACGTCGTGAGAAACACCGTCCCGATCGATCACCTGCAACGTCGTCATTCCGCTCAACCACACCTGCAATTCGCGCCATTCGCGCGCCGCTAGTGTGCCTAAGTTCAGGCGTCGGGCGCCAGCGATACCAGCCGGCGCAGCGCGCTCGACTCGCTCTGCAGGTCGGTGGACGGCACGGAGCGCGCCACGCGGCGCGCGCGATACCAGAGATATGTCAGCAGATTGAACACGTGGGTGAGCTCCACGAGCATGCCCTCGGTGGCGCCGTGTTCGTCCAGGCCCGCGGCCGTGATCAACAGCCCGCCGTGCGGCACGGCGCGCGGGTAATACGCCATGACGCAGGCGAGGTCCACGAGCGGGTCGGTGACCTGCGCGTATTCCCAGTCGATGAAATAGACGCGATCGGCGGTGAGCACGTTCCCGTGGTGCAGGTCGCAATGCACGATGCACGGCGGCCGCCGCGCGGGCATCGAGCGCTCGAACGCCTCGGCGCCGCGTTCCAGCAGCGCCTGGAGCCGGCCGGCCTCGGAGGGATCGTGGCGGATGATGAGATCCGCGTAGTGGCGCGCGGCCGCCATCATGTCGAAACGCGCGACCGGCGGCGGCGTCAGCGAATGCAGCAGCTTGAGGCGCGCGCCCAGCGATCGCAGGTCGCGCATGCGCGAGAAGTAGTGAGGCGTCCAGAGCCGGCCTTCCACGAAATCGGTGATGAGGCACGAACGGTCGGGAGCGGCGAAGACGATGCGTGGCGCGATGCCGGCATGCGTGGCCGCGCCATGCAGCGCGAGCTCGCGCTCGCGGTCGAGCCCGGGATCGGCGCTGGCGCTCTCGTTGAGCCGCACGACGAAGCGGCCGCGGCGCGTGCGCACGAGGAAGCTGCGATTGACCCGCCCGCCGGCGATGAGCTCCTGCGAGTACGGCGGCTCGCCGTCCTCGCAACCCGGCACGTTTGCGAGCAAGGCGCCGGCGATCACGGCGACACCGCCTGCGCCTTGAAGCGCCGGCGCCAGGCCACGAAACCCGCGGCCGCGATCCCGATGAAGAGCACGTTGAGCAGCGCGAGGAACGGCAGGTCTTGCACGTAGAAGAGATACACCAGGACTCCGTCGATGGCGATCCAGTACAGCCAGTTTTCGAGCCTGGCGCGCGCCGCGAGCCAGGTCGCGAACAGGCTGAACCACGTGGTCAGCGAATCGAGCAACGGCCAGGCGGCGTTCGTCTCGGACGCGAGCAACCGCGCGCTGATGAAGGTGAGCGCCATGAGCGCGAGGGCGGCGCCGATGTGCCAGCTACCCGGCCAGACTCCCACGGGCAGCTCGCCTTGCGCGCTGCTGCGCGTCCAGCTCTTCCAGCCGTACAACGACATGCCCACGAAGAACACCTGCAGCGCCGATTGCATCGGCAGGGCTTTCAAGCCCGCGGCGATGGCGGCGCACGCCGAGCTCACCGCGCCGGCGGTCCAGCACAGCCGGTTGCGGCGCGCCGCGAGCACGGCATAGGCGACCCCCGCGACCATCGCGAGAATCTCCAGGCTGCGCAGGATTCCGGGCGGCAACGTCACGAGGAAACGACGCGGTCAGCCCAGCGGCCCGAGGACCTTCATGACGAAAATGGATTTGCCGTCATGCTCGAAGGTGGGACGCAATTCGCGCGTGAGCGCTTCCATGACGTCTTCGTAACGGCCGAACACCTGCGTGCTCATGTCGTTGGTCATGACCTTGAACCGGCCATCCGCGTTGAGACGGTCGATGAATCCCCGGATCGGTGGAATGAACTGGTCGCGCAGTGGATAGAGACTGATCTCGACGCCAATGTTCATCTGGGCTCCGTCAGCGGAATGAATACGCGACCGTCACTCCCGCATGGCGCGGATCCCCCGCCTGGATGTAACGAGTCGGTGTGAATTCCGGCGGCTCGTTCCCGAACCAGAATCCACGCTGCGGCATAGTACCCGTCAAACAGGTTCCGCACCCAAACTTCTGCGCGCCAGCGATTCCCTGAGTACCCCGCCTTCAGGTGCGTGAGCACGCGCGACGGAGCGCGCACGTCGTTGGTCTCGTCGAAGTAGAAGTCATCGAGGCCGGCAAAGTCGACGCGCGCGAAAAAGCCGGTTGCACCACGATATTCCACGCCGAGGTCGTACTGGTATTCCGGCGCATGCGCCTGCTCGCGCCCGGAGAGGTCGACGCCGTCGAACACATAGTCCCGGTATTTCGCCTGCAGCAGCGCGGCGCGCACGTCGACGAGCAGCGCGGTGGATAGGCGCCAGCGCAGGGTGCCTTCGACGCCGTAATTCTCCCCGGCCGCGGCGTTGTCCGTGTACAGCACGAAGCTCAGGGGATCCCCGAGGACTAACTGCTCGCCGGTCGGCACCTGCTGGTCGTGGCGGCGCATGTAGAAGACGGCCACGTCGCCGCTCAGCGAGTCGTCGGCATTCGCCGCGCGCCAGCCCAGCTCGAGCACTCTGCAGCGTCTCGCCGTCGAAGCCGCGCTTGTCGTCGGGAACGTCGGCGCCGATGTTGAAACCGCCGGCCTTGTAGCCCGCGACAGCGTCACGTAACCGGTGCGGCGCTCGCCGAACGCGCGCCGCAGGCTCAGGCTGCCGCCGAACATGTTTTCTCCCGGCGCGAAGCGCGCGCCATCCGTGTCGGCATAGTCCGCGGCACGGCGCTCGGCACGCGCGCCGACGGCGAGCACGGTACGGTCCGCGATGCGCCATTCGATCTCGCCGTAGGCCGCGAGATTGGTGGCGCGGTAGTCGCTGGCAAACCGGCTGTCGCCGTCGCCATAGACGAGGTCGCGCCACACGTCCGTCTGCTGCACGTCCTCGTCGGTGCGCAGCGTATACACGCCGGCGAGCCACGCGAAGTCGCCGCTGGCCACCGACTCGCGCGACACGATGCGCAGATCCGCGCTCAGGGTCTGCCGGTCGCGATCGAAACGCTGGAAGTAGTCGTAGGGCGAGTTCGCGCCCCAGCTCTCGTCGTTGCCCCAGTCGCCGTCGAAGGAATAGGTGCTGCGCGACTCGCCGAAGGAAAAGCGGCCCACGAGGTCGAAGCCTCGGCGCGTCGTGCAGCGAGCCGCACGCCGAGCGCGCGCACCACCTGCGCGTCCTGGCCGGGCTTGTCGGACAGCGTCGTGCGTGAATTGTCGATCGAGAACGCGTCGTAGCCGTTCTCGGAGATCGGCCCACATCGCGGTGACGTCGGCGCGCAGGTGCTCGAGCGGTTCGAGATGCAGTCGCAGGCGCGCGCTGCTCTCGTCGTAGCCGTTGGTGTCGTCGCGGCGCAGGAACGAGTTGTGGCGAAATCCATCGCTGCGGTAATTGCCGGCGACCAGCCGCCACGCGTCTTCACCGCTGCCGAGCGGGCCGCCCAACACGCCGGTCGCACCGCGGGTGCCGTAGTCGCCGAACGTGACATCGGCGCCGAGCTCGGGCTCGCGCCGCGGCGCGCGCGTGTTGACGGCGATCAATCCCGCGAGCGCATTCGCGCCGTACGCCGTGCCCTGCGGGCCGCGCAGGACTTCGATGCGCTCCACGTCGGACAACGTCGCCGGCATGCCGACACCGGAGAAGTCGATTCCGTCGATGAGGAATCCGACGGAGGGATTCGGCGCACCCTGCCACTGCGAAAGGTCACCGATGCCGCGCAGCTGGAAATAGCGCGGCCGCGAGGTCCCGGCGGCCCAGTTGAGGTTCGGCACGAGACCGAGCACGTCCTGGAAGTGGTGCACGCCCGCGCTCTCGAGCGTTTGCGATCCGAGCACCGTCGCGCTCGCCGGCAGATCGCGCAATTCGCGATCGCGCAGTTCCGCGGTGACCACGACCTCTTCGAGCGGCGGAGGCGCCGCCGTGGCGGCGATCGTGACTATCAACAATGGAATCGCGCCTGCTGCGCGAAAGAGTGAAATTGCGCCACAGGCGCGTAATGAAGCGTGCATCCCTATCCCTCCGCCGGTACTAGCCGGATCAGGTTCTACGGGTTCGCGGACCATCCGCATCTCAGGCCGGCGCATGACGCGCAGACCACCCCGAGGCGAAGCGGATAGTAGCTGAATTCCCGTCATGAATTTCTATCTTGAAGGGGCCGGGTTTGCGCGTAGAATTCGCGGCCCGAATGACCCGCCGCATCCGCATCTTCCAGGTCGACGCCTTCACCACCGACCGCTTCACCGGCAATCCGGCAGGCGTGGTGCTCGAAGCCGACTCGCTCACCGACGCGGAAATGCTCGCGATCGCGCGCGAGCTCAACAACGCCGACACCGCGTTCGTGCTCAAGCCCGAAGGCCCCGACCACGATCTGCGCGTGCGTTTCTTCACGCCGCGCACGGAAGCGGGATTCGTCGGCCACGCCACCGTCGCCACGCATTTCGTGCTGTCACGCGA
>CAVZED010000003.1:0-427657 GCA_963774045.1 uncultured Pseudomonadota bacterium
CCGGGCCCGGTCTTCGGCCTCGTGGCCGGCCTCGGCGTTGTGCGTTCGGCTTTGGCCCAGGCCCGCTTGGAGATGAGCTTCGCCCGATCAGGGACAGCATGGCCGGGGTGAGGGTCAGCGCCACGACGACGGCGACCGCCACCGTTGCGGCGGCGGCCAGGCCCATCACGCTCAGGAACGGGCAGCCCGGGATCACCAGGGCGGCCAGGGCGATGATGACGGTCAGGCCGGCAAAGAGCACGGCGTTGCCTGACGTTCCGGTGGCGCGGGCCACGGATTCCTCAGGGTCCATGCCGGCGAGCAGCTGGTCCGGTGCCGGTTGACGATGAACAGGGAGTAGTCGATGCCCACGGCCAGGCCAAGCATCAGCGCCAGCATGGGGGAGATGGAGCTCATGTCGCACAGCTCCGCTGACAGGGCGAAGGTGATGCCCACGCCAACGCCACGCCCATCACGGCCATCAGCAGGGGAAGCCCGGCGGCGATCAGGGTGCCGAGCATCACGATCAGGACCAGGGCGGCGATGGCGATGCCGAGGATTTCGGAGATGCCGAAGAGCTCGGAGATGTCTTCGGTGATTTCCTTGCTGGCCAGGGCCGTGACGCCGGCGGAGGAGGTTTCCTGCGCGATGTCCTGGACCTGCTGGCGGACCTCGGGCGTCAGGCCGTTGATGGAGGTCTTGAACTGCACCTGGGCGATCGCGGCCTTGCCGTCCGCCGAGACGAACCGCATCCCGGCGGAGGCCTCCAGCTGGCGCTTGCCCGGTCCAGCTTGGCCTGTGCCGGCCTCCAGTTCCTTGGTGCCGGCGTCGAGCTTTGCCTGGCCCTGCGGCGAGGGCTGCCTTCTGCTGGCCCAGCTGCGCCTCGATCGACGGCGGCGGGAGCGCCGGCGGCGGTCAGCTGCTGCTCTGCGGCACTCGAGCTGCGCCTGCCCGGCGTCGAGCTCGGCTGTGAGCGCGTCCAGCTGGGCCTGGCCGGCGGCGAGCTGCTGCTCACCGGCGGTGAGGTCTGCCGGCCTGGTCCAGCTGCGCCTGCGTGGCGAACGGATCCACGGTGGCCTTGACGTCCGGAAGGTCTTCGAGCTTGGTCAGCGCGGCGGTGACGGCGGCCTTGCCGGCCTGGTGAACCGGCCGCGGGGGCTTCGAAAACGATGCTGGCGGAGCCGCCCGAGGCTGCCGGGAGTTCCTTCTTAGCTTGTCCGCGATGCGCTGGGTTTCGGTGCCGGGAATCTGGAAGTTGTTGGACAGCGTGCCGTGGAAGGCCGCGGCGGAGCCGCCGACGGCCACCAGGACGGCAAGCCAGAGCGAGATGACCAGCCAGCGGTGGCGGTAGGAGAACTTGCCGAGGCGGTAGAGCAGCAGGGCCATGTCAGAGCCGATCTTTGAGGTGGGTAGGGGTGGCGGTTGTGGGGGCGGAGCGTGGCAGGGCCGTCGAAGCCGGAGCCCAGGTGGCCCATGGCATCGATCAGCAGTTGGCGGAGGATGGACAGCGAGGCGGGGGAGAGGTCGGCGCCGCACCGGGCGAACCAGACGTCCATGGCGGCCTTGCCGCAGGAGATGACGGAACCGGCCAGGGCGCGCAGGTAGAGCTCGTCGACGGCGGCGCCCGGGGTTCCGGCGAAGCGCTCGCGGGCGGCGTCGATGATCTGCTCGGTGCAGTGGTCCCAGGCTTCCAGTTCGGAGCGGGTCAGCTGCGGATTCGACTGGGTCAGGCTGTACAGCTCGGCCAGGGGCGCCACCGTCATGGGATCGGCCAGCTGCATCAGGGCCGCGCGCGCGGATTCAAGGATGGGTTCGTCGGCGGGGCGCAGCCGGAACTGCTGCAGGGCGTTGTCCAGGAAGCCGTGGGTCACCGAGGCCAGTGCGGCTTCGGTGCTGCTGAAGTAGTTGAAGAAGGTCCGGCGGGAGATCCCGGCGGCGTCGGCGATGTCCTCGACGGTGAAGTTCCCGGGCCCTTTGCTGCGCAGCAGTGCCAGGGCGGCGTCGGTGATGGCCTGGCGGGTGGCGGCCTTGTTGAGTTCGCGGCGCGAAGGCGCCGGGCGCAGGGTGCGTGCCGGTCTGGGAGCGTGGGCACACGCTTACACTACGTGCAAGTTTGCACTCTGGGCAAGTTCTTTCGCTCGTGCGGGACCGGTCAAGATTCACAGGAAGATGAAAGGTTCCCGACAGCTCATCCTGAAGCGCTGCCGGCGCAGACTGGAAGAGTGCCTGGACGAGACGACCACCATACGGCAGCCGTCACCGGACGGCGGATCCAGGAGACAGCAAATGGCACAGCAAGAAGAGAATCAGCCCTCGGCCTGACGGCCGCGGCCCTGGCCCTTGGTGCCGGCATCGGCAGTCAGCCGGGATGGCGTCGGCAACCACGACGCCGACGCCCACGCCCGCCCAGCTCAGCGCTCGGCGGATGGCAGCACCGGCACCGCCGACGGCCGGGGCACGAGCGGCGGCGGCCACGGCCACGGCGGGGACGCGGCGTGCGCGGCTGCCGCGAACTTGCCGCCAAGCTCGGCGTCGACGAGGCCAAGGTGACCGATGCGCTGAAGGCGTTCCGTGAAGCCAACAAGCCCACCGCCGCGCCGGCCGAAGGGACGAAGCCGGACCGCGCGGCCATGGAGGCGGCGCTGGCCAAATCCCTGGCGGCAGTCCCTCGGCATCGACGAGGCCAAGGTCACGGCGGCGCTGGAGGAGCTGCGCACCGCAGGCCCAGGCAGAGCGTGCCGCGGCCCTGAAGACCCGGCTGGACAAGGCCGTTACCGACGGCAAGCTCACCCAGGCCGAGGCGGACGCCGTCACCAAGGCCGTGGAGAACGGCGTGATCGGCGGCGGCCGCTAGGCCCGTCCCGGCGGCAGTCCAGCGAGCCGCGAACGGACAGCTCAGGCCCGGAACGACAGAAGTTCCCGGGGCCTCCTGTCGTTCGCGCTTCTGCGTGGGCGGCGGATCTAGGCCTTGGCGTCGGCCAGTTCGCGTCCGCTTCGCGCCCGGTCAGGAGCTCCGGCGGCGGCGGCAGGGATCCGCGGCGGCGGACTCGGCGTCGTCGTCCACGAACGGGTCACCGTTGCGGGGAGCGTTGTAGAGCGCCTCGTCCAGGATGCCCTGGCGCTTGGCGACGATCGTGGGGACCAGCGCCTGGCCGGCCACGTTGACCGCGGTGCGGCCCATGTCCAGGATCGGGTCGATCGGCCAGCAGGAGGCCGACGCCGGCCAGCGGCAGTCCCAGCGTGGAGAGGGTCAGGGTCAGCATCACGACGGCGCCGGTGGTGCCGGCGGTCGCGGCGGAGCCCAGCACCGAGACGAGGGCGATCAGCAGGTACTGGCTGAAGTCCAGCTGGATGCCGAAGAACTGGGCCACGAAGATGGCGGAGATGGCCGGGTAGATCGCGGCGCAGCCGTCCATCTTGGTGGTGGCGCCCAGCGGCACGGCGAAGGAGGCGTAGGCGCGGGGGACACCCAGGCTGCGCTCGGTCACGCGCTGGGTCAGCGGCAGGGTGCCCACGGAGGAGCGGGAGACGAAGGCCAGCTGCACGGCGGGCCACACGCCGGAGAAGTACTGCTTGACGGACAGCCCGTGGGTGCGGACCAGGACCGGGTAGACCACGAACAGGACCAGGGCCAGGCCGACGTAGATGGCGAACGTGAACTTGCCCAGCGAACCGATGGTGTCCCAGCCGTAGACGGCCACGGCGTTGCCGATGAGGCCCACCGTGCCCAGCGGCGCGATCCGGATGATCCACCAGAGGACCTTCTGGATGACAGCGAGGGCGGAGGCGTTGAGGTTCAGGAACGGCTCGGCGGCCTTGCCGACCTTCAGGGCGGCGACGCCGACGGCGATGGCGATCACCAGGATCTGCAGGACGTTGAAGCTGACGGCGGTGGTGGCGACGCCCTCGGTGACTGTGGTGCTGGCGCCCAGGCCCAGGAAGTTCTTGGGGAACAGGCCGATGAGGAAGGCCCACCAGTCACCGGATTTGCCGGTGTACTTGGCTTCCTGGGTGATGCCGGTGCTGGCGCCGGGCTGCAGCAGCACACCCAGGCCGATGCCGATCAGCACGGCGATCAGCGACGTGATGGCGAACCAGAGCAGCGTGTTCCAGGCCAGCTTGGCGGCGTTGGATACCTGCGCGGAGGTTGGAGATGGAACTGACGACGGCGGTGAAGATCAGGGGGACCACGGCGGTCTGCAGCAGCGAGACGTAGCTCGAGCCGATGGTCTGCAGCGTGGCGCCGAGGGCGTTGGGGCTCGCCTTGGTGCTGCCGGTGTACTTGGCCAGGAGGCCAAGGCCCAGGCCCACGATCAGGGCGGCGATGATCTGGAAGCCGAACGAGCCGGCCCATTTGGGCAGCTGGAAGCCGGTGTTTCCTGCGGGTGCGGGGGTGCTGGTTTGAGTGCTCACCCGAACACGCTAGGCGGACGGTTCATACCACCACGAACGGACGTTGAGAAATGTTACGCGCGACTAAATTCGCTGTGCGCCTCGAAAATCCCCGACAGAACGGCGTCATTAGGGCATTTATGAAGTTATTCCCGGGAAGCGTGTGGCAAACGTCTCGCGGAGCTGCCGGCAACGGCCGAGGTGCAGTTCGCGGCAATGTCGGCAGACACTGCCGCGAACTGCAACTGGCTCGGCTTACGCCAGCAGCGCGCGCTTGAGGGTGTCCAGGCCTACCGAGCCGATGTTCAGGGCCTTGGTGTGGAACTCCTTGAGGTCGAAGCCGGGCCGGGCTTCGAGGTCGGCGCGGATCTGCTCCCAGAGCCGCTGGCCCACCTTGTAGGACGGCGCCTGGCCCGGCCAGCCCAGGTAGCGGGTGAACTCGAAGTTGAGCTGGCCCTCGCTGATCGGCCAGGTTCTCCTTCAGGAAGTCGTAGCCCTTGTCCGGCGTCCAGGTTCCGGTGCCCCAGCGTTCGGGAACCTCCAGCTCCAGGTGGACGCCGATGTCGAACACCACGCGGGCGGCCCGCATCCGCTGCATGTCCAGCATGCCCATGTGGTCGCCCGGGTCCTTGAGGTAGCCGAGTTCCTGCATCAGCTTCTCGGCGTAGAGTGCCCAGCCTTCGCCGTGCCCGGACGTCCAGCAGACGTTGCGGCGCCACTTGTTCAGCAGCTCGCGGCGGTAGGTGGCGGTGGCGACCTGGAGGTGGTGGCCGGGGACGCCTTCGTGGAACACCGTGGTGGTCTCGGCCCAGGTGGTGAAGGTGTCCTCGCCGGCGGGGACGGACCACCACATCCGGCCGGGCCGGCTGAAGTCGTCGGAGGGGCCGGTGTAGTAGATGCCGCCCTCGTCGGTGGGGGCGATCAGGCATTCCAGCGTCTTCATGACGTCCGGAATGTCGAAGTGCACGCCGGCGAGGTCGGCCACGGCCTTGTCGGAGAGGTCCTGCATCCAGGCCTTGAGGGCGTCGGTGCCCTTGAGCTGGCGTGCGGGGTCGTTGTTCAGGATCTCCTTGGCTTCCGCGATGGAGGCGCCGGGCTGGATTTCGGCGGCCACGCGTTCCTGCTCGGCGATGAGCCGGTCAAGTTCCTGGACGCCCCAGGCGTAGGTCTCTTCGAGGTCCACGGTGGCGCCAAGGAACGAGCGCGAGGCCAGCGCGTAGCGTTCCCGGCCCACGGCGTCCTTCGGCCGGGGCGGCGGGCAGCAGTTCGGTCCGGAGGAAGTCCGGCCAGCCGCGAGTAGGCGCGCGCGGGCGGCGGCAGCGCCGGCGTCGAGCTTTGCCTGCAGTTCCGCCGGCAGCGGGCCTTCCGCGGTCCTGGCGCCGGCGGCGAGCTTGGCGAAGAAGCCGTCCTCGGCGGCGTACTTGGTGGTCTGCTCGATGACGATGGACACCTGGCGCGCGGCCGAGACCTTGCCCTGCTCCTTGGCCGGACCGCAGCGACTCGATGTAGCCGTCGATCGCGCCGGGGACGTTGTGCGCGCGGCCGGCGATGTGCTCCCAGTGCTCCGCGGTGTCGGTGGGCATCAGGTCGAAGATGGCACGGATGTCCTGCGCGGGCGAGGCGATGTTGTTCAGGTCGGCCGCGTCCCAGCCGGAGTCGTGGATTTCCAGCTGCAGGCCCAGCCGTTCGCGCATGGCGTCCAGCGTGACGGCGTCGACGTCGTCGGCCGGTTCCAGCCCGTCCAGGGCGGCCAGGGCCTCCCGCGCCGCCGCGGCGAACTCCTGCGATGCCGGCGGGGGAGAAGTCCTGGTATTCGGTCTCGTGGCCGGGCAGGCCGAGGGTCGGTGGCGAAGCTCGGGTTGAGCCGGATCAGGGTGTCCGTGTAGGCGTCGGCGACGGCGTCGATGGCGGTTTGCGGGCGCGGCGCGGCAGGTTCTGCGGTTTCGGTAGTCACCCGACGAGACTAGCCGGGGCAATCCGCGGTTATGAAAGAGCTCACTGAACTTTTCGAGGTCCGGCCGGTCCGGCCGGCGGGCTTCAGCCCCGGCTGCGCTTCCAGGCGCCCGGGCCCGGCTGTGGGCGCCAGCCGCAGCTGCTGCCGGCGGACCCAGTGCCGGACGCTGGGCTTCGCGGTCGCCGCAGCGTCCGCCGCTGCCCAGGGACAGGACGACGGCGGTCAGCGCCGCCAGTTCCTCGGCCGTCGGCTCGCCCTTGACCACGGAGAACAGCGGCTCTGGGCGGCCGTTTCGGGCCGGCGCACCGCCGGCAGGTCCTCGGCCGAGCTGCGACTTCCGGCGTCACAGCGGGATGTTCCCGTGCTTCTTGGCGGGCAGGCTGGCGCGCTTGTCCCGGAGCGCGCGCAGGCCCTTGATGATCTGCACCCGGGTTTCGGACGGGGCGATGACGGCGTCCACGTAGCCAAGCTGGGCGGCCTGGTAGGGGTTGAGCAGCTCTTCCTCGTACTGCCGGATGACCTCGGCGCGCTTGGCCTCGACGTCGCCGCCGTCCTCGGCCACGGCGGCGAGTTCGCGGCGGTACAGGATGTTGACGGCGCCCTGGGCGCCCATGACGCCGATCTGCGCCGTGGGCCAGGCCAGGTTCAGGTCGGCGCCGAGCTTCTTGGAGCCCATCACGATGTACGCCCCGCCGTAGGCCTTGCGGGTGATGACGGTCAGCTTGGGAACGGTGGCCTCGGCGTAGGCGTAGAGCAGCTTGGCGCCGCGGCGGATGATGCCCTGGAACTCCTGGTCCTTGCCGGGCAGGAAGCCGGGCACATCCACCAGCGTGATGATGGGGATGTTGAAGGCGTCGCAGTGCCGGACGAAGCGGGCGGCCTTTTCCGAGGCGGCGATGTCCAGGGTGCCGGCGAACTGCATGGGCTGGTTGGCCACGATCCCCACGGTGTGGCCTTCGACCCGGCCGTAGCCGATCATCACGTTCGGGCGCGTAGAGGGACTGCATCTCCAGGAAGTGCGCGTCGTCCACGATCTGCTCGACGACCTTGCGCATGTCGTAGGGCTGGTTGGCGGAATCCGGGATCAGCGCGTCCAGGGCGAGGTCGTCGTCGTCGAGCTCCAGCTCCTGCTGGTGCTCCAGCACCGGGGCCTCGGCCAGGTTGTTGGAGGGCAGGAAGTCCAGGAGTTCGCGGACGAACTCGATGGCGTCCGTCTCGTCGGAGGCCAGGTAGGTGGAGGTGCCGGTGGTGGCGTTGTGCTGGCGGGCGCCGCCCAGGGTCTCCATGTCCACGTCCTCGCCGGTGACGGTCTTGATGACGTCAGGGCCGGTGATGAACATGTGCGAGGTCTTGTCCACCATGACCACGTAGTCGGTCAGGGCGGGGGAGTAGGCCGCGCCGCCGGCGGAGGGGCCCATGATGAGGGAGATCTGCGGGACGACGCCGGAAGCGTGGACGTTGTTGCGGAAGATGTCCGCGAACATGGCCAGGGAGGCGACGCCTTCCTGGATGCGGGCGCCGCCGCCGTCGAGGATGCCCACCACCGGGCAGCCGTTGCGCAGCGCGAACTCCTGGACCTTGACGATCTTCTCGCCGTTGACCTGGCTCAGCGAGCCGCCGTAGACGGAGAAGTCCTGGCTGTAGACCGCTACGGGACGGCCGTCCACGGTGCCGTAGCCGGAGACGAGCCCGTCGCCGAGCGGCTTCTTCTTCTCCATGCCGAAGGCCGTGGAGCGGTGCACTGCCAGGGCGTCGAACTCGACGAAGGAGCCCTCGTCCAGCAGCAGGTCGATGCGCTCGCGGGCGGTGTTCTTGCCGCGGGCGTGCTGCTTCTCGATTGCTTCCGGGCCGGAGGGCTGCTCGGCACGGGCCTGGCGGTCGCGGAAGTCTGCAATCTTTCCCGCTGTCGTGGTCAGATCGTGGCTCATCAAGTGTCTCCGGCTCTGTAGCTGATAGTCGCTGGCCCTGTGGTCGCCTGTGTGGCGGCTTAAGTAGCTTCCACACAAAAACAGGACCCTGCTGGCAAGTCTAGTGACGCTATTGGCCGGACCGCTGTAGAAACCCTACAATTTTCCGCCCGTTGCGTGACGCCGACGCGCTATGTTACTCATCAGTAACATAGTTTCGGTTAGAGTGTCCTCATGACTTCAAGCAACGATGCTTCGGGCACCGCCGCAGGGCCGTACCAGGCCGCCGGTTCCCTTCAGGGCCGCACCATCCTGATGTCCGGCGGCAGCCGCGGCATCGGGCTGGCCATCGCCCTCCGCGCCGCGCGGGACGGCGCCAACATCGTGCTGATGGCCAAGACCGGCCAGCCGCACGCCAAGCTGCGAAGGAACCGTCTACACGCGCCGCCGAACAGATCGAGGCCGCCGGCGGCCAGGCGCTCCCGCTCGTCGGAGACGTGCGCAATGACGACGACGTCGCCGGCGCCGTTGCCGCCGCCGTCGAACGGTTCGGCGGGATCGACATCGTGATCAACAACGCCTCCGCCATCGACCTGTCCAGGACCGACGCCGTGGACATGAAGCGCTACGACCTCATGCAGGACATCAACGTCCGCGGCACCTTCCTGCTGTCCAAGCTCGCGCTGCCGGCACTGCGCGCATCGGACGCCGGCCAATCCTGACGCTTTCGCCGCCGCTGAACCTGGACCCCAAGTGGGCCGGCATGCACCTGGCCTACACCATGGCCAAGTACGGCATGAGCCTGACCACGCTCGGCCTGGCCGAGGAGCTCAAGGACGACGGCATCAGCGTCAACTCGCTGTGGCCCTGCACCCTGATCGACACCGCCGCCATCCGCAACATGCCCGGCGGCGAGAACATCGTCCAGGCCGCCCGCGGGCCCGCAGATCATGGCGGACGCGGCCCACGCCGTGCTGACCGGCAGCAATGCCGTGCCGGGCGCCGGCAGCCGCGAGCGGCAACTTCTACACGGATGAGCAGGTGCTCGCCGCCGCCGGCGTCACCGACTTCACGCCGTACAGCCTCGGGGCGCCGGAGGGCCGGCTGGTCCCTGACATTTTCCTCTGAGTACGCGCGGGTCGCCGCTGTCCGGCAATCGGTCGGATTCAACTGTGGACGCCGCGACAGCCGTTCCGTCGGTAGGATTCAAGCATGGAAGCCTGCCCAGGACAACCCCGAGGACCGTCCGCCGCCTTGACGTCGCGGACCGCCCTCATGGAACGAGTGAGTGGCGAGGATTTCCTGGCCGCCAACGGCATCCCGCAACTCACGGTGGTGGAGTCCACCGGCTCCACCAACGCGGACCTGCTGCAGCGGTGACCGAGGACCCCCGCGCCTGGCCGGACCTGTCGGTGCTCACCGCCGAGTACCAGACGCGCCGCCCGCGGACGGCTGGACCGCCGCTGGGAAGCGCCCGCCGCGGAGCTCCGTGTCCGTCTCGGTCGTCCTCCGGCCGGTCAACGCCGAGGGCCGGCCGCTGCCGACCCAGAGCTACTCCTGGCTCTCGCTGCTCGCGGCGCTGGCCCTGCGCGAGGCGCTGCTGGAAACGGCGGGCATCCCGGCCGAGCTCAAATGGCCCAACGACGTCCTGGTGCGCGGCCGGAAGATCGCCGGCATCCTGGCCCAGCTGGGACCGCTGCGAGGGCGGCACCGTGCCGCCCGTGGTCCTCGGCACCGGGCTCAACGTCACCCTGACCGCCGCGGAACTGCCCGTTCCCACCGCCACCTCCGTGCTGCTGGAGCACCCGTCGACCGTGGACCGGACCGCGCTGCTGAAGAGCTACCTGTCGCGCTTCGCCGCGCTGTACCGCAGCTTCTGCAACGCCGACGGCGACCCCGCCGCCGGGATGGCCGGCGGCCCCTCGCTGCACAAGCGGGTTGAAGCGGTGCTGACCACGCTCGGCAAGCAGGTGCGCGCCCAGCTGCCCGGCGACCACGAAATCATCGGCCACGCCTCGCGCCTGGATGAGTACGGCTCCCTGCTGGTGGTGGATTCGGCGGCCGCGAGCACGTGGTGACTGCCGGCGACGTGGTGCATCTGCGGCCCTGGACGCCGCCGGTCGACAGCCGGCGGGCGTACGCCGGCCGGACCCGCCAGCGCCGAAAGCGGCTATGCGTAAAGAGCTCCTGCCGGGCGAGCAAGTGATTGCGGTGACCCGGCCCCAGCCCAGGATGCTGATCGTCCCGGCGCTGCTCTTCATTGTTGTTCCCGCCGTGGCCGCCTATGCGAGCGCCTGGATCGTGAAAGGCGGACCCGGCCAAGCTGGTGCCGCTGGTCACCAGGGAGTGGACGCCGTGGCTTATCGGCGGTGTGCGTGGTGCTGGCGGCCTGGGTGCTGCTGGGCTACTGCCTGCCGCGGACTGCTGACCTGGCAGGCCACCCGCTACATCCTGACCAGCCAGCGCTTAGTTGCCCGTTACGGCATGTTACGCCGGCGCGATCAGCAGGTCTATCTGGCAGCCGTCCGGAATGTCGAGATCCGGCAGTCGTTGCTCCAACGCGTATTGCGGTCCGGGAATATATCCTTGGATACCGGGTACCCTGCCGGCACGGTGGTCCCCGACGTCCCGGAGGTCGGAACGTTCCGGACCTTCATCCTCGAGGCCATCAATGAACTTGCCGCAGGGCATGGATTCCGGGGCCGAGGGCATGATGCACAACGCAGAGGGCAGCCGGTACGGCCTGGCCATGGGAGACGAGAGAAGGTGGAAGAGATGAGCGCTGAGAAGGTCCACCAGGAAGACCGGACTCCTGGCCGAGCAGAGCCGCCGCAGGATGCCGCGAGACAGCCGCCGTCGAGGCCGCCGCGCTGCGAAGCGGCGGGGAAGGCACCGACGCCCGTTGCCGGACTTCGCCGTGACGCGCGCGGCCAGGCTGAAGAACCCGGCGCGGACGACGTCACGCGGACTCCGACGCTGCCGACGCCGACGCTGAGCCAGCGGGGATGCCGTGCCGGCGCCGCCGCTCCGCGGCGCACCGCCTACCGGCGCGATTTCCGCCGAACGCCTCGCCGCCAAGGCCCTGGAAGCACCGGCTGCTCGGCGGGGAACGCAAGCTCCGCCGTCGTGAGGTCGCGGCCGGCGCCGGGCTGTCCCTGCTCTCCGCCCGGAAACTCTGGCGCGCCCTGGGCTTCCCCAACCTGGGCGATGAGGACGTCGCCTTCACCGAACGCGACCAGTCCGCGCTGTCAACACCATCGTGGACCTGGTCCGGTCCGGCAAGCTGACCGAGGAAGCCGCCATCTCGGTCACCCGGGCCATCGGGCAGATGACGGACCGCATGGTGGTGTGGCAGATCGAGGCGCTGGTGGAGGACATGGTCCACCAGCAGGGCGTCCCCGACGCCGTGGCCCGCAAGCGCCTGGTCAGCGAACTGCCGTCCCTGGTGGACGCGCTGGAGGAAATGCTGCGTCTACTCCTGGCGCCGCCAGCTCAACGCCGGCGTCCAGCGGCTGGCCGTGCGGGCCGAGGCCGGGCTGCAGTCCAGCGAGGAGGGCCGCGAAGGGGACGAGGACGACGCGCCGTTGCCCCTCGCCCGGGCCGTCGGCTTCGCCGACCTGGTCTCCTACACGAGCCTGTCCCGCCGCATGAACGAGAAGACGCTGGCCCAGCTGGTGCAGCGCTTCGAGAACAAGTGCGCCGAGATCATCTCCGTCGGCGGCGGCCGGCTGGTCAAGACCGTCGGCGACGAAGTCCTCTACATCGCCGAAACACCCGCCGCCGGCGCCGAGATCTCGCTCGCCCTGTGCCAGGCCTTCACCGAGGACGAGATCCTGCCGCAGGCCCGCGTGGCCATGGTCTGGGGCCGCATCCTGTCCCGGCTCGGGGACATCTACGGCCCGACCGTGAACCTGGCGGCCCGGCTCACCGCGCTGGCCGATCCGGGAACGGTGCTCGTGGACTCGATGACGGCCGCCGCCCTGGAACAGGACGAACGCTTCGTCCTGCTTCCGCGCCCGGCCGAGGACGTCCGCGGCTTCGGCGAGATCCACCCGGTGCAGCTGCAGCGCGGCAGCGGCCGGGGCCTGGTCCTGGACTGAGCCCGGGCGCCGCGCCGGGCCGGGCTCCAGTACAGTGGACACCGGTCCCGATCCCGGGTAGTATCCCCGTAACGCAGCCTTCTACCTAGGACAGGCATGAAACCACAGCCGCCCCGCCGTGCCCTCCGCCACCGACCTGCGGCTCAACGCCGGTTACGGCACCGACCGCGGACTGCGCCGGGAGATGAACGAGGACTCCTTCATCGCCGCCGATCCGGTCTTCGCCGTCGCGGACGGCATGGGCGGGCACGAGGCCGGCGAGATTGCCAGCGGCATCTGCGTCCGCACCCTCGCCGGGATGCCCCAGCTGGCGAGCGGCGGGCGCGACGCGACGGCCGGCGTCGTGCAGGAATACCTGCTGACCGCCGACGAAAGCATCCGCGAGGCGACCGGATCCCGGGCCGGAACCACGCTCTCCGGCGTGGTGGTGGTGGAGCAGCTGGGAATGCCGTACTGGCTGGTCCTGAACATCGGGGACTCCCGGACCTACCGGTTCAGCCAGGGCAGCCTCAGCCAGATCAGCGTGGACCACTCCGAGGTGCAGGAACTGGTGGACGCGGGGCAGATCAGCAGGGCCGAGGCCGCGGTGCACCCGCGCCGCCACGTGGTCACGCGCGCCCTGGGCACCGGGGATGAGACCGAGGCGGACTACTGGCTGGTGCCCGTCGAGGAGGGGGACCGGATGCTGGTCTGCTCCGACGGTCTGAACGGCGAACTGGACGACGAGCAGATCGCCGGCATCCTGGCCGCCGAAGCCGATCCGCAGGCGGCCGTCGACGAACTCATCCAGGCGGCCCTGCGCTGCGGCGGCCGGGACAACGTCACCTGCATCGTGGTGGACGCCACCAACGTTCCGACTGCCGACGACGGTGTCCACAGCAGGCACCCCGATCTAAGGCAGGATAGGTCTGTGAGCACAGGGAACACTGAAACCGACGCCCAAAGCCCCGCCGGGGAGCTGGTCCCCTCCGAGGCCGTGCGCGAGGAGTACGAAGACCTCGTGGAACAGGTCCGCCGGCACCGCTTCGCGTACTACCAGGAGGACGCGCCGACCATCTCCGACGCCGAGTTCGACGAACTCTTCCGGCGCCTGGAAACGCTCGAGGCCATGCACCCCGAACTTGTCGCCAACGATTCGCCCACCCAGGAGGTGGGCGGTGAGGTGTCCGCCGCGTTTGCCGCCGTCCAGCACCTGCAGCGCATGTACAGCCTCGAGGACGTCTTTTCGCTCGACGAGCTGGAGGCCTGGATCGCCAAGGCCGAGGCCAGCATCGCCAAGCTCGGCAACGGCACGCCGTCCTGGCTGACCGAACTCAAGATCGACGGGCTGGCCGTCAACCTGCTGTACCGCGACGGCGTGCTGGTCCGGGCCGCCACCCGCGGGGACGGCACCACGGGCGAGGACATCACCCACAACGTCCTGACCATCAAGGAAATCCCGCAGCAGCTCAGCGGCGGGGGCTTTCCCGGCCGAGATGGAAGTCCGCGGCGAGGTCTTCATCCCTTCCAAGGCCTTCGCGGAATTCAACGAGGCCCTGATCGAGGCCGGCAAGGCGCCGCTGGCCAACCCGCGCAACGCCGCCGCCGGCTCGCTGCGCCAGAAGGACCCGGCGGAAACCGCCAAGCGGCCGCTGCGGATGTACGTCCACGGCATCGGCGCCCGCGAAGGGCTCGAAACGGCCAGCCAGTCCGACACCTACCGCCAGCTCGCCGAGTGGGGGCTGCCCACCAGCCCGTATGTCGAGGTCCTGCCCGGGCTGAAGGAGGTGCTGGAGTTCATCCAGCGCTACGGGGACAAACGGCACAGCCTGGCCCATGAGATTGACGGCATCGTGGTCAAGGTGGACGACTTCGCCACGCAGCGGGCGCTCGGCTACACCACCCGCGTGCCGCGCTGGGCCGTGGCCTACAAGTACCCGCCGGAGGAAGTCCACACCAAGCTGCTGGACATCACCGTCAACGTGGGCCGCACCGGCCGGGTCACGCCCTTCGGCGTGATGGAGCCGGTCAAGGTGGCCGGCTCCACGGTGGGAATGGCAACCCTGCACAACCAGGAAGTCGTCAAGGCCAAGGGCGTCAAGATCGGCGACATCGTGGTGCTGCGCAAGGCCGGGGACGTCATCCCGGAGATCGTCGGGCCGGTCCTGGCCCTCCGGGACCAGCAGGATCCGCCGGTCCGGGATTTCGTGATGCCCACCGAATGCCCCGCCTGCGGCACGCCGCTGGCCCCGGCGAAGGAGGGGGACGTGGACATCCGCTGCCCCAATTCCCGCTCCTGCCCGGCGCAGCTGCGCGAACGCGTGTTCCACCTGGCCGGCCGCGGCGCCTTCGACATCGAGGCCCTCGGCTGGGAAGCCGCCATCGCCCTGACCCAGCCGGCCGAACCCGAGACCCCGCCGCTGACCACCGAGGCCACGCTGTTCCGGCTCACGCCCGAAGACCTCGCCGACGTCCGGATCCGGCGCGAAAAGCGCTCCAAGGGCGTGGCCACCGGCGAGTTCGAACTCGTGCCGTACTTCTACAGCAAGGGCACGGCCAAGACGCCGTCCAAGCCGACGGCCACCACCGAAAAGCTCTTCAGCGAACTGGAAAAGGCCAAGACCCAGCCGCTCTGGCGCGTCCTGGTGGCGCTGTCCATCCGGCATGTCGGGCCGCGGGCGTCCCGCGCGCTGGCCACGGCCTTCGGGTCGCATGGACGCGATCCGGCAGGCCTCCGAGGAGGAGCTGGCCCACGTCGACGGCGTGGGCCCGGTGATCGCCGCGGCCCTGACGGAATGGTTCGCCGAGGACTGGCACCGCGAGATCGTGGACAGCTGGGCGGCCGACGGCGTCCGGATGGAGGACGAACGGGACGCGTCCATGCCCGCGGACCCTGGAGGGGCTCACCATCGTGGTCACCGGAAGCCTCGAGGGCTTCAGCCGGGACGAGGCCAAGGAAGCCATCCTGATCCGCGGCGGCAAGGCAGCCGGTTCGGTCTCCAAGAAGACCAGCTACGTGGTGGCCGGCGAGAACGCCGGCACCAAGCTGGACAAGGCCGAACAGCTCGGCGTGCCGGTGCTGGACGAGGACGGCTTCCGCGCCCTGCTGGCCAACGGCCCCGCCGGCGGTACCGGCGGCTCCGCGGCGGCGGACGTCAGCCGAGGACCGCCGAGCGGACCGGCGGGGACGATCCGGTGCCGGAAGACCACCAGGAAGTGGCTGCCGAATGAGCGCCGCACCGCCGCTGCCGGCACCGGAGCTTGGCGGGCTGCTCGACTTGGCGCGGGCGGCCGCGGCGGCCGGGGCCGCGGTGCTGGCCGGCCGGAACGCGGCCGAACTCGGAGGTCAGCAACAAGGGCGACTCGGGGGACTGGGTGACGGCGTTCGACCTCGCCGCGGAGAACAGCCGTCCGGGAGGTGCTTACCGCCGCGCCGGCCGCAGGACATCATCACCGGCGAGGAGGGCGGCACCGTCCTGCCGGGACCCGCCAGCGGCTACCGCTGGTCCGTCGACCCGCTGGACGGCACCACCAACTTCATCCGCAACATCGTCTACTACGGCACCTCGGTGGCCGTGGCGGATCCCGACGGCGTCTGGCTGGCCGGCGTCGTCAACGCCCCGGCGCTGGGACGGGTCTACTACGCGTCGCGCGGGCAGCGGCGCCTGGCTGGAGGAGAACGGCCAGCGGACGCAGCTGTTCGGACCGGTCCCCGGGCGCGGCGGGCAGATCCTGGCCACCGGTTTCAACTACGATCCCGGACGTCCGCGCCGAACAGGCCGGCGGCCTCGGCAGCCTGATGGACGGCTTCGCCGACGTCCGCCGGCTCGGCTCCGCGGCCCTGGACCTTTGCCTCGTGGCGGACGGCACCATCGACGCCTTCGGCGAACGCGGCCTCAACGAGCACGACTTCGCCGCCGGCGCCCTGATCGCGGAGGAGGCCGGCTGCTGGGTGCGCCGGCCCCGGCTCACCAGCCCGCTGGACGGCGGCCCCTCCGATGAGGAACGGCTGGCCGCCTGGACCTGCGCCGGGACCCTGGAGCTCTCCGGCAAGTTCCCGCTCTGAACTGATAGTTCAGTCACGGAAACCGCCGTTCGGCGGGCTGCCCGCTGCGCCCGCCCGTACCATGGACAGGTGCCTTCGCAGATCCGCATCCGCCCCGCCGTTCCGGCCGATTTCGACGCCATAGCGCGCATCACCCGGGACGCCTACCTGGCCGCGGGCTACTTCGAGAGTGCCGACCACCCGTACATGCGGCAGATCCAGGACGTCGCCCTGCGGGCCGTCGAAAGCCACCATCTGGGTCGCGGAACGGGACGGCGGGATCGTGGGTTCCGTGACGCTGGCCGTGGCGGGTGAACCCTACGCCGACATCGCCCGGCGCGACGAGCTGGAGTTCCGCATGCTCGTGGTGGACCCGGCCGTCCAGCGCAGCGGCGCCGGCATGGCCATGGTCCGCGCCATCCTCGAGCACGGCAGGTCCCTGCCCGGAATCCGTGCCGTGGCCCTCACCACGGGCATGACCTGGGAAAGCGCGCACGGCCTCTACGCGAAAACCGGCTTCGTGCGGGTGCCGGAGCGGGACTGGCTCGTGCCCGACACCGAGATCAAACTGCTCGTTTACCGCCAGGAACTGTAAGTCAGCGTGCGGTAGGGTTTTTCTCGACCGACCGCTCAGCGCACAGGCACACCTGGAGGTTCCATGGCACCGCACATCCCCGGCTCGATCGACGCAAAGCTCCTCGGCCTTTACCTGTCCGACCACCTGTCCGGCTCCACCGCCGGAGTCTCCCGGATCGAGCGGATGGCCGAGGCCTATCGCGGACACCCCGGTGGCCGCGGACCTCGCGCGGGTCAGCGCCGAGCTCCAGCGGGAGCGGGACCTGCTCGAGGGCCTGATCCACGACCTGGGCGTCCGGCAGCGGCCGCACCGGCAGGCGGCGGCCTGGCTGGCGGAACACGCCGGGCGGCTCAAGCTCAACGGCCGGATTGTCCGGCGGTCCCCGATGACCATGGTTCTCGAGGCGGAGCTGATGCGCGCCGCGATTCTGGGAAAGATCGGCGGCTGGCAGACCCTCGAGGAGCTGGCCCCGGACCTGGGGCTGGACCCGGCCACGTTCCTGAAGCTCGGCGATGACGCCCGGAGCCAGATTGACGCGTTGAGCCGTGTCCACGACCACGCCCGCCGGAACGCTTTCCGCCGGCACGGGGACATCGCCAGCTGACCACCCCTCCCCGTCCACCTCGAAAGGCAACAACAATGCGCAAGACATTCGGCACCGGCTCCGTCTGGGAACAGAAGCTCGGCTACTCCCGGGCCGTCCAGGTGGACAACACGCTCTACATCTCGGCCACGGCCGCCAGCGGCGAGGACGGCGTCGTCGGGGATGATTTCTACACCCAGACCCGCTCATCCTGGACAAGCTCGGCGCCGTGCTGGCCGACGCCGGCTTCGACTACGCCGACGTCGTGCAGTCGAAGCTGTACCTGACGGACATCAGCCAGTGGGAGGAAGCCGGACGCGCCCACGGCGAGGTCTTCGGGGACGATCCGCCCCACGCTCTCCCTGGTCCATGTGCTGCCGTTCCTGGAGCCGGATGCTGGTCGAGATCGAACTCGTCGCCAGAAGAGCGCCAGCTAGCCGCCCAGAAGAGCGCCAGCTAGCCGCCGGTACGGGCCGGCAGCCCGTAGCGGTGCTCGGGCCGTCCGGTGGTGCCGTACCGCAGCTGGATGTCGACGGCGCCGTCGTCCGCCAGCGAGGACAGGTACCGCTGGGCGGTGGCCCGGGACACCCCCACCCGGGCGGCGACCTCGGCCGCCGAATACTGCTCACCCGGCACCAGCGATTCCAGCACCGCCGCCTCGGTGGCGGACCGGGGCTTGGCCGAGGCGGTGACGTCCCCCGGGATCAGGGCCCGCTTGGCCCGTTCCACCGTGTCCTGGGTGACGGACCCGGGCTGGGCCAGGATCCGCCGGTAGCGGGCGTAGGAGCGCAGCTGCTGCGAGAGGGACTCGGCGGTGAACGGCTTGAGCAGGTAGCCCAGCGCCCCGCGGCGGAAGGCGAGCCGAAGCGACGCCGCGTCCGAGGCCGCGCTGAGGATCATGGTGTCCACATCCAGCTGGTGCAGCAGGTCCAGGCCCGACGCGTCCGGAAGGTAGACATCCAGCAGCACCAGATCCGGGCGCAGGCTGTGGATGGCCTGCAGCGCCAGCGACGCCGAACCCGCCGGCGGCAGCGCCAGGAACCCCGCCACCGAATCCACGTAGGCGGCATGCAGCTTGGCCACGTGGAAATCGTCGTCCACAATCAGCACCCGAAAATCCTCAGGCATCGTTGTCCCTTTCGCTTCGCTGCGCGGAGCCGCCGGCAGCAGGTGTGCTGGCCGTGGTTCCCGGCAGCGTGGCGACGAACACCGCTCCCGGGTCCGCCGGGGGTGCCCGGGTCCAGCACCCGCACATCCCCACCGCGGCGCCGGGCCAGCTGCCGCGAGAGCGCGAGCCCCAGGCCCTGACCGGCGCCCGCCCGGGCCGGCCGCTCCGACGTCGTATAGCCTTCCGCGAACACCGCCTCCGCGTCCGCCGGCACGCCAGCGCCGTCGCCGGAATCCCCGACGACGATGTGCAGCGTTCCGGCGCCACGCCGTCGGCACCGGGTTCGTCCAGCACCTCCACTTCCACCCAGCGCTCCGCGGCGGAGCCGGCGACGGCGGCGTTTACGGCGTTGTCGATCAGGTTTCCCAGGACGGTCGTCACGTCCTGCGGCTCGGTGACGTGGCCGCGGACCAGGGTCTCGGGCCCGAGCCGCAGGCTGACGCCGCGTTCGTCCGCCTCCACGCCCTTGGCGCCCGAGAAACGCCTGCAGGTAGGGGTCCTGGAGCAGCTCGGCCTGGTCCACCGGAAATTTCAGCGGGCCGGTGGCGACCAGCCTGGCCAGATAATCGCGGGCCTGCTGGTGCTGGCCGATGCTCATGAAGCCGGCGATCGTGTGCAGCTGGTTGGCGAACTCGTGGCGCTGGGCCCGCAGGGCGGTGGACATGGTGCCGACGGCGTCGAGCTGGCGGGTGAGCTGCTGGAGTTCGGTGCGGTCCCGGAGCATGACCACCCAGCCCAGGTCCTCCCGGCCGTGCAGGGCCTTGCGGGCGCTCGCCACCAGGACGCGGCCGCCGGCGACGAACTCCACCGCGTCGCCTTCGGCCGCATCGGCCCGGGTCAGGGCCTTCAGCTGGCCGGGCACCGGGGCCGTGGCCCACGGGGTTCCGGCCAGGTCCCGCCCGTCCAGGAGCCGCCGCGCGGCGGCGTTAAAGACGCTGATCCGGCCGTCGGCGGAGACGCCGATGACGCCGTCGTCCACGCCCTGGAGCACGGCCACCTGGTCGTGGACCAGGGTGCTGATTTCCTCCGGTTCCAGTCCCAGGGTCAGCCGCTGCAGCCGCCGGCGCAGCAGGAAGGACCCGAGGATGCCGGCGAGCAGGGCCCCGGCGGCGGTCAGCGCGATCGGGACGATGTCCCGGGCCAGGCTCTGGCCGATCGTTTCGGTGGAGTAGCCCACGCTGACCTCACCGACCACGGTGGCTGAATCCGGGGCCAAGACCGGCACCTTGGCGCCGGCGGACGGGCCCAGCGTTCCGGTGTTCCGGGTGGTGACCTCCCTGCCGGCCAGCGCCTCGGAGGGGTCGGTGCTGACCTTTTCACCCAGCCGCTCCGCATCGGGATGGGCCAGCCGCAGGCCCGTCTCATCGGTGATGACGACGAACAGGGCCCCGGTCCGGGCGCGCGCTCCCTCCGCGGCGGCCATCAGCGGGCCGGCGAGGCTGGGACAAGTCCTCGGCGCTGAGCTTCCCAGCCAGCGACCCGCCGTCGAGCAAGGCCGAGGGCGTGTCCCCGAAACCGATGCCGGCGCACCGTCCCGCAGGCCCGGCGATCGTGCGCGCGAACGCGGACGGCGAGGGCCTCGACCACGGCGCGGTGGTGATCGCCGCGATCACGAGCTGCACCAACACCTCGAACCCTTCGGTGATGCTCGGCGCCGGGCTGCTGGGCGCGCAAGGCGGTCGAGGCTCGGCCTGACGCGGCGGCCGTGGGTGAAGACGAGCCTCGCGCCCGGGCTCGAAGGTCGTCACGGAGTATCTCGAGCGCGGGAGGCGACCGAGGCGCTCGATGCGCTCGGCTTCTACCTCGTCGGCTACGGCTGCACGACGTGCATCGGCAACTCCGGCCCGCTGCCCGAGGAGACTCGCGCAAGATGGTCGAGCGAGAACACCTCGTCTCGCTCGGTGCTGTCGGGCAATCGCAACTTCGAGGGACGCATCCACTCCGATGACAAGCATCACCTACCTCGCCACCCCGCCGCTGTCGTGGCGTACGCCCTCGCGGGGCGCATGGACCTCGACATCACCCGGGAGCCGCTGCAGGACGACGTCCGCCTGCCCGACATCTGGCCGTCGCGGCGCGAGGTGAGCGACACGATCGAGGATGCCGTCGAGTCGGAGATGTTCCGCCGCAGCTACGCCGAGGTGTTCGCCGGTGACGAGAACTGGAACTGCCTCGAGGTGCCGGCCGGCGACATCTACGCGTGGGCCGCAGCGACATATGTCAAGCGCCCGCCGTATTTCGAGGGGATGGCGGTCGAGCCGGAGAAGCCGTCGAGCAGATCACGGGCGCGCGCACGATCGCGTTCCTGGGCGACAGCGTCACCACCGACCACATCTCCCCGGCCGGCGCGATCCGACCCGACACCCCCGCCGGGCGGTACCTGGTCGAACAGGGCATCCAGCCCCGCGACTTCAACTCGGTACGGCTCACGGCGCGGCAACCACGAAGTGATGATGCGCGGCACGTTCGCAAACGTGCGGCTGCGCAACATGCTGTGCCCGACAAGGAGGGCTGACGGACGATCCGGGACGGCGCGGAGATGTCGACTACGACGCCGCGATGACGGAGATGGAGAAGGCGTGCCGCTGGTCGTACTCGCCGGCGAGGAATATTGATCCGGGTCCTCCCGCAACTGGGCGGCCAAAGGGCCAAGCCTGCTCGGTATGCGCGCCGTCGTCGCGCAGCTACGAGCGCATCCACCGCTCGAACCTCGTCGGCATGGGGGTGCTGCCGCTGCAGTTCCCCGATGGTCAGTCGGTCGCGTCCCTCGGCCTCGCCGGCCATGAGACATTCGACCTGGCGGCGGTCGATGACGGGGCCGCGACGGTGAAGCCCGGACGACGACCGCCGTGCAGTTCGAAGGGCGGTGCGCATCGACACGCCGAAGGAATGGCGGTACTTCCGTCACGGGGATTCTGCAAACGGTGCTGCGCTCGCTGCGAACAAGACGCTGACCGCGACGGCGCCGTCTGGGCGCTGGGGCGCCGCGATCCGCGCACATCCGCGATCTACGGAACAGCTCTCGGGTGGCGCCCCGTCGCTTCGGAACGACGCGTCGGGCGGGCGTCGACAGGCTCACACGGTCTGGTCATCGCCGTACCAGGGGCGCCCGGCGGCCGCGAAATGCAGCCGAGCACCAATAGGCGAGCTCGACGCGGACGTACATCCTCGAAGCGTGCATGTTGTGCTGCTCGAGGATGGAGGATTCGACGAGTCTCGGATCGTGATCCGGAGCGTCCGTGTCACCGACCGCCTGACGGCTCGGCTTCGGTCCGCGGCACTGGATCTCGCGCTCGCGGCCGGCCAGTCCCCGGACTCCAGTACGGTCCTCGCCCTTCGAGCGCGCGTCCTGTTGAGCCATCGCGCTCGACGGCGAATGGCTCGCTCGCTCCGTCGATTTCCCCGTTACGTCGATCCCGCGGGCATCAGCCCGTTCACCTTGCAGGGGGAGCGGCTACAGACCGCAGCGTCTGCGACGGAGCGGTTGGCCGAGCGAATCGAGGGACAGGAGCCGGTCGATGTCCGCGGCGTTGCCCTCGCGCGTGTGTTACTGGCGCACGGCGCCGGAGCCCTCGATCGCCGTGCTCAAGCCGATGCCCTGCTGAGCGCTGTGAGCGAGGCGTTTGCGGCGCTGACGCCCGCATAGTGGTCGGTCAAGGAAAGCATGGGGACGTCGTGCAGGCCGTCGCCGCACTCCCGGCCGAGCGGGTGCGGGCGGCGGTGGCTCCCGCACCGTGACGGGATGGTGCGTTGCTTTTCGGTGGAGATCGCGTGTGGGCGACGGCGCTGGCGGAGGTCACTGGTATTGCGCGCGAGGATTTCTCGGTTGGTGTGCATGTCGCTCGCCACGAGCGCGGCTGAACGCGCGACACGCCTCGATCGGGTCAAGGCCCGACGCCGGGAGCCGCACCGCGCGAGGGGCAGCACAATTGGGTCGGCCCGGAATGGCGCCAACAACGCGCGAATAGGTGTCACACGGGATCACGATGCGGTCTCGGACCCATTGGAGGGACGCGTCACCGTTTCGACCATGCGCGGATGACTCGAAACGGAATGGCGACGGCGGACATAACGGTGGTCGGAGGCGGGGTCGTCGGTGTGTGCGTCGCCGGGGAGCTCGCACGCCGCGGCGCTTCGGTTGTCGTACTCGAGCGCGGTCCGGAGCTCGCCTGGGGATGCTCGGCGGGCAATGCCGGCATCGTCGGCTCGAGCCACGTGCTGCCGTTGGCGGATCCCGCCGCGGTGCGCGACGGCATTCGTTGGATGTTGCGCCCCGACAGCCCGTTCTTCGTGCGCCCGCGGCCACGGGTGTTGCCGTGGCTGATGCGTTTCGCTGCCGCCGCGAGTCCGCCGCGCGTCAGGCGCCATCGAGAGGTGCTCCACGAGTCGGCCGCGCACAGTGCCGTGCTGCACGCCGAGCTGGCCGAAGAGGGTCTGGACACAGGATACCGCCGATCCGGGCTGCTGAACCTCTACCGGAGCGAGCGCGCGTTCTCGCAGGCGCGTGCGGCGCTCCCAAGCCCCGGCACCGGTGGCCCGTACGTGGTCGACGAGCTGCTGGCCGGCGAGGCCGAGGCGAATCGCGACATGCAGATCAAGGTCGCGGAGAACCTCGCGACGTCCGAGAAGGGCCAGAAGAAGGCCGAGGCCGAGAAGCGCATCTTCATCGAGGCGCAGGAAGCCGATGCGGTCGCGGGCGAGAACCGCGCGAAGGCGCTGATCGCGGCGTCGAACGCGGAACTGTCAGTGCAGTCCGCGCAGGCCGCGCAGCGCAGCCAGGTGGCGCAGTTCGACGCGAAGACCGAGATCCAGAAGGCGCAGGCGCGTTCCGAGCTGCAGCGGCTCACGGCGGAAGAGGTGGTGCGGCAGCAGATCGAGAAGCAGAAGATCACGATCGCGGCGGATGCCGAAGCGGAGAAAACCCGCCGCGAGGCACAGGGCCAGGCCGACGCCATCCTGCTCAAGTACGAAGCCGAGGCGAAAGGTATCCGCCAGGTACTGGAAGCCAAGGCGCAGGGTTACCAGGCGCTGGTGCACAGCACGAACAACGACGCGCGAGCGGTGGCGACGTTGCTGTTGACCGAGAAGCTCGAGCAGATCGTCACGCTGCAGGTCGAGGCCATCAAGGCGATCAAGATCGACAAGATCACGGTCTGGGATGCCGGCAATGGCGCGAACGGCAATGGCGGCAGCACCACGGCGAATTTTCTCGCCGGCATGGTCAAGAGCCTGCCGCCGCTGCACGATGTCGCGGCGATGGCGGGATTGGATCTGCCGAAGTTCCTGGGGGATGCGACTGCGCCCCAGGTGCCGGCGGTCACGAACGGCCACGGGCAGTAATGGGGACATTCCTCATTTCCTAGGAAAAGGGGACAGGCCTCGAGGACGCGCTCGAAAGGGCGCGTCCTTTTTTTGCGCGCCCGTGAACCTTGGGCCGATTCGCGCGACTCTCCGGATGTGACCGTTCCAAAGACACAAGACCCGCGCGCGGACGAGTTACTCGCGATCCGCTGCCAGCTCGGCGAACGTGACGCATTCGATGCGCTGATTGCACGATGGCACGAGCCGCTGTGGCGCTACCTGCGGCGGCTTGGCGGCAGCGACGATGCCGCTGCCGACCTCGCGCAGGACACCTGGATTCGCGTGCTGCGAGGAATCGCGGGACTGCGCCAGCCGGCGAGCCTGCGAGCCTGGTTGTTTGGCATCGCACGCCGGGTCGCAATGGACCGGCTGCGGCGCCAGTACGTGCGCCGGCCCGCGGATGATGTCGATCTTGCCGAGCTGCCCGCCGCCGAGGAGCCCGGCATCGAGTCCGAGCTCGCGGCGCTCGACGCCGGCATCGTGGCGCTGCCGCTCCCGGATCGTGAGGTGCTCACGCTGTTCTACCTGCGTGAGCTGTCGATCGAGGAGATCGCGGTACTGCTCGAGATTCCAGTCGGTACGGTGAAGTCCCGCTTGTTCCGCGCGCGCCGCGCGCTGCGTCACGAGCTCGAAAAATCAGGAGTACACACATGAACGATTCACTCGAATCCATTCGCGGCATGGCCCGGAGCCAGCTGTCGGTGAAGACGCGTCTCGGTTACGTGGCGCTGCTGCTGGCGGCGACCGGCATGAGCGTGGTGATCGTTTCGTTGTGGTTGACGGAGCCGATGTTGCCGGCGCGCACGCAACTCGCCTTCGCGCTGATGACGGCGATCGGGTTGTCGTGGGTGGTGCTCGCGATTTGGGTGCTGAGCGCACGCCGCCCGCTGTTCGCGCGCGATCGCGTCATTGCCGGGCGTATGGCGGTGGGATTCACGGGGTTGTTCACGCTCGGGGCCGGCGTGGCGGCGGCGCTCAGTGGTGCCGCCGCGGCATTCGGGGCGCTGGCGACTGGTGTGGTGATGGTAGGGTTTGCGGTCGGCGCCTGGCGCGCGGCCCACCGACGTTTCGTCGAGCTCGCCGCGCGGCGCGCGCTGCTCGAGAAGCTGCTGCAGCAGGGGACGGCTTGAGGCCTGTCCCCATTTCCTAGGAAATGAGGAATGTCCCCATTAATCGGCGGGGACGGTGCGCTCGGCGGCCCAGTCGCGCAGCTCGGCGATCTTCTCGCCCATCACCACGGACAGCGGCTCGCGTGGCCTGCAGCTCCGCGGCGATCAGCGACGCGTCGCAGGTCTTGCCGTTGGCGTTCGCGGAGTACATCGCCGAAACCACCGCCTGCTCGATCTCCGCGCCGGAGAACCCTTCGCTGCGCGCCGCGAGCACTTCGATCTGCGGATCCGTCAGCGCGACGTTGCGCTTCTTGCGTGGATGCCGAGGATCTCGCGCCGCGCGGCCGGCGTCGGCAGGTCGACGAAGAAGATCTCGTCGAAGCGGCCCTTGCGCACCAGCTCCGGCGGCAGGGCGGTGATGTCGTTCGCGGTCGCCACGATGAACACGCGCGCACGCTGCTCGGCGAGCCAGGTGAGGAACGCGCCGAGCACGCGGCGCGAAGTGCCGCTGTCGCCGTCGCCCGCGGACAGGGCCTTCTCGATTTCGTCCAGCCACAACACGCAGGGCGCGAGCGCCTCGGCCGACTTGCAGCGACTCGCGCAGGTTCTTTTCCGACTCGCCGTGCCACTTGGAATACAGCGCGCCGAAGTCGAGGCGCACCAGCGGCACGCCGAGCACGCCGGCGGCGGCGCGCGCCGCGAGGCTCTTGCCGCAGCCCTGCACGCCTAACAACAGCACGCCCTTGGGCGCATCGAGCGCCGGGCGCGCTGCCGTCGAACGCCGCCTTGCGCTGCAGGATCCAGCGGCGCAGGTTCTTCATGCCGCCGACCTCGGCGAAACGCGCGGTATCGGGCTCGAACGAGAGCGTGCCGCCGCGGTTCAGCAGCTGGTACTTCGCCGCCAGCAGCGGCTTGAGGTCATCCTCGGTGAGCGCGCCGTCGTTGAAGATGGCCTGGCGCGTCAGCCGTTCCACGTCGTGGATCGGCAGACCCGCCCAGGTTGTCGACCAGCTTCTCCACGGCCTTCACGTCGATGCGCGGCATGGCGCCGTTCAACTTGCGCCCACTCGCGCGCCATGCGCATGACGATGGCGTGGCGCTCCTTCTTGTCGGGCAGCCGCACGCTGAAGCGCGCGGCCAGGTGCTCGAGCTCCGGCGGCAGCTTGACCTCGGCGCTGACCAGCACCAGCGTGCGCTCGCAGCGCTGGTAGTCCTGCGCGATGTCCTTGATGCGTGCGCACGAACAGCGGATTTTCGAGATAGGGGTGGAAGTCGAGCAGCACGTAGATGCCGGCCATCGTCGTGGCCTTGACGTGCCGCAGGAGCTGTTCGGGCTGGGCCAGCGTCTTCTGCGAGCCGCCCATGTCCACGTCGGAACGCAGCAGGCCTTCGGTGACCGTCCACTGGAACACGCCCCAGTTCCGGCCGCGCTGGGCCTTCAGCGCCGCTTCGCGCACCAGCTCCATGACGCGGCCTTCCTCGCGGCTCTCGATGACCACGCAGCGGCACGCGCGAGGCGAGCAGCGTCTGCAGTTCGCTGGACGGGGTAGTGTCGGCGGGCACGGGAATTCATCGAGCGGCGCAGCTTTCAGCGGAAGGTTCATGACACCTTGCATGCGGCTTCCCTACAATCCGCTGCTTTTACGGAGGAGCAGGCGTGCTCACCCGGACGCGTAACTCGCGCGCGAAGCGCGCCGTACATCGATCCGTTCACCGCCGCCGGAGATCCGCCGGCTCGTGGCGGAGTTCGGCTCGCCGCTGCTCATCATCGACTGCCAGCGCGTGCGCGAGCAGTACCGCAAGCTCCACCGGGCGCTGCCGGGCGTCGACCTGCACTACGCGCTCAAGCCGCTGCCGCACCCGGCGGTGGTCGAGACCATCGTCGAGCTCGGCGGCTGGTTAGACCTCGCCACCACGGGCGAGACCCAGCTCGTGACGCAGCTCGGCATCGACCCGGCGCGCTGCATCCACACGCATCCCATCAAGCGCGACATCGACATCCGCAACGCGCTGCACCTCGGCGTGAAGATCTTCGTCGCCGACAACCCCGACGAAGTGCGCAAGTTCGAGGCGTACCGCGACCAGGCGGAGCTGCTGCTGCGCGTGTCGTTCCGCTCGCCGGGCGCGGTCGTCGACCTGTCGCGGAAATTCGGCTGCGATCCCGAAGACCTGATCGAGCTCGCGCGCCTGGCGCGCAAGCTCGGCGATCCCGGTCCGCGGGCTGTCGTTCCACGTGGGCTCCCAGGCCGCGGATCCGGGCAAACACGTCGAGGCCGATCGGGGTGTGCGCAAGCTCATGGCGCAGGCGCGGCGCGAGAAGTTCGGCGTGTTCGACACGCTCGACATCGGCGGCGGCTATCCCATCGAATACGGGCAGAAGGTCGCCGACATCGGCCGCTTCTGCGCGCCGATCCGCGCGGCGCTCGCCAAACTACCGGCGAAGCATGCGCGTCATCGCCGAGCCCGGGCGCTACATCTGCGGTCCCGCCGCCATCGGCGTGTCGTCGGTCATGGGCCGCGCGAAGCGCGAAGGGCACTGGTGGTACTACCTCGACGACGGCCTGTACGGCTCGTACAGCGGCCAGCTGTTCGACCACGCGAAGTATCCGGTCGAGTCCCTGAAGGACAAGCGACGAGAAATTTCCCTCGGTGCTCGCCGGCCCCACCTGCGACAGCATCGACGTCATCGCGGAAAATCTCATGTTGCCGCAATTGAAGGCCGGAGACCTGATCGTCGGACGTGCGATGGGCGCCTACACGTGGGCGAGCGCCTCGGAATTCAATTTCTTCCCCAAGGCGACCGTCGTCTCGGTGAACCGCAAGCCCGGCGATACCGGCAGCGTGATTCCGCTGCCGTTCTGACTTGCGGGGCGCCGCGCGCGGGCGCAAGATCGGCGCGTGCGTACGCTGCTCGTCCCGCTCATCGCCATCGGGTGCCTCGCCGCCTGCGCGTCGACGCAGGCCGGCAAACCGGGCCCGCCGTTACGCGCCGTGAAGGCGGGAGAAACGTTCAGCTGCCCCTCGGTGACACCGTGCACATCGATGCGACCAACTACCTGCTCATGTTCGATGCCGTGTCCCAGGACTCGCGCTGTCCGCGCGACGTCACGTGTGTGTGGGCGGGAAATGCGCGCGTCACCCTCACGTTGCGAGAAATGGTCCCCGGAAGAGCCCGCGGCACGCTGCTATGAAGTGGTCGACGAGACCGTCGAGCTCAACACGAGCGAGCGATTCGAGCAGCGCCGGCAATATTCGATCGGCGTCCTCGAACTGCGCGGCCTCGAACCCACGCCACCTGTCGGTGATTCGCCCGGGTACGTCGCGACGTTGCACCTGGAGGCCACGAAGTGAGAGCAGGTCTCTGGTACGCCGCGTGGCTTTGGGCGGCGACGTTCGGTGCCAACGCAGCCTGGGCCGGCGGCACGGCCGGCCGTGGCCGAAGAGCGCGGCATCGAGCTCTTCAACACCCACACCCGTGAAACCGTGAACGTCGATCTTCAAGCGCGGCGACGAGTTCGATCCCGCCGCGCTCGAGCAGCTGAAGAAGGTGCTGCGTCGATCATCGCAGTGGCGACGTCCACGACATGGACCCGCGCGCTCTACGACCAGCTCTACGACCTCGCGCTGGCGGCGCGGTGTGCCGCCGAGCTACGAGATCATCTCCGGCTATCGCTCCGCCGAGAGCAACTCGAAGATGTCCGCGCGGCCCGGCAGCGGCGTCGCGAAGAAGATCGCTGCACATGCAGGGTCGCGCGATCGACGTGCGGCTCAAGAATTGCACGGTGCGAGAAACTGCGCGACCTCGCGCTCGCGGCGAAGCAGCGGCGGCGTCGGCTATTACCAGCGCTCGGATTTCGTGCACATCGACACCGGTACATTCCGCACCTGGACGGGACGTCAGTGGGAGAAATCCGCCACTGGTGACACATAGTATGAACGAACAAGCACAAGAGAACTCCTTGCCTGCAGAAACCGCGATCCACCGTCGCGTCGCCGACGCGCGCGCCGGTCGCGACCCAACCGTGCTCGGCCGCTGCGCTTCCGGCTGGGCGGTGTTCGGTCAGCAGCAGTTCGTGAACGGCTATCTGCTGCTGCTGCCGGATCCCGTCGTTCCCGATCTCAATTCGCTCACGCCGGAGAGACGCGCGCAGTTCCTGCTCGACATGTCGCGTCTCGGCGATGCGCTCATGCGCACCACGTCGCCATTGCGCATCAACTACGCGATCTTCGGCAACCTCGAACCGGCGCTGCATGCGCACGTGATTCCGCGTTACCGCACCGAGCCCGAGAACCTGCGAGACCCAGCAGCCGTGGGCCTACGACTGGAACGCGGCGCCGGCATTCGACGCCGCCGCGGCGGCGCCGCTGGTCAAGTCGCTGCGCGCCGAGCTCGCGCAGACTGGGCGCGTTGCGGACACCCTGGCGCCATGACGCGTCCAGCCGCAGTACCTCGCCTACATCCTCGAGCAGCTCGCGGCGCTCGGGCGCTGCGCTCGAACCGCATGTTCGGCGGCGTGGGCCTCTACAGCGGCGAGCTGTTTTTCGGGCTCATCGACGACGACACGCTGTTCTTCAAGACCGACGAGAGCAACATCGCGCCGTACACGAGCGCAAGATGCCGCGCTTCATGCCGTTCCCCGATCGGCCGGAAGCGGTGCTCGGCGTATCACCAGGTGCCGGCGGACATCATCGAGGACGCCGAGGCGCTGGTCGACTGGGCGCGCAAGTCGGTCGCGGTGGCGCTGCGCTCGCAGGTCGCGAAGTCGAAGCCGAAGCGCGCGGCCGCGGCGAAGCAGGCCCGTCCGAAAACGGCGCAGAAAACCGCTCGACCGAAGGCCGCGAAGCAAGCGCGAAGCGGCCCGCGACGAAGAAGACCCGCAAACCGCGCGCCGCGCGAAGTGAATCAGCTCACACGCGCGGCGGCCTGCCGCGCGAGATCCGCCAACGATTCGATCGGCGCCGAACAGGTGGTGCCGCGGCACACATAGGCCCGCGTGGTGGCGCCGGCCCTCTTGTCGGCAATGGCTGCATCCAGGTCCTGCGAGATCCGCCGGAATCGCGAACACCAGGCGATGCGGCGCGTACAGCTTGCCGAGCTCGCGCCGCCAGGATTCCGTCTCGGCCGCCGCGCCGCGGATGATCACGATCTCGGGCGGGGTCAGGTACTCGGCCAGCGCTTCGAGCAGGCTCATGTGGCCGTGCGGGAAGCGGTTGATCGCCAGCCAGGCCGCGCGCAGCGTGCGCTCGGCGGCCTCGAGCCAGCGCGTCTCGCCTAACAGGTAACCGGCGCGGATCAACACGCGCGCCGCGATGCCGTTGCCGGCGGGGATCGCGTCGTCGCTGAAACTCTTGCTGCGATGGATCAGCGTCTCGTGATCGTCGGACGTGAAGAAGAATCCGCCGAGCTCGCTGGTCCTCGAAATGCGCGAGCATCGCGTCGAGGATTTCGCGCAACCACGCGGCATCCTCGTTGCGCCAGCGAACCTGCAGCATCTCGAGCAGCGCGTTCGCGAGATAGGCGTAGTCGTCGAGGTAGGCGTTGAGATGCGCGACGCCGTCTTTCGCCGTGGCCAGCAGCCGTCCGCTCTTTCCACAGGTGGGCGCGCACGAAGTCGAGCGCGCGGTCCGCGGCCGCCGCGAAATCGGGCTGCTCGAGATGCCGCGCGGCGAGCGCGAGCCCGCGGATCGCGAGCGCGTTCCAGCTCGTGAGGATCTTGTCGTCGAGGCCCGGCCAGACGCGCTTGCCGCGGATCGCAAGCAGCTTCGCGCGCGCGGAATCGACGAGTTTTTCGACGTCGGAGGGCTCGAGCTGCATGTTCCTTCGCGATCTGGTCGAAGGAATCGAACACGTGCGCGTGCCACGCGCCTTCGAAGTTCGGCGCCTCGTCGAAGCCGAAGCGCCGCGCGAACACGCTCCACTCGAGCGGCGTCAGCGCGGCCCGCGCTCTCCTCCTGCGTCCACACGTAGAACTTGCCTTCGTGGCCTTCGGAATCGGCGTCGTACGCGGAATAGAAACCGCCCTTCCGGCATGCGTCCGCATCTCGCGCAGCAGCCAGTCGCCGGTCTCGTTCGCGATGCGCTTGAACAGCGGATCGCCGGTCGCGAGCGCCGCTTCCGCGTAGGAAGCGAGCAGCGCGCCGTTGTCGTACAGCATCTTCTCGAAGTGCGGAATCATCCAGTAACTGGTCGACCGAATAACGCGCGAACCCGCCGCCCAACTGGTCGTAGATGCCGCCTTCGGCCATGCGCGTGAGCGTGAGCGTGGCCATGTACAACGCCTGCAGGTCGGGCGGCGTGCGTCGCGGCAGTGCCATACCAGTGATGCAGCAGGCGGTCGATGGATGCCGGATGCGGAAACTTCGGCGCGTCGCCGAATCCGCCATGGCGCTTGTCGAAGGTCTCGCCGAGCTGCGCGCGCGCGCCATCGAGCGGCGCGGCGGTCAGCGTGCACGCCGCGCGTCGAGCGGCGCGGGCGTGAGATCGCCGATAGACGTCCATCAGCGTGTCGTTCTGCGCGCGCAGTTCGTCGCGCTTGCTCGCGGTAGTACTCGGCGACGCGCTTGAGCAGCGTCGAGAACGCCGGCATGCCGTAGCGCGCCTTGTCGGGGAAATACGTGCCGCCGAAGAACGGCTTCTGGTCGTCGTGCGTCAGGAACATCGTGAGCGGCCAGCCGCCGCCACGCTGCGTGAGCACCTGGTGCGCGAACTGGTAGATCTTGTCGAGGTCGGGCCGCTCTTCGCGGTCCACCTTGATGTTCACGAACAGCTCGTTCATGAGCGAGGCCGTGGCCGGATCCTCGAAGGATTCGTGCGCCATCACGTGGCACCAGTGGCAGGCCGAATAGCCGATGGACAGCAACACCGGCTTGCCGCTGGCTGCGCGCGAGCTCGAGCGCTTCGGCGACCCCAGGGATACCAGTCGACGGGATTTGCCGCGTGCTGCTGGAGGTAGGGGCTGGTTTCGTTCGCCAGCCGGTTGTGTTTGCTGCCCTCGGGCGCGTCCTGTTCTCCATAGGCCGCTAGAATACGCCGCCATGTCCATCCCCGTCCTCAAACTCAAGCGCGGCGAAGACCGTCGCCTGCGCGCCGGCCACCTGTGGATCTTCAGCAACGAGGTCGACACCGCCGCCACGCCGCTCACCGCCTTCGAGCCCGGCGCCGCCGTGCAGGTGCATTCCGACCGCGACCAGTTCCTGGGCTTCGCCTACGTCAATCCGCGCACGCTGATCGCCGCCCGCATCGTCGGGCGGGACGCCGCCTATCCACTCGATGCCTCGCTGCTCGTGCACCGTCTGCGCGTCGCGCTCGGCCTGCGCGAGCGGCTGTACCGCGAGCCTTTCTACCGGCTGGTGTTCGGCGAGTCCGACGGCCTGCCCGGCCTCGTGCTCGATCGATATGGCGACGTCGTCGTCGCGCAGAGCGGCACGGCGGGCGTGGACCGCCTGCGCGCCGAGATCGAGGCCGCGGTCGGAGAAGGTGATGCAGCCCGAGCGTGATCGTGTGGAAAAACGACTCCGGCGCGCGCGAGCTCGAAGGCCTGGAGCGTCGCGTCGGCATCTCGGCCGCGGCGAGTGGGCCGCAGCGCCCGCGGAGATCGCCGTGCGCGAGCAGGGCGTGGACTTCGTCGCGCCGCTCGCCGAAGGGCCAGAAAACCGGCTGGTTCTACGACCAGGCCGCCAACCGCGAGCGGCTGCGGCGTTACCTGCCGGCCGGCGCGCGCGTGCTCGACGTGTGCAGCTACGTCGGCGCGTGGGCCATCACCGCGCTCAAGGGCGGCGCGGCCAGCGCCACCTGCGTGGATTCCTCGGCGACGCGCGCTCGAGTTACGTGGCGCGCAACGCCAGCGCGAATGGCGTCGAGGTCGACACGCATCGAGAACGACGCGTTCGACGCGCTGAAGGCGCTGCAGGAAAGCGGCGCGAAATTCGACGTCGTGATTCTCGATCCGCCCGCGTTCGCCAAGCGCAAGAAGGACGTGCCGCAGGCGCAGGCCGCGTATCGCAAGCTCAATCAGCTCGCGCTGCCGCTCATCGATCGCGACGGACTGCTCGTGTCCTGTTCGTGCTCGTATCACATGGGTGCCGACGATCTGCTGGCCGCCATCCAGACCGCGGCGCGGCACTCCAGCCGCTTCGTGCAGGTCCTGGAGCAGGGCGGCCAGTCCCCGGACCATCCGGTGCACCCGGCGATCCCGGAAACGCGCTATCTCAAATCATTTTTCTGCCGCGTCACGCGGGAATAACTAAAATACGCCCCATGATCCAGTACCCCGGCTTCGACAAGATCGCGCTCGAAATCGGCCCCTTCGGCAGCTTCGGGCCCCTCAAGATCCACTGGTACGGAATCATGTACCTGGTCGCCTTCGCCGCGGCCTGGTGGCTCGGGCGCGTGCGCGCGAAGAAGCCGGGCTCCACGTGGAAGCCCGCCGACATCGACGACTTCATGTTCTTCGGCATGCTCGGCACCATCCTCGGCGGCCGCCTGGGGTACGTGTTTTTCTACGGCCTCTCGTTCTGGACCGCCGAAGATCCCTGGTACCCCTTCAAGGTCTGGGACGGCGGCATGTCGTTCCACGGCGGGTTGTTAGGCGTGATGATCGCGTTCGCCATCTTTCGCCATCCGGCGCAAGCGCACGATCGCCGACGTCTTCGATTTCGCCGCGCCGCTGCCGGGCATCGGCATCTGCGCCGTGCGCATCGGCAATTTCATCAACGGCGAGCTGTGGGGCAAACCCACGGATGTGCCCTGGGCCTTCGTGGTCGACGGCCGGTCGCGCCACGCCACGCAGCTCTACGAGGCCGCGCTCGAGGGCATCGTGCTGTTCGTCATCCTGTGGATCTACACCGCGAAGCCGCGGCCGCGCATGGCGCCCGCCGGTTTGTTCCTGGTCATCTATTCGCTGGCGCGCATCACGGTGGAGTTCTGGCGCCTGCCGGACGAGCACCTGAACGAGGCGCGCACGGCTACCTCGTCGGCGGCTGGTTCACGATGGGCATGCTGCTGAGCCTGCCGATGCTGCTGGTCGGCGTCGACGCTGATGTTCATGGCGTATCGCCGCCGCGAGCCTTCGGGAAATTTCGTCGCGGCCTGCGCGCAGCCCCGAGCATGAAGCCCGGAGCCATGAAGCAGTTCCTCGACTTCATGCGCCACGTGCGCCGCAACGGCGCCGCCGAAGGCCGACCGCACCGGCACCGGCACGTTGTCCGTGTTCGGCTACCAGATGCGTTTCGATCTGGCCGCGGGCTTTCCGCTGGTGACGACCAAGCGCGTGCATTTCAAGTCGATCGCGTACGAGCTGCTGTGGTTCCTGCGCGGCGAGACCAACACGAAATACCTGCGCGATCACGGCGTCACCATCTGGGACGAGTGGGCCGATCGCGAACGGCGAGCTCGGTCCGGTGTACGGCAAGCAGTGGCGCTCCTGGCCGACGCCGCGACGGCCGGCAGATCGACCAGATCGCGGAGGTCGTGAAGCAGCTGCGCACGAATCCGGATTCGCGCCGCATCATCGTCAGCGCCTGGAACGTGGGCGAGCTCGACCAGATGAAGCTCATGCCCTGCCACGCGTTCTTCCAGTTCTACGTGTCGGACAAGCGCCTGAGTTGCCAGCTGTATCAGCGCAGCGCGGACATTTTCCTCGGCGTGCCGTTCAATATCGCCTCCTATGCGCTGCTCACCCACATGCTGGCGCAGCAATGCGATCTCGAGGTGGGCGAGTTCATCTGGACGGGCGGCGACTGCCACCTCTATTCCAATCACCTCGAGCAGGTGGACGAACAACTGGCGCGCGTGCCGCTGGCGCTGCCGAAGCTCACGCTCTCGCGGCGGCCGCCGACGATTTTCGACTACACGTTCGAGGATTTTCAGCTCGTGAACTACCAACATCACCCGGCCATCAAGGCGCCCGTTGCCGTATGACGAGAAGCGGAACAAGCCATGAAGAAGAAAGTCGACATGTCCATCCAGCCCCAGCCGAAGCGCGGCGGGCCGCCGATCGTGACGTCGCCGCTCATCGAAGTGCGCAACTCCGCCGTGCACGGCCGCGGCGTATTCGCCGTCGCGCCGATCGCGAAGGGCACGCGCATCCTCGAGTATCTCGGCGACCGCGTGTCGCACGCCGCCGCGGATGCGCGTTACGAGGATCACGACGAGAACGACAACCACACGTTCCTGTTCATCGTCGACAAAAACACCGTGATCGACGCGGCCGTCGGCGGCAACGACGCGCGCTTCATCAATCACCAGTGCGATGGCAATTGCGAATCGGTCATCGAGAACCGCCGCGTGTTCATCGACGCCGCGCGCGACATCGCCCCCGGCGACGAGCTGGGTTACGACTACGAGATCGGCCGCGACAAGGACGATCCGCCGAACGTCGATGAGATCTACGCCTGCCGTTGCGGATCGCCGCAGTGCCGCGGCACCATGCTCATGGCGGCCCCACGAAAGAAAGAAGCGAAGGCGGACGCGAAGCGCCGCAAGACCCCCATCCGCAAGTCAAAGACCCGCAAGGGCCGCCGCCCGGAAGCGCAAGCGTCGCGGAGAACGTTCACGCCGGCGCGCCTGATCGACCAGCTCGCCGAACGCGGATTCGGCTCGGCCGATGATTTCGTGGATGCGGGGCTGCTCGCCGAGCTGCGCGCGCGTTGCGTCGAGCTGCAACGCAGCCGGCGGACTGCGGCCCGCGCAGGTGGGTCGCGGCGACGAACGAGCGACTCGCGCCGGAAGTGCGCGGCGATTTCATTTCCTGGCTCGAGGCGCCCGAACGCGACGCCGAGCAGCGCCTGCTCACGCAGCTCGACGAGTTGCGGGCCGCGCTCAATCGCGCGCTCATGGCCGGGCTCGAGGATTTCCAGGGTCACTTCGCGCTGTATCCGCGCGGCGCCGGCGTATGCGCGGCATTTCGATCGCCTGGTCGGCACGCGACGTGCGCGCGATTTCGGCGGCGCTGTATCTCAACGATGACTGGCAACCCGATGACGGCGGCCACCTGCGCATCTACACCGGCGGCGGCCGCAGCGAGGATGTGCTGCCGCAGGGTGGAAGGCTCGTGGCATTCCTGTCCGACCGCTTCGAACACGAAGTGTTGCCCGCGCCGTCGCGAACGCATGAGCTTCACCGGCTGGTTCCGGCGGCGGCCGCTGGAAGGATTCGTGTGAACGCGCCGCCCATGGAAATCACGATTGATCGTCGCGGTGGCCGACAACGGTGTCATCGGCCGCGACAACGCGTTGCCGTGGCATCTGCCCGAGGATCTGAAGCGCTTCAAGCGGCTGACGCATGGGCAAGCCCATCGTCATGGGCCGCAAGACGTTCGAGTCCATCGGCAAGCCGTTGCCGGGCCGGCTCAACATCGTCGTGACCCGCGACGCTAACTACCGCCGCGAAGGCGTGACCGTGGTGCACGACGTCGAGGCGGCGCTGCGGGCCGCGGCCGGGCGCCGCGGAGATCATGGTCATCGGCGGCGCCGACCTGTTCCGGCTGTTCCTGCCGCGCGCGGCGCGCGTCCACCTCACGCGCGTGCACGGGAACATCGCGGGTGACGTTCACTGGGCGCCGCTCGACGAGCGGATGTGGCACCGCACGGCCGGCGAGGAACATGCCGCCGACGAGCGACACGCGTATCCCATGACCTTCGAGGTGTGGGAGAAGCGCTAGATCGGCGCCGAAAAGCCCTGCAGGACGGCTCGCCGCACGTTAAGCTCGCCGCCCTATGAAAAAGCTCACCTGCCCTTGCGGCCCTGTTCTGCGCCCTGTCCCTCATGTCGTGTTCGGCCGATGCGGCCAAGACACCGCCGCCGGTCACGCCGACCACGGAAGAGCAGAAGACGCTGTACGCGCTCGGCGTGCTCATGAGCCAGTCGCTCGGCACCTTCGAGCTCAAGCCCGAAGAATTCGCGATGGTCCAGAAGGGCCTCGCCGACGGCGTCGGCGGCGTGAAGCCGGTCGTGAACCCCGAGGAATACATTCCGAAGGTGCAGGCGCTGCAGCAGGCGCGCATGGCCGTCCGCCGACGGAGCGCAACGGCAAGGCCGGCACGGAATTCATCGCGAAGGCGACGAAGGAAGCCGGCGTCACCAAGACCGCGAGCGGCATCGTCATCAAGCACACGAAGCCCGGCACCGGCGCCTCGCCGAAAGCCGACCGACCAGGTGAAGGTGCACTACGAGGGCCGGCTGATCGACGGCACCGTGTTCGACAGCTCGAAGCAGCATGGCGGGCAGCCCGCCGAGTTCCCGCTCAACGGCGTGATCGCGTGCTGGACCGAAGGCGTGCAGACCATGAAGGTGGGCGGCAAGGCCCAGCTCGTCTGCCCCGCGAACCTCGCCTACGGCGAGCGCGGCTCGCCGCCGAAGATCCTGCCGGGTTCGACGCTGGTGTTCGACGTCGAGCTGCTGGATATCGTCAAGAAGCAGTAATCGTTCGAGGGATTGCCAGGAGGGCGCGGACGCGAAAGCTTCCGCGCCCTTTTTATTGTCTGGTGACTTTGCCAAGGAGCGGTCCGCGGTAGTAGGGTTGCCGCGCATGTACAAACTACTGACCGTCGCGGCCGGACTCGCCGCTTTCGCGTGTGTCACCGGCTGCGAGAGCGGGCTGCCCGTCGAAGCGAACGAGAAGACGCTCGTCCTGCGCGCCGGCGACCTCGTGCCTTACGGCTACGGTCTCGAGGAGACCGGGCAGTTCGAAAAGTTTTCCAAGACCCGGTACTTCGACGGATCGCAGGAAATCACCTACGAGTTCGAGACGCCGGAGACCGAAGAGGACGATCCGCTCTATCTGAACGTGACGATGACGTTCGAGAAGAAGACTTCGGATGCGCTGGTGTCGCACGGCGCCGAGAAGACCGGCGCGTCGGCGGGTTTGCGCATCGCCGGGATCAAGTCGCGCGAGATCGAGAATTTCTACGACTACGGCGACTCGAGTGAGTTCTACGTGCTGGAGATGGAAGGCAGGCCCGTCGGAAACATGTTCTCCGTTCGCGACGGCAAGAAGATCTACCTGGTCATCATGACCGGCATGTACTTCGACGACGCGGCGGTCTGGAAAGAGCTCGTCGAGGACAAGCTGAAGAAGTTCTCGGGCTACGAGCCCGGCTGATCCAGGAACCGGGCTGCTAGTCAGGGTGCTGGCCGGAAGGTTTCCCGCCGGTAACGCTCCGGCCCAGCGCGTCCTGGTACGGAATCTCGGGATGGAACATCACCATTGAATAGCGCGGGATGAAACCCGGATCCCGCTTCTGCAGCGCCTCCGCTTCCGCCTTCTTCCGGCGATACGCCGGATCCAGCACGGCCTCGCGCATCTCCACGTAATTCTCCAGCGCCATTGCCGCAATCGCATCCGTATTGGGCTTGCGCCGCCGCTCGAACTCGGCAAACACGGCGCTCGTCACTCCGCCCGCGCCAATGAGCTCATCGAGCTCCACGCAATCCTCGAACGCGCAATTCATCCCCTGTCCATGAAACGGCACGATGGCGTGCGCGGCATCGCCTAACAACAGCAGCCCGCCGCCGGCGCTCTCGAGGTGCCAGTTGTCGCAATAGACCGTGCCGAGCAACCCCTGCGGATTCTCGAAGAACTCGCGTGGCAGGTCCGGCATCAGCGCCCGCGCGCTCGGGAATTCGCGCTCGAAAAACGCTTCGACATCCGCCGGCGTCTTCAACAAATCGAAGCTGTTCGACCCGTGCTTCGCCAGGAACAGCGTGGCCGTGAACGTGCCATCGAGATTTGGCAGCGCGATCAGCATGAAGCCGCCACGCGGCCAGATGTGGAGCGCGTTCTTCTCCATGACGTGGCGCCCGTTTGCCGCGGGAATGGTCAGCTCCTTGTAGCCGTGGTCCAGCAGCTCCTCTCGCACGGTCGTGAGGCCATTCGACTCCATGGCCTGCCGCACCGCCGAACCACCGCCGTCGGTCGCAATCGTCGGGCGTGGGGCGGTCGCGAATCTCTCGCCGGTTTTCCGGTCGATCAACTCGACGAGTTGCCGCGAATCGGTGATTCCCAGGGCTTCGCAGCCAAACCGCAGTTCTACGTTCTCGAACTCATCCGCGGCTTCGACGAGCACACGATTCAACTGCGCGCGCGACACGGAGTAGATGACTTCCTCCGGGCGCACGCCATAAAGCTGCAGTTCGGTCTTGCCATCGTGCTCGTGCACCATGCGCCCGCGCATCGGGATGGTCAGGGGCATCACCCGGTCGAGCACGCCGGCGCGTTCCAGCCCGCGGATGCCGCGCGCCGCCAGCGCGAGATTGATGGACCGGCCGCTGTCCTGTTTCGCCATGCGCGGATCCGGGCGCCGTTCGTACACGGTCACCGGCAAACCACGGCGCGCCAACAGGATGGCGAGCAGCGAGCCGGCGAGGCCGGCGCCGATGATGTTCACTCCGTTGCCGTTCATAGTGCGGCTGCGAAGATACCCCGGAATCGTTCGACCTCGGCGGCCGCCATGTGGTTTTCGTCGGAGAACAGGGCGCGGCCGTCGATGACGTAGCGGCAGTTCGTGGCGTCGCACTGGATCAGGTCCGGCCGAACGAAGATCACGTCGTCGCGTCCCGTGAAATGCGCGAAGACCGGGCCGTACTGCTCGTCGAATTGTGCGCGCGGGATGGCGAGCGGCCGCTCCACCTTGCGGCCGTAGGCCAGCTGGCGGCTGACGTCCGAGGCCACGTTCCAGCCGGGCGTGGCGATGGGCCCCACCAGCACCACGCGCTTGCCCTTGGCCCGCAGGCGCGCGATGACGTCGTCGAGCGCGGCGATCATCGCGGCCTTGCCGTTGTTGTCGAGCCTGCGCCCCGATGCATCGACGAATTTGTCCGGTCCGTGCCACCACGTCATGGCCATCACCACGGTGTGTACTTTCGGCAACGCATTGATGGCGTCCAGGTTCACCTGCGCGCGGGACAGGCAGCGGGTGGAGAGGTTGGCGGTGACCGTGGGCCAGCAGGCATTGAGCGGCACCAGGAGGCCGCTTTCGCCGCGCTCCTCGAGAATCCTGCGCCAGGCCGGCGCGTACTGCTGCGCGTGCGAATTGCCTAACAAGACCACCTGCGCATCCTCGGGGTCACCCGAAGGCAGGTTCATGGAGCAGCCGCGCGTCGGCCCTATCTTCAGGAATTCATCGAGCTGGCAGTGGTAGTTGGTGCCGACGGCCTCGTTCATGACGGCGGCTTCGGCACTCAGCCGCGAGGGGAGACCGCGCGACTGCAGCAGGCCGAAGGCCACGGCCGCCAGCACCACTGCGCCCACGGCGGACCCGAGGTACAGCCGGCGCACCGGGTATTGGCGGCTGCGGAACGGGCGCTCGACGTAGCGCCACGACAGCCAGGCGGCCAGGAACATGAAGGCCCAGGCCGCGGCGATCTCGAGCGGCCGCAGGTCGCGCACCAGCCAGTACTTCGAGAACACGATCACCGGCCAATGCCACAGATACAGCGAGTAGGAGATGAGCCCCACCCACACCAGCGGCGCGAGCCCCAACAACCGCGACACCGGCGTGCCGGCCGACTGGCCAATCCTCACGATCAGCGCGGTGCCCAGCACGGCGAGCACCGGGTTCGGAATCGGGCGGGGGAACACGGTGGGAAAGAACAATCCCACGCCGATCAGCGCGAGGCCGAACAATGTGCCCAGCGAACGCCAGGAGGTCATGCCGCCAGTGGCGCCGGCCTTCGCGTGGGGCGCCAGCGCGACGATGGCGCCGATGCCGAGCTCCCAGGCGCGCGTCGGCAGCGAGAAAAAGGCGAAGGTGTTTGCGCCGGCCCGCTGAGCGAACACGTCGAGCGCGAAGGAGCCCAGGGTAATGAGAATGATCGCCGGCAGCACCAGCCTCGGCCAGCGCCGCGCCAGCAGCCACAGCAGCAGCGGGAAGAAGATGTAGAACTGCTCTTCGACGCCCAGCGACCAGGTGTGCAGCAGCGGCTTCTGGTCGGCGAGCGGCGAGAAGTAGTTGGTATCGCGCCAGGCGTACATGTTGGCGAAGAACGCGAGCGTGGCGAGCAGCGCGCGCCCGTAACCCATGAGGTCGGCGGGCAGCAGGATGAACACGGCGGCGACCGAGCAGCAGGCCAGGACCAGCAGCAGCGCGGGCATGATGCGCCGCACGCGCCGCTCGTAGAAGCCGGTGACGGTGAAGCGTCCGGCCACGATCTCGCCGTGGATGATCTGCGTGATCAGGTAGCCCGACAACACGAAAAAGATGTCGACGCCGAGATAGCCGCCCGGCAGCACCTGGTGCGCGAAATGGAACAGGACCACCGACAAAACGGCTATCGCCCGCAACCCGTCGATGTCGGGGCGGTAGGCGGACGCGGAACGGGACATCAGCTCAGATGATTTCCTGGAGAGCTGCCACCAGCTCGTCGACGAATTGGTACACGTCGACATAGCGGTTGTATATCGGAACTGGCGCAATGCGGATGAGGTCGGGTTCGCGCCAGTCGCAAACCACTCCCTTGTCGCCGAGGGCGTCGAAAATACGCCGGCCGCGGCGCGGTCCGCCCGCGATGCGCAGGGACAGCTGGCACCCGCGTTCCTCCGCGGCCGCCGGCGTGATGATCGAGATGTGGGCACCGGCGCGCTCGGTGAGCAGCCGCTCGGCGTAGGCGGTCAGCCGCAGGGACTTCGCCCGGATCTCGTCCATGCCGGCGCTGCGGAAAATATCGAGCGAGGCGATCAGCGGCGCGGCCGAGAAGATGGGCGGATTGCTCACGGCCCAGCCGGCGGCGCCGGCCGCGGGACGGAACTCGGGCAGCATCTGGAAGCGCGTCTGGGGTTCGTGCCCCCACCAGCCGGAAAGGCGCGCCGGGGCATTCTCGAAATGCCGCTCGTGGACGAAGCACCCGCCAATGGCACCGGGACCGGCATTCAGATACTTGTAGGAGCACCACACCGCGAAGTCGGCATCCCAGTCGTGCAGCGACAGCGGCAGGTTGCCGATGGCGTGCGCCATGTCGAAGCCTGCGACCGCGCCCACCGCGTGAGCGGCGCGCGCGATCCGCGCGCAGTCGAACGCCTGCCCGGTGCGGTACTGCACGCCGGGCCAGAGCACCAGCGCGAGCTCGCTGCCGATCTCGCCAATCTTCGCCTCGATGTCCTCGATGCGCAGGCACTCTTCGCCGGCGCGCGGCGCGATCTCGACCAGCGTGTCGGCGGCGTCGAGCTTGTGCCAGGCGAGCTGGCCGAGGATGGCGTGGCGATCGGAGGAGAACGCACCGGCCTCGATCAGGACCTTGTCGCGCATGCCGACGGGCCGATAGAACGACGCCATCATGAGGTGCAGGTTCACCGTCAGTGAATTCATGACGACGACTTCCGACGGCAACGCGCCGGCGAGCAGCGCCAGGCTCTTCGTGAAATTCTGCGCGTAGTCGATCCAGGGGCGCGTCGCGGTGTGGTGCCCGATGACGCCGAGCTGGGCCCACTCGGCGAGCTCCTCGCTCACGTAGTCGAGCGCGGCGCGCGGCGCGAGGCCCAGCGAGTGGCCGCACAGATAGACCAGCGGCGCGCCGGAGGCCGCGCGCGGAATCTCGAACTGCTTGCGGTACGGCGCGAGGATGTCCGCGGCGTCGCAGTCCTGGGCGAAATCCTGCGACGTGGAGAATTGCGGCAGCAGGTCGCTGACTAACAAGCGGGGCGACGCACTCATGGTGCCAGAGGATACACAATCGGCTGGCTGGGCACGGCGTCGCCCCCGATCGCGGGTACCGCGAGCGACAGGACGCACGGGCCGTCGTGCACCTCGTCGGGGATGAAGGCGAGCTCGGTCACGGTGGCGCGCGAGCGTGCTGCATCGCCGCGTGCGCGGCTGCCCGGCGGCAAGCCGAAAAACAGGCGGTGGCCGACCAGGTGGCCGTCATCGTGCGTGCGGTCGACCGAGGGCACGTCGAGCACCAGGTGCTCGATGCGCTTCTCGACCAGCCACTCGACGGCTTCGCGCGTGAGGTAGGGCGGCACCAGTTCGGTGTAGTCGCGCGAGCGTTTTCCGGCGTCGTTGGGCAGCGTGCGCACGATCGCGGCGACCGGGTCGACCATGCGGGTCATCGGCCAGGCCGCGCGCAGCCGGCGCCTGGAGATCAGCGTGTCCGTCGCCCAGGGCTGCGGATCGGTGCTCTCGCTGGATTCGCTCGCGGGCTCGGGTATCACGCTAACTACCACCGCGGGCAGCAGGCCGCGCGGCACGACGCGCCAGGCGTCGCCCGATTCGCGCGTCAGGTGCGCGACGCTTTCGGTGTGCGTCATCTGGCAATGCGGGATCAGCGTCACGGTGGAGCAGTTGACGGAGCCACCCGACGCCACCGCGCCCACGAATTGTCCCGCGACGTATGGCGTGGAAGCCGGCGCGGGCGCGCCGAAATGCCGCGGGCCCACTCCGCCGAATTCGACGGCGATCGCGAGGCTCACGCCGCGATCGAGCGCAACGCGTACCTTCTGTCCGCCGAAGTTGAGCTCAGCGATCATTTTTTCGGCTTTTCCATGACCGTGCCGCACTGACGGCAGGTGAGGTTGGCGGGATTACCGAAGAACCGGTCGAAGACCGGGGGCAGCTGCGTTTCGATGTTCGTGATCTCGACGAATTCTTCATGCAGCTTGTGGTGGCACTTCTCGCAGTACCACTGGAAGCCGTCGAGCTCCCCGGCGCGGCGCGTGCGCTCGATGACCAGGCCCACCGTGTTCGCCGGCCGGCGCGGTGAATGCGGGAAGTTGGGCGGAAGCAGGAAGATCTCGCCCTCGCCGATGGGAATGTCCACGCGTCTGCCATCCTGCATGGTGGCCAGCGTGATGCCGCCCTCGAGCTGGTAGAAGAATTCCTCGCCGGGATCGACGTGAAAGTCCTTGCGGCTGTTAGGACCCCCGACCACCATGATGATGAACTCGCTGTCCGCGAACACCTGCTTGTTGCCCACGGGGGGCTTGAGCAGGTGGCGGTGCTCGTCGATCCAGCGCTTGAAATTGAAGGCCCGGAGTTCTCGCATGGGGTCTCTCGAGTGGGGCGCCTATGGTATGCGCTCGGCACCGCCGTGTGACCCTCTCCACAATTGCAGATGCTGTCGCCGGGTTGCGTCAACGCCGGGGCCGTTCCAGGCCGGTAGCCCGTGTTATGTTTGCCGCCATGAAGCGTCATCTGGCCCTCGCGGTCGCCTGTCTCGTTGCCCTCACGGGTTGCTCGACGATGTCGAAGCTCTGGCCCTTCCACCGGAAGGCGCGCCCGGCGCCAGCGGCCGTGCACGAATTCGACCTGGTCAATGCCGACGGCTCGGCCGCGAGTTATCCGCAGTACTGGGAGCGCAACACGCTGGTCATCGATCTGTCGGGCGTCTCCGGCGCGGGCACAGTCACCGCGCGGCTGCCGGACGAAACCACGTGGCCCGTGCGTGTCGCGATGCGCGTGCGCCCCGGCAGCGTCCAGCAGCTCGAGGTGCTCGGCGAGGAGCGCAACGTGCTCCCGGTGAGCACCCAGGGCACGAAGAACATCGACCTCGAGCTCGCGTCGTCGGTCTACACGCCGAAGACCGCGGCTATCTACATTTCCTGGGGGCCGATGCCGGTGTTCGCCGACGCCACGCCGGTCGCGGATGCCGGTGAAGCCGCCAGTGGCGCGCCGACGGGCACGTTGCCCCCGAAGACCGTGCCCGCGCTCAACATCGTCTGGAATTGTGACGGCTGCGAGAAAAACGCCAAGATCATCCCGCTCCTGCTGCAGGCCTATCGAGAGGAAGCGTCGAAGAAGGGGCTGACGGTGTCGAATGCCGAAACGGCGGACGTGTTCATCGTCGACTTCCGCCAGCGCAATCCCAACAAGCGCGCGTGGCTCGGCATCATGGCGGGCAAAGACATCCTCGGCGTGAAGATCCGGTTCCGGGGCCAGATCCTGGAGGCCAGCGACTACTTCGCCGGCTCCTGGTTCGGCATGAACCGCCTGTGCGAAACGGTGGGCGAAAAGACGTTCAAGCAGATCAAGAAAACGCTTTGAGCGTTCAGGATCCCGGTTCCTGATGCCCGGTGCAGGCGAGCTGCACGGGTTCCGATTCCTCGTCGAGATTCACCGCGGTCAACGCGCCGCCCCACACGCACCCCGTATCGAGCGCGAGCAGGTCCTTGCGCCGCTTGTATCCCAACGTCGACCAGTGACCGCAGATCACGCGCACGTCGCGGCTGGCGCGTTCGGGCACGTCGAACCACGGCAGGAATTCTTCCGGCTGCTCGCCCGGCGCGCCTTTCTGCTTGAAATCGACGCTGCCATCGCGTCGGCAGAAGCGCATGCGCGTGAACGCGTTGATGACGAAGCGCAGCCGGTCCATGCCGCGCAAGGATGCGTTCCATTTGTCGGGCTTGTTGCCGTACATCGAGTCGAACAGCGTGCGCGCGTCGTCGCGCAGCACCGCTTCGACTTCACGCGCGAGGCCGGCGGCCTGCCGCGGAGTCCACTCCGGCACCAGGCCCGCGTGCACCAGGAAATCACCGCGCGGTTCGTCGAACACCGCGAGCGGCCGGCCCAGCAGCCATTCGAGCAACTGGTCGCGGTCCGGCGCCTGCAACACGTCGTCGAGCGTGTCGCCTTCCTTCTCCTTGCGCTTGCTGCCGTAGGCGAGCGCGAGCAGATGCAGGTCGTGATTGCCGAGCACGACGGTGGCGTTCGCGCCCAGCGCGCGCACGAAGCGCAGCGTCTCGAGCGATTGCGGCCCGCGGTTCACGAGATCGCCGACGAACCAGAGCTGGTCGCGGTCGGCGGAGAAGTCGAGGCGCGCGAGCAGCGCCTTCAGTTCGTCGCAGCAGCCCTGGATGTCACCGATCGCGTAGCGGGCCATTGCGCGGAAGGGCTAGTGCAGCAGGCCCGGCATCGCGAGCCGGAAAGCGGCGATCGGCGCATCGAACTGTTCGCCGTCGTCCGCGACCATCTGGTAGCTGCCCTGCATCGCACCCACGGGGGTCTCGAGCACGGCGCCGCTGGAATAACGAAAGCCCTGGCCGGGCTTGAGATACGGCTGCTCGCCCACCACGCCTTCGCCGCGGACTTCCTGCACCTTGCCGTTGGAGTCGGTGATGATCCAGTGACGGGTCAGCAGACGCGCGGGCACGCTGCCTTCGTTGCGGATCGTGATCGTGTAGGAAAAGACGTAGCGTCGTTCCTTCGGATCGGATTGCTCCGCGAGGTACGAGGTGTCGACGTCGACGCGGATCTTGTGAGTGCCTGGTTCCATCGCGCCGCCAGATTACCAAACTATCTCGCCGGGCCCGCTGCTATTGTCGGTCGACGAGGGGTTGCACATGCGCCGCGATCTTCGCGAACTCGGCCGGTGACAGGGTTTCCGGCCGCGCACCGGGATCGATGCCGGCCGCGACGATGTGCTCGACGTCGACGATGGCGCGCAACGCATTGCGCAGCGTCTTGCGCCGCTGCGAAAACGCGGCCGAAACGGTGCGTGCGAAGGCCTCGGGCACGACGAACGCGGGCTCGCGCCGGATGGTGAGGCGCGCGACGGCCGACCAGACGCGCGGTGCGGGCGTGAACGCGCCCGGCCCGACGTCGAACAGGTGTGTTGCCTCGATCCAGGGCGCGAGCATCACCGTCAGCCGGCCGTAGTCGCCGGTCCCCGGCTTCGCGACGATCCGGTCGATGACTTCCTTCTGCAGCATCACGTGCAGGTCGTCGATGTGCGCATGAGCGGCGGCCACGTGGAACAGCAGCGGCGTCGAGATGTTGTACGGCAGGTTGCCGATGACGCGCAGCCGGCGTCCGCGCAGCGTCGCGAGGTGGGCGAGGTCGAATTCGAGCGCGTCCTCGACGTGCAGCGTGAAGCCCGGCGTGCTGCCCCAGCGCCGCTCGAGCGCGGCGGCGAGGTCGCGGTCGATCTCGATGCAGTCGAGACTCGCGCCGCGTCCCACCAGGAGCTCCGTCAAAGCCCCGCGGCCGGGACCGATCTCGAGCAGGGCGTCCGCGGCGCGCGGCGCGATTTCACGCGCAATGCGCTCGATCACGCTGCGGTCGTGCAGGAAGTGCTGGCCGAAACGTTTGCGCGCGAATATCACGCGCGGCGCGCGCAGAATTCGAGCGCCAGGCGCGTGGCGGCGATCAGGCTGCCGGCGTCGGCGCGGCCGGTGCCGGCGAGGTCGAGCGCGGTGCCGTGGTCCACCGAGGTGCGCACGATGGGCAGGCCCAGCGTCACGTTCACCGCGTGTCCGAAGCCCGCGTGTTTGAGGACCGGCAGCCCCTGGTCGTGGTACATCGCCAGCACCACGTCGTAGTTAGACAACGCGCGCGGCACGAACACCGTATCCGCGGGCAGCGGGCCGTCGACCAGCAGTCCCGCGGCGCGGGCGCGCTGGATGGCGGGCGCGATCACCTCGGCGTCCTCTGACCCGAGATGGCCGCTCTCGCCGGCGTGCGGATTGAGGCCGCAGACCGCGATGCGCGGGCGCGAGATGCCCCAGAGCCGGCGCACGTCCTCATCGAGGATGCGCAGCGTAGTGTCGAGCAGCTCGGGTGTGATCGCCTCGCTGACGGCGCGCAACGGCAAATGGGTGGTCGCCAGGGCCACGCGCAGATTGTCCGCGGCGAGCAGCATGACCGGGTGCGCCGCATTGGTGCGCTCGGCCAGGTATTCGGTGTGGCCCGTGAACGGCACGCCGGAGTCGTTGATCACGCTCTTCTGCACCGGAGCCGTGACGATGGCGGCGAACTCGCCCTGCGCCGCGCCCGAGATCGCGCGGTCGAGCATCGCGAGCACGTGGCGCGCATTGGCCGGATCGAGACGGCCGGCGGTACAGGGCGCCGCCAGGGGCACGTCGAGGACCTCGAGCCGCCCGGGTGTCTGGGACTGACTGGCATTCGCCTGGTACGCGGCGAGCTCCACGTTGCAGCCGAGGACACGCGCGCGCTCGGTCAGCAGCGCGCGGCTGCCGATGATGACGAGCGGGCGGGGAAGATCGAGAGCGCCCAGCGCGAGGCAGAGATCCGGGCCGATGCCGGCCGGCTCGCCCGCGGTGATGGCGATGGGTTTCAGAGCTTGTACTCGACGTACGCCTCGTCGCGCAGGCGTCGCAGCCACAGCTCGGTTTCTTCGTCGGCCTTCGATTCACGAATCTGCGCGAACGCCTGCTGCCGCCGCCGGTCGTCGGTGGTGTCGAACTGCCGGCGGCCCAGCAACTGGATGATGTGCCACCCGAACTGCGTACGGAACGGCTGGCTGATCTCGTCGGGCTGCAGTTGCGCCAGTTCCTTTTCGAACTCGGGCACGTAGGTGCCGGGACCGGCCCAGCCCAGGTCGCCGCCCTCGGCGGCGGAGCCCGGATCTTCGGAGACGACCGAGGCGACGGCCGTGAAATTCTCGCCCTTGTTCACGATGCGGTCGCGGATGCTCACGAGCTTCTGCTGGACCGTGGCGTCGTCCTGCAGCTCGTTCGGCTTGATGAGGATGTGGCGCGCGTGCACCTGGTTCTCGATGACCTGCGTGTCGCCCTTGACCTCGTTGAGCTTGATGATGTGATAGCCCGACGGCGTGCGCATCGGCTTCGTGACGTCACCGGCCTTCATGCCCGCGATGGCCTCGCCGAGGAAGGTGGGCAGCTCCGAGCCCTTGCGCCATCCCAGCTTTCCGCCTTCGAGCGCGGTCTGCGAGTTCGAGAAGGAGACTGCGAGCCGCCCGAAGTCTTCACCGCCCGAGGCGCGTTGCCAGACCTCGTCGGCCTTCTTCTGCGCCTCGTCGAGCTGCTCGGGCGTGGCGGCCTGGGGCACGGCGATGAGGATGTGCGAAACGTCGTACTGGTTGCCCTCGGACGGCATCCTCTTCTGGCGTTCGAGGAACTGCTCGATCTCGCGCGGGCTCACGTTGATGCGCGCGATGACGTCGCGCTGGCGCAGGATCTGCATCGCGAGCTCCTTGCGGATGCCGTCGCGATAACTCGCGTAGTCGATGCCCTGCGCGGCGAGCACTTCCGGCAACTGCGCGAGCGTGATGCGGTTCGTCCGGGCGACATCCTTGAGCGCGTTGTTGAGCGTCTCGTCGGAGACCTTGATGCCGGCGCGATCCGCGCGCTGCATCTGCAGTTCCTGCAGCACCAGGCGGTCGAGCACCTGCTGGCGCAACACGTTCTGCGGCGGCAGGTCGAGCTTCTGGGCGCGCAGGCGCTCGGAGATGAGGGACATCTGTTCGTCGAGCTCGCTGGTGAGCACGATGCCTTCGTTGACGGTGGCGGCCACGCGGTCCAGCAGCTCACCGGAGGAGCTGGCTTCGCGCGTCTGCGCGAACGCGGAACTTGCGGCAACCGAAGCGATGAGGACGAGGCAGCCGCGCGAAAATGCTTTATGAATCATGGAGTTGTTTTTCACCGGGCGGGAGTTTCCGGCGAGTATCCTCGAATTGATCGTTCCAGGAAAGCGTCGGCAGGAGTTCCGACACTGGCTAATCCGTTGAGTTCCAGCTGCAGGTAGATGCCCGTTTCCTGGCTGCCGTCGCGGCTCGAAACGAAACGCCGCGCGACGAAGCGCAGCTTGTAGCAGCAGGCCTTGAATTCGAATCCGGCGAAACGATCGAGCATCTCGCCGTCGCGCAGGCTGTAGACCACGCGTCCATAGGCGTTCCAGCGTTTGCCGATGGGCCAGGCCGTCGAGACCTCCGCCTGCTCGAGGCGCTCGCGGATCGCGCGATAACCCAGGTTCACCACGCGGTCGCCATCCGGCCGGTACTGCAGGCGGAACTGCGAGCGCTCGCTGCGCGTGTCCTCGGGATTCCACTGGAAACCCGCCTCGAAGTTCCAGTTCTTGTAGGCCGTCAGGGAGACCTGCGCGATGAAGTCCGACTTGTCGCGCGTGCTCGGAGTCTCGTTCGGCAGCACGACGCGCGGCTGCTCGAAGTAGTAGGCCTGGCCCACGCTCACCGCGAGGTACTGCGCGCCGTTACCGGCGTCGTACAAACGGCTGGAGAGGCCGAAACTGACCTGGTTGGCGTCGTTGACGCGATCCGCGCCGACGTAACGGTTGTTGCGATAGAGCTGCACCAGGTTCAGGTCCGGCAGCCCCGTGTCGAACAGCGGCAATTCGCTCTGGTCGCGGAACGGCGTGTATAGATAGAGCGCTCGCGGCTCGAGGGTCATGCGGCGCTGACCGTGCGAACCGGCGCTGCGCTCGAACACCAGGCCCGCGTCGAACGAGGCGAACGGCAGGGAACGCGTCGGCGAGTCGTTCACGCCGGGCGCCACGCCGTCGAGCTGAGTACCTGGTGTAGCGATAACCCGCGGAGGGACGCACGAAGAATCCGGGCGCCGACCAGTCGACACCGAAACGCGGCGCCACGTCCGCGCGCCAGCCCGTGACGCCGAGATCACGATCGAACTTCACGACCTCCGCGTCGAAGCCGTAGTCGATCGCGCCGAGGCCGGAATCCCAGTCGCCGGAGGCGAGCAGCCGCGGCGTGCGCGCATACGGCCGGTCGGCGTCGGGCAACTCGTCGTCGATGGTCTGGAAGTGCTGGAACTGCGCACGCACGTTCAGGTGCTCGTCGCGATAGCTGGCTTCCGCGAGCCGCTCGGCGAACGGCACGCTCGTGCCTTCCGGGCCCAGCGCGAAGTCCTCGAAGTAGTCGCTGTCGCTGACGTCGGTGGCGTCGATGAGGAAGCGCCACTCGCCCGGCAGCTCGGCGACGTGTTTGATCTCGACGCGCGAGCGGTCGCGGCCCGCGACGTCGTCGCTCGGCAGCCAGTCGAAGTCGATCGAGCCGCGCTGGCGCCGCGTGAGGAAGCGCAGCTCACCGGCGAGATTGAGTCCGCGCTTGGAGTAGTAGATGGGCGCCGCGGTGAAGTCGACGTTCGGACGGATGTTGAAGTAGTAAGGCACCTCGAGCTCGGCGCCCGACCGCGTCGAGCGGCCGAGGTTCGGGAACAGGAATCCGCTCTTGCGCTGCGGGCCGATCGGAAACGTGAGCCAGGGCGCGTAGAAGATCGGCACACCCTTGAACTCGACGCGCGTGCCATTGCCGGTGCCGTTGCGTGCCTGCGTGTCGAGCTCGATCCGCTTGGCCTTCATCTGCCAGGAGACGTCGTTCGCGGGGCAGGTGCTGAACGAGACGTCCTCGAGCGTGATCTTGCCGTTCGCGTCCATGCGCATGGTGCGCGCCGACCCGCGCGCATTGCGTTCCGGCAGCTCGAACTCGGTGCCTTCGAACTGCGTGCCCAGCGTCGGCGAGTAGGTGCCGTTGCCGCCGCGCACGGTGAGCTGGGGATCGGTGTAGACGATGCCGCCCTCGAGCTTGGCGGTCTGGGTCCCGGCGTCGTACTGCAGGCAGTCGGCGCGGATGAGGCGGTTGCCCTGGCGCATTTCGACGTTGCCGCACAGCCTGGCATTGCCGTCGACGTCGAACTCGAAGTCCCGGTCGTCGCTCTCGATGGTGATGGGTTCGCTTTCGGGATTGGTCACCGGCGCCGTGACCGGTGGTGCGGCGGTTGCGATGGCCGGCGGCGGGCAGGGCTCGTCGTCGGCACGGGCCGCATCGTAAACGAGTAGAAGTCCGAGGCACGCCAGGGCGGCCTTGATCGAAGTCGCTGGCACAGTGTTGCGCACTATACTTATACGAATGCTCGAGCACGACCCGCGACTCTCACTCATCCGGACCTGGCTGACGCGCGACCTGGGATGGCGCGTCGGCAGCATCAAGGTGGCATCCGCTGACGCGAGCTTCCGCCGCTATTTCCGCATCTCGCGGGGCGACGTCGATCCGTCCGGCTGGGCGCCGAAGGCCGACACCTTGATCGTCATGGACGCGCCGCCCGGCAAGGAAGACATCGCGCCCTATCTCAAGATCTCCTCGCTGCTCGAACAGGCGGGAGCGCACGTGCCGCACGTGCACGCCTCGGACGCGCGCCGCGGCTTCATCGTGATGGAAGACCTGGGCGACACGCAGTACCTCTCGGTGCTCAAGGCCGGCCGCGGCATCGACAAACTCTACGGCGATGCGCTGACCACGCTCGCGAACATCCAGGTGCGGGGCGCTCGCGCCGCGCAGCAGCTCGCGCCCTACGACCGCGAGCCGCTGGAGCGCGAGCTCAATCTCATGCCGGAGTGGTTCCTCGGCAAGCACCTCGGCCTCGATCTCACGCCCGAGGAGCGGGCGCTGCTGACCGTCACGAACGAGATCCTGATCAACGAGGCGCTGCTGCAGCCGCAGGTGTTCGTGCATCGCGATTTCCACTCGCGCAATCTCATGGTCCTGCCTCCGTCGGCGTCGGACAATCGCGGTCCGGGCGTGATCGATTTCCAGGACGCGCTGCGCGGGCCCATCGGCTACGACCTCGTGTCGCTGCTCAAGGATTGCTACATCAGCTGGTCGCGCGAGCGCGTCGAACGGTGGGTGAAGGGCTACCGCCGCGTCATCGGCAACCTCGGTGCCAACGTCGGCGACAGTGAATACCAGTTCCTGCGCTGGTTCGATCTCATCGGCGTGCAGCGGCACATCAAGGTGCTCGGGATCTTCTGCCGCCTGTGGTACCGGGACGGGAAACCGGGATATCTCGGCGACCTGCCGCTGGTGTTCGAGTACGTGCGCGACGCGTGCCGTCGTTATCCCGAGCTCGTCGAGTTCGAGCGCTGGCTGGCCTGGCGCGTCGCGCCGTTGTTCGAGCCCGCCATCGCGCGGGAGGTGCAGCGCGCCGCCGCGCTGGCCGTCGCGCGGCCGGCGAAGAAGAAGCGCCCGTTGAAGAAGACACCAGTGAAGAAGAAGCCTGCGAAGAAGAAGCCTGCGAAGAAGAAACGCGTCCCGAGGAAGAAGCGGGTGGTGCGGAAGAGACGCGTCGTGGCGAAACGTCGCGCGTCGAAACGATCCGCGCCGAAACGTCAGCCCCGAAACGCCGGGCGCCGAAGCGCGGAGCCCTCAAACGCCGGGCACGCCAGAGGAAGCGGAGCACGAAGGCTTCGCGCCGCGTGACTTCGTCCCGGCGCACGCCACGCCGCGCGGGACGGAAGAAAAAGTGAAAGCCATGGTCCTCGCCGCGGGGCGCGGCGAACGCATGCGTCCGCTCACGGATCGCGAGCCGAAACCCCTGCTGCGCGTCGGCGGAAAACGCCTGATCGAGTATCACCTCGAGCGTCTCGCCAGTGGCGGTTTCCGCGACGTCGTCATCAACACCGCATGGCTCGGCGACATGATCGAGGCCGCGGTCGGCGGCGGCGATCGCTACGGGCTTTCCATAACCTACAGTCACGAGCGCCCCGAGGCCCTCGAAACCGGCGGAGGCATTTTCAACGCGCTGCCGCTGCTAGGATCGGCGCCCTTCCTGCTCGTGAACGGTGACGTCTGGACCGACATCGACTTCGGCGCATTGCGCCGCGCGCCGCCGCCAGGGTCGCTGGCCCATCTCGTGCTCGTTCCGAATCCACCGCAACACATGCGCGGCGACTTCGTGCTGGACCAGGGCCAGGTCGCGGAGGGCGAGGGCACGCGGCGCACGTATTCCGGTATCGGCATCTACGCGCCGGATTTCTTCGCGGGCTGCGCGCCGGGAAAATACCCGTTGTTGCCGCTGCTGCAGCGCGCGATCGGGCAGGGTGCCCTCACCGGCGAGCTGCACGAAGGCCACTGGTACGACATCGGCACCATCGAGCGTCTGAACGCGCTCGACTCGCAACTCACGCGCACCGCGAAAGTCTCCTGAGGTCAACATGATGCGCTTGCTCACGGTCGCCCTCGTGATGGCCGCAGCGCTGGTCGGCGCACCCTGGGTCATCGGCAATGTCGCGGAGGACCGCGTGAATCGCGGCCTGGACGGGCTGGTGGCAGCCGCGCCCTATCTCGGCATCGTCGAGCGCAAGTTCACCCAGGGCTGGTTCCGCTCCGAACAGGAAGTCACGTTCGAGCTGCTGGGCCAGACCCAACCGGGTCCGCCGCCGAACGCGGCCATCGAGCGCGTGCAGCCCGGGCTCGAGGTGCCTCGGGTCCCTGGCGCGCGCTTCACCGTGCGCAATGAAATCCTCCACGGGCCCGTACTCGGTTTCTCGGGGTTCGGACTCGCGCGCGTGAACTCAAAGGTGTTGCTCGACGGGAAGACGCGGCAGGAGTTGATCGGGTTTTTCGGCACGGACGAGCCTCTCACCGTCAGCACGCGCGTCGGATTCTTCGGCGGCAGTACCACGACGCTGTCGAGCGAGGCGCGCACGCTGCATCCGCGCGACGGCGCGGAGATGTCCTGGGACGATCTCGACATCGACGTGAGCTACTCGCACGATCTCGACTCCATCGAAGTCGTGGGAGACTGGCCGCGCTTCGAAGCCCACGACAAGGCGCAGGACAGCCATCTGCTCGTCGAGGACGTGGTGTTCGACGCCGAAGCCCGCCGGGTGAAGGGACATCTCTACGACACCGATATCGAATTGCGCATCGCGGAGTTTTCCTTCGGCGACGCGCAGGATCCGAAAACCACGGCTCAGGATCTGCACTACATCGTCGAAACCTCCGACGACGGCGACTTCATGAGCGTCGCGACGCGTGTCGGTTCCGGGTCCGTCACGGGCGGCGTGCTGACGCCGCAGGGACTCGGGATCGCGGCCACGCACTACGACTTCACGGTGCGCCGGCTGCACACCGATACGCTGGCAAGCCTCACCGATGCGATCCATGAGTCGTACCGCAATCCCGTCGCCGCGACGATGGTCGACGAACACGTCCTGGCGCTGCTGGCGCGCGACCCGGAGCTCGTGCTCGACCGGCTGCGGATCGAGACCGCCGAAGGCGCCGCGGATCTGCGGGGCGTGATCCGCGTGAAGGGCGCCACGGAGAAGGATCTGCGCATGGGGCTGCTGTCGCTGATCGCGCGGCTCGACGTCGACCTGCGGATGGAAGCGCCCCAGAAGCTGATCGAGAAGCTGGACGGTGGCCGGCAGTCGATGCTGGATGCCGTGGAAGGCGGGTATGTCGAGCTGCAGGGCGACAAGGTCGTCAGCCACATCGAATTCCGCGCTGGCGAGCTGCTGATCAACGGCAAAGTGCAGGCAATTCCGGGACTTGAACCACCGCCGCCTGATGAAAAGGCCGGGCCGGAGTAGAATCCCGGTCTCGCTTCATGGCCTCCCTCAAAGACATCCCCGTCGTCACCGAGACCCGCGCGGTCCGCAGTGGCGAAAAGTACCTGACGCCGCAGGGCTTCACCGCCATCAAGGATGGCCAGAAGGCGCGCGCCGCGGAAGCCGTGCCGACCGGGCGCAAGCCGTCGTGGATTCGCGCGCAGCTGCCCGTGGGTTCGGGATTCAGTGCGGTGAAGGACATCGTGCATGAGCACCGGCTCGCGACGGTATGTGAAGAAGCCAAGTGCCCGAACATCGGCGAGTGCTGGAACGCCGGCACGGCCACCATCATGTTGATGGGCGCGGTGTGCACGCGCGCCTGCCGCTTCTGCTCGGTCGACACCGGCAATCCGCGCGGGTGGCTGGATCCGGAGGAGCCCGAGAACACCGCGCGCAGCGTCGAGCTCATGAAGCTCAAGTACATCGTGCTGACGTCGGTGAACCGTGACGATCTGCCCGATGGCGGCGCGGGGCACTACGCCGCGGCGATCCGTGCCATCAAGCGGCGGACCCCGCACGTGGCGGTCGAGGCGCTGACGCCGGACTTCCAGGGCGTGATGCGGGATGTCGAGATGGTGGTGGACTCGGGTCTGGAAGTGTTCGCGCAGAACGTCGAGACCGTGAAGCGCCTGACCCATCCGGTGCGCGATCCGCGCGCGGGCTACGAACAGACCCTCGCCGTGCTGGCGCACGCCAAGAAATACAAGCCGTCCGTCCTGACCAAGACCAGCCTGATGTTGGGCCTCGGCGAGACCGACGAGGAGATCGCGCAGGCGATGGACGATCTGCGCGCCGCCGACGTCGATTTGCTGACGCTCGGCCAATACCTGCGACCGACGGTGAATCACCTGCCCGTGCAGCGGTTCGTGACGCCCGAGGAGTTCGACGAGTACCGGCGATGGGCGCTGGCAAAGGGCTTCCGCGAGTGCGTGTCCGGCCCGCTGGTGCGCTCCAGCTACCGCGCCGAGCAGGCCGTGGTGGGGATACGCGGGGTCGGAGATGTGGTGCCGGAGTTGAAAAACAGGAATTAGCAGCTCTGACGATCGACTCCGGCGTGGACGTCAGAGCCCGCTAATTCCTGTTTTTCAACTCCGGCACCGACTCCGAGTCCCCACCGTCCGCTGGCTGGGCAAGGTCGACTACGAGCCCACCTGGCGCGAAATGCAGCGCATCACCGACACCCGCGACGAGAACACGCCCGGACGAGATCTGGCTGCTCGAACACCCGCCGGTATTCACGCTGGGCCTCAACGCCGACGCGGGCCACGTGCTCGCCGCCGGCGACATCCCGGTGGTCAAGATCGACCGTGGCGGCCAGGTGACCTACCACGGTCCCGGCCAGCTCGTGGTCTATCCACTCATCGACATCCGCCGCGCGAAACTCGGCGTGCGCGACCTCGTCACCGCGATGGAGCGCGCCATCATCGACTACTGCGCCACCCTCGGCATCACCGCGGAATGCAAGGCCGGCGCTCCCGGCGTCTACGTCGACGGCCGCAAGATCGCGAGCGTCGGCATCCGCATCCGCCGTGGCGCGAGTTATCACGGCCTCGCATTCAACGTGAACATGGATCTCGAGCCGTTCAATCGCATCAACCCTTGCGGCTACGCGGGACTGCAGATGACGCAGCTCGTGGCGCTCGGCCAGCCCGACGCCTCGGTCGAAGCCACCGGCCGCGCGTTCGCGCCGTTTCTCCTCAACGCCCTGCAGGACCTGCGCGCGGGCAAGTCCGCACCCGCCTGCGCCTGAAGGCCCGTTGTCGGGACGGCTCGCGCCGCCGTGCAAAGGAACTTTCGCGCCGCAAGACCGCACAGAGAGTAGTCAGACGCCGCGAGTGGAGGGCTCCTTGAAAACCCCAGCGATCTACCTGACCGTACTCTTCCTGAGCGCGTCCGCCCGCCTGGCATTCGCGCAGGAGCCGGCCGCGGACGAGCTGGTGGTCATCGATCTGCGGCCGAAAGAAGAGACCGAAGGCAACGGTCTCATGGAACTGACCGGCAAGTGCAACAAGGACGTCTACCGCATCGCCGACGTCGCATCGGACCCGCTCAAGCTGGATGTCCTCAAGGAGGATGTCATACCGCTGTTCCGCATGACCGGCGAGCGCAAGACGCTGACCGTGCTCAACTGGACCATCTACTACAACACGCAACGCGGACAGGGCGGCGGCCCCTCGGTCAAGAGCGTCGGCGTCCAGGGCTACGCCCTCCCGACCGGCAAGACCAAGGAAAAGCAGAAGGGCAGCAAGTGCTCGCGCGCCGACTCGGCCGGCGGCTGGTACGCCGCGGGCGACGTCTCCTCGCAGTACCCGCCGTTGATATCCGAGCTGACCGCGACGTTCTCCGGCAAACCCGTCACCGTGCGGGTGGTGCATTCGCCGCGCCGCAAGATCACCGGCAAGTTCGAGGGCGCCGAGGACGACACGCGCGAGCTCATCGCGACCGCCCATGAGACCGCCGAGGCACTGGCCGCCAGGCGATTGGCAGGTAAACTCGCGCCGCGTGCGCTATTTCCGCAACCTGTCGAGCGGCAGGATCGTCCTGTGGTGCTTCCTCATCTGGTACGCCGCGACGGTCGTCCATCACTTTGATCCATCACCCGCGATCTGGCTCAACGCGCTCGGCATCAGCGCCATCATCGGCTTTGCGCTCTACCTGTCCGTGCGCGAGCCCGGAAAGCCGCCGCCGGACCGCTGGACCACGCTGCGCCTGTTCCTGATGCCGTTCTGCGTGTCGAGTTTTTCGCAGCTGATCAAGGGCAAGGGATTCGTACTGGTGTTTCCGCCGGACGTGCACGAGATCGCCGTCTCGCTCGGCGCGTGCGCGGTGTTCGTGGCCGCCGTTCATGCGCTCAAGCGGCTGGGCGCCGCTCGCGGAGGCGCGTGACCACGCGTCGCTGGCTGCGATGGCTCATCGTGGCCGCGGCGTGCACGGTCCTGGCCGTCGGCGCATTCGCCTGGTGGTTCGCGAACACCTTCGTGAGCTCCGCCAATCATCCCGTGCACCTGCCGGCGGATTTTCCCGCCACGACCGTGTCGATTCCGGGCAATGGTCACCGCGTCGCCGGCAGCTGGCTCGATCGCGGATCCGGATCGCCCGTGGTGCTGCTGCTCCACGGGATGCGCGGCGATCGCACGTCGACGTTGCCGCGCGCCCGCGTGCTCGCCGACGCCGGATTCTCCGTGCTGATGATCGATCTGCAGGCGCATGGTGAAACTCCCGGCGAACGCATCACGCTCGGCTGGCGGGAGTCCGCGGATGTGCGCGCGGCGATCGCCTGGCTGCGGGAGCGCGCGCCGGCGCGGCGCATCGGCGTCATCGGAGTTTCTCTCGGAGGCGCGTCCGCGCTGCTCGGGGGACAGCCATTGCCTTGCGATGCGCTGGTGCTCGAGGCCGTGCATCCGCGGCTGCGTCGCGCGATTGAAAACCGCGTGGGTCGCTTCATGGCGCCACTGCTCCTGATGCAGATCGAACCGCGGCTGCGGGTCCGTGCCGAGCAGCTGGATCCGATCCGCTTCATCGGGACAGTCGAAGCGCCCGTGCTCGTCGTGGGCGGTTTGCGCGATGCGTTGACGACCGCGCGGGAAACTCGCGAATTGTTTTCGGCAGCGCGCGAACCCAAGGAGTTGTGGATCGTGGACCGCGCCGCGCACGAGGACTTCTCGCGTGCGGACCCGGCGGGATACCGCGGGCACGTCGTCGGGTTCCTGCGCCGGCATCTCGCCTCGGCGCCCGATCACTGAGCGGCGGCAGCCTTCTCGACCGCGTCGGCGATCGCCTTGATCCGGGCCGCGCTCTGCGGATACACCGTGAGCTGCAGTTCGGTCGCGACCACGGTGACGAAATTGCCCGTCACGGCGCGGACCACTTCCGGATCCGCCGGCTCCGGCGGCGCCTTTTTCCTGGGCGGTGTGCCGAACTCGAACCTGGGCTCGGGCTCGGGTTCGTGCTGTACCGCGGCGTTCCAGCGCAGCAGCTTCGCATTCATCAACTCCATGAGGTACTCGCCGAGTTTGCGCGCGGCCACGCAGTCCTCCGGCGGCACGCGACGCAGCTCCTCCGCGACCTTCGCTTCGTCCGCAGCCAGTTCCGCTTTTGCCCGGTCGAGATCCGCGCCGGACAGCGACTGCACGCTCGTGAAATCGATCCGGATCAGATCGTCGACGGACTGGCGAAACGGCGTCGCGTCGACGTCGGGACATACCTGCAGCGTCGCGCCGAAGCGCGCGAACAGCAGCCGGTCGTAGCCATTGGCCGCCGCTGACAACGCCGCGCTGGTTTCCTCGATCTTCTGCGCAAGCTCGCGCGCCTTGGTGATCCCCGCGGCGGGATCTCCCTCCGGCCGCTGCGGGAACAGCTCGAGCGCGTCGAGCAGCGTGAGAGTCCGGCTGTTGGCTGCCAGTCCGCGCTGTTCCTTCGAGCAGGCGCGGCGCAGGCGATGAGTGCAGGTCTCGACGAGCATCACGCCGCGGCGCAGTTCCAGCAGCGCGGCCTCCAGCCCCGCGGCATAGAACCGCGCGGCGCGTGCTTCCGTTGATTCGCCGGCAGCCGCGGCGCAAGGGAGTGTGAGACAGACACAGGCGATGGCCGCGAATCGCTTCATGTCAGATCAGCATGATCACGTCTTTGCTCGCCTGCAGCGCATTGGCGAGCGCGACGACCTGCTCGCGGCTCTGGGCATTGATCGTGTAGGTGATCGACAGGAAATGCTGCTGGTTGCTCTCGCGCTCGGTGATCTGCGATGCGTCGAGGTCCGGCACGTGCTCGCGGACGATGGCGTCGATGTTGGCGCGCAGCGTTTCGCTGCGCCGGCCCACCACCTTGATGGGATATGCCACCGGAAACTTCAGCAATTCTTCGCCGTCACCCGAGATGTCCTTCACCACGGCGTCCCCGCGATTTCACGCTTGTACTGTTGATAGGCATCGTACAACTTGCGCCAGACGGGGCCGGGTTTTCCGGTGCCGACGGGCTTGCCGTCGAGCGAGGTGACGGGCTGCACCTCGCGAGTGGCCGCGCCGAGCAGGATTTCCGACGCGCCGCGCAATTCGGATTCGGAAACCGGGGCCGGGCGCCATTTGACGCCGGCTTTCCCGGCGACTTCTTCGATTACCCCACGCGTCGTGCCGGGCAGGAGGCGGTGTGAATTCGGCGGCGTGCGCAGCTCGCCGCCGATCACCGCGTGCACGCTCGAGGCGCTGGCGTCGGTCAGCTGGCCGTCGCGCAGCAGCAGCGTCTCGGTGGCCTCCGCGTCGCAGGCGAGCTGGCGCAGCAGCACGTTCGCCAGCAGCGAGACGGACTTGATGTCGCAGCGCGCCCAGCGCGTGTCGTTGGCCGTGATCGCCGGCAGGCCGTTTTCCAGCCAGCCCGGGCGGCCCGTGGGCCACGGCGAGGCGAACGCGAACACCGTGCGCGCGATGTCGGGCAGCGGCGCATGGTTGCGGCCGTATTCCGCGCCACGCGTCACCTGCACATATATATATGCGTCGGCGGAGGCCAGGCCGTTGCGCGCGATGAGCTCGCGGTACACGCCGCGCCACGCGTCGCGCGACAGCGGGTCCTCCATCTCGATCTCGTGCAGGCTGCGCGTCAGGCGGTCGTGGTGCTGCATGAAGCGGAACGGCCGGCCGCCGTACACCGGGGTGACTTCGTAGCAGCCATCCGAATAGAGGAAGCCGCGGTCGAGCGGCGAGATGCGCGCCTCGCGCAGCGGTAGATAGTCGCCGTTCAGGTGGCAGACCGGGAGCGGTTCACCCATGGCTCACTCTCGCCCAGAGTGCGATGCCGTCCACCATCCGCGTCCACCAGCCGCCTTCCGGCACGGCGGCCTGCGCCACCAGCGGCACGCGGGCGATCACGTCCTTGCCGTCGCTGATCGTCAGCTCGCCCAGCGCCTGTCCGGCCTTGATGGGCGCGATCACCGGCTCCTTGACCGTCGCCGTGGACTTGAGCTGCGCCGCCGAGCCGCGTCCGATGGTCACGAAGACGTCGCGCGCCGGAACGAGCGTGACGCGATCTTCCTCGCCCTTGTACACCTCGGGCTTGAGCACCACGTCGTTGGCGCTCTTGGCCTTCACGGTTTCGATAGAACGTGAAGCCGTAATTGAGCAGCGCGGCGCTCGCGTCTTCGCGCGACTTGAAGCCGTCGGTGCCGAGCACTACGGCGATGAGCCGCATGTCGCCACGTTTTGCCGAACTGGCCAGGCAATAGCCGGCGGATTCGGTGTGGCCGGTCTTGATGCCGTCGACGGTGGGGTCGCGCGCCAGCAGCCCGTTGCGGTTCTGCTGCTTGATGCCGCCGTACTCGAATTCGCGCAGGCTGTAGACTTGTATTCGTCGGGGAAATCGCGGATCAGCACGCGCGACAGCGACGCGATGTCGTGCGCGCTCATGTAGTGCGTCGGGCCGGGCAGGCCGGAGGCGTTGTTGAAATGCGAGTTCTTGAGGCCGAGCTCGGCGGCGTAGGCGTTCATCATCTGCACGAAGCCGTCCTCGGTGCCGCCTATCTTCTCGGCCAGCGCGATGGTGGCGTCGTTGCCGGACTGCACGATCATGCCCTTGACGAGCACCTCGACCGGGATCTGCGTGCCCACCTGCGCGAAGGTGCGTGAACCTTCCGCTTTCCACGCGCGTTCGCTGATGGTCACCAGGTCGTTAGCGTTGCAGCCGGCCTTCCTTGAGCGCGCGGTAGACACGTAACCCGTCATGAGCTTCGTGATGCTCGCGGGCTCCATCTGCACGTCGGCCTTGTTGGCGGCGAGCACGCGGCCGCTCTGGAAGTCGATGAGCACGTAGGCGCGCGCGGCGATGCTCGGCGGTTTCGGAATGGGCACGGCCGCCTGCGCGGTCGTGGCGAGAAGCAGGGCAGCAACAGACAGGGACGAAGAAGCGGCAGCAGCCGAGGTGACGGCATCGCAGGGAACTCCGAAGCAAGAATTGGCGAGGCCGCGATTGTACGCCCGGGAAATGGGGACATTCCTCGTTTCCTAGGAAAAGGGGACAGGGCTCAAATTGAGTGTGAGTTGGCGCGGTCGGGACCTATCGCCGCCGTGGCGAGCCCTGTCCCCTTTTCCTAGGAAACGAGGAATGTCCCCATTCACTCGATGATCAGGCGCGCATCGGTGATGCCGAGACGCGCTTGAGCTGCTTCATGGTGAGGTCGAACTCCTCGACGCTGGCGAACGGCCCGACGCGCACGCGATGCAGCGCGCGGTCGCTGCGCGAGAGCTCCTCGAGGCTCGCCAGCTCGATGCCGGCCGCGAGCAATACCTCGACCCGGCGCCGCGCATTCTCGTGGTCCGAGAACACACCGGCCTGGATGAACATGGCCGTCGACGCCCGGCGGCTTCGTCGCCGGCGCGTTGACGACCGTGACCGGCGGCGCGGCGGCAGGCCGGCGCCGGCGGTGCCGTGACCGGCACGGGCGGCTCCGCGGAGCCGGCACCCGCACGGCCCGGCGAGATGACCCGCACTTCGACCGGCGCCGTGCCCTGCGCAGCATGTCGAGCTTGGCGGCGGCCGTATAGGACAGGTCGATGATGCGGTCGCCGACGAACGGCCCGCGGTCGTTGATGCGCACGACGACCTTGCGGCCGTTGCGAGGTTCGTGACCTCGGCGTAGACAGGGGATCGGCAGCGTCTTGTGCGCGGCCGTCATCGCATACATGTCGTAGGGCTCGCCGAGCGAGGTCGACGCGGCGTGGAAACCCGGGCCGTACCAGGACGCGAGTGCCGCGCTCGACCCAGCCCTCGCGCTGGCCATCACGTAGTAGCGCTTGCCGAACACTTCGTAGAACGGCGGATTGCCGCGCTTGCCGCGCGGTTCCGCGCGCGGCACGGCGTCGGGAATCGACAACACGTCCGGCGGCGGCACGGGGACGTTCGAACCGGACGGGATCGTGGTGCGTGCCGGCTGCTGCGGTTGCTGCGGCGGCGGCGAGTAACGCTGCAGCCGCTGACGGACGAAGGCGCCGAGTGCGAGAGCGAGCGCGCAACGCGCGGCGGTTGCCGCTGCATCACTGCTCAGCGCGCGGCCGTGGGTGAGGCCGCGGGCTGTGCGGCGAGCTGGGTCGTGTCGGGCGTCGTGCCCGCCTGCCGCCGCGACGCGACCGGCGATCGTGGTCGCGAGATCGTGCACGGCCATGGCGTAGCGCACGCTGCGGTTGTAGCGCGTGATGACTTCGAAGTTCTTGAAGCCCACGCGGTACGACGGCCCGGCCTGCTGTTTCGGCGGGCACCAGCAACACCGGCGTGGTTTCGGCCTGCGCGGTTGTCGAAGTCACGCCCTTGGCCTTGAGGCCGGCGATGGTTTCGTTGAGCGCGAGATTGCCGGGATCGGCCGTGACCGGCGCGTCGGGCTGCAGGGTCGCGTCGGCGAGCACCGGGCCGCCCTTCTGCCAGCCGAATGTCCTTGAAGTAGTTAGCGACGCTCGCGATGATGTCGTCCCAGTCCGCGAACAGGTTGCGCTGCTGGTCGTCGCTGCCGTCGACCGCGTAGCGGCGGTAACTCGAGGGCATGAACTGCGGCGCGCCCATCGCGCCGGCATACGAGCCGAGCGCGGTGAGCGGATCCACCGATTCCTCGCGCGACAGCTGGATGAACTGCGCGAGCTCGCTGCGGAAGAATTCGCCGCGCTGCGGATAGTCGAAGGCGAGGGTGCTGAGCGCGTCCAGCACGCGGTACTTGCCGGTGATGCGCCCGTAGAAGGTTTCGACGCCGATGATGGCGACCACGTACTCGGGCGCCACGCCCGTTTCCTTGTGCGCCTTCTCGAGACGCTCGCGATGCTCGAGCATGAACTGCGCGCCTTCGGCGATGCGCTGCTCGGTCATGAAACGCTCGCGGTATGCCACCAGGGCGAGACCTTCTCCGCGGGCTTGCTCATCGCTTCGATGATCTTCGGCTGCGGCTCGGCCTTCGCGAGCAGGCGGTAGACGTCGAGCGGCTCCATCTTCTGGGCGGTGGCGGTCGCCTCGACGAACGCGCGGATCTCGGGGCGATCGAGATCGAAACGGGTGCGACCGGTGAACGAGCCGTCCGCGAACGCGAAACCCGGTAGACAAGAGCGAGATTAAGAGAGCGTCAGCGCAGCGGCGCATCACGAGGCAACGAGCTTCCGATGCGAGTAGAGGGACATCAGGATACCGAAGCTCGCCAGCAGGGTCACCATCGAAGTGCCGCCGTAACTGACCAGTGGTAGCGGAACGCCGACAACCGGCAACAGTCCGCTGACCATTCCCGCATTGATGAACACGTAGACGAAGAAGGTGAGCGCGATGCTGCCCGCGAGCAGGCGCGCGAACGTGTCCTGCGTTTCCACGGCGAGATAGAGGGCGCGTCCTACGACGAAGAGATACAGCAGCAACAGGATTGTCGCTCCGAGGAGACCAAGTTCCTCGCCGACCATCGCGTAGATGAAATCCGTGGTGCGCTCGGGCAGGAACTCGAGCTGGCCCTGCGAGCCGTTGAGCAGTCCCTTGCCGAAGACGCCGCCCGAGCCGATCGCGATCTGCGACTGGATGATGTGATACCCCGCGCCGAGCTTGTCGGATTCCGGGTCGAGCAGCGTGAAGATGCGCTGTTTCTGGTAGTCGTACAGCACGTACTGCCACGCCAGCCACGCGGCGAGCGCGCCGACGCCCGCGAGCCCGAAAATGATGCGGAACTGCAGGCCGGCCATGATCACGACCATCATGCCGCCGATCAGGATGAGTCCGCCGGTGCCCAGGTCCGGCTGCACGATCGTCAAGGCCGGTCGGAATCATGATGAACAGCGACAACACGCCCAGCGACGTGAAGCGACGGAGGCAGCGCCCGCTCGTGCAGCCACCAGGCGCAGGTCATCGGCACCGCGAGCTTCATGATCTCGGAGGGCTGGAAGCGGATGAAGCCGAGGTCCAGCCAGCGCTGCGCGCCCTTGCCGATGTGGCCGGTGACGTCGACGACGACCAGCAGGATGACGCCGAGAACCCACAGCGGCAGCGCCAGGCGGCGCAGGAACGCCGGCTTCACCTGCGCCAGCGCGCACATCGCGAAGCCGCCGAGCGCGGCGCGGATCGCGCCGTCGATGACGCGGCTCCAGTTCTGACCCGACGCGCTGTAGAGGACGACGAGGCCGTAGAGCGTGATCAGTCCGAGGCCGATGAGCAGCGGACCATCGAGCTTCAGCGCGCCGAGCACGCGCGCGGCGAAGCTGAAGGTGCGCTGGCTGCGCGAGCCGACTTCGATGGGTTCGTACATCGCCATTACTCGTCTCCTGCCGCTTCGGGCGGCGCGGCGGTGCCGTCGGGCGCCTTCACCGGCGGCGGGATCTCGGGCGTCGTCGTGTGGCCGAGCAGGAACTGGTCGAGCACACGACGCGCGATCGGCGCGGCGGCCGTGCCGTGCTTGCCGTTCTCGATGATGACCGCGACGGCGAGCTTCGGCGCTCCGCCGGCGCGAACGCGATGAACCAGCCGTGGTCGTGCAGGCGCTCGTTGAGCTCGCTTCTGGTTGTACTCTGGTTCTGCGCCGACCGTGAACACCTGCGCGGTGCCCGTCTTGCCGGCGATCTGTGTATCTGCGCCCGCCTGGCTGACGCCCGGCCGGTGCCGCGCGTTCATCACCTTGACCATGCCGTCGATGACGATCTTCCAGTTCTCGGGCGACGGCCTTGACGTCTTCGGTAGTTCACGGGCGGGATCTTCTCGACTTTGCCCGTGCCCTGATCGCGCACGCCGGTCACGAGGCGCGGCTTATAGCTCTTGCCGCGCATCGCCATGATCGACGGTCATGTGCGCGGCCTGCAGCGGCGTGACGATGAGGTAGCCCTGGCCGATGCCGAAGCTCACCGTCTCGCCGGGGAACCACACCTGGTCGGCGGGGTTCTTGAATGCGCTTGCGCTTCCATTCCGGCGATCGGCAGGATGCCCGTTGCGCTCGCCGCCGATGTCGATGTCGGTCGGCTGGCCGAGGCCGAAATGCGCGAGCCAGCCCGAGAGCTTATCGACGCCCATGATCGAGGAGAGCTCGTAGAAGTACACGTCGCAGGACTTGCGCGATGGCGTGTCCATCGCCACCGCGCCATGACCGTCCGGTCGCCAGTCGCGGAAGCGATGGCGCGAGCCGGGCAGATGAAGATGCCCGGGCAGGATTTCGTCGCGTTGCGCGACGTCGTGATGCCGAGCGGAGACCGCCGAGCGCGATCGCCGGCTTGACGGTCGAGCCCGGCGGATACTCGCCCGCGAACGCGCGATTGAGCAGCGGCACGTCGATGTTGTCGCGCAGCGCGGCGTATTCTGCGCTGCGTGAGGCCGCGGCCGAACGGATTCGGATCGAAGCCCGGCGTCGACACGAGCGCGATGACGTCGCCATTGTTCGGATCGATCGCGACCACCGCGCCGCGCCGGCCGATCAGTCCCTGTTCGGCGACCAGCTGCGTGGGCAGGTCGATGCTCGTGATCGATGTCGCGGCCCGGCGAGCGGCTTCGATCTCCTGCAGGTCCGGCTTGAGCGTGCCCTGGCGATGCACCGAGCGGCCCGCGGCGTTCACGAGAATCTGGCGCGAGCCGTCGGTGCCGTGCAGCTCCTCCTCGTACGACGCTTCGATGCCGAGCTTGCCGATCAGCGAGGTGCCGGCGTACTTCGCGAGCTGCTCTTCCTTCTCGAGCTTCTTGACGTCGTTTTCGCTGATCGCGGCGACGTAGCCGAGCGCGTGCACGGCGTGTTCGCCGTGCGGATAGAAACGCGTGAGACGCGTGGCGATGTCGACGCCCGGGAATTCGAAGCGATGCACGGCGAAGCGCGCGATCTCCTCGTCGGTGAGACGCAGGCGGATCGGCACGCTCTCGAAGCTGCGGCGCGAGCGCACCAGCTTGCGGGTTTCGTCGAGGTCGTCCGCTTCGAGCACGCCGATTTCGATCAGGCGCTTGAGCGTGGCGTCGACATCGGGCACGCGCTCGCGCACCAGCTCGAGCTGGAATGCCGGGCGGTTCTCGGCGAGCACCGCCAGGTTGCGATCGAGGATGAGGCCGCGCTGCGCGGGCAGCGGCTCGACGCGCACGCGGTTGCCCTGCGAGAGCTCGGCGTAATAGTCGTAGCGCACCACCTGCAGCACGACGAGGCGGCCGATGAGCACGAGCGTGAGCGCAACGATGATGATGGCCGCGGCCATCGCGCGCTGCTCGAACAGCCGCTGCTCGCCCCAGTGATCCTTGATGCGCACCGTGCCCATGCGCGTCTAGTGACCTGCTGTGCGTGCGGCCGACCAGCATCGCGACGAACGGCCACAACATGCGCGCCGATCATCGGCTGGATCCAGCGCCACGGGCGTCGCGACCGAGTGACCGCTCCAGCCTTCGATACCCCAGACGATGAATTCGTTGAGCGTGAGCATGGCGAACACGAACAGCGACTGCTGCACGAGCGTCTGGTTGCGCAGGCGCTGGTGCAGCGCTCATGGCGATGTAGGCCACGAGCGTGATCGCGGCCAGCGCGTTCTGCCCGAGCACGTCGCCTTTGAACACGTCGAGCGCGAGGCCCGCGAGCCACGGCGCGAAGATGCCGCCGGCGTGCGGCGCGTAGATGCTCCAGTAGATGATGACCAGCGCGATGAACGACGGGCCGCACCACCGACAGCCAGTCGGGCAGCGGCAGCACCTGCAGCGATCAGCGCGATGCAGCACCGTGAAGGACACGGCCCAGCGCGGTTCGCGGCGCGCGAGGTTCATGGCTTCGCCACCGGCGGTTTGGCCGCCTCCACCGCGAGCGCCTCGGCGACTGGCCGGCGCGGCGGGATGATTGGGCCGGCCCCAGATGAACAGCACCTCGCGGTCGGTCTCGATCTTCGCGAGCGGCACCGCCTGGATCTCGCGCCAGCGGCTCGCCGGGATCGCGTTCGACTTTGGTGACGCGCGCCGACGGGCAAGCCGAACGGAAACACGCTGGCCGAGGCCGGAGGTGACCAGCACGTCGCCGACCTTCACGTCGTAGTTCTGCGGGACGTAGGGCAAGTCGAGCGAGGTGCTGCGGCCGGTGCCGAGCGCGATCGTGCGCACGCCGGAGCGCAGCACCTGCACGGGCAGCGCGTGTTCGGCGTCGGTGATGAGGATGATCTCGGAGCTGAACGGGCCGGTGCGGAACACCTGGCCGAGCACGCCGTCGCCGGTGACCACCGGCTGCGCCTTGTAGACGCCGTGGTTGCCGCCGCGATTGACTAGCAGCCGCTGGCGCAGCGTGGAGGAGATCGTCGACGCTGATCACTTCGCCGATGAGCCGCTTCTCGATGACATCGGGCAGTGCGCGTTGAGACCGCGCAGCGTCGCGTTTTCCTTCTGCGAGCGCCGACTGGCGCATGGTGATCGAGCTGCTGATCGCGCAGTTGATTGCGCAGCGCGTCGACTTGCGCCTGCAGTGTCTCGCGCGTGGTGAAGCTTTCCTCGAGCCAGTGCCAGGCGGCGGACGGGGAGTTGACCGCGAGCTGCAGTGGGTAGATAGCGGCCTGCAGGCCGTATCGCGCGGTGTCGAGCCAGCCGCCCCTGCTGGTCGTAGAACATGAGCACGACCGAGACGACGGCGTAACAGAAGAAACGGAACCCGAACGACGGCCCGCGTCCGCCACCGATGCGACTGCCGCTGGTGCCGAATACGGCCACGTGATTTACTCCAGGCCGAAGCTATTCGAGAAAAGTGCCGGGCCCGACCTGGTCCTGGAGCTCCAGAATGCGGCCACCGCCGCGCGCCACGCAGGTGAGCGGGTCTTCGGCGATGACCACCGGCAGGCCGGTCTCTTCCATGAGTAGTTTGTCGATGTCGCGCAGCAGCGCGCCACCGCCGGTGAGCACGATGCCGCGTTCGGCCACGTCCGCGCCGAGCTCGGGAGGAGTCTGTTCGAGCGCCTGCTTCACGGCGCCGACGATGCCCTGCAGCGGTTCCTGCAGCGCTTCGAGAATTTCGTTCGAGTTGAGCGTGAAGCTGCGCGGCACACCTTCGGAGAGGTTGCGGCCCTTGACCGACAGCTCGCGCACCTGCTGGCCGGGATAGGCCGCGCCGATTTCGATCTTGATGCGCTCGGCGGTGGCTTCACCGATGAGGATGCCGTAGTTGCGGCGCACGTAGTTCATGATGGCTTCGTCGAAACGGTCGCCACCGATGCGCGCCGACGCCGCGTACACGATGCCGTTCAGCGAGAGCACGGCGACTTCGGAAGTGCCGCCGCCGATGTCGAGCACCATCGAGCCGCGCGCTTCGTTCACGGGAAGGCCCGCGCCGACCGCCGCCGCCATGGGCTCACTAACTATTTGCACGCTGCGCGCGCCGGCGCCTTCGGCCGATTCCTTGATGGCGCGGCGTTCGACCTGCGTGGAGCCGATGGGCACGCACACCAGCACGCGCGGCGAGGGCTTGAGCACGCGATTGCCGTGCACCTTGCCGATGAAGTACTGCAGCATCTTCTCGGTGTAGGTGAAGTCGGCGATGACGCCGTCTTTCATCGGCCGCACCGCGTTGATGTGGCCCGGCGTGCGGCCCAGCATGTTCTTGGCTTCGGCGCCGACGGCGACGATGACCTTGCCGCGGCCGGAGTGATCGTCCTGCACCGCGACAACGGACGGCTCATTGAGCACGATGCCCTTGTCACGGACATAAATGAGGGTATTGGCCGTTCCCAAGTCGATCGACAGATCACTCGAGAAATAGCCGCGCAAGCGTTTGAACATGAAGTAGCGAGCCAGAAGCGCGAAAAAGTGGCGGCAATTTAACAATCTGCAGCACGCTCCACAAGGCAACAGGTATGATTCCGCGCACATTTCCCACATCTTTTGCTTGAGTTTTCGATGAGCCTCAATCGCGACCAGATCAACTCCATCGCGCATCTCGCCCGACTTTCGCTGACCGATGCCGAGATCCCGATCTACCAGGACAGCCTTTCGAAGATCGTCGATCTGGTCGGGCGAGCTCGATGCCGCGCACAAACAGCGGGAATCGAGCCCATGGCTCATCCGCTCCCGGGCTCGCGCAACGCATGCGGCCCGACGTCGTGACCGAAAAGGACCAACACGAGCTATTCCAACGCAACGCTCCGCAAGTCGAAGCCGCGCTGTATCTCGTTCCCAAGGTCATTGAGTAGAAAAGACCTAAGAAAATGCATACGTTCACGCTGGCGGAGCTCGCGAAGAAGCTCCGCGCCAAAGAATTTTCCGTGACGGAGCTCACGAAGAGCCTGCTCGGCGCGCATCGACGCCTCGCAGCCGAAGCTCAACGCCTTCATCACGGTCACGCCGGAGTCCGCCCTGGCGCAGGCGAAGGTCGGCGGATGCCGCTTTGGCGTCCGGGCAAGCGGGCCCGCTGACCGGGCTGCCGCTCGCGCACAAGGACATCTTCTGCACGCAGGGCGTCAGGACGAGCTGCGGCTCGAAGATGCTCGACAACTTCGTGTCGCCATATGACGCCACCGTGGTCGAGAAGCTCAATGCGGCCGGGCATGGTCACGCTCGGCAAGACGAACATGGACGAGTTCGCCATGGGTTCGTCGAACGAAACCAGCTTCTACGGCCCGGTGAAGAATCCGTGGGATCCGAAGCTCGTGCCCGGTGGCTCGCTCCGGCGGTTCGGCGGCGGCCGTCGCCGCGCGCCTCGCGCCCATCGCCACCGGCGACCGATACGGGCGGTTCGATCCGCCAGCCGGCGTCGCTGTGCGGCGTCACCGGCATCAAGCCGACCTACGGCCGGGTTTCGCGCTACGGCATGATCGCCTTCGCCTCGAGCCTCGACCAGGGCGGGCTCATCGCGCAGTCGGCCGAAGACGCGGCGCTGGTGCTCGGCGCCATGTCCGGGTTCGACCCGCGCGACTCCACCAGCGTCGACACGCCGGTTCCTAACTACGCCGCCGACGCTCGACGCGCCGCTCGCGGGCCTCAAGATCGGCCTCATCAAGGAGTTCTTCGACAAGGGCCTCGACGCCGACGTCGAGAAGCTGATCCGCGAGGCCCTGAAGGTCTACGAGAAGCTCGGCGCGAAACTCGTCGAGGTCAAGCTGCCGGCGCTGCCGCTGTCCGTGCCCACGTACTACGTGGTGGCGCCGGCCGAGTGTTCGTCGAACCTCGCGCGCTTCGACGGCGTGCGTTACGGCTACCGCGCGCAAGGATCCGAAAGATCTCATGGACCTCTACAAGCGCTCGCGCGGCGAAGGCTTCGGCGCCGAGGTGAAGCGCCGCATCATGATCGGCACGTATGTGCTGTCCGCCGGCTACTACGACGCGTACTACCTGAAGGCGCAGCGCGTGCGCCAGCTGATCAACCAGGATTTCAAGCGCGCGTTCGAGCAGGTCGACGTGCTCATCGGGCCCGACCGCGCCCGACGTGGCGTTCGGCATCGGCGCGAAGGCCGCCGATCCGATCCAGATGTATCTCAACGACATCTACACCATCGGCGCGAACCTCGCCGGCGTGCCGGCCATGTCGCATTCCGTGCGGCTTCGTGCGCGGCCTGCCGGTCGGCATGCAGATATGCGGCCCGCATTTCGCGGAAGCGAAGCTGCTGAACGTCGCGCACGCGTACCAGAAGGAAACCGACTGGCATCGCAGAGATTCCCGCGGCGTACGAGCGGAGAAGCTGTCATGACGCTGGGAAACCGTCATCGGTCTCGAGATCCACGCGCAGCTCTCGACGAAGTCGAAGATCTTCTCGGGCTCTCCCACCGCCTATGGCTCGGCGCCGAACTCGCAGGCCAATCTCGTCGACCTCGCGTATCCCGGCGTGTTGCCCGTGCTGAACGGGGAAGCCGTGCGCATGGCCGTGAAGTTCGGCCTCGCGGTCGGCGCGACCATGCGCCGCAAGTCGGTGTTCGCGCGCAAGAACTACTTCTATCCGGATCTGCCGAAGGGCTACCAGATCAGCCAGTACGAGCTGCCCATCGTCGCGAAGGGCACTGGACATCGTGCTCGAGGACGGCACGAAGAAGACGCATCGGCATCACGCGCGCGCACCTCGAAGAGGACGCCGGCAAGTCGCTGCACGAGGGACTGCCCGAAGCAGTCCGGCATCGACCTCAACCGCGCCGGCACGCCGCTGCATCGAAATCGTCTCCGAGCCCGACATGCGCTCGGCGAAGGAGGCGGTGGCCTATCTGAAGAAGGTGCACACGCTGGTGCGCTACCTCGAGATCTGCGACGGCAACATGCAGGAAGGCTCGTTCCGCTGCGACGCGAACGTGTCGGTGCGCAAGGTCGGCGCCGAGAAATTCGGCACACGCGCCGAGATCAAGAACATCAACTCGTTCCGCTTCGTCGAGAAGGCGATCAACTACGAGGTCGCGCGCCAGATCGACGTGATCGAGGGCGGCGGCAAGGTCGTGCAGGAAACGCGGCTCTACGACCCCGACAAGGGCGAGACGCGCTCCATGCGCTCGAAGGAAGAAGCGAACGACTATCGCTACTTCCCGGATCCGGATCTGCTGCCCGTGGAGATCGACGCGGCGTACATCGGCGAGCATCAAGGCGACGCTGCCCGAGCTGCCGGACGAGAAGGCCGCGCGCTTCGTACTGCGCGTTTGGCCTGTCGCGAGTACGACGCCGGCGTGCTGACGTCGATCGAAGGAGCTCGGCGCGTACTACGAGGACGTCGTGAAGCAGCTTGCCGGCGAGAAACTGCCGTCGAAAGAGCAGGCCAAGCTCGCCGCCAACTGGGTCGCGGGTTCGCTGGCCGCGGCGCTCAACGAACACAACCTCGAGATCGGCGCAGAGCCGCATCGGCGCGGCGGGTCTCGCGGGCCTGCTCGGCCGCATCGCCGACAACACCATCTCCGGCAAGATCGCCAAGGACGTGTTCGAGGCGATGTGGGCGGAGGGCAAGGACGCCGACGCCATCATCGAGTCGAAGGGTCTGAAGCAGATCACCGACACCGGCGCCATCGAGAAGGCCATCGACGAAGTCATGGCGAAGAATCCGGGCCAGCTCGCCGACTACCGTTCGGGCAAGGACAAGCTGTTCGGCTTCTTCGTCGGCCAGGTCATGAAGGCGACGGGCGGCAAGGCCAATCCCGCGCAGCTCAACGAGCTGCTGAAGAAGAAGCTCGCCGGCTGATAGGCTGGGTCAATGTCCGATTCAGACCGCGTCCGGCGTTTCGTTCTCGAACGGCATCCGATCCGCGGCCACGCCGTGCGTCTCGCGCGCGCCTGGCTGGACCTGCGCGAGCACCAGGACTATCCGCCCGCCGTGCAGCAACTGCTGGGCGAAGCGGTGGGCGCGGTGGTGTTGCTCGCCGCCACGCTCAAGTTCGACGGCACGCTCACGCTGCAGTTGCAGGGCAAGGGCCTCGTGAACCTGCTGGTGGCGCAGTGCACGCACGACTTCAAGGTGCGCGGCATGGCGCGGCACGATTCCGATCGGCGGGGAAGCGGGCTTCCGTTCGCTGGCGGGCGAGGGCCAGATCATCGTCACGGTCGAAGCCACCGACCGCGCCTCCAGCTACCAGGGTGTCGTGCCCATCACCGGCAATTCACTGGCCGAATCGCTCGAGGCGTATTTCGTGCAGTCCGAGCAGTTGCCGACGCGCGTGCTGCTGGCCGCGACCCCCGGCGTCGTCGTGCGGCATGCTCGTGCAACGCATGCCGGGCGAAGGCGGCAAGCAGTCCGTCGATCCGGCCGCGCTCGAAGCGGCGTGGATGAAGGCGGATCACGCCATGGCCGCGCTCTCGCGGCAAGGAACTGCTCGAGGACGACATCGAGCGGCGGCTCGTGAAGCATGTTCGGCGTGGACGAGGTGCGCGATCTTCGGCGGCCAGGAAGTCAGGCTCGAATGCCGCTGCTCGCGCGAGCGCGTCGCCAACGTGTTGCGCTCGCTCGGGGCGGACGAGGTCCGCTCGGTGATCGCGGAGCAGGGCGCGTGCACGGTGACCTGCGAGTTCTGCCAGAAGCCCTACAAGTTCGATGCCATCGACGTGGAGCAGCTGTTCAGCACGGGTTCCACGAAGGGAAGCGACGCCATCAACTGATTGGGACGCCGGAGAGGTCTGCCATGAGAAGATTCGCCTTCGTCGGAATCATCCTGTGTTGCCAGGCCGCCCAGGCAGACGAGTTTCCGCGCGTCACGGCGGACCTCGAAGCTTACGACGCTCGCGTGGCGGGTCTCGAGGCCGAGTTCGCGAAGCTGCCCGCGGATCCGCACGACCGGGCCTGGGTGAAAGCGAAGCTCAAGCACATGGTCGAGGTCGACCAGTACATGCGGAACTCACTCACGAGGTCCCGGTCACCCGTTCATACAGCGACGAGGAACGGCAGAATTTCCAGGTCCGTTTCACGACGGCGCTGGATCGCGCTCGAAGCGCGCAACACCGCGGATCTGAAGGCGCTGCTGGCCATCCATCCCTGGTTCAAGATCAGCACATTCGGCGCTGAAGCGGACGACAACGCCTGGCTCCTGGCGCAACACGCGGACCAGGACCGGGAATTCCAGCGGCGCGTCCTCGCCATTCTCGAGCCGCTGGCCGCGAAGGGCGAAACGAATCCGAGAAACTACGCCTATCTATTCGACCGCCTGGCCGCGAGCTTCGACCGGCCCGACGAACGGCAGCCGCAGCGCTACGGCACGCAGGGGCGTTGCGTGGCGAAGGGCAAGTGGGAACCTTTCGAAGTCGAGGACCCGGCGCATCTGGATCAACGCCGGGCATCGGTCGGCCTGCCGCCCGAAGAGGAATACAAGAAGTTGTTCGAGGACATCTGCGCCGAGCCGTTGCCCGCGCAATGAGTGCCACTTGCCGCGAGTTTTTGGCTGTGCCTTCGGCGGCTATTTCCGATGGGCCCCGCCTTCGGCGGGGCGGTGGGATTGTCCAGCATGTTCAGGTAGCTGGGACCACCCAGTCCGCGCATCTGCGCCAGGATCTGGTCGCGCCGCAGCTGCACGTACGGCGACGGCGCATTGGCGCGGAACTTCACCGGGCTCGGCAACACGGCCGCGAGCGTCGCGGCTTCCCAGCGATCGAGGCGCGCGGCGGGTTTGCGCCAGTAGCGCTGCGCCGCAGCTTCCACCCCGTAGATCCCGTCACCGAACTGCGCGACGTTGAGATACACCTCGAGGATGCGTTCCTTCGGCCAGGTGAGCTCGATCAGCAGCGTGAAATATGCCTCGAGGCCCTTGCGGAAATAGCTGCGCCCCGACCACAGGAACAGGTTCTTCGCCACCTGCTGCGTGATGGTCGAGCCGCCGCGGATGCGCGGCTTGCGCCGCGCGGCCTGGGTTTCGTTGCGGCGGATCGCCTCGCGGATCGACTTGAAGTCGAAGCCGGTGTGGAACGGGAACAGCTGGTCCTCGGCGGCGATGACGGCCACGGCCGCGTGCGGCGAAATCTGCTCGAGATCCACCCAGCGATAATCAGTGGCGTATTTGGTGCGCCCGGCCTGCTGGGCGTCGAGCGCCGAGTCGAGCATGAAGGCGCTGTACCAGGGATCCATCCAGCGCATGGCCACCACGGGCAGCGCCGTCACGACGAACGCGGCGCCGATCCCGATGAGCGTCCATCGGACCAGGCGCCGCCGCCAGCCCTTCTTCACCTTATTTACGCGCGGCCTTGGTGATCGTCACGTCCGCGGACGGCACGTTCTGGTGGCCCGAGCGGGTGGTGGTCGACACCTTGGCGATCTTGTCGATGACGTCCATGCCGGAGGAGACCTTGCCGAACACGGCGTAGCCATAGTTCGAGGCGCCCGCGTGGTCGAGGAAATCGTTGTCGACCAGGTTCACGAAGAACTGGGCGGTCGCACTGTCCACGACATTGGTGCGCGCCATCGCGAGCGTGCCGCGCTTGTTCTTGAGGCCGTTGGTCGCTTCGTTCTTGATCGGCGCCTTGGTCTTCTTCTGCTTCATGCCCGGCTCGAAGCCGCCGCCCTGGATCATGAAGCCGGGAATGACGCGATGGAAAATGAGGCCGTCGAAGAATCCGTCGTCGACGTACTCCATGAAGTTCGCGCTCGAGACCGGCGCTTCCTTTTCAAACAACTCGACTTCGAAAGTGCCGAGGCTGGTTTCAAAAACGACCATGTGGAATTTGTCCTTCGGTGACGCGCTCGCGGCCGGCGAGATCGCGGTGCGAGGTTACGTGAGTGAAGCCACGGGCGACAAGCGCCATGCGGGTCCGCTCACCCTGGCTCGCGCCGTGTTCCAGCACGAGCCAGCCGTCCGGCCGCAGATGCCCGGGAGCGCCATTAATAAGAGTGAGCAGGGCGGCGAATCCATCACCTTCCGGGGTCAGCGCTCCGCGCGGCTCGAATTTCAGGCCGTCACCGGCAAGCACGGGATCGTCGGACGCGATGTACGGCGGATTGCTGACGAGCGCGTCGAAGCGCCGCCCGGCGAGCGGGCCGTACCAGTCGGCCGCCGAGTGATTCGCCAGCCACTCGATGCGGCCGGGGACGTGCCGCTCGCCATTGCCGCGCGCAACCTCGAGCGCCTCGGGCGACACGTCGGTGGCGGTGACGCGCCAGGCCGGCCGTTCGTGCGCCAGCGCGATCGCGATGGCGCCGGAACCCGTGCCGAGATCGGCCACCAGCGCGGCGCCGGCGGGCACGCGCGCGAGCGCGCGTTCGACCAGCAATTCGGTCTCGGGACGCGGCACGAGCACCGCGGGGCCGACGGCGAAATCCAGCGACCAGAATTCGCGCCGGCCGAGAAGATAGGCGACGGGCTCGCCGGCCGCCCGCCGCGCGCGCAGGGCCTCGAAGCGTGCGACGGCCTCGGGCGGCAGCGGCTCTCCGGCGCGCGCCATGAGCTGTGTGCGCGACAGCGAGGCCGCGGCCGCAAGCAGCAGCTCCGCGTCGCGCCGCTCGACGGTGCGCACCGCGGCGGCGAGCAGGCTTTCGCTGTCGGCTACATCCGGCATGGGGCCGCGATGATACATTCCGTGCATGGATGGCGCGCCACTGCTGCAAAACACGCTGTTGCCGCCGACGCGGCCGTTGATGACGGGCGAGGTGCTGGACGCCGCATACCGGCTGTTCCGCGCCGCGTTGCTGCGCACGCTGCCGTATTCCGGCCTGGCGGTGCTCGTGCTCGAGCTGCCGACGCTGTACGAGGCGGTGTTCGGAGGGCGCAGGATCTTCGGTGGCCTTGGCCCGCAGCTGGATGTGTACGTTCCGCTGGCCATCACCGATTCGACGCTGGTATTCCTGTGCGCGCTGCTGTTGTCGGTCCTGTTGTTCGGCGTGATCACGCTGCGCCTGCACGCCGTGTCGCGCGGCGAGCGGCCGCGCTTCCGCCGTGAGATCGGCACGGCGCTGCGGCGCTGGCCGGGCGCCATCGTCGCAACGCTCGCAGCCTGCGGATTTCCGCTGCTGATCTACGGCGTCTCGTCCCTCATCAACCCGTTCTTCGCGGCGGAGATGTTGATCGTCCTGACCTTGCCGATGCTCTGGCCGATGGCGCTGTTCATCGTCGCGCTGCCGGCCTTCTGGTGCGACGGGCTCGGGCCGTTCGCGTCCATCGCGCGCGCGGCCCGCATTTCGCGGCGGCGCACCTGGCGCATCGTGGGGGCGATCTTCGCGACCGCCTGCGTGGTCACCGTGTTCTACGGCGTCTCGGTGGCGCTGGCGACCATCGCGGGCTCACTGTTCGCCGCCGCGGACCTGCTGCTGATGGCGATGGTGCAATCGTTGCTCTCGCTCGTCGTGGGCGCCTTCGGAGTTCCCTATGTACTCGCGGTACTGGTCGTCGCATACGAGGACCTGAAGCTGCGCGATGCGGAGCGGCGCGGGGCCAAGGCGTGAAACGCACCTTCGCCGTGTTCGCGCTCATGTTGTCCGGCGCCGCATGGGCCGCCGATGACGCGGCGCTGCGCGTCGTGGACGCCTGCCGCGCGCGGCTCGACGCGCGCAGTGACATCGGCATCGAACGCATCCAGAAGCGTTGCCCCGAACTGCTTCCGGCGCTGGAGCGCGCGCCGTGGCGCGACCTGCTGCCGCGCAGCTTGCGCGAGCGGCGCGAGGAACTCTCCGCCGAGAGCCTGCGTGCGCTGGCCGAGCTCGTGCGGGAGTCCGGCCAGGCGGTGCCGCCCGGCGGCGCGTCCACCGTCCCCGCCACGGACCAGCTCGCGACGGTCCTCGAGGAGCTCGGCGCGCGCGGCCAGCAGGGCGCGACCCGCTGGGAGCGCTTCAAGCGCTGGCTCAAGGAACTGCGCGACCGTCCGGAGCGACAAGAAGGACGAGGAAGGAATGCTCGAGAAATGGTCGCGCCAGCTCTCGACCAGTGAAGGCGTGGCAAAGGTGGTCACGTACATCGGGTACGGACTGCTCGCCGCGCTGGTGGTGCTCGTGCTCATCGCGGAATTGCGTGCCGCCGGCCTGTTCGGCGCAAGGCGCCGCGCCAACGAACGCCGCAAGCCGGAGGCCGAATGGCGCCGGCGTCTCATGCTGGCCGACGTCGCCGCGGCACCGCTCGCCGACCGCCCGGGCATGTTGCTGCAAGTTGTTAGGCGAGGCGCTGACGCGGGCGCACCGGCTGCCCGCGGCGGACGGTCTCACCGCGGGCGCGATTGCGCGCCGCGCGCAGCTCGATGCCGAATCGGACCGCGCGGGGCTCGCGCGCGTGGCAGCCACCGCGGAAGAGATTCGCTACGCCGGGCGCACGCCGCCCGATTCCGCGCTCGAGGCGGTGGTGGAGCAGGCGAAGACGCTGCTCGCGCGTTTCGCGCGGCTACCGGGAGGGCGCGGCTGATGCGCGAGCGTCTCGTCACGTTCGGCCTCGCGCTGGCCGCCCTCGCGGCGTTCTACGCGTTGTGGCTCTCGCCGTCGTCGAGCTTCGATCCGGATGCGGAAGCGGCGCGCCCGACCAGCGCCGAGCGGCGTGGCAATGGCTACGCGGGATTGTCCAGCTGGCTGTCGCGCTCCGGCATCGAGGTACGCTCGTTCCGCGAGCGGTACACGGCGCTGCCGCAGCTCGACCTCCCGGCCAGCGGCAACCTGCTGATCCTCTCGTTGCCGGGCGTCGAGGTGTTCCGCAGCGACGAGTTCGGCGCGCTCGACACGTGGGTGCGGCGCGGAAACACGCTGCTGATCAACGCCGCGTTGCTCGACCAGCCGGGTTGGGCCGCGGGCCGTTCGTCGGGCACGGTGGTGGAGATCGAAGGACTGACGTCCCTCGAGTTCGAAACACGCCTCGCGCGCGAGGCACGCCTCGACGACAAGCCGCTCGCCGAGCGCGTGCGCGAGGCCGATGCACGTCGCGCGAAGGAAGGAGACGAGGAAGGCGACAGCGCGCTCGATGACCTCCTCGCCGTTCCGAAAGTCTACGAAGCCCCCGAGAAGATCGCGCTCACGGCGACCGGTCCGCACGCGCTGCTCGCGGGCGTGAAGTCGCTCGGGCTGGAGACCGACTACGAACCCGAGGAGTGGTCGTTGCGCATGCCCTACGACAACTTCGTGCTCACGCTCGCCCGCACGGGCGATGGCGAGGGCGCGATATTCGAGCAACGTCTCGGCGCCGGACGCATCCTGCTCGCGGCGGGCGGAACCCTGTTCACCAATCGCGCGCTCGGCAACGACGACAATGCACGGCTGATCTCGAACATCGTGGGCGCGAGCGTATCGCGCGACGGCGCCGTGCTGTTCGACGACCTGCGGCAGGGATTGTCGGCCAGCTACGATCCGGTGCGCTTCTACAAGGACTCGCGGCTGTACCGCACGATGTTGATCGTGCTCGCGACCTGGTTCATCTGGGTGCTGGGCTCGACCCGGCTGCGCGCACCCGCCAGCCTGCGGCACGACCCGTCGGAGGCCGAGCTCGTACGGCGCAGCGGCGATCTCATCGCGCGTACGGTCGCGCCGCACCTGCAGGCGCTGCGGCTGTTCGATCATTTCTTCGACGGCGTCGCGCGTGCGGCGCGCGGCGCCGGCGCGGATGCCGAGCGCGGCGAGTTGTGGAGCTGGCTCGAACGCCACGCGGCGATCCTGCCGCAGGAGCTCGATACGCTCAAAACCTCGTACGCGGCGGCGCACGCCGGGCGCAGAATCGCGCTCGTGCCGCTCAAACAACTTCTCGATTCCCTGGAAAAACGGCTGAAAACATGAATACGGTAGTCGCCAATTTCGAACAATCCGTGCAACGGCAACTCGCGCGAGTCATCGTCGGCGCCGAGGACGTCATCCGCGCGCTGTGCATCGCGCTGATCGCGCGCGGCCACGTGCTGGTGCAGGGGCCGCCCGGGCTCGGCAAGACCCTGCTCGCCAAGACGCTGGCGCGCGTGCTCGGCGGCGAGTTCAAGCGCGTGCAGGGCACGGCGGATCTCATGCCCAGCGACATCGTCGGCACCCACGTCTTCGACGCATCGAAGAACGAGTTCGTGTTCCGTCGCGGCCCGCTGTTCGCCGACGTGTTGCTGGTGGACGAGATCAACCGCACCGGTCCCAAGACGCAATCGGCGCTGCTCGAGGCGATGGAGGAGCGGCAGGTGTCCTCCGAACGCGATCACTACGAGTTGCCCGAGGATTTCCTGGTGCTGGCCACGCAGAATCCGCGCGACTTCGAGGGCACCTATCCACTCCCGGAATCGCAGCTCGACCGGTTCATGCTGCGCATCGACATGAACTATCCGGAACGGGCCGCCGAGGCCGAGATCCTCAAGCGTTACGGCACGGAGCTCGAGGCGCGCGAGGCGATTCCCGCGGACCTCGGCCGGCTCGACAAGACGCTGCTGCACCAGGCGCGCGCCGCCGCGAGCGCGCTGCACGTGTCGGAGGCGCTGTCCAACTACGTGCTCGACCTGGCGCGCGCGACGCGCGAGCATCCGCGCGTCGCGCTCGGGTTGTCCACGCGCGGCGCGCTGGCGCTGCTGCGCTCGGCGCGCGTGCATGCGGGACTGCGCAGCGGCGACTTCGTCGCGCCCGATGACGTACAGGCCGTGGCGCGCTGGGTGCTCGCGCACCGCCTGGTGCTCAAGCCCGAAGCCGCGCTCGATGGCGACACCGATCTCGGCGTCGTCGGCGCGATCCTCGATGCCACGCCGGTACCTCGTTAGTCAGGGTTCGCCGTGCACTTCGCCGTCCGCGGATATTTCCTCGTCGCACTGATCGCGCTGCTGGGCGTCGCGGGCACGTGGTCCGATGACCCCGCGTTCGCGACGGCCTGGATCTTCCCCGCCTTCGTCCTGCTCGCGGGTCTCGCGCTCGAAGCCTGGTACCTGCGCGGCACGCGCATCGACGTGAACACGCGCATCGAAGGGCGGCTCAAGCTCGGCCGGCCCGCCGGCGGCGCCTTCGCGTTCACGCACAACCGCGGCCGCGAGCTCACGCTGCAGTACGCGCGCGGGCTGCCCGCGGCCTTCCGCTCCGCGAGCGCGGTGCGGCAGATCGCACTGCCCGCGGATGAAGTGCAAATCGATCCCGTCACCTTGCTGCCGATCCTGCTCGGCGCCGGACGTTTCGGCGCGGTCCAGGCGCGGCTGCTCGGGCGCTTCTCGCTGGCGTGGTGGTCGCGCGCCTTGCCGCAGGACACCCCGTTCACGATCGCGCCCGACAGCCTGCCGCGCGGCGCGCGTCCGGTCGCGGGTGAGTCCGCCGGCGAAACGCCACGGCGCCTGCCCGGCGCGGGCGTCGAGCTGCTGCAGCTGCGCGACTACGTGAGCGGCGACGCCCTGTCGCGCATCGACTGGAAGGCGACCGCGCGGCGCGGCGCGCTGATCGCGCGCGAATACAGCGAGGCCCAGCACCTCGAGATCCTCATGGTCATCGACGCCGGCCGCGGCAGCCGCGTGCGCGCCGGCGAGCTCGATCGGCTCGGCTTGTACGCCAACGTCGCCGCGCGACTGGCGGAACACGCGGTGTCCGTCGAGGATCGCGTCGGCGTGGTCGTCTACGCGGATCGCGTGCTGAGCGCGAGCCTGCCGGATCGCGGCCTGCGCGCGGTCACGCGGCTGCGCCGCGCGCTCGAGACACTCGAGACGAATCGCGGCGAGTCCAACGCGCAGGCGGCGGCGATCCAGGTGCGCCGGCTGCTGCGGCATCGCGGGCTGGTCGTCTGGCTCACGGATCTCGCCGATCCCGGCCGCACCGAACAGCTGATGCAGGCATTGAAGGCGCTGGTGCCGCGGCATCAACCGATCGTGGCCGCGCCGCACGCGGCGGAGATCGACCGGCTCGCCGGCATGCCTCAACAGGAATGGAGCGATCCCGCCGTCGCGCTGGTCGCGCGCGAACACCGGGAGCGGGCGCAGCTACAGGTGGCGACGCTGCGCCGCCAGGGCGTGGTGGTGCTCGACGAGCCCGACGACAAGCTGGACCAGGCGGTGCTCGACGCCTATCTGCTGCTGCGCAGGCGCAGGCGCGTGTGAAGGCCTGCCTCACGCGAGCCGCCGAACACGGTGCCGCGCAGGAACGAGAGCATGAACAGGAAGAAACCCACTCCGATGGTGACGCGCGCCCAACGCGGAACCTCCGGATCGGGTGATACGAATCCTTCGATGAAGCCGCAGATGACCAGCAGGATGGTGACGGCCAGGATCACGCGCACGCCTTCACTCGCGGCGATGCGGAACGCCTCGCTGCGCGTGAGCTCGCCGGGCCGGATCAGCGCCTCGCCGACGAACGCACCCGCCGCGCCGGCGATGCAGATGCACGAGAGCTCGACGCAGCCATGCGCGACCACGAAGTCGAACAGCCGCCCGGCGAGGCCGTGTTGCCCGGTGAAGGCGAAGATTGCGCCCAGCGACACGCCGTTCATGCCGACCAGGTAGAACGTGCCGAGCCCGAAGACGACGCCCGAGCAGAACGCGAATACCGACACGACGATGTTGTTCGTGAGGATGGATACGGAAAGCACGGCCGAAGGCGTGACGTTGAGCAGGCCGTCGGTCCAGAGCTCGCCGCGCTCGACGGTCGAGATGAGCCGTGCGTCGGCGAACATCGCGATGAGATCCGGGTAGCTGTACACCAGCCAGAATCCCGTCACGACCGAAACCACGAACAGCAGCGTCACCGCGAGCAGGTGCACGCGCATCATGCCGAGCGCGGCCGGAATGCGGTCGCGGAACAGTTCGAGAACCGACTGCCAGAAACGCAGCGCGGGGCGGTGGATTGCGTCGTGCAGATCCGAATACACGGCTTCGAGGTGCTCCGCGGACCGCACGGCCTCGCGATCCCGCGAGCTTCGTATGGCGCCGAGCTCACGCGCGGCCGCGCGGTAGTCGTCGATCACGTTGAGGGCGTCACGCACGTCGCTGCCGTGCCGCCGGCCGAGCGCCGCGGCACGTTCGCGCACCTCGCGCCACTCGCGATGTTTCGCGGGTTCGCCGCGCTCCGCGTCGAGCTTCTCGAGAAACGGCGCGCGCTCGACGGCCAGCACCGTGCCCGCGGCCAGGTCGCCGAGCCGGGAGTGCCGCTTGTTGAACATCACGAACAGCAGTCCCACGACGTAGAACAGCGGCATCGAATCGATGATGCGGAACAGGTTGCGGACGACCAGCGCGATGACACCCGGCACGTGTCCTTCGGGAGTCAGGATGCGCAGTCCCGTCATGCGTTTGCCCGGCGTGCGTCCGTGCATCAGCGGTTCGAGGATCAGGTGATAGAGGAAATAGATGATCGTCGCGGGTACCGCGATCACCAGGTACCAGACCATGTCGTCGTCCGAGCGCATCACGAAGTCGAGATCGCGGAAGATGGCGAGCGTCGAGACGATCACCCACACCACGGCGAGGCCACTGCGGATCAGGAAGTCGATGACGAAGGCGATGGCGCGTGCGCCGGGGCCGGCGAGCACGACGTTGGCGTCGACGCCGGTCGCGCTCGGCACGCGGATCACGGGCGGCGCGAGATCCGCGGTGGAGACGCGACCCGCGCCCGTCGTCACGCCGCGCCTCGTTGCTCTTCCTCGGCCAGCTGCTCGGCCTGGTGCTCGTGCTGCAGGGCGTCCAGCAACTCGTCGATCTTGCCCTGCATGATGTCGCCGAGCTTGTAGAGCGTGAGGTTGATGCGGTGGTCCGTCACGCGGCCCTGCGGAAAGTTGTAGGTGCGGATGCGCTCGGAGCGGTCACCCGTGCCGACCTGCAGCTTGCGATTCCTGCGCGATGTCGCTGTCGCGCTTTTCCTGTTCGGCCGCGAGGAGCTTGGCTTTCATCAGCGCCATCGCGCGCGAGCGATTCTTGTGCTGCGAGCGTTCGTCCTGGCACTCGACCACCAGGCCCGTCGGAATGTGCGTGATGCGGATGGCCGACTCCGTCTTGTTCACGTGCTGGCCGCCGGCGCCCGAGGCACGGTACGTGTCGACGCGCAGCTCGGCCGGATTGAGGTCCGTGGCCTCCACTTCGTCGGGCTCGGGCAGGATCGCCACGGTGCACGGCGGAGGTGTGGATGCGGCCCTGGGCTTCCGTGGCCGGCACGCGCTGCACGCGGTGCACGCCGGATTCGAACTTGAAGCGCGCGAACACGTTGTTGCCCGCGATGCGGCTGATGATCTCGCGGTAGCCGCCGTGTTCGCCGGGATTCTCCGACAGCGACTCGACGGTGAAGCCGTGTGTCTCCGCATAACGCGCGTACATGCGGAACAGGTCGCCCGCGAAGATCGCGGCTTCGTCGCCGCCGGTGCCGGCGCGCACTTCGAGGTAGATGTTCTTGTCGTCGCGCGGATCGCGCGGGATGAGCAGCATCTTGAGCGATTCTTCGGCGCGCTCGATCTCGGGCCCGAGCCGCGCGGATTCCTCGCCGCCCATCTCGCGCATCGCGGGGTCGCCGTCGTCCTGCATCTCGCGCGCGGTTTCGAGCTCGCGCTCGAGCGCCCGGAAGGCCGCGAACTTTTCCGCCACCGGCGTCAGCCGCGCAGTACTCGACCGACAGTTCACGGAAGTCCTTTTGTCGGCCGATGACTGCAGGGTCGGCCAGCGACCGCCCGATTTCTTCGTAGCGGTCGACCATTTTCTCGAGCCGCAGTTCGAATGGTGTCTTTCACGCGAACCATTGTAAGGGGCGGAGGTCCAGTTATAGTGCCCCCCATGCCACGAAACACGCTTTCAACGGGCCTTTCCCTGGCCCTTTCGCTGGTGCTGGCCGCGTTCGTGCCGGCCGTTTCCAGCGCGCTTTCCACCACCAACTCCGACAACGCCACCCTCGTGCTCGCGGACATGGCGCTGTCGCAGCGGCGACTGCAAGGGCGGCACCGACCGCTACCTCAAGGCCGCGCTCGGTACGAACGACGCCCGGATTTCCGAGCGCGCGAACAAGGTCGCCTCGGAGTGCCAGCAGATCGGCGCGAGCGCGAAGGCCGCGCGCCGCTGGCAGAAGCTCGAGCCCGGGAGCGCCGGTGCCGCCGCCGCGGTCGCACTCGCCGCCGTGCGTCTCTATCAGCCGGACGAGGCGAGCGGCGCCATCCTGCGTACACACGCGCTGGGCGGCGACGAAGCGCTGATCAAGCTCATCGGCGAGGTCAGTGACGCGGGCGGCACCGCCATCGCGCTGAACACGCTGCGCCCCATCTTCGAGTCGAAGGAGGCATCCGACCGGCTGCTCAACGCGGCGGTCGACCTGGCGCTCGAATCCTTCGATTTCACCACGGCGCACAAGCTCGCCGACCGCATGTTGTCGAACGAGCCCGCGTCCGGCGCGGCGCGCGCGCAGCTGGCGCGCGTGCTCACGGCCGAGGGCAACGCGGTCGCGGCCATCGCGGTGGCGCAGGAAGCCGCGGCGCTCGAGCCGGAGACCGAACGCTTCGCCTACGTCGACACGTTGATGCGGCTCGACCGCATGGACGAGGCGCGCCAGGAGCTCGAGTCGATGCGCATCGACGCGTCGGTCCGCGACGAGGCGGACCTGCGGCTCGGCAAGCTCGCCTACCAGATGGGCGACATGACCGAGGCCGGGCGGCGCTTCGGTAGTTTGATCTCCTCGCCGACGGCGGCGCCCGGAGGCGTACTTCTACCTCTCGTCGATCGCCGAACGCTGAGGGCGCACGGATCTCGCGCTCGAGGGTTACGACGAAGCTCGCCGAAGCCGGCGCCGCCGGATTGCTGGTGCGCGGCCGCGCCGCGCGCCTGCTGATGAAGAAGGACGAACGCACGGCCGCGTTCCGCATCCTCGACGAATACGCCGCCAAGGAACGTTCCGAGGCGCTCGACGTGGAGTTCGCCAAGGCCGCGCTGCTCGAGGATACGGGCAAGTCGACGGAGGCGATCGCGCTGCTGCAGCTGGCGCTCGAACGTTTCCCGGACCATCCCGGTGTCCGTTACCAGATCGCGCTGATCCAGGACAAGGCGGGCATGGAGCGCGAGTCGGTCCGGAATTTCGAAAGCCTGCTCAAGGATCGTCCGGAAGATGCCAGCCTGCTCAATGCCCTCGGCTACTCGCTCGCGGACCGGAACAAGAAGCTGCCGCGCGCCGAGTCGCTGATCCGCAAGGCACTCGAAGCCTCGCCCGACAATCCCGCGTTTCTCGACAGCCTCGGCTGGGTGCATGTTCCGCCGCGGCGACATTCCCGGCGCGCTGCCGTATTTCGAGCGCGCCTACCGCATCTTCCCCGACGCCGAGATCGCCTCGCACTGGGGCGAAGCTGCTGTGGGTCAGCGGCAAACAGTCCGAGGCACGCGCGCTGTGGGCGCGCTCACTCGCGCGCGCTCCGGACTCGAAGCCGCTGCGCGCCACCATCGAGCGCCTGACCGGCACGAAGATGGATCCCGAGCCCAATCCCGCGACTCCCGAGTCGCCGACCGGAAGACGCTGCCGGAACCGGATTCCACGTCCGCCCCGGCGACCACGAGTAGTTAGTCGTGCGGCGGGCGCTCGCGGCGCTGGCCGTGCTCGCGTTGCTGGCGGGTTGCCGCACGCGGCCGCCGGAGGTCGTGACCGGTCCGGGCGCGGATGCGCCCTGGCCGCAGCAGCGCGCCGCCCTCGAGCAGGTCGACCGTTACTCGCTCGGCGGCCGCGTCGCCGTCGCGGCGAACGGGCAGGGGTTCACGGCGAGCCTGCGTTACGGACAACAGCCCGCGCGCGCGGATCTTTCGCTCGACGGCCCGCTGGGCATCGGCGGCCTGCGCGTCGGGCTCGCCGGCCAGGAAATCGAGGTGATCGACAGCCGCGGCCGAGAAGCTCGACGGCCCCGCCGCACGCGCCGAGCTCGAGACGCGGCTCGGCTTCGAGCTGCCGCTCGAGGAGCTGCGCTGGTGGTTGTTAGGCCTGCCCGCGCCGGGCAAGGCCGACATCGATGCCGCGCCGCAGAGCGGCGAGATCCGCGGCTTCGTGCAGAACGGCTGGCACGTCGCCATCAATTCGCGCGCGCCCGCGCTGGGATTTTCGTTGCCGCGCCGGCTCACGGCCGAACGCGGCGGCGCGCGCATGAAGCTTCTCGTGGAACGCTGGCTGCCGTGAGCGCCGCCATCTTCTCCGCGCCCGCCAAACTCAACCTGATGCTCCACATCGTCGGGCGCCGTGCGGACGGGTATCACGAGCTGCAGACGGTGTTTCAGCTCATCGACCTGTGCGATCGCATCGAAATCACCGTCCGGAACGACGGGGTGATCACCCGTCCCAGCGGGCCGGCCGGGGTGCCCGAATCCGAAGACCTGGTGGTCCGGGCGGCGCGGGCCCTGCAGTCGGCGGCGGCACGGGGCTGGGGGCGGAAATCTCCGTCCAGAAGAAGATTCCGATGGGCGGGGGCCTCGGTGGAGGAAGCTCGGATGCGGCCACGACCCTGCTGGCGCTCAACCAGCTGTGGCGGATCGGCTTGAGTTCGGAGCAAATCGCGGCAATTGGCGTCAAATTAGGCGCAGATGTGCCCGTTTTCGTGCACGGACGCTCGCGCCTGGGCGGAGGGCGTGGGAGATCGGCTCGCGCCGGTCGAAATTCCCGGCGAAAGCTGGTTCCTGGTGATCTATCCGGGCGTCGGCGTGCCGACCGCCTCCGTATTCCAGGCTCCTGAATTGACACGGAATTCCCCCCCCACGACAATGCGCGGCTTTTTGGAAACGGGCGGGCGGAACGATTGCGAGGCAGTCGTGCGTGCGCGCTTTCCGGCGGTGGGAGAGGCTCTCGACTGGCTCGCGCGGCATGCGCCGGCGCGATTGACCGGTACCGGTTCGTGCGTGTTCGCGAAATTCGCGCGCGCGGCGGATGCCGAGCGCGTCGCGGCGCGCGTGCCGGACGAGTGGCGCGCTTGCGTCGCACGCGGGCTCGCCCGGTCTCCTTTGTTGGACGAGTTGGAGCGCCGCTCGAAGAGTTAGACGTTGGGGTGTCGCCAAGTGGTAAGGCAGCGGGTTTTGATCCCGCCATTCGGAGGTTCGAATCCTTCCACCCCAGCCAACAGCACGGGACAGATCCGGATCTGTCCCCACGGAGAATGTGGTCGTGGAATCAGAAACGCTGACGCTTGTTCGCGGGTAACGCCAATCCGGCGCTGGCTCACGACATCGCGCGTCACCTGACGACGCCGCTCGGCCGGGCGTACGTCGGAAAGTTTTCCGACGGCGAAGTGAACATCGAGTTGATGGAGAACGTGCGCGGGCGCGATGTGTTCATCGTGCAGCCCACGTGTCCGCCGACCAACGATCACCTGATGGAGTTGCTGGTGATCGTCGACGCCTGCCGGCGTGCATCGGCGGCGAAGATCACGGCGGTGGTGCCGTATTTCGGCTACTCGCGCCAGGATCGCCGGCCGCGCGCCACGCGCTCGCGCGATCACGGCGAAGCTGGTGGCGAACATGATCCAGGGCTCGGGGGTGGATCGTCTGCTGACGATCGACCTGCACTCGGACCAGATACAGGGATTTTTCGACATCCCGGTGGACAACGTGTACGCGTCGCCGGTGTTGCTGGGCGATGCATACCGGCAGCGCTACGAGAACCTGATCGTCGTGTCGCCGGACGTCGGCGGCGTGGTGCGAGCGCGGGCGCTGGCGAAGCGGCTGGACGACGCGGACCTCGCGATCATCGACAAGCGCCGGCCGCGTCCGAACGAGTCGAAGGTGATGAACATCATCGGTGAGGTCGCGGGCAAGACCTGCGTGCTCATCGACGACATGGTGGATACCGCGGGCACGCTGGCCGCGGGTGCGCAGGCGTTGAAGGATGAGGGTGCGGTGAAGGTGGTGGCCTACATCACGCACGCGATCCTCTCCGGCAACGCCATCGAGAAGATTTCGAAGTCGGCGATCGACGAGCTGGTGGTGACCGACACCATCCCGCTGTCGCCCGCGGCGAAGCAATGTGGACGCATCCGGCAGTTGTCGGTTGCGGGGTTGCTGGCCGAGACCATCCGTCGCATCCGCGACGAGGATTCGGTGAGCAGCCTGTACCTGGATTGAGGGGTGCCGGGTGCTTGAGTTGAGTGCGACTGAGGTCCGGTCCCGACCCGGCACCATCTTGGTGGCGGCACTGGTCGCGGTGTCCGCCGGATGTTGGAAGTAACTGGAGTTATCTAATGCGTATTTCATTCGAACTCGCCGCCGAGTTCCGCGATGGCCAGGGCAAAGGTGCGAGCCGCCGCCTGCGCCACGCGGGACGCGTGCCGGCAATCCTGTACGGGGGCCATCAGGAACCCCGTGCAATCACTCTCAATCACCAGAAGCTGATGACGCTGGTGGACAACGAGAAGTTCTACTCGTCGATCATCAACCTCGTCGTCGGCGACAAGAAGCAGGCCGCGATCGTCAAGGACCTGCAGATGCACCCGGCGCGCAATGCGATCCAGCACGTCGACATGCAGCGCGTCGTGGAGACGGAGAAGATCCGCATCCACATCCCGATCCACTTCAAGGGCGAGGCGGCGTCGCCTGGCGTGAAGTCGCAGGGCGGCGTGGTTTCGCACCGCATCGCGGACATCGAAGTGTCGTGCCTGCCGAAGGACCTGCCGGAGTTCATCGAGCTCGATCTGTCGCAGATGGAGATGAACGAGTCGAAGCACCTGTCGGACCTGCCGTTGCCGGATGGCGTCACGATTCCGTCGATCGCGAAGAGCGGACGCCGTGGTCGTCACGATTCATCCGCCGCGCGCGGAAGAGCCGGAACCGACCGCCGAAGTCGCTGCCGCGACGCCTGCCGAAGGCGCTGCTGCTCCGGCCGAAGGCGCCGCCGCTGCTGGCGCGAAGCCGGGCGACGCGAAGGGTGCCGCTCCTGCGGGCGACGCGAAGGCCGCTGCCGCGGCCCCCGCGAAGAAGGAAGGCGGCAAGAAGTAACGGTAGCCGAGGTGCGGGCGGGCGACTGCACGCCCGCACCCTATCTACCGTTGCTTCGGAAAAGGGGACAGATCATTTTCGGATCCGTCCTCTTTCTCCATTTGGGTATGCGGTTTCGAAAATAGATCTGTCCCCTTTTTCCGATGGCAGGCAACGCACTCAAGATCATCGTGGGGCTCGGCAATCCGGGCGCCGAGTACGCGCGCACGCGCCACAACGCCGGCTTCTGGCTGGTGGACGAGCTGGCGCGCCGGCACGGCGGCACCTTTCGCCACGAGGGCAAACACCAGGCCGAGCTCGCGCGCATCCGCATCGGCGGCGACGAGATTGTGGCTGGTGAAGCCCATGACGTTCATGAACCGCAGCGGCGGACCCATCTCGAGCGTGCTCGGCTTCTACAAGTTGAGCCCGCGCGAGATGCTGGTGGCGCACGATGAGATCGATCTGCCGAGCGGCACCGTGCGCCTCAAGGACGCGGGCGGTCACGGCGGACACAACGGCCTGCGCGACGTCATCGCCGCGCAGGGCGACGGATTCTGGCGCCTGCGCATCGGCGTGGGCCACCCGGGCGTGAAAAACGAGGTCGTGGACTTCGTGCTGACACGCGCCGGCGAGGACGAGCAGCGCGTGATCGACGAGACGATCGCCACGGGCGCGGACGCCATCGAGGAGATGCTGCGCTCCGGGGCGCAGATCGCGATGAACAAACTACATGCGCGGGCCAAACCGGCCCCGGGCAAAGATCAAGGGAAAGAAGGCTAACCAGATGGGCATCAAGTGCGGAATCGTCGGGCTCCCCAACGTCGGCAAGTCGACGTTGTTCAACGCGCTGACGCGCGCGCAGATCGCGGCGGAGAACTACCCGTTCTGCACCATCGATCCGAACGTCGGCATCGTGCCGGTTCCGGATCCGCGCCTCGAGGCGCTCGCCGCCATCGTCGAGCCGGAAAAGATACTGCCGACCACGATCGAGTTCGTGGACATCGCGGGTCTCGTGGCCGGCGCGTCGCAGGGTGAAGGCCTCGGCAACAAGTTCCTCTCGCACATCCGCGAAACGGACGCGATCGCGCACGTGGTGCGCTGCTTCGAGGACACCGACGTCATCCACGTCTCCGGCAAGGTCAATCCCATCTCCGACATCGAGATCATCGACACCGAGCTCGGGCTCGCCGATCTGCAGTCCGTGGAGAAGGCCGTCGACCGCAACGCGAAGCTGGCCAAGGGCGGCGACAAGGACGCCACGCGCAAGCGTGACCTGTTCGAGCGCATGCGCAAACATCTCGACTCGGGCAAGCCCGTGCGTTCGATGGGGCTGACGAAGGAAGAGAAAGCCGACTGCCAGGAGCTGCACCTGCTCACGGCCAAGCCCGTGATGTACGTGGCGAACGTGAAGGAAGACGGCTTCACCAACAACCCGCATCTGGATGCCGTGACCGCGCGCGCCAAGGGCGAGGGCGCCGTCGTCGTCGCCGTGTGCGCGGCCATCGAGGCCGAAATATCGCAGCTCGACGAGAAGGACCGCGCGGATTTCCTCAAGGACCTCGGGCTCAAGCCGAGCCCGGGCTCAATCGCGTGATCCGCGCGGGTTACGACCTGCTGGGTCTGCAGACCTACTTCACGGCGGGCGAGAAGGAAGTGCGCGCCTGGACGGTGCGCGCGGGATCCACCGCCCCGCAGGCCGCGGGCGTCATCCACACGGATTTCGAGCGCGGCTTCATCCGCGCGGAAGTCATCGCCTACGACGACTATATAAAGAACAAGGGTGAGGCCGGCGCGAAGGACGTGGGCAAGCTGCGGCTCGAAGGCAAGGAATACATCGTCAAGGAAGGCGATGTGATGCATTTCCGCTTCAACGTCTGATGGGGACCGTCTTCGATTCCTGGCAAAGAGGGGGACGATCCTGCTGACGCAAGTCAAGACCTGGCTGAAGCGCGCTGGATTAGCGATCGCGCTGGTGCTGGCCACCGTGCTCATCGTGCGCGCGTTCGACGCCTGGCGCGCACCGCCTCTGAAGTTGTGGCATACCGAAGCGCCGCACGAACTCGAAGCGGACGAAATCGATGCGGCCGATTGGGCGGCATGGATGAAGGCGGAAGACGCCGTATTCGACGAGGTCGGGGCGCGCGTCACGACCCAACTACCCGCTGGCGATCGCATCCCCGCCAACCGCTTCTTCGACGGCAGCCCGATGAATTCCGCGCGTTTCCCCACCGACTGGAACCGCTCGCAGCTGCTGATGCCCGAGGGCGCGCCGCGCGGCGCCGTCGTACTGCTGCACGGCCTCACCGATTCGCCCTATAGCCTGCGCCACGTCGCCGCGCACTATCGCGAGCGCGGCTTTCTCGCCGTCACGATCCGCATGCCGGGTCACGGCTCCGTACCGGGCGGACTCACGAAAGTGCAGTGGCGGGACTGGATGGCCGCGGCGCGCCTCGCGGTGCGACACGCACGTGGGCTCGTGAAGGAGGGCCCGCTGCATCTCGTCGGCTATTCGAATGGCGGCGCGCTCGCGCTCAAGTACGCGCTCGATGCGCTGGAGGATCCCGCGCTCCCTCCACCCACCCAGGTCGTGTTGATCTCGCCGATGATCGGCATCACGAGTTTCGCGCGCTTCGCGGGCGTGCTCGGCTGGCCCGCGGTATTCCCGCCGTTCGCGAAAGCCGCGTGGCTCGAGGTCACGCCCGAATACAACCCGATCAAGTACAACTCGTTTCCGGTGAACGCGGCGCGGCAGTCTTCGCTGCTGGTGCGCAACCTGAGCGCGCAGCTCACGCGCCACTCGCAACGCGGTTTGCTCGAGAAGATGCCGCCGGTGCTCACGTTCCAGTCGCTGCTGGACTCGACGGTGTCCACGCAGGCGGTGGTCGAGGATCTGCACGCGTTGCTGCCGGCCAGGCGCAGCGAGCTCGTGTTGTTCGACCGCAACCGGACCTCGGAGGCCGGTGCGCTGATTCGCCCCGCCAGCGATACCGTACTGGCACTGATCAACAATCCGGTGAGCAACACCTTCTCGATCACGATCGTCGGCGCCGGGCCGGGCGGTTCGGTTGCGAGCACGCTGCGCGCCGGCCAGTCGATGAATGACGCTGCACCGCTGTCGCAGGGGTATCCGCGCGACATGTATTCCCTGTCACACGTCGCGTTGCCATTTCCCCTGCATGACGGGCTCTACGGAACGCAGCCAGACGCGGCGGAGGATTTCGGCGTGCGGCTCGGCACGGTGGCGGTGCGCGGCGAACGCGGCTCGCTCGTGGTGAGCGCGGACACGCTCATGCGCGCGACCTGCAACCCGTTCTTCGGCTATCTGCTCGAGCGGATCGACGCGACGCTTACTGCTTCGCGACCTTGAGCAGCATCGCCGCTTCGTAATCGGCGAGCGGCACGTCGACGCTGTTCCTCGCCGGAAGGGTGACGAGCGGCACGCGGGCGGTGCCGTCCTGGCCGATGCGCAGCAGTTTGGCCATCTCCGGCGCTTCCACCGGCCTCGCGATGTAGAAGCCCTGCGCCAGCGTGCAGCCGTGCGTCGCGAGGAACTGCAGCTGCTCCTGCGTCTCGACGCCTTCGGCCACGATCTTGAGCCCGAGCTGGCGGCCCATCGCGATGATGGCGGCGCAGATCGCGGCGTCGTTCGAGTCGCGGCCCAGGTCGGCCACGAACGAGCGGTCGATCTTGAGCGCCTCGATCGGGAAGTGCTTCAGGTAGGCGAGCGACGAATACCCGGTGCCGAAATCGTCGATGGCGACGTGCACGCCGAGCTCGCGCACCGCGCGCACGGCCAGCGCCGCCGCGGCTTCGTCCACCATCAACAGGCTCTCGGTGATCTCGAGCTCGAGGCAGGAGCCGGGCAGGCCGGCTTCGTCGAGGTGCGCGAAGACCCAGTCCGGGAATCCCGGCGCCTCGAACTGCGCGCCGGAGACGTTGACCGCCACGCGCAGGTCGCGACAGCCGGCCTTCCACCACTCGGAGATCTGCTTGAGCGCCTGGCGCATGACCAGATCGGAGAGCGGCACGATGAGGCCGGATTCCTCGGCCACCGGAATGAATTCATCCGGCGGCACGATGCCGCGCGTCGGATGGCGCCAGCGTGCCAGCGCCTCGATGCTCGCGATGCGGCCGGTGGCGACTTCGATCTGCGGTTGATAGACGAGGAACAGCTCGTTCTGCTCGAGCGCGCGGCGCAGCTCGGTTTCCAGCTCGAGGCGCGCGACGGAACGCGCGCGCATGTGTTCGCTGTAGATGACGCCGCGATTGCCGCCCGAAGTCTTGGCCTCGTGCAGCGCGAGCCCGGCCGTGCGCAGCAGCTCGTCGGCGAAGCTGCCGTGATCCGGGAAGATCGCGATGCCGATCGTGCAGGTCACGAAGAAGTCGCGATGCCGGATCAGGTAGGGCGAGGCGAACGCGGCCGTGATGTTGGTGATCGCGTTCTGCACGTCGGCGTCGGACTGCAGATGGCGGATGGCGACCGCGAACTCGTCGCCCGCGAGGCGCGCGAGCGGCATCGTGACCGCGCCATCGCTCTCGAGCTTGAGGAAGGTGCCGAGGCGCAGGCCACGGCCTGCAGCAGCGCGTCACCGGCGCCATGGCCGATGCTGTCGTTGATGCGCTTGAAGTTGTCGAGGTTGATGCGCACGACCGCGAAACGCTCGCCCGTGGTCGCCGCTTCGCGGCGCGCTTCTTCGAGCAGCTGCAGCAGGTATTGGCGGTTCGGCAGCTGCGTCAGCGGATCGAAGAACGCGAGCTCGCGGATGCGGTTCGCGGCGCGATGACGCTCGGTCACGTCACGCAACACGAGCAGCAGGCGGCCGCGATCGTAGGGCACGATGCGCGTTTCGAAGCGGCGCTCGACGCCGTCGCGCACGCTTCGAATTCGACCTCGGTGCGCTCGTTGCGCACGCGGCAATCGTCGAGCGCGTGCGCAGATGGCGCGCGCCGCGTCGCCCGCCACGAGCTCCGCGAGCTTCTGCTCGCAACTGCGGCCGGCCGCGAGGAACGGATGATTCTCGGTGGCGCCGAGCCGATCGACGATGCGCTCGGCGGCATCGACCACGAGCAGCAGGTCGGGCAGGGCGTCGAGCATGGCGCGCTGCCGGCCCTCGCTCTCTTCGAGCTCCTGCACCAGGCGGCCGCCGCGAACCAGGTACTGCACGCGATGGCCGAGCAGGTTCCAGTTGATGGGCTTGGCGAGGAAGTCCGTCGCGCCGGCCTGGTAGGACTGGTTGATCGAGGCCACGTCGTCGCGGCCCGTCACCATCATGATGGGCAGATGGGCGCCGCCCGGGCGCGCGCGGATCGCCTTGCAGGCGTCGTAGCCGTTCATCGACGGCATCTCGACGTCCATGAGCACGGCGTTGCATTCGCCGGTTTCCACCGCGGCGACGGCGGCCATGCCGTCGGCGGCTTCGGAAACGGTGAACCCGAGCGTTCGAGCGCGCGCCGCATGAGCAGCCGCGAGCCGGCATCGTCGTCGACGATGAGAACGTGGATCGGTTGGCCGTCGGTATTCGGCATGTCAGGCGACCTTCGCGGAGTTGTCGAGCGCTTCGAGCTCGGACAGGGCGACGGTGCGCTGCGCGCGCAGCTTGGTGATCGACCGAGCCAGATCCTTGATGTCGCCGGTGCGCGCCGCGTGCTCGATCTGGCCGCGCGATCGCGGCGACGTTCGTGGCGCCGAGGTTGGCGCTGGAGCTCTTCAGCGTGTGCGCCGCGCGCGCGATGGCTTCCGCGTCGTTCGACCTTGAGGCCGTTGTCGATGTCGGCGAGCAACTGCGACGAATCGTCGCGATACAGCGCGATCAGGCGCGCGAGCAGGCGGTCCTGCCCGTCCGGATCGAGCTGCCGCACGGCCTCGATGGCCGAGTGGTCCAGCGTGACCTTGTTGGCCGCGGAGCGCGAGACCTTCGAGCGGCAGCAGGATGTTGCGCAGCTGCGCGAGCGTGAAGGGCTTGGCGAGATAGTCGTTCATGCCGGCCGCGAGGCAGGCTTCGCGATCGCCCGCGAGCGCGTTCGCGGTCAGCGCCACGACGCGCGTCGGGCTCGAGCTTCTTCGCGGCTTCGCGCTCGCGCAGCTTGCGCGTCGCGATGAAGCCGTCCATGACCGGCATCTGGCAGTCCATGAGCACGACGTCGAATTCCTGTTTCTCGAGCGCGTCGAGCGCCTCGACGCCGTTGCCGGCGTGCATCGGCGTCGCAGCCCAGACGCTGCAGCATTTCGAGCGCCAGCGTGCGGTTGACCATGTTGTCTTCGACGAGCAGGACCGAGAGGTGATCGAGCACGGGTTCGTTCTCCGGTGCGAGCATGGCGGGGGCGGAGCTGACTTCGTGGAAGGGCACGGCCTGCAGCGCTTCGTGCAGGGCACGGCGCAGCATGCTCTGGCGCACGGGCTTGGCGAGGCGGCGCATCGGCGCGAGCTGCGTCGCGAGGGCGGACTCGAGATCGTCGGCCACCGAGCTCACCATGATCGCGGGAATCGACTTCCAGGCCGGATCGCGGCGTACGCCTAACAACCAGTCGACGCCGTTCTGCTCTGGCATGTGCCAGTCGAGCACGATGATCTTGGGCAGCGTGTTCGCGGCGTGCATCGCGTCAGGTGCGCCTGCGCTTCCATCGCGCTCGACGCCGCCGTGACGATGAAGCCCCAGGCTTCGAGCTGCGAGGCGAGGATCTCGACGTTGATGGCGCTGTCGTCGACCACCAGCACGCGCGTGCCGGGCGAGAGCATCAGGCCCTGCGAGGAATCCGAGGTGATGGCCGGCGCCGCGGGCAGCGTGACCGACAGCGAAAACGTCGAGCCCACACCGGGCTGGCTCACGACCGTGATGTCGCCGCCCATGAGCGTCGCGAGCTGACGGCTGATCGCGAGGCCGAGGCCCGTGCCGCCGAAGCGGCGCGTGGTGGAGCCGTCTTCCTGCACGAACGCGTCGAAGATCGCGGCCTGGTTCTCCGGCAGGATGCCGGTGCCGGTGTCGACGACGTCGATGACCAGCGAGACGTGGGGTTCGGAAGGATTGATGCCGCGCGCGCGGATCAGCACGTGGCCGCTGGCCGTGAACTTGAGCGCGTTCGACACCAGGTTCATGAGGATCTGGCGGATGCGCAGCTCGTCGCCCTTGGCCCAGCGATGCAGGTACGGATCGATGTCGAGCAGCAGCTCGATGCCTTTCTGGTGCGCGCGCTGCGCGAACAGGTCGATGACTTCCTCGACCACCTGGCGGATGTCGAGGTCCTGCGCCTCGAGGCGCAGCTGGCCGGCTTCGATCTTCGAGAAGTCGAGGATGTCGTTGATGATCGCGAGCAGCGCGTCGGCGGAGCTCTGGATCGTCGCGGCGAAGCGGCGCTGGCGCGGATCGAGTTTCGAATCGAGCAGCAGCTCGGTCATGCCGAGCACGCCGTTCATCGGCGTGCGGATCTCGTGCGACATGCGCGCGAGGAATTCGCTCTTCGCCTTGCTCGCGGCTTCGGCCGTGCGGCAGGCCTCGACGCTGTCGTTCATCGCCTGGCGCAGCGTGTTGTTGGCTTCCGCGAGGCTCTTGGTGCGCTCGACGACTTCGCGCCTCGAGGCGCTCTTGCTGCTTCGCGAGCTCCTGCTCGCGGGACTCGATCTGGCCCACCATGACGTTGAAGCCGCGCATCAGCGTGCCGATCTCGTCGTCGGTCGTGACGTCGGCGCGCTTGCGAATAGTCGCCGCGCTCGGCGGCCTGCATGGTGTCGACCAGGTTCAGCAGCGGCGCGCGCGATCTGGCGCTGCACGCGCCGCGCGAGTAGATAGGCAAGCGCGAGCGCGAGCACGGAGCTCGCCAGCAGGATCGCGAGCTGCACCAGCAGCTTTTCCTGCAGCTCCGAGAGATTCGCGCGGACGTACAGATGGCCGATGAGCTTGCCGTTGGTCGGTGATCGGGTAGACCACGTGCAGCGCGGTCAGGCCGTCGAAGCGGTGTTGGTGCGCGCTGCCTTCGATCGCCTGCTTCTGCCAGATCTGGATCGCGTGAGTTCGCTCCGCGCTTGCCGGCATCAGCAGCGTCTTGCTGCCGGCGTAATGCATGAGCACGCGTTTGTGGGAATCGATGAGCAGCGCTTCTTCGACGTTGGGCTCGACGCGCAGCGCGCTGACCAGCGATTCCGCCTGGCGGAAGTCCTGGCTCTGGATCGCCGCCGTGCTGCGGCCCGCGATGACGCGGCGCGACCGCGTTCAGGTGTTCGTACGCTTCGGTGTGGCTATAGAAATAGGAGGAGACGCCCTGCGTGAGCGCCGCGATCAGCAACGCGATCGAAGCCGTCAGCGCGCTGGCGGCGATGAGCTTCGTGCGTAAGCGGCAGGTGGGCGAGCTGCAGCCGTTTCATGGGGCAGTAGACGTCCTGGCGCCCGACCGATGAGCGCCCCGATGAGGCGTATCGGCTTGATTCCTCTCACACTTGATACGGAGGGGCTGAATTGAGAGCTGTGTCCCAGCCCTGGAGATCCCGATTGCCACGGGATTGACAGGGTTTCCAGCGGCACGCGGTTGCCAGCCGGCGGCTAAGTCGTTGTTTTCGTAGGGATTGCCTTGACAGGCACGCGGGACGCCGGGAGAATCGCGGCCCCTTCGCCGATGGCCCTTCGGCCGGGCGAAGTCCACGCGGAGGGGCGTGGAAAGGTAGCTCAGCTGGTTAGAGCACGGCACTCATAATGCCGGGGTCGAGGGTTCGATTCCCTCCCTTTCCACCAATTTTTGGGTCCGTTCTGGACACATCCGAATGCCGTGTCACCGATAAATCCGAATGGGCACTAACCGACGAGACCCCGATACCGGAATTCCCGGAACTTCACCTCGCCCGCCCCGCACGCAAACAAGCTTGGCCGCAGACTCAGGAAAGAGCCCAGCACGTTCTGATGCATGCCCGACACTTCCAACTGCCATGGGTGCTTGGTCCAGGCGCCGTCACCGCTGCGGTAGTACATCGTGACCACCTGATGGTCGTTCACGAATCGAAACGTGACGCGCGGTTGTTTCAATTCGATTCGCAGCCAGTCGTGCCGCTCGCCATACACATAGGTTGACAGCTTGCTGCCGTCGAACCCGCAACCCAGGTAGGCGCGTTCGTTGTAGAAGAAGAGGAGTCCGCCTTCGGCTCCACCGTCGGCTCGAGCGTCACCTGGACTTCGTAAGCGCGGTCTCCGGAATCATCGTCAAGGGCGAACAGTCCGCTGGTGACGTTCCTTTGGCTTTCAGCAGCATGGAACCGTTTGATCGCTGGATGCGCGCAAGCTCATCGGGCTTCGGTTTATGGAATCGCCACACGGTGCCGAGCCGATCTGTCGAAAAATCGTCCGACAGGGTGTGCTCGACCGGCGCGGATCTACTGGTCTTGGGCTTGGGCAAAGGGCGCGACAGATCCGCGCCCATCGCATGCGGCCAGCCATCCTTGTCCCACGAGACGGGCTCCAGGAGGACCTGGCGGCCCAGCGTGCGGTAACCGTTTTCATATCCGTGGTAGACCATCCACCACTGACGCGTCGGATCTTCGAGCAACGTGGCATGTCCCCGCGACCACCAGGGCTCGAGGTCTGATTTCGTGCGGACGATGGGGTTGTGCGGACACTGCTCCCAGGGACCGAACACCGAACGCGAGCGCGAGACGACGACCATATGGCTCGTTGCGGGGCCCGCGGTGCCACCGACCGCCGCAACTAGATAGAGATAGCCGTCCTTCCAGAAGAACTTCGGGACCTTCCGGCGCGTACATCTCGACGACCCAGTCATCCGGGTAACGCCAAAGCTGGTATGCGCCCTCGACCAAAGGACCATCGAGCGCCAGCCCGTCATCGGTCAGTCGAACGCGGCCGCCGCCGTTGAAGAAGAGATAGCGTTTGCCGTCTTCACCGACGACATGGCCGGGATCGATGCGCGGTATGGCGAGATCGATCGGCTCGCTCCAGCCCGAATCGATGCGATCCGAATGCATCACCATGATGGTCTGCTGGCCATTGGGTGTTGCCGGGATGTACAAGAAATAGCGGCCGTCGTGCTTGATCAGATCCATCGCCCAGACGGATCCGATGGACTTTTTCAAGAGCGGGCCGACCGGTGCCCAATTCACGAGGTCGGTCGACCGCCACAGGACGATGCCGGGCGCCGCATCGTATGACGTGTTCGTCATGTAGAACTCATCACCATCGCGCAACACGGTGGGGTCCGCGTAGTCGCCGGCAAGAACGGGATTCAGGAAGGTGCCATTGCCGAGGTCGGCGAGCCGCTGGTTCTCTTTTCCTCGGCGCCAGGATGGCGACGGGTGCTTGTCTGTAGAGGCGGACGCATTGCTGATATGCGGGAGCGCAGTCAAGCCGAACGCGCCGGCCACCGTGCCCGTCAAGATGTCACGACGTGAGCTCACAATTTCCCCTTGGACAATGAACGTGGCACGACTCTAACGATATGGACGCCACTTCGCTTGTCAGCAGAAATCTGATCGCGAGTGCTGCGCCCTCGGCGCCATCGAAGGAATGCCGATGAGCCGCCTCTTGAAAGTGATTGCGGGACTTTTGCGTGACCGCTCTGCTCGTTGTGCTCAGTGCGGATGTTCGGCAACGGACGCCCGCGGCAAGTGGTTGATTGCTAAGTTCCTTGCGACCCTGGACGGCACTCACAATGCCGGGGTCGAGGGTTCGATTCCCTCCCTTTCCACCAAATTTTCAATCGGTTGCGCGTCGTGATTCGCGCGGACTTGTGGCCCAGCAAGTCCTGCCGATCCTCGAAGCTCACTCCGGCCGCTCTCAGTCGGCGTTCAAAGGTGTGCTTGAGGTCGTGGCTGCCGAAGTCGGTGAGCGTGGTGCGGCTGCAGTAGCGACCCGTACAAGGAAGTTGGTCGCGGTGACGCCGGCTGCGACCAACCCTGCGCCCGAGAGCATGAAACCCGCCGCGTACCGCCAGCCATCGCTGTCGGCGGTCCACGCCGCGACTAACAAGCCCAGCAATGCTGCCGTCAGCGGCCAAAGATATTTGCCGCCGAGCCGGCCGGCCAGCAGGCCGACAGTCATGAGCCCGAGAAGATGATCGATGCCGCTGAGCGGATGCAAGGCGCCGGCGACAAAGCTCGCGGTATGGTCATGACCGGGATGTGCCATCGCGAGGGCGGGCAGGAATCCCGCGGCCATGATGGCCAAGGTGGCAATCCGGGACCGGTGCTTTTGTGCGCGTGTCATGGCGCTAAAGAATACTCCATTCCTGCATGGACAAATCTGCCCGGCAGGCGGCGGCGCTGTGCACTGATATGAGTCATTTCACCTGGACTCCAGGCACGCGCACGTGCTGCGGCCGCGAAGTATCATGCCCGCCATGGATGCCAGATCAGATGTATTGCGAGTTGGTGTGGGTGGCCCGGTGGGTTCGGGCAAGACCGCTCTCGTGGATTCGCTTTGCAAGCGCATGCGCGACCTTTTCAACATCGCCGTGGTGACCAACGACATTTACACCAAGGAAGACCAGGAATTCCTGATTCGCAGCCAGGCGCTCGCGCCCGAGCGCATTCGCGGCGTCGAAACCGGCGGGTGCCCGCACACGGCGATCCGCGAAGACGCGTCGATGAATCTCGCGGCCATCGACAGCCTGATGCACGACTTCGAAGGGCTCGACCTCATCATCGTCGAAAGCGGTGGCGACAACCTGGCCGCGACGTTCAGCCCGGAGCTTTCCGACCTTACGCTGTACGTCATCGATGTCGCCGCCGGTGACAAGATTCCACGCAAGGGCGGGCCCGGCATCATGAAGAGCGACCTGCTCATCATCAACAAGATCGATCTTGCGCCGCATGTGGGCGCATCGCTGGAGGTCATGGATCGGGACGCCCGAAAGATGCGCGGCGCGCGGCCATTCGTTTTCACCAATCTGAAGACCGGCCAGGGGCTCGACCAGGTGGTGGAGTTCATCGAAAAGCAAGGCATGCTGACGGTGTGAGTCGCGTGCACGTCGCCGCCGTTCGCAGCACTCCCGGATGGCAGGCCGACCTGCACCTGAAATTTGGGGTCAGACCCCATTTGCCGGCAAAAGGGGCCGGACCTGAAGCCGGCCGCACGCGCCTCGTCGAGCGACATCACAAAGGTCCGCTCATCGTCCAGCGGCCTTTTTATCCCGAAGGCGATCCCTGTCACGTGTACCTGGTGCATCCGCCGGGCGGAGTCGTGGGCGGCGACGAGCTGCGCATCGATGCGCAGGTGGACGCAGGTGCACATGTGCTGATGACGACGCCCGCCGCCACCAAGTTCTATCGCTGCGAAGGGCGCATCTCTTCGCAGACTCAGGAACTGCGCGCCGCGGGCGCCACGCTCGAATGGCTTCCGCAGGAGAACATCTTCTATTGCGGTGCTGACGTGCACACCGCCACTCGGTTTCACCTCGACACTCATTCGCGCCTCATCGGCTGGGAAATCAATTGCCTCGGTCTGCCCGCACGCGGTGAGCCGTTTGACAAGGGGACCTTGAGGCTCGATCTGGAGTTGTGGAGATCGCGCGTCGCATCCGAATCCGGCGACGTCAGCTCTGGCCCCATTTTCCTGGACAGGATGCGGCTCACCGGAGATTCCAGGTCTCGCGGCGCCTGCTGGGGGCTGGCCGGACAGGAAGCGGTGGGCACCTTGTTAGCCACGCCGGCGACGCACACACACGTCGAGGCGGTCCGCGAGCTGGTTGCCGGCGAAAGCTACGCCGCCGTCTCGCTGGTGGATGGCGTGCTGGTGCTGCGCGCGCTGGCGCCGCAGGCCGCGGCGGTGCGTAAACTCTTCATATCCGCGTGGCAGCGCCTGCGTCCGGACATCGTCGGACGTCCTGCGGTACTGCCGCGCATCTGGAATACCTGACGTGGAATTGACGCCGCGCGAGAAGGACAAACTACTCATCTTCACCGCCGGGCTGGTGGCCGAGCGCCGGCGGGCGCGTGGACTCAAGCTCAACTACCCGGAAGCCGTGGCATTGATATCCGCCGCCATCCTCGAAGGCGCGCGCGATGGACGCACGGTCGCCGATCTCATGAGCTTCGGCACCACGATTCTCTCGCGCGCCGATGTCATGGAAGGTGTCGCCGAGATGATTCCCGAAGTGCAGGTCGAAGCCACGTTTCCCGACGGCACCAAACTGGTCACCGTCCACCATCCCATTCCCTGAGGAGCGAACCCACATGATTCCCGGGGAAATGTTCTGCGAGGCGGGCCACATCGAGCTCAACGCCGGGCGCAAGACCGTGACCGTGAATGTCGCCAACACCGGCGACCGGCCGGTCCAGGTTGGCTCTCACTACCATTTCTTCGAGGCCAACAAGGCATTGCGTTTTCAACGCGACGCCGCCAGGGGGTTTCGCCTGAACATCGCGGCCGGCACGGCCGTGCGCTTCGAGCCGGGCCAGGAGCGCGAGGTCGAGCTGGTCGCCTTCGCAGGCGACCGCGTGGTCTACGGGTTCAACGCGCTGATCAACGGAAAGCTGCCATGACACGCATCGACAGGCGTGCCTACGCCGAGATGTACGGCCCTACCACTGGAGATCGCGTGCGGCTCGGCGATACCGCGCTCGTCATCGAGGTGGAGCGCGATCACACCATCTTTGGCGAGGAGGTGAAATTCGGCGGCGGCAAGGTGATCCGCGATGGCATGGGACAGAGCCAGCGTGCCGCGAAAGATGTGGCCGACACAGTCATCACCAACGCGCTCATCGTCGATCACTGGGGCATCGTCAAGGCCGACATCGGCCTCAAGGACGGGCGCATTGCCGGTATCGGCAAGGCTGGTAATCCCGACGTTCAGCCGGGCGTGGATATCGTCATCGGCGCAGGCACCGAGATCATCGCGGGCGAGGGGCTGATCGCCACGGCCGGCGGTATCGATGCGCACATTCATTTCATCTGCCCACAACAGGCGGACGACGCCGTGATGTCCGGCATCACCACCATGATCGGCGGCGGCACGGGTCCCGCTGCCGGCACCAGCGCCACCACCTGTACGCCCGGGCCCTGGCACATCGGCCGCATGTACCAGGCGCTGGATGCCCTGCCGCTCAATTTCGGGTTGTTAGGCAAGGGCAACGCCAGCCTGCCGCTGCCATTGAACGAGCAGGTCGAGGCCGGTGTGATGGGTCTCAAGCTTCACGAGGACTGGGGCACGACGCCGGCCGCAATCGACAACTGCCTCAACGTCGCCGAGCAATACGACGTGCAGGTCGCGATCCACACCGATACGCTCAACGAATCCGGATTTCTCGAGGATACCCTGGCCGCGTTCAAGGGCCGCGCCATCCACACCTATCACACCGAAGGCGCCGGTGGCGGACATGCGCCGGACATCATCAAGGCCTGCGGTGAGGCGAACGTGCTGCCGTCGTCCACCAATCCCACGCGGCCGTACACCGTGAACACCGTCGATGAGCATCTCGACATGCTCATGGTGTGCCACCACCTCGATCCGGGGATCGCCGAAGACGTGGCATTCGCTGAATCGCGAATCCGCCGGGAGACCATCGCCGCCGAGGACATCCTGCACGACCTCGGCGCGATGTCGATGATCTCTTCGGACTCGCAGGCCATGGGCCGGATCGGCGAAGTGATCACGCGCACCTGGCAGACGGCGCACAAGATGAAGGTGCAGCGCGGCGCGCTCGAGCCTCCTGGTTCATCACGCAGGGTTCGTCAAACGGTGGGCGCGCCACGACAACTTCCGCGTACGCCGCTACGTCGCCAAATACACGATCAACCCGGCCATCGCGCATGGCATCGCGCACGAAGTCGGCTCGATCGAGAAGGGCAAACTCGCCGACATCGTGCTGTGGAAGCCGGCGTTCTTCGGCGCCAAGACCGCCATGGTCATCAAGGGCGGCATGATTCTGGCTGCCCCCATGGGCGATCCGAACGCGTCGATCCCGACCCCGCAGCCGGTGCACTACCGTCCCATGTTCGGGGCGCTGGGCGGCGCGCGGCATGCCACCTGCGTGAGCTTCGTATCTGCGGCCGGACTCGCAAACGGGATGGCCGGGAAGTTGGGCCTGAAGAAGCGCCTCGTCGCGGTGAAGAACACCCGCGCGATCGGCAAGAAGGATCTGGTGTTGAACGCCTATCTGCCGAGGATCGATGTCGATCCGCAGACTTATGAAGTGCGCGCCGACGGCGAATTGTTGAGCTGCGAGCCGGCGAGCGTGCTGCCTCTGGCGCAGCGCTACTTTCTGTTTTGAGAGTGTCCCCATTTTCCATGCTCAAGATCAGTCTCAAACTTGATCGAACCACGGATCATCCACGCACAGCCGACGCCAGGCTGGTGCTGCCTTTCAGCGACCGTGCGAAGAGCCGCCTGCTGGCGAGGCTCGACAACGGCGAGGAAGCAGGATTGTTCCTCGAACGCGGCTCGGTGCTGCGCGATGGCGATCTGCTGCGCGCGGACGACGGCCGGCTCATCGAAGTGCAGGCGGCCAGCGAAACCGTGTCGACCGTGCACACCGCTGACGGCCCGACCCTGGCGCGCGCCAGCTATCACCTGGGCAACCGCCATGTGGCGTTGCAGATCGGCGCTGGCTGGCTGCGCTACCAGCACGATCACGTGCTCGACGACATGCTGCGTGGCTTCGGCCTCGAAGTGCAGGTCGAACAAGCGCCGTTCGAGCCCGAAGGAGGCGCCTATGTCGCGGCCTCGCAGCACTCGCACGCACATCAGCACGACTGACGCGAGCGCCGTGCGAGAAGCGCCGGCGGCCGCGACGGCGGTTGACACTTCTTCGCAATTGCTACGGCTCCTGCACCTCGCGAGTCCCGCGCTGCCCATCGGCGCTTTCCACTTTTCGCAGGGTCTGGAATATGCCGTCGAGTCCGGCTGGGTCGACGGCGAAGATAGCGCGCTCGATTGGATAGGCGGCATCGCATCCGCGAGCCTGGCGACGCTCGATCTGCCGGTGTTGCACCGCCTGCACAGCGCGTGGTTGCAGGGTGATGACGCCGCCGTGCTGCGGTGGAATTCCTTTCTCATCGCCTGCCGTGAAACCGCGGAACTGCGCCTGGAAGATCGGCACCTCGGCGGCGCCATGCTGCGCGTGCTGGCCGAATTCGAGCTCACCACCTCGCTGTTTCCGGTGCCTGCACCAGCAAACACCGTCGGCGTCGCACACGCCACGGCATTTGCATTCGCCGGCGCGCGCTGGCACATCGAGCCGCTGGCACTACTGCAAGACCTATGCCTGGGCGTGGGTCGAAAATCAGGTCCTGGCGGCCGTGAAACTCGTGCCCCTGGGTCAAAGTGCAGGCCAGCGCATGCTGCATGCCCTCAATACCCGGCTGGTCGCAGTATGTGTCCGGGCCATCGACCTCCTGGATTCCGATATCGGGATATCCACGGTGTTGAGCACCGTGGCGAGCGCACGCCACGAAACGCAATACACGCGACTCTTTCGGTCGTGACTGGCAGTAAGCCTATTCCGCGCCGAGCAGCGAGGCCAGCGTGCAAGCCACAGTGGCGGTGGCATTGCGCAAGTCGCTCAAGCGGAGCTGCTCATCAGCCGCATGGCCGTGAGCTTCACCCAATGTTCTCGGACCTGCGCCGTACAGAACGGTGGGGATTCCCGCCGCCGTGTAGTGGCGGGCATCGGTGTACAACGGAACGCCATGCTCGGCGATCGGCACGCCAAAAAGCCTCTGTCCATACTTCTGCAGTGTTTGAGTCAGGCGTTCTGAGCCCGGCAACTTCACCAAAGGCAACGCCAGCAGAATCCGCCGCACTTCCACTCGAACGCCTGGGAACGAGGCGGCGTTGATGACCGCGCGCAATTCGGCTTCCGCGGCTTCGGGAGACTCTTCCGGAATCACTCGCCGATCGATGCGAAAGGTCACGCGATCGGGGACCACGTTGGTGTTGATGCCGCCCTGGATGAGACCGACATTGAGAGTCGGATGGCCGATGCCTGAAACTTTCGAACGCCGTTGTTTCAACAGCTCGCGAGAAGCGTAAATCGACTGCAGGATCTGAGTGGCTGCAACGAGCGCATCGACTCCGGATTCCGGCATGGCGGCGTGACCTTGCTTGCCGTGCACGGTCACTTCCAGGTGAATCACGCCGTTGTGCGCCGTGGTGACTGCGTACGAGAAGCCCGCGGAGATGGCGAAATCCGGCTTGCTCAGGCCATTTTCGAGCAGCCAACGCGGGCCGATATCCCCGCCCACTTCCTCGTCATACGTGAAATGCAGCTCGATCGTTCCCTTGAGTGGCGTGCCCTTTTCAAACAAGGATTGCAGCACCAACAACGCAAACGTGTAGGTCGCGAAATCGGATTTGCTGACCGCCACGCCACGGCCGAACATCGTGGCCCCGTGCTGCGCATCTTCGATCACAGCGGCGCCGTACGGATCCTGAGTCCAGCCCAATCCAGGCGGCACCACATCTCCGTGAGCATTCAAGGCGACACACGGGCCGCCGACGCCGAACTTCCTGCGCACGACGAGATTCGTTGCGGAGATCATTCCCACCGCGCGCACGGCATCTGCCGGAACGGGATGCGCTTCGACCGTGAACCCGAGCTGTTCGAGCAAGGCTTGCGCTTTCACGGCATGCGCAGCGCAGTCGCCCGGCGGATTGTCGGTCGGGATCTTCACGAGCTCGGCGAGAAAGCGCTGCTCGTCGGCAAAGCGACTATCCACTTGTTCGAGAACGAGGGATTCCAAAGTCTGGCTGGGATTCATATCGTGAAGTTGCGGAGAAAATCGGCGAATACCTGGCTTGCGAGCTCGGCGTCGCCAGCCGTCATGGTTTCCGCGGGGTTGTGACTGATGCCACCGTTGCCACAGCGGACGAAGAGCATACCGACTTCCGTGAGCTCACTCATCATCATGGCGTCATGCCCGGCGCCGCTCGGCAGATATCGAGCGCTCGACGCACCCGTGACTCTCTGAATGCTTTCTGCCCAGCGCCGCTGCAAGCTCGGCGCACAGTGCACGCTATCCACCTCCAGGACCTTGCGAATGTTGATGTCGACTTTGCGTCGCTCGGCGATCCGGCGGCTTTGCTCGACCACATCATCGTAGGCCGAGCGGCGCACTTCGTCTTCCGGCGCGCGAACATCGATACTCAATTCGCAGCGGCCGGGAATGACGTTTACGGCACCACCCGGCACTTCCAGCTGCCCGACGGTGCCGACGAGTCCTGGTCTTTGCGAGCAGCGTTTCTCGACGAACGAGACCAACTCCGCCGCGGCGGCCGCGGCGTCCTGCCTCAGGTTCATCGGCACGGTGCCGGCGTGGCCTGCAAGTCCTGTGATCGTAACCAGCGCTCGCGTGCTGCCGGCGATGGAGGTGACCACGCCCAACGGTAAATTCTCGGATAACAGTACCGGACCTTGTTCGATGTGCACTTCCACGAAGCCCAACGTTCGCCGGGGATCGTGCGCAGCCGCGCCGATTTTCGCCGGATTGAGGCCAGCGCTCACCATGACATCCCGCATGGAGAGGCCATTCGCGTCGACCGCGTCGAGAACAGCAGGGTGAAACTTGCCGGCCACCGCGCGGCTGCCGAGGAACGTCGACTTGAATCGCACGCCTTCTTCTTCAGCGAACGCGATGATTTCGAGTGTGAAGGGCAGGTGCGCACCGCTGCGTTTCAACTGTCCGGCGACTGCGATGGGCAACAACACGCCAAGTCTGCCGTCATACTTTCCACCGTTCACCACGGTGTCGTAGTGAGAGCCTGTGATGAGCGTTGGCGCATCGGCGTGGGCCGAATACCAACGACCGATCACATTGCCGACGGCATCGGTCTCGATCTCGAGGCCCGCGGCCAGCATCCACTCCCGGATTTGCGCCGCCGTCGCCAGATGAGTGGGCGTGAGGTAGGAACAAGTCAGGGCGCCTTCCTGCTCGCTGAAACGCGCCAGCCTCTCCGCCATTGCCATGCATTGGGCGCCCAAAGGCTCGCTCACCAGGTCAGCCAGACGAAAACCCGCGATACGCCCGATCTGGCGCAGCGCGACGGCTCGCTCATCTTCCGCCGAGTGCGTAATGCGCTCTTCCATCTCGGCGATGACGGTGGCCGGCGTGTGGCCTTTCACTGCGAGCACGAAGGGAAAGCCGAAAGTCGCGGTATATCGAGCGTTCAATGTCTGAATGCGCGCCAACTCTTCCGGCATGCAAGCCGACAAGCCCGCGCCTCGCTGCTCGCGCGTGGATTCGGGTGTGAGCTCGCCGCGAACCGCGGCCTTCCCCGCGAGTTCAGGGTGCGCCCGGATCAAGGCGAGCTGCTCGCTCACATCCGCCTGCATGACCACGTTGCACATGGCTTCATGCAAGGCGATCCGGGAAACGAACGGTCGTGCGCTCGCTACTCGTTCCGGCACCCATGGCGAGCGTTCGAAGATGCCGTGCAAGGCGGCCACGAACTGCTCCGCCGGCAGCGAATTGAGTTGCTCGAGGCCAATCACACGCCGGCAGCCTTGTAAGGATGGGCGGCGATCCAATGTCGCGCGATATCCACCCGCCGGCACACCCAGACGTTTTCTTTCTCGAGGACGTAATCGAGAAATCTCTCGAGCGAGGCGATACGACCGGGTCGACCGACCAGGCGGGCATGTAGCCCGATGGACAGCATCTTAGGGGAGTTCAAACCACCGGGATCGCCTTCACGGTACAAGGTGTCGAACGCATCCCGTAGATAGTCGAAGAACTGCGTTCCTGAATTGAAACCCTGCGCGGCGGCAAAGCGCATGTCGTTGCTGTCCAGGGTGTAAGGCACGACGAGGTGCGGGATGCGCCGGCCGGCCGCCTCGATTTCCGTCCAGTACGGCAAATCGTCCGCATACGAATCCGAGTCGTACAGGAACCCACCGTGCTCGACGACCAGTCGCCGGGTGTTGGGACTGTCGCGCCCCGTGTACCAGCCGAGCGGGGCAGAACCCGACATCTCCTTCAGGATCGCGACCGCTTCCGCCAGATGAGCGCGCTCCGTGGCCTCGTCCGCGAATTGATAGCTGATCCATCGCAGACCATGGCCCGCGATCTCGTATCCCAGCTCACGATAGGCCGCCGCGGCTTCCGCGTGCTGCTTCAAGGCCTGGGCGGCGGCAAAGATGGTGAGCGGCAGCTTCCGCTTTTCAAATGCGCGCAGCACGCGCCAGAGCCCGGCGCGCGAGCCATATTCGAACAGCGACTCCATGCTCATGTGCCGCATGGGAAAGGCCTGCGCGCCGATGATCTCCGAGAGGAAAGTCTCGGAAGCCTGATCGCCATACAGAACGGAATTCTCCGCGCCTTCTTCGTGGTTCAACACGAACTGCAATGCGACCCGCGCTTGTTTGGGCCAGCGCGGATGCGGAGGCGTTCGCCCGTAGCCAATGAGATCGCGCGCGGAAGTCACGAATGGATTGTGCACGATCTTCGCGCTCACTGTGCAGCGACAGATTCGGCCCAGGCGAGCATCGTCGCCCGTTCCTCTTCGGTGATGCCCGTGAGATTGCCGATCGGCATCGCGCGCGTGGCGACCTGCTGACGAATCTGCGCGGCGCGAATCAGGATGTGCTCGGGCGAGTCCAGCAGCACATTGCCGGGCGGCGCGACGAACCCCGGCTGAGTCGGCTTCGCTGCATGACAGGGCACGCAACGCTGGGCAACGATCGCCTGCACGCGCGCGAATTGCTGCGCGCCGCCGGAGTCGGACGCCGTCGCGTCGCGTCGTTCGTCAGATCGTGGTGCCAACACGAACGCAACCGCCGCGAGTGTGAGCACTCCCAACACGGCAGGTACGGGTGACGTGCGGCCGCCACGCTCATGCGCTTTGTGCCGCGACACGAAATACACCCGGATCAGCACGCCGGCCATGCTGATCGCAATCAGCACCAGCCAGTTGTAAGGCGCGCCATACGTCATCGCATAGTGATGGCTGATCATCGTGAACAGCACGGGCAACGTGAAATAGGTGTTGTGGACGGATCTCAGCTTCCCTCGAATCCCGGCTTGAGGATCCGGCTCGCGCCCTTCGCGCTTGGCACGCACCATCTCGCGCTGGCCGGGAATGATGACGAAGAACACATTGGCCACCATGATCGTGCCGAGCATCGCGCCGAACTGGATGAATGCGCCGCGCCCGCTGAACAGATGGCACAAACCCCACGCTGCCGCCGACAACAGCACGGCCAGCACCGCGGCGAGCGCGGTACCGTTGCGCGCGAGCGCCGTACGACACAACCCGTCATAGACGAGCCAGCCGCCCACCAGGAACGAAACCGCGATGGCGATGGCCGCGGGCTTGGACAGTGCGGCAACGGACGGATCGATCAGATAGATCTCCGCCTGCGCGAAATACATCAAGCACAGCAGGAACAAGCCGGACAGAAAGGTGGAATAGGCTTCCCAATAAAACCAATGCAAATGAGCGGGCAGGTGGTGAGGCGCCACGCGGTACTTGTGCGCGTTGTAGAAGCCGCCGCCATGCACGGCCCACAACTCTCCGCCCACTCCCTTGCGCGCGAGCTCCGGGTCTTCCGGCGGGCGCAGATGATTGTCGAGCCATACGAAGTAGAACGACGAGCCGATCCACGCGATCCCGACGATGAAGTGAAACCATCGCCCAAGCAGGCTCAACCAGTCGATCAGGTAGTCGGTCACGGCATCACTTCGCGTGCGAGCCTGCGCAACCGCCGCAATTGTCGCCGCAGTCGTGTGCCGCGACGTGAAGGGGTGCCGGCTCGGACCGCACCCTGATAGTCGCGATGCCGGCGCGGCGCACGTTCACAACTGCCGGCGCGTGCAGCGTCTGGAGCAACTGCGCACCGACTGCGATTGCGATGGCGGCGGGCACCTTGCTTTCTATGCCGGTGACGCCAATCGGGCAAACGAGCTTCTCGATGAGCGCCGGCGCGATGCCATCTTTGCGAAGGCGCGAGCGAAAACGGGCGGCTTTGCTTTCCGAGCCTATCAAGCCGAGCCAGGCAAAGGCGTCACGCCGAAGAATGGAGTGGCACAGGGAGTAGTCGAGCGCGTGATCGTGAGTGAGGACGACGTACATCGCATTCCCGGGTGCTTCGGGGATGAGCCCGGCAGGTTGCGGCACTTCGAGCGCACGAACATTCGCCGGCAGGGAGGTCGGCAGCACGCCAGGACGCGAGTCCACCCAGGTGATATCGAACGGCAGATCGCTCAGCGCCCGTACGATCGCCTGGCCCACATGACCCGCGCCAAAAATCCAGAGGTTTTGTCCCGGAGCACCGAGTCGTTCGCGCAATGTGCCCGCGTGCGCCGAGTGCGAGATGAAACGCATCGATTCGGGCGAGGTCGCAACAAACAGCCGGCGAGTCACGCGCATGCCGTCGAAGACGCTCTCGAGCATCGCGCCGTCGCTGCTTTGCGCGGCCTGCGCTGCGGCCTGGAGCAGCGTCAGATCCGAGGCCGTGAAGCGCTCCAACCACAGTTGCACCGCGCCGCCACAGCACTGCCGCAAGTCCTCGCCGAGGATCAGGTGACGCATCTGCACCGCGGGCTGGCCTTCATCCGCCGCCAGGAAAGCGCGGGCCATTTGAATCGCTTCGAATTCCAGGTGCCCGCCGCCGATCGTTCCTTCGACAGTGCCAGACGTCACGAGCAGAGAAGCGCCCGGATCTCTCGGCGCCGAACCGCGCATGCTCGCAACGACTACGCGCACGGCTGCCGGTGTGCTCTCGAGCAAACGAACCACCGCGCCAGGCCACGCGCCCTCGAGAGGTCTCAACCAGGGCACGGCAGGCTCGAGCTCGCTCATCTCAAACGTGTCCGCTCACGCTATCGATCGCGCGCAGCACGGATTCAGGAGTTGCAGGCGCCATCAGTTCCGGCAGATTGCCCGGCGCGCCGCACGAAGCGCACGCATCACGAATCGCCTGGAACACCGAGATCGCCAGCATCAACGGCGGCTCGCCCACGGCTTTGGAGCGATGGACCGTGTCCTCTCTGTTCGGAGCCGATTCCAGCATCTTCACGTTCGCCAGCGCGGGCCAATCACGCGCCGTGGGAATCTTGTAGGTGGATGGCGCATGCGTTTGCAATTCACCTTGCGGATTCCACCAAAGCTCTTCGGACGTGAGCCATCCCATGCCCTGCAGAAATCCACCTTCGATCTGGCCGAGGTCGATCGCAGGATTCAAGGACGACCCCGCGTCGTGCAGGATATCCACGCGCAGAAGCCGGGTCTCCCCAGTGAGGGCATCCACGGCCACTTCCGAAACCGCCGCGCCATAGGCGAAGTAGAAAAACGGCCGCCCGCGCAGCGCTTTCATGTCCCACTCGATCTTGGGCGTGCGATAAAACCCCGTGGCCGACAACGATATTCGCGCCGCATAAGCCTGGCGCACCAACTCGGCAAAGGTGACTTCCTGCGCGCCGACGCGCACGCGCCCATCCGCGAAACTCACGCTCTCGGCCTCGACACCGTGGCTTTGCGCGGCGAGCACGATCAATCGTTCTTTGATAGTACGCGCCGCAATCTGCGCTGCCTTGCCATTGAGATCCGCGCCGGACGACGCCGCCGTCGCGGAAGTGTTCGGCACCTTGCTCGTATCGGTCGTCGTCAGATGAATCGAGCTCAGCGGAATCCCGAACTCCGTCGCCACGACCTGCGCCACCTTGATGTGAACGCCCTGGCCCATCTCCGTGCCGCCATGATTCAGGAGCACCGTGCCATCCGTGTACACCTGAACCAGGGCGCCCGCCTGATTGAGGAGCGTCGCCGTGAATGAGATGCCGAACTTCACCGGCGTGAGTGCCAGCCCGCGCTTGATCACGGCATTCGCGGAGTTCCACTGCGTCACCGCGAGCCTGCGGGCGCGATAGTCGCTGCTGCTCTCGAGCTGCTCCACGATGTCGTGGATGACATTGTCCTCGACCGGTTGTCCGTAATGCGTGACGTTGCGATCTTCCACGCCGTAGAAATTGGCGCGCCGGACATCGAGCGCATCGACCTTCAGGGTGCGCGCAATGTCATCCAGCACGGCTTCGATCACCATCATTCCCTGAGGACCCCCAAAGCCGCGAAACGCGGTGTTGGAAACAGTGTGGGTCTTGCAGCGATGAGAAATGATCTCGACGTGCTCCAGGAAATAGGCGTTGTCCACATGACACAGCGCGCGATCATTCACCGGCCCGGACAGATCCGCCGAATAGCCGCAGCGCGATGCGAGCATGACTTTGAGCGCGAGAATCCGTCCCCGTTCATCGAAGCCCACGACGTAGTCGGCAACGAAGTCGTGCCGCTTGCCCGTCATGATCATGTCGACATCACGATCCAGACGCAGCTTCACCGGCCGGCGGGTTTTCTTCGCCAGCACCGCCGCGGCGGCGGCAATCAAGGCCGCCTGGCTCTCCTTGCCGCCAAAGCCGCCGCCCATGCGCCGGCAGTGCACCGTGACGCGATTGGCCGGAACGCCCAGCGCATGCGCGACGATGTTCTGCACTTCACTGGGATGTTGCGTGGAGCTGTGAATGAGGAACGCGCCGTCTTCCTGCGGCAGGGCCACGGCGATGTGTCCTTCCAGGTAGAAATGATCCTGACCGCCGATCGTGAGTGTGCCCTGGCTGCGATGCGCCGCGCGTTCCAGCACGACATCCGGCTCACCGCGCACCAGTCTTTTGGTGGGTAACACGAAACTGCCGGCAGCGAGCGCCGCGCGAATATCCAGAACCGCGGGCAGCTCGGCGTAGGCCACTTTCGCTCGCCGGGCAGCGCTGCGCGCCGCCGCATAAGACGTTGCGGCCACCGCGAAGATCGGTTGACCTGCGTACTGCACTTCGTTAGCGAGAATGGGATCGTCCTTCACCAACCCGCCGTAGTTGTTCTCGCCCGGAATATCCGCGGGCAGCGCCACCGCCACCACTCCCGGCGCGCTGCTGACCTGCGAGAGGTCCAGGGATTGGATCGTTCCGTGAGCGATGGCGCTCAATCCGAAGGCCGCGTGCAGCGTGTTCGCAGGCATAGGAATGTCATCGCAATAAAGCGCTTCACCGCTCACGTGCAGATGGGCGCTGTCGTGCGTTTGTGGCCGGCCGGCGCTCATGCTTCAGCTCATCCCTTGCAGCGCGTCTTCGGTTCGTACCGCCGCGGCATTCGAGGCATGTTCCAGATAAAACCGCCGCAGCAGATTTCCAGCCGCGCGTAATCGATAAGCGCTGCTCGCGCGCATGTCCGTCAACGGCTGAAAGTCCAGGCTCAACGCCTCCATTGCGGCATCCACCGACTTCTGCGACCAGGCTTTGCCCTTCAACGCCGCTTCCGCATGCGGAGCACGAGCCGGAACCGCCGCCATACCTCCGAAGCCGAGTCGTGCATCGCTCACGATGCCCGCATCGACCGTGACTGAAATGGTCGCGCAGACCGCGGAGATATCCTGCTCGAAGCGCTTCGACACCTTGTAACTTGCAATCCAGCTGCCGGCCTTGCGCGCGGGAACCTGCACACCCACCACGAACTCGCCCGGCGCGAGATCCTTCTTCTGATACCCGAGAAAAAACTTCTCCAGCGGCACGCGCCGGGACTTCGCGCCTTTACGCAGATCTACCGCGGCGCCGAGAGCGATCAGCGCCGGCAAGGAGTCTCCGATGGGCGAGCCGTTGGCGATATTTCCGCACAAGGTTGCGGAGTTCCGAATGGGTGGTGAGGCAAACCGCAGGGCCTGTTCCGCCAACTCCGGAAACGCGTCCACCAGCCGGGCCCAGGCATCGGTCAGCGCAACGCCCGAGCCGATCCAAAGCCCGGACTCGTCCTGGCGGATCTGTTTGAGCTCCGCAATCTCGCCGATGTATACGATCGGCGGCAGATCGCGTTGATGCTTGGTGACCCAGAGTCCAACATCCGTGCCCCCGGCAAGGATCAGGGAATCAGGCTGATCTTCCAGCGCCGCGGTCAGTTCACCAACCGTTCGCGGCGCGCGAAACGCGGGGAGTTGCAACGGCTCGTCCGCCGCGCCCGTGCGTTGAATGGATTGCAACCGCGTCAAACGCTCCCGGGACTGCGCCTCTCCCCGATTCCAACGCGGCGGCGCGGCGTACTCGAACATCTTGAGTCCCGCATCGATGATCGGCCGGTAACCCGTGCAACGGCACAGATTGCCGGCCAGCGTGTCGACGACGTCGTCCCGCTTTGCGTGCGACTGGTTCAGATAGAGGGCGAACAGCGACATCACGAAGCCCGGCGTGCAAAAACCACACTGCGAAGCATGGTTGTCGACCATCGCTTGCTGAACGGGATGCAGTGCGCCGTTTGAACGCAAGCTCTCGATGGCCACCAGCTCCTTGCCATCCAGCGTCGGCAGAAATCGTATGCAGGAATTGACGGCGCGATAACGGATGGCGTCCGCGCCCGGCGAAAGCTCACCGACTACCACGGTGCACGCTCCGCAATCGCCCTCCGCGCAGCCCTCCTTGGTACCGGTGCGGCCGGCATGATTGCGCAAGTATTCGAGAACGGTGGTCGTGGGCGGCAAGTTGGATACGGACACGACTTCGCCATCGAGCACGAAGCGCACTGTGTTGCGGTCTGCTCCGGAATGCGGAGGGCTCATGGAGGCTAACTCCCGCGATACGTGGAGTAACTCCACGGCGAAGCCAGCAAGGGCACATGGTAATTCTGCGCCGCGTCCGCGATGCCGAATCTGACCACGACTTCGTCGAGAAACGGCGGCTCGGTCACTGCGACACCCCGCCCGCGAAAATACTCCGCGACGTGGAAAGTCAGCGCGAACCGGCCCACGCGCAGCGACCCGCCTTCGAGCAGCGGCGCGGCCGTTCGGCCGTCGGCGTTGGTACGGATCTCCTGAATGAGGCGCGGCGCCGATGACGCGAGATCGTGCAGCTCGATGCGCATGCCCGCCGCGGGAATCCCGTCGGTAACATCGAGCACGTGAGTGGTCAGCTTGCCCAACATACACCTCGAAAATCCGCTTCGACGAGAGCATACGCGCCGCCGCGCCACACTGAAAAGGGTGCGCAAAAATCGTGGCAAGTCTCGTGCAGGATCGAGGCGGAACGCACTGTTTGCGCGCTGCCTGCATGGCACGAGCCGGAAACATGGCGACAAACGCGGCATGGGTTGTGCATCATCCGCTCATGGAGAAAGCGTGACAGAACTCGAAGACTTCATTCGCCGCCTGCCGAAGGCCGAGCTGCACCTGCACATCGAAGGCACGCTCGAGCCTGAGATGGCGTTCGAGCTGGCGAACAAGGCCGGCATTCCGCTGCGTTATTCATCCGTGCAGGCGCTCCGCGCGGCGTACGATTTTTCCGATCTGCAATCGTTTCTGGACGTGTACTACGCGGTCGCGGAGGTGCTGCGCAGCGAGCAGGATTTTTACGACCTGACGTGGGCGTATCTGCGCAAAGTGCATGCCGAAGGCGTCGTGCATGCGGAGATTTTCTTCGACCCTCAGACTCACACCGTGCGCGGCGTGCCGTTCGAAACGGTCGTGAATGGCATTTCGCGCGCGCTCGCGGATGGGCAGAAGGAACTGGCGATCAGTTCCCGGCTGATTCTGTGCTTCCTGCGGCACCTGAGCGAGGAAGAGGCGCTGAGCACGCTTGCGCAAGCGCTGCCGTACAAGAGGCACATTGCCGCCGTGGGACTCGATTCATCCGAGGTCGGACACCCGCCGTCGAAATTCGCGCAGGTGTTCGCGCGCGCCCGTGAGGAAGGCTTTCTGACCGTTGCGCACGCGGGCGAAGAAGGCCCGCCGCAATATGTTCATGAAGCTTTGGATGTGCTGAAAGTCAGCCGTGTGGATCATGGCGTGCGCAGCGAGGAGGACCCCGCGCTGCTGGCCCGGCTCGTGAGCGAGCAAATGCCGCTCACCGTTTGTCCGCTCTCGAATGTGAAGCTGAAAGTCGTGCAGCGCATCGAAGATCACAATCTGAAGCGCCTGCTCGATGCGGGCGTTTGCGTCACGGTGAATTCCGATGACCCGGCCTATTTCGGCGGCTACATCGCGGCGAACTATGAGGCTGTGGCGAAGGCGCTGAATTTATCGCGCGAAAATATTGCACAGCTCGCCAAAAACTCTATTGGCGCATCGTTTCTGGACGATGCGACGAAACGCTATTGGCTCGGGAAGATCGATGCTGTCGCGGCCTCCGCGAGCTAGTACACCCAAACGGCTCCGCGCCCGTACTCCGATGCATCGTCGCGGACGCCGTCGATGCCTGAGGCCGAGCTCGAGTCATACGGCGCGCCGACCACGAGAACGCGGCCGTTGTCAGCGAGCGCAAGCACGTTGCCGAAATTCTGCGGGTTCGTGTTGCCGGGCGAGGATGGCCGCGATCTTGCCATCGCGGCTGATCGCGACGTGCCGGCGCGTGGCGCCGTCGTCCTCGCCGCCGAAATCGGTGAGGTAGCCCTCGATTACCCATCCCGTGGCGCCGCGTTTGTACGCGTAGCCGTAGTTGCCCCAGGCCGCTGTCCGGGTGTGGCATCCTGCGGCGATGTCGTTTGGAACACGCGGGCGAAGGTGGCTCGCAGGAGCAATCGCCGCCGCACTGGTCGCAAGCCTGGCCGCGATGTTGCTGAGACCCATGCTCGAGCGCGCGGTCCGCGAGCGAATCGAGTCCGCAGCCTTGCGCCATGGAATGGTTGTCCGGATCGGTTCGGTACGCGTCGGCATATGGCCGTTCGTGCGCCTTACTGGCTTCGATCTCGACCTCGGCCATGGAGTGCGACTGCATGCCGACATGATTACAGCCACGTATCCCGGCCGCCTGCGACTCACGGTTCAGGCGGCCAATCTAGTCGGCCCGGCAGGCCTGAAGGTCAGCTCGCCAATCACCGCATGGTATGTGACGGGCACTCGCGGCGAGGATTTCCAACTCACGCTGATAGAACCACAGGCAGGCCTGTCAATTCGCCAGCAGGCGGATTCGGTGAGCAACGGGTGGAACGTCGAGGCGAAGGGGCTCGACATCGGCCGCCTGCTCGAGGTGCGGCGCGAAGGTTACCCGCTCCTCGATGGTGGTATCGCGGACGGCAGCGTGAATCTTCAGTCGAGCACCGATGCGCTCCGTTTCCACGTCGACATCGGCGCGCGCGGTGCGCGATTCGGCGCGCTGGCGGACAACGACGGCGACGAACCACAGCTCGGCGATGCAACGGACGTGACCCTGCGATTCGACGGCGACTGGCAGCGTGCCAAGGGCACGATCGAAATCCCCGAGATCCACGGGACGTTGGCCGGCGCGGACCTGTCGGGCTCGATCACGTTGCGCGACATCGATACCGATCCGAGTGTCGATCTCACCCTCGGCGTGCAGCAGCTGGAGTTCGGGCGAATGCTGGGCGCGGCCGGCCTCTCGGTGCCCGAAAGCCTGGGAATGGCACCCGGCGGCAGCCGTGATCTTGGATCGGCCACGATAGAAGTGGGTGTGCGCGGACGTGCCGCAGAGCCTGCCGCTCTCGTGGTGACCCAGAAAATCAACTTCAGTCCGCCACGGCCGATGCCGCCGGCGATCTCGCGACTGCGCGGTGACTTCGTCTTCCGCTCAAACGGCGGACCCATCCCGCATCGCCCCATCGATGTCTCGCCATCATCCCCCGACTTCATCGCCTTGCAAGACGTTCCGCCGCTGTTCGTCCGCACTCTGCTGCTTGCGGAAGACGCGGGCTTCTACGGGCATCGCGGCATCGACCTTCGCGAACTACCCGCCGCGCTAGTCACCAACTGGTCGCGCGAGGGCGCGGCACGCGGCGCTTCGACGATTACCCAGCAGTTGGCCAAGAACCTGTTTCTGTCGCGTGACAAGGAGGTTGGACGCAAGCTGCAGGAACTGGCGATTACGTTCCTGCTCGAGTCGGCGCTCGGCAAGGATCGTATCCTCGAGATCTACCTGAACATCATCGAGTGGGGACCGGAGCTGCGGGGACTGCAGGCCCGCGGCCCACCACTATTTCGGGTGCGAACCCCAGGCGCTGACGCCGGCCCAGATGGCCTTCCTGGTCGCGATCATCCCAGGACCGATCAAGTACCAGCGTTCAATCGCGCGCGGCACGCCCGGGCCTGGTCTGCGATTGCTGATCGACAACCTGCTGGCGAAGCTGCGGTCCGTCGATGCGATTGGAGAGGAGGAATATCAGCGAGCGCTCAGCGAACTCATCGTCGTTGCCGGCGGGAGGCCGCCCGGATGATTCGCTCGACGCGCGCGGCTCCCTGATTCGCTGGCAGGGGACTCCGCCATCTTCTCACCTCGGCTTGTCCAAGTTGTACTGCAGCTGCGCACCGTATTCGCGGCCCAGGTTGTGGCTGGCAAAGCTCCACAGTCCGGCAACATACACCGTGTAATTGCGCAGGCTCTCATCGGTGAGGTTGTGGCCGTATACGCTGAGGCGCCAGTCGTTCCAGTCATAGGACAGGGATGAATCCCAAATGCGGGCTGCCTTGGTGAGTCCCAGAGGAGTGTTCTGGAGGATCGTGTAGTAGGCATCCTTGTGGCGTACTCCCACATTGAAAATCATCCGGCCCGGCCCCCACCGCCAGACATTGGTGTTGTCGAGTGAGCCCGTGAACCTCGGCGCGCGGCGCAACTCGAGTCCGGTCAGGTCCATCTCTCCGGCAGCGCCGCAACTCGGCCCCGTGATGTAGATGTTGTTCGGATTCGCGCAGAACTCGTCGTACTTCGCGTCGAGGTAGCCCACGTTGGCGCGCAACGTCCAGCCGTCGAGTGGCATCACGCTCAGTTCCAGCTCGACACCATCGATCTGCGCCGTCGCGGCATTCTTCACCAGCGTCTCCTGGAATCCGCCCGCCACCGGAACGATGACTTCCTCCTGCTTGTCGTCGTACTTGCTGTGGAAGACGTTCGCGTTGAAGCGCAGGTGCTCGTCCCGCCATTGAGACTTGTATCCGAACTCGATGGTGCCGACCGTCTCCGGCCCGTACGGCGTCGAAGAGCTCGCCGCCGTACCACCTCGTCCGTTGAATCCACCGCTGCGGAATCCCGTGGAATACGATAGATAGACCATCTGGGCGGGTTTCAGGTCCCACCGCAATCCGACCTTTGGCGTGAACTTGGACCAAGTGGCGCTCGGCCGGTCGGGGAACGTATCAAAGAAGTCGAACGAGTCGCCGGAGCCGGTGGCTTGCAGGAGCGCGCGGTTCTGCAACCACTTGCTTTCGCTCGTGTAGCGTCCGCCCAGTGTCAGAAACCAATCCTGAGCGACCTTGATGTCCGACTGCGCAAACACCGCCCAACTCTCGATGCTGTGCGCGGCGTCCTGCATTCGAACGAACGGTCCTGTTGCGGTGGGCAGCAGAGTCGTGCCCAAGCCCAGTATGTCGTAGAGGCCGTGGGTGTCCTGGTGCAGCCGGTAACCTGAGTCCCAGAAATACAGGCCGCTCACCAGATTGACCCGGCCGCCGTCGTCGTAATTCAGGCGAAGTTCGTGACTGCTTTGGTGGTAGCCCTGCGTGCGCCGCGTTTGATAGAAGGTCAGTGCGGTGGCGTCGAAATCCTGATCGGTTTGCTCATCGCTGCCGCGATAGCCGAAGGTGTAGTCAAGCGCCAGGTCAGAGGCGAGTTGCCAGTTCACGGCGAGCGTATGCCCATCGACGCGATAGAACTGCTCGTTCGAGCCGTTCTGATTCACGACATGCGGATCCCCGGTCTCGGGCACCACCCCCTGGCCATCGAGCGAGCAATGCTGGAAGGCCGTGCAGAGCACATCGGTGGGAAGGCTGACGTTCAGCAGACCGGGAATCGGGCTGTTGTCATCGTCCCGCTCGTAGGTGTAGACGAGCTTCAACTGCTGGGTTGGCGTCCATTTCAGCTTCGCGCCGTAGTTCTCGATGTCTATGCCGCCGACCCGGGCGCCACCGAGATGGAGATTGCGGTCGAAGCCGTCTTGCCGGCGGTTCGTGTAGAAGAGTTTGACAGCGAACTGGTCGTCTACTTCCGGGAGGTTCACCACACCTGCGAAGTTCCACGAACCGTAGCTACCGCCGCCAATGCGCAGCTTGGTGCCCAGCTTGCCGGTGGGTTCCGGACGTATGACGTTGATGATGCCGCCGATGGTGTTCTTGCCGAACAGCGTGCCCTGCGGGCCCCGCAACACTTCCATGCGTTCGACGTCGAAAATCTGGAACATGACGCCGGTGTTGGTCCCCAGCGCGATGCCATCCAACGCGACGCCCACGGCCGGGTCGAAGCTCTTCTCGATGTCCTGGAAACTCAAACCCCGAATCGAAATCGACGCTGCTGCAGGACCCGCGCCCATGCGGTCGAACACCAGGTTCGGCGCCAACCCTTCCACGGCCTGCGTCGTGACCTGGAACATCTGCTCGATCTGTTGGGACGAAACCGCGCTGATGGCTTCGGGCACGCGCTGCATGCTCTCTTCCCACAGGCGTGCGGTGACGACGACTTCCGGCAAGCCGCTGCCCACGGGTGCGTCCTGCGCTTCGGCACCCAACGCAACCAGGCTCGCCAGGGTCGCAGTCGCGTGTCCCGCGTGCCGAGAACAGACCGTCGAATGGGAACGCTCCATTGGGGCTCCCCGCTTCAATAGCTGGGAAGCAAAGCTATTCGGCGCCGTGCCGGCTGAAAACTCGGGAAACTATCTAGAAGAGGGCACGCTGTACTTCGAAAACGGATGCCCGCAGCAAGTTGCTGATTCCTAAACTGCTGTCCCTTTGCCCTCGGCACTCATAATGCTGGGGTCGTGGGTTCGACGACGATGAAAGCCGCCACATGCCGCATTCCGGTTCGATGCTACGCTCGCGACGAGTGACAACATTTGCGGTGGTTGAAAAGTGAAGACCAAGAAGGAAATTGTCGACAACTGGCTGCCCCGCTACACGGGTACGGCTATCGAGGCATTCGGCGAATACGTGCTGGTAACGAATTTCGGCAACTACGTGGAGATATTCGCGCGCCGTACCGGCGCCGAGATCATGGGCCGCGACCGCCCGATGCCGAACGCGACCGCCGACGGAATCACGATGATCAATTTCGGCATGGGGAGTGCAAACGCCGCAACGATCATGGATCTGCTGTCCGCCCGGATGCCGAAAGCCGTACTGCTCCTGGGCAAGTGTGGCGGGCTCAAAAAGAAAGCGGGCATCGGTGATCTGGTGCTGCCGATCGCAGCCATTCGCGGCGAGGGTACCAGCAACGACTACCTGCTGCCCGAGGTGCCGGCCTTGCCTGCGTTCAGTTTGCAGCGTGCGGTATCCACGGTGATCCGGGACCTGGATCTCGACTACTGGACCGGCACCGTTTACACCACCAACCGCCGCGTTTGGGAACACGACGACGATTTCAAGGAGTATCTCCGCCGCACACGCGCAATGGCGATCGACATGGAGACTGCGACGATCTTCGCCTCGGGTTTCGCCAACCGGATTCCGACCGGGGCGCTGATGCTCGTCAGTGACCAACCGATGGTGCCGGAGGGAGTGAAGACCGAGGCCTCGGATCGGAAGGTCACCGACATCTACGTTCAGCGGCACATCGAGATCGGTATCGAAGCCCTCCGATTGATTCGGCGGAACGGCAAGAGCGTGAGACACCTGAGGTTCGAGGACGGACCGGGCGGCGATTAGCCAACCCAGAAACCCGCTGAAAATGACCACCCCAACCACAGCCAACGAAATTGCCGGCGCGATGGATCTGTTGCGCAAGGGCGACGCCCAAAGCGCGCGCACTCAACTGCAGATCCTCACCGGTAGCCCCCTGGGATCCAGCTCCGGTGCCGCATGGTTTTCTCTCGCCGTCGCGCAGCGCGCGCTCGGGGATCAGGACGCGATGCATGCCGCGCTCGACAAGTCGCTCGACCTCGAGCCGCGCGACCTGCGCGCCTTGCTGCTCAAGGCCGACACGCTGGCGGCACAAGACAATCGCCGCGCCGCGCTCACCTTTTACGGCTTCATCGTGAAGCTCTATCCCGACCCGGGCAAATACCCTGCGCCCGTCGCCGCCGAGATCCGGCGCGCCCACGAGACCCACGTCCGCCTCGACCGCGAGGTGTTCCAGCGCATGCAGGCTGGCGTCGCCGCCGCCGGTTTCCGCGAAGGCGCAAGCCCGCGCTTCGCTCAGTCGCTCGCGCTCCTGCAGGGCAAGTCGCGCCGGTATGAGCAGGAGCCACGCTCCTACTTCTTCCCGGAGCTCCCCACCGTCACTTACTACGATCGCGCGCTCTTCCCTTGGATGGATGCGCTCGAGGCGGCCACGTGCGACATCCGCGCCGAACTGCAGGGTCTGCTCGCCGGCCCCAACGTGTTCGCTCCCTACATCGAAGCCGAAGCGAACATGCCGGTCGACCGCACGCATCCGTTGCTCGACAGTCCGGACTGGACGGCCAGCTATCTCTATCGCCAGGGCAAGATCGTTCCGGAGATCGCCGATCGTTGCCCCAAAACCCTGGCTGCCGTCGCAAACGCCCCGTTGGAGAAGATCAAAGGTCGCGCGCCCTTCGTCCTGTTCTCGAAGCTGACGCCCGGCGCGTGGATCCGCCCGCACACCGGCTTCCTCAATACGCGGCTGGTCTGCCATCTCGGCGTCATCGTGACGGAGAAATGCTGGTTCCGCGTCGGCGCAGACGTGCGCGGTTGGGAGGAGGGCAAGTGCTTCGCCTTCAACGACACGATCGAACATGAGGCCCGCAACGAAGGCCAGGGGACCCGCACCGTCCTCATCTTCAACATCTGGCGGCCCGAGCTCACGGAAGAAGAGCGCCGCCTGGTGACGGCGCTCATGGAATCCATCGACACGATCTAGCGCAACTGACGCGTTTCGACTCCGGCCCTTTCAACCAGACGGTGAGGCATGATCCTGCGATGGAGCAGCTGATCCAAGTCATCGAAACCTATGGTCTCTGGGTCGTGTTCTTCAGCGTGCTGCTCGATCAAGGCGGCCTGCCCACTCCTTCTTATGCGCCCATGATCGTGACCGCGGCGCTGGCCGCCGATGCAGGTCAGCCGCTGTGGCCCATCCTGCTGGTGGGGTCCATCGCGGCGATGGTGGCGGACGTGGCCTGGTTCGCGGGCGGCCGGCGCTACGGCGCGCAACTTCTGCGCCTCATGTGCCGCATCTCGCTCTCGCCGGATTCCTGCGTGGGCACCACGCGCCGGATCTACGAAAAGTGGGGCGCGCCCTCGCTCATGCTGGCGAAATACATCCCGGGTTTCGCCGCAGTGTCCACCACGCTTGCCGGTCAGGCGGGCACGCGCTGGTCGCGCTTCCTGGTCTTCGACTTCATGGGCGCGGTCCTCTGGGTGAGTGGCGCCGTGATACTGGGTGCGGTATTCCATGAGGCCGTCGGGACGCTGCTGACGACCCTGGAAGGACTCGGCCAGATCGCGCTGGTCATGCTGCTGCTGGCGATCGTGCTGTTCGTCGCCTACAAGTGGTGGCAGCGTCAGCGTTTCCTGCGCGAAATCCGCATGACGCGCATCTCGTCCGACGAGCTGAGGGCGGAGCTTCAAGCCATGCCGGGTCTCGTGCTCATCGATGTACGCAGCGCGGAGAGCCGCGCGCTCGGCGGCTGGATTCCGGGCAGCATCAACGTGCGCGACGTCTCAGAGCTCACGGTCGATCCGGCCAGCGCCGTGGTTGTGTATTGCGATTGCCCCAACGATGCCTCGGCGGCGGTGGTGGCGCGAAAATTGAAGGCGATTGGATTCAAACATGTGCGGCCGCTGGCGGGCGGCATCGGCGCGTGGCGATCACACGGTTTTCCGGTGGAGCGTGCCGCTTCTTAGGCCAGCGGCAGTGCGGATAAACTTGCATCCTGCGAGGCTGCGGCGGATCGTCGTACCACGCTCACAGAGGAGTCGATCATGGAACTCATCGTCAACGGCACCGCGATGAACGTGACTGCAACGGATGACACGCCGTTGTTATGGGCACTGCGCGATCACCTCGGGCTGACCGGAACCAAGTTCGGCTGCGGCATGGCGCTTTGCGGCGCCTGTACGGTTCACGTCGATGGTGAGGCGACGCGCGCCTGCGTTACGCCAATCTCGGCGGTGGCGGGAAAGAAGATTGTCACCATCGAAGGAGTCAGCGCGACACAGCAGGGAAAGGCCCTGCAGGAAGCCTGGATACAGATGAATGTGCCGCAGTGCGGCTACTGCCAGTCCGGGCAGATCATGTCGGCCGCGGTACTTCTGGCGGCCAATCCGAAGCCGAGCGATGCGGACATCGATGTCGCGATGACGGGCAACATCTGCCGCTGCGGCACCTATCCGCGCATCCGCGCCGCCATCAAGCGGGCTGCCGGACAATTGGGGGAGAAGCCATGAACTCGCCGCGAGAGCTTTCGTCCGAAATCCTGCGCCTCGACCGCCGGCAGTTTCTCGAGGCACTCAGCGGCCTGGTGCTCGTCGCCAGTGCCGCCGGCGTCGCCAAGGCCGAGGACGCTCGCAAGTATGGCGCCGATGCCATGCCACATGGCGTCAGCGACGATCCACTGACTTTCATTGCGATCGGCGAGGACGGGATCGTGACGGTCGTGGTGCACCGGTCGGAAATGGGACAGGGCGTGCGCAGCGGTCTGCCGCTGATCATCGCCGATGAACTCGAAGCCGACTGGAGCAAGGTGCGCGTCAAACAGGCGCCGGCCGATGAAGCGAAATACGGCAACCAGAATACCGACGGCTCGCGCAGCATCCGGCACTTCGTGGATCCGATGCGCCGCTGCGGTGCCGCGGCGCGCACGATGCTCGAAGCCGCGGCCGCGGCCACCTGGAAGGTTCCGCTGCAGTCCGTACGCGCGGTGAATCATGAAGTCATTCACGCGGAGAGTGGCCGCAAGCTCGGGTACGGCGCGCTCGCACGCGCGGCTGCCAAACTGCCCGTGCCGCCCCGCGAGTCGTTGAAACTGAAGCAGCCCGCGCAGTTTCGATACATCGGCAAGGACGGCACGCCCATGCTCGATGGGCCCGACATCGCACACGGCCGTGCGCAGTACGGCATCGACGTGCGGGTCGAAGGCATGCTGTTCGCCGTCGTGGCGCGGGCGCCGGTGTTCGGCGGCAAGGTGGTGCGCTTCGATGCGGCGGAGGCGCTGAAGATTCCGGGCGTCGTGAAGGTGCTGGAAATTCCGGGCACGCCGATTCCATCGCAGTTTCAGCCGCTCAATGGCGTGGCCGTGATTGCGCAGGACACATGGACCGCGATCAAGGCGCGGCAGGCGCTGAAGATCGAGTGGAACGACGGCGTGCACGGCAGCTACGACTCCACCGCCTATCGTGCCGAGCTGGAGCAGGCGGTGCGCAAGCCGGGAAAGGTGGCACGCGCTGTGGGCGACGTGGATGCCGCCATGGCGAAGGCGGCGCGCAAGGTACAAGCCGAGTACTATCTACCGCACATCGCGCACGCCACCATGGAGCCGCCGAACGCCACGGCGCGCATCGTCAACGGGCACTGCGAGGTATGGGCCCCGACACAGGCGCCGCAGGGAACTCGCGAAGACGTGGCGAAGCGCCTCGGCTTGCCGTTCGAGAAAGTCACCGTGCACGTCACGCTGCTGGGCGGCGGCTTCGGCCGCAAGTCCAAGCACGACTTCGCCCTCGAAGCCGCGCTGCTGTCCCAACAGATGGGTGGCCGGCCGGTGAAGGTGATCTGGACGCGTGAAGACGACCTTCATCACGACTTCTTTCATACGGTCTCGGTCGAAGGACTACAGGCGGGTCTCGACGCGCAGGGCAAACCCGTGGCGTGGCTGCATCGAAGCGCGGCACCCACCATCATCTCGACATTCGCACCGGATCCGAAACATGAGGCGGCCTTCGAGCTCGGGATGGGTGTCGTGAACGTGCCCTTCCAGATTCCGAACATGCGCATGGAAAACCCGCCGGCCGCCGCGCACACGCGCATTGGCTGGTTCCGTTCGGTTTCGAACGTTCCACACGCCTTCGCCGTTCAGAGTTTCGTGGCCGAGCTCGCCGCCGCCGCCGGCCGTGACCATCGTGACTATCTGCTCGAGCTCATCGGGCCGGCCCGGCGCATCGATCCGGCTGAACTGCAGGACACGTGGAACCACGACGAGTCGCCGCAACGTTATCCTTTCGACACCGCCCGGCTGCGCCGCGTGATCGATATTGCGACACGCGAAGCGGGATGGGGACGCAAGCTGCCAGCGGGTCGCGGCCTCGGCTTGGCTGCGCATTACAGTTTCGTCAGCTACACGGCGGCGGTGGTCGAAGTGCAGGTCGGCGCACAGGGCGAGATCGTCATCCCGCGCGTCGACATTGCCTTCGATTGCGGCCCACAGGTCTATCCCGACCGCATCCGCTCGCAGCTCGAAGGCGCCGCCATCATGGGCTTGAGCCTCGCGATGCTGGGCGAGATCACTTTCAAGAATGGCCGCGTGGAGCAGGACAACTTTCACACGTACCCGGTGACGCGCCTCGCCGAGGCACCACGCGACATTCGCATGCACCTGGTCCCGACGTCGGATTGGTCCATGCCGCTGGGTGGTGTGGGTGAGCCGGGCCTGCCGCCCATAGCGCCGGCCCTGTGCAACGCCATCTTCGCCGCCACGGGCAAACGCATCCGCCGCCTGCCAGTCGGCAATCAGCTCGCGCCGGCGTGAACCACATGATCCCGATGCGGCGTCTATCCACCGTGGCGGCCGCCATTGCGTTGCTGGTCGCCTGCGGCAACCGGGGCACCGCGGATGCCGCGCCCGCGCGCGGCAACGGATTCGTCACCACCGAAGTGGCGAGATTCGATGCGCCCTGGGCAATGACCTTCCTCCCGGACCATCGCCTGCTCGTGACCGAGATGTCCGGTGCGCTGCGACTCTACGATCCGGCTCGCAACACCACCGGCGAGGTCAGCGGAGTGCCGCAAGTCGCGTTTGGGGGCCAGGGCGGGTTTGGCGACGTGGTGCTGCATCCGCAGTACGCGACCAACAAGCTCGTCTACATCAGTTATGTGGAAGCCGGTGACGGCGGCCGCGGGTCCGCGGTGGCGCGCGCCAGGCTGGCGCTCGACGCCAGTGGCGGCGGCAAGCTCGAGGGTCTCGAAGTGATCTGGCGCCAGGTGCCGAAGAAACGCGGCAATGGCCACTTCGGCCAGCGCATCGCCTTCGACCGTGACGGAATGTTGTGGATCAGCTCGAGCGAGCGCCAGGAGTTCGATCCCGCCCAGGACATGAACGCGAATCTCGGCAAGATCGTGCGCCTGAAGGACGATGGCAGTGCGCCGGCCGACAATCCTTTTGCCGACCGCGGCGGACTGAGCGCGCAGATCTGGACCCTGGGTCACCGAAATGTCCTGGGGCTGGCCTTCGATGCCGACGGACAGCTGTGGGCACACGAGATGGGACCCAGGGGCGGTGACGAGCTCAACCGCATCGAGAAAGGGGCTAACTACGGCTACCCGATCGTGTCGAACGGCGACCACTACAGCGGCCAGTCGATACCCGATCATCACACGCGTCCGGAATTCCGCGCGCCGGTGATTACCTGGAACCCGGTGATCTCGCCGGCAGGCTTCATCATCTACGGCGGAGACCTGTTCCCGGCCTGGAAGGGCAGCGGCTTCATTGGTGGTCTGTCGTCGATGTCACTCGTGCGCATCGAGTTCGCCGGCAACGGCGCGCGCGAAGCGCAGCGATTCGACATGCGGCGGCGGATCCGCGAAGTGGAGCAGGGGCCGGACGGTGCGATCTGGTTGCTGGAAGACGGCAGGTCCGGGGGCAATGGTCGGCTGCTGAAGCTCACGCCGGAGGCCGGGTAAGCGGCGCGCCGATCCCCTCAGCCAGCTATTTCCGGGGTCGATCCAGAACTGGTTCGTCCTTCGAGGGTCGCGTCAGAGAATCCGCCGGCGTGATGACTCCGGCCGCCATCTGCCGGTGCAGCTTCCACTCTCCCTTCACTCGCTTCCAGATCTCGAGCGCCTGGCCGCGCGCGTGCACGTCACCGTTTTTCCGAGTCTCGGCCAGCCCAACTACGTGCCAGGCGACGTCGTTGGCAATCGTGATTTCACCGCTCGTCGCCACCAACCGCCCGCGTGTCACCACTTCGCCGAGTGCTCGTATGGCGGCGTCGCGGCCGGTCACCGTCGCGCCATTCGCATCGAGGAGCTCGGCGTCCTCGGTCATCGTCATGGTCAGCGTGTCCACGTCGTGCGCATTGACGGCCGTCACCCAACGATGAATGGCGGCTTTGAGCGCAACGAGTTCAGAATCTGCGGCGGGCGCCTTGGTGCACGCGAGCAAGCCACTCACCAGCAAGGCTGCGAACGGAGCTACACGCCAGAGTGCCTTGGTCATATGAGTAGTAACGCACGAGTTGCGCGCCGGGTCTCACGAAAATGAAAGGGCCCGCACCGTCGCCAGTGCGGGCCCCGAGACAAGGCGATCAACGGCCGATCGTGCTCACCTCTTCTTTACAGCTTTCACCGCCGCTTCCGCGTTGATGAAGCCGTAGCCGTCGAGCTGGCTGTAGCCGCGCCCGATGATGTTGAAGAACTCGCCACGGAACGGGAAGCTGCCGTCGAACTTCCCGAAGAAGCGCGCGCCACCCGGGGCGAGCGTGCCCGACGGAATCATCACGCCGCCGCCCAGCAGGTCGGCGGAGTTGCCTCCCGCGGCGGCGCCCGGACCCGCAACGTCGGCTTCATCCCGATCGACGCCGAACGACAGCAGATCTCCGCTCGCGAACGTTCCCGGCAGGAACGCGAGGTCGAGCTGTTTCCACTGCCCCGCGACGCCCGGCGGATCCGCCGGCAGCGAGAACGTGGCCGTTACGTCGAGTGGCGTCAGGCCTTCCGTACGCCCCACGACGAAGGGTTGACCGGGTGCCGGCAGCGGCGCTGCCCGCTCGTCGAACACGATGCCGCCCGGCGAGTTCGTCGGGCTCGCCGCCCGTCCCGTTGAGCGACAGGTTCGTGAGCGCGCGTGCACCGAAGTGCGTGACCGTGAACACGTTGGGATCGAACTGGCTGATGGCGTTCGGATCGGCGGACGCGGTGACCGCGAGGAGATTGCCTCGCGACAGCGCCAGACCCGTCGAGAAGAACGGATCGAGGTCGTGCGCGAAGGCGCTGTCCTGCAGGATCTTTCGCATCTTGCCGGGTTTGACCGATCCCGGTCCGCCCGCCGCATCCAGCACCAGCGCCGCAATCGCCGCGGCATGCGGTGCCGCCGCGCTCGTTCCGAAGAAGTTCGGGAACGTGTCGTCGTCGATCGCCGTGTCTGCCGAGAAGAACGTCGTATTGGCCCCGTCCATCGCGGCAAGGTCCGGCTTCTGCCGGTACTCGACGTGTCGCAGGCGCCGGCTGTCCTTGTCGAAGTAGATCGTCGACGGCCCCGGCGAGGTAAATGCCTCGGGCACGAACGGCGCGAAGAATGCATAGGCCGCGACACCGATCGCGCCCGCCGCCGAGTTGTGTCCGTAGGTCACCGGATCCAGGTAGCTGGTGTATTCCTGCGGGGCGATGTTGCCGAAGCCGACGTACCGGATCCGGTCGGCGACGTTGCGGCTCGGCGTCGGCGTATTCGCGCGCGCGATGACGAGCTGGATCGTCACGGTTGCATTGATGCCGCCGAGCTCGAGCGGCCGATTCGTGAACGTATTCTGCTCCGCCAGTGCACCGACGAACTGTCCGGTGGAGAGGAAGAACAGCAGGTTGTAATCCGACAGCACCGGCTCGGGCAGCTCGGCGTTCGATACCTGGTAGAGGAAATCGCCGCCCTGGGTCGGGACGAAGCTCGTGACACGGACGCGATAGGTTCCGGTCGCCGGCAGCTCCAGCGCGATGAACTCGGGGTTCGTGCCCGTGTCCTTCGTCGCGATCAGCGCGTTGGTCGGGCTGAACAGTTCCAGCACGATGTCCGGAATCGAGGTTCCCGTCGTGGTCGTGTCCCCGTCGACGAAAACCATGACCGGCTGGCCCGCGGTTCCAGTGAACGTGAACTCCGCGGAACCGCCCGTGGGCACCGTGCCCGTACCGGAGGCGAACGGCGCACCGACGGCCGTCGGCGGCTTCGAGTCGAACGGCTCGTTCCACTGCAGGACGACATTGTTGCTGCTTCCCGGGTTGACCGTGAACTGGACGGTCTGGGCAATGTCGAGCGCGCCGCTGCCGGCGTAGTTGTGGAAGCCGCCCGCATACAGCGCCGCGGGCACGTTCGTGAAATTCAGATTCGTGTTCGCCCACGATGCGGGCGTGCCCGGGACGAGTTGAATCTTCGCGTCATACGCCTGCGTAGCCGGACGGTTTCCGGCGGAAGAGAAGTACGACACGCCTTTCGCGACGACTTCATCGACTGTCTGCGCAATGATTCCGTCCTGGAAGAACGGTTCGTCCAGATAGATGATGTCGTCGACGATGACGTCGGCCTTGAAGCCCGCCTGGTAGTTCGGTGCCGTCGGGTCGCCCGCGAGTGCGCGAATGTTGTCCGCGAAGTTCAGCGGCCCGCCTTGCGCGGTCGCGAAGCCGAGTTTCGCCTTCGGTGCGAGGTCGTGCACGATCTGCAGCATCGCCCGGCCTTCGTCGGTCCGCGCCGGCGAATCCTCGCAGAACGACCACCGGCTCGGTGTTGCCCGCCGGATTGCCCGCGCCCGGCAGATCGCCGCTCGCGATGTCGAGTGCCGCGCTGTTCGGCGCGACGTTGGTGTCGTAGCTGTCGGACATCACGCCCACCGTGACACCCGAGCCATCGACGCCCGCGGGTAGTTTGTTCACGCGGTGCTGCACGACGCCCTGGCTGTCGGTTGCACCGACGTTGGTTTCCATCGGGCTCGAAGGCACGACCGCCAACACACCCTTGGTGCGCGCAACGCTCACGAGCTGTTCGACGGGAACGTACGCTTCGACGAGGCCCGGGCCGTAGGACAGGTCCGACGCGACGACTTCGACGCCCGCGATCCGTTTCAGCGATCCCAGTGCCGCGGACGCCGCGGGCGTTCCGTCGAGCGAAATGCGGACCAATGCGCGGTTGGCATCATCGAACTGCACCGGCGAGATCAACGTCACCTCGGAGCCCGTGCTCGCCGCGGCACTGCGCGCCGAAGCGCGGGCCGCGGCGGGCGGCGCGACGAGTTCCTTCAATCCTCCACCGAGCTTTGCCGTTTCATCGACCGCCAGTGCCGTCGCGGGCGCGAGCACGATCGTCACGGCGATGGAGAGCCCGAGCCGCGCGAGCTTTGCCCCGCGGACACGCCATTTCTGACTATTCATCCTTGAATCTCCCTGCTTGTAGTTGGGGTTGGCAATCGAGCTCGAGACCGTCGAACCCATTTGCCAAAGTGGGAGCCGAAATTACGCCTGCGCCTGTAACGGTTCAACACGGGAACGCGCCGACTCGCGCGGTCGGAGCGCGGCGCGGTCCAAGGTACGGGTGGCGGTAGGACTGCGACTACGGTCGTCGTGCAGTCATCCATTTGCGGGAGTTAGCCCGGGGAAATCAGCAATTGTCGCCCGGGTTAGCCGGCTTCGGATTCCACGGCATCGCGAGCTGCCAGCGCGCGTGCGTCGTCACGGACGACCGGGCCCCGATGGGAGCCGCGTCGATGAACAGGATTCCATCCTTCTCGCGCCCCACGAGACCCTGCGAACCCAGGATGATCTCGAGCGCCTGCTCCCAGGGCATTTCCTCGAGCTTCACCGTCACGCTTCCGGTGACCTTCGTGTTCACCAGGATGTTGACCTGTGCCGCATCGGCCATCGCACGGAGCAGTGCGTGGACGTCGACATTCTCGTAGTCGAGTTTCACGCGTTTGCCCGGTAGCAACGTGATCTTGCCAACCACGGTGCGCGTGTGTTGCGAGGCCGGCGCCTCCGCCCGGGCGGTCGATGCCAGGCCGACGAACACGGGTGCGGCGACGGCGCAGACCGCAAGCACGCCCAGTGCGAAACGCTTGATGCCATTCAGTTCAGTCACATCGTTGCTCTTCATGATTCCCTCCAAACGTGTTTTCAGATCGGCGCCCGAGACGCCGGAGACGCAAGCGAGGTCCGATGCCGCGTACGCGCGGCACACCTTGAGGATTCCTTCGGCGTAGACGCGCGGATCGTTACCCGAACGCACCACCGTTTCGTCGCAAGCGCGCTCGCGCTCCTCCATGAGCCGCGCGCCTATCCACCACACCAGCGGGTGGAACCAGAACAGCGCCTCGACGAGCATGTGGATCGAGGCGGTCAGGTTGTCGTGGCGGCGCAAGTGGCAGTGCTCGTGCTTGAGGACGGCCTGAAGTTGTGAGGTGGTCAGACAATCCTCGTATACCGGCTGGCAACAGCAGGACGGGCCGGAAGATTCCCACCACGGCGGGTTCGCGCAGGCTGGGCGAAGTCATGACCGGGACGGATCCGGCGCCTGCGGCGGCCGCAGCCGCGCTCAGCATCAGCCGGATTCGGCGCCAGCGGATGAGCCAGCGTAACGCCAGCGCCAGGAAGCCGGGGAGCCAGACGCTGCCTGCGACGCCGAGCCAGAAGGTGCCCGGCGATTCGGCGGATATCGTCCGGCCGGGAGCGGCGAGCAATGCAGTCACGCCGTTCGCATCGAAACCCGGCAAGGCGCCGCCGCCCTCGCTGCTCACGAGTGGCTGAAATTGTTCCCCGAGCATCACCAGCAACGACAGCGGAACCAGGAACTTGATGGACGCGGCCAGCCACACGCCGTAACGCAGGTGCGCGCCGTTGTTGCGCAGGAGCAGCGTGACCAGCCATGCGCAGCCCGCGAACAATGTGGATTGCCAGATGTGGTCCAGGAGCGCGGCGCTCATCGGGACTTCTCCTTGTTAGCCATGGCCTGGATCATCTTTTCGGCATCCTTGATGTCCTGGAGCGTGAGCTTTCCCGATTCGATCAGATGGGCCACGACGGGCTGCGATCGGCCGCCGAAGAGACCCAGCAGATCGTCGATGAATCGCCCGTGCGTCGCATCGCGCGAAAGCACCGCCTCGAAGATGTGCGCGTTGCTGATCTTCTTCGCGCGCCGCACGGCGCCCTTCGCTTCCAGGCGGGTCACGATGGTTTGCACCGTGGTGTACGCCGGACGGCGCTTCGCCGGGAAGCTTTCCTGGATCTCGCGCACCGAGCAGGCGCCGCGATTCCAGAGCGCCTGCATGATCTTCAACTCGAGCTTGCCGACTACCGGTGATGGCATGTTCGTCTCCTACTCGTGTAGGAGAATCTACTACCAGATTGGGAGGGCCGCAAGCCCGATCGAATTCGGCGATGCATTCGATTTCATCGGCGCGGATCTCCGCGGTTGGTGTCGCGATCGATACCCAGGCGCGTGGGACACGTCTGGCATCGAGGCGGCAACGGCATAGCGGAAATTCGCCGAAGGGGCGTCTACAACAGGCTGGCCGTACCGCGCCGGTTAATGAAAGCGACTTTTATTGGCCCAACTGGGCCGGATCGCGTGGTTTCGCGTTGCCTCGAGTGACATGGGTCCAGCGCGTGTTCGACATGGGTCGCGTTGCACCTTTTTGTTAATCTTGTCGCCGTGAATGGCATCCCTTCTGCGCGCGGCTTCCTTGCAGCCACTCTGCTGTGCGGCGTTTCGCTGGCCGACGAGGGGCTGGAAAAAAGATCGGTCGAATTCTTCGATCAATTCTGCGGCGAATGTCACTACGAAGATCAGAGTGGCGGTCTCGACTTGAGCGTCCTCACCTTCGACCCGGGCAACAGGGACAACTTTGCGACCTGGGTCAGGTTGCTCGATCGTGTCGCCGCCGGTGAAATGCCGCCGAAAAAAAGGACGAAGAACCGCCCTGCGCCTGGGGATGTCGCGACGTTCACCCACGCCGTTTCAACTTCTCTCGCCACCTTCGAGCACGAACTCACGGCGCGGGACGGGCGCGCAATCCAGCGCCGGCTGAATCGTTACGAGTACGAGAACGCCCTGCGCGACCTGCTGAACGTTCCGTGGGCGCAGGTGAAGGACAAGCTGCCCTTCGATGGCGAGGCGTATCGATTCAACAAGAGCGGCGAGGCGCTCGACGTCTCCTTCGTGCAGATGGAACGTTACTTGAGCGCGGCGGACTACGCCATGCGCCAGGCGATGTCGGCGGCATTCGATCGTCCGCAAACGGCGGTGCGGAAGATCTACGCGCGCGACGCGATCGGTCAGCGTTATCGACCGAGCGAGAATGGCACGCTGTCGGACCGGCTCATGTTTCCGGTGCTCGACTCGCGCGCGCAACCCGAGGTGCGCGCGGGACGCGCGCCCAACAGCAGTCCGGAGACGCGCGAGCGCGAGGCCGTGGGCAAGGTGTCCAGCATCTTCAGCGACGCCGGTCAGTACGGATGGGGTTTCAACGCGCCGGTCGCCGGGCGTTATCGCATCCGGTTGAAGGGTTACTCGGTCTGGGTGAGTGGCGGCGGCATCGGCCGCTGGTTTTACGAGGGCCAGGGCGCGGAGAAGGCGCCGGTCTACTGGCTGCCCGTGTGGCACCGGCCCAATGCAGACGAAATCTGGCCCGGCCGCAACAACGAGCCCATTGGAATCTACGCGCAGGTTCCCGGGCAGACGCGGCCGATTGGCGTCATGGATTTCACGCCGAAGCCGACCGTGGGCGAGATCGAGGTGCGGCTCGCGGGCGGTGAAAGCATCCGCACCGACGCAATGCGGCTCTTCCGCACGCGAGTCAACGGCACCGACGAGCAGTACGTCAATCCGCTGGCGACGAAGGAGGGGATGCCGGGTTACGCCGTGCAGTGGCTGGAAGTAACGGGGCCACTCGAGGATACGAGTGCGACGAGTGGCTACGAGCTGCTGTTCGGCGAACTGCCGATGCGCAAGCTCGGCGCCGGCGAAAAAGGGGGTGTGCCGCTGGAGACCGTGGCCCCGATCGCCAATCCACCCGTGGGCGGTTACCCCGGCGGCTTTCCGCCGGGCGTCGGTGGGCCGGGTGTATTCCAGCGCAGCCCCATCGTCAACGTGATGGTCGAGGTGCTTTCCAAGGCGCCGCAGCAGGACGCCGAACGGCTGCTGCGCGGATTTCATCCAGACCGCTTACCGGCGGCCCGTCGAGGAATCCGAAGTGCAACGGTTCCTCGGATTGTTCAAGCGCGAGTTCGAACTGGGCTCCGGCTTCGCACGCTCGATGCTCACCGCCTACACCGGCGTACTGGTCTCGCCGGGCTTCGTATTCGTGGAGGAACGGCCGGGCAAGCTCGATGACTGGGCGCTGGCCACGCGCCTGTCACTCTTCCTGTGGAACTCCACACCCGACGCCGCGCTGCGCACCCGCGCCAAACGCGGTGAGCTGCACAAGCCCGAGGTGTTGCGCGCGGAGACCGAAAGGTTGCTCGACGATCCGAGGTCGCGCCGCTTCGTGGACGCGTTCACCGACTACTGGCTCGACCTGCGCAAGATCGACGACACCTCGCCATCCGCGACTATCTACAACGATTACGAACTGGACGAGCCGCTCAAGCTCGCGGCGCTGGACGAGACGCAATTGTTCTTCGCCGAACTGCTGCGCGCGGATCTGCCGGCGCGAAACATCGTCGCCTCGGATTTCACGTATCTGAACGAGCGTCTCGCCAGGCACTACGGCATCCCCGGCGTGGCGGGAGCCGCGATGCGCCGCGTCGCGCTGCCGCGCGGCAGCGAGCGCGGCGGCCTGATGACGATGGCGAGCGTGCTGAAGGTCACCGCCAACGGCACCACGACCTCGCCGGTGCTGCGCGGCCATTGGATCACCGAGCGCATTCTCGGTATCGAGACGCGTCCGCCGCCGCCGAACGTGAAGGCCGTCGAACCGGATATCCGCGGCGCGGTGACCATCCGCCAGCAGCTCGCCATGCATCGCGACAACCCGAGCTGCGCGTCGTGCCATATCAAAGATGGATCCGCCGGGCTTCGCGCTCGAGAGTTTCGACGTGATGGGAGCGCGCCGCGAGCGCTACCGGGCGGTCGCCGAGAACGTGAAGCCCGAGCGCGGCTACGGCCTGAACGGCCAGGCATTCGCCTTTCACTACGGGCTTCCCGTCGATTCCGCCGGCGAGTTGCCCGACGGCCGCACCTTCCGCGATGTAAAGGAGTTCAAGCGCCTCGTCCTGAGCGACGAAGCGTCCATTGCCCGCAACCTCGCCAGGCAATTGGTGGTCTTCGCAACGGGTGCGCCGGTGCGCTTCTCCGACCGCGGCGAGCTCGAGCGGATCTTGCAGCGCGCGAAGCGCGCGGCAGTACGGCGTGCGCACCCTGGTCGAGGAAATCGTTCGCAGCGAGTTGTTCCAAACCAAATGAACAGCAAATTTCCCGCAGCCTTCATCGCCACCCGTCCGGCCATCTCGCGCCGGCGCTTTCTCCGCGGCGTGGGCGTCGCGATGTCGCTGCCGTTCCTCGATGCGATGCACCCGAGGACGGCGCGCGCCGCGTCCGGCTCCGCACGCGCCGAACGCCAAGCCGCGCCGGATGTTCGGCATCTGCAACAACCTCGGGCTGCGGCCCGACCTGTTCTTCCCGACCGGCACGGGCCGCGAATACGAGGCTTCGCCCTATCTCAAACTACTGGAGGCGCACCGCAACGACTTCACCGTGATCAGCGGCGTCTCGCATCCGAACGTGGATGGCGGGCATCCCTCGGACATCAGCTTCCTCACGGCCGCGCCGCACCCGGCGAGCAGTTCGTTCCGCAATACCATTTCGCTCGACCAATACATCGCCGAGCGCATCGGCACGCTCACGCGCTTTCCTTCGCTCACGCTCGCCGTCAATGGCGCGGCCCGCAGCCTTTCGTGGACTGGCACCGGTGTCGCCATCCCGCCGGAGGAGCGGGCGTCCGACGTTTTCAACCAGCTTTTCCTGCAAGGCACACCCGAGCAGGTCGAGGCGCAGATCCATCGGCTCGACACCGGACGCAGCATCCTCGACGCCGTCGCGGACCAGTCGAAAGACCTCCAGCGCAATGTCGGCGCGCGCGACCGCAGCCGTCTCGAGCAATATTTCACCAGCGTCCGCGACCTCGAGCACCGCCTGCAGGAGTCGCGCGAATGGGAGCGCAAACCCAAACCGGTCGTGAGCGTCGCCGCGCCGGTCGAGCTCGCCAATCCCGCGCAATACATGGACAAGGTGAAAGCCATGTATGACCTCGCGCGGCTCGCGTTCGAGACCGACTCCACGCGCGCGATCACGCTCATGTTGAACAGCGTCGCCACGCCGGTCGTCACCATTCCCGGCGAGACCATCACCGACAGCTATCACAACCTTTCCCACCACGGAAAAACGGACGAGAAACTCGCGCAGCTCAAGGTGCTGGACGAATGGCACATGAAGCTGCTGCGCGAACTCTTCAGCGACCTGAAGGCCGTGAGCGAGGGCGGGGAGACCCTGCTGGATCGCACCATGATCCTCTACGGCTCGAACCTCGGGCGACGCCAACGCCCATTCGACGACCAACCTGCCCACGCTGTTCGCCGGCGGCGGTTTCCGCCATGGCCAGCATCTCGCCTTCGACCGGGCGCAAAACTATCCGCTGCCGAATCTCTTCGTTTCGATGCTGCAGCGCATGGGCCTGGACGAGGACAAGTTCGCCTCGTCGACCGGCACGATGCGTGGCCTCGAGATGACATGAAGCGCCGCTTCGCGATCACGCTATTGACCCTGGTCGGCGCCGTTCCCGCCGTCCGCGCGGAAGAGATCGTGATCGACTTCGAGCAGGCCGAGATCGGCAAACCCACGCCCACGTGGACTGAAAAAGGCGTGGTCTTCAATCTCGCCGGACCGCTCACCCAAAGCAAGGCGAAGGGGCGGATCATGTTTTTCCCGCACCTCGCGACGAATCACAAAGGCATCCTGAATGCCATGGCCACCGAACAGGCCATTCCGGTGCAGGCAACGTTTCCCGACGGCGCGTCGGCCGTCACGCTCGTGCTTTGGGGCTCGACCGGGTGTCCGGCATTGCTCGAGGCTCTCGACAAGAATGGCCAGGTCGTCGACAAGGCGTCCGTCGCCGCCGTGCCCGGCCGCAAGACCCCGGCCGATCCGATCCCGTTTCTCGAAGCTGACCGTGAAAGCGCCCGAAGCATCGACCATAGCGGCCATCCGATTCAGCGGACCGCGCAACGGCGAGTTCCTCGCCGCGGACGAAATCCGCTTCACGACCGTCGGCCCGAAGTGACGGGTCCGACACGACGCGCCGCCGATCAATGGCTCGGTGATTCGGTGGAGCATGCATCTGCCGCGGTGTCCGAACCGTAGTATCGGGATTGGCTGACGAGAGGGCATGATGAAGTTGCATTCGCCGAACCGCCGTTCAGGTGTTCCCGTTCTTTTTCTGCTGGCCTGTGCCTTCGCCGCGCAATCTCAGGAACCGGCAACTTTCACGTCCGAACAGTTGCGGGCGGACCTGGCGTCCATCGGATTGGCGCTGGAGCGTACCCATCCGGACGTTTCGCACTCCGTGGATCCAGCGGTGCTGGCCCGGGCCATGGACGACGTGCGCTCGAAGCTGGATCGTCCCATGAGCGCCGACGAGGCCTGGAAGGTCATGAGCGCCTTGAATCCGGTGATGGCTGACGGCCACCTGACGGTACAGTTCCCCGGCGGCACGGCTGCCGAGATTCAGAGGCATCTCAAGAGCGGCGGGCGATTGTTTCCGTACGCCGTGTACGTTACCGGGGGTGCCATTTTCGTGCGCTCCCGGGTGGACGGCTCGGCGACGCCGCTCGCGGGCAAGCGCATCGACACGATCAATGGCGTGCCGGCAAACGACATCGTCGAGAAATTGCTCTCGCACATGAACGGCGATACACCGGCCTTGCGCGATGAGTTCCTGTCGGACCGGTTTGCCTTCTGGTACTGGAAGTTCTTCGGCGAGCAGCGCAGTTTCAACCTGCGTATCGGCGGCATCGAGTCGGTGGCCGAAGCGAGCGCCGACACGCCACTCGCGTATCGCGAGAAAACTTTCGATCGGCTGTTTCGCTTCGAGCCGCTCGCCGGCAACGCAGCGCTGTTGACGATCGACGAGTTCTACTGGAGCGACAAACCGAAGTTCTACGAGTTCACGCGAGCCGCATTCGAGCGCATGCGCGATGCGGGCACGCGCACGCTGATCATCGATATCCGCGCCAATGGTGGCGGCGACGACGACGTCTGGTACGAGGGCCTCATGCCATACATTGCGACCAAACCCTATCGCAATGGGTCCACCTACTTGCTCAAGATCATCGAGGGACGCGCAAAGGAAGGCCAGAAAGTGGGCGATGTCGTGCGCGGAGCCCAGGACACCGTGTACCAGCCGCGACTCGACGATCCGTTGCGCTTCAAAGGCAAGGTCTACGTCCTGATCAGTCCACGCACCTACTCGTCAGCCGTCCTCTTCAGCACGGCGGTGCAGGACAACGGCTTCGGCACGCTGGTCGGCGTCGGTGGCGGCGCGCGCGGCACGCAAAGCGGCGGCATTCAGTTCATCAAGTTGCCGAACACGCAAATGACGGTCGTGGTTCCACGATTCGTGCTGACCCGCTCGTCCGGGCGTGGCGGCCTGTTGCAACCAGACGTGCTCGTGGTCGGCGATCCGTTCCGGCCCATGACGGCGATCGAATCCATCCTGCGGCTCGACCGCGGGAAGTGACCCATCTGGTTCGGCCCGCAGGCTCACGCGGCCGTTGAATAGCGACGCGGAAAAATCACGCGAAACGTCGTGCCTTCGCCTTTGGACGACTCGAGCTCGAGACTGGCGTCGAGCATCTCGCAAAGTCTCTTCACGATCGACAGACCGATGCCTTCTCCAGAAGGCAATCGGTTTGGAGGATTCGAAGTCTGCGAGGCGAGCGTCGGCGCGGAATCCGCTTGCAGCGAACCCGTCGTGTTCGGCAATAGATTCTGCTGTTCAACCTCACGAGCCTCCGTGGTGGCGCGCTTCAAAACCCGTTCGAGTGGTGTTGCCGAGCCCCGCTCGAATCCGGGTCCGGTGTCCTGAACACACAGCGCCCATTGCGGTCTGTGCTCACTGTCGCTGGCCTCCCAGGTGACTTTTATGCCGCCCTTGTCGGTGACCTTGAGTGCGTTGAGCACCAGGTTCTGCACGATGCGTTGAATCTTTTCCGCATCGCCGTCCACCATGAGCGACGGCGGTCCCTTGGCCACGAGGAAAAGATTCTTCTCGGCCGCCAGGGGTCGTGTCGAATCGCAGAATTCCTTCAGTCGGGCGGCGACGTCGAAATGGGTGATCTGCCGACGCTCATGCCCGGCCTCGAGGCGTGCCTGGTCCATGAGATCCGAGAGCAACGCGTTGAGCGACTGTACGCCCGCTTTCAGCATTTCGGAGAACCGCGGCCGGACTTCCTCCGGGATGTCGGCCCGAGTCAGCACGGCCGAGGCATTGGCAATGACATGTGCGCGCCCACGCAAGTCATGAGCGGCCTCGCGCCATGCTTCCGCGCGCCCTTGATCCAGAAGTCTGAGATGAGTCAGGGCAGCTTCGAGTTCGCGTACGCGAGTGGCGGCCTCGCTCTGTTGCAAGCGCGCATAACGTGTCGCGCTCGCAGAAACACCATCGCTGCACAGGCGGACCAGTTCACGGCGAGCCCGCTGCATCACGGAGGGTTCGACTTCGGCGTTGAGCGCCTGATAGTTTTCCAGCTCTTTGAGCAGGCACAGATGCAAGTGGCCCCACTCGAGCATCGTGTCGGGCTGATTGTAGCCTTGCTGCCAGCGATGCAGGCCGTGCTCGCCGGCGGAGTCCTTTTGCTCTTCGCGGGCGCGGGCAAGTTCGACGGCGTCCTGGGCCGAAAGCCGGTGTTCGAATGCATCGAGCACGGCCGGGATGTGATCGATGAACTGCGCACGGGTGATCATGGATGCCGTGGTCAATTCCGGGTCTGCATCAACTGCGCGTCGCCACTCGGACAGGATCGTTTCGCGCTGGGACGCCAGATGGTCGGCCAGCCTTTTGAGCCCGTCGGAGGAAGGTTCGGCGTTGTGCATGGCGGGCTCCTTCACCCCGGGGACGAATTGAGTTGCGTAGCCGCAAAGCTGCGGAGGTATCGCGAACTCCGAGATCAGAATCCACGTACATGAGAGTTGATGTCGGCGCAGGGCTACAATTCAGTTAGCCCGGGTCCCACAAATGCCGCACCTGAACAACGGACGTTAGGATTGGCCATGGCACGAAACCTTGCGACGACTCTCGTGGTGTTGTCCGGATGCTTGGCCGGCATGTCCGCCGCCGAAACTCCGAGGCGGACGTACACCAATCCAGTCGACGTCGACTACCGCTACAACTTCGAGCAGATCAACGAGCAGATCTCGTACCGCACGGGCGCCGATCCGGTCATCGTGCGGCACAAGGACGCGTACTACCTGTTCATGACCCTCGCGGACGGTTATTGGCGCTCGACGAATCTGCTCGACTGGACCTTCATCACGCCGAGCCGCTGGCCGCTCGCGAGCGTCGTTGCGCCGGCGGCCATTTCGGATGGAGAACGCCTGATACTGATGCCTTCCATGACGCGGCCGGACCCGGTGCTGATGTCGCGCGATCCGGCGCGCGGCCAGTTGGATTTCCTGACCCGCCGCATGCCGGAGCTGCCCGATACCTTGTCCGATGATTCGCCGCGTGACCTGGGGGAATGGTACCCGCCGCAATCTCCACTCGAACGGTTTCCGCCCGGACCCTGGGATCCCGCGCTGTTCAAGGACGACGACGGCCGCTGGTATCTCTACTGGGGATCCTCCAATACGTTTCCGCTGTACGGCATCGAAATCGACATGCGGGACGCCGATGCGCAGCAGCGCATTCGCTACATTGGCAAGCCGCGCGCGATGCTGGGCCTGAAACCGAAACTGCATGGCTGGGAGCGGTTCGGGCCGGATCACACGGGCGAGGAGAAGCCGACTTACATCGAAGGCGCATGGCTGACCAAGCATGCCGGCCGCTATTACCTGCAGTACGGAGCGCCCGGCACCGAGTTCAACGTCTACGCCACCGGCACCTACGTGTCCGACAACCCGCTCGGACCGTTCGAATACGCGCCTTACAACCCGGTGGGCTACAAGCCCGGTGGTTTCGTCCACGGCGCGGGACACGGCAGCACGTTTCAGGACGAGTACGGCAACTGGTGGAACACCGGCACTCCGTGGATAGGCCACAACTGGAACTTCGAGCGGCGCATCGCGTTGTTCCCCGCCGCCTTCAGCAGCGACGGCCAGATGAGCGTCAACACGCGCTTCGCGGACTTTCCTCACTACATGCCCGAGGCCCGGGTCACCAATCCGGAAGACCTGTTCACTGGCTGGATGCTGCTGTCGTATCGCAAGACGGCGACGGCGTCTTCGGCGCTGCGGCGAGTTCAGCGCGGGGCACGTGACGGACGAAGATCCGCGCACGTTCTGGGTGGCGGCCGCGAACGAGGCCGGGCAAACACTCACCGTGGATCTCGGCGCCGTGAAAACGTTGCGCGCCGTGCAGGTCAATTTCGCCGACTATCTATCCGGGCGCTATCGCGACGCGCCGGACATCTATACGGAATTCACACTCGAATCGTCGCCGGACGGCAAGCGATGGCAGCCGCTGGCAAAGACCGGACCCGAACGGCGCGATCGGCCCAATGCGTATTTTCAGCTGCCGTCGGCGGTGCGTGCGCGCTACGTGCGTTACGTGCACGGCGCACGTCGGCGCCGCGCACCTGGCGATCAGCGATCTGCGCGTGTTCGGCGATGCCGGAGGGTCTGCGCCGCGCGCGCCTGCCGGCGTCAAGGCGGTGCGTGCCGAACCACGCATGATGACGGTGAGCTGGCGGCGCGTGCCCGGAGCGGTCGGTTACAACGTGCGCTGGGGCGTCAAGCCAGACCGTTTGAATCTGTGTTACCAGGTTTTCGCCGACCGCGGCACCCGCCTCGACGTGCGCGCGCTCAACGCCGGCGTCGAATATTACGTTGCAGTGGAGGCGTTCGACGAGAACGGCGTATCAGCGCTCGGCAAGATAGAGTCCGTGCGTTGACCGCCTGATTACTGCCGCAGGGCTTCGAACTCGAACATCAGCTCGACTTCGTCGCCGACGAGGCCATTCGCGACGCCGTAGGTCATGCCCCATTGGCTGCGTTTGATCGTCGCGCGCGCCGAAACTCCGAGCGTGTGTTTGCGATGGCCGAAGGGATACTGCGCGGCCTTGTTCAGCCGAACCTCGAGTTCCACCGGATGCGTCTGGCCGAGCATCGTGAGATTGCCGCGCAGGACGCCGTCGGAATCGCCGCCGGGTTGATAGGCGGTCGCGACGAAGCGGATGAGCGGATGTTTCCCGGCATCGAGAAAATCCCCACTGCGTACATGCGCATCGCGTGGGCCGTGATGGGTCGCCACGCTCCCCGCACCGACTTCGACGCTGCCCGAGCGCAGTTGCTTCGACTGTTCGTCGTACACGAACTCGCCACTCGCCTGCGTGAATTGCCCGATCAATTTCTCGTACCCGATGTGTTCTATCAGGAACGCGATGGAGAAATGTTCCGGATCGATGCGATAGGTCGCGGGCGCGGCGGCCAGCGGCCCGCACACCAGGAGTGCCATCAGTGCCCGGCGAAAATGCGTGAATCCCATGCCGGAAGTGTACAAGCTCGGCCGTATGCCCAGGCCTCGTTCATCGTTCGTCCGGCACGCCGAGCACGTCCTGGCGGCATTCCCACCCGATCGTCGCGCGTGATTTCGCTTGCCATGATGGTTCTCCTTGAGTCTTACCGGATAGCGATTTGCCGTGGCTTGGCCGATTCGCGCCGCCGCACCGTGATCTGCACGATGCCGTCACGATAGGCAGCCTCCACCTGGTCCGGATCGACGTCCTCGGGAAGGTTGAGCACCCGGCGAAATTCGCCGCCAAAACGCTCCTGGCGGTAGTAGGTAGCCTCGTCTTCGCGCGGCACCTCGCGTTCGCCGGTTACCGTGAGCACGTTCTGCTGGATCGAGATGTCGAGCTTCTTCGCGTCGATGCCAGGCGCGAAGAGATACACCGTCACGTTGTCCTGTGTGCTGCCCACATTGATCGCCGGGAATGTCCCCGGCGGCAGCGACCGTATGCCACCGGTCCACGGTGTTGCACTGCCAAAAATCTCATCCAGTTCTTCCTCCAGGCGCCGGAATTGCGCCAGGAGGGGATTCTCGGAATAGGTACTGCCGAACATGTCCGCACCTCCTTGGGTTTCGGGTTGAGGAGCGCCCGATTTTGCGCTGTCAGCCGCAAGCGGCTGCGCGAACGGTCGAGCCGCGTTCGATGTGCCACCTATCCTGACAGTCCATTCGTCGGCTTGGAGGCATGGCCTCTTGGACGCGATAAAGAGAAGGCACTTCATCAGCAGGTCCGCTGCAACGTTGTTGGCGTCTGCCGCGCTGGAATGGCCGTGCCTGCCGGCCCTGGCTGCGTCCCGGTTTCGCGTGACGGCTACGCGTTCTTCGACGAACGGTTCGAAAGCGCCCGGCGCATCGCGGCCTCATGGCCCGTTTCGATCGGAGCGGTCGCGGTCCAGGGCGACATCACTCCGTGGAGCGACGTGCTCGATCGCGCACCTCGTGCGCGCCACTGTGGTTACGCGGCGTCACGACGGAATCGTTCCGGTTTTGCGCGCCGATCCTCGTCGGCGAGCGGGCCGACGTGGACATGCAAGTCTCCCGTCTCGACCAGAATCTCGTGCTGTGGACCATGCGTACCACGCCCAAACTCGGAATCAGAACCAGTGCAGGACGATTCCATGGCTGAACCCTGCCGCCACGCGTGACCGAAGAGCGGATGGCCGACGCCCTGGAGCGGTTCCGGAAAATCGTCGGCAAGGACTGGGTCTTTTCCGGCAACGCGGTCGCGAGTTACCACGATCCGTACACGATCTCCAACGACGACACCCGCTACAAGGCGCGCGCCGCGGTCTCTCCGGAGTCGACCGAGCAGGTGCAGGAGATCGTCAAGGTCGCGAATGAGTTCCGCGTCCCGCTGTGGACCGTCTCGCGCGGCAAGAACTTCGCCTACGGCGGCGCGGCGCCCGTGCTGTCCGGCTCGGTGGTGCTCGATCTCAGCCGCATGAATCGCATCCTCGAGGTCAACGAAAAATTCGGGTATGCGCTCGTCGAGCCCGGCGTCAGCTACTTCGATCTCTACAAGTACATCCAGGACCGCGGGATGAAGTTGTGGCTGGACGTGCCCGATCCCGGCTGGGGCAGCGTCATGGGAAACGCGCTCGATCACGGCGTGGGCTACACGCCGTATGGCGATCACTTCGGCGTGCAATGCGGAATGGAAGTGGTGCTGGCGAACGGCGAGGTGGTTAGAACGGGCATGGGCGCCGTACCGGGTAACAACACCTGGCAGCTCTTCAAGTACGGCTTCGGTCCATACGTGGATGGCATCTTCTCTCAGTCCAACTTCGGCATCGTGACGAAGATGGGCATCTGGCTCATGCCGGAGCCCCCGGGCTATCGCCCGTACATGATCACCTTCCCGCGCGAAGAGGACATCGAGCAGATCGTCGAAATCGTGCGGCCCCTGCGGCTCAATCAGGTCATCCAGAATGCCGCGACGATTCGCAGCCTCGTGCTGGATGCGTCCATCTTTGCGACGAAAAGCCAATACACCTCCGACAAGGGGCCCATCTCGGACAGCGTCGCGAAAAAAATCATGGCCGACCAGGAGATCGGCATGTGGAATTTCTGCGGCGCGTTGTACGGCCCGCCGCCGGTCACCGACGCGCTGTGGACCGCGATCCGCGATTCGTTCTCGAAGATTCCGGGCGCGAAGTTCTACACCCCCCAGGAACGCAAGCGCAGCCCGGACATCCTGCTCCATCGCGCCGAGACGATGAAGGGCGTTCCCAAGCTGACGGAGTTCGGGTTTCTGAACTGGGACGGCGGCGGCGGCCACGTCGGCTTCTCGCCGGTGTCGCCGACCACCGGCGAGGACGCGCTCAAGCAATTCCGCATGGTCAGCAGTCGCGTGCGCGAGTTCGGGTTCGACTACTCGGGACTCATGGCGATCGGCTTCCGTGAGTTGCATCACGTGACCGTCATCGTTTACGACCAGACCGATCCGCAGCAACGACAGAAGCTCGACAAACTGTTCGGCATCCTGGTGCGGGAAGCTGCGGCGGAGGGCTACGGCGAGTACCGAACCCACATTCACTACATGGACATGATCGCCGGCACGTACAACTGGAACAACAACGCGTTGATGAAGATGAACCAGACGATCAAGGATGCGCTCGACCCGAACGGAATCCTGTCGCCGGGCAAGTCCGGCATCTGGCCGAAACACCTGCGTGAGGGCAAGCAGCCATGAAGCACCTGGCCTTGCTGCTGATCGGAGCGTTCGCCCTTGCCGGCGCGGCCAGACCTGCGACGAGCGGGGAGCTGAAAGGCAAGGAAATCTTCGAGCTCTACTGTTCTCACTGCCACGGCTCTCGCGAAGCACCGGGCACGGTGCAGTTGAGCCGGACACGTGGCGTGGAGAAGGGGTTGCTGACCCAGCGCACGGACCTGGCGCCGGAATACATCGAGTTCATCGTGCGACACGGGTTGAGGTCGATGCCGCCTTTCGTTCCGAGCGATCTCGACGAAGCGAAACTCAAGGCGCTCATCGCCTTCCTGACGAAGCAGGAAACGGTCAAGAAGTAGCCGGTGCGAAGTCAGCTGCCGCCATCCGCCAGCCTGACGACCAGCTTTCCGAAATTCTTCCCCTCGAGCAGCCCGATGAATGCGGCCGGTGCATTCGCAAGTCCGTCGACCACGTCTTCGCGCAGTTTCACCTGGCCCTGCGCCACCCATCCGGTCATGTCGCGGCGAAATGCCTCGAGCCGCGTCGCGTAGTGATCGAGGATGATGAAGCCCTGCAGGCGGATGCGCTTCTCCAGCAGCACCCGTTGCAGCAGCGGTACGCGATTCGGGCCCGGCGGCAGGTTCTCGTCGTTGTAGCTGGCGACGAAACCGCACAGCGGAATGCGTGCACCGACGTTGAGGCGGGGCAACACCGCGTCGAACACGGCACCGCCGACATTCTCGAAATACACGTCGATGCCCTTGGGGCAGGCGGTCGCGAGACGCTGGCCGAGATCCGGCTCGCGATGATCGAGGCACAGGTCGAAGCCGAGCTGCTCGACCGCGTACCGGCACTTCTCGCGCTCCACCGGCGATGCCGACCACGCGCGCGCCCTTGAGCTTCGCGATCTGTCCGACGACCGAACCCACCGCGCCGGTGGCGGCGGCAACGACCACCGTTTCGCCGGGCTTCGGCTGCCCGATGTCCAGCAAGCCCACGTAGGCCGTGAACGAGGGCATGCCGAAGACTCCGAGCGCGCGTGAAGGTTGTTCGAGTGCGCCGAGCGGTATCAGATCCTTTCCATCGCTCACGGAGAATTCCTGCCAACCGGCGTTGCCGAGTACCAGGTCGCCGGCCTTGAACCGTGGGTTGCCGGAGGAGATGACGCGATTGACGGTGCCGCCCGGCATGACTTCGTCGATCGCGATGGAACGCGTATACGCGGGCGCGCGCTCGTTCATCATGCCGCGCATGTAAGGATCCAGAGATAGATAGAGCGTCCGCAGCAATACGCCGCCGGATTCGGAAGCGGGCACCGGCGACTGCTCGAGGCGGAAATCCTCCGGAGCCGGAGTTCCTTTCGGCCGTGACGCAAGCACGATGCGTCGGTTGTTCTGGCTCGTCATGTGAAGACTCTCCGGCGGACGGGCGGACACTGTCGCGCGTGTCGTCGGGAATCGGCAATTGCCCCAAGGGAAGAGGCCGCGCAAAGCATGCGAATCTCGTTAGAAAACATGGCGATAAGCCGCAGGTATGGATTCCTACCTTGCAACCTTCCGTTTCGCCGCAATCGGCGGACCCACCGATTCGAAAGTCACACGCGCACGCATCAAACGGAGTAGCTTGCGACTTCCGTAATCGTCTCTTTGTCTGCCGTAAGTGCGCGCTCCCGCAGGCATTCAACCAATGTTTACATCCACTGCGAGTATCTGAAGTGACCAAACTCTACGTTGGCAATCTGCCCTTTTCCGCGACCGAGGACTCCTTGCGTTCCCTCTTCGCGGCTCACGGTGCCGTCGAATCGCTTTCGCTGGTGATGGACCGGGAAACCGGCAAGCCACGTGGATTCGGATTCATTGAAATGTCGAGTGCCGATGCTGCGAAGGCCATGCAGGCGTTGAACGGCGCGGACTTCGGCGGTCGTCCGCTGAAAGTCAACGAAGCGCAGGATCGTCCGCGCGGCGGCGGTGGCGGTGGTGGCGGTGGCGGTTACCGAGGCGGCGGGGGCGGGGGCGGCGGCGGCCGAGGCTCGAGATATTGATGAAATCCCGTTGGCATGACGGCTGCCGCATATCGAGCGCGCCATGCTGACGGTGATGTTGGCCGTTCTGCTCGTGTTGTCCGGCTTTCTGGGCATTCGCCTGCATTCCGCGAGCACCGAGAACGCGGCATTGCGAACGCACGTTGCGGCCCTGAAGCGGCAAATCAACCAGCTGCGTTGACCCGCGGCACGCCGATGTAATTGCGCCTGTGCGTGCTCGTACCTGACGGGGCGTTCGTCCAACGCCCCGAGGTTCGACGATGACTCCACCGCTCCGAATAGCGTTCATCGGAAACTCGCTGCCGCGTCGCTGTGGAATCGCAACATTCACCAGCGATCTGCAGCTGGCGGTCGCGGCGTCCCGTCCCGGTACGCGAAGCCACGATCGTCGCGATGACCGATCGCGATCAGTCGTACGCATACCCGCCGGTCGTTCGCATGCAGATTCAGGATGAGAAGCCTGGAGGACTACGCTGCGCGCTGCGGACGCGCTGAATGCCGGCACGTTCGATGCCGTCTGCCTGCAGCACGAGTTCGGCATTTTCGGCGGCGAGGCTGGCGCGCATGTGCTGCACGCTGCTGTCGCGCTTGAACATGCCGATCGTCACCACGCTTCACACGGTGCTGTCGGAGCCTTCGCCGGCGCAGCGACGGGTGCTCAACGACATCGTCGCGCTGTCCGCCAAAGTCGTCGTCATGGCCGAGAAGGGCCGGGAGCTGCTGCGCTCCGACTACGCCGTACCGGCCGAGAAGATCGAAGTCATTCCGCACGGAATTCCCGACGCACCCTACGTCGGATCCCGAGCGCGGCGAAAGTCGAGGCTCGGCTTCGCCGGCAAGTCGACGATCCTGACCTTCGGCCTGCTCTCCAAGAACAAGGGCATCGAAGTCATGATCGATGCGATGCCCGAGATCCTGGATCAGGAAGCCGGATGCCGTCTACGTGGTGCTCGGCGCCACGCATCCCAACCTGGTGCGCGATCAGGGTGAGGCGTATCGCGAGAGCCTGGTCGAGCGAGTGCGGGAGCGCGGCGTCGAAAAGCACGTCGTGTTCCTCGATCGATTCGTCGACAAGCCGACGCTGCTCGATTTCATCTCGATGTGCGATGTGTACGTCACGCCGTATCTCAACGAGAGCCAGATGACGTCCGGCACGCTGGCTTACAGCTTCGGCATGGGCAAGGCCGTGGTATCGACGCCGTACTGGCACGCACGCGAATTGCTGGGTGATGGGCGCGGCGTGCTGGTTCCCTTCAATGACGTAGCAGCCATCGGCACGGAGATCGCCGGACTGCTGACCGACGATCTGCGCCGCGAATCGAATTCGCAAGCGTGCCTATGAGAGCAGCCGCTCCATGACCTGGGAGCGGACCGCCGCCAGCTACACCTCCGTGTTCGAGAAAGTCCGCGCGTGACGCGCCTCGCGGCCAATGCAGTCGCGCAACGAAAGTCGCGCCGCTTGATCACCAACCCGCCGCCGCTGCGTGAATCTCGGACATTTCCAGCTCATGTGCGATGACACCGGATTGCTCCAGCATGCGATCCATTCCGTGCCTGATCGCCGGCACGGCTATTGTCGTCGACGACAATGCTCGCGCCTTGCTGCTGTCCAGCGCGCTCAACGTGCCGGGTGAACAGTCCATGATCCGAAGCGCTGTCCGTGCGTTTCGCCGCCTTCGTTCAGCATGCCTGGAACGGCGATCGCAAGCGGTTTCGCAATTTCATGAGCTTCGACCGGCGCTGGCTCGAAGACATCGGCTCCGAGGACAGTCATGGCCGGTCTCTCTGGGCCCTGGGCGAATGCGCGCGCGGCGACGCCAGCCCCGCGCGTCGACGCTGGGCGAACGCGCTGTTCCTGGAAGCCGTGCCGGCCGCCGAGGCATTCGTCTCACCCCGCGCGTGGGCATTTCGCATTGCTCGGCCTGGATGCGTACATCAAGGCCGCGGAGGCGAATCCCCATCGTTTCGAATCTGCGTCTCCGCCTGGCGGAGAAGCTGATGTCGAGCCTGGCATCGATGGAGACGCGGGACTGGGTGTGGTTCGAGAAGAGCCTCGCGTACGAGAACGCGAGAATGCCGCAGGCGCTGATCGTCACGGGCATCGCCACCCAGCGATCCCTCCTGCGTCGCCGCCGGGTTGCGTGCGCTTGCGTTGGCTCATGACGCTGCAGACGACGCCATCCGGCTGCTTCCGTCCCGTCGGTTCCCAGAGTTTCGGCGAGGAGTTGCGCGCGCCGCGGCCGTTCGATCAACAACCGCTGGAAGCCACGGCGACCATTTCTGCGTGCCGCGCGGCCTGGCGTGCCGATTCCGATCCCAGGTGGAGAGCCGATGCACTTGCGGGCATTCAGCTGGTTTCTCGGCCGCAACGACCTTTCGATTCCACTGGTGGATGTCGAAACCGGGAGCTGCAGCGATGGTCTCCATCCCGATCGCGCCAACGAGAATCGGGGCGCCGAGTCCGTCATCTCCTGGCTCCTGGCACTCATCGAGATTCGCGAGTTGTATCGCGTGGGGAACCCCGCGTTGAAGCCGAAAGTGGTTCGTGAAACGCGCCTGGATGCGCCAAGCACGTCGACCACCCACTGAGAGAAATCCTTGTCGCAAACCCCGTTTCTCAATCGGCAGGCCCTGTATCTGCGGCCCGATCCGTCGCGTGTGGTCGTGCGTCCCTTCAAACCAGCGACCGAGCCACGCGACTTCAATCCCACCGACAAGTCGCGCGCCAACCACATCGTCGACCGGGTCCTGTCGCTCGATCCGGCGTCGGTTGACCCTGCACCTCGCGGAGGTGCTCGAGAATTTCCAGGGTCGTCATCGCAACCTGCTCGACACCTTCGAGGCGCGAGCCGATGAAATGGAAGAGGCATTGGTCGAGCACGTGAGCTTCAGCAAGGAGCAGCGACGACTGCTGGGCGCCTATTTCCTGCACGAATACTCATTCGAGGCGGCGGCGCTGTTCAATCCCAGCATCGTGGCGCATCCGGACCAGACCGGCGCGCCCGCGGGTGGCATGCGCTTCGTGCTGAGCCTGCGTGCGGTGGGCGAGGGTCACGTGTCGTCTCTCACATTCAGGTCGGGTTCGATTGCCGCGGACGGCGCAGTGAGCATAGATCCGACCGTGCGACTGGCCTCGATCCCGAAAGTGGACCAGCGCACGCCGCACGCGGACGGCGAAATCGTGGAGTTGAGCTTCAGCCCGGAGCAGCACATCAGCGAGCGCGTGATTTTTCCGGTGACCGCATCCCAGTCGAATGGAATCGAAGATGCGCGCTTCGTGCAGTTCGCGGGCCCGCGAGAAAATCTACTACGCGACTTACACGGCCTATAGCGGCAAGGCCATCCGCTCGGAACTGCTGGAAACGCGCGACTTCCTGTCGTTCCGACTGTCACCGCTGCGCGGAGCGGCGGCGCAGAACAAGGGCATGGGGCTGTTTCCGCGCAAGCTCGAATGGCCAGTACGCCATGATCGGCCGGCAGGACAACGAGAACCTCTATCTCATCTATTCAGATGACCTCTATCACTGGGAGGGCGGCCGCGCCATCCTCAAGCCGCAATTTCCCTGGGAGTTCGTGCAGATCGGCAACTGCGGCGCGCCGATCGAGCTCGACGAGGGGTGGCTGCTCCTGACGCACGGCGTCGGGCCGGTGCGCAAGTATTCGATCGGCGCCGTTCTGCTCGACAAGGCCGATCCGTCGAAAGTGCTCGCGCGCTCGCGCGAGCCCCTGGTGCGGCCGGAACCCACCGAGCGGGAAGGTTACGTGCCCAACGTGGTGTACACCTGCGGCGCATTGCGGCATCGGGACATGATCATTCTGCCGTACGCCGTCTCGGACACCTTTTCCAATTTCGCCACGATCAAGATCGCCGCGTTGCTGGCGAATCTGCACGGCTGATCACTCGAGGAAACCGTTGAGGCTCAGCCGGCCGGTGCGCGGGTTCGGATCGATCGCCTGCGGCAGCACGAAGACGCCGCAGTGCAACGAGTTGCGGCGGTACACCAGCATGCGATTGAAAACACCCGCCTCGCTGCGGACCTGTTCGAAGAGCGCGGTGCTGGCATCGATGTAACGACGCGGTGGCCGGTTCGGTCCGTTCATTTCCGCCGCCACGCACCGGTAATATTCGGCCTCGCGCTCCTCGGTGATCACTTCGAATCCCGTGTGCCGGTGCCGGTAGAAGGCCGTGCCGCCAAGGTCACGTTTGAATAGATAGTGGATGAAGGCCAGCTCCCGGCCGAAGGCCGAGTCGATGTGCGGGATGCATTGCAGGGGCGAAATCTTCTCCTGGGGCGTGGTCACGAGCGAGAAGTGGCAGGTCGTGAAAGCCAGCTTTCCCGCCTGCAGTCCGAATACCTCGCCGAAGAGCGCACCCAGTCGATCGAGCACGAACCGTTGATAGCTCAATGGCGCCTTGGCGCGAATTCCGGGGAAGTGGGTTCCGTCGTCGCCGTACATCTTGCGGGCGGCGAGCTCCACGAGTTGGTCCGCGTCTGCGACCAGATTGTCGATGAGCAGCAGCGGGGCGCGCTCTGCGCCGATCGTCAGTCGTTGTATGGCTATGTCGGGATGGCCAACGAGGTCCACACGGCATTGTACAGCTTGCGTGCTAGGTTCCCGGGGATCCACCCAGCTGGCTGCGCCACCAGTGCGGTGCGAGCAGCTCGCCGTGGCGGGCCTTGAACGAATCGAGCAGCTCCGGCGGAATTCCCAGGAACGGCAGCCATTGCTCGGGGAAGATGTCGTCGGGACCGACGAAAAACCACGGCTCCGCGCTGAACTCCTCTTCCTCGCTGCTCGCGGTCGGCAATTCGCGGAAATTGCATTGGCGCAGCGAAGTCACCTCGTCGTAGTCGTAGAACACGACCTTTCCCTGGCTCGTGACGCCGAAGTTCTTGAGCAGCAGGTCTCCCGGAAAGACGTCGTTGCCGGCGAGCTCGCGCAAGGCGTCGCCGAAATCGAGCAGCGCGCGTTCGGCGGCGGCGGAATCCGCATCGCGCAGGAACAGGTCCAGCGGCCGGAGCCGGCGCTCGATGTAGCAGTGCCCGACGATCACATCGTCGCCGTCGATGCGGCACACGCTGCCGCACTCGTTCAGCAATTCCTGGAGCAGCGCCGGCATGAAGCGCGCCATGGGCAGTCTCAGTTGCTTGTACTCCTGGGCATCGACCAGCCGGCCGACGCGATCGTGCTCGAAGACCCACTTGTACTTCCCCATGACCTCTTCGCGCGTGGTGTTCTTCGGTGGCCCGAAACGGTCGCGGATCACCTTGAACACGAGATCGTGCGAGGGCAGCGTGAACACGACCATCACCAGTCCGCGCTGCCCGGGCGCGTGCACGAACACATCGAAGGACTGGTCGAGGTGGCGCCGGAGCGCGTAGTAGCGCTCGGTCTTGCCCTGCTTGGCGCGCCCGAGAATCGTATAGAGCTCGTCCACGGGTTTGCCGGGCATGAAGGTGCGCAGCAGCGACACCGCCGCGCTGACCACCGGCAGGTCGACGTGAAAATAGGAGCGCGTGAATCCGAACAGCGAGCTGATGTCGCTGCGGGCGAGCAGCACCGAGTCGATCTTCAGGCCATCGGCGGCATGGCGGAACACGATGACGAACGGCGTGATGCTGCCATCGCCGATCATGCGGCCGACGACGGCCGCGGTGTCGCCGCGATAGAACGGTGCATCGATGACTTCGACCAGTTGCGGCGCGGCGCTTTGCCGCCGGGTGTCGAAGTGCGGCGTCAATTCGCGGCAGATGTCGCGCGAGAGGCACTCGACGTCGGTGAACAGATCGGCAAAGGGCAGATCCGTCAGCAGCTCGCTCACGGCACGCTGCAACGAATCGCCAACCGGGTGGACGCGAATGGGCACGCTGCCGGAGGCGCGGCCCGCGGCGGTGGCGGTGAACTCGATCTCCTCATCCACGCCGATCGTGCCGAAGACGTCGCGCGTGATGGAATTGAGGAAAGTCCGGTAGAAGTCGCTGTCCGGAAGGCTGGCGATCTGCAACGCGAACCGCCGCTTCACCTCGACCCACGAGGCCCGCTCATGGATCGACGCACCAAGCTCGCGGCGCAGGGCTTCGATCGCGCGGCTGACGTGCCGTTCGTACAGCTCGATGCGCTGCACGGCGTCGGCCCGCGCGGCGGACCAGTCCCGCGCCTGGAAATGGCGCGCCGCGCGGCGCGTGATGTTCGCGAATTCCTCGTTGTAGTTTTCGAAGCGCAGCCGCAGCCCGGTGGCCAGTTCTTCCGGCGTCGCGCGGGCGAAGAGGGCGAGCGGCGGCGGGCAGGCGGCGATGGCGTGACCGTCAAGCGCGGCTGACATGAAACTGTGCCTGCTCGGTGCTGCCTTGCATGGCGCCCGTCGAGAATTGGCCCGACGTGATGGCCGTCTGCACCGCATCGAAGTAGCCGGTGCCGACGAAGGCCTGGTGGCGTGTGGCGCGATACCCATCCGCTTCGCGTGCGAACTCGCGTTGCTGGAGCCTGGAATAACCGAGCATGCCCTCGGCGCGATACGCGGAGGCCAGCTCGAACATCGAAAGGTTGAGCGCGTGCCATCCCGCGAGCGTGATGAACTGGAAGCGGTATCCCAGCGCCGCAAGCCGCTCGCGCCAGCTCTGCATTTCCGCGGCGCTCAGTTTCGATTCCCAGTTGAAGGACGGTGAACAGTTGTAGGCCAGCAGTTTGCCGGGGTAGCGGGCATGGATGCCCTTCGCGAAGCGGCGCGCTTCCTCGAAGTCGGGCTTGGCGGTTTCGCACCAGATCAGGTCGGCGTACGGAGCGTAGGCCAGGCCGCGGGCAATCGCCTGCTCGAGTCCGTTCTTCACGTGGAAGAATCCTTCAGGGCTCCGCTGTCCGGTGAGGAACGGCCGGTCGCGCTCGTCGTGGTCGGAGGTCAGCAGGTTCGCGGCCTCGGCGTCGGTGCGCGCGATCACGAGAGTCGGCACACCGGACACGTCGGCGGCGAGCCGGGCCGCCACCAGCTTGTTGATGGCTTCGTCGGTGGGCACGAGCACCTTGCCTCCCATGTGCCCGCACTTCTTGGCGGAGGAGAGCTGATCCTCGAAATGCACGCCGGCCGCGCCGGCGCGAATCATCGCCTTGGTGAGCTCGAAGGCGTTCAGGTTGCCGCCGAAGCCCGCCTCGGCATCCGCGATGATGGGCGCGAGCCAGTCGATGGCGCTCTCGCCATCGAGGGCGTGGATCTGGTCCGTGCGCAGCAGCGCATTGTTGATGCGCTCGATCATCTTCGGCACGGAGTCGACCGGGTAGAGGCTCTGGTCCGGATACATCTCGCCGGCGCTGTTGCCGTCTCCGGCGACCTGCCAGCCGGAGCAGTAGATAGCCTTGAGCCCGGACTGCACCGCCTGCACGGCCTGGTTGCCGGTGACGCAGCCGAGGCCGCCGACCACCGGTTCCTCGTGCAGCAGCTTCCAGAATTTCTCGGCCCCCAGGCGCGCCAGCGAATGTTCGACGTGCACCGTGCCGCGCAGTCGCACGACGTCGGCCGCCGAGTAGGGGCGCTCGATGCCGCGCCAGCGCGGTTGCGTGCTCCATTCGGTGTCGAGGCGGAACTGCTGGGCGGCGCCATTGGATGACGAAGGGGACATGTGCGGGCTCCGTGGAAGTTGATTGGTGCTTGCTGCGTCGTGCGGCCACAGAGTAGAGTGTTTCGAGGCCGGATTTTCACATCAAAAACTTCACAATGTGAATTTCACAACATGGGTGCATTAGTCCGACAAGGTCATTTCCTCGGCGCGAAGCTGCGCACGCTGCGCAAGCGCAACGGGCTGACGCTCGAGGAGCTCTCGGCGCGCTGCGTGCAGATCGATGCGGCGTCCGCGCCTTCCGTTTCCTACCTCAGCATGATCGAGAACGGCCAGCGCGTGCCTTCCGGCGACATGCTGGGACTGCTGGCGGGAATCTTCGGCAAACCTTCCGGATGGTTCCTGGACCAGAACACCGAGCTCGCGCCGGAACCGAAGTCGCGCGCCCGCGGCGGGCTGGCGGCGATGCCGCTCGAGCCGGGGTTCCTGTTCTCGCACGACCTGCTGCAGATCGCGCTGCCGGAGCTGCTGAGCCAGACCGCGACCACGGGCAAGCAGTTCGCGCAATTGCTGATCCGTGTCTGGCAGGAAACCCGCCACAACGACTTCCCCGACATCGAGCGCGCGGCGGAGCAGGTCGGCGACCGCCGGATGCCGCTGTCCGTGCAGGAACTGCTGGCCATCTGCAAGCACCTCGGGCTCCAGGTGCGCTGGTTCGAGGGCCACGACAAGTCGCGCGCGATGGTGCGTTCCCGCTTCGAGGCGCCCAACACGGTGTGGGTCAACAAGCGACTGAAGTCGCAGGAACCGCGGCTCAAGTACGAGCTCGCGTTCTTCGCCGGCCATCGCATCATGCACAGCGGCGACGGGCTCATCTCGCCGCACGAAGCGACGTGGAACGAGGTCGCGGAGGCGGCGGCCGGCGGCACCAGCATGGGTCCGCAGGACGTGCTCTACGCCTGGCGTGACTTCGAGTGCAGTTTCTTCGCGGCCGCGTTGATGTGTCCGCGCGCGCCGTTTCGCCGCTTTCTCATCCGCGAGGCGCACTCGGTCGAATCCGGCGCGCGCCTCGGCGTGACGTCGGCGGTGATGATGCGGCGGATGACCTCCGTGTCGCCGTACCGTCACTGGCATTTCTTCGATGCCTACGCGCCCGGGTTCCTGCGCGCGGTGTATCGCGCCAATGGCATCCCGCTGCCGTGGGGCAACATGAGCGTGGTTCCCGATCCTTGCCCGCGCTGGGCGGTGTTCCGCCTGCTGCGCAATCCGGGCACCGTTTCAAAGACTCCGCACAAGCCCCGGTCGCAGATTTCCATCATGCCGGACGGCGAACACACGCGGATGTATTGCTGCCACTCGATGTTGACCAAGGATGCCGCGGCGGTTTCGCACGTCCTGTCGGTGGGCGTCGACCTGTCGCCGGCTTTGTCGGCGCAGGGATTCGATGAAGTGGCGCTGGTCCAGGCCGTGGCGGATGCCTGCCGCAAGGGCGGTGGTGACGCGGCGATCCCCGTGGAGACCAAGCAGGCGCTGCACACCGTCTCGAAAGTCCTCAACATCGGCTGGATCGGCGACGCGTTGTCTCACGAAGCCACGACGATCTGCTCGCGCAGCAACCACTGCCCGCGTTCCGCTCAACCCTGTCACTGAACGTCATCATGAATACCCACTACTGTGCGCGCGCCGGATTGCAGGTATCCCCGGAGCTCATCCAGCTGATCGAATCGGAGCTTGCTCCGGCGTTGGGGCTCGACGCCACGGGCTTCTGGAACGGGTTCGCGACGCTGCTGGACGAGCTCGTGCCCGTCAACGCGGCGCTGCTCGCCCGGCGCGACGAGTTGCAGCGGGAAATCGACGAGTGGCATCGCGCGCGGCGCGGGCAACCGTTCGACGTCGCAGCGCATGAAGCTCATCTCCTGCGATGCGGCTACCTGGTACCCGAGGGGCCGGACTTCCACATCGGCACGCGCAATGTCGACGCCGAAATCGCGCAGCTCGCCGGTCCCCAACTGGTCGTGCCGCTCAGCAACGCGCGTTACGCGCTCAATGCCGCGAACGCCCGCTGGGGCAGTCTCTACGATGCGTTCTACGGCACCGATGTCATCGCGGAAACCGGGGATCTCGCGCGCGGCGGAAGTTACAACCCGGTCCGCGGCCGCGAGGTGATCGAGCGCGTGCGCGCCGTGCTGGATCAGGCCGTGCCGCTCGCGTCGGGCAGTCATCGGGACGCGACCGGTTACACGCTGTCGGACGGTGCGTTGCAGGTGGCGATGCGAAATGGCGCCCGCACGCCGCTCGCCAGCCCGGCGCAGCTCAAGGGATTCCTGGGCGCGCAGAGCGCGCCGGCCGCGCTGTTGTTCGAACACCGGGGCCTGCACATCGAGGTGCGAATCGATCGCGCGCACCCGATCGGTCGCGACGACGCGGCTGGCATCGCCGATGTGCAGCTCGAGTCCGCCCTGACCACGATCATGGATCTCGAGGACTCGATCGCCGCGGTCGACAGCGCTGACAAGGTGGCCGTGTATCGCAACTGGCTGGGGCTGATGCGCGGCGATCTGACGGCGCGGTTTGCCAAGGGCAGCGGGCACGTCGACCGCAAGCTCAATGCGGATCGCGTCTACCAGGCGCCCGCGGGCGGCAGCGTGCAGGTTCCCGGCCGCAGCCTGATGTTGATTCGCAACGTCGGTCACCTGATGACGAGTGATCTCATCCTGCACCAGGGCCGGGAAGCGCCGGAAGGAATCCTGGATGCCGCGGTCACCGCCATGATCGCGATGTTCGATCTCGAGGGGGCAGGGCAGTACCGCAACAGTCGCGCCGGCTCGGTTTACATCGTCAAGCCGAAAATGCACGGGCCCGACGAAGCCGCCTTCGCGAACACGCTGTTCGACCGCGTCGAAGACCTGTTAGGGCTGCCGCGGCACACGATGAAGATCGGCGTGATGGACGAGGAGCGGCGCACCACGGTCAACCTGAAGGAATGCATCCGCGCGGTCCGGGATCGCATCATCTTCATCAACACGGGTTTCCTCGATCGCACCGGGGATGAGATCCACACCGCCATGCAGGCGGGCGCGGTCCTGCGCAAGGGCGAGATCCGTACCGCCGCCTGGCTCAGGGCTTACGAAGATCGCAATGTCGACGTGGGCCTGGCCTGCGGACTCGCCGGCCGCGCGCAGATCGGCAAGGGAATGTGGGCGATGCCCGACCGGATGGCGGAGATGCTCGAGACGAAAATCGCGCATCCGAAATCGGGCGCCAACACGGCCTGGGTTCCCAGTCCCACCGCCGCGACGCTGCACGCGTTGCACTACCACCAGGTGGATGTGCCTTCCCGGCAGCGCGAGCTGTCGTCGCGGCCGCGCGCCCGCCTGCAGGACATCCTGACGCCGCCGCTCGCGCCGGCCGTCGAACTGGAGCGAATCGCAGAAGCGCGAAGAGCTCGAGAACAACGCGCAGGGCATTCTCGGCTACGTGGTGCGCTGGATCGACCAGGGAATCGGTTGTTCGAAAGTGCCGGACATCCATGATGTCGGGCTGATGGAAGACCGCGCGACCCTGCGCATCTCCAGCCAGCACATCGCCAACTGGCTGCTGCACGGCGTCGCCACGCGTGACGAGGTGATGGCGGCTCTCGAGCGGATGGCGAAGGTCGTCGACCGGCAGAATGCGGACGATCCGTCCTATACGCCGATGTCGCCCGGGTTCGATCGCTCGCTGGCTTTCCAGGCGGCCTGCGACCTGGTGTTCAAGGGCGCCGAACAGCCGAACGGATACACCGAGCCGCTGCTGCATGCGCGCCGGCGCGAACGCAAGCGGACCGGGGCTGCCGCCGGTTTGATCAGCGTTCCACCGAGTCCATGATCCGCACCTGCTGGTAACACGAACAGCTCGCGGCCTCGAGGCCTGGCTGGTCGAGGATGGTGATGTTTCCGCGCCGATACCGGATGATTCCCCGGCGCTGCAGCGCGCTCGCGGCGACCGTCACTCCTTCGCGGCGCACGCCCAGCATGTCGGCGAGAAATTCATGAGTCAGGTGAAATTCCGGCGAGCGCATGCGCTCGGCGGTCATCAGCAGCCAGCGCGCCAGGCGCGCTTCCATGACGTGGAAGCGATTGCAGGCCGCGGTCTGGCTGATCTGGAGCATCAGCTGAGTCGGTGAACTTCAACAGCGCGCGTTGCAGCGCCTGGCTGCGGCGAAACTCGCGCAGGAAGCGCGCTGCAGTTCATCCGCATCGCGGTGCCGGTGCCCTGCACCAGGGCGCGCACCGATGACCGTGGCGGCACCCAGGGCAAGGCGCGCGCCGATCATGCCTTCGCGGCCGACCAGTCCGACTTCGAGCGCGCGTTGACCTTCGACCAGGGTCAGCAGCGATACCAGGCAGTTGCCCGGAAAGTAGACGTCGCGCATGCGGCTCGCCCGGTTCGTACAGCACTTCGCCGTAGGTGAGCGTGACCGGCTCGAGATCGCCCGCGAGCTGCGCGTAGATCTTCGGAGGCAGTGCTGCCAGCAGGCGGTTTTCCGCCCCGCCGTGCGCTGCCGCGGCGCTGCGGCCCGGTTTTCCCTTCGTGCCTCGCCCTGGCTTTCCGGCTGGCTCGGGTTCGCCGTGCCATTCGCGAGTCAGCAGCGCGTTCACCGGACCCTGAACGGAGGCGCCGCGATGGTCAGCGTGAACACCGGTGCTCGCGCGGTGATGCGCAGACATACCGGAGACGCAACGATTGGCGCATGCCGTCCAGGACCTTGCGCAGTCCAGCGGCCACGGCATCCGCGTGTGCGCGCTCGCTTTCGGGTGCGTCGCGGCAGGCGGCGAAGAAGTTCTCGCCCGCCCGCACATCGAGGCCGGCGCGCGCATGCGCCGCACCGGAGACGCGCCACGCCTTGTTAGCCATGACGACGATGCCGCTCGCGTCGAGGACGCAGACTTCTCCGGGCAGCGCGTCGAGCGCGCCGAGCACGATGCGATTCGAGTCGTGCAGCGCCCTTTGCGCTTCGGGCAGCAGAGGGCGCTGACCGCTGTCGCGATCCATGACCGCGTCGATCTCGCCCGCATCGAACGCCTGGAGCTCGGCGGCGCCCGTGACCAGCCGGCGCAGCCAGGCCTTGAATGCCGCCTCCGTTTTGTCTGCTGCGAGCAGCGGGTTGGTGGATCCCGGTGCGTCGATCACGCCGACGCCGCCGGTTGCAGGCCCAGCGCGGCCAGAACACTGCTGGTATCACTGAGATTGCCGATGACATTGGCGCCGGGTGATGGCGACAGTTTGGCGAGGCTGGGAGTCACGAGAATGCCGTCGTCGAGCGCGCGCCGCGGATGCTCGCAGACGTCGACGATTTCCAGCTTGTAGCCGTCCTTCAAGTGCTGTCGGCAGATCGCTTCGAGATTGGCGATCGCCTTGACGGAGTTGGGCGCCCGGCCCGCGACGTACAGCCGCATCACCACGACCGTGACGTCCGCGTCTTCGGCCGCGACCTTCTTGATTCGTTTACTGGCCACGACGTTCTCGCTCCTGGCCATCGCCGTTCCGGCGGGATTTCGCCGCGGAGCGTGCCGCCCGGCGTCCGGCGGCGGGGGCCGCGATGTCGGTTCCATTCGCGCCACGCAGTCTGCGCACCTCGGTCTGCCGTTCGCCGGACGAAACGTGCCGCGCCGCATCGTCGCGCGTGTAGAGGGCGAGGGCGGCGCGGTGCCTCTCGAGATCGAGTTGCAGGGCCGCGATGCGCGCGGAGGTATCCGCCTCGGCAAACTGCAGCTCACGGCGCTTGTGCGCGGATTCCGTTTCCCGCAGCAGCGCGCGCGATTCTTCCTCGGCTTCCTTTTCCCAGCGCAGCGTGCCCATCAGCACTTCGCCGCCCGAGGAATACACATCCGCAAGCGCGAGCCCGGTATCGCTCAGGATCAGCTCGCGCACCTGGTTCGAGTGCCGGGTGCCGCGGGACTTGACGATGGTGAGCGCGCGATTGCGTTCGCCGCCACACACCAGGTACGACAACTGGATCCAGCTGTCGGCGATCGTGGAGATCTGCAGCTCGGTGGCTTCCGCCTGCGGGTCGTCGCCTTCGACGAGCGCGGTGATCACCGCGGTGATGTGGTGGTCGCGCAGCTTGTAGATGAGGCGGTTGCCGATGGCGCGCGCGGAGCTGAGTGCGCCGGTCCTGGAAATGGCCGACAACGGATCGATGACCACGCAGCGCGGTCGATGCTCGGCGCATCTGCGCGGCGATGCGGATCAGGTGCTCTTCGGGGTTCACCGCATCGGTGCGGCCCGAATACATCTGCAACAGGCCGGACTTCACGTGCGCGTCGAGGTGAATGCCGACCGACTTGAGATTGCGCCGGACGCGCTCGCCGCCCTCGTCGAAGCTCACGAACAGCGTGCGTTCGCCGCGCCGGCAGGCGCTTTCGGCGAACAGCCCCGCGAGAGTGGTCTTCGAGGTGCCGGGTGCGCCGGTGATCAGCGTGCTGCTGCCACGGAACAGGCCACCGCCCAGCATTTGATCGAGTCCTGCGAAGCCCGTCGAAACCCGCTCGGTCGAGGCTTCCTGCGGAACGTCGGTGGGTCCGGGCGACGCCACCGCCATGCCGTGCGGACCGAAGCTCAGCGGGAATTCGCCAGGCGCGAAAGCCGAGCCGCGATACTTCGAGATCTCGAGCCGGCGCACCGGAATTCCCTGCTCCATGCGGCGATCGAACCGCACGACGCAGTCGACCATGAACTGCATGAAACCGTAGTTGGCCGCGTCGGCACTCATGCCTTCGCCGTCGATCTTCGTCGTGATGATGGCGGTCAGCTCGCGTCGCGTCAGCCAGTCGCGCAAGCGGTAGATTTCGCGCATCTTGGCGCGCGGCGTGCGCAGCAGCGACAGCAGGACGTCGATTCCGTCGAACACCACCCACTGCGCGCCGATTTCGAGTTGTTTTGCCTCGAGCATGGCCAGCATGCCGCCGAGATCGAAGTCGCCGCTCGTCACGAAGGCAGGCGAGAGTTGCGCGTTCATGAAGAACAGCCGCTTTGCGCGCCAGGGAGGGCAGGCCCCAGTCGAAAGCCGCGGCATTGGCGAAGATCGCGTCGATGTTTTCTTCGAACGCGACGAAGATTCCCGGCTTGCTTGCGCTTGCGGGCGGCGCCCACCAGGGTTTGCAGCGCGAACACGCTCTTGCCCGTGCCCGGCCCACCCATGACGAGCGTCGTGCGGTTGTCGCGGCAGTCCGCCGAGGCTGATTTCGTCGAACCCTTCGATGCCCGTGGCGATTTTCGACAGAATCCTTCCGGCGCCCCTCTTTGCTGTCATCAAAGATGCTCCTGTCCCATGCAGGTAGGCTGCGCACAACAACGATCGGCATCTGTACGGTAGCGCTCATACCGATGGATTGGCGGGGCAGGATGGCGCGTTTACCGGAACACCGGGCGGCTCCGGCCGCCTCAAGTCCGCGCTGGCAATGCCGAATAACCTCGCAGCCTGACTTCCGCGCGCTCCGCGCCGCTCAGCACGATGAAGTAATACAGCACGTCCGCGAGCGTGAGCATCACGAAGAACGACACGACCGTGTCCGAGAGGAAGTGCGCGCCCGACGCGATGCGGGACAGCGACACCACCACGCCGAATCCGAAGGCCGCGGCGAGTGCAGCACGCCGCCGCGTCAGCGCGGATGCCAATGCGAGCGCGAAGAATCCGCCGGCGCCTTCACCCGATGCGAACGAGCAGTTCTTGCGGCAGGCGTCAGCGATGACGAAGGGCGGGGTGAATTCATGGACGCCGCCGAATTCCGCGATGTCGCGCGGGCGGGCGCGGCCGAAATTGTCCTTGAGGATCACGTTGACGATCAGGCCGGCGCCGATGATCAGGACCAGAAACAGGTAGACGACCCTCCGGCCGTCGAGGCCGCACACCTTCTTCTTATGGAGCCGGTTGTAGACGTACACGCCGACGACGGAGGCCAGGGAGATGCCGAGATACCAGGCCATGCCTTCGCGCATCAGTGTCTGCCACCAGGACTGGCTTTCGAATGCGCCTCGATGGAAGAAGAGCCGCGACACCTCGATGTCGATGGCGGGAACCGCAATGAACAGCAGTGAACACGTCGCAAAGCAGGCCAATATCAGCTGGCTTCGCCTCAGTCTCAGGTAGCGCATCGCGGCTTCGGGCCCCCCGCCCACGACACCCACATCGGGCCGGCGTTCGCTGTAAGACGCCGCTCGCTGCGCAAATCAATCGCGATTTCCGTCGCGCAATGGAAATAATTCCGACACGCGGCAAGCACCTGAAAATGCGGGCTATAGTTTCGCGATGGCGCTTTCGCACATCCGCTTCACGCTCGTCTTCGCGAGCGCGCTCTTCGTCGTCTGCAACGCGCTGAACATCGACCGGCTGGCCCGCTGGTTCCGCGACGGCGACAGTCTGGATTTCTTCGCGCTGGGTGCCTTTCTGCTCGCGGGGCTATGCCTCTTCATCGCGTCGTTCACACTCGTGGCGCACCGCTGGACCCTCAAGCCGTTTGCGATCCTGCTGACGATCCTCAGCGCCGCCGTCACCTATTTCATCTCGAAATACGGCGTCGCCATCGACAGCTCGATGATCCGCAACGCCGTTCACACCGACCCGACGGAGGTCGGGCAGCTCCTGACGCTGCAGATGATTCCGTTCGTGCTGTTCCTGATGGTGGTGCCCGTGGTCCTGATCGCGCGCACGAACGTCACGTTCGAGCCCTCCGGCAGATACCTGTGGGGCTCGCTCCAGGTGTTCGTCGTCGCGATGTGTGTCGCCCTCGGCGCCCTGTACTCGCAGTACAACGCGATCCTTCGCGCGGGAAACGTCTCCAACAAGTACATCGTGTATTCGCTGGTGCCGCTCAACGTCATCTCGGGATCGATCAATGCGGCCGCGAAGTCGTTGCAGCCGTGGTTCCGCAGGGACGAGAAGGACATCGAGATCGCCGCGCACGTGGCGGCGCCGGGCAACCTGGTCGTCGTGCTGGCGGTCGGGGAATCCTCGCGCCGCAAGAACTTCAGCGCCTATGGATACCAGCGGCGCGACACGAATCCGGTGCTACGGCAGATGGAGGGACTGCACTTCCTGGACGGCATCGCCACGCGCGCATCGACGCTGTACGCGCTGCCGAAGATCCTGGAGAAAAACGACATCAAGCTCACGACCCTGGTGTCGCGGGTCGGGATACCGACGTCCTGCCTCGTGAACTACACGCTCTACGACAATTGCGCGGCGGTCGGCGAGACGAAGGCCAAGCATTGCAGACACGGCGACAAGTGTTACGACGAAGACGTCGTCCCGCTGCTGCGCGAAAACCTGGCGTCGTATTCTTCAGGTTATCGATTCATCGTCCTGCATCTCGGCGGCGGAAGCCACGGCCCCATCTACGGGGACCGGCATCCACCGGAATTCCGGAAGTTCGCGCCGATGTGCGAGGACGCCGACGTGGCGAACAAGTGCTACCCTCGAGCAGCTGTACAACTCGTACGACAACTCGATCCTCTACGTCGATCACGTCGTGGGCGAGACCATACGCGCGCTCGAGGATTCGCGGGTTCCCTACGTACTCATCTATGTATCCGACCATGGCGAGTCGTTGCGGGAAGAGGGGCGGTTGTTTCATGGAATGCCGCCGGGCATGAAACTGCCCGCGGAGCAGGCGGAGATTCCACTGATCGTGAAATCCTCCGTTCCGATTTCCATCGTGCCCCGCACCGACTATCAGCAAGGCGACGTGTTCGACACCGTCCTGCAGTTGTTTTCGATCCAGGCGGAGCGGTTCGATCTCGCCGGCGGCTTCATCGAGAAACCGTGAGCTCAGGCCGGTGCGGTTGCGTGCGCCGTGATGCCGCGCTGGATGCGCCACATCAGCACACAGGCGAGCAATGAGGTCGCGACGACGACGTAGCCGGCGACGTCGTAGTGATGGAGCCTGCCATCCGCGCCTTCCTGCACGATGTGTCCCGCGACCAGCGATGCCAGGCCCCCCGCCAGCTGCGATACGGATGCATTGATCGCATTGAACGAGCCGCGTTGCGTCAGCACGGGCACCTGCGACATCAGCGACTGGAAGGGAATCATGCGCGAGAAGATTCCGATGAACAGCGCGACGTTGATCGCCGTCACCACCAGCAGCGTCGAGACGCCGAGGTGCGTGTACACCAGCACCATGACGATCATCACCGCGGTGCCGAAGAAGAACACCTGCATGTTGCCGAACGTGTCCGCGGCTTTTCCCACGAGCGGCCCCACGAATATGGTCGCGATACCCGTGACCAGGTAGATGATCGGCAGGTGATCGAGCGAGATCCCGAGGTTGTTCACCGTGAACGCGCTGCTGAACGGCATCAACATGAAGCCGCCGGTCGCCAGGAACAGCACCGAGATGAACGACATCAGGTACCGCGGCTCGGTCACCGTCTGCAGCAGGTGATCGAAGGCGCCGTGTTCCTGCGGTACCTTCAGGTGATCCGCGACCGGCTTCAGGTACGAGGCGATCAGCAATCCGCCGGCGACGCCGAGCGCCACCAGGGCGAGGAATGGCACGTGCCAGTTCCAGCGCGCCGATAGATAGATGCCGATCGGAATGCCGAGGATCTGGCTGGCGGCGAACGCCGTCTGGATGAAGCCCATGACGCGGCCGCGCATCTGCGGCGGAAACAGGTCCGTCGCGATGGCGAGAACGACGGAGCCGATCACGCCGCCGAACAGGCCCGTGACGATGCGCGCCGCCAGCAGCGATTCGAAACTCTGCGCGAGCCCGCACCACGCGGTGCCCGCGATGAATCCGGCATAGAAGAAGAGGAGCAGCTTCTTGCGGTCGAATCGATCCGCGAATCCCGCCGTGAGCAGGCCCGAGATGCCGGCGGCGAAGGCATAGGCCGACACGACGGAGCCGAACTGCGCCGGTGTGACGGACAGCGCGGGCATGATCAACGCGCCGAGCGGCGCCATCAGCATGAAGTCGAGGATCACGGCGAACTGCAGGAATGCCAGCATGCCGACGACCAGTTTCTGATAGCCGGAAAATCGTGCGGCGTGAACGTCGGTCGTGGTGCTCATCGATCACCCATGAACAATGGAGAAAGGCGCGCACGATATCGCCCGAATCCGGCGGATTCGTCCACCGAAATGGGGAGGTTATGGGGTGGCGGCCGGCGTAATGTGAATGTGGCGAAACTCGACGCGTCCGTTTTCGCTGCCCTGCAGGTAAAGAGGGCCCGGCGTCCCCTCGCGGGTGTCGAGCGCACCGCCCGTTACTCCCGGAATCTCCTGCCCTTCGATGACGGTTACTCCGTCGAGCACCACGGTGACGCGGCGGCCGACGAGCGTGATGTCGTATGTGCGCCAGACATCCGGCACGTGCGCCGGCATTGGCGACGGAGCGAGAAAGCCGTACACACCACCCAGGCTTCGCTCGGCCACGTCCGGGTGGGAGTCGTGCTCGACCTGCACCTCGTAGCGGCCCCGCAGGTACACCCCACTGTTGGCACCGGGCGTCACCTTGAATTCGAGATGTAGTTTGAAGTCGTCGAACTTCCGATCGGTCACGAGTTCCGCGCCGTTGCCGAGACTCACGAGGACTCCGTTCTCGGCGCGCCAGGTCTGTGCGGCCTTGGGATCGCTCAGGTGCCAGCCCGCCAGATCGCGCCCGTTGAACAACGTGACGGGTTTGCCCCAGTCGGGGATGCCCGTGCGCGCCAGCGACGGAGCGCGGTTGCCGTGCAGTTTCCAGGTAACGCCGTCCGGGCCCGTGGTCTCGCCGAGGAGTGCGCCGTTCTCCAACCGGACCTCGAAGACCATGTCTTCCTTGCTGCCTTCCTCTTCTTTCGGCGACACGAAGCGAAGCCTTCCGTTCACGAACTGCGCGCCATTCAGCCAGCGTGCATGGCCCCAACGTCCCACCATGCGTACGGCCGGCTTTCCATCGCGCTGTGCGATTTCGAGCCAGGTCGGCAGCTCGCGATCAGGCGTCTGCAGGGTCATGTCCCATCGGCCGACGTAGCCGTCACGGCAAGGTGTCAGCGGCCGCGGCCATGGCCGCCAGCAACATGGAGATCACGAGGAGGCGGCATGCGGCGTCAGGCACGCTTGTGTACTCGCCGGTTGAAGTTCTCGAGCAGGTATTCCGACGTGCGCAGGCAGAACGCCATGATGCTCAGCGTGGTGGTCTTGTCGGTCGGACTGGGGAACACGCTGGCGTCGCACACGTAGAGATTCGGCACGTCGTGTGTCTGTCCGAAGCGATTCGTCACGAAGTGCTTCGGGTCGTTGCCCATGCGGCAGGTTCCGGTCTCGTGCAGGCTCCAGCCCGGGGAATGCGGGTCGTCGTCTTCACCGCCTTCGTACACGCCGCCGGCGGCGTGCAGCAGCTCCTTGCAGGCTTCCTTCGAATGTTTCCACATGGCGAGCACGTTCTCATCCCACTGGAAGTGCAGGCGCGCGACCGGAATTCCGAACCTGTCCTTCACGTCCGGATCGAGGTCCAGGTAGTTGGTGCGAGAGGGCAGCGACGGCGCCTGGATCGTGAAGCTCACCGGAGTCGGGTAGCGCCGCTTCACCTCGCGTTTGAACGACGAGCCGAACCCTTCGACCTGCGTCGCGTACCACGGAAACTCCGTACATCCGCCCCACGGGTACATCGAATAGCCGTTCGCGAATTTTTCCGAGCGTGGTTTCTCGAGGTTCTGCCAGCGCGGCATCCAGGCCACCTGGCAGTCGCCCACGTTGTCGGGAAAAGGCGGCTGTCCTGACAATTGCGGAAGGTGTCCGGTCGCTGACTCGCCATACAGGTGATCGCAGAGGTTGCGACCGAGCTGGCCGCTCGAATTCGCGATGCCGTCCGGCCAGATGCCGCGACTTCGAGTTCAGCATGATGCGCGCGGACTCGAGGCAGGACGCCGCCACGACTACCGCGCGCGAGCGCACCTCGACCTCCTGCCCGGTGGCCCGATCGACGTACGCGACGCCGCTCGCCAGGCCGTTCTTGTCGACCAGGATGTTCTTCGCCAGCGCGTTGGTGCGCAAATCGAGTTTGTCCGCTCGCCTCGGCCTTCGGCAGGAAACGCCACGGCGTCGAGAAGAACGAGCCGGTGTCGCAACCCGTCGTGCAGGCTCCGCAGAAGTGGCAGGCCGGGCTGCCCTCGTGATTCTGCGTGAGCTGTGCGATTCGGTCGGGAAGATAGGGAATGCCGATCTTCGACGCACCGGTCTGCAGGATGTGATCGAGGCAGCGGAAATTGAACGGTGGCAGATACTCGCCATCCGGGTTGCTGGGCCGGTTTTGCACGGTGCTCGAGACGCCGATCATGCGTTCGACGCGGCTGTAGTAAGGCGCGATTTCCGCGGTAGTCGAGCGGCCAGTCGATCCCGACGCCCGAGATCGAGCCCGCTCGAAAATCGATGTCGCCGAAGCGTGCCGACGAGCGTCCCCAGAAGTTGGTCTTGCCGCCGACCGCGAAACATCGTTGCCACATCCATTGTGTGCCGGGCGCGGTCGTGAACGGAATGTCGTGCTCCCACACGCCATCGACCCATTCGTTGTCCATGAAGCCGACGGACTCGGCACGCTTCGCCGGATCGCCGAATCCGCGGAACTTCATGTCCCAGGGCATGCGGTGATGGCGAAAGTCCTTCCGCGGATCGAGCCGCCGTCCGGCGTTGATGGCGCAGACCTCCAGACCTGCTTCGCACAGCGTGCGGATCGCCATGCCACCGCCGGCGCCGGTCCCGATCACTGCCACGTCGAAGTTCTTGCTCACGGCGTCACCACTTCGGCGGCGGCAGATGCTGCGTGCGCGCGATCGTCCGTGTGCGGACACGCGGGAGACGCGCCGTAGTAACGCAGTGCGGGATTGTCGAGCTCGCGGTAGCCGATCTCGCTCGAATAGAAGCCCATGACGGTGAGGTCACGGACGCGACGAAAGAACTCCTGTCCGAGCTCCTCGCCCTCTTGATATCTCGACTTGTAGGCGAGGGGTTCGAGCAACGACGTCTGCTGAGCTTCGGTCAATTCGAGAAACGGTCGCCGGTATTCGTGGCGGCAGCGATTCTCGAGCCAGGCGATCCCGGCGCGGATGCGCGCCTGCTGCTCGGAGTCGTGCGCCACCATGAAATCGACGAACTCGTGGACGCCCGCTTCGCGCGCGCCCGGCGTGTCGTCACTCGGGATGATCAACTCGGTGAGGCGCGTGACGACTGCGAACTCGGGCGCCGTAAAAAATTGCGGTGCGTAAATACCGGGGCGCGGGGCGTCACCCGCGGCGTGAGCATGCGCCTGCGCGAACGTCCATCTGCTGAATCCGGGAAAATGCGATGCGACCGACGCGACACCGATGACGCGCAGAATCTCCCGGCGCTGAAAGCCCTGTCCTGCCACGCTGAGTCCTCCGGCATGGCGCGCATCGCGCGTCGGCGACGAGAGTAGCCAAGTGTCGCGTTCGCATGCAAGGCGGATACACTTCCCGGCGGTCACTCGAATCGTCAGCGTGTCGGAGGTTACGACATGAATCGCAAGACCGCTTTCCGCATGCTCGCCTTCGTTCTGTTGTGCTGCGCACCGGCCTGGGCCGGCAAGTCACAAAACGTGATCCTCGTAATCGCCGACGGCGTGCGCTGGCAGGAAATCTTCACCGGCGCGGATCCCACTCTCCTCAATAACGAGGCCGGCGGCAGCTGGGAGACGGCCGACGAGCTCAAGAGGAAGTACTGGCACGACGATCCGCTCGAGCGTCGCCGCAAGCTGTTTCCGTTTCTCTGGAACACGATCGCGAGGCAGGGCCAGATCTACGGCAACCAGAAGCGCGGCAGCATCGCGCGCGTGACCAATCCGATGTGGTTCTCGTACCCGGGCTACAACGAGATGTCGACGGGCAGCGCCGATCCGCGCATCAATTCGAACGAGTACGGTCCCAACCCGAACGTCAGCGTTTTCGAATGGCTGAACACGCGCCCCGGTTTCGCGGGCAAGGTCGGGGTTTTCGCGACCTGGGCGACGTTTGCGGACATTTTCAACGGCGCGCGCAGCAAACTACCGATCCGATCGGGCGCATCATTGGTCGACTCGAACGACCGCAGCCCGCGCGGCGCGCTGCTGCGCGAGCTGTACGAAACGACCACGCGGCTCGAAGGCGCCGATCCTTACGACTCGTTCGTGCACGTCGTGGTGCGCGATCACCTGCGCAGCCACCGCCCGCGCGTGCTGTTCATCGGTTACGGTGACACGGACATCTTTCAGCACATGGGGCGCTACGACAGCTTCCTCGAAACCGCGCACTCGTTCGATGGATACATGGCGGAACTCTGGTCGCAGCTGCAATCCACGCCGGCATACAAGGACAAGACCACGCTGATCATCTCGACGGACCACGGCCGCGGCAGCGGGCCGCAAGAATGGAAAGATCACGGCGCCGACAAGCAGGGATCCGGCGACATCTGGATCGCCGTCATCGGGCCGGACACACCCGCGCTCGGCGAACGACACGACGTACCCGTGGTCACGCAGGCACAGCTTGCGTCGACTCTCGCGAGGTTTGTAGGAGAAAACCTGCAAACGTTCAGCCCCGAAGCCGCGCCGCCGCTGCCTGAGGTATTCGGCGCGCGCTGATGTTGCCGTCACGCAACGGCAATGTTGCTATTCGATTGACACACTGCAGTGACCGCTCCTAGATTTCCCTCGAAGGGGAAGTAAGCGTTTTCATTCGAGCGCGGGAGACGTAAGCAAGAAAAGTCATAGCCGGGGGAGCACATGAAGGACCGAGAGATGAACTCTGTCGCCGCGGCCGTTGCTGCGGCGCTAGCCGGTGTGTCCGGCGCAACATACGCTCAGGGAAACGACGAGCCCCTCGAAGAAGTCGTGGTCTCCGGCATTCGACACGGCATCGAAAGCGCGATCGCGATGAAGAAGGAGTCCACGTCGATCGTGGAATCCATCACCGCCGAGGACATCGGCAAACTACCTGACACCAGCATCGCAGAATCGATCGCGCGACTGCCGGGCCTCGCCGCGCAGCGCGTCAACGGACGCGCGCAGGTAATTTCGATTCGAGGCCTCGGGCCCCGTTATGGCGCGACGTTGCTCAATGGCCGCGAGATGGTCAGCACCGGCGACAATCGTTCGGTCGAGCTCGACCAGTTCCCCTCGGAGCTCATCAACTCCGCCACGGTCTACAAGACGCCGGACGCGACGCTCGTCGGGCAGGGTCTGTCCGGCACGCTGAACATGATGACGGTCCGGCCGCTGGCGATGAGCGGTCGTCAGCTCGCGCTCAACGGCCGTCTCGACAAGAATTCCAACGGCAGCCTGAACGCCGACAGCGACGATCGCGGCGGACGCTACAGCGTATCGTATGTCGACCAGTTCGCCGACGGCACTTTCGGTCTCGCACTGGGACTCGCCTATCTGGATGCTCCCAACCAGGAGCGGCATTACAAGTCGTGGTGGTGGGCTGATACGAGCGTATGGGGTGCGCCGCTCGCGGGAATCCCGGATGGCAACATCGCACTGCAGGGCTTCGAAGCCGGCGCAGCATCGACGGAGCAGAAGCGCACCGGCGCGATGGCAGTGCTCGAGTGGCAGCCCAATGACATGGTCCGCAGCATGCTGGACGTCTACTACTCGAAGTTCGACCAGCGCGAGATCCGTCGCACGCTGATGTCCGGAATGGATACCTGGAGCGGCGCGAGCTACAGCAGCTTCACCACCACCTCGCTCAACGGCGACAACATCGTGACCGGCGGCACCGTCGAGGGCCTGCGCCCGGTGGCGCTGACGTCGCTGAACAATCGCAACGACGAGGTGAAGGCGCTGGGCTGGAACACACAGCTGAAGTTCGGCGAGTGGACGGCCGAAGCCGACCTGAGCTGGTCGGAAGCGGATCGCGAGGAATCGAACGCGGAGCTCGAGGCGGGAGCGCTCGGCACCGTGACTTTGTCAGGCCTGGACATCGCCCTGGGCGCGGGACGCACGCATCTCACGCCGTCGATCGATTTCGCGGACAACAACGACGTGGTGCTCTCCGACCCCGCGGGCTGGGGCCGCGACGGACGCAGCCAGTTCCCGTTGGTCAACGACGAGCTCAAGTCGGCGCGGGTCTCCTTGTCTCGCAAGTTCGAGAGCGTGATCAGCAGCTTCGAGGTGGGCGCCAACTACTCCGACCGCACGAAGGACATGAACCGCACGGAGGTCTATTACTACCTCAAGAACGGGCGTGCGCCGGTGACGCTGCCATCGGACCTGCTCATATCTCCTACGTCGCTGGAATTCGGGGGCATTCCGGGCAGCGTGATCGGCTTCGACTTTCCGACCGCGCTCGCCACGTACTACGACGTGGACTCGGTGGCGCAGGACCAGTCCCCCGGCCGGATATGGGACGTCACTGAAAAAGTGACGACGGGCTACGTCAAACTCGGCATGAAGTTCGATACGAAGTTACCGTTGCACGGCAATGTCGGCCTGCAGGTGATCCACGCCGATCAATCGTCGAACGGCGACCGGTGGGACGGCACGGGAAATGTGCCGGTCACCGACGGCGCGACCTACACGGACGTGTTGCCGAGCCTCAACCTCATCCTCGATCTGCCGAGCGACATGTACGTTCGCCTGGGTGTCGCGAAGACCCTGGCGCGGCCCAATACCGAAGACATGCGCGCGGGATTCAGCTACGGCGTCGGCGGCGACCCGCCCGAATGGTCCGCGAGTGGCGGCAATCCGCGCCTCGAGCCCTGGCGCGCGAATGCCTACGACATCTCGATCGAGAAATACTTCGGCAGGCGCAGTTACGTATCGCTGGCGTACTTCTACAAGGACCTCAAGAATTTCGTCTACGAACAGTCGCTCGACTTCGACTTCACCGGCTTCCCGTTGCCACCCGGCACCGATCCCGATACCGGCGTGCCGGAGACCACGGACGGCACCTACACCGCGCAGGCGAACGGCAATCACGGCCTGATCGCGGGCGTCGAGCTGTCGGTGTCCCTGGACTTCGGAATGCTGTGGGATCCGCTCGAGGGATTCGGTCTGCAGTTCAACGGCTCGGATACGCGCAGCTCGCTGCACGAGAACAACGACGAGACGAAGCCGCTCGATGGCTTGTCGGGCCGCGTCACCAACGTCACCGCATACTATGAGGATCACGGGTTTTCCGCGCGCGTGTCCCAGCGGCATCGCAGCCGTTTCGTGACCACGGTGCGTGGGACTTTCGGCGAGAACGTGCCGAGCGCCATCAACGCGGAGTCGATCGTCGATGCGCAGCTGGGCTATGCCTTCAAGGGGCGCTTCGAGGGTCTCTCGCTGCTGTTCCAGGTGAACAACCTCACCGATGAACCGTACGAGACCGAAGTCGGCATCGCGGCGGGCAGCGTGAATCCGACGGGTACGTTGCCGGAACGGTTCACCACGTACGGCCGCGAGTACCTGGTCGGTTTCAACTACCGGTTGTAAGGAGAAAATCTAGCTACCGAAGCGGCGGTTGCAAAGCGCGGTTGATCCACATACCTTCGACGCACGAAGAGCCACCCCCCGATGGCTCGTCGAGGGGTGAAATGAACGATCTCTCTGTTGCCGCCGCGCTGGCGACGTCTCCTTCCACGGCCTTCGCGGAGCTGCGCGAGCGCCCGCGCTTCTGGTTCCCGTTGCTGGCCGTCGCCCTGTCCTCGGCCGCCATGATCGTCTGGTACTACAGCGTGGTCGACATCGAATGGTTCAAGGACGCGCTGTACGCCAACAACGCGGACTTCCAGAAGATGCCCGAGGCGCAGCGCGACCAGGCGATGGCATTCATCGGCCGCAACACCCTGCTGATCATGGGTGTGCTCTCGATTTTCATCATCGTCCCCTGTTTCTACCTGCTGAACTCGCTGTATTTCCTGCTGGCGGCCAAGGTCACGAAGGTGCCGCTGGGATTCAAACACTGGTTCACCCTCACGAGCTGGTCGGCGCTGCCGGCGTTGCTGGGTACGGTCGTCGGGGCCATCTTCCTGCTCATTCGCGACAGCGACCAGGTGGGTCCCGGCATCCTGCAACCACTGGGACTCAACGAGCTCGTGTTCCATCGACCCCTGGGCAGCGGTGCGCAGGGATTCTTCGACGCGCTGAGCATCCCGGGCTTGCTGGGCTGGATCCTGGCCATCATCGGCGTGCGTGCCTGGACCCAGCGTTCGTGGGTCTTCAGCTCCATCTTCGTCCTGATCCCGGTGGTCCTCTTGTACGGGATCTGGGGCTTCTTCGCCTTCCGTTAGTCGCCCACGATGACGCGCAAACAATGGATCGCGGTGGGCGCGATCGTGGCCTTGATCGCGCTGCCGGTCGTGGTGAAGCTCTCGCGTGGCGACGCCGCCAAGGTGGTGGAGGTCGAGCGTGTTGCGCCGCGTGCCCTGACGCCCACCGTGCTCGCGTCGGGTTCGTTGACCTATGAAAGCCAGGTGACGCTGGCGCCGGAGGTCACGGGCCGCGTCAAGGAAATCCTCGTGGAGGAAGGCGACCAGGTGAAGGTCGATCAGCTCCTCATGCGCCTCGATCCGGCGGCGCCGCGCGCGGCCATCGAACAGAGCAAGGCCATGGTGCGGCAGGCGCGTCTCAGCATCGAACGCCGCCAGGTGGACCACGACGCGCAGGTCATCAAGGTCAAACGTTTCGAGGCGCTGCAGGGCAGGGGCATGGTCGACGCGAACAGCCTCGAGGAGCTCGTTTCCGCGCGCGATCTCGCCGAGGTCGACCTGCGCACCAGCCGCGAGCAGCTCTCGCAGGCCCAGGCGCAGCTGAGCCAGGCCGAGGAGCAGCTGGCCAAGACCGAGATCCGCTCGCCGCTCGACGGCAAGGTCACGGCTATCTACGTCAAGGTGGGCCAGACCGCGGTTCCGAGCTTCTCCGGTATCGCCGGCTCGGTGCTCGTCGACGTCGCGGATACCACCAGCATCGACGCCGAGATCAACGTCGACGAAACCGACATCGCGCGCGTGCGCGTGGGCGCGGAGGCGCGCGTGGTGCCCGCCGCGTTTCCCGACAAGACGCTGATCGGAAAGGTCGACCAGGTCGCCATCGCGCCGCGCATGCAGCCCGGTCAGAACAAGAGTTATCCGGTCCGCATCCGCCTGGAAAATACCGCGGACGTCGTCTTCCACCCGGGCATGAGCTGCCGCGCGGAGGTGCTCACGCGCGGCCTGGACGACAGCAAGGTTCTCGCCGTGCCCGTGCAGGCGGTGCGTTACGAGGACAATCCGGACTCCGATGCGAAAGGCAGCAAGACGCTGGCCAGCGTGTTCGTCTTCGAGGATGGCCGCGCGAAAAAGCGCGCGGTCACCACGGGGACGGCCGACGACAGTTACATCGCCATTACCGACGGCGTGAAAGAGGGCGAGCAGATCGTCATCGGCCCATCGAAGACCCTGCTGTTCCTGATCGACGGCGAAAAGCTGAGCGTCAATGCCACAGCCAAGCCTCCGCCCGACAAGAAGTAGACCGTGATCGAGCTGCGCGGCATCGGCAAGACCTACCAGATGGGCAGCACCGAGCTCACCGCGCTGGCCGACGTCGACCTGCGCATCGAGCGCAACGAGTACGTCGCGCTCGTCGGGCCGTCGGGTTCCGGCAAATCGACGATGATGAACGTACTCGGCTGCCTCGACTCTCCGAGCACCGGCACGTACACGCTCGATGGCGAGGCGGTTGCGGGCCTGAGCGAAGACCAGCTGGCGCGCGTGCGCAATCGCAAGATCGGCTTCATCTTCCAGAGCTATTACCTGATGCCGCGCACGACGATCGCCGACAACGTGGCGCAGCCGCTCATCTATCGCGGGCTGGCGCCGGCCGTGCGGCGCGAGCGCGCGCACGCCGCGCTGACGCGCGTCGGGCTCGAGGCGCGGATGCTGCACAAGCCCAATGAACTTTCCGGCGGGCAGCGACAGCGCGTGGCGATCGCACGCGCGCTGGTCGGCCGCCCCGAAGTGCTGCTCGCGGACGAGCCCACGGGCAATCTCGACAGCAAGACCGCGCGCGAGATCATGGGCGTGTTCGGCGACCTGCATCGGGAGGGCATGACGATCATCATCGTCACGCACGATCCGGCCATCGCCGCGCACTGCCGGCGCGTCGTCCGCCTGCACGACGGCCGCATCGTCGAGGATCGCGGTTGCAGTCATGAACGCCGCGCCGATGCGCGACGCCGCCCATCGACGATGTGCAATCGCCTGCAGGCGTTCTTCTACGCCATGCAGGAGTGCGTGCGCTCCGCGCTCGGCAGCATCCGCTCCCATCCGCATGCGCAGCTTCCTCACCATGCTCGGCGTCATCATCGGCGTGGCGTCGGTCATCTGCATCGTCTCGCTGCTGCAGGGCCTGACGCGTTCGGTCATGAACGAGTTCGCAGGGATTCGGCGGCAACGCGCTGCAGATCCGCGCCGACACGTCGCGCGAGGACTGGCTGATCGGCAAATGCAACAGGCTGCAGACCCGCGGATCTCGAGCTCGTGAAGTACCGGGTCGCGGGCATCAGCAACGTGACGCCGATCTCCGGGCTCAACCTGCCGGGCGGCGTGCGCAACGGCAGCCAACGCGACGATCGCGCAGGTCATGGCCAGCACGAGCTGGTTCCAGCTCGTCAATCAGTCCTATCCGCGCGTCGGACGGTTCATCACGGAGAGCGACAACGACTCGCGCCGGCGCGTCGTCGTGCTCGGCGAAAAGGCGCGCACCGATCTGAAGCTGCCCGAGAATCCGCTCGGCACCTTCATCCAGGTGGGCGGCGAGTGGTTCAAGATCGTGGGCGTCATGGAGGCGCGCGGCGAGATGTTCGGGCAGAGCCTCGACAACTACGTCGTCATTCCGTTCGAGACGGGCTGGGCGCTCTCGGCCGGGCCGTACAGCGCAGCCGGACATGACCATCCTGCTCACCGTCGACAACCTCGATGCGGTCGGAGACGTCACCAGCCGCATCACCGCGCTGCTGCGCCAGGCGCACAAGATAGGGCCGAAGGATCCAGGACGACTTCAAGGTGGAGTCGTCGCAGTCGCTCACCGAAACCATCGAGCGCGTCTCCGGCACGATCACGCTCGTCATCTCGGCGGTCGTCGGCATCTCGCTGCTGGTGGGCGGCGTGGGGATCATGAACATCATGCTGGTGTCGGTCACCGAGCGGACGCGCGAGATCGGCATCGCCAAGGCGCTCGGCGCGCCGCGCAGGTTCATCCTCATGCAGTTCCTGATCGAGGCGATGGTGCTCGCGGTGATCGGCGGCATCATCGGCATCGCTTTCGGGTGGCTGCTGGGAGTCCTGGCGGCGAACCTGATCCCGCACTTTCCGCCGCCGGCGGTGCCCTGGTGGGCCGTCGTCGGGGCGACCACGGGTTTTCCGCACTGGTCGGCATGTTGTTTGGCATCCTGCCGGCCCGCCGCGCCGCCAACCTGGCGCCCATCGACGCCTTGCGACACGAGTAGTTAACCGCCCGGCGGCCAGTGCAACCTTTTTGCCGCGCCGGACGTCAATACTCGACCGGGGGGATGGAACAGGGGTGGCCGGGTGACTTCCAAGGAAGACAGCGCGCTGATATTGTCGGCCCGTTCGTGCGGCCTCCCGGCGGTTGTGCGGTTCACGCCATTCCGTCGTTGACATGATCAAGCTGCGCGCCATCCACAAGTATTACCGCTCCGGGGAGCAATCCGTGCACGTGCTGAAAGGCGTGGACCTGCACATCCGCGAGGGCGAGCTGGTCTCCATCATGGGCTCGTCGGGCTCCGGCAAGTCCACCCTGCTGAACATCCTGGGCGTCCTCGACGGCTTCGACCAGGGCAGCTACGAGCTGGCGGGCCAGCCGATCGCAACCTGCGGGAGACCGAGGCCGCGCGCCTGCGCAACAAGCAGCTCGGCTTCGTGTTCCAGTCCTTCAACCTGCTGCCGTTCAAGAACGCCGCGGAGAACGTCGCGCTGCCGCTGTACTACCAGGGCGTCGGCCGCCGAGAGCGCAATCGCCGCGCCGAGGAATTCCTCGACATCGTCGGGCTATCGCGATCGCAAGACCTTCATGCCCAACCAGCTGTCGGGCGGACAGAAGCAGCGCGTCGCCATCGCGCGTGCGCTGGTCGCACAGCCCAAGGTGATCCTGGCCGACGAGCCCACGGGCGCGCTCGACAGCCAGACCACGAAGGAGATCATGGCGCTGCTCAAGGACATCCACGAGCGGGGCAACACGATGATCATCGTGACGCACGAGCAGGACGTCGCGGACCATGACCCAGCGCCAGATCTGCTCAAGGACGGCCGTGCGTCGCGCGACCGCAGCCGACGCCTGACATGCTCGACGGCCTGCAGGAAATCCTCTTCACGCTGCGGCAGAACAAGCTGCGTACGCTGCTCACGGCGTTCGGCGTGTTCTGGGGCATCTTCATGCTGATCCTGCTGCTCGGCGCGGGGCGCGGCATGCAGAACGGCATCTTCGCGGATTTCGGCACCGACGTGCTGGACTTCATCATCGTCGGTCCGGGCGACACCAGCGTCGCGTACAACGGCATGGGCCTCGGGCGGAAGATCCGGCTCGACCAGGCGGACATCGAGGCCGTGCGCAACCAGGTCAGCGGCGTGCGCCTGATCTCCGGCGAAACGTTCATGCAGTACGGCGTCACCGTCACCTACGGGCAAGAACAGCAGGGCGCCACATGCACGGCATTCCCGAGGAGTTTTTCAAGCGTCAAGGAAGACGTGCCGTTCACGTTCGGGCGCAAGACCAACCCGCTCGACGTCGACGAGATCCGCAAGGTCGTCGTGATCGGCACCAACGTCGCGGAGCGCCTGTTCGCGAAGGGCGAGGATCCGGTCGGGCAAGGACGTCGAGGTCAAGGACGTCGTGATGAAGGTCGTCGGCGTGTTCCACGACAAGGGCAACCGCGGCGCAGAATTCCGAGAACATCTTCATGCCGCAGTCGACCGCGACGAAGATGTACGGCGGCGGCGGGCGCGTCGACGCGATCTGGCTGCGGCCCGAGCCCGGCGTCGACGGGTTCGAGCTGGAGAAGAAGGTCCTCGAGCTGGTGAAGCGGCGCCACGACGTGTCGCCCGACGACAAGCGCGGCATCAACTCCTTCAACATGGCCGAGCCCGCGAAGCGCATCAACGGCCTGTTCACCGGCATCAACGTGTTCATCTGGTTCGTCGGGCCTGGGCACGCTGACGGCCGGCATCGTCGGCATCAGCAACATCATGATCATCACGGTGAAGGAGCGCACGCGCGAGATCGGCATCCGCAAGGCGCTGGGCGCGACGCCGTTCTCCATCGTGAGCACGCTGCTGCTGGAGTCGACGCTGGTCACCGCGCGTCGCCGGTTACGTCGGCCTCGTGTGCGGCGTCGGGCTGCTCGAGCTCGTCGCGTTCGGCATGCGCAAGCGCCGGCGCGCAGATGCCGTACTTCATGAATCCCGAAGTGAACTTCCAGGTGGCGATGACCGCCATCTGCGCTGCTGGTCGGCGTCGGCATGCTCGCCGGGCTCATGCCCGCGCTGCGCGCCGCGAAGATCACGCCCATCGAAGCGATGCGGGCGGAATGATCGGCCATGTTCATCGACGTCGAAAAGTGGCAGGAGATCTTCAACACGCTGAGCCGGCACAAGCTGCGCACGGCGCTGACCGCGTTCGGCGTGTTCTGGGGCATCTTCATGCTCACCGTGTTGTTGGGGGCCGGCAAGGGCCTCGAGAACGGCGTGAACCGGCTTCCCGCGCGTCTCGAACTTCGTGTACATCTGGTCGCAGGGCACGACGCAGATTCCGTACCAGGGCATGCCCATCGGCCGCAGGATCGGCCTCGAGCCCGACGACGTCGCGGCCATCGCAAGAACGTGCCGAGCGTGGGCATCGATCCACGGCCAGAATTCCGTCGGCGTCTGGGGCGGCAGCCCGCCGTACACGGTGCACAAGTCGAAGAACGGCACGTTCAGCGTGCAGGGCGGCTATCCGGGCATGGAGAACGTCGACGCGATGGAGATCGTCGAAGGCCGCGTCTCAACGAGCTCGATGACCTCGAGAAGCGCAAGGTCATGGTGATCGGCCGGCGCGTGCGCGACCAGTTGTTCCTGCCGGGCGAGCCGGTGATCGGCGGCGACATCACCGTCAACGGCATTAGCTTCACGGTGATCGGCGTGTTCAAGTCGCTGCAGAACGGTGACGTGCAGCAGCAGGAAGAGCGCGTTATCATGCCCAACACGACGTTGCGCTACTCGTTCAACCAGGTCGGCGTGCTGGGCAGTTTCGCGTTCGTCCCCAAGTCCGGCATCCGCTCGAGCGTCGCCGAGGAAGACGTCCGCCAGTACATCCACAAGCGCAACAAGGTCAGTCCTGACGACAAGGGCGTGCTCGGCAGCTTCAACCTGCAGAACGAAGCGGACAAGATCGAGGGACTGTTCACCGGCATCCGCGTGTTCAGCTGGATCGTCGCGATCGGCACGATCTTCGCGGGCGCGGTCGGCGTGGGAAACATCATGCTCATCGTCGTGAAGGAGCGTGTGCGCGAGATCGGATTGCGCAAGGCGCTGGGGGCGACGCCCGCGTCGATCGTCATGATGATCATGCAGGAGTCGGTGTTCATCACCGCGGTCGCGGGCTACAGCGGCCTGGTCGTCGCCGCCGGCCTCCTCGAATGGATCGCCAGCACCATGAAAGCGAATCCGGGCCAGGCCGGGTTCATGGGTCCCCCCGAAGTCGAATTCCAGACCGCCATCGTGGCGCTGATCGTGCTGGTCATCTCCGGCGTGCTCGCGTCGCTCATGCCGGCGGCGAAGGCCGCCGCGGTGAATCCCATCATGGCCCTGCAGGACGAATAGACAGAGAGCCCCTCATGAAAAGAATCCTCAAGTACGTTGCGCTCGCGCTGCTCGCCGTGGTGTTCGTCTGCACGATCTGGTTCCTGTACCAGAAGTCGCAGGCGAAACCGCAGGAATTCACGCTGGACAGCCCGGCGAAGATGACCATCGTCAAGAAGACGGTCGCGACGGGCAAGGTGATCCCGCGGCGCGAGATCGAGGTGAAGTCGCAGGTGTCGGGCGTCGTGGAGAAGCTCTACGTCACGGCTGGCCAGGTCGTGAAGAAGGGCGCCACCCTCGCGCGCATCCAGCTGCGTCCCAACATGATCAGCGTGAGCCAGGCCGAGGCGCAGGTGCAGTCGGCGAAGACCAATTTGCGCAACCAGGCCGCGGATCTCGTGCGCTACAAGAGCCTCCTGCAGCAGAAGCTGATCTCCGAGCTCGAGTTCAACAAGCACCAGACCGAATTCAGCCTGCAGGAAGAGGCGGTGGCCGCGGCCGAGAACACGCTGCTGCTGCTCAAGACCGGCCAGAGCCGCAACGCCAGCAATGTGTCCAACATGATTCCCGCCACCATCGATGGCACCGTGCTCGACGTGCCGAACAAGGAAGGCGCGTTCATTCTCGAGACCAGCACTTTCCAGGCCGGCACCACGCTCGCGACCCTGGCCGACATGAACGACATGATCTTCGAAGGCCTGGTCGACGAGGCCGAGGTCGGCAAGCTCAAGCAGGGCATGGAGCTCGTGATCAATGTCGGCGCGCTGCAGGGCAAGCCTTTCAAGGCGATGCTCGAGTACATCGCGCCCAAGGGCGTCACGGACCAGGGCACGATCAAGTTCACGATCCGCGCCGCGGTGCAGCTCGACGAGTCGCTGTTCCTGCGCTCGAACTACTCGGCTAACGCCGACATCGTGCTCGACAAGCGCGAGGACGTGCTGGCCATCAACGAAGGCAACCTCGTGATCGAGGACAAGAAGACCTTCGTCGAGGTGCAGACCGCGCCACAGCAGTTCGAGAAACGCGAGATCAAGACCGGCCTGTCAGACGGCATCAATGTCGAGGTGGTCTCCGGCCTCGGTCCCGAGGACAAGATCAAGCATCGTTAGCCGGCTGCTTCCTCGCGATGACGTACAACCCGGAACAGTTGAGGTCTTCGTCCGAAAGGCCCGCCCAGCGCGGGGCCAGTTCCTCGCGGCGAATGCCATCCGCGCGCAGATATTTCTGTTGCGTGACCAGGTCGAAGCCGGCCGCCTGCAGCAGCTGCAGGTGAACCGATACGGGCTGGCGATTGATCATGTAAGGACGCCGCCCCACCGCGATCTTCCACAATCGCTCGGAGGACGCGCGGAATCCGTTCCATCGCCTGGTCAGGCCGTGCGACTTCAGATCGATCTGGTGTGACATCCACCCGCCGGGCCTGAGCCAGCGATGCAGCGCGGCATAGGTGCCCTCGAGGTCCACGACGTGCTCGAGCGTCGAGTGGGAAATGATGGCGTCGACCGAGTTCTCTTCGATCACGCGCGGATCGGTCCACGGCGCCCGGTACTCGGCGGAAATGGGGTTCGCCGCCGACGGGTTTGCCAGGGCGACGCGGATGTCTTCGACGCGCGTCGCCGCCAGCGTTTGCTCGAGCAACTGCTCACCGAGGATGTGACCCGGAAACGAACGCTCGTCGAGGTACGAGCCGAACTGCGGCCATCCCTTGTCGGGATTGGGCGCGCGCGCGCGGAACAGCCGGATGAGCTCCGGCAACAGCTGCAGGTTGCGGCCCGAGCTGGAATGGGCGACGGCGTCGAGACCGACATAGTGGTTCGATCCGGACAGCAGGGCGCAGAGCCCGACGCCCAGCGACTCTCCCGGACCGAGCTCCGCGAGAGTTTGCGGCACCGCGGGCATACCGTGCGCGCGCAGCAAGGTCAGGTGTTTGAGCCAGACGCCGTAGCAGTACTTCGCGGAATCGGTGTGGCCGACGCTCCTCGAAGGTGGAATCAGGTCATTGAGCGCCGGCACGAAGGTCAGCAGGCCCCGGGCCACGGGTGCGAGTCGCATTTCTCCCATGGGTACAGACTAGCGCCTCGCCGCAAGGCCGGAGTCGCCGTCCGCTGTAGTCCGCTCCCTACATAGACAGCATCTATCGGTTTGATCCAAACAATCGAATTTCTGCCGGAGCCCGCGAGGCGTACCTTCGCCTCACCTTCCCCACGGAGTACGCCTCATGTCTGCCCAACCGAAATGCCCGTTCCACCACGCCTCGGGCGGTGGAACCTCGAACAAGCAATGGTGGCCGAACTCTTTGCGCATCGACCTGCTGCACCAGCACTCGACGAAATCGGATCCGATGAACGCGGACTTCGACTACGCGAAGGAATTCAAGTCGCTCGACTACAAGGCGCTGAAGAAGGACCTCGCGAAGCTCATGACCGACTCGCAGCCCTGGTGGCCGGCCGACTTCGGTCACTACGGACCACTGTTCATCCGGATGGCCTGGCACAGTGCCGGCACTTATCGCACGGGTGACGGCCGCGGGGGCGGCGGTCGCGGACAGCAGCGTTTCGCTCCGCTCAACAGCTGGCCGGACAACGTCAGCCTCGACAAGGCGCGCCGGCTGTTGTGGCCGATCAAGCAGAAGTATGGCCGCAGCATCTCCTGGGCGGACCTCATGATCCTGACCGGCAACGTCGCGCTCGAAACGATGGGCTTCAAGACGTTCGGCTTCGGCGGCGGACGCAAGGACGTCTGGGAACCCGACCAGGACGTCTACTGGGGCAAGGAAACGAAATGGCTCGATGACCAGCGTTATAGCGGCGACCGCGATCTCGAGAATCCGCTCGCGGCGGTGCAGATGGGACTCATCTATGTGAACCCCGAAGGTCCGAACGGCAATCCGGATCCGAAGGCGGCCGCCCGCGACATCCGCGAGACGTTCGCGCGCATGGCCATGAACGACGAAGAAACCGTTGCGCTGATCGCCGGCGGCCACAGCTTCGGCAAGACTCACGGGGCGGGTCCGGCGACCCACGTCGGCGTCGATCCCGAGGGTGGCGACCTCGAACACCAGGGCTTCGGCTGGAAGAGCGGATTCAACAGCGGCCTGGGTGTCGACGCGATCACCAGCGGTCTCGAGGTTACCTGGACCAGGACTCCGACGAAGTTCAGCAACGACTTCTTCGAGCACCTGTTCGGCTACGAGTGGGAGCTCACGAAGAGCCCGGCCGGCGCACACCAGTGGAAGCCGAAAAACGGCGCGGGCGCGGGCACCGTGCCTGCCGCCCACGACAAGTCGAAGCGCATCGACCCGGCCATGCTCACCACCGATCTCGCGCTGCGCTTCGATCCGGCGTACGAGAAGATTTCGCGCCGCTTCCTGGCGAATCCGCAGGAGTTCGCCGACGCGTTCGCGCGCGCCTGGTTCAAGCTCACGCATCGCGACATGGGTCCGCGGGTGCGCTACCTGGGTCCGGAAGTGCCGAAAGAAGAGCTGATCTGGCAGGACCCGATTCCGAAGGTCGACCACAAGCTGATCGCCGACAAGGAAATCGCCGCGCTCAAGAAGGTCCTGACGGCGATGTTGACGGTGCCCGAGCTGGTTTCGACCGCCTGGGCCGCCGCGTCTACCTACCGCGGCTCCGACATGCGCGGCGGCGCGAATGGCGCGCGCATCCGGCTCGCGCCGCAGAAGGACTGGGAGGTCAACGAGCCGGCCCGCCTCGCGAACGTGCTGAAGAAGCTCGAAGGCATACAGATCGCGTTCAACCGGAAGGCCAAGGGCAAGAAGGTGTCGCTGGCCGATCTGATCGTGCTCGGCGGCGTCGCCGGTGTCGAAAAGGCGGCGAAGAAGGCCGGATTCAACGTCAGGGTCCCCTTCACGCCGGGCCGCATGGATGCGTCGCAGGACCAGACCGACATCGATTCATTCAAGGCTCTGGAGCCTGTCGCCGACGGCTTTCGGAACTACCAGAAAGCGCGCTACGCGGTTCCAGCGGAGGCCTTGTTGATAGACCGCGCGCAGTTGCTGACGCTCACGGCGCCCGAGATGACGGTGCTGGTTGGCGGCTTGCGCGTGCTCGGTGCGAACGCCGGCGATTCGAAGCATGGTGTCTTCACCCGGCGGGTTGGCACGTTGACCAACGAGTTCTTCGTCAACCTGCTCGACATGAACACGGAGTGGAAGCCGACATCGGATGCGAAGGAGCTATACGACGGGCGCGATCGCAAGTCCGGCGCCGCGCGCTGGACCGCCACGCGCGCGGACCTCGTGTTCGGATCGAACGCGCAGTTGCGGGCTATCGCCGAGGTGTACGGCAGCGCCGATGCGCAGAAAAAGTTCGTGGCGGATTTCGTGGCCGCCTGGTCCAAGGTGATGGAGCTGGATCGCTTCGACCTGGTGTGATTCGCACGGGCATGGTTTGAGTCGGGGCGGGGTGGATACCCGCCCCGATCAATCTTCGGGCCGGCGCAGCGCTTCCAGGAATTTCTGCACCGGCGGTGGAATCGCGCTGCGCCTTCTCCTGAACACGAAAAAGCGGCGCTGGATCGCCAGCTCCTTCACCGGCAGCCTCCTGATCAGCCCCGCGGACTCCTCCGCCGCAAACAGCGGCTCCGGCAGCCACCCGAGGAACCTGGTGCGCGCCACCAGCGCCTTGATGACGGCCGGGTAGCGCGTCTCCACCGCGACGCGCGGCGGCGCGGCACCCAGCTTCGAGGCGAGCGCGACGAACTGTTTGCGCGGCTCGGCTTCTTCGGGCGGCATCACCCAGCGTTCGTCCGCGAGATCCTCGAGCGTGAGCTCGCGACGCTTCTGCAGGGGGTGGTTGGCCGCGCAGATGGCGGAGTAGCGATCCGAGAACCGGTGTTCGCCCACCTGCATGATCTCCTCGCTCTCGCGGATCGGGCCCGAGATCACCACGTCGATGGAGTTGTTGGTCAGCGCGGTCTCGAGGATGTCTTCGACCGCCTCGGTGATCTGCACGTGCAGGTTGGGCCACTGCGTGAGGATGCGATCGAGCACCGGTGGCAGCACGATGATCGCGGCGCTCGCGACCGAACCGATGCGCAGCGTGCCGTGGCCGAGGCCGCGCAACGAGTTGATCTGCTCCAGCGCGCGCGCGCCTTCGGCATTCAGCACCATGGCGTGGGGCAGCAGCGCCTCTCCGAAAGTCGTCAGCTCCATGCCGGTGGAGCGCCGCTCGAACAAGGCGACACCGAGCTGATCTTCCAGCCGCTTCACCATGCGACTCAGTGCGGGCTGGGTGACGTGCAGCGCTGCCGCGGCCATGCCGAGACTGCCGGCATCGCAGATGGCGAGAAAGGCGCGCAACTGGCGGGGATCCAAAGCCATAACACAGTGTTATGACTTTTCCGCAAAATGGCAATGGTCAGGCATCGCCACCAGGCGCATGTTCGGGGCGAGGAGGGATCGATGCGCGACCCCGAGGGGCAAGGAACGCGCGAAGTCACCGTCCGCGAGGCGGTCTTCGAGCTGTTCCGTTCGTTCGGACTGACTACCGTCTTCGGCAATCCCGGGTCCACCGAGCTGCCGATGTTCCGCGATTTTCCCGCGGACTTTCGCTACGTGCTCGGGCTGCAGGAGTCGCTGGCCGTCGGCATGGCGGACGGATTCGCCCAGGCGAACCGCAACGCCGCGCTCGTGAGCCTGCACTCGGCGGTGGGCGTTGGACACGCGCTCGGCAACATCTTCACGGCGTTTCGCAACCAGACACCCCTCGTGATCGTCGCGGGTCAGCAGGCGCGTTCGATCCTGCCCTACGAACCATTTCTCCATTCGGACCAGGCGGCGGAATTCCCGAAGCCCTACGTGAAGTGGAGCTGCGAGCCCGCGCGCGCCGAGGACGTTCCGGCCGCGATCGCGCGCGCCTACTACGTCGCGATGCAGGCGCCGCGGGGACCGACTTTCGTCTCGATTCCGGTCGACGACTGGGATCGCAAGTGCCTGCCGCTCGAGCCGCGCGTCGTGAGCCAGCGGACCGCCGGCGATCCACGGGCGCTGTCCGAAGCGGCGGCCGCTCTCGCGCACGCGCAGCGGCCGGTGTTCGTGGCCGGCGCCGGTGTGGCGCGCGACGACGCCTGGGATGAACTGATCGCGCTTGCCGAACGCCACGAGGCGCCCGTGTGGGCCAGCCCGATGTCGGCGCGCAACGCCTTTCCCGAGGACCACCGCCTGTTCGCCGGTTTTCTCCCGGCCGATCGGGCCCGTATCGTCACGGCGCTCGGAGACGCGGACCTGATCGTGGTGCTGGGCGCGCCGGCGTTCACCTACCACGTCGAAGGTTTCGGTCCGCACGTTCCGCCGGGCGCCACGCTGCTGCAACTCACCGACAACCCGGCACAGGCCGCGTGGACTCCCGTCGGCAAATCGATCGTCACGAATCTCAAGCTGGGGTTGCGCGCGTTGCTCGAGGGGCCGGCGCCCCCGAGCCGCGCAGCGGTGAAGCCACGTCGCCCCCCGGCGCGCCTGGCGCCGGTCCGGCTCACCGATGCCTATCTACTCCAGGAGATCGCGTCGCTGCGGCCCGCGGGCACGGTGGTCGTCGAGGAGGCGCCGAGCACGCGCGGTCCGCTGCACGAGTACCTGCAGATCCTCGACCGCGACGGGTTCTACACCTGCGCCAGCGGCGGCCTCGGCCACGGCCTGCCGGCCGCGGTCGGCGTCGCACTGGCGCGGCCGAAGGCGAAGGTGATTGCGCTCATGGGCGACGGTTCGAGCATGTATTCGATCCAGTCGTTGTGGTCGGCGGCGCAGCTGAACCTGGCGCTGGTGTTCGTGGTCGTGAACAACCGGCGTTACGAGGCGCTGCACCAGTTCGCCAGCCACTTCGACCTGCCGAAGCTGCAGGGCACGCGACTGCCAGCGCTCGATTTCTGCGGGCTCGCGCTCGCGCAGGGAGTGGCGGCCGTGCGCGTCACGCGCGCCCAGGAGCTCGGTGCCGTACTGGTCGACGCGTTCCGGTTCACGCGGCCGATCCTGGTCGAAGTCGTGGTCGACGGCGCGGACGATCCGCGCGCGGAGGATCCCTGACGGATCCGGCCCCGGCGAGTCGCCGGGCGCAGACAATTTTTTCGTGCTGCGCCCGGAAATTTGACGCTACAATGCGCGCCGCGAAAAGTGGCCACGCCGATACGCGGCGCTGTCACATTGTTTTCGCACAATAACCGCCGACTGAGCTGCCGACGTTTCGCCGTCGAGCTGAAGAAAGAAGAACCATGCGATCGATCCTGCTGCTTCTGCAATTGGTCCTCTTCGTGGGAACTGCCGTGCTCCTGCGCGATGCCGGGAATCACGAGTCGAAATCCGGACGTCCGTCCGTGTCCGCCTCCATCGCGCCTTCCGGCTAGATCAGTCCCGCGCGTTTGACCGCGTGATAGCGGTTGACCAGCTCGATGCCGAGATGCTGCGGCTCCGCGTCGACCATGAGCGCATCGCGCGCCGCGAGGCGGTTGAACGCATCGCGGCGGCTCTGCTCGTACAGGTGCGCGCTGCCCACGTCGAGCGAGGCTTCGCCCGAGACGAGCGGCTGCGTGATCAACTCGCTGACGACGCGCTCGCGCAGCGAGGCCAGCAGCACCAGGTGCCGCGACCGCAGCAGCCGCAAGGCGTGTGACAGCTCGCTCGAATCCTCGTCGCGAAAGTTCGTGACGACGATCACCAGCGAGCGCTTGGAGTGCCGCCGCAACAGGTTCTGCGCCACCGACACGTAGTCCGAGTGCGTGGGCGTGGGCTGCACGTCGTAGAGCTCGCCCATGAGCGCGTTCAGCGCGTGCGCGCCCTTGCGCGGCGCGAACACGCGCGATTCCTTGTCCGGCGTGCCGAACGTCAGGGCGCCGACCGCGTCGCCCTGCTTGAGCGCGACGTACGACAGCAGCATCACCGCGTTCAGCACCTGGTCGAAGTGTCCGCTGCCGATCTCGCCCTCGACGTCGTAGGCGCGCATGCGCCGGCCGCAGTCGATGAGCAGGTAGACGCACTGGTCGCGTTCGTCCTGGAACTCGCGCAGGATGGGCTTGTTCTGGCGCAGCGTCGCCTTCCAGTCGATGTGCCGCACCGGATCGCCGTAGCGATACTCCGCGAGCTGCTTGAAGTCCGTGCCTTCGCCGCGCTGCTGATAGGTCTTGATGCCGATTTCCTGCAGGCGGCGGTCGCCGGCCAGCCACGCGTAGCGTGCGACCTGCGCGAAGTCGGGATAGGCGCGGCGCGTTTCGGATTCGCCGACACCCTCGATCAATTCGCTGAAGCCGAACAGCGAACGCACGCGCAGGTCCGCGGGCTCGAAGGTCAGCTCGCCACGCCGCGCGGGAGTGACCTCGTAGGCGACATCCGTGCGTTTGTTCGCGATGGCGTCGCAACGCGCCGGCAGTCCCTGCACGCGCAGGCTCGAGTCGCAATGGTCGAACACCTCGCAGCGCCAATGGCGTGTGCCCTCGGCGTCGAACTGCAGGTGCACCAGCTTCTTGACCCCGATCGCGAACGCGGAGGGGAGCCTGCGCGTCATGCGTATGTTCGACTCCCGCCACGCCCGGCGCGTGAGCCCGTAGTCGAGCGCCACGAACGACGCCAACAGCAGCACGAAGACCAGGCACGCGTTGACCACCGTCTGGAGATCCGCGCCGGCGAACAATGCCACCGCGGCCGCCAGCGTCGCGATGGCGACCAGCGTCGTGGTGAGGCGGCTGGGCAGGGCGCGTAGACGCATCTTCAGACGCGCGGCGCGGGCACGCTGTCGATGACCCCGGCCAGCAGGTCGTCGGGCTTGCGGCCCTCGAGCAACGCATCGGGCGCGAGCGCGATGCGATGGCGCAGCGCCGGAATCGCGATGCGCTTGATGTCGTCCGGGATCACGAAATTGCGGCCCTCGAGCAGCGCCACCGCGCGTCCGCCGCGCACCAGCGAGATCGCGCCGCGCGAGCCGGCGCCCTGCGCGAGGCCGGACCATTCACGCGTCGCGCGCGCGAGACGCACGGCGTAGTCGATGACCGAGGTGTCGACGCGCTGGCGCGCCGCGATCTGCTGCAGGCTGGTCACCAGCGCGTTCGTTCAACACCGGCAACACCCGCGACAGCGGCAGCTGATCGCCGGCCTGGTCCGCGGTGGCGCGGACGACCACGCCGGCCTCGTCCTCGAGCGTGGGGTAGCCGATCTCGATCTTGAACAGGAAGCGGTCGAGCTGCGCCTCGGGCAGAGGATACGTACCCTCGGTTTCCACCGGGTTCTGCGTGGCCAGCACCATGAAGGGCTTCGGCAACACGTGCGTCTGGCCTTCGAGCGTCACCTGGTATTCCTGCATGACCTCGAGCAGCGCGCTCTGCGTCTTGGCGGGCGCGCGGTTGATCTCGTCGGCCAGCAGCAGGTTCGTGAACACCGGTCCGCGCACGACGCGCATCTCCATGGTCTTGCCGTCGAGCACCGCGTGACCGGTGATGTCGGAGGGCATCATGTCGGGCGTGAACTGTATGCGCCCGGTGGCGAGCTGCAGGGCTTGCGACATCGCGCGAACCAGCAGCGTCTTGCCGAGGCCCGGCACGCCTTCGATGAGCACGTGGCCGGAAGCGACCAGCGCGAGCACGACCTCCTCGACGACGCGCGGTTGCCCGACGAAGGCTTCGGCGATGCCGGCGCGGAGCTTGGTCAACAACTCGGCGGCTTTCTGGATGGTGGCGGATTCAGTTTCCATGATCTTCCTTCTCAGGCCTCAAGCCTTCTTCTTCATTAAGAGTCGCCGGCGCGCGGTTTCGAGCACCGCGATCACGTTGCGCAGCTCGTGCGAGCTGCGGGCTCCCGAATAGTTCATCGCCGGACCCAGCTCGCTTTCGAGCACGCCGGTGAGTTTCGCAAGGGTCGCGACGCGCTCTTCGCTCGGCAGGCGGTCGTAGGTCGGAACCCGGCGGATGGCCGCCTCGCGCACCGCGCGCACCATGGCCGTGTGCAACGCGCGGCCGCCGCCGAAGCGCAGCGTGAACTGGCCCGAGCCGCGAATCTGCTCCGCGAGCGAGCGACGCGCCTTCTCGGGCGGTGCCGCCAGCGGGCCGAAGCGCGCGCTCGTGCGCCACAGCGACAGTGCCACGAGCACGGCCAGCAGCAGCACCACCGGCGCGCCGAAGCGCCACACCAGCGTGAGCAGCGAGGCGTGTTCTTCTTCCGTGAGGAACAGCAGCGAATCGCCGTGGCGCAGCTGCGTCGCGCTCACGAACAGGCTGGGGTGATCGCCTTCGAGGAAGGTACGGTAGCGGAACGGCGCCGCGTTGATGACGGTGACGCTGCCGCGACCGATGGCGACGCGCAGCGCGTGGATCTTGCGTTCGTCGCGCAACGCCCAGGTGGTCTTGCGCGAGCTCGCGAGCGAACGCGTCGTGTCGATGCCGCACACCAGGAGCGCGCGCTGGGTGGCGTCTTCCGTCAACTGGGTGCATTCGTCGTTCATGAATTGCTGCACCAGGGCGCGTTCGCGCTGGTTCAGCCGCTTGCGGCGGCGTTCCTTTCTCTTCTCGTCCTCCTTCTTGTCGACGGGCTTTTGTTCTTCCTCGACGGAGTCGCCCTCGATGGAATCACTTTCGATCGGATCCTCGTCGTCGGTGTCGGCCGCGTCGTCGTCCTCGTGCCTCAGCTCGCTGATGCCGGTCCATTTCTCGAATTCCTGGATTCCGCCGATCAGCGTTTCATCGACGACGAGCCGGCCACCCGACTCGACCCACTTTTCGATGCGCGCGCGGCGCGTGCGGCTCAGGTTCCAGTTCCAGTTGGAAACGACGATCACGGAGTCGGTGTCGGGGACGGTGAACACGCGCTCCCACGCCGCCTCCGCGCGAAGTTGCTCGGCCAGCTTGATGGCGGCGTAAAAAGGATTGCTGATGGCCTCGCCCTTGAGCGGCAAGGGAATCGTGGTTTCCTCGAAGCGCAGGTGGCTGCCGATCCACGCCAGCAGGAGGACGACGAGCACGCCGCCGCCGATCTTCAGGACACGCGCCTTCATGCGCCGGCTCCCGCGACCGCGGCACCGCGCGGCGCTTCCGCCGACGCGGGCACGTCGAGATTGGCGGCGAACCCGGCGCACAACTCGTGAACGACGGAGGTTTCGATGGCCATGCCGCCATAGATCGCGCGTTGCCAGGTGCGGACCAGCTGCGTGATGTAGGCGATACGGACGCCGTCGAGCCTGCGCGCCGCGAGCGTGAGGCAGTCACCTTCCGTGCTCGAATCGCGGATGGGCACTTCGTACACGTGCGCAAGGCGCGACAACAGGCCGCGATAGAGCAGGGCCAACGCGGCGCGCTGCTCGCCGCGGTCCCACAACTCGCGCGCGGCGGCGCCGATGTCGGGCGGCAGGCTCTCGGGACGGATGTCGAGGTCCTGTACGTGCGTGGGCGCGACGAAGCGGGTGCCCTTCGCATCGATGCGGATGTCGCGGACCACGCGCACGATGAACAGCAGCAGCAGCGCCACGAGGCCGGCGATCAGCACCCACACGAGCATCTGCGAGAACTGGCCTATCCACATGAAGAGGTTCGGGATCCACGACAGCCACGACGGCCACTTCGTGCGTTTCCGCTCTTCCTCGTCGTCGGATCCCTTCCAGGTGAGCGTGCGTACCGACTTCTCGGCGGCGAGGTTCGGATCCTTCCTCACGGTCTCGATGGCGCGATCGACTTCGGCCTTGCCGGGCAGGTCCGCATCGGCCGGGAACACCGGCGCCGCCGCGAACAGGAGCGCGATCAGCGCGAGACGGGCAAGCTCAGGACGCGAACGCACGGCGGAATTCCTGCTCGATGTCCCAGGCCTCGAGCTCGGCGCGGCGATTCAGATACATGCCGAAACCCGCGGCGACGTAGAAAGGCTCGAGGAACAACACGGCCAGTGCATACGCGATCGAACTGACGAGCTGGAAATGCAGGTTGCCTTCGTCGCTGAACAACGAGGCGAAATCGAAGCTCTCGGAGCCCGGCGTGAACCAGTACGCGAGCGAGAAGAACGCCAGGGTGAGTCCTTCCTCGCTGAAGTGGAATGCGGCGGTCATGATGGCCGCGGGACCGCCGTACCTGCGGCGCACCTGTACCACGCGCTGCCGCAGCCGAAAGAAGGAATGACCTTCGAGCTGGTAGACCGCCTGGGTGAACGAGCGCCAAGGAGAGAGGCGCCGCCACGTGAGTGTCAGCAACAACTGGCCGAACCACACGCCCCACTTGTCCCGCCACAGGTCGCCGATCGTGGTCCGTTGCCCGAACGCCGCGCGCGACAGCACGTAAAGCACGGTTCGATCGAGCCAGGGTTTCAGCCACCACAGCACGACGACGGGAAGCCACGGACGGATCTCGAACAGCGCGAGGCACAACAGCGCAATCGGGATCGCCACCAGCAGGTAGCAGCGATACACCTCGCGCGCCGCGGACTGGCACAGGCGAATGCCGAGATCCGCGGCCTCGTGCGGCGCGCGCGGGCGCATCTGCAGTGCCAGGGAATCAACCCGCACGTCGGCCCTGCAGCGTGAGATAGGCGATCACCGCGATCCAGCACACGCCTGCCACGGAATACTTGAGCGGCAACGGCAGCCAGCGCGCCGACGACCAGAACGCCTCGATGGCCGCGGCGATGATCAGCATGACTATGAAGCCGTAGATGACCGGGACACATTCACGCGCCGCGAGCTCCAGGCTCTGCAGGCGCGTATTGCGCCCCGGGCGAGATGATCGAATGGCCCAGCCTCAGGCCCGCGGCGCCCGACAGCACGATGGCCGTGAGCTCGAAAGCGGCATGGGTGACGACGAACGAATAGAACGTCTCGCCGAGTCCGCGCTCCGTGAGATAGCCGGCGATCGCGCCGCCGAACACGCCGTTGTAGATGAGGAAGAACATGCTGCCGACGCCGGCGAACAGCCCGGCGGCGAAGCACTGGAATGCGACGCTGATGTTGTTCTTGATGTAGAAGCCGAACATGTACCAGTTCTCGTCGGCGCCCCGCACGCTCCCGATGGCTTCGGCCGAGTCGGAATACATCTCCTCGAACTGCGCCGCGGTCTCGCTGTTGACCACCGAGAGGATGAGATCGGGCCGCTGGTACACCAGCCAGCCGACGAGCAGCAGTCGGCAGCATGAACAACGCCGCCGAGAGCCACACGTAGACCGCGTGCTCGCGCACCGCCCGCGGGAAGTCATAGGCGATGGCATGCCAGACGCGCGCGGCGCCGAACTCGCGGCGCTGGTAGATGACCTGGTGCGCGTCCGCGGTGAGCTTGTCGAGGCGATCGAGCAGATAACGCGGATAGGCGCGCGCGCGGGCCAGGGCCAGGTGTTCGCAGGCGCGGCGATACAGCGCGGCCACGTGTTCGCCACGGATCGGCTCGAAGCGTGGCGCTCTGCGAATTCTTGCCCGCGAGGATCAGGCGCAGCTGGGCCGCGAGCTCGTCCCATTCGGCCTGGTACAACTGTTCGAAATGCAGCGGGGTCATGCGCGCCGGCCTAACAACCACTGCGCGACGCCGAGCACGCGGCGCGTGACGTCGGAAGCAGGGCGCGGCTCGTCGCCCTGGATCGGGCGCGCGATCGCGGCGAGCTCATCCAGCCGTTCGACCGTCAGCGTGGGTGCGCGCGCGGCGAGCGAGATCACCGCCGCCTGGTCGCGCGCCGAGAGCGGCCGCGGCCGGCGCAAGCGGCGTGACCATGTCGAGCGTGGCCTTGGGTGCGTGCGCGGCTGGTGCACCACGAGCGTCGCCGCGGCGAGATCGCCGAGACGCTTGCCGTCGGCGCGCAATCAGCATGCAGACGATCGCGAAGCCGTAACAGCATCGGCAGGAAGTCGGCGAAGCGCAGCAGGTTGCGCGTGATCGATGCCGCGGGCGTGATCGGCAGGCCGTTGTCCATGACGACCTTCAGGCCCATCGCGCGTTTGCCCGGCGTCGCGCCGGAACGGCTGCAGCTCGAACACCACCGGGTAGAACCACTCGAGCACGAAAAGCAGGATGAGCCAGAACGCGATGCCGATGCCGCCCATGATGCCCGCGACGAACGCGGCTCCATACATGATCGCGATCCGGATCAGCCAGTCGATGATGAACGCGCAGAAACGCGCGCTCGAGAGTCCTGCCGGGCGCAGTTCCAGCAGGATGCCTTCAGGCGTTTCTGCCGCGACTACCGAGTCGAGCACGTTCCGGCGGGGCCCTTTTTCCTCAGGCGACGACGACGATCGTGTCGGCGATCTTGTCGTGGATGCACTGCCGCGATTCGCTGAAGATCAGCAGCGACGTCGATCAGGCCGTAGAGCGGGATGATTCCCAGGAGCGCGTTGACCACGTTGCGCAGCCAGAAAATGCGGCCCAGCGAGGCCGGCGAACCGTCCGTGCGGACGACCTTGATGCCCAGCCACTTCTTCGCGATGGTCTGGCCGTTGCGTGACACGTAGAGGATGGTGAACCAGATCCACAGGATGAAGCCGGCCAGCGGAAGCAGACCAGGCGATCGGCGAAATCTCGGGCTGTTGGCCGGAAGCGAAATAGCTAAACGCGACGCCGATGACGAGCGGCAGGTATGACGAGGAACGCAGGAGAGGAGGCCGTCGAGGATGGCCGCACCGAGGCGAATGCCACGACCGGCGGGCTCGAGCTCATCGCTCGAATCAGCAAGGTCGGAAACCGTGGCGCGCGGCGGCGCATACGGATTGTAGGTGTTCATTCGCGCGAGACCTGTGTTGTTGTCGGACGCCCGATTCTCGCCTAACCACAAGCGAAATGTCGCGTCGCCGGTCGAAGTTTCCACCTGCCCCGGCACGGGCCGGGCCCCGGATTGACCGCGGGGCCGGCCGCCGCCAGCATTGCCGCGCGAGGCGTCAACGGGAGCCGGTTGGTGACAGAAAATATCCCTTTCGAGCGTGCTGGCCTGTCCGCGTTGCGGCCGTGGGCCGGTGGCGCTTGCGAACGCGCCGGCTGGATGTGCGGCGCCTGCAGCAGCGGCTTCCCGGTCATCGGCGAGATTCCCTGGCTGTTTCGCCGATCCGCGCCAGGCGCTGGCCGAATGGCGCGGGCGGCTCGGGCATGCTGACGCAGCACCTCGCCGTCGGAGGCCGTCGCCGATGCGCGCAGTCCGCGGGCGCGACCGGGCATCCGCCGCCACGCGCCGGCGGCTCGAACTCGTCGCCGCGGCCCACGACGACCAGGTCGCCGGCTCGCGCGCTGCTCGCGCCGCTCGGCCTCGAGCAGGCGGCATCGCGAGCGCGACCCACCAGGGCCTCGGCACCCGGCTGCCGCTCGAGCAGGGGCTCACTAACTACTACGTCAACCTGCATCGCGACTGGGCCTGGGGCGACGAGGAGAACGCGGCGCGCGCTGGACAGAAGCTGCGCGCGACGCTCGGTGGCCAGACTCACGCGGGCCTCGGCCGCACGCTCGTGCAGGGCGCCGGCGCCGGCCGGCTCGCATACGACCTGCACAACGCCGGCGATGCGCCGCTCACCGTCGCGACGGACTTCAATCCGTTGCTGCTGTTCGCCGCGCGCGAGATGTTCGCGGGCCGCACCGTCGAGCTGTACGAATTTCCGATCGCGCCGCGCCGCATCGAGGATCACGCCGTGTTGCGCCGGCTCGCGGCCCCGGCACCGGCGCGCGCCGGGTCTCGAGCTGGTCGCGGCGGATGCGCTGCAGCCGCCGTTCGCCGACGGCGCCTTCGATACCGTCGTCACGCCCTGGTTCGTCGACATCATCGGCGAGCCGTTCGCACGCGTCGCGGCGCGCGTCAATCTGCTGCTCAAGCCCGGCGGACGCTGGATCAACTGCGGATCGCTGGCGTTTTCGCGCGCCGCGCATGCCGATCGCATCGGGCCTCGAGGAAGTGCTGGAGATGCTGCCGCGAGCCGGATTCTCGGACCCGCAGGTGCGCGAAGGCTCGATGCCGTACATGCGCTCGCCCGCCAGCCGGCATTCGCGCGTGGAAGAAGTCGGTGACGTGGGTGGCGACCAAGTCCGGCGCCGCCGACGAGATGCCGCGTGCTCGCGTGGTGCCGGACTGGCTGCTGCAGCCGGACAAGCCCGTGCCGCGCACGCCCGCATTCGAGATGCAGGCGATTTCCAGCCGCGTGCATGCGTTCCTGCTGGCGCTGATCAATGGCGAGCGCTCGATGCGCGACATGGCGCGCGTGCTGGTCGAGCAGCGGCTCATGTCCGCGCAGGAGGCCGAGGCCGCGGTGCGGACGTTCCTCGCGCGCCTGCACGAAGAAACCGAAACGCAGTAATGGGGACATTCCTGATTTCCTAGCAAAGAGGGACAGGGCCGAATTGAGTGTGAGCGTTTGCGCGGGCGGGACGGGAGCGCGGCCGCGGGAGGTGCGGCTTCTCGCGGCGGCCGATACTGGAAGTGAGCGTGGATTGAGGGGCGCCGGCCGACACACAGACATTTTGATGTAGAGCACGTCGGGCGTTGACGAAGAGCAGAGAGCCGGCTTCGTGCCTCGCCATGCCAAAGACCGCCGCTGCAGAGCCGCACCTCCCACGGCCACGCTCCGTCCCGCTCTCACCGCCGCGGTCACACGCACGTCGAGCTCGTTCCAAATTCCCCGCGACTCCGGAATGTCCCCATTGGGCTTTGGCAAGAGCTGACGCCCGAGCGTGGACTCTTCCCAAAGCTACGGGCCACATACCTGATGTGGTGGTCATGGGAATCCGGTCTTGATCGACGCGGTGACGGCGGACGCCTGCGCGCCCGGGCTCCCGGGCGCGCAGGCGCCCACCATCCCCACTTCAACCGAGCCCTGTCCCCTTTTGCTAGAAAATGGGGAATGTCCCCATTTGCCACAATCGATCGGCGATCGGCCGCTGCCGCCTGCCCGTCGCTTGCCCGATCCGGCGTTGAAATGAACCTCGAGAGCAAAACCGCTCTCGAGTTTCCAACAACTGGAGAGGGCACATGGGCACCTGGACTTCGAAATTTCGTCATCCCGCGCTGATCGCGGGCGTTTTGGCCATCAGCCTCGCGGCGAACCCGGCGTTCGCCAAACGCCGGGCGAGGACAGCGGCTCGAAGCGCGGCGGCGTGGGTTTCGCGAGCGGTGCGGTCGTCGGCGCCGCGGCCGGCGGGCCCGATCGGCGCGGTCGTCGGCGCCACGGTCGGCGCGATCATGGGCGAACGCAGCCACAAGAAGAGCGAGCGCTCGCCCAGCGCAAGGCCGAGGCCGCGATGCTCGCGAGCGAGGTCGAGTCGCTCAACTCCACGCTGTCGACCATCGAAGGCAAGGCGGGCGAGGTGGGATCCACCGTGCAATTCCGCACCGGTGAAACCGGCGTCCGCGACAGCGATCGGGCGCGCCTCGCCAAGCTCGGCGCGCTGGTTGCGGGCCTCCACGACGTTCGCGTGCGCGTCTCGGGATTCGCGGATTCGCGCGGCGACGAGGCGCTCAACCTGAGCCTGTCGCAGGAACGCGCCGAGATGGTGGCGCGCGAGCTCGAGAAGGCCGGCGTGCCGAAGGAGCGCATGATCATCGAGGCCATGGGCGAGCGCTTCGCGAGCACCGAAGCCGTCGCCGACGACCAGGCCTTCGAACGCTGCGTCGAGATCCGCTTCGAATCGGGCACAGTCCCTCGCCAGCAACTGAACGCTGGAGGCGTGCCGGGGCGGCACGCTCAACGCGGGTTCGTGCCGCCCGTGTGCACTCGCGGGTTCGCGCGATACTCGCGGCCATGAACCCGAAAATCATCGACTTCTCGCAGCCGCTCACCGGGGAGTCCGCGCTCCCGCCGCCGACCGGCTCATCTCCGGCGCACCGCGGCAGACCGTCAGCAACTATTTCACCGATGCCACGCAGCAGTTCTCGCCGGGTAGCTGGTCGAGCACGCGCGGCAAGTGGCGCATCCGGTATTCGGAGTCGGAGTTCTGCTGCCTCACGAAGGGGTCGCGTGGCGCTCGAAAATCAGGCCGGTGAGCGTTGGGAGTTCGGCCGCGGGGCAGGCTTTCGTTGTGCCCGCGGGCTTCGAGGGGACCTGGGAAGTCATCGAGGACTGCACCAAGTTCTACGCGATTTTCGAGGCGCGCACTTAAAAGGTGCGTTCCTGCTCCGGGTTCACGGCATAATCCGGCCCGGCGTTTGCCTTGTGTTTTTTTGCGCTACTGCGTAAGCCATTGAAAACATGGACTCATGACATCGGTGGTATGGCGCGAATGGCACAACCTTTGCTTTAGTTCATGGGCCCAATAGCCCTCGGAGGAGCAAAATGAAATCGATGAAAACCCTGGCGCTCGTGACCGGCCTCCTGGCCTTAAGCGGCGTTTCCCAAGCTCAATTCAGTTCGACCTGGACTGCGGTGAGCGATTACGACTTTCGCGGCTTCAGCCAGAGCGCGAAGGATCCGGCGCTGCAAGGCAGTGCGGACTACGCGTTCGGTGAAAGCGGATTCTCGATCGGCGCCTGGGCGTCGAACGTCGAATTCGATGGCAACGATGGCGACATCGAGCTCGATCTGTACGCCGAACTACGCCGGCAAGATCAACGACACGTTCTCGTGGACGGCCGGCGTCGTGCTGCTACACTATCCGGGCTCGGATCGGGCGACACCGAGTTTGCGATCGGCGAGTACTCGGAAGTCTATGTCGGCTTCAACGCCGGCAACTTCAGCTTCAAGCAGTGGTACTCGAACGATTTCTACGCGTCCGACGACAGCGCGCAGTACACCGAGGTGAACTACACGCAGCCCATCGGCGAGAAATTCTCGCTGGCCTTCCACGCCGGTTACTCGTGGGGCGACTATTGGGATCTGGTGGCGATGCCTCGATGAGAACGGCGAAGTCGTCGACTACTCGGTGCAGGGCAACTACACGGCCGGCAATTTCACGATCTTCGCGAAGTTCACCGGCACCGATGCCAGCGGCGCCATGAAGGTCGAGACGGACGTCCGGACAACAACGAGCCGCGCTTCCTCGTGGGCGTCATGACGACGTTCCCCTGGGGCGATTGATACTGGTTCGATGCAACGGCCAGCGCCGTTGAAAATGAAGAGGCCGGTCATGTGACCGGCCTTTTTCTTTTCAGACCCCGGGCCCGAATGCGGATCCGCGAAGGCCCGTCAATCATTGACGATCCGGACCCCTCCTGTCATCAGTAGCGTCATGAAGGATCTCAGCAGCGGGTCGATCCCCGCCCACATCACGTCGATGTCCATCCAGATGGGCATCGGCATCCTCGTGCAGACGCTGTATTTCTTCACCGACCTGTATTTCGTGTCGAAGCTCGGTGATGCGGCGATCGCCGGCGTCACGTCGGCGGGCAATGTCTGGTTCATCGTGCTCGCGCTCACGCAGATCCTGAACGTCGGTACCGTGGCGCTGGTGTCGCATGCGGTCGGCGCGAAAGAGCGCGATCGCGCCAACCACGTCTTCAACCAGTCGCTGCTGCTGTCGTTGCTGATCGGCGCGGTGGTGTTCGTCGGCGTGTTCGTCGTCTCCGCGCCCTACATGCGCACGGTCGCGGCCGATGCGGCCACGGCGCGCGCCGGCATCGACTATCTATACTGGTTCGCGCCCGGGCTCGCGCTGCAATTCATCATGGTGTCGATGTTCGCGACGCTGCGCGCCACGGGAATGATGATGCCCACGATGATCATCCAGGTCATCAGCGTGGCGGTGAACATCTTGCTCGCGCCCGTGCTCATCGTGGGCTGGCTCACCGGCAAACCGATGGGCCCGGCCGGCGCGGGACTGGCGAGCAGCATCGCGACGCTGGTCGGCGTGGTGCTGAGCGTCTACTACTTCGTGACGCACGAGAAATACGTGGCGATCCACGGCAGAGCAGATGGAAGTGAACTGGCCCGTGTGGGGCCGGCTGCTCATCATCGGCTTGCCCGTCGGGCTCGAGTTCTTCCTGATGTCGATCGTGATGGCGGTGATCTACTGGGTCATCCGCGACTTCGGCGCTGCCGCGCAGGCGGGCTTCGGCGTCGGGCAGGGCGTGATGCGCATCATCATGCTGCCGGCGATGGCGGTGGCGTTCGCGTCCGCGCCGATCGCGGGCCAGAACTTCGGCGCGCGCAAACCCGAGCGCGTGCGCGAGACCTTCAACTGGACGGTGTCGTATCAGCATCGTGATCATGCTGCTGCTCACGATCGTGTGCCAGTTCGAGTCGGATATGTTCATGCGCATCTTCACGACCGAAGCCGCCGTGGTCGCGGTGGGCGCGCACATGCTGATGATCATTTCGTGGAACTTCGCGGCGAACGGCATCATCTTCAGCTGCTCGTCGATGTTCCAGGCGCTGGGCAACACCTGGCCGACCATCGCCTCGAGCGCGGTCCGGCTCGTGATCTTCATCGTGCCGACGCTCTGGCTATCCACTCTGCCCGGCTTCGAGCTGGTGCACGTCTGGTACGTGTCGCTGGCGAGCATGTTCGTCCAGGCGGTGGTGAGTTTCGTGCTGTTGCGGCGCGAGTTCGGGCGCAAGCTCGCGTTGACGCCGGCGTAACGGGGGCAGGCCCCTTCTGGCTATTCCTCGTTTGCCGACAAACGGGGACGGTCAGGACTTCGTCAGCTTCTTCGCGTTGATCTCGAGCGCGCAGGCTCCGGACTTGCGCTTGAATGCGCGCACGACATCCCAGCCTTCGAGCCTCATTTCGCGACCATCCTGCGTCGCCTGGAACGACTGGATGACCGGACGCACCCCGGGGTTCCTGGCGAGATGTCTCTCGTCGTCATCACACGTCGCGTTGTTTGCTATCCACACCATCGAACGCGGCGGAATGGTGAGCTCCACCGTGCAGTTCTCGTAGTCGAGCTTCGCATCGGTCACCGGCTTCCATTCGTCGAATGACCGGGGCCGGTCCACGCCGGCCCGCCCATGCGGCAGCTTTTCCCGCAGGCTGCACCCCTCGTAGCCACCCGGGCCATTTTCGGAATGCGGCTTGAAATAGCGGATGGCGAGCGCTTTGGCCGTGAGGTTCACGACGATGGTCGGCTCGATTTGCTGACAACTGGTGAGCGACAACGACGCGGCGGCGGCGAGCAGCCACACGCGCCGATGCAAGGCGGAAGGTCTGGACCCGCTATTCACGCAGCGCCTGCGACAGGATCCCGAACAGCTCGTCGATGTGCTTCGGCTCGATGATCAGCGACGGTGACAGCGCGATGATGTCGCCCGTGGTGCGGATCAGCAGGCCGCGCTCGAAACACTTCAGGTAGATGCCGAAGGCGCGCGCGCCCGGGCTGCCCGCGATCGGCTCGAGCTCGATGCCCGCCACGAGTCCGTAGTTGCGGATGTCGATGACGTGCGGCAAGCCCTGCAGCTCGTGCACGGCCTTCTCGAACAGCGGGCCGATCTGCTTCGCGCGCGTCAGCAACCCTTCGTTCTGGTAGATCGACAGCGTCGCGAGACCCGCGGCGCAGGCCGTGGGGTGCGCGCGAGTACGTGTAGCCGTGGAACAGCTCGATGGCGTTCGGCGGGCCCTGCATGAACGCGTCGTAGATCTTCTTCGCCACGATGACGGCGCCCATCGGCATGGCGCCGTTCGTCAGTCCCTTCGCGCAGGTGATGATGTCCGGCGTCACGCCGAATTCCTGCGCCGCGAACGGCGCGCCGGTGCGGCCGAAGCCGGTGATCACTTCGTCGAAGATCAGCAGGATGCCGTGCTTGTCGCAGATCTCGCGCAGGCGCTTGAGATAGCCCTTCGGCGGCAACACCACGCCGGTGGAGCCGGCGATGGGCTCGACGATGACCGCGGCGATGGTCGAGGCGTCATGCAGCGCGACGAGCCGCTCGAGCTCGTCGGCGAGCTCCGCGCCATGCGCCGGCTGGCCGCGCGTGAACGCATTGCGCTTGATGTCGTGCGTGTGGACCAGGTGATCGACGCCGGGAATCATCGCGGCGGGCCACACCTTGCGATTCGCCACCATGCCGCCGACGCTGATGCCGCCGAAGCCCACGCCGTGGTAGCCGCGCTCGCGGCCGATCAACCGCGTGCGCGCGGCGTCGCCTTTCACGCGGTGATACGCCAGCGCGATCTTGAGCGCGGTGTCGACCGACTCCGAGCCCGAGTTGGTGAAGAACACGTGATCGAGCCCCGCGGGCGCGATGCGCACCACGGCGTTCGCGAGCTCGAACGCCGCCGGGTGCCCATCTGGAAGGCGGCGCGTAGTCCATGACTTCGAGCTGGCTGCGCGACGGCCTGGGTGATTTCCTTGCGGCCGTGGCCGGCATTGACGCACCACAGGCCCGCCACGCCGTCGAGGATCTGCCGGCCCTCCGGGCGTCTCGTAGTACATGCCCGACGCCTTGCGCCAGCAGGCGCGGCTTTTGCCTTGAACTGGCGGTTGGCCGTGAACGGCATCCAGTAGGCGTCGAGGGAGGAAGCTGTATGTTCGGCCAAGGAAGATGGAGAAGTTGCGGTCATGGGCGGACTCCGGTTTGTGCCGATCATAAAGAAAAGCCCGGCCGCCGTTGACAGCCGAGCGAAATCAGACGGAAATTCCGCATCTATGAGCATCGACGTCGGCGCGCGCCTCAAACACGTACGCGAAGCTGCATGGCCTGTCGCAGCGCGAGCTGGCGCGCCGCGCGGGCGTCACCAACGGCCTCATTTCGCTGATCGAGCAGAACCGCGTCAGCCCGTCGGTGGGTTCCCTCAAGAAGGTGCTCGACGGCGTGCCGCTGTCCATGGCCGAGTTCTTCACGCTGGACGTCACGAGCGCCGCGCAGGTGTTCTACGCCGCCGACGAGCTGGTCGAGATCGGCGACGAAGGTGCTCGCTGCGCCTGGTGGCCGCGCAGCGCCCGGGCCGGCAGCTCACGGTGCTGCACGAGCGTTACGAGCCCGGCGCCGCCACCGGCGAGGACATGCTCTCCCATCGCGGCGAAGAGGGCGGCGTCGTGGTGCGCGGCAGGGTGGAGCTCACCGTGGGCGGCCAGACGCGCGTGCTCGAGGCGGGCGACGCGTACTACTTCTCGAGCGCGACTGCCGCATCGCTTTCGCAACGTCGGCCGCGAGGTCGTGTGAGATCATCTCGGCCTCCACCCCGCCGACATTCTGAGCCCCGAAGTTGGTGCCGGAGTCGAAAAACAGGAATTAGCTCGCCCCCATGTCCGCACAACCGGTCGTTTCGATCAACGAATGGCGCGACCGCGCCGCCGCGCTCAAGCCGCGCTCCCAGGTGTTCATCGACGGGCAATTCGCGCCCGCGGCGAGCGGCGCCACCTTCGACAACATCAACCCGGCCACGGGTCGCTCGCTCGGCGCCGTCGCCGCCGGCGAGCAGGCCGACATCGATCGCGCGGTCGCCAGCGCGCGCGCCGCGTTCCGCAAGGGCAGCTGGGCGCACGCAGCCACCGAAGGTGCGCAAGAAGGTGCTGCTCAAGCTCGCCGATCTGATGCTCGCGAACCGGGATGAGCTCGCGCTGCTCGAGACGCTCGACATGGGCAAGCCCATCTCCGACAGCCTGAGCGTCGACATCCCGTCGGCCGCGAACTGCATCCGCTGGTACGCCGAAGCGGTCGACAAGATCTACGACGAAGTCGCGCCCACCGGCCGCAACGCGCTCGCGACGATCACGCGCGAGCCGATGGGCGTGGTCGGCGCCATCGTGCCGTGGAATTTCCCGCTGCTGATGGCGTGCGTGGAAGATCGGCCCCGTGCTCGCGGCCGGCAATTCGCTGGTGCTGAAGCCGTCGGAGAAATCGCCGCTGACCGCGCTGCGCGTCGCGGAGCTCGCGGTGGAGGCGGGCATGCCGCGAAGGCGTGTTCAACGTGGTGCCCGGGTTCGGCCACACGGCCGGCAAGGCGCTGGCGCTCGCACATGGACGTCGACTGCATCGCGTTCACCGGCTCGACCGCCACCGGCAAGACGGTCATGCAGTACGCGGCGCAGTCGAACCTCAAGAAGGTGTCGCTCGAGTGCGGCGGCAAGTCGCCGAACATCGTGCTCGCGGATTGCCCGGATCTCGACAAGGCGGCGACCGCGGCGGCCTACGCGATCTTCTTCAACCAGGGCGAGATGTGTTCGGCGGGCTCGCGCCTGCTGGTGCGAGGACTCGATCAAGGACGCGATGCTGGAGAAGATCGCGGCGGTCGGCCGCGCGATGATGCCCGGCGATCCGCTCGATCCCGCGACGAAGCTCGGCGCGATCGTCGACGAGACGCAGATGAAGCGCGTGCTCGTCGTACATCGATGCCGGCAAGAGCGACGGCGCGAAGGTGGCGCTGGGCGGCAAGCGCGTGCGCGAGGACAGCGGCGGATTCTTCGTCGAGCCGACGGTGTTCGACGGCGTGAAGCCGACGATGCGCATCGCGCGCGAGGAAATCTTCGGGCCCGTGCTGGCGACGATCACGTTCAAGAACGTCGAGGAGGCCATCCAGATCGCGAACGACGTGGTCTACGGTCTCGCGGCCGCCGTCTGGACGCGCGACATCAACACCGCGCATCGCACGGCGCGCGCGTTGCGCGCCGGCACGGTGTACGTGAACTGCTACGACGCCGACGACATCACCGTGCCCTTCGGCGGCTTCAAGCAATCGGGCATCGGCCGCGACAAGTCGCTGCACGCGTTCGACAAGTACACCGAGCTCAAGACCACCTGGATCGACCTCGAGCTGAAATCCGCCCGACGTCGCCGGTCGCCTTCGTCGACATCGAGACGACGGGCGTGCTACCCCGGCCGGCACCGCGTCATCGACGTCGCGGTGATCGGCGCGACCGGTGAGCAAGCTGGACTTCGAGTGGCAGAGCCTGGTGCAATCCGGGCGTGCGCGTGTCCGGCGGGCATCACCGCGTTGACCGGCATCGACGACGACGATGCTCGCGGCGCGCCGCGCTTCGAGGAGATCGCGGGCGAGCTGTCGCGAGCGGCTCGACGGGCCGACTGTTCGTCGCCCACAACGCGCGCTTCGACTACGGCTTCATCCGCCGCGAATTCGCGACGCGTGGAAACGCACTGGCGCGCGCCGATCGCTGTGCACGGTGCGGCTGTCGCGCGCGTTGTATCCCGACATGCCGCGCCACAATCTCGACGCGGTGATGGAGCACCACGGGATCACGATCGATCAACCGCCATCGCGCCATGCCCGATGCGCAGGTGTTGTGGCAGTTCTGGCGCAAGCTGCGCGCGGCAGTCGCGCCGCGACGAACTGCAGCGCGCGATCGATCTCGCCTCGCTGCGCGTCTACGCTGCCCGCGGCGCTGTCGCCGGATCTCGCCGACGATCTGCCCGAGGGCGCCGGCGTCTACCGCTTTTTCGGCACACGGAAGCGGCGCGGCGAAGCGCTGCTGTACGTCGGCAAGGCCAACAACCTGCGCGAACGCGTGCTCGATCATTTCCGCGGCGGCGCCAGCGATGCCAAGGCCACGAAACTCGCCGCGCAGGTGCGGCGCGTCGAATGGACCGAAACCGCCGGCGAGCTCGGCGCCTTGCTGCTCGAAGCGCGCGAGATCCGCGAGTCTCAGCCGGTGTACAACCGGCAGCTGCGCGGCGGCGGCGAGCGCCTGACGTGGTTGTTCGGTGACGGCGCCGAGGCGCCGACGCTGGTGCCACATCGATGCCGACGTCCTGCGCAGCGGCAACGCGTTCGGCACCTATCGCGCGGAGAAGGATGCGCGGCGCGCGCTCGAGAGTCGCTGGCGCGCGAGCACAAGTGGTGTTTCAAGGTGCTCGGGCTCGAGCGCGGCACCGGCAGTTGTTTCGGATTGCAGGTCGGCCGCTGTCGCGGCGCCTGCGTCGGCAAGGAACCGGCGGCGCTGCACCTCACACGCGTGAAGCTCGCGCTGATGCCGCAACGGCTGCAACCGTGGCCTCACGACGGGCCGATGCTGATCCGCGAAGGCGAGGGCGAACGCGTGCAATTCCACGTGATCGACGGCTGGCAGCATCTCGGCACCTTCGAATCGGGCACCGATGTCGCCGAGGTCGAGGAATTCCAGCGTCTCGGACGGCGCGCGCGGCAGGAATCGTTCGACATCGACAGCTACCGCATCCTCACGCGGTTGCTGCGCGACGCGAAATACCGGCCCCAGCCGCTGCCGCGTTCATGAGCGGCGCGACGGTTTCGGTGCCGGGGTTCCGCCCCTACGTCGGCCAGCATTGCGAGACCGTCGCCACCGGATCGTTGCTGCGCGCCGCGGGAGTGGAGCTGTCCGAGCCGATGATGTTCGGCCTCGGCGAGGGACTGGGCTTCATCTTCATCAACCTGAGCTCGTTGCCGCTGCCGTTCGTCGGCGGGCGCACGAAGCCGTTCGAACTGACGAGTGCGTTGTGCGCGAATCTCGGCGTGCAATGCACGGCGACCGAAACGTCGTCGAAGCCGAAGGCCTGGTCGTCGCTCGAGCAGTCGCTGCGCGACGGCCAGCCGGTCGGCCTGCAGCTCGACTGTTATCACCTCGAATACTTTTCGCAGCCCGTGCATTTCGCCGGGCACTTCGTGGCCGCCCACGGCTTCGACGACACGGACGTCCTGCTGGTCGACACCGCGCAGCAGGGCTCCGCGCAACGCGCCTCGCGCCGCGCCGTCGAGGCGGCGCGCTTCGAGAAGGGACCGATGGCCGCGAAGGCGCGCAGCTGGACGATTTCCGCGCCGCGGCCGCCGCGGGATCTCGCGCCCGCGATCCGCCAGGCGATCCGTTCGAACGCCGCGGCCTATCTAGCGCCGCCGTTCAAGGGCGCATCGTTCCACGGCATCCGCAAACTCGCGGATTCGCTGCCGGGTTGGCTCGAGCTCGCGAAGAATCCGGCCGAAGACCTGCCGCTCGCTGCGCTGTTGATGGAAAAGGCCGGCACGGGCGGCTCGCTGTTCCGGAATTTCTACCGCGACTTCCTGCGGGAAGCCCGGGATCACCTGGGCGACGAGGCCGCGTTGACGCGCGCGCAAGAGTTGTTCGCCGAGTCCGCGCGCGAGTGGGCCGCCGTCGCCGCCGGGATCGACAGCGCGGGGAGAACCGGCGATGCTGCCGCCCTGCACCGGACCGCGACGCTTTGCGGACGCATCGCCGACCTCGAAGTCGACGCCATGAAGGCCCTGTACCACCCTGTGACCGACCCGATCAAACGATTCGTCGCCTCGAGCCCGCGCGGCTTCGGCGACATCCTGGCGCGCGAGCTGCACCGCGTTCGGCGCCGCCGACGTGCGCGAGCGCGCGCTCGGCGTGGAATTCACGGGGCCGCTGACGGTGGCGTATCGCGCCTGCCTGGAATCGCGCGTCGGCGGCGCGCGTGTTCCTCGTGGTCGCGCGATATCGACGCGCCGACCGAGGCGTCGTTCTACGAAGGCGCGCGCGCCATCGACTGGCGCGCCCACATCGATCCGGCGCGCACGCTGGCCTGCGACTTCACCGGCAAGCATCCCGAGCTCACGCACACGCGCTTCGGCGCGTTGCGGTTGAAGGACGCGATCTGCGATCAGCTCCGCGAAGTCACCGGCGCGCGGCCCGACATCGCGACCGAGCGGCCGGCGGTGCGCGTGCACGCGCACGCCAACGGCCCGAAAGTGACGATCTCCATCGATCTGTCGGGCGAAGGCCTGCACCGGCGCGGCTATCGTACCGCAGGCCGGCGAAGCGCCGCTGCGCGAGAATCTCGCCGCCGGCATCCTGCTGCGCGCCGGCTGGCCGGAGAAGTCGCGTGCGGCCGCGGAGTTCCTCGATCCGATGTGCGGGTCGGGCACGCTGGTGATCGAAGCGGCGATGATCGCCGCGAACGTCGCGCCCGGATGCGCGCCGCCACTATTTCGGATTCTTCGGCTGGGTGGGGCACGACCGCGCCGACCTGGGAACGGTGAAACACGACGCGCTGGCGCGGGAGCGCAAGCCCGCGATGACGATTGCGCGGTCTCGATGCCGATGAGCGCGTGCTCGACGGCGGCGCGCGAGAACGCGGCGCGCGCCGGGCTCGGCGAGCTCGTCACCTTCGCGCGCGGCGAGCTCGCGCGATGCGCGGCCGGCCGCGCGAGGGCGCCGGCTTCCTCGCCACCAATCCGCCGTACGGCGTGCGCCTCGAAGACCGCGACGACCGCGCGCGCGCTGATGAAGCAGCTCGGCGAACGTGCTGCGCGCGCATTTCGGCGGGTGGGACGCCGCCATCCTCGCCGGCTCGCCCGATGCGGGGCTCGAGCTCGGCATCCGCGCCGAGCGCGTGCACACCGTCTGGAACGGCGCGCTCGAATGCCGCCTGCTGCGGCTGCACGTCTCCGCCGAGACCGAGAAGCAGCTGCTGCACACCGGCCGCGGCGCGCGCATCGACACGAGCGCTCGCGGAATCGCCCGGCGCGAAGATGTTCGGCAACCGCCTCGCCAAGAACATCAAGCAGCTCGAGAAGTGGGCGGCGCGCGAGCAGGTGAGCTGCTACCGCCTCTACGACGCCGACATGCCCGAGTATTCGTTCGCCATCGACCGCTACGCGGAGGCCGGCGGCAACGACGTCTGGCTGTACGTGCAGGAATACGCCGCGCCGAAAACCATCGAGCCCGAAGCGGTGCAGCGCCGGCGCAGCCGAGGCGCTGGCGGCGCTGCCGGGCGCCACCGGCATCGCCGCGGAATTCATCCACCTGCGCCAGCGCCGCCGGACTGCGCGCGGCGACCAGTACGAGAAGTTAGGCGAGAGCGCGGACTTCCGGCTGGTCGAGGAAGCGGGCCTGCGGTTCTGGGTGAACTTCACCGACTATCTCGACACCGGGCTGTTCCTCGATCACCGCATCACGCGCGCGCGGCTGCGCGACGCGGCAGCGGGCAAACGCGTTCCTCAACCTGTTCGCCTACACGGGCAGCGCCACGGTGTACGCCGCGGCGGGCGGCGCGCGCGAAACCACGACCGTCGACATGTCGGCCACCTACCTCGAATGGGCTCAGCAGAATCTGGCGGTGAACGGATTCGCGGGTCGCGAGCACGAGCTGATCCGCGCCGATTGCATCGCCTGGCTCGAGGATGCGGTGGCCGAGCGCCGCGTGTACGACCTGATTTTTCTCGATCCGCCCACGTTTTCGAACAGCAAGCGCATGGACGACATCCTCGATGTGCAACGCGATCATGCCGGCGCTGATCGATCGCTGCATGGCGTTGCTGTCGCGCCGGCGGCAAGCTCGTGTTCTCGAACAACGCGCAGAAGTTCAAGATGGACGCGAGCGTGTCCGGGCGGTACAAAGTCACGGATATCTCGCGCGCGACGCTGCCGAAGGACTTCGAGCGCAATCCGCGCATTCACCAGTGTTTCGAATTGGAGAAGACATCATGATCAAGAAAGGTTCGGCGGCCTGGAAGGGCAGTCTCAAGGAAGGCACCGGCGGCATCTCGACCGAAACCGGCGTGCTCAGGAATGCGCCGTACGGCTTCAAGGCGCGCTTCGAAGACGGCCCGGGCACGAACCCGGAAGAGCTGATCGCCGCCGCGCACGCCGCGTGTTTCTCCATGGCGTTGTCGGCCGGGCTCGGCAAGGCCGGCTTCACGGCGGATTCGATCCAGACCGAGGCCGCGGTACGGCTCGAGAAGGTCGGTGACGGTTTCGCCATCACGCACAGCGACTCGTGTGCGTCGCGAAGGTGCCGAACATCGACGACAAGACTTTCGCGGAGATCGCCGAGCAGACCAAGTCCGGCTGCCCGGTGTCGAAGGTGCTGAACGCGAAGATTTCGCTGGTCGGCGAAACTCGCGGGCTAGCACGGCTCCCGGTTAGAGTACGGCGCAACTCCTCATTCCGGAAAACCTCATGAAGCGCCTGATCTGTGTCGCGGTCGCCGCGGCGTCTGACTCTCGTTGCCCCACTGGCCGCGGCCGACATGCCGGAGGCCCGCCGCCTCCATTCCATCGACGTCTTCCAGCTCGAATCGCGGACGACGTGCAGATCTCGCCGGACGGCTAGACGCATCGTCTACGTGCGCGTGAGCTACGACATCATGACCGACCGCGCCACGGCGCAATCTGTGGATGGTGAATGCCGACGGCACTAACAACCGGCCGCTGCGCTCCGAGGCGAAGAACTTCATGTCGCCGCGCTGGTCGCCGGACGGCACGCGCCTCGCCTACGTGTCCGCCGCGGAAGGCTCGCCGCAGCTCTACGTGCGCTGGATGGATTCGGGCCAGACCGCGCTGCTCACCAACCTCGTCGAGGCGACCGGACGCCATCACCTGGTCGCCGGACGGCAAGTCGATCGCGTTCACGCAGCTCGTGCCTGCCGACAAGAAGCCGCTCGCGACGCCGCCGCCGAAGCCGGAAGGCGCGCAGTGGGCGCCGCCGGTGAAGGTCATCGATTCGGTGGTCTATCGCGCCGATGGTGCCGGCTGTCTCGAGCCCGGGTTCACGCACGTCTTCATCGTATCGGCGGAAGGTGGCGCGCCGCGCCAGCTCACCGACGGCGACTTCAATGACGACGGCCCGCTGTCGTTCACGCCGGACGGAAAGAAGCATCGTGTTCTCGGCGAATCGCGGCGCGGACTGGGAGCGCGATCCGCAGAACAGCGAGGTGTTCGCGGTCGATGTCGCCACGCAGCAGCTCACCCAGCTCACGAAGCGCGCCGGTCCGGACAACTCGCCGGTGGTTTCGCCCGACGGCAGGAAAATCGCCTACCTGGGCTTCGACGACCGGTTCCAGGGATACCAGGTCACTCATTTATATGTGATGGACGCGGATGGTTCCGAACTCGCGCGTCTCGTAACCGGGGCGTTCGACCGCGACGTCGAGAATCCCCGCTGGTCGGCCGACGGCCGTGGCCTGTATTTCTCGTTCGACGAACGAGGCGTGCAAGAAGCTCGGCATACGTCACGCTGGATGGCAAGGTGCGCACCGTCGCCGAGAGCCTCGGCGGCACGGACCTCGGCCGGCCCTATACCTCGGGAGGTTTCAGCGTCGCGCGCAACGGCCGCGTCGCGTTCCCGGTGAATTCGCCCGAGCGACCCGCCGACGTCGCGACCGCGACCCTGGGCGGCGGCGCGCGCACTGCTCACCGCGCTCAACGACGACCTGCTCGGCGTCAAGACGCAGGGCAAGGTGCGCGAACTCAACTGGAAGAGCTCGCATCGACCAGCGCGACATCCAGGGCTGGGTCATCAACGCCGCCGGACTTCGACCCGGCGAAGAAGTACCCGATGATCCTCGAGATCCACGGCGGCCCGTTCGCCGCCTACGGCCCTAACTACACCACCGAGCTGCAGCTGATCGCCGCGGCCGGATACATCGTGCTCTACTGCAACCCGCGCGGCAGCACCAGCTACGGCGAGGAGTTCGGCAACCTGATCCACCACGCCTATCCCGGCAACGACTACGACGACCTGATGTCGGGCGTCGACGCAGCTGATCGCGCAGGGCAACGTCGACACGGACAACCTGTTCGTCACCGGCGGCTCGGGCGGCGGCGTGCTGACGGCCTGGATCGTCGGCAAGACGGACCGCTTCCGCGCGGCCGTGGTCGCGAAGCCGGTGATCAACTGGTCGAGCTTCGCGCTCACGGCCGACGTCACGCCGTTCTTCCACAAGTACTGGTTCGGTGCGCAGCCCTGGGAGCAACCCGAGCAGTACTGGAAGCGCTCGCCGCTGTCGCTGGTGGGCAACGTGAAGACGCCGACCATGCTGCTCACGGGCGAGGCCGACTACCGCACGCCGATCAGCGAGTCCGAGCAGTATTACCAGGCGCTCAAGCTGCGCAACGTCGACACGATGATGGTGCGCATCCCCGAGGCATCGCACGGCATGACCGCCGGCCGTCGAACCTCATCGCCAAGGTGGATAACATCCTGGCCTGGTTCGAGCGGTACCGGAAAAAGTAACGGAGCACGGCCCGCGCCGCGTCAATCCAGCATGAAGTTTGCGATCCTCGGCGCGGGCGCGCTCGGCAGCATCCTCGGTGCGCACCTTGCGCGCGCCGGGCACGACGTGGTGATGATCGCGCGCGGCGAGCGTGCGCGCGTGCTGCAGCGGCAGGGGCTGGTCCTCAACGGCCTGTCGGACATCAAGGCGCGCTGCGCCGTGGTCGACGATCCGCGCAAGCTGCGCGAGACCGAGACGCTGATCATCGCCACCAAGGCGATCGACACGGCGCAGAGCATCGACTCGCTGAAGCACCTGCGGTCGACAACGCGCTTTCGGTGCAGAACGGCGTGCTCAAGAACGAGCTGCTGGCGCGCGGTATTCGGCTTCTCGCGCGTGCTCGGCGCCATGGCGGACTTCTCCGGCGAGCTGCTGGCGAACGGCGAAGTGAAGTTCACGCGCAACGTGGCGCTGCACGTCGGCGAGGAAAAGGGCGGCCTGAGCCCGCGCGCCGAAAATCTCGCGAAGATCATCGATGACGCCGGCGTGCAATGCGTGGCCGCGCCGGACATCCGCACCCGCGAGTGGTCGAAATTCGTGGGCTGGATCGCGCAGTTCCCGCTGGCGGTACTGACGCGGCAGATCACCTGGAAATACATGATGGACGAGCGCAGCGCGAGCGTCATCGTGCGCATCGTGCGCGAGGCGGCCGCGCTCGCCGCGGCGCTCGAGATCGAACTCGTGGACATGTCGCCGCTGCCGGTGCCGAGCATCGTGCCGCGCGAGCGATGCCGAGGCTATCGCGATCGTCGAAGGACATCGGCCAGAACTTCCACGACAAGTCGCCGGAGCACCGCATGTCCGCACAGCAGGACGTGCTGCGCGGCAGCCGGCTCGAATACGAGGAGACGCTGGGCTTCGCGCTGCAGAAGGCGCGCGAGGTGGGCGTGCCGATGCCGACGCTCGATACCTGCTACCGAATCATTTCGGTGGCGCACCCGTGAAGGGCGCTGTACCCGATCCTGCTTGCGCTGGCGTCGCATTGCTCGTCGCTGCTGATCCGTCCGTGCCACACTCTTCACCGACGACTTCGAGGCGCGCGCCGCCGGCGTCAGCGCCCGGAGCGCCGTGGAAGGAAGAGAGTTACAAGTCGGGCGCCGTCATCAGGGTGGACGGCGAACGTGCCTTCTCGGGCGCCAGTCGCTGCACATCCACAACCCGCGTGGCGCGAACTACCGCCGCGGGTACATGGCGATCCATCTCGCATCGCCGCTGCCCGCATTCACCTCCGGCATGTACGGCCGCGCGATGGTATGGCTCGACGCCGCGCCCGAGCCGCTGCCGGGAGCTCCGCCCGTGCACTGGACGCTGCTGCAGGGCGAGGGCCGATCGGCGGACGATCGCTACAACGCAATCTACCGGCTCGGCCTCGAGCAGCCTGACGGACTCGGGCTGATGGCAAATTTCGAGACCACGCCGCCCGTGACCACCGACTGCAAGCAGCGCTCGCCGGTCAGACTGCCGGTGCGTCGTTGGGCCTGCGTGGAGTGGCATCTCGACGTGGCGTCGCAGGAGCTCGAGTTCTGGCTCGATGGCGCCCGCGTCGCGCACGTGCGCGGCCGCGGGGATGCGGCCGCCACCTGCAAGGGCAACGATCTCGGCGGCGAGTGGCGCGCGCCGCCAAGGTTCGACAGCTTCTACATCGGCTTCGAGCGATACGCGGATTCCGCCAACGACCAGGACCTGTGGATCGACGACGTAGAGATGGCGAAGGATCGCGTGGGCTGTGCCGTGACGAATCGCTAACGGAGGGGAATGATGAAAATGCTGAAGCTGGCCGCCGCGGTGGCGCTTTTGCCTGGACTTCATTGGTGCCGCGCTGCCGACCCGCCACCGGCGCAGCCCGTGACGCCCGCCCGCGATCGCGCCACCGCCGCCGCTCGATCGAGCCCGGCAAGATCGACGACGCGCTGCAAGAGCGTCGTGCAGGACGGCAAGAAGTCGATCGGCGTCTCGGCGCTGGTGTACGAGCGCGGCAAGGAAGCCTATTTCGGCGCGTTCGGCCTCGCGGACCGGGAGAACAACAAGCCGATGGCGCGCGACACCATCGTGCAGATCTTCTCCATGACCAAGCCGGTGACCGGCGTCGCGCTGATGAAGCTGTACGAGCGCGGCAAGTTCGAGCTCGACGAGCCACTGGCCAACTACCTGCCGGAGTACGCCAACGTGCGAGTGTTCGCCGGCCTCGACGCGAACGGCCAGCCGAGGCTCGAGGCGCCGAAACGGCCGATCACGGTGCGCGACATCCTGCGCCACACCGCCGGGTTTCGGCGTCGACGACGCCTCGCCGGTCGGTGCCTTGTATCGCGACGCGAAGCTGCGCGAGGGATTCCAGAACACCACTGCCGCGTGGTCTCGCAAAAACTCGCGGCGGTGCCGCTGCTCTACCAACCCGGCACGCGCTGGCTGTACTCCGACGCGGTCGACATCCAGGCCGCGCTGACGGAGAAGATCTCCGGCGTGCCGTTCGACAAGTTTCTCGAGCTGCACATCTTCAAGCCGCTCGGCATGACGACGACGCGCTACGCCATCCTGCCCACCGATCCGATCGTCCGCGGCTCGCCGCGATGTACACGCGCAACGAGGACGGCACGTTCACGCGCCAGACCGACGAGGAAGCGTACACCTTCAACAGCGCGAGCTGGCCTTACAAGCCCGGCAGCTTCGGGCTGGTCTCCACACTCGACGACTACATGAAGTTCGCGCGGATGCTGCTCGGCGGCGGCAAGCTCGGCCGCGCGCGCGTGCTCAAGCCCGAAACCGTGCAGCTCATGGCCACGGACGCGATGCCGAAGGAAGTCAGCGACAAGTCATGGCTGCCCGGCAAGGGGCAGGTGGGCTTCGGCATCGACTTCGCCGTGCGTATCGCGCCACCCAAGGACGCCAGCGAATCCTCGGGCGCCGTGGGCGAGTTCTTCTGGGATGGCGCGGCCAGCACGCTGTTCTGGGTCGACCCGAAAAACCAGATCGCCGCGGTGTTGTTCACGCAGATGCGCCCCTTCGACAAGGTGAAGCTGCACAAGACGTTCCGCGACGCCGTGTACCGCAACGATCCCGTCGCGCTGGCGCACTGAGATGGCGCCACGCACATGAAGAATGGGCTGGGATTCGGCTTCATCGGCGCGGGCGCCATCGCCAATTTCCATGCGCGCGCGGTGGCGGCTGCCGCGGGCGGCGCGCTCGTGGGCGTCGCGAGCCGCCGGCTATCCACGCGCGCAGGCGTTCGCGCAGCGAACACGGCATGAGCTTCGCGACCGACGAGCGTCGGCGAGCTGCTTCAACAACCCGGCCTGGACGCGGTGTGCATCACGACGCCCTCGGCGTTGCATCTCGAGCCGGCGCTCGCGGCCATCCGCGCCGGTAAACACCTGATGATCGAGAAGCCGCTCGACTCGACGGTCGAAGGCACGGACCACATCCTGCAAGAGGCCGGCAAGGCTGGCGTGCGCGTCGGCTCCATCTTCCAGGCACGTTTCGGCGATGGCGCGCGGCAGCTGAAGGCCGCGATCGACGCGGGCCGTTTCGGCCGCATGGTGCTCGCGAGCTGCTACGTGAAATGGAACCGCACGAAGGACTACTACACGGGCTGGAAGGGCAAGCTTTCCGAGGATGGCGGCGGCGCGGTCATCAACCAGGCGATCCATGGCGTCGATCTGCTGCAGTGGTTTGCCGGCATGCCGGTCGAGGTGTTCGCGTGGACCACGCAGCGCGTGCACCGCGATCGAGTCGGAGGACACCGCGGTCGCGGCGCTGAAGTTCGTCAGCGGCGCTTTCGGCACCATCGAGGCGAGCACCGCGCTGTGGCCGGGGTTCTCGCGCCGCATCGAGATCTGCGGCGAGCATGGTTCGGCAGTCATGGAAGACGACGACATCGCGCGCTGGGAATTCCGCGAGCCCAAGCCCGAAGACGGGGAGATCCGCGCGGCCCGCGAGTCCAGCGCCAAGGGTTCCGGTGCCGCCAACCCGATGGCGATCAACTTCGAAGGCCACCGGCGGCAGATCCAGGATTTCATCGACGGCATCCGCGAGCAACGCCCGTTCTTCATCGAAGGGCATCGAGGCGCGCAAAGCCGTGGCGCTGGTGCGGGCCATCTACGACTCGGCGGCCAGCGGCCGTCCCGTGCGACCGGACGGGGTCATCTGAACTACACAGCGACGGGCACCACGCAGGGCGCGTCAGCTGGCAGATGGAATTCACGCGCTCGCGCGGCTTTCGGCGTGATTGTCCGGCCACGTGATGCCGAGTTTCTCGACCATCTAGTTCCGTGAGTGTGCCGCCACCCGGTGAGGCGGTATCCGGGTCGGTCGCGTACACCGGATCGCTCTGCGCCTCCTCGAGCGTCACGATCTCGAAGCCCTGCTTCGTCAGCAATGCGAACAGGTCGGGCAGGATTTCGGCGCTGAAGGAGCCCAGGTGCAGCAACAACACGTGGTTGATGTCGCGGCCGAAAACCTGCCGCGCCAGGTCGCGTTGCGCGCGCATGCACTCATCGGCCGTGGCGAGATAACTCTCGCGCAGCCACGCGGATCGACTCGGTCGTCCTTCCTGTCGAGGCAACGCGCGTACGCGCTGTTCCACATGTAGTCCTCGAAGTCGAGCGTGGTCTGCGCGATGCTGGTAACCGGCTGGCGGTGAGGAAGCGCGCACCGCGCGGCGCTTCTCCAGCGTGTCGCCCTCGTGCAGGAACGGATACCGGAACCAGTGGAAATCAGGCCGGCCGCGTTTGCCGTCGACATCGGGGCATCAGCAGCTCGAGCACGGGCTCGTTGCGCAGGATGTCGCTGCTGGAAATCCTCGACGGAGTTCCTGGTGAGGTCGAGGTGGGAGTAGGTGTGATTGGCCAGCGGGTGGCCGGCTTTCACCCACAGCTGCAGTGCCTGCGCCGCATCCGGATTGCGCTCGAGCTTGTCGGGCATTGATGAAGCCGTAGGAGGGCGGGATGCGGTGTTTCTTCAGCACCGCGAGCGTGTCGCGCGCGATGCCGGATCTGGGTCACCGCGGCGGGCTAGCGTGCCATTCAGCGGCAGGTCGTCGAAGGTGAGCGCGACCTTGAGGCGAGGTTCAGCCGATTGCGGCGCAATGAGGCAGCGCCAAGGATCAGCGCTGCCAGCAGTGACCTGAGGCCTGACCCCATTCGCGGCGACATCACTTCAGCAGGCTGCGCAGCATCCACGCCGTCTTTTCGTGGATGTTGAGGCGCTGCGTGTAGCAGGTCGCAGGTGGATTCGTCGCCCGCCTTCTCGGCGGCGGGGAATGCGGCGCGCACGGTGCGCGCGACGGCTTCGTGGCCCGACACCAGCAGGCGCACCATGTCCAGCGCCTCCGGCACGCCCTCGGTCTCCTCGATGGAGGTGAGCTTCGAGAATTCCTTGTACGTGGCGGGCGCGGGATAACCCAGCGCGCGGATGCGTTCGGCGATGAGATCGAGCGCGTTCCACAGCTCGGTGTACTCATCCATGAACATGAGATGCAGCGTGTTGAACATCGGGCCTTCCACGTTCCAGTGGAAGTTGTGCGTCTTGAGATACAGCGTGTAGGTGTCGGCGAGCACGCGCGACAGGCCCGCGACGATCTTCTCGCGATCCTTGCCCTTGATGCCGATGTCGATCAGCGGCGCGGCGATCGCGCCCGCGGTGTTCTTCTTTGCCATGTCGTGACTCCTGACTTGTCGACAGTCTAGCGATGCACGTCATGGCCCGCCATTCGGTTGAACCTATCGGCTCGATAGATACGGGTGCGAGTCGCGCTGGTAATGCGCGCGCAACGCATCGCCACCGAGATCGCGCTCGAGATCGCGATACACGGTGTGGATGTGGTTGGCGTCGTTCTGCGTGTCGTCGTATTCGATGAGCAGCGTGGGGCCGTGAATGCGGTAATAGTGCGGCTGTCCCATTTCGGTGCCGCCGGCCCAGGCGAAGTGCAGCTTCTCGAAACCGGCGCGCTCGATGCGTGCCAGCGCATCACGCGCCGCATCCGCGGTCATGCGCCCGACATAGAGATCGAGCAGGCGCCGGAGTTGCGCGCGCTCGCGCTCGGACATGCCGGCCGCCGAAAGCCCTGCGGTCGCGAGCGGCGCCACCTTCGGGTCGTTGCGCGTGAGGATTTCTCCCGGCGCCTTCGCGTCGATCAGCGCCACCTTCAGTTTGTCGGGCGACAGCATCGTCACCAGCTCGCGTCCCAGGTCCTCTTCCGCGGCCAGCAGCCGGAAACCGGCATTGGGTCCCGACAACACGCGCGCCGGATTGGCGCCGACGAACATGGGCGCGATCAGCGGCGGCTGCCCGGGCAGCTGCGTGACGTTGATGGAAAGGTGGTGACCCTCGAAGCGCCACGCCCATGGCGCCGTGGCGGAAGGCGTGCCGAACACCGCCGTGTAGTAGAGGCCCGGATCGCGGCGCGTGGCGTCGACGCCGGCTTCGGTCTCCACCCGCCGCAGGATGTTCTCGTGTTTCATCACGCCGCGCGCCACCAGCAGTCCCTCGGGACTCAGGGCGGTGGCCAGCAGCGGGCCGAGCTCCTCGCTTTGCGCGTCGTCGAGCTTGAGCATGCGAGACGCCGACGCGCTCCTTGGGCACGTAGTGCCAGGCGAGCCGTTCGGGAGAATTCGCGGGAAACGAGGCGGACTTGCGCAGTCCGGGCGGCAGTGACGCGAGGAATGCGCGTGCCGCCGTTTCGGCGGCGCCGCGATCGGGCGCTTTCGCCGCCTCCGCATCCTGCGTGAGTACCAAGGCGGCGCCGCATCCCGCGGCCCCCGCCAACACCATCGCACAGACCCTGGAATGTTCCGCGCATCGCCGCACTCCTCATGAGGGAGGGGCGATGCTAGTGCGTTTAAGCGCGATTGGCCACGTTGTCGAGCAGCTTCTCGGCCTCACCGCGGCTCTTCTTGAAGACTTCTTCGAGTCCGGCTTCGCGCAGGAACGTTGCATCGATGCAGCGCGGAGCTGTCGAGGCCGTGGCCGGCCGCCATCTTGGCCTGGTCCGCATCCGCCATCTCCTCGACCAGGCCGCTCGCGATGTGGATCGCGCCGACCAGCGCGCGCGATTCCGGCGCCACTTCGTTCGGGCGATGGTGGAACGCGACCGCCTCGACGATCGGGAAGGGGATGCCCCACAGCCCGAGTAGATAGGCGCCGACCTCGGCGTGTGTTACGCCGAAGATCTCGCGCTCCGCCGCGGCGCCGTCGCCGGCCAGTTCCTTCTTGCGATCGAGCGCGCGTACGTAGTCGGGCGGTGCCGCATGCAGCAGCACCAGCGCGCCGATGTCGTGCAGCAGGCCGGCGGTGAACGCCGCGTCGGCGAGCTGCGGGTTGCCGACGATCTTCTTCGCCAGCAGCGCCGTCAGCATCGAATGATGCTGCAGGCGGTCGGGCGAGAAGCCCTTCACTTCGCTGATGGCCTTGTCCGAGAACGAGGTCGAGCTCAGCACCAGCGACTTGATGATCTCGACGCCGAGATAGGTGACCGCGGGGCGGATGCTCACGATCTTCTGGCCGAGGCCGAAGTACGCCGAGTTCACCAGCTGCAGCACCTTTGCGCAGACCGCGGCATCCATCTCGATGACCTTGGCGAACGAGGCGGCGTCGGACTTCGGGATCCTGCGCGAGGCGCGACAGCTCGGTGTACGTGGTCGGCACGGCGGGAATGCGTTCGAGCTTGCCGACCAGCGCCGTCAGCGCCGGGTTCTGCATGAGCTTGTGCAGGTTGTGCGTCTGCTCGATGACCGCGCGCAGCGTCTCGCCGTCGCAGGGCTTGTGCAGGAACTGGTGGGTGACCGGCAGCGCGCGCATGATCGACTCGCGTTCCGCCTGGCCGGACAGCACGATGCGCGCCGCGGCCGGATAGTCGCGCTGGATGTGGCGCAGCAGCTCGGCGCCGTCCATGCCCGGCATGCGCATGTCGGTGATGACCACGTCGGCCGGCATCTGTTTCATCGCATCGAGCGCCTGCTGGCCGCCGAGCGCGAACGATCATTTCCCAACGCTTGCGTTCCTTGCGCAGGCTGTTGCGCAGGCCATCGAGGATGGCCTGCTCGTCGTCGACAAATAACACGTGTAGCGAAGTCATGCGGCAGCCTGCTTGTTGGTTGATTCGGCCGACATGGCCGCATCCGACACGGGCAGTCGGATATGGAAAGTGGTTCCTTTTCCTGTCTCGGTCTCGAAGTGCAGAGATCCCTTGAGTTTCTCGACCACGATGCCGCGCGACAGCGCGAGCCCTTGCCCCGTGCCGCGCCCGACTTCCTTGGTCGTGACGAACGGCTCGAAGATGCGCCCGCGCACCGCCTCGGGAATTCCGTCGCCGGTATCGGAGATCGAGATCTCGACGAAATCGCCGAGGGCGCGCGTGCGCACGGTAATCCTTCCCTTGGCGGTCGTTCCTGCCACCCGTCACAGATCGCGTGCGCGGCGTTGAGCACGAGGTTCAGGATGACCTGGTTGATGTCGCCGGGGTGGCAATGGACTGCCGGTATCTCGCGCGAAGTCCGTCACGAGCTCGGCAACGTTCTTGTATTCGTTACGCGCCATGTTGAGCGTGGTCTTGATGGCGCGGTTGAGGTCGACGTCGCGCCTTGACGCGGGCGTCCGGGTGCGCGAACTCGGTCATGGATTTCACCACGGAGCCCACGCGTCCGATGCCTTCGAGCGCGCGGTCGAGCGCGTCCGGCGCGTTCTTGAGGAAGTAGTCGACGTCCGCGGCCTCGTCGGTTTCTCCGGCCTTGCGCGCCGCCGTGGCCACTTCCTTGCCCGCAAGCGCGCTCACCGCGAGTGCGCGGTAAGCGGCGATGGCATGCGGCACGTCCTTCAGCGCGTGGCGCACGAAGCGCACGCTGTCGGAAATGAACTGCACCGAGGTGTTGATCTCGTGCGCCACGCCGGCGGCGATGCGGCCCACCGACTCGAGCTTCTGGCCCTGCGCCATCTCGCGCACCAGGCGGCGCGCCTCGGTCACGTCGATCATGAGACCGCGCAGGAAACGTGCCTCGTCCACCAGCTCGCAGGAAATCGTCCAGCGCAGCTCGACGACGCGATTGTCGGCGGTGACCACCGAACACAGGGTTTCGAACGTGCCGGGCAGACATTCATCGAACAGCTGGCGCGTGGCCATCTCGCGGTCGCGCGGCAACAGCCGGTCGAGGAAACCGGCTTCCTTCCAGCGCGCCTCGGCGAAGCCCAGCATCGGCTCCGCCTGCGGACCGATGTAGGTGAAGCGGCCGGCCGCGAGGTCGAGCTCGAAAGGAATCGCGCGGGTGGTCTCGGCGATGAGCCGGTATTGCTCGCGGCTCCTCTCGAGCTCGCGCGTGCGTTCGCCGACTGCCTGGCCGACGCGTTCGTTGGTGAGCTGCAGCTCGGCGGCGTTGAGCGCGAAGCGCATGATGCTCTTCATGCTCTGCGTGATGACGATCAGCAACATGAGGTTCTCGGCCACGACCCACACCGCCTGGTCGAACACGCGCCACCACGCCGAATCGCTGATGACATACGAATCGGGCAGCAGCGCGACGCGCATGACGGGGTAGGCGATCGCGGCGAAGGTGCCGGTCAGCAGCACTTTCCAGTCGCGGTAGAACGCGAGGAACGCGAATGAAGTGAAGATGTGGAACTGCGCTTCCGAGCGGCCCTCGAGCAGCCACATGAACAGGATGGACCAGGAGATCTGCGTGAGACCGATCCAGTGGCGCACCCAGAACGCCTGCGGTGCCGCCAGCGAGAAGAGTCCGGCCGGCAGGCACAACATGCCGCCGAGGATGAAAGTGATGACGACGCGCGAGTCGCCCGGCAGCGCCGATGTTCCACGCGAGGATCACGGAGATCAGCCACTGCGCCGCGAACAGGATGCGGAATGTGCGATGCGCGTCGACGCGTGATCTGCGCCACGACGGCGTGGCGCACGTCACGGGCGCGCGCCTCGCGAGATGCTGTATTCCACTGCGTTCACTTCGGGTATCCCTGACTGTTCCTTGCACCGACTCCGGTTGTCTCCCGGCGTTATCGGCCCATAACAGGGCACCCTTTAGGCTATTTCCGCGGGGGGCCTGGAAAAAAAGCGTTCGTTTTCAAGACGTAGTCGGCATATTGCGGCCGACGATTGCCGATGTCCTTCTCGAGCAGGGTTACCCCGGAAACCCGCAGCAGCAGGAAGGAAATCAGCAGCGGCCCGGGCAGGGACCACCATGCGCCGGCGGAAAGGGCGATCAACCAGAAGCCCCACCAGATGCAGAACTCGCCGAAGTAGTTCGGGTGGCGCGTAAAGCGCCACAGGCCGCGGTTCATGACCTGGCCCGCGTTGGCGGGATTCTTCTTGAAGCGCGCGAGCTGCCAGTCGCCGCCGGCCTCGAAGGCGAAGCCCACGAGCCAGAGCGCGACGCCCAGCCCGTCGAGGAAACCCAGCGGCGTGTTGCTCGCGAACGCGCCCATGATCGGCAGCGAAATGAGCCAGGCCAGCAGGGCCTGCAGCCAGAACACGAGGTAGAGGCTCTTCCACGCGAAGCCCGGCTCGTTGCGGGCGCGGATGGCCTGGTAGCGAGGGTCCTCGCCTTTGCCGATGTTGCGGGACGTGATGTAGATCGACAGGCGGGCGGCCCAGAGCGCCAGCAGCCACAACACCAGCGAGAGCCGCGGCGCGCGCGGATCGCTGCCGAGCGAGTAGATCACGCCGGCCGCGAACAACATCAGGCTCCACAACGAGTCGACGATGGCGACGTTGCGCATGGGCATCGACAGCAGCCAGGTGAACGTGGCCGCGATCAGCAGCACCGGCAGCGCCGAGAACCACAGGCCGAATTCGAAACTCGCGTGGGTCACAGGAGGTCCTTGAGCCGGAACCACAACATCGCGAGCACCAGTGCCGGGCGGCGGAAGCAGCGCGCCGCCGGGAAAGTCGCGAGTGCGGAATGCTGCGTGAACACGTCGAAGCGCTCGGCCGTGCCCGCCATCGCCTCCGCCACCAGCTTGCCCGCGATGCCCGCGAGCACCATACCGTGGCCGGAGAACCCCTGCAGGAAATACGCGTTCGGCGCGAGTCGGCCGAAATGCGGCGCGCGATTCGGCGTGATGTCGACGAAACCGCCCCAGGCGTATTCGATGCTTCGTGTCCGCCAGTTGCGGGAACACCCGCATGATCCGCGTGCGCATGACGCGCGACGGAGTCGAATGGATCGAGACCCGAATAACTCACGCGTCCGCCGAACAGCAGCCGGTGGTCCGCGGAGCGGCGGAAATAGTCGAGCACCCAGTTGATGTCGGCGACCGCGGCGTTGTTGGTGATCAGCGCGCGCGGCGCGCTCGGCGCCCAGTACCCCGGTGGCCGCGATGTACGTGCCCACCGCCATGAGCTTGCGCGCGAGCTCGGGCACGAGCCGCCCGAGCAAGGCGTTGCCGGCGATCAGCAGGTGGCGGGCGCGCACCGCGCCGGATTGCGTGCGCACGACGTTGTCGGCATTCGCACCGGTTGCGACGTCGAGCTTCGCGACCCCGGAATTCTCGAAGATGCGCACGCCGGCGCGCGCGGCCGCCGCGCCCAGGCCCAGCGTGTACTTGTAAGGGTTGAGATGGCCGCTGGCCGAATCGTAGATGCCGGTGGTGTATCGCCGGCTCGCGATCGATGCGTGCGCAGCTCTTCGTGGCTCACGAGCCGTACGCTGCGGTAGTCGTATTCGGAATGCAGCGACTCGACCTCCGCGCGCGAGCTCGGTGTCGTGCCGCGCCTTCACGCCGACGTGCATGTGGCCCGCGACGTAGTCGCAGGCGATCGCGTGGCGCGCGATGAGCTCGCTTCTGCAGCTTCATGCCTTCGAGCGCGATGTCCCACATGCGGCGCGCGTCGGTCTTGCCGACGAGCTTCTCGAGTTTTTCCTGGCCGCTCGCGTAGCCGAAGATGGTCTGTCCGCCACTGCGGCCCGAACCGCCGAAGCCGAGGTGTTTCGCTTCGAGCAGCACGACCGAGAAGCCACGCTCCGCCAGGTGCAGCGCCGCCGAGAGACCCGGAAATGCCGCCGCCCACGATGCACACGTCCGCGCCGACGTCTCCGCGCAGCGGCGCGTGCGTCGGCGGCGGCAGCGTCGTCGCGTAGTAGTAGTTCTGCGGATCGGAGTCCTGGCTCACAGCGGTCCCAGGTACCGCGCGACTTCGAGCGGCGTGACGTGCGAGTTGAATTCCTCCATCTCGGCGCGTTTCACCGTGGAGTAGAGGTGCACGAACTGGTCGCCGAACGTCGCGCGCGCGAACGCGCTCGCGGCGAATCGCTCGATGGCCTGCGGCCAGTGGATCGGCAGCGGCTCGCCATCCTGCTCGTACGCGTTGCCGGTGAGCACCGGCGGCGGCTCGAGGCGCTTTTCGAGACCGTGCAGCATGCCCGCCAGGACCCAGGCGCAGACGAGATAGGGATTGGCGTCCGCGCCCGCGAGGCGATGCTCGATGCGCAGGTTGTCGGCATCGGACGCCGGCACGCGGATCGCGGAGCCGCGGTTGTTGATGGACCAGGTCGGGTGCAGCGGCACGTAGGCCTCGGCGCGGAAACGCCGGTAGGAGTTCGGGCCCGGCGCGCACAGCGCCATGCCGTCGGCCAGCGGTGGCCAGCGTGCCGGCGATCACGTGGCGCAGCGGCGCGCTGTCGAGCGGGCTCGCCGCGGCGAAGATGTTGCTGCCGCTGCTCCAGCAGGCTCACGTGGATGTGCAGGCCGCTGCCCGCCATGTCGCGATAAGGCTTGGCAGGAAGGTGGCGTCGCAGCCGTGCGCGCGTGCGACGCTCTTGACGATGCGCTTGAAACGCAGCGCTTCATCGCAGACGCGCAGCGTGTCCGGCGCGTGCGCTGAGGTTGACCTCGTACTGGCCCGGCCCGTATTCGGCGAGCGCCGAGGTCGTCGGCACGTATCTGGGCGCGACACGCGTCGATCGATCGCGCTGAGCAGCGGCGAGTATTCGTTGAGGTCCGTCATCGAGTTGATCTGCGTGCGGTACTCGCGCCGTCCCGTCAGCGGGCCCTTCGGCGGCTGCGGCTGGCCGTCGGCGCGCGCGTTCGGTGTCGACCAGGTAGAACTCGTATTCGATCGCGACCACCGGCGTGAGGCCGAGCCGCGTGAACCGGGCGAGCACGTTGCCTAACAAGTGCCGCGGGTCGCCGAAGAAGGGCGTGCCGTCGCAGCTCGTGCATGCGTGAGCTGCACCTGCGCGATGCCGCCCGATTGCCAGGGCACCGGCACCAGCGTGCCGGGGATGGGCATGCAGGGGCGGTCCGCGTCGCCATCCGCGAAGCCCAGTCCCGTCGCTTCGACGGTGCCGCCCTCGATGTCGAGCGCGAACATCGAGCCGGGCAGGGGCATGCCGCGCGCGAACACGCGCGGAAATCGCCGCACGGTCGATGCGTTTGCCGCGCTCCACCGTGTTGAGGTCGTTCACGAACGCGTCGAAGAACCGGACCTCCGGATGGGCGGCCAGGAAGCGCTCGAGTTCGATTTCGGCGGCGCGCGTCATGAGGATCTCAGTGTTTATTATTTTCGACGCCTGTCAGGCGCCGGGCGCCGCAGCATATGCCTGTCGCCCGACGGCCGGCAAACCGGCCAATGGACTGAATTCAGGCTTCAGCCGGGCCGCTTGCGGGCCTGCATCGGGTCCGAGCCGGACCTCGTCGAGCTGTGGTCTAATGGCCGCCCCTGCGCCGGACGCCGGCTCAGATTCGTAAAAGATAATAGACAGCGCCCGGACCCTCGACTTCTTTGGGCGTCCGCGTGAAAGCGTGTTTATGAACAAGAGACCCGTCATTGGCATTCCCGCCGATCGACGCATGATCGGGCCGCATCCGTTTCATGCCGTCGGTGAGAAGTACATCGCCGCGGTCGTGCAGGCGGCGGACTGCCTGCCGCTGCTGATCCCGGTGCTCGAGACGCCGCTCGACGTGACGGAAATCCTGGCGCGCGTCGACGGCATTTTCTTCACGGGCAGTCCATCGAACGTGGAGCCGCGCACACTACGCTGGCCCCGCAAGCGTGCCCGGAACGCTGCACGACCCGCATCGTGACGCGACCACGCTGTCGCTGATCCCGCGCGCGGTCGCGAGCGGCGTGCCGGTGCTGGGCGTGTGCCGCGGGTTCCAGGAAATGAACGTGGCGATGGGCGGCACGCTGCACCAGCGCGTGCACGAAGTGGCAGGACTCGACGACCATCGCGAGGACAAGGAGCAGCCGCTCGACGTGCAGTACGCGCCGGCGCACGACGTGCTGCTGGAGCCCCGATGGCGTGCTGGCGCAGGCTGGCCGGCACGGACCGGATCCAGGTGAACTCGCTGCACGGGCAGGGAGTCGACCGGCTCGGGCCGGACCTGGCGGTCGAGGCGCGCGCGACGGACGGCCTGATCGAGGCATTCCGCGTGAAATCGGCGCCGGCGTTCGCGCTCGCGGTGCAGTGGCACCCCGAGTGGCAGGTGATGAGCAACCGAATTTTCGAAAGCGCTGTTCGCCGAGTTCGGCCGCGCCGCGCGCGCACAAGACCACGAGACAATCAGATTAGTTAGGACGTTCCGATGGCAAACGAGATCAGACAGTTCCTGCGCGACCACGGCATCTCCGAGGTCGAGGCCATCATCCCGGACATGGCGGGCATCGCGCGCGGCAAGATCATGCCCGCCGAGAAATTCGGCGAGGACGAGGGCATGCGCCTGCCCGAGAGCATCTTCCTGCAGACGGTGACCGGCGACTATCCGCCCGACACCGACAAGGCGATGAGCCCGGCCGAGATCGACATCATCCTCAAGGCGGATCCGCAGCACCGTGCGCCGCGTGCCCTGGGCCGCCGAGCCCACCGCGCAGGTGATCCACGACTGCTACTACGCCGACGGCCGGCGCGTCGGCATGGCGCCGCGCGGCGTGCTGCGCCACATCCTCGAGATGTACGCGAACCGCGGCTGGGAGCCGGTGGTCGCGCCGGAGCTCGAGTTCTACCTGGTCGAGCCCAACATCGACGCCGACTATCCGCTCAAGCCGCCGGTGGGCCGCATCGGGCCGCGCCGAGCCGGGCCGCCAGAGCTACAGCATCGCGGCGGTGAACGAGTTCGATCCGCTGTTCGACGACATGTACCAGTTCTGCGAAGACCAGGACATCGAGATCGACACGCTGATCCACGAGGACGGCGCCGCGCAGATGGAGATCAACCTGCTGCACGGCAACGCGCTCGACCTCGCCGACCAGGCGTTCCTGTTCAAGCGCACGGCGCGCGAAGCCGCGCTGCGCCACAAGATGTACGCGACGTTCATGGCCAAGCCGCACGCCAAGGAGCCGGGCAGCGCCATGCACATCCACCAGAGCATCGTCGACACCAAGACCAAGAAGAACATCTTCTCGAACGCGGACGGCACGCCGACCGCGCTGTTCTTCTCGCACATCGCCGGCATGCAGAAGTACCTGCCGGCGGCGATGGCGCTGCTCGCGCCCAACGTCAATTCCTACCGGCGCATCTCGCGGTTCCAGCTGGCGCCGATCAACGTGCAGTGGGGCTACGACAACCGCACCGCGGGCCTGCGCGTGCCGGCCTCCGATGCCAAGGCGCGCCGCGTCGAGAACCGCCTCGCGGGCGCCGATGCGAACCCCTACATCGCCATCGCGACGTCGCTCGCCTGCGGTTACCTCGGCATGGTCGAGGGCCTGCAGCCTTCCGAGCCGATCTCCGGCTCCGCGCACGACCTGCCGTTCTCGCTGCCGCGTTCGCTCGACGACGCCATCCGCGAGCTGCGTGAGTGCGAACCGCTGGTGCGCATCCTCGGCGACCCTTTCATCTCCGCGTACACCATCGTCAAGGAAGCCGAGTACGAAGTGTTCCTGCAGGTGATCAGCTCGTGGGAGCGCGAACACCTCCTGCTGAACGTCTGAGATACGGGTCTGAACCGGAGCTCACCGTGGCCGCACTGACAACCCGGGACTGGCAGCAGCTCGATTCCGCGCACTACCTGCATCCGTTCACCGACTTACAAGGCGCTGGCCGCGAAGGGCGCGCGCATCGTCACGCGGCGCGGACGGCGTGTACATCTACACCTCCGACGGCGACAAGATCCTCGACGGCATGTCCGGCCTGTGGTGCGTGGCGCTCGGGTACGGCCGGAAGGAATTGTCGGACGCTGCTTACAGGCAGATGCTGGAGCTGCCTTACTACAACAGCTTTTTCCAGAGCACGACGACGCCCGCGATCGAACTTGCGCGAATTCTGCAGGAAGTGACGCCGCCGCAGTTCAACCACGTGTTCTATACCGGGTCGGGAAGCGAGGCGAACGACACGCTGGTGCGCCTGGTGCGCCGCTACTGGCAGCTGCTCGACCAGCCCGAGCGCAACGTGATCATCTCGCGCTGGAACGGTTACCACGGCAGCACCGTGGCCGGCGCCTCGCTGGGCGGCATGAAACCCATGCACGAGCAGCTGGGCCCGAACGGCGCCGTGCCGGGAATCGTGCACATAAACCAGCCTTACTGGTTCGGCGAGGGCGGCGACCTGTCGCCGGCCGAATTCGGTCTCAAATGCGCGCGCGAACTCGAGGAGAAGATCCTCGAGGTGGGGCCGCACCGCGTCGCCGCGTTCATCGGCGAGCCGGTGCAGGGCGCCGGCGGGCTGGTCATACCGCCCGACACCTACTGGCCCGAGATCCAGCGCATCGTCGACAAATACGGGATCCTGTTCGCCTCGGACGAGGTGATCTGCGGTTTCGGCCGCACGGGCCAGTGGTTCGGCTGCGAGCATTTCGGCACCCGCCCGGACTTCATGACCATGGCCAAGGCCCTGTCCTCCGGCTATCTACCGATCGGCGGCCTCATGGTCGGCGACCGGGTCGCCCGGGTCCTTATCGACAAGGGCGGCGAGTTTTTCCATGGATTCACCTATTCCGGCCACCCGGCGGCCTGCGCCGTGGCGATCGCCAATCTCGAGATATTCCGCCGCGAGAAGGTGGTGGAGCGGGTCCGCGACGAGGCCGGACCCTATCTAGCAGCGCGCTGGCGCGAGCTTTCGGCCCATCCGCTGGTGGGTGAGGCCCGCTGCCTGGGCCTGCTGGCGGCGATCGAGCTGGTGCCCGACAAGAGCTCGCGGCGCTTTTTCGAGCCGCGCGGCGAGGTCGGCATCCGGATGCGCGACATCTGCACGCGCAACGGCCTGGTCATGCGCGCGACGCGCGACACGCTGTTCGTCGCGCCGCCATTGGTGATATCTCGTATGGAAATTGACGAACTACTGTCCAAAGTAGTGCGCTCTCTGGATGAAACGGCCGTTTGGGCGCGCGCCGAGGGCTGGCTATAGACGCGGTCGCTGTTATATAACGCGTCCAAAGACGCGGCCGTGTGGGTCTCACGACGCGACAACATTTAGGGGTCATACAATGTCCACTCGCAGCCTTTCGGCTCTGGTTTCGGCTTCCTGCATTTTTTTGGTCGTAGCCTGCGGCAAGAAGGAAGAGGCGCCGCCTCCGGCCGCCGCCGCCGCGGCACCAACGGTGGACACCGACGCCGAAAAGGTCGTCAACGTCTACAACTGGTCCGATTACATCGATAACGCAATGCTGGACGCTTTCACGCAGGAAACTGGCGTGAAAGTCAACTACGAAGTGATGGATTCGAACGAGCTGCTCGAGACCAAGCTGGTCGCGGGCCGCACCGGTTACGACGTCGTCGTACCCTCCGCCTCGTTCCTCGCCCGCCAGATCAAGGCCGGCGTCTACCAGAAGCTCGACAAGAGCAAGCTCGACAACCTCAAGAACCTCGACCCCGACATCACCAAGCGCCTCGAAGTGTTCGACCCGGGCAACGAACACGCCGTGAACTACATGTGGGGCACGTCGGGCGTGGCGTACAACGAAGAAGCGATCAACGCCGCGCTGCCGAACGCGCCGGTAGATAGTTTCTCGATGTTCTGGGATCCGAAGGTGATCTCGAAGTTCGCGAAGTGCGGCGTCTCGGTACTCGACGCGCCGTCGGAAGTGGTCGGCACCGTGCTCATCTACCTGGGCAAGGACGCCAACTCCGAGAATCCGGAAGACCTGAAGGCGGCGGAAAAGGTGCTGATGTCGGTGCGGCCGTACATCCGCAACATCAACTCCTCGGCCTACATCGAGCAGCTGGCGGGCGGCGAGATCTGCCTGGCGCTCGGCTGGTCGGGCGACGTGCTGCAGGCGAAGAGCCGCGCCGAGGAAAACAAGAAGCCGTTCACGATCAAGTACAACATCCCGAAGGAAGGCGCCGTCATGTTCTTCGACAACATGGCCATTCCGGCGGATGCCTCGCACGTCAAGAACGCGCACCTGTTCATCAACTACATGCTGCGCGCCGACGTCGCGGCCAAGAACAGCAACTTCATCAGCTTCGCGAACAGCAACGCCGCTTCATGGCCGATGATCGACCCGGCCGTGAAGAACAACCCGGGAATCTTCCCGACTCCGGAAATGATGCCGAAACTCGTGCCCGATCTGCCCGAGACGGCGGAGTTCACCCGCTCGCTCACGCGCACCTGGACGCGCTTCCGTACCGGCAAATGATCCTGAGGCCGGCCGCCGCTTAGGGAGCGGCGGCCGGCTCTTTCACTTTGCAACGGGGGTCTGCCATGTCCACGGCGGAACGACGTACTGAAAAGAAGATAAAGAACGAGCCATGGCGTGATCCACACGCCGAGGCGTACGTGCGGATCGAGAACATCACCAAGCGCTTCGGTGATTTCGTCGCCGTCAACAACGTCAGTCTCAAGATCTTCAAGGGCGAGATTTTCTGCCTGCTCGGCGGCTCGGGCTGCGGCAAGTCGACGCTGCTGCGCATGATGGCCGGGTTCGAGGAGCCCAGCTCCGGCTCCATCTTCCTCGACGGCCAGGACATGGCCGGCATCCCGCCCTACGAACGGCCCGTGAACATGATGTTCCAGTCGTACGCGCTGTTCCCGCACATGACGGTCGAGAAGAACATCGCGTTCGGCCTCGAGCAGGAAAGAGGACTGTCGCGGTCGGAAATCGCCACGCGGGTTACCGACATCCTCGAGATCGTGAAGCTCACACCGTTCGCGGTGCGCAAGCCGCACCAGCTCTCCGGCGGGCAGCGGCAGCGCGTGGCGCTGGCGCGCTCGCTGGTGAAGCGGCCCAAGCTGCTGCTGCTCGACGAGCCGCTGGGCGCGCTCGACAAGAAGCTGCGCGAGGCCACGCAGTTCGAGCTCATCAACATCCAGGAGTCGCTCGGCGTCACGTTCATCGTCGTGACCCACGACCAGGAAGAGTCGATGACGCTCGCCTCGCGCATCGGCGTCATGAATCGCGGCGAAATCGTGCAGATCGGCACTCCCACGGAGATCTACGAGTTCCCGCAGAACAAGTTCGTGGCGGACTTCATCGGCTCCGTGAACATGTTCGAGGGCACGATGATCGAGGATCTGCCGGATCGCGTTCGGATCAAGTCCGACGACCTCGGTGCGGTCATCTATGTCGACCACGGCATCAGCGCCGCCCCCGGCGCCATCGTCTACACGGCCATACGGCCCGAGAAGATCAACATCCTGCGTGCGCCGCCGGCGGACCTGTCCGAGAACTGCGTCAAGGGCGTGGTCAAGGACATCGCCTACATGGGCGACATGTCCATCTACCTCGTGCGCATCGAGACGGGAAAGACGGTGCGGGTCACGCTGCCGAACGTCGAACGCCTGTCGGACGACGAACGTATCGCCTGGGACGAAACCGTGTGGCTCAGCTGGCACGCATCGAGTCCCGTGGTGGTGACGCAATGAACCGGCCTGGGGACTGAGGGTGCCGATCACCATCGCCCGAACCGGAACGCGGGGATCGCCAGGGCGCCTGGGGCCGCTGTGGACGTTCCTGTTCCGCTACGGGCCGCCGCGCTGGACGGAATACGTGCTCAGGAACTGGTCCGGCCAGCGCCTGGTCATCGCGATCCCGTACGTGTGGCTGCTGGTCTTCTTCCTGGTCCCGTTCCTGATCGTCCTCAAGATCTCCTTCGCCGAGTTTTCGCCGCTGGGCCGGCCGCCCTACGAGCCGGTGTTCCGCTGGCTGGACGAGGGCGCCCTCCAGATCAAACTACTGGTCGGCAGCTACACCTACCTGTTCAACGAGCCGCTGTACGTGAGCTCCTGGATCTACTCGATCAAGGTGGCCGCGGTTTCGACCTTCCTGTGCCTGTTGCTGGGCTACCCGATGGCCTATGCCATCGCGCGCTCCACGCCCACCTACCGCAACGTGTTCCTGATGCTGGTCATCCTGCCGTTCTGGACCTCGTTCCTGCTGCGCGTCTATGCGTGGATCGGATTGCTGAAGACCGATGGCGTGATCAACAACGTCCTCAAGGGGCTCGGCATCATCGACGAGCCGCTGACCATGATGTACACCAGCTTCGCGGTGTACATCGGCATCGTCTATTCCTACCTGCCGTTCATGATCCTGCCTCTCTACTCGAACCTGGAGAAGCACGACAACACGCTGATCGAAGCCGCCTCGGATCTCGGCGCCGGGCCGATCCGCGCATTTGCGCGCATCACCCTGCCGCTGTCGTTTCCGGGCATCGTCGCTGGATCGCTTCTGGTCTTCATCCCGGCCGTCGGCGAGTACGTAATTCCCTCATTGTTAGGGCGCACCGATCAGTTGATGATCGCCAAGCTGCTTTCGGACGAATTCTTCCTGAATCGCGACTGGCCGAGGGCGAGTGCCGTGGCAATCGCGATGCTGTTGCTGCTGGTCGTGCCGATCATGCTGTTCCAGCACTTCCAGAACAAAGAACTCCAGGCCCAGAGAAAATGAGCAACTGGAAATGAAGACGCAGGGGTTGTTCAGCAAGACGATGCTCGGCTTCGGCTTCCTGTTCCTGTACGGGCCGATCGTCTCGATGGTCGTCTATTCGTTCAACGACTCCCGGCTCGTGACCGTCTGGAATTCCGTCAGTTCGCCGACGCTGAAGTGGTACGGCCGGTTGTTCAGCGACCACCAGATCCTGTCCGCGGCATGGCTGTCCATCCAGGTGGCCGCGATGAGCGCCACCGGCGCCGTGGCGATGGGCACGCTCGCGGGACTCGTGTTGTCGCGTTTCGGCCCGTTCAAGGGCCGCGCGCTGCTGCAGGGCCTCACTACCGCGCCGCTGGTCATGCCCGAAGTCATCACGGGCCTGTCCATGCTGCTGCTGTTCGTCTCGCTGGAACAGCTCATGCAATACCTGTTCGGCTGGCAGTTCGACCGCGGCGTCGCCACGATCACCATCGCGCACATCACCTTCACGATGGCGTATGTCACGGTGGTGGTGCAGTCGCGCCTCGCGAGTTTCGACGATTCGCTGGAAGAGGCCGCGCTCGACCTCGGCGCGCGCCCCGCCAAGGTCTTCTTCCGCATCACCGTGCCGCTGATCCTGCCCGCGATCCTGTCCGGGTGGCTGCTGGCCTTCACGCTTTCGTGGGACGACCTCGTGGTCACGCAGTTCGTCTCCGGACCTGGGTCCAATACCCTGCCCATGGTCATCTTTTCTCGAGTTCGACTAGGTGTAAGCCCGGTCGTCAACGCCCTAGCAACCATAATGGTCCTGATAGTGGCGTCTGGGTGTAGTCCTGTCGGCGGTCCTCATGCGCAGGCAGGAATTGCGTCGCAAACGCGAGGAACAGATGGCCGCCGCTGGCTAACTACTGATAAACTTCCACCATCGATATTGACGAGGATTCTTTCAATGGCCAAATCAGCCCGTAAACACAACGCTCCATGGACGCCCGCGGATCTGAAGAAGATGCGCGCGCTGGCGAAATCCAAACTTTCCGCCCGGCTCGCCGCGAAAGAGCTGGGACGCTCCACCGGCGCGGTCAAGTACAAGGCAATGGTGGAGGGCATTCGCTTCCGCTTCATCGATCAGCCCGCGGGAGTCCAGAAGAAGCTGGCCCGCAAGGCAAAGCGAGCCAAGAAGTAACAGGCGTCCTATGCAGGCGCCGCGTACGGGGGTGCGCGGCGGCTGTACACTTCGTCGATGGTTCTTCCCTTAGGGTTCCGCAGCAAACTTCCAGACGTCGGCACCACGATCTTCACCGTGATGTCGCGCCGCGCGATCGAACAGGGCGCGGTCAACGTAGGCCAGGGCTTTCCCGACTACGAGATAGATCCGCGCCTCGCCGCCTGCGTCGCCGAATCCGTGGCCGCGGGACACAACCAGTACGCTCCCATGCAGGGCAACGTCGCGCTGCGCGAACGCATCGCCGCCAAGATCGTGGCCGCGGGCGGCCGGCGCGTCGACCCGGAGACCGAGCTGACCGTCACCTGCGGCGGTACCGAGGCTATCTATTCCGCCATCCAGGCGGTCGTCACGCCGGGTTCCGAGGCCATCGTCTTCGATCCGTCCTACGACGCCTACGACCCGGCCGTGCGGCTCGCCGGCGGACGCTGCATCCACATTCCGCTCGAGGCGCCGCATTTCCGCTACGACTGGACGCGCGTGCGCGCGGCCGTGAACGAACACACGCGCCTCATCGTCATCAACAACCCGCACAACCCGGCCTGCACGGTGGCGGGCGCCGCGGATCTCGACGCGCTGGCCGCCATCGTCCTCGAAAGGACGCGCGACCAGCCCATCCTCGTGCTCGCCGACGAGGTCTATGAACACGTCCAGTACGACGGGCGCGATTCACCAGTCCGTCATCAACCATCCGGAGCTGAAAGAGCGCAGCTTCGCGGTTTATTCGTTCGGCAAGACGCTGCACATCACGGGCTGGCGCGTCGGCTACTGCGTGGCCCCGTCGCCCCTCACGAGCGAGCTGCGCAAGGTGCATCAGTTCAACACCTTCAGCATCGCGGCGCCGCTGCAGGCGGCCATCGGCCTCTACCTGGAACGCCATCCGGATGCCTGGCGCGAGGTGGCCGGGTTCTTCAGCGCCAAACGCGACTTGCTGCTGTCGCGACTCGCCGGCAGCGGCCTCGACCTGCCGCCGGCCGCGGGCTCCTATTTCCAGCTCGCCGGTTACGGCGCGCTCGGCGACGGAATCGGGGCGTGCACGGACGTCGAGTTCACCGAAAGGCTCATCAACGAGGCGGGAGTCGCCGTGATCCCGCTGTCGCCGTTCTATCGCGAGCCGCCGCGGGACATGCGCTATCGTGCGCCTGTGCGTCGCCAAGCGCGACGCGACTCTCATCGACGCGGCCGCGCGCATTCGCGCCTGGACCGGGCGGGCCGGGCGCGCATGAGCTTCCGCGTCACGCTCGCGCAGCAACCGCTCGCCTGGCACGACGCGCCGGCGAACCGCGCGCATTTCGCGGGCGTGCTCGCGCCCCTGAAAGGGGAAACGGACCTCGTGGTGCTGCCCGAGATGTTCACCAGCGGTTTCACGATGAAGCCGGAGCAATACGCGGAGGACGCGGACGGCGAGACGCGCGCCTGGTTGCTGGCGCAGGCCGCGCAGCTCGACGCGGCGGTCGGCGGCAGTGTCGCGATCAACGACCGCGGCCGGTACTTCAACCGCTTCATGCTCGCGACGCCCGACGGCCGAACTGCACAGCTATGACAAGCGCCACCTGTTCCGCCTGGGCGGCGAGCACCGCCACTACAGCGCCGGCGGCCACGCCCTCATCGTCGAATTTCGCGGCGTGCGGCTGTGTCCGCTCGTGTGTTACGACCTGCGCTTCCCGGTCTGGAGCCGGCGGCGGCCGGAGCTCGACTACGACGTCGTCATCTATTCCGCCAACTGGCCGGCGCCGCGGCGCCACGCGTGGACCACGTTGTTACGCGCCCGCGCCATCGAGAACCAGGCCTATTGCGTCGGCGTGAACCGCGTGGGCGCAGGATGGCGGCGGCAACGCGCATCTCGGCGAGAGCGTGGTGGTGGATTTCATGGGGCAGCCGTTGCTCGAGCTCGGCAACGAGGCACGCGTCGCCACCGCGCCCATCGATGTCGCGGCCGTGCGCGACTGGCGCGACAAGTTTCCCGCGCATCTTGACGCGGATGCCTTCCTGCTGGAATAACATCCTCGAATCATGAAGCACCCAACGCTCGTCAACCATCCTCCGGACGTGTCTCCACCGCCGGGCAATCAGCCCGTCATCGCTCCTATCTACCAGAGCGTCAAGTACGAATTCGAGACCGTCGAGGAGACCCTGCGCATGCTGCGCGGCGAGGCGCCGGGCTATTTCTACATGCGCGCCAGCAACCCGACGACGCGCCAGCTCGAGCTCACGCTCGCGGCGCTGCAGGGCCGCGACGACTGCCTGGCCACCGCCTCGGGAGTCAACTCGATCGCGCAGACGCTGATCGCGCTCACGAAGTCCGGCGATCACGTCCTGTTCTTCATCGAAACCTACGGGCCGACCCGCAACATCATCCGGCGCCTGCTCGCGCGTTTCGGCGTCGAGCACACCATGCTCTCGATCGAGGACCTGGCCGGCGTCGAAAACATGCTGGCGACGCGCCCGACGCGCCTCGTGTTCTTCGAGAGCCCGACGAATCCGGTCACCAAGGTCGCCGACATCGCGCGGCTGGTCGAGCTCGCGCACCGTCACGGCGCGCTCGCGGTCATCGACAACACCTTCGCGGGCTTCCACCAGCACGGCGAATTCGACATCGACCTCTACGTGCACAGCCTCACCAAGTACGCGGCGGGCACGGGTGACGTCATGGGCGGCGCCGTGATCGGCCGTCGCGAGCTCATCGAGGGCATGCGGCCGGATTTCTCCGTGCTCGGGGCGCTGCTCGATCCGCACGCGGCATTCCTGATCCAGCGCGGTCTCAAGACCTACTTCGTGCGTTACCGCGAACAGACCGTTGCGGCGCAGGCCATCGCCGAACACCTGGAGAAGCATCCGGCCGTGGCGCGCGTGCATTACCCGGGCCTCGCGAGCCATCCGCAGGCCGCGCTCGTGAAGAAGCAGATGCGCGAGGCGGGCACCGTCGTGAGCTTCGATCTGAAGGCCGGTAGTGAGGCGGCGCGCCGCTTCAGCGAAAAGCTCGAGTTGTTCGCGCTCACCGCCAGCCTGGGCTCCACCGAATCGCTGGTCATGGCGCCGCAGCTCATGGGCAGCCGCGATTTCACGGCCGAGCAGGTGCGGCAGTCGGGCATCGCGCCGGGAACCGTGCGGCTGTCGATCGGGCTCGAAGACCTGGGCGACCTCATCGCGGATATCGACCAGGCCCTCGCGCAGTCCACGCTCCAGGCCTGAGAATCCGCGCTGGTTTTTCAGCGTCCGAGCTTATGTCGAATCGATCCAGCACCGCCCCGAACACCGCCCTCGATGCGCGCCGCGTCGTCGCCACGCAGTTGCGCGAACACGTGCGCGAGTTGCCGCCGGCGCCCTTCGACTGGACGGGATTCGACGCGGGTGCCGCGCTGGGCACGAACGCGGCCCCGCCGGATCTGCGCCTGGCCGCCCTGGAGCGAATGCTATGCGCGGCGCCGGCGCGTTCGGCCGAGCTGCGCGGCTTGTGGAACGAGTCGGTCATGACCGCCGCCTGTGCCTGGCGCCTCGCGCCGGACCTCGCCGGTGACGCCGACACGGCCGCCATCGCCGGGTTGCTGCATCGCCTCGGCGACATGCTGACCATACGCGCGCTCGCGGCCATCGAACATGCGGCGCACGTGCGCCTCGATTCCATCGGCAAGGCCGACCTGTGCGCCGAGCTGGGCGTCGGGCTCCTGGATCGCACGCTGCGCGCCTGGGGAGTTCCGGCGCGCGCCGCGGCGACGGCGGCCGAGTGGCGCCGCCTGCGAGACTTCCCGGATGCCGCGGCGGACGCCACCGCGGTGTACCTGGGCCGGTTGCTGGCCGTCGAGCTCATATCCCCGCAGTTCTGCGCCCCCGGGATGGTCGACGCCGCCGCCGCCGAGGCGGGCATACCCGCCGGGCGCTTGTCCGGGCTGCGCGCCGATGCCACGATAGCGAGGCTGCTCGTCAGCCTGCAGTAGTTTGGCGTCCTGGGAGGGACCACCACATGAGCACCGCAAGTAGATGCGCCAGCGCCCTGGCGTGCGTCTCGTTGCTGTACACATCGATCAGCGCCGCAGCGCCTCCGTCGATCGCGGACTTCGCGGCCGATGCCGATTTCAGTTTTCCGGCGCTTTCGCCGGATGGCAACAAGGTGGCGTACGTCACGCGGGTGCAGGACCAGAGAATCCTCATGGTGCTCGACCTCGTGGAACGCAAGCGCATCGCGCTCATGCCGGCCATCACGGAATCGTTCGAGATCAGCCGCTGCGACTTCAAGGGCAACGAACGCCTGTTGTGCGGCTTCTCCGGCACGGCCTCCGATCGCGGCCAGCCGTACCCGGTGTCACGCCTGGTGGCGATCGACGCGTCCGGCAAGGGCAAGCCGCGCGTGCTCGTCCAGAACGGCAGCCAGGGCTCTTCGCAGTTCCAGGACCGCGTGCTCGACTGGCAGGTCGACGATCCCAAGCACGTGTATATCGCGCTCTCGGGCGACGGCGATCCGTTTCCGAACGTCCACTCGCTCGATGTCTACACCGGCCTCATGACGGTGGTGCAGCGCTCGCGTCACCCGATACTGCGACTGGACTACGGATCGCGCCGGGATCGTGCGGTTCGGACAGGGTTACGACGAGCGCGGCAAGGAGACTTACATCACGCGCGACTCGGCCGACTCCAGCTGGCGCACGCTCGGCAAATGGGGATACGGTGAAAGCGATTTCTCGGTCCTGGGATTCGGACCGACTCCGGGCACGCTGCTGGTGGAGGCGAGTCACAACGGCCGCAACGCGATCTTCGAGATGGACCTGACGGAGAAGAGCGATCGCCAGCTGCTGTTCGCCAACGGTGAAGTGGACGTCGGGGGGGCGATCGAATGGCCCACGGACCACCGCATCGTCGGCTTCAGCTTCGAGACCGACCGCGTGCACAAGAAGTTCTTCGATGCGCAGGCGGAGAACGTGTACGCAGCGATCGACGAAGTGCTGCCCGGCGCCGACAACTGGGTCGTCGGTGCGTCGCGCGACGGCAAGAAGCTGCTGATCTCGTCGAGCGTCGACGTGCGTCCCACCAATTTCCACCTGCTCGACACGGCGGCCGGCAAGATGCTGCGCATCGGCAGCGCGAACCCGGCGCTCGCGCAAACGGCGCTCGCCGAGATGAAACCGGTGAAGATCAAGAGCGCCGATGGCGTCATGCTGCCGGGCTACCTCACCCTGCCGGTGGGGTCGAGCGGCAAGAAGCTGCCGACGGTCGTCTATCCACACGGCGGTCCGCACATCCGCGACCGCTGGCGCTTCGACGAGATGGTGCAGTTCTTCGCGAGCCGCGGCTACGCGGTATTGCAGGTCAACTTTCGCGGTTCGGTCGGCTATGGATACGACTGGTACGAGCAGGGCCACCGGAACTGGGGCACCGTGATGGTCGACGACATCACCGCGTCGACGAAGTGGGCCATCGCGGAAGGGATCGCGGATCCCGCGAATACCTGCATCATCGGCTGGAGTTTCGGCGGTTATGCGGCGCTCATGAGCGCGGTCCGCGAGCCGGGCCTGTATCGCTGCGCCGTGAGCATCGCGGGAGTCGCGGACTTGCGCGCTCTCGCGCGCGAGGACAGCCGGTTCTACGGCGGCCGCAGGCGCGTCGCGCACACGCTGGGCGACGACGTCTCGGAGCTCAAGGCCGGCTCACCGCTGCGCGCCGTGGAGAAGATCCAGGTGCCGGTGCTGCTGGTGCACGGCGACAACGATATCCAGGTCAGCGTCGACCACAGCAGGCGCATGGCGCGGGCGCTGAAGGGCCAGGACAAGAAGCACGAGCTGGTCGTCATCAAGGATGGCAACCACTCATTGAGCCGCTACGAGTGGCGCGAGACGTTGCTGACGAAGATCGAGGCATTCCTGGCGACGAATGCGCCGGTGCCGGCGGTGAAGACCGCGTCGAATTAGGCCCTGCCACTAGCAAATGGGGACATTCCTGATTTCCTAGAAAAAAGGGACAGGGCTGAAGCAGCCCCGTCCCTTTTTTGCGGCTGCGCCGCGAAATCAGGAATGTCCCCTACATGTTGCGGATGAGCGCGTCGCCGAACTCGGAGCACTTCACCTGTTTCGCGCCTTCCATGAGGCGCGCGAAGTCGTAGGTCACGGTCTTCTGGCCGATGGTCTTGTCCATCGCCGAGATGATCGCGTCGGCCGCCTCGACCCAGCCCAGGTAGCGCAGCATCATCTCGCCCGAGAGGATCACCGAGCCCGGGTTCACCTGGTCGAGATTCGCGTACTTCGGCGCCGTGCCGTGCGTGGCTTCGAACACGGCATGACCCGTGACGTAGTTGATGTTGGCGCCCGGCGCGATGCCGATGCCGCCCACCTGCGCCGCCAGCGCGTCGGACAGATAGTCGCCGTTGAGGTTCGTCGTGGCGATCACGTCGAATTCGTCCGGGCGCGTGAGCACCTGCTGGAGCGCGATGTCCGCGATGGCATCCTTCACGAGGATGCGGCCCGACTTGAGAGCGGCGGACTGTTCCTCGTTCGCGGCTTTTTCGCCCGACGCGGCCTTGGTGCGGCCCCACTGTTCCCAGGTGTAGAACTTGTCGCCGAAGTCACGCTCGGCGAGAGCGTAGGCCCAGTTGCGGAACGCGCCCTCGGTGAACTTCTGGATGTTGCCCTTGTGGACGATCGTGACGCTGCGACGCTTGTTGGCGATCGCGTATTCGAGCGCGGACTTGAACAGGCGCTCGGTGCCTTCCTGCGACACGGGCTTGAAACCGATGCCCGAGGTCTCCGGGAAGCGGATCTTCGCGTACGCCTTCGGAAACGCTTCCTTGAACAGCGCCTTGAACTTCCGGTTGTCCTCGGTGCCGTGCTCGAACTCGATGCCGGCGTAGATGTCTTCCGTGTTCTCGCGGAAGATGACCATGTCCACCTTCTCGGGCGCCTTCACGGGCGAGGGCACACCCTTGAACCAGCGCACCGGGCGCAGGCACACGTACAGGTCTAACAACTGGCGCAGCGCCACGTTGAGCGAGCGGATGCCGCCGCCCACGGGCGTGGTCAGCGGGCCCTTGATCGAAACCAGGTATTCGCGACAGGCCTCGACGGTTTCGTCGGGCAGCCAGTTCTTGAACAGGTTGAACGACTTCTCGCCCGCGTAGATCTCGAGCCAGTGGATCTTCTTCTTGCCGCCGTAGGCCTTCTGCACGGCGGCGTCCATGACGCGCACGCTGGCGTTCCAGATGTCCGGCCCCGTGCCATCGCCGATGATGAACGGGATGATCGGCTGGTCCGGGACGGCAGCTTGCCGTTCTGGATGGAAATCTTGGCGCCGCCGGCCGGCGGCGAAACTTTGGGACTCGTCGGGGTTGCCATCGCTGCGTTGCTTTCTCGTGAGTGCGGACAGAAGGGGCCGCGATGCTATCACAGCGGGCTTCGGATACCGAATCGTACAGTCCGACCATGGCCAGAACCCTCGAATCCACACCCGCCGCCGACGGCTTCTCCATGCCGCGCCGAGTACGCGCCGCACGCCGGTTGCTGGATGCTCTGGCCCGAGCGCCCTGACAACTGGCGCGAGGGCGCGCAGCCCGCGCAGCGGGCCTTCGCCGACGTCGCGGCGGCCATCGCGCGCTTCGAACCGGTGAGCGTCGGCGTATCCGCCGCACACTTCGAATACGCGCGCGCGCAGCTCGCAGCCGCACATCCGCGTGCGTCGAGATCTCGCACGACGATGCGTGGATGCGCGACGTCGGCCCCACCTTCGTCACCAACAAGAAGGGAGTGAAGCGTGGCGTCGACTGGCGCTTCAACGCCTGGGGCGGCCTGAATGGCGGGCTGTATTTCCCGTGGGACCTGGACGACGCGGTGGCGCAGAAGGTCCTCGAGATCGAGGGCTGCGACCGTTATCGCGCGCCGCTGATCAACGAAGGTGGCGCCATCCACGTGGACGGGCAGGGCACGGCGCTGGTCACCGAGCAATGCCTGCTCAACCGCAACCGCAATCCCGATCTTTCGCGCTCGGACATCGAGCGATACCTGGTCGAGTACCTCGGCGTTCGCCACGTCATCTGGCTGGGCCTGGGCGTCGTCGAGGACGAAACCGATGGGCACATCGACAACATCGCCTGCTTCGTGAAGCCGGCCGTGGTGGCGCTGCACTGGACCGACGACACGCGCGATCCGCAGCACGAAATCTCCCGCGACGCGCTCGAGCGCCTCAAAGCCGCGCGGGATGCGCGCGGACGCAAGATAACCGTCATCAAGCTGCCAATGCCCGGCCCGCTCGAGTTCACGGCGGACGAGGCCGCGGGGCTGCTGCTGCGCGACAGCTCGCACCGGCGTCACGCCGGCATGCGGCTCGCCGGCAGCTACGTGAACTTCTACATCGCGAACAAGGGCATCGTGATGCCCCTGCTCGACAGCAAGACCGACAAGTCCGCCGCCGCGAAACTCAAGCGGGCGTTCCCAGGCCGCAAGGTCGTGGGCGTGCCCGCGCGCGAGATCCTGTTAGGCGGCGGCAACATCCATTGCATCACCCAGCAGGTGCCCCGATGACCCAGCGAGCCGTGCCGCGTCGCGATATCCCGGACCGGATGCGCATCCGGCCCGGATCGCGTCCGAAATTGTCCGATGCGGATGCCGATCGCTGTTTTGGATGGGAGAAGGAGAAAGACAAGGCGATGGCCGCCACCGCCGAGAATCTGGCGCGCCTCGAAGAGTTGCAATACAAGATGTACGCGGACGGCCGCTTCGCGATGCTGATCGCGCTGCAGGCCATCGACGGCGGCGGCAAGGACAGCACCATCCGCCGCGTCTTTGGCGCATTCAATCCGCAGGGGTGCACGGTCACCGCGTTCAAGGCGCCGAGCGCCGAGGAGCTGCGCCACGACTACTTGTGGCGCATCCACCGGCATGCACCGCCAAAGGGCGAGATCGCGGTCTTCAACCGCTCGCACTACGAGGACGTGCTGATCGTGCGCGTCAACGACCTGGTACCCGAGGACGTCTGGAGCCGCCGCTACGACCAGATCAACGAGTTCGAACGCATGCTCGGCGCCTGCGGCACGCGCGTTGTAAAAATTTTCCTGCAGATCAGCAAGGACGAACAACGCGCCCGTTTCGAGGAGCGACTGACGGACAGGCGCAAGAACTGGAAATTCGATACCGGCGATCTGGAGAAGCGGCAGCAGTGGGCCGCCTACACGCGAGCGTTCGAGGCGATGTTTGCTCGCTGTTCCACCGAACACGCGCCCTGGTACGTAATCCCCGCAAATCGCAAATGGTTCCGCGATTTCGCGGTCTCACAGGTCTTGTTATACGAATTCGAGCAGCTGCCGCTCAGATTTCCCGCCGCTACCTTCGATCCGAAGACTATCAATCTCACGTGAGGGATGTTTGTCAGGCGTTGGCGCCCACACGACGTCTTGTCGGTGTCCTGCGACGTTTGACTTCAACCGGGGGTATTGTTGTTAGACTAGGCCTCTACAATTTCCCACCCGAAGCGAGAGGAATCCGGAATGGCAGCCAAGAAGAAAGGTGCTCGGCACATGCGCGAATGGTCGGCGGGCGACATGAAGAAGCTGCGCCAGTTCGCCAAGGCCAAGGTGTCGGCGCGCGTCGCCGCGCAAAAGCTTGGTCGCTCGCCCGGCGCGGTGCGTTACAAGGCGATGATGGAAGGCGTGTCCTTCCGCTCGATCAACCGCAAGAAATAGGATCCAGCCGGGAAATGGGGACATTCCTCATTTCCTAGAAAAAGGGGACGCACCTGAGGCAGGTTCGTCCCCTTTTTCATGGAAATGAGGAAAGTCCCCTAACGCAGCTCCGCGGCGGCTTCGTCCAGCCATTCACGCTGGGCCTTCTTGTAGTGCGACGGCGCGTATTTCGCGCGCTCCAGCAGGGCGCCGAGCACCTGGCGCGCCTGCTCCACCTGTCCCTGCCGCTTCAACAGCTTCGCGTAGCGAACCGGCGCCTCCGCGCCGGGGTAGTACTCGACCAGCGTCGCGTACTCGGTGAGCGCTTTCTCGAAGTCACCCTCGGATTCGACCGCGCGTGCATACAGCAGGTGGCCGTCGGCCGACTTGAACTCCGGATTCTTCGCGATGAGGTCGTCCAGCGTGCGGCGCGCGCCGGAGGCGTCTCCGGCGGCGAACTGCGCGTTGGCATAGCCCAGCAGCAGTTTGGGATCGTCGGCGAAGACGCCTGTCAGACAACTCTGATAAATGGAAACGGCTTCTTTCGCGCGGCCGAGGCGCACGAGCTCGTCCGCATACCGGTGCCGCGACTGCACGTTGCCCGTGACCTTGACCTCGTTCTCGAGCTTGCGGAGGTTTCCCTCGGGATCGAGCGTCGAGCGCAGGCCGCGCATCGCGCGCTGGCTGGTGCGCGAGCTCTTGAGGTCGGGGAAGATCTCCACGAAGAAATACACGGCCGACCCGATGAGCGGGAACGCCAGCAGCACGAAGACCCAGACCGTGTTCCGCCCGGTCTTGATGACGTGCACGATGAGCGGAATGGAGAGCGCGATTCCGATGATGTAGAAGAGCATCTGTGTATCAGTGGCTGATGAAGTCGATGGACAGGAAGGCCGCACGCCCGCGCGCGGGAAAGTAGCGGTAGTTGCCGAAGGCGAAGTCTGCGCGATCCGCATACGCCCTGTCGAACAGATTGTCGACACGCAGGGTGACACCCAGGTCATCGCGGGGATGCCACTGCAGCCTCAGATTCGCCACTTCGTGTCCGGGGTAGCTAGCCGTATTCGCCGCGTCCAGGAAGTAGCGGCCGACCCAGGCGACATCGAGGCTGGCCGAAAGGCGGTCGCCGAAGCGCGAGTCGAGGCTGAGGTTGTGCGCCTGGCGCGGCGCGGTGTCGACGTCGTTTCCATCGGTGATCGTTTCGCCGCCTTCCACGGCGCGCGTGAACGCGTATTCGTGCCGTGCCCAGGTTCCCGCGGCGCGAATCGTCAGCCAGTCGAGAGCGTCCCAGAAGGCCTCGTACTCGACGCCGCGGTGCGTGGTGCGGCCGTTGCTCACGTTGAATCCGTTCGACTCGCGCAGGATCAGGTGGCGCTTGTTCATCGTGTACGCGGCCGCGTTGAATGAAACTCGCCCGGCACGCACCTTCCACCCCAGCTCCACGGAGTCCAGTCGACTCGCTGTCGAGATCCGCATCCGACTGCTGGCGCTGCAGCCGGTAGAGCTCGGTCATCTCCGGCGGCCGGAAGCCGGTGGACGCCGCTCAGGTAGAGAAAGGAGTCGGGCGTCGGCTGCCACGACAGCGTGACGCGCGGCGCGACGTTGTCGAAGGTGTCGCTGCGGTCGGCGGGGCGCGAATAGAGGCAGCCGGCCGCGCCGCACGGCGTGCCGTCATCGCGCGTGTTGCCGTCGATCATGCGATTGTCGTAGTCGTAGTTAGTGCGATCGGCGCGCAGCGCGGCCGCGAGCGACCAGGATTCGGCGAAATCGTAGTCGAGCGCAAAGGTGGTGCCGATCGTGTCCGAGTCGACGGCGTAGTCGTAGTGAAAGCCGGCGGGACGGATGGCATTCGCCGCGGGCGCGCCGTCAGTCGCGGGGCCCGGCTGGAATTCGCGTGAGCTCGGTGGCGGCCGTTTCGGCGTCGACGGTCGAGTCGCGCCTCGAGCCGGGACTCGAGAAAGCCCAGCCGCAGCGTGCCCGACGCCATGTAGCTCGTCTGCGCGTTGTGCTCGAGCGGCTTGCCGATCAGGAAGTGCTGCAGGAAGTCCATGCGCGAGCGCCGGTAGATGCCGTCGAACTGCAACCGGCAGTCGCGACCGAAGCAGCTTTCGCGATCGTAGTGCGCGGCGATGCGCGCGCTCGAGGCGTCGCGGAACGCCTCGGGGTTCGGGTTGCTGCGGGCGATGGCGTCGTCGCGGTACGCGTCGAAGCCCTGGATGAATCCCGCGGTTTCCTGGTTGAGCACCGTACCCGCGGCGCGGAGGCGCAATTTGCCGTCGCCGACCTCGTGGTCGGCCGAGCAGGTTGATCTTGGCCTCGTCGACTCCCGAGGCGTCGCGCCAGCCCGGCGCACGCGTCGCGACGCCGTAGGCGCCCAGGTCCCAGCCGTCGAAGTCGTGCGCGACGCCGAGCCGCACGCGTTTGAAGGAATCCGACCCGCCCTCGACACCGGCGATGAAGCGGGGCAGGTCGCCGGCGTCCGGAGTGAGGACATTGATGATGCCGTGGACCGCGCTGGCGCCGAACATCGCGGAGCCCGGGACCGCGCAGCACCTCGATGGCTCGGGCCTGCTCGTAGTTGAGCTCGAACATCTCGTTGAGATTGCAGAACCCGACGGGCGGATCGGCAGGTTGTCCTCGGCGACAGAAATGCGCCGCAGGCGCCCGCGCCGGTGAGCACGGGCGAGCGGATCGCGCCGAGGCTCTCCGCGCCGCTGCCGCGCTGGATGTAGACGCCGGCGGCGCGGTTGAGCGCATCCGCCTGGTGTTTGGCGCCGAGGCGCGCGAGGTCGTCGCCGTCGATGCGCGAGACGCTGGCGGGGCTGGTGAGCGAATCGCGCGCTTCGCGCGTCGCGGTGACGACGATGTCCTCGGATGGGACTGCGTGCGCGGAGTGGCTTCGTCGGCCGCACCTGCGGCGAAGGGCAGCAGAAGCAAGCAGGGTGAGGGGTTTGCGCATGATGAGGTGGCCGATTATCACTGTGAACGACTATCCTTGCCACGGCAGGAATGAACAGAAAAACGAGAAATTCCAGCATTGTTGGCTGCGCTGGCCCTGCCTCGGGCTGCGGGTCGTCGGCCGCGCAGGAGCCTGCCGCCAAGTGAAGCAGGGCGACCGCGCGTCGGGCTCGTGCTGTCCGGCGGCGGCGCGCGCGGCGCGGCGCACATCGGCGTGCTCAAGGTGCTCGAGGAAAACCACGTTCCCGTGGATGCCATCGCCGGCACCAGCATGGGCGCGGTGGTCGGCGGCCTGTATGCCACGGGACTTTCGGCCGCCGACATCGAGCGCGTGATGACCTCGCTCGACTGGCAGGACGCGTTCCGCGACCGCCCGCCGCGCACCGACCTCAACTTCCGCCGCAAGCTCGAGGACCAGAACTTCCTCGTGAAGTTTCCGCTCGGCCTCAAGGGCCGCAAGTTCCGCCTGCCGCGCGGCCTCGTGCAGGGACAGAAGCTCACGCAGACGCTGCGCGGCGCTCACGCTGCCGGTGGCGCAGATCCAGAGCTTCGACGACCTCGCGATCCCGTTCCGCGCCATCGCCACCGACATCGTCACCGGCGAGCGCGTGGTCATGGACCACGGCGACCTGACTACCGCGATGCGTGCCAGCCTGTCCGCGCCCGGCGTGTTCTCGCCGGTGGAGACCGACGGCCGCCTGCTCGTCGACGGCGGCCTGTCGTCGAACCTGCCCATCGACGTGGCGCGCGAGATGGGCGTCGACATCCTCATCGTGGTCGATTGCGGTTTCCCGCTGCTCGAGCGCGGCAAGCTCGACTCCGTGGCGACGGTTTCCAACCAGATGCTCGCCATCCTGATCCGCCGCAACACCAGCGAGCAGCGCAAGACGCTCACGGACCGCGACGTCGTCATCGATCCGGCGCTCGGGGATTTCTCGTCGCTCGATTTCGGCGAGCACGAAAAGGCGATGCAAGCTGGGCGAGGAGGCGGCGCGCGGCCAGCTGCAACGCCTGCAGGCGCTGTCGATACCAGCCGAGGAATTCGAGCGGCTCGCCGTGGCGCGTTCGCACGTCCGCACGGACCTGCCGAAGGTGCGAGTTCCTGCGCGTCGATCCCGGCTCGGAGCGCTACGCGGGCGCCATCGAGGCGCTGTTCGGCGACCAGATCGGGCAAGGTCGCCGACAGCGTCCGCCTGTCGCGTCGCGTCGCCGAGCTCTACGGCCAGGGCAACCTGGAGATCCTCGACTACCGGCTCATGCAGAACGACCCGCTGCCGGGCGAGCAGCCGGAGTACGGCCTCGCGCTGACCACGCGCCGCAATTCCTGGGGTCCTAACTACCTGCGCTTCGGCCTTGCAGCTGCAGAACGACTTCGAGGGCAACTCCTCGTTCAACGCGGCCGCGCGCGGCACGCTGGCCGAGATCACGAAATACGGCGGCGAGTGGGTGTGGGACCTGCAGATCGGCGAAACGCCGCGCGTCGCCACCGAGGTCTATCTGCCGGCGGGCTACCGCTCGCGCTGGTTCCTGGCGCCGCATGCCGAGTTCCAGATCCGCACGCTGCCGATCGCGGACGAAGAGGAACGAATCCTGGCCGAATACCGCGTGCGCACCACGACTACGGCCTCGACCTCGGGCGCGAGCTCGGCAACTACGGCGAGGTGCGCATCGGCGGCGGCCGCACGATCGGCGAGGCGCGCGTGCGCATCGGCGATCCCCTGCTGCCGGCTTCCAGAGTTCGACAACTACAATTTGTTCGCCGAGTACCGCTACGACAGCGTCGACGACGTGAATTTCCCGCGCCGCGGCAGCACCTGGCAGCTCGGCTGGCAGGGAGAGCGCGACGGCAACGACGGGGATGCCAGCGCCGACCTGCTGCTGTTCGACCAGCTCTACGCCCACTCCTGGGGTCGCAACACCGATGATCCTCTGGACCACCGCCGGCACGCGTCTCGACTCGGAGGTCGATGTCATGCGCTCGTTCTTTTCGCTGGGCGGATTCCTGAACATGTCCGGCGTCACGCCGGATACGCTGGTGGGCCCGCACTTCGCGATCGCGCGCGGCATCTACTACCGGCAGATCGGCCGGGGCGGCAGCCAGGGGTTCCTCGACGTGCCCGTGTATCTCGGTGCGTCGCTCGAGAAGGGCAACGTCTGGGACTCGCGCCGCGACATGTCGTTTGGCAGCGCCAGGACCAATGGCAGCGTGTTCATCGGCCTCGATACGCTGTTGGGTCCGGTCTATTTCGCGACCGGCTTCGATGACGAGGGCGGTTCGGCCTACTACCTGTTCCTCGGTCGGACTTTTTGAGCGCTGCCGCGCCCCTCCAACGGCGTCGAAGCGACGCCGTCCATGAAATGGGAAGAGGGTGGGTTGTGCTACAGGCCGCGGGACTCGTGCAGCTTTTCGACCTTGTCGAAGTTCAACGCGGGCTTGTCGCCGGCGCGTGAGTACTCGTGCTTGCGAGCCATTTCGGCGAGCGCGGCATCGCGCTCCGCGGCCGTGCCGAACCAGTGGGTCTTGTTCCAGTCCGAGCCCAGCAGCTTCTTGAAGGGGTCGCCCGATTTGAGCGTGATGCGAACGCCGAAAGGGCGCTGAATGCCCGCGTCGGGGCGGCGCAGGTTGTGAGGATGAACGATGGCCATGGCGCGCAAGAGTAGGGAGGGCACCCGGCGTCTGCAAGGCACCCGCAAGTCAAAATCGGGCTTTCGGGGCCGTTTTGAGCGAAAAGACGGCTTTCACTCCCGTTTGAACCTGAAAGAGGGGTAAGCGAGTTCGTCTTCGGACCCGTCCAACCAGACGGTTACGTTGCCAGTTCCAACGTCCCGCCAATAGGATCAATGCCATGCGCCAGCTGATGACCGCCGTCTGCCTCGTGATGTTCGCCAGCCTCGCGAACGCGCAGCGTTTGTCCGACGACGAGCGCGCCCAAATGGCGGCGTACCACGAGCGCCTGTGGCAAATCGAAAAGCGAGCGGGCGCACTTTACCCCCGGCGTCGCGACACCCCGATGCGAGAGCTCAACATCAGCGACAACGAGGTGCGCGAGATCGAGGCGATTGCCCACCGTTACCTGCTCGATTCGATGCTCAATATTTCTCCCGTTGTCGTCGGGTGTGCCTGTGAGGAAGGTCCACTGTGCACCGACCAGGTGTTCGTGGTGGCGACGACAGCCAAACAGACCGTATCCCTGCAGCTCTCGCGCATCCGCAACGCCTGGGTCGTCGGACCGGTACAGCGATGGTGGACGCAATTCTCGGCGCTGGAGGCGCGACGGCGCGAGATGGACTACCGCAGGTTCGACGACGCCAAGAATCAGCTATTGCTCGATTTTCCGATGTGCATTGGGAAAGATGACTCTGTCGAGCCGCCCAGGACCACCGCGCAGTCTCGCGATGCGCCGAAGAAAAAATGACCAAGAAACGCGCGCCGATACACATCCGCCCCGTCAAACCCGAGGACCACGACGCCTGGAGACCGCTCTGGGACGACTACAACGCGTTCTACGAACGCACGGGCCCGACCGCGTTGCCGGAGGAGGTGCACGACGCGCTGTGGCGGCGTTTCTTCGACGCGCACGAGCCGGTGCGTTGCATCGTCGCCGAACGTGGCGAGCGCGTCGTCGGGTTCTGTCACTACATCTATCATCGCAGCACGTCGCGCATCGAGCCCGTGTGTTACCTGCAGGATCTGTTCACGATGGCGGAAGAGCGCGGGCATGGCGTGGGGCGTGCGCTGATCAACGCGGTCTATGACATCGCGAAGGAAGCCGGTTGCAAACGCGTCTACTGGCAGACGCACACGACGAATACACCGGGGCGCACGTTGTACGACAAGGTCGCGAAGCACTTCGGTTTCATCGTCTACGCAAAAGACGTCTGATGCACTGATGGCGCGCAACGAGCGGCTGGCGAAGGCCTCGATCGCCGCACTGCGCAAGCGTTACCCATAGCCGGCGAGTTTTTCCACGGCGGTTTCGGCCTTGTCTGACAGAGCGGGGTGGGTGCTCGATGCACCATGCGCGCCTCACGGCAGAGGATCAACCATGTCCCACCTGAGCTCCTTTCCGCAGGCTCTGCAGCAACATGCGGCCCAGCAGGACAAGTACGAGTCCGAAATCGAAGCCGTTCTCCTCGCGCTCAAGGCGGCCGCCGTCCGCGCGACCGAGAAGGGCGACGTGGCGTTCTACGCCGAATATCTTGCCGAAGACGCCATCGGCGTGACGCCGCAGGGCGTGCTCAACAAGCAGCAGATCCTCGCGCTGCTCAAGAACGGCGGATTCAAGAGTTCGAAAGTGGAGGACACCCGTGCGTTCGCGCTCAGTGATGACGCGGGCATGGTGACTTACCGCGCGTGGATCGAAACGCCCGAATGGCCGGCGCGCGAAGTGTTCGTTTCGACGCTGTACCGCCGTTATGCGGATGGCTGGAAGGGCGTCTTCTACCAGCAGACTCCATTGCCGGCCGAGAAGTAATGCCTCAAGTCCGGTCGCCCGCGCCCTCGCGGTCGCGCCACCGGAAAATCCTGCGCGTGACGAACCGGTAGACCTTCTTGCCGCTGGCCATCCAGAGGCGTGAGACCAGCGACGGCGTCGCGAGGATCTTCTTCTCGCGGGCCGTGAGGCGCTCGGGGAAGATAGGTGCGCTTGTGCTTGAGCAGGTGGCGGATGTCGTCGTGACCGAGCGCGCGGGCCAGCGCGCCGCGCCTGTCGAGGGTCATGGCGAGCTGAAAGTCCACGAGCGCCGGGCGGACCGTCGGGCGTGACCAGCCAGTTGGTTTCCTTGGCGAGGTCGTTGTGGATCACGTTCGCGGCGTGCAGCCGGCGCACCAGCCGGGACGCGGCGCGGAAGTAGGCGGGGTCGCGCGGCTTCGCGAGCTGCATGGGCGTCGCGTCGATCCAGCTGCGCGTGAGCATGCCGGCATCGAGTGCGAGCGACGCGCGGGATGCCGTCGACACCGTCGCCGAGCGAAAGCCGCGTCAGCGCGCGATGTTCGCGGCGCATGAGATGCCGCGCGAGCTTGCGGGCCCAGGGGCGCGCGGCGTGCGCGTTGCGCACGACGCGTGTCGTCCATGCGCCAGACGCTGCCGAAGACGTCGACCTTGAGCGAGGTTGCTCTATACTGCCATTCGCCGCGCAGGCCGGCCACGATCTTCTGCAGCCCGGTGGCGCTGGCATCGTCGCCGGGCACGGGCGCGGTGACGACGACTTCGATCGTCGACCAGAACCGTCTCGGCATTTGCGTCATCGCGGCCTTGCCGCCGCGATGGCTGAAGAAGCTGCCCCACAGTCCGCGCAGCGCCATCGGAATCACCGGCACCGGCCGGCGCTCGAGGATCTTTTCCACGCCGCGCTTGAACTCGTTCATCTCGCCGCTGCGCGTGAGTTTGCCCTCGGGAAAGATGCAGACGACTTCGCCGTCGGCGAGCTCGGCATCGATCCGGTCGAATGCCTTCTGCAGCGCGGCGGAGTCTTCACGCGCGGGCGCGATCGGAATCGCGCGCGCGGTGCGGAAGATGAAGCTCAGCACCGGGATCTTGAAGATGTTGTGGTCCATCACGAAGCGCACCGGCCGCCGCACGCTGCCGCCGATCACCAGCGGCATCCATGAAGCTCACGTGATTGCAGACGATGAGCGCCGGCCCATTCTCGGGAATGTGCTCGAGCCCGCGCACCTTGATGCGGTACATGATGTTGACGAGGACCCACGACAGGAACCGCATCAGGAATTCGGGCACCAGCGAGTAGATGTACGCCGCGACGGCCGCGTTCAGCACCGCCGCGAGGATGAACAGCTGTGGGATGCGTGAAGCTCCAGCACCTCCAGCCACACGATGGCCAGCGCCGCCGCGAGCACCATGAAGCCCGCGTTCATGATGTTGTTGCACGCGATGATGCGCGCGCGGTGACTCTCGGCACTGCGCTGCAGGATCAGCGCGTACAACGGCACGATGAACAGGCCGCCGAACAGTGCCGATCAGCGCGCAGTCGAGCACGACGTCCCAGCCGCCGCTCGCGAGGAACGGCGGTCCACGACACGCGCCGCGGCGACCGGCTCGGCTGCGCGCCCGGGTGATTCGAAATACAGATCGAGCAGGCACACCGTCATGCCGATGGATCCGAGCGGCACGAGGCCGATCTCCACCTTGTGGCCGGACAGTTTTTCGCAGGCGAGCGAGCCCAGTGCCGTGCCGATCGAGAACGCCGCGAGCAGCAGCGTGTACACCGTCTTGTCGCCGCCGAGCACGTCGCGCGCGTAGGCGGGCAGCTGCGCGAGGATCAGCGCGCCCACGAGCCAGAACCACGAGATGCCGAACAACGACAGGAAGATCGCGCGCGTCCTGCGCGGCGAACCTCACCACGTCGACCAGTCGCGGTGAACGGGATTGAAGTTGATCTTGAGGGTCGGGTCCGTGGCTTCCGCGCGCGGAATGGCGCGCGCGAAGAGGTACATCGCCACGGCCACCACGACCATGATGACGCCGCCGCGAGATTCGCATCGCTCGTGCGCCGCCGCGCGGCGGCCTTCGCGGCTCGGAAGTCGGCGCGAGCAGGCCGCCCGCGATCGTGCCGATGAGGATCGCGATGAACGTGCCGGCGTCGACCAGCGCGTTGCCGCCCACCAGCTCGCTCTGGCGCAGGTGCTGCGGCATCAGCGAATACTTGAGCGGGCCGAAGATCGTGGCGAGCACGCCTAACAGGAAGATGACGTCGAGCAGCGACGGCACGTGGCCGAAGTAGAGCGCCGACGGCGCCGCCGACACATCAGGAACACCTCCGCGAGGCGCGTCTGCCGGATCAGCCGGCTCTTTTCGTACTTGTCGGCGATCTGGCCGGCAAGCGCCGAGAACAGGAAGAACGGCAGGATGAACAGGCCCTGCGCGATGTTCGACAAGCATGCCGGCGCTGTGCGCAGCGGCTGACGCGCCGAACGTGATGGAAACCACCAGCGCGTTGCGGAACAGGTTGTCGTTGAACGCGCCGAGGAACTGCGTGAGGAAGAAGGGCAGGAAGCGGCGCGTGCCGAGCAGCCGGAACTGCGACGCTTCCGCGCCCGGCACCTGTTCGGGGAGATCCATCAGGCTCGGGTCGGGCGGCGGCGGCGATCGCGTTGCGCGGCGTCTCGGTGTTCTTTCACTACTTCGAGGCTCTTGTGGAGGATGCGGGATCCGGGTGACAGCTCGAGGCCCGCGTTGACGTCGGTCAAGGCGAAATCGTACAGCTTCAGCCCGACGTATACGGCGGCGCGATTGTTGAATGCGCGCCAGTTCTCGCGATCGAGCTCGAGCGAGCGATTGCAGTGGGGCAGCGCCTCGTGCCAGCGCTTGAGTGCCGCGTAGCCCGCGCAGATGTTGGAATGTCCCGCGGCTTCGTCGCGCCGCGTGTTGGAGACCTTGAGTCCCGCCAACGAGAGACGGATGCCGTCTTCGTAGCGGCCCATTTCGAGCGCCTGGGAGCCTTCGGCGAGCCTCTGGTTCGGTGCACCCAAAACGGTGATCGACTGGGCCGAATCCTGCGCGGACTCCGCGCCACTGGCGTAAAGAAGAAACGACCCGAGCAGGGCGGCGCAGGCGTGCATGGCCGCTTATATAACGTGCCTTCGGCCAAGTTGCCAGAACGCAGCGCCGGGTTCCGTGTCTGAAAAAACGCTACATTGGGTATCGTGGCAATAGAGGCGGATAAATGAAGCACTTGCTGGTCGTACTGGTGGTACTCGCGGTCTCAGGCTGCACTACCTACAAGCTCTGGAACGAAGCCGATGCCGATCAACAGACGGGCATCGTGCAGCTGTCCTATGAGTATGGCCGTTACGAGAACCCGCAGGTGGACGAACGCGCGGGCGTGGAAATGGCGCGCGAACGCTGCGCCGCCTGGGGCTACAAGAGCGCCGCCCGCAAGGGCGAAGACCGGACCTGCACGGATGGGCTCAAGAGCGACTGCAGCAAATGGAAGGTCGTGCGCGAGTACCGCTGCCTGAAGTAGTCAGCCGGTTGCCGCGGCGGCTGCGAAAGTGGCGACGGACTTGCCGCTCTCGTCGAACAGGGTGAGAGTCTGCCCGGTGATCTTCCAGCGCAGCGCGGCCATCAGCGCGTTGGTGAATTTCTGCTCCAGCTCCATCCGCTTCTCGCAGAACATCTTCGTTCCGCCGAGGCCGTCGAACTTGAGCATGTCGTTCTCCAGTGCGTAGCGGCCGAACAGGCGGTTGCAGCCGGAGTCGCCGGTGACCGAGTTGTTCGCCGCTTGCAGCGTGATGTGGGCATCCCGCTCACCGGCCGGATTCTCGACCACCTCGTTGCCGATCATCGTGACCCGCCAGTGTGTCCCGAGCAGCGGTACGGCGGCGGCGCCGGCTGACCGCGGGTGGCGGATTCATCAGTGAACATCCCGGCAAGGTGGTTAGGCCGGCGCACAATGCCGCGCACAGCGCGAGGATTCTGGTGTTCATGCGGGCGAGCGTACACGGCACCCGTGGCGCCGCAATAGGCGAAAGAGACAATCGGGTCAGACGGGGCCAGCCGGAATTCCGCGGCCATCGCCACGAGCAGCCACAGCGCGAAGAACGAGCCCGCATCGAGAAACGACTTCCAGTACACCGCCGGGCGGACATCGACGCGTTCGGGCAACGGCGAGCTCAAGCGGGCCGGCCACCACTTGTGCGGCACGGCAGCGACGTAGGCCTTGAACTCCTCCGGAAACTGTTCCGCGAGGAACTGCTCTTCGCAGGACGCCGCGTAGACGACCAGCGCGGCGATGAGCACGACGACGACGAGGGCTGAGCAGTGGCGAGCGGCTGGTCAGTCCCAGGCCGAGCGCGCCCAACATCGAAAAGGCGTAGAGCGGGTGGCGCAGCAGCGCGTACGGGCCCGTGCGTCACCAGCGCTTCGTCCTTGTGTCCCGCGATGAATGCCGAGCACCAGATGCGCCCCAGGCACGCGAGGGCGACACACAGTGAATCCCGCGATGCCCGATACGTAATACACGCCGGCGCCGACCTCGCGCGGGCCCAGGGCCGCGGTGGCCACCACGAGGCCGAGGTAGATCGCGAACGTGGCGCGCAGGCGCGGTGTGCTGGCGGATTCGGTCATGGGCGCGCGCAGTTTAGCCGCAATAAAGCGCCACTTTGGGCGGTCTTGAGTAATGCCGGCACCGACCCCAAACTGCGGCAACCCCCGAAACCTTATCCAGGAGTTCCCATGGCTCTCCTCAGCAAGAAGTCCACCATGCCTGCGCACGACGAGGCGTTGCCCGGTCGCAGCTCGCCGCTGCCGATCAGCGGCAAACACTTCGTCAACGGCAGCGCCATCAAGCAGCCCGCGGTCGGTGGCCTCGAGGAGGCGGTATTCGGCCTCGGCTGCTTCTGGGGCGCGGAGCGCAAGTTCTGGCAGATTCCCGGCGTGGTCACCACGGCCGTGGGATACGCGGGCGGGTACACGCCGAATGCCACCTATGAAGAGGTGTGCTCGGGACGCACCGGCCATACCGAAGTGGTGCGCGTGATCTACGACCCTAACAAGGTCAGCTACGAGCCTTGCTCAAGGCGTTCTGGGAATCGCACGACCCGACGCAGGGCATGCGCCAGGGTGGCGACATCGGCACGCAGTATCGTTCGGCGATCTACACGACCACCGACGCGCAGGCGAACGCGGCCGAGGCGAGCAAGCGCGCCTACCAGGAGGCGCTCACGAAGGCGCATCGCGGCACGATCACCACGGAGATCCTCGACGCGCCGGAGTTCTTCTACGCCGAGGAATACCACCAGCAGTACTTGGCGAAGAATCCGGACGGGTACTGCGGGCTCGCGGGCTGCGGCGTGAACTACACACCGGCGGTCGAAGTCGCCTGACCCTCGAGGGAAGCGACGGCGCCTGGTTCGAGGAAGGCACGCTGGTACGCGTGTTTCCCTTTCGCGCACCTGGCTGGAAATCGACGGCAGCTGGCCCCGGGCCTATTCAGGCAGCCCCGCGTTCTGACGCTGCTCTTGCGGGCACTCCGTATTTGACGCGCGCCTTTCCGGGCTATAATGACACCGGTTTCCACGCTTGAAACGAAGGGATTTCGAAAGAGCGCGATCAAACAAGGGGGATTTTCCAATGAAGCAGGGACGCCTGATTCTGGCGCTGGTCACACTGGCGCTGGGCGGTACAGCTTTGGCCGCCAACCGGCCGAGCGGCTACACGACGATCTGCAACGAGAACAAGACCTGCACGGTGCCGGCGAATACCAATGTCGCCTTCGGCCGCGCCGACCAGTTCTTCACAAGGTGTTGAGCGGCAGCTTCGTCTGCTCATCAGCCACGTTCGGCGGCCGCATTGGCCGGCGGCGTGAATGAATGCTCGGTGCCGTCGGGCACCTCGACGCCACCGCCCACCAATCCACCGCCGCCGACAGACCCGACCGCCATCCGCCGATCTCGGCTACTACCCGGGCTGCGCCATGCCGACGAACACGGAAGCCGTGCAATTCACGGCGACTCGCGTGGTGGCCGCGGGCCAGGTGTTCGACGGACAGAACAAGCGTCTACAACCTCTCGGGTGGTAGTCAGAGCGAAGGTCAGCCGGCCGTGTTCGACGTGCAGGACGGCGGTACGATGCGCAACGTGATCATCGGCACACTCGCAGCCGACGGCATCCACTGCCTCGGCAATTGCACGCTCGACCACGTGTGGTGGCAGGACATCGGCGAGGACGCCGCGACCGCGCTGGGACCCGCGGGCACGGTGATGAACATCACCTGCGGCGCGGCCTACAACGGCTCGGACAAGACATTCCAGTTCAACGGCCGTGGCGAGATGCGCATCAGCAATTTCTACGTGGCCAATGCCGGCAAGCTGGTCCGGTCCTGCGGCGATTGCACGGGCAACGGCGGGCCGCGCCGGATCTTCGTGAACAACGTGATCACGCGCGATGTCCCGACCACCGTCGGGAATCAACTCGCAACTTCGGCGACGTGGCGACGATCCGCAATCTCACGCTCAACAACAGCGGCACCAGCAAGACGAAGATCTGCCAGGTGTACAAGGGCGTGGTCAAGGGTCAGGGCAGCACGTCGGCGCTGGGCGTGGAATTCAACACGCCCAACTGCCAGGTGAGCCAGGCGGACGTCACGTTGATGCCGCCGAGCCAGATGAACACGAGCGCCTGCGCGGGATCCTGTCCGATTCCCTGAGGGTGCGGACCGGCTGGTATCAGGAAGGGTGGAAGCGCGAAGCTTTCACCCTTCTTCGCGTGTCAACGCGTGACGAATGCTGAGCCTGATCAACACGGCGATCGCGCACCACCCCATGAATCCTCCGGCCATGCCGCCGATGAGGAAATAGAAGAAGCGCGCCTCGATCCCGCCGCGAGCGGTCCCGGCGTAACCCACCAAGGCCATGACTCCCGCGGACACGACGATCGTGAGCACCGCGAGAATGCGCACGCGGTTGGTTATGAAGCTCGCCGGCTCGTGCAGCGGTTCGATGCGGGGTGCGCCGCGACGCAGGTTCAGCGCCCAGAGCCAGAGCGCGAACAAACCGACGATCGAGCTCAGGATCTGGAGGATGAAATAGACGCGGATGGCCCGGCCTCGGTACTCGAATAACGCGTTGTGGAAGGCGGGGAACGCGTTCGTAACGAAGGTGCCCCCGTGCGTGAACGCATCCCACAACACGTGAGTGATTGCGCCGACGATCACGGCGATCGAACCCAGCGCCAGCATCCTGAACGAGATGTTTCGATCCGACGGCGTTACACGCGTGCGCCACGCCTCGGGCAACAGCTCGATCGTCGGCGGCTCGAGCACATAAACGTAGAACAACCACACCGCCAGCCCGACCGGCCAGCAAAAGAGCAGGATGCCCTGCAAGTCGTGCGTCGACACCCGCTCGAGCCCAAAGCGCAGGAAATAGGCGAAGTCCGGCGCCAGGCTGCCGACCATCATCGCGGCCAGCGGCAGGCCTGTTTTTCTGAGCGGCAGCACTGCCGCGGCATGCGAGATCGTGAACGGCACGCGGAGATGCTAACAACCGCGGCGCGATTCGATCATGACCAATTGTGGCAGCCGCAGCCGCGTCACGAATTCGCGGATTCCAGGGTCCTCTTGATGACGGAGATGCCGTTCGTCATCGCGGTGTCGATGGTCGCCGCCATCGAGTCCGGCAACAGGTCCGTGACCCAGACGAAACGGATGCCGCCCTTTTCGTGCGCGAAGATCTGCGCGGCGCCGTTGTAGTGATGGAACTGCTGCCCGACGATGGCCCAGGAGACGCGCCGCTGGGCCGGATCGATGCTGACGATTTCTTCGCGAACCGTCATGCCGTTGCCGAAGGTCACGACGCGTGTATTGCCTTCAACCTTCGTGTCCGTCACGAATCCGGGTGCGAGACGGGTATGCAGCGCGCCCACGTCGCGCAAGGCATCCCACGCCGCTTCGGGGGTGGTGTCGATGAGGATCTCTTTTCGCAGGGTTGCCATACCCCGACGATTATGGCCATGGCCCCGGGCGAGCGCCGTCGGACGATGCCGCCGCCGCGCGCTGACTCTTCTTGCACTCCGAATCGAGAACAGCCGGTCGGCACATGCTGTGATTTTGTCCACCCAATGTCGTGCAGGGTGTCGACCGTGCTCAAGCTCTACCACGCCGAGCCAGGCGCCAACTCGCTCAAGAGCCTCATTCCGCTCAAGGAAAAGGGCCTCGAATTCGAGAGCGTCTACGTCGACCTGCACAAGTTCGAGCAGCACGAGCCGGCATTCCTGGCCATCAACCCCGAAGGCCAGGTCCCGGTGCTCGACCATGACGGTGTCATCGTCACGCACTCGACCGTCATCAATGAATACCTCGAAGATGCCTTTCCCGCGGCACCGCCGCTGCGACCCGCCGATGCGGCCGGTAAGGCGCGCATGCGCTTCTGGAACAAGTTCGTCGACGAACACGTGATGAACTACGTCTCGATGCACGGCTGGCACCGCTTCATCGGCGTGCTGGCGCGCGCCATCGAGAAGGGCGAGTTCGAGCGAATGGTCGAGCGGATTCCGCTGCACGAGCAGCGCGAGAAGTGGCGCACGGCGCGCTCGGGTTTCAACGAGGCGGACCTCGCCAATGCCAAGCGCAAGGTCGCGGTGGCGCTGGACAAGGTGGAAGAGCAGCTCGCCCGATCGAAATGGCTGGCGGGCGACAGCTTCACGCTTGCCGACATCAACTTCTTCTCGCACTGCGGGATGTACGCGGCGCGCATGTTTCCGGACCTCACGGATGCGCAGAAGCATCCGCGCGTCGAAGACTGGCGCACGCGGATGTCGGAACGGCCGGGCGTCAAGGCCGCATTGGCGATGCCCGACCGCACGAACCCGGCCCTGCGCACGTTTTCGGGGGAAGTCCATTGAGCGAGTTCGACGCTCCCGCCGTTCAGTCGCAGATCACCTATCTCGCGCCTGGGTCGTTCGTGAATCGCCGCTTCGTGGCGCCGGCGCGCGAGGTGAACACCGGGAAGTACCTGTCCTACCCCGTGACGATTCGCGACGCGCGCCCCCACCAGTCGCAGTTCACGCTCGCGAGCCACGGCTTCCGGCTGTACGAACATCGCAGCATGGTGCGCAATTTCCTCGACAAGGAGGAAGTCGCCGCCGTCTATCCCGACGAGGTCGTCGCGGCGATCAGGCGCTGGACGGGCGCCGACCGTGTCGCGACGATGAGCTGGATGGTGCGCACGTCCGGCGAACTTCCCGCGCACCGGCCGGATGAAACGGGCTACAAACATTCGGGCGGCGTTCAGCCGCCGGCGGGTGAGGCGCACTGCGATGCATCGCCGGATCGCGTCGACAACTTCGCGCGCACTCTGCACGAACAGCGTTTTCCCGGCGCGCCGCCGTACCAGCGCTTCATCTACTCCAGCTTCTGGCGCACGTTTTCACCACCGCCGCAGGACTATCCGCTGGCTCTGTGCGACGGCAACAGCGTCGCCGACGACGAGGGCGTGCCCAACACGCTGCACGTCGTCGATCGGATTCCCGAGCACGAGGAAATGCTCCGTCCGATGCCGGACGAAGACAAACGCGTGGCGGCGGCGATCTTTCATCACAACCCCAATCACCGCTGGTGGTACTTTTCGGACATGACGCGCGACGAGGTGCTGCTGATCACCTTTCACGACAGCCGGCGCGTCAGGCCCTGGCGCGTGCCCCACACCGCGTTCCGCGACACGAGCCGCGCCGATGCACGTCCGCGCTCGAGCATCGAATTCCGCTCCGTGGCGTATTTCTCATGAAGGACCCGGTGGTCACGGCCAGGCTCGGCTTCAGCGACCCGATGGCGGCGCGCCCGAAGTTTCATGCCAACGATACCTCGCGGGACGTGCTCAACGTCGTGCAGCGCGCCGTGCCGATCGCCGACGCGCGATCCCGGGCAATCGCGCCGTCGCTCGACGTGGAGGGTTTCTGCCTGGTCGATCACCAGAGCGCCGTGCGCGACTTCCGCAATCGTGCCGAGGTCGAGAAGGTCCACGGCGAGGAGATCCGTCAACTGCTGCTGTCGGTGTCGGGAGCCGATTTCGTGACCGTCACCGCCGCGAGTGTGCTGCGCTTCGCGGAGCGCTCGAAGGAGTCCGGAGCGCTGAACAACTCGCGGCCCGCGCGCTTCGTGCATGTGGACGTGAGTGACACGACGGCGCGCGCCTTTTACGAGCGCTCCCGTCCCGCCAACGGGCGCGCCGTGCGCCGATCCGCGCAGTACAACGTATGGCGCGTGCTCACGCCGCCACCGCAGGACGTGCCGCTCGCCGTGTGCGAGGCGCGCAGCGTGGCGGTGGAGGATTTCATCACCGCGGACGCGATGTTCGACAGGAACGGCGCGATCGAATTTTCATTCGAGGCGCTGCTGTTGCGCCCGAACCCGCGGCAGCGCTGGACCTGGTTTTCCAACATGCGATCCGACGAGGCGTTGATATTCAAGACGCACGACAGCGATCCCACCGTGGCCCATTGCGTGCCGCACGGTGCGTTCGACAACCCGGATTGCGGGACCGATGTGCCACCTCGCGCCAGCGTCGAGATGCGTGGAATCGCCTGGTGGTTCGAATAATATGGGCCGGTGCAAAAACTCCTGCCTGCTTTCGCTGCGTCGCTGTCGTTCCTCTGCGTTGCGCCATGCGCCGTCGCGGATGGCGCGAAGATCCTGTTTCTCGCGGGCCCGCGCGATCATGGACTTCCGGGTCGTCATGAATACGAGCGCGACCTGCGCACGTTGTCGCAGTCGCTCGAGAACTCGACCAATCTGAAGGGAATCGCGACCGAACTGCGCGTCGGCCGGCTGCCGCAGGACCTCGCGCTGCTCGACGGTGTCGCGGCCATCGTCATCGACTCGAGCTCCGATCGCGCCGACAACGAGACCCATCCGTTGTTTCCGCCGAATCCATCGACGAACGGCCGTGGCTACGATGAGGCGACCACGGCGTGGCTCAAGTCCCTCGACGAGCGCATCAAGTCGCAGAAGATCGGCATCGTCGTCCTGCACTATGCGAACTGGGCCGAGAACTGGCGCGCCCGCGAATACACGCTGAGCTGGACCGGGGGGCTGTGGGTGCAGACCGGATCGAAGAACCCCAACGACGACTGGGACATGGCGCTGCAGAACAGGAAACATCCCGTCCTGCGTGGCGTGAAGCCGTGGACCTATCGCGACGAAGTCTTCTGCCGTTTCCTGCTGCCCAACGACAAGCGGCGCACGAACCTCATCCTCGCGACGCCGAAGGCGGACAAGTTTGGAATCGGGCCGCAGATCGCCTCGTGGTCCTACCAGCGCGACGATGGCGGACGCGCCTTCGTATTCGGTGGGCTCGACTTCCGCGACAACCTGGCGAAGGACAACTACCGCAAGTTCCTGTTGAACGGCATAACCTGGGCGGCCCATCTCGAGATTCCGAAGGGCGGCGTCGAGTCGCCGACTCCCGATGTGAGCGACGTCAGTCCGCGCAGGGTTCAGTGATGCAGCCATGATTCGAGTCCTCTCGATGGCCGCCTGCGGTCTAACAATGTTATCGGTATCAAGCGCCGCCGAGTGGCCGGACTACGGCGGCACGCCCGATCAATCGAAGTTCGTGGTGACGCCCGACATCACGAAGAAGAACGTGTCGCAGCTCGAAGTGGCGTGGATCTATCCCACGAGCGACGAACGCGCGTACCAGTTCAACCCGGTGATCGTCGACAACGTCATGTACGTGCTGGCAAAGAACAGCTCGCTGGTGGCCATCGACGTGGAGACACGCAAGGAACTCTGGATCCACGCCAACCTGCGCGGCATCACCAATCGCGGCATCAATTACTGGCAAGAGCCAGGACGGCAAGGAGCGCCGGCTGCTGTTCGCGCTCGAGGACACGTTGCAGGCCATCGATGCGCGCACCGGCAAATCCATCCTGACCTTCGGCAAGAACGGGCTCGTCGATCTGAAGGAGGGGCTTGGGCGCGATCCGGCCACCATCCGCCGCGTCATGTCAGCGACGCCAGGGCGCATATTCGAGAACCTGCTGATCCGTTCGGCAGCTCGCCGGGCGAGGGTTATTTCTCCGCGCCCGGGCACATCCGCGCCTACAACGTGATCACCGGCGAGCTGGTGTGGACCTTCCACACCATCCCGCAGCCCGGCGAATTCGGCTACGACACCTGGCCAAAGGATGCGTGGAAATACGCGGGCGGCGCCAACGTCTGGGGCGAGATCACGCTCGATGCCAAACGCGGCATCGCCTATCTACCGTGTCTCGTCTCCGACCTACGACTACTACGGCGCCGACCGCATCGGCATGAATCTCTTCAGCGATTGCCTGCTGGCGCTCGATGCGCGCACCGGCAAGCGGCTCTGGCATTTCCAGATGGTGCACCACGACCTGTGGGACTACGACCCGACCGCGGCGCCGCAGTTGATCACCGTGCGCAAAGACGGCGGAACGATCGACGCCGTGGCGCAGGCGACCAAGCAGGGCTTCGTGTTCGTCTTCGATCGCGTCACCGGCAAGCCCGTGTGGCCGATCGAAGAACGCCAGGTGCCGCCGAGCGACATGCCGGGAGAGCGGCCTGGCCGACGCAGCCGTACTCCACGTTGCCGCCGAGCGCGCGGCAGGTGGTGACGCCCGACGACCTCACGCCTTATCTCATCAGCGACGCCGAACGCGCCGCGTGGCGCGAGCGCATCGGCAAGGCGCGCACCGGGCTGTTCAATCCGCCGGCGCTGGTCGAAAGCGCGGTGGTGCCCGGCGCCGTCGGCGGCACCAACTGGGGCAACACGGCCGCCAATCCCACGCGCCGGGCATGCTCTATCTCCTGAACCAGGACTTCCCCTCGTTCTACAAGCTGCAGGAGCAGCCCACCGGCTTCTACGCCGGCGGTCGGCCGCGGTTTGGCCCGCCGGATCCCGAGGCCGTCAAACGCGGCGCGGCCGCGTACGCCGAGAGCTGCGCGATGTGCCACGGCGCCGATCGCGCCGGCACGCCCGCCGCGCCGTCGCTGCTCGCCGCCGGTGGACAGATCGTCATTGCCGCAGTTCGGCGCATCGTCACCTATGGAAGCGGTCGAATGCCGCCGCTGCCCCACGTCACGGAAGCGCAGATCGTCGACATCCTCGCGTTCATGGGCGGCGGCGCCGCCCGCGCGGCCGGCCCGTCCGACGTGCCGGCCGATGCGGCGATGCCGGCGGGTCCGGTGGCCGAGTCCGGCGGAGCGCCGCGTGGCGATCCGCCGGAGCAGCCGGTGGCGGCTCCCGAAAACTATCCCGCGGGCGTTGCCGCGCCGGCGACGCGTTATTACACCGACTACGGTCTGGGCCATCCCTATCTCATGGGTCCGCCGTGGTCGCAGATCGTCGCGTACGATCTCAATCGCGGCGTCATCAAGTGGACGAAGCCACTGGGGCACGATCGCGACGTCGCGGCCGCGGGCGGCAAGGACACCGGGCTGCCGCGCGGCACGCAGCGCAGGGGATGATCGTCACTTCCACCGGCATCGTGTTCTCGACCGCGCGCGATGGTGTGTTGTATGCCTTCGATGCCGACAATGGCGCCTTGCTGTGGTCGTACACGCTGCCGATGGTCGCCGAAGGGCTGCCGGCTATCTATGAACTCGAGGGCCGTCACCACATCGTCGTCAACGCCACCACGCCCCACACCTGGGGATTGAACGCGCAGTTGAGCGGCATGGGTTCGCCCGAGCCGCTGGGGAAGGGCGGTTACGTCGTGTTCGCGTTGCCGTACGATCCGAAGAAATCGGACACTCATTGAACCCGGGCGGCGGGCGGCGCGACATCAATGCCGCGCCCGCGCGAACCTCATGAGGTCTTCGTTGAGCTGTTCCACATGGGTGAGCAACACACCATGCGGCGCTCCCGGGTAGACCTTCAGTTCGCATCCCGGAACCAACCGCGCCGTTGGCGTCGCGGTCATTTCCAGTGGACAGGATTTGTCCGCGGTCCCGTGCACGATCAGCGTAGGTACATCGATCCTCGTGAGCTCCGCGCGGAAATCCGTTTCGGTCACGGAAATGTTGCACTCGATCGCCGCATGCAGGGAGGTCTGGTACGCGAGGTCGATGCCCCAGCGGATCATCTCCGGCGACGTTTCCGGAGTGAAGAACGGTGGCGAGTTCTCGGCCAACCAACGTGGATAGTCGCGCGCCCACTGGGCGCGAAGCTTTTCGAAGTATTGCCGCGGAATGCCGTTGGGGTTGTCCGCCGTCTGGAGGAAGAAGGGAAGGGTTGGCGCGACCAGCGCGATGCGTGCCACGCGCTTCGAACCGTGTCGCGACAGATATCGCACGACTTCTCCGCACCCCATGGAGTGTCCGACGAGTGTTGCGCCACGCAGGTCGAAAGTTTCCATGACGCCGGCGAGATCGTCGGCGAGCGTGTCGTAGTCGTACCCGTCGCCCGGATCGCTCGAGCGCCCGTGCCCACGCCGATCGAATGTGACGCAACGAAACCCCTGCTTGACGATGTGGATCATGCAATACGCCCACACGTCGGAGTTGTTGCCGGCACTGTGCACGAACACCACCGGATCGCCCTTGCCCCAATCCTTGAAGAACAGGGACGTGCCATCGGGTCGATTGATGAACGACCCTGCGTGCGGGGTCTTGCGCGCGGTGGTGGCGGAGTGCGAGGAGCCCGCCGCAATTCCCAGCGCCGTGACAGCCGTTCCCAGAGTAATCGCGTTGCGTCGATTCATGTTGGCCTCCGTTGTTCGTGAGGCGAGTAGATTCCCGCCTGGGCGCGCAGTCGATTACCTCGGAGGTAATGGCCGCGCGGATTGCGCGGGCTATGATCGACCCATGACGCAACCATCCTTCGGCAACGCGTTGCGCGAATGGCGCCAGCGCCGGCATCTCAGCCAGCTCGAGCTCGCGGGTGACGTCGACATTTCCACGCGCCACCTGAGCTTCGTCGAAACGGGGCGCTCGCAACCGAGCCGCGAGATGGTGCTGCGCCTGGCGGAGCGGCTCGAGGTGCCGTTACGCGAACGCAATGCGCTGCTGGTGGCGGCGGGATACGCGCCGCTGTATTCCACGCGCCCGCTGGAGGACCCCGCGATGAACTCGGCGCGCGCCGCGGTGGACCTGATCCTCCACGGTCATGAGCCATACCCGGCCATCCTGGTAGACAGGCACTGGAACCTGCTCGCCGCGAACCAGGCCGCGGGCGCGTTCATGGTCGGGGTCGACCCCGCGGTACTCGGACCGCCCGTGAACGTACTGCGCGCCACCCTGCATCCGCTCGGCATGGCGCCACGCATCGTGAATCTCGCGCAGTGGCGCGCGCACCTGCTTTCGACATTGGCGCGCGAGCTCGAGCTGTCCGCCGATCCGACGTTGGCGGAACTGATAACGGAGTTGCGCGGCTATCCGGGCGGCGAAGCGGAGCCCGACCCGCAATACGGGGGTGTCGTCGTGCCGATCAAACTGCGAACGGAAGCCGGCGTGCTCTCCATGTTCACCACGACCACGATATTCGGCACGCCGATGGAAGTGACGCTTTCCGAGCTCATGCTCGAGGCGTTCTATCCCGCCGACGAGTTCACGGCCCAGGTGTTGCGCAAGATGGCGGGCAGCAAGTCGACGAGCACGGCCGCGACGTAGAGCCCGGCGCCGAACACGGCATGCGTGATCAGGCTGTTGGTGCGCGCAACCGCAGGCCGGGCTGCGCGGCCCGCCGCAATGCCCAGACCCATTCCCGGCTGCATCAGCAGGAACGGCGCCAGCACGCTGACCAGGCCGACGATCATCGCGGGCCACGGCCGCGGACTGCGCGCCCATTCCAGTCCCCAGATCGCGAGCAGCACGCCCGCGAACGTGATGCCGATCAGGTAGTGCGCCGTCCAGCCGATGAATCGCTCACCGCGCACGGGCGGCGTGGCGGCGATGCGCTCGTGATGGAAACGCCCGCGCCCCATCCAGGCGATCCAGCGGCCGACCAGGTCATAGTCCGCCGCTGGAACGCCGAAGAGGCGTTTTCGCAGCAGCGTCCAGGCGTCCATGATCGCCGTGGCGCCAGAGCCGATCACCAGTGAGTCCATGAAGAATTCCATGGACTCACTGTGCCACTTCAAGCCGACTTCAAGTCAAGTGGTGGCCTGGGTCAGAACTTCGCCGTCAGCGTCACGCCAAACAGCGCGGAGCCCTCGTTCGGCTGGCAGGCGTTCGTCCACGTGAATCCATCGAGATCGCCGAGCAGGAAGCAGGTCTTTTCGCTGGTGAGGTTCTCGCCCCACGCCGCGAGCGAATACTGGTTCTCCGCGCCGAATTCATACGCCAGCGACGCATCGAGGAACGTGGACGATGCGATCAGGGTATTGGGACGACGGGTCATCGTGCCCCACTGCTCGCCCAGGTAGCGTCCGTTCACGCTGGCCGTGAGCCGCTGCTCGCCGATCGCGAAGGCCTTCGAGATTCCCACGTTGGCGCTCCACTCGGGTGAGTTGGCGAGCGGCGCGCCCAGCACCGCCGCGTCGACACCGAGCGTGCCGACGTCCGTGACCTCGGTTTCGAGATGCGCGGCACTCAGGCGCAGCAGCCAGTCGGCGCCCGGCGCGAACTGGAGCTCGAGCTCCTGCCCGGTGATCTTCGACTTCGGCAGGTTGAGGAATGCGGGGCCGATACCGGGCACGGTAGCGAACGTCTGCAGGTCTTCCCAGTTGTAATAGAACGCCGTCGCGTTGAGCATCAACCGGCGGCCGAGGAACTGGCTCTTCAAGCCGAGCTCGTACGCATCGAGATACTCCGGCTTCACCGGCGTGTTGCCCGAGCCGTTGAACACGGCCTGCGCGCGCGTATCGAACGCGCCCGACTTGAAGCCGGTCGAGTAGCTCGTGTAGAGCATCACGTCGTCTGTGAAGTGATAGTCGAAGCCGATCTTGCCGCCGGTCTTGCTGAACTCCTGGCTGACCGTCTGGTACGGACCGGAGCAGGGCACGACGCCCGGTGCACAGGCCGTCGTCGTGACGTCGCGGTGCGCGAGTACGAAATCACGCGTGTACTGAAAATCTTCCGGCAGGCGAGTGCCGGTGTTGAGGCCGGTGTCGGTGTCGAACAGGGCGATTGCCGTCCGGCGCCCGTCCTTGTCGTCGGTGGTGTAGCGCAGGCCGAAGTTCATGTTGAGCTCGCCGACGAGCTTCACGTCGATCTGGCCGTAGATGGACTTCACGTCTCCCTGTTGATCCAGGATCACGCTCGGCGCCACGGACAACGTCGGCGGGCCGACGGCGTTGTTGCGCGCGGTGGTCGAAAAGTGATCGTTCTCGTGCGAGTAGAAGAGGCCGGCGATCCATTTCAGGCGGCCATCACCAGTCGAAGCCAGCCGCAGCTCCTCAGACAAGGTCTGGTAGAAACCTTCCTGCATCGCCTGGAACTGGATGTACGGCAATCCGCCCGACTCGTCGCCGAGCAGCTCGTGGACCTGGTCGTAGCTCGTGAGACTGGTGAGAGTCACCGGGCCGAAGTCGTGCTCGAAGCGCACGAACGCGCCATCCATCTCGACCAGCGCGGTGTTGCCGGCCGCATCGTGCACCTGGCGCCACAGCGGCAGCGAGGGATTGAACAACGCGCCGGATTTGTCGCGCGCGAAACACGGGCTCGTGCCTTCGAACTGCGCCGCGCCGTCGTTGTTGATGGGGCAGGGAGTGACATTGTCGGCGAGGAATCGACCCGTGGCCTTGCGCGGCACACGCTTCGGATCGCTCTTGCCGTAGTGCGCGGAGAATAGCAGCGAGGTCGCATCCGACGGCTCCCATGCAAACCCGAGGCGCGCCGACTGGCGATCCGTGGTGCCGATGCGCTCGCCACTGTCCACGTCGCGGAACACGCCCTCGCGGTTCTGGATCTGCACCGCGGCGCGCACGGCGAATTTTTCACCGAGCGCGAAGCCGATCGCTCCTTCTCCGTCGAGCTTCCCGAAGTTGCCGACGTTCGCGGAGATGTATCCGTTGGTACCTTCCTCCGGATCCGGCCGCCGCGAGATGAAATTCACCGCGCCGCCCGTCGTGTTGCGGCCGAACAGCGTGTTCTGCGGCCCACGCAACACCTCGATCCGTTCCATGTCGAACAGGCCGAACTGGCTCGTGAACGGCGTCACCTGCGACACCTCGTCCATGTAGAGTCCGACGGCCTGCTGCGCGGTGAGATGAAAGTTCTGTGTCCCTACGCCGCGGATCGCGAAGCCGGAGTTGGTCGCCGACGCCTGCTTCAGGCTGAGGTTTGGCAGTTGTTTGATCAGGTCGTCGGGTCCGGCGATGCGACGCGCGAGGATGGTGTCGCGCGAGATCGCGTCGATGGCGATGGGTACGTCCTGGATCCTCTGCTCGCGCTTTTGGGCCGTGACGACGACCTCTTCGAGCGCGCTGGCGGGCTCGGCCTCCTGCGCGCCCACCGGCAGCGTGCACACGAGCGTGGCGGCGAAAATGGTCAAAGTGTTCTTGTTCATCGCAGTCATGGTTCCCCCCTCGAGAATCAGTAACGATCGGCGGTTCCGGTCCTCACGTCGTAGCTCCTGGCATCCGGCGGGTACGGCAGCATTTGCGCGTTCCACGCCTCGTGAAGTTTCTTGAGTCGCGCGAATTCCTGCGGGCGCGCCTCGGCGAGGTTCGCGCGTTCGCGCGGATCGGCGGCGACGTCGAACAGGTGTTCGCGGCCGCCGAGTCGCAGGTACTTCAGGTCGCCGTCGCGGACGGCCGCCTGGTCGTGGGTCTTGTAGCGCCAGTACAGCGTGCGCGGGTGCGCGGGTGCGGCGCCGGCGAGGACAGGGACGAGGTTTTCGCCGTCACTCGGATAGTGGGGGTCGGACGCCGCACCCGCGGCAGCAAGGAAGGTCGGCATCCAGTCGGTGGAGTTGATCACCTGGTGGCTGCGCAGGCCCGGCGGAATGTGCGCGGGCCAGCGCGCGAGTACCGGCACGCGGATGCCGCCTTCGAGCAGCTCGCCCTTCATGCCGGTCAGCGGCCACGTGTCCGAGAATCGCTCGCCGCCGTTGTCGCTGGTGAAGACGACGATCGTGTTGTCGGAGAGTTTCAAACGCGCGAGCGCATCGAGCACGCGCCCGACGTTGCGATCGAGGCTCTCGAGCATCTCGCGATACTTTTCGATCGAACCGCGATCGCGGTCGACCGCGTTGGTGATCGCGAGCGACTTCTCGCGGTCGTTCGGTCCCTCCCAGGGCCAGTGCACCGCGTTGAAGTGCAGGCTGAGGAAGAACGGGCGCGCGGTACGCGCGCCGCGTTCCATCTCCTCGATCGCCTTGTCCGCGAGCAGATCGGTGAGATAACCGTGATCGGTGAGGATGCGCTCGCCGTCGATGATCGGGCTCGGGTCGTCCTTGCCGTGGCCGAAGTAGAACGAGTAGCCGCTGTACATGCCGAAGAACCGGTCGTAGCCGCTCTTGAGCGGTCCGTACGTCGGCGGCTTGCCGAGATGCCACTTGCCGAACAGCGAGGTGCGGTACCCGGCCGTGCGCAGCAGCGACGGCAGCGTCGGGACGTCGCCGGGCAGGCCGATGGTCTCCTCGTGGTCGAATGCGAGGGGCTCGTCGAGCCCGATGCGCATGCGGCCGGGATAACGCCCGGTCATCAGCGAGACCCGCGTCGCGGAGCACACGGAGGAGGCGGCATAGGCCTGCGAGAAGAGGGCGCCGTCGCGCGCCAGGGAGTCGATGCGCGGCGTCGAGAAATTGCGCCCGTAGCAGCTCAGGTCGGCGTAGCCGAGATCGTCGGCCAGGATGAAAACGATGTTGGGTTTGCCGGCCCGCGGCGCCGCCGCCTGCGACGTGCGCGTCGCGAGGCCCACGCCCAGCGCGCCCGCGAGCGAGCCGGAAATGGCCTGGCGCCGCGTGATGACACGCCGCGCGCCCCTCAAAGCCCGCGCTCCCCGTTGCATCACTCCCCCGTGCCGTGAAGACTGGGCGCTCGCGACACGAGCGCCCCGGTTGTTCTAATATGAATCCCTATTCACAAAAATATGAACATGCATTCAGGTTATGAGTCAAGAGTCGCCTGAAAAATCTTCGCGCTGGAGCCTGCCGGCCAAGCAGGACCGCGCGCGCGAAACGCGCGACCGGCTGCTCGCGGCCGGCTTCAAGTTGTTGAAGAAGAAACACTTCGACGAGTTGTCGGTGGCCGACATCGCACGCGCCGCCGGCTGCGCGGTGGGTTCGTTCTATCTGCGCTTCGCCGACAAGGACCAGTATTTCCTGGCCATCGCAGAGGCGCGCCGCGGCCAGAGCAGCGGGGCGCTCGAGGGCTGGTACGACGGCGTGACGACCCAGTCGATCGTGGCGCGCGCCATGGAGCGCGAGCTCGGCTTCGTGCTCGAACATCCCAACCTGTGGCGCGCGGCCCTGAAGCGCGGCACGACGGATTCGGAGTTCTGGCAGGAATTCCGCGAGCTCGGCAAGCTCTCGGTCACGCGCTTCCTGGAGAGTTACGCGCGCCTGCTCGGGCGGCCACTCACCGACGATGAAACCGAGCACATCCGCTTCGCCTTCCAGGTAGTGCGCGGCACGTTGAACAACACGCTGATCAACCAGCCCGGGCCGCTGCACCTCGAGGACGCGGCCTTTCGCCGGCAGATCGAGCGCGCCTTCCGGCTGGTCGCCGGAATCGATTCGCCCAGCTGAGGCGAATTTGCGGCTGGAGTGATCCGCTGCCGCGCGCGGCGCTGTATAACGCCGCATCACTTCCGGGAGATGGCCATGACCCTGAACCGTCGCGATGCACTCCGTCTCGCGGGCTCCGCCACGTTTGTCGCGCTGCTCGACCCCGCCCACGCGAAGGCGAAGGCGCTGCGCGTGCTCATCCTGGGCGGAACCGGTTTCATCGGACCGCACTTCGTGGATGCGCTGACCGCCGGCGGACACAAGATCACGCTGTTCAATCGCGGCAAGCGCGATCCGGAAGCGAAACCCGGCGTCGAACAGTTGTTAGGCGACCGCAACGGCCAGATCGAGGCTCTCGGCGGCCGCGACTGGGACGTGGTCATCGACAATTCGGGCTACACGCCCAAGCAGGTGAAGGCCACGGCCGATCTGCTCAAGGATCGAGTCCAGCAATACATCTTCATCTCGAGCATCGCGGTTTACGCGGATTTCAAGATCCCGAATGTCGACGAGGACTACAAACTCGCCGAGCTCAAGGGCACGGACCTGGATACCGTGAACGGGGAGTCGTACGGCCCCCTCAAGGTGCTGGCCGAGAAGGTGGTCGAGGAGACTTACGGCAAACGCGCGACGATCATCCGGCCCACCTACATCGCGGGTCCGGGTGACGTCACCGATCGGTTCACGTACTGGCCGTTCCGCGTCTCGAAGGGCGGCGAGATGCTCGCGCCCGGCACGCCGGCCGATCCGTTCCAGTTCATCGACGTGCGCGACCTCGCGGATTTCATTCGCGTCTGCACCGAGAAACACGTCGCCGGGCGCTACAACCTCTGCAATCCGCAGCACACCATCACGATGGGCGGGCTGCTCGATCTCAGCAAGAAGGTCACGGGCGCGGACACGAAGTTCACGTGGGCCAGCGCGGAATTCCTCACCGCGAACGAGATCATCGGCGAGAAGGCCAAGGGCAACTTCATGCCCATCTGGCAGCCGCCCGCGGGCGACGAAGCGGGCCTGCTGCTGGTGAGCCCTGCGCGAGCCGTAAAGAAAGGACTCAAGTTCCGCAGCGTCGAGACGACCATCCGCGACACGCTGGCGTGGCAGAAGGGCCGGCCCGAGGACAAGCAGAAGCTGCGCGCGGGCTTGTCACCGAGCAGGAAGCCGGACTATTGGCGAAACTGCGCGCCTAGGGTTTCTTCTGCGGAGTCCATTGCGCGGAAGCGACTTTCCACTTCCCGCCGATCTTTGTGAACATGACCGTGGTGGCTTCGGTTTCCGAAGCCGTCGCGGTCTGCGATGTCAGCAGGCCCGTGAGTACGGCCGTGTCGCCGAACTCTCGCACGGTGACGTTGCTGAGCGTGCGCGTGCCCTCGGCCGTGCTTTTCTTCATCGTGTTCGCGCGAGGTTCGGTCTTTTTCCAGATAGCGCCGTTGGGCATGACAAGCACGAGATCTGGTGCTTCGATCTGATCCATGGCGGTGCCGTCGCCACTGTCGAAAGCGGTGAACCAGGCGGCGTGCACCGCCTGAAGCTCGAGGGTCGACCTTGCGGCGTCGCCATACGCGGCCAGCGCGAGCGCGGCGAGCGTGGCGGTGAAGAAGATAGTCCTGTGGCGCATGGAGCCTCCGTTGCAGTGCGTCGGACATCGCCCGACAAAACGCCACAACGCTGATCCGGAACTCACCCGCACGCAAGGCCTCACACGAAGAGGACATAGTCAAAGTGAGGAAAAAGTCATGCGTGCAGAAAATGCCGACGAGACGAAAATCAAGGAGATGCACGCCCGGATGATCGAGGCCTGGAACAAGGGCAGCGGCGCCGGGTTCGCCGCGCCGTTCGCGCCCGATGCGGACTTCATCGCCTTCGAGGGCAGCCAGCTCAAGGGGCGCGCGCAGATCGCCCAGTTTCACCAGATGCTGTTCGACACATCGCTCAAGGGCACCCGGCTCGAGGGCGGCGTGCATTTCGTGCGACTGCTGGGCCCGGACCTCGCCGTCATGCACGCCTGGGGTACGACCACTTTGCCCGGACAGACCAACGTGTCCTCCAGCCGCGATTCCATCCAGCTGTTTGTTGCGACGAAGCGCGGCGGCTATTGGCAGTTCGATGCGATGCAGAACTCGCGGCGCATCACGATGGAGCAGCAGCGGTTTGCGGATGAGTTCGCGACGCTGTCACCCGGTGATCAGGGCGAGGTCAGGCATCGGGTGTCGACGATGCGGCACTGAGGCGGCGCGCCCGCACCCGCATCGCGAGCCGGATCAGCAACGCGGTTGCGACCACGTTCATGACGATCTTGCCCCACAGGTCGAGCGGCGCCGTGGCGTAGATGAAGCCGACGAATCCGACCGCCATCGAGCCGACGATCGTGCCCAGCGACAGGCCGATGCGATGTGAGTCGCTCCAGGCTGGATGCGCCGCGTAGCGCGGCAGCAGGAACCAGCCGAGCGCCACGAGGGCGAGGCAGACTGTCATGGCGATCCACACCGGGAAGGTGGGCCGCATGCCGAAGGCGAGCACCACGAGGCAATGCCAGATGATCGCGGCAATCGCGCCGGCAATGCCTAACAACCACGGCGGGGCAGGCTGGATGGATCGGCGCTCGCCGCGGAATGCCTCGCGCCGCGGCCCGATGGCGAGGTAGACCAGCAAGCCGATGGCCGCGACGCCTGCTGCCACCCAACCCATCGGCGGTGAATAGGGCGGCAGCTTGAGCACCACTTCGCGCACGACGTGTGTCCAGAGGAACCACGCCGGGATGCAGGCGATGATGAAAATGGCCGCCACGATGCCGGCGCCGACCGGCCCGATCCACGTGTCCTCGCGTCGCGAAGGGAAGATGAGCTCCGTGACCCAGACCGGGATCATCACGACGAGAATCGCCTCGTAGAACAGCGCCCAGAGGAAGTAGGCGTAGTTGACGCCGAGCGCGCGCCCGAACGGCGGGCCCGGGAAGATCTGCAGGATCATCGGCGCGAGCGAGGTCTGGTGGATAACGAACTCTTCCGCGATCGACAGACCGAAGGCCATCAGCAGCATGTTCAACCAGCCCAACTTCCAGTGGCGCACCGCCGCGCGGATGAGGAGGGCGCCGCCACCCCAGATCGCCATTTCGAGCGGGAACACGAAGAGTGCGGAGGTGCGGGTTGCGCCGGGCAGCACTTCAGCGATGAGCGGGGCGAGAACCATCAGAGTGAAGGCGGGGGCGAAGCGGCCTTGGGGAGTTGCAGGTGTCGTGTTCATGGGAAAAATGCTAGTGCCATTGCGGCGCCGCATTGAAGTGATGACTGTCAGCCTTCACCCGTGAGGATTCCACGACTGCGGAGCGTCTAGCCGAAATCGCGTCGCGCCGGGTTGAGCCCCGGAATCGGTTGTTTAGTGCTTGAATGCGCCATGAGCTTCTCCCGCCGCCAGTTCCTCGAAATCACCGCCACTTCCGGCGGCGGCCTGCTGGCGACATTGACGTTCCCCGGCATCGCGCGCGCCGCCGCAAGAGCCCCCGCGGAACCCGTGCCACTGGGCGCCTTCATCCGCATCAACCCGGACAACACCGTGGTCATCGGTGCGCGCGGCTGCGAGATCGGCCAAGGCGTCCGAACCTCGCTGCCCATGCTCATCGCCGAAGAACTCGAAGTGCCCTGGTCACGGGTGCGCGTCGAGCAGTTGAACTACGGCATCGCCCCGGGCAAGGAAGCGGGCCAGTTCACGTCGCGCTACGGCCCGCAAGGCGCCGGCGGCAGCACGAGCATCTCGGACGGCTGGACGGAGCTGCGACAGGCGGGCGCGCAGGTGCGCGAGCTGCTGGTCGCAACCGCGGCGCAGGCCTGGAACACGCCGCCGAGTAGTTTGAAAGCGCGCGACGGCGCGGTCTGGCACCCCGACGGCCGCTCGCTCGAGCTACGGTGGCCTCGCCACCAGGGCCGCGGCGCTGCCGCTGCCCGCGGGCCCCTTCGAGCTCAAGCAAACGAAGGACTTCAAAGTCATCGGCAAACCCGCCAAGGTCGCCGACTGCGCCGACATCGTTTCGGGCCGCGCGCGTTACGGCATCGACGCCACGATGCCGGGAATGTTGTTTGCGGTCATCGCGCGTTCGCCCACGTTCGATGGCCGAGTGAAATCCTTCGACGCCGCCGATGCTCTCAAGACGCGCGGCGTGCGCGCTGTGGTGCCGGTCGCGCCGCCGGCGGACGGCGACTTCAACCGCAACCTGGCAGCGGGCGTCGCGGTGGTGGCGGACAACACCTGGGCCGCAATGCAGGGTCGCAAGGCGCTGAAGATCGAGTGGGATGCGGGCCCGTGGGCCACGGCCTCGAGCCGCGAGATGGAACAGCGTGCACGCGCGCTCGTCGCGGGCAGCGAAGGCATCCAGACGGGCCGCAGCGACGGCGACATGGCAAAGGTCTGGGGCGACGCGGCCAAACAGATCGAAGCCACCTACCAGGTTCCTTTCCTCGCGCATTCCACGATGGAAACGCCGGGCGCGACGATCGCGATCGATGGCGACAAGGTGAAGCTCATCGCGTCCCTGCAAAGTCCGGGCGGTGCCTCGCGCATGATTGCCGCAATGCTCGGCATCTCGCGGCTCAACGTCGACATCGAGCTGCCGCGCTCGGGTGGCGGCTTCGGGCGGCGCCTCGAGAACGATTTCGTCGCGGAAGCCGTGCTGGTTGCGCAGCAGGTGAAGAGCCCGATCAAGCTCATCTGGACGCGCGACGACGACCTGAAGAACGACTTCTTCCGTCCGTTCGGCGTGCAGCGCCTGCGTGCCGCGATCGACAAGGACGGCAAGCTCGTCGGCTGGGCGCACCGTGTCGCGGCCACCTCGCGCAAGTGGCGCGCCGGCCGGGGTGACGATCCGGACTGGGTGGGCACGCTCGACATCGACGGCTTTCCCGCGAACTGCGTGCCGAACTACCTGGCCGAGTTCGTCGATGTGCCCTTCTGCCTGGCGCGCGGCTGGTGGCGCGCGCCGCTGCATACCTTCGCAGCCTTTGCGACGCAAAGCTTCGTGGACGAAGTGGCGCACGCGTTGAAACGCGACCCGGTCGAGCTGCGCCTGGAAATGCTGGGAGCGCCGCGCGATCTGGAATACCGCGAGCACGGCGGCCCCGTCTTCTCCACCGGCCGACTTGCGGCCACGCTGCGCGAAGCGGCGAAACGCATCGGTTATGGCCGCGGTCCTGCCGAAGGGACACGGCATCGGCGTCGCCTCGCACTTCACGTTCGGCGGCTACACCACGCATGCCATGGAAGTGGCGGCTCGCCCAAGCGGCGGCTGGCGCATCGTGCGTTGCGTCTGCGTGTCGGACGTCGGCATCGTCGTGAATCCGCTCGGCGTCGAGGCACAGCTCATGGGCGGCACCATCGACGGCATCTCGACGGCGCTCGGCCTCGAGATCACGGTGGAGAAGGGTGCAGTCCAGCAGTCGAATTTCCACGACTACCCGCTGCTGCGCATGCCGGACGCGCCGCAGGTCGAGGTGTACGCCATGCCGTCCACCAAGGATCCGTGCGGTGCGGGCGAAATGGGCATTCCGAGCGCGCTGCCGGCGCTCGCAAACGCCATCTTCGCGGCGACGGGCCAGCGGTTGCGGCGTCTTCCTCTCCTGCGTGCCTGACCGTCGTTCAGGATTCGTTAATTTTCGATTCAGCGTGAGTTAACGGGCGCGGGCGCAATCTGCAGACAACTGCAGAAGGCACGCCCCATGACGCTCTCGAAGCTCGCAATCCTCCCGGTCTTCCTCGCCATGGTGGCGTGTGCTTCTGCCCCGAAGTGGAATCCCGCAAACAGCAGCCGCGAGCTGGCTGTGGCCCGCGTCTCGTACGAATACGCGATTTCCGACGAGCCAACACTGAGCGACGCGCAGGCCTTCGAGCTCGCGCAGAACCGCTGCAGCACCTGGGGTTACTCGAGCGCTGAAATGATTCCCGGCGAGCTGCGCGACTGCAGCGTCGACGGCGAAGGCAGCTGCGACCTCTGGAAGGTCACGCGTGAATACCAGTGCTCGGGGGAGGGTGCCTATGCGCGTTCGGCATCGCGCTAATCGACCGGCACGTCCATGTAGCTGCCTGCGTTCCAGTGAATTTCGAGTGGAACGCCCGCATCAGCTACGCTTTCGTCGCTTACATCCTTACCCGTGCCGTGGTTGACCTGTGACATCGGCTGCTTGATCGCATCCAGCAGCACCAGCAGACGGCTGCCGGCCTGCATGCGCCGGCCGGTCCAGCTCGTCGCGAACTTGTAGCGCGCCGGCTTGCCGGCTTCGAGCAGTTGGCGTCGCGTCGGATCCGCGGCGAAGCTCGCGCGCTGCACGGTGTAGCCGAGATGGAACAGTTTGCCGTCGGGCATCCGTTCGTACACGGTGACTCCAAAGTCGAAGTCCCGCTTGTTGATCGTCACATCCAGCTCGCCCGTGAATGCACCGCTGACGGTGGTGGCCGCTTCGAAGGGTTCGCTCAGGAACTGTGACTCCGAGGGGCGATCCAGTTGATCCCGCACGATGGGCCACGGATATGAATTGGCATTGTGCAGTTTCGCGCGATCCGCGAGATCCACAGCGAGTTTCACGAAAGATCCTGGCAGAGGCGCGGGGGTGGTGAGCGCGTTGTAGGGGTCCGCGCGCGTCGCCGCAAAGAACAGCCGCTTCGAGTGGCGGTGCATGGTCGCGACGTTCGGCGCATGCCGCCATTCATCCGCACCCATCACCTGGTAGTTGATCCGGTCGGCGAGAAATGCGGGCTTCGGTGCGCCGCGCAGCACGTAATCCATGAACGCGAGCTTGAGCTCGTTCGAATCGATATGCGCCGACGGGTCGATGGAGTAGTCGCGCAGCACGGCGGGTTTCTGCCGCGCGTGCGAGCCGAAGTGGTCATACGGCCCGATCACCACGTAGTGCTCGGCCTTGCGGCGCCACTTCGTGTGCTCGGTGTAGTACTGCAGCGCTGATACCTGCCCGTCGTCGTAATAGCCCGTGATCGTCAGCACGGGGATATCGATGCGCGCGAACTCCTTGCCGTACGGCACCATGTCCTGCCAGTAGCGATCGAACGCGGGATGTCGCAGCCAGCGTTGCAGGAATGGATTCGGCGTGCCGTCGACGGCGTCGAGCTCGCGATACGGCCGGCCGCTCCTGAACCAGTTGAGCGTGAGGTTGTTCCAGCGATCGCGATCCGAATACAACCCCTCGTCGAGCAGCTTGTTGTTCGAGACGACGAACGCCCAGGCGTAGTTCGCGCTGAGGAACACGTTGTTCTGCATCGGCAGGCCCTGGCCGGGAATCGCGGCCGCGGAGACCGCGATGCCCTTGAGCGCCTTGTGCCGATACTTGGTGGCTGCCCAGGCGGTGAAGCCGTTGTAGCTCCCGCCGATCATGCCGACCTTGCCGTTGCTCCAGGGTTGTCGCGAAATCCAGTCAATGACGGCTTGTACGTCGCGCGCCTCGTTCTCGTACGGCGTGATGGCATCCGGGCTATGACGCTTGCCGCGCACGTAGGCGACCACACCCGCGTAGCCTCGATCCGCGAACTCCTGGGCCTTCTTCGCGTCCTCCTCGGGCCTGGCGTAAATGTCGAAGACGAGGATGGTGGGGACGGTCGCGTGTTTCGATTGCGGCATCGCGACCATGGCGGAGAGCGTGGCACCTTCCGGAGTGCGGATCAGTTCATCCGTGACAGCCGCTGCAGGGCCGCATGAAAAGGCGAGGGCAAGTACAAACAAGCTTGCAGGGCGCATATGGGCCGCACTTTGGGTAAAGTCCGTGCCAATGTCCATCATCGACCGCATCCTCGGGCGCATGCCGGGCACCTCGCCGCAGATCACGGCCCGGCCGGGCACGGCGCCCGGTCGCATCACCGACCTGCCCGACGCCGCGCCGCGGTCGAAGGCCGCGCCACCACCGGCCCAAACTACTGCGGCAGATGGCCCGCTGATGCGCGTCTACGATCAGTTCGGTCGCGCGGTCTCCATCGGCCGCGAGTCCTGGCGCAAGGACGTGCTGCTGCCGAACCTCGCGGCAAATCGTGACAAACCGGCCGTGTTGTACGGCCTGGTCGTCGGCGCGTTGAACGACGGTTTTGCGGCGGACGTGCTCGAATCGGCGCGTTTCCTCGCGGCCAACGACGCGCAGCCGCCGCGCGGCGCGGCGGTGCTCGGCGTGGTGCTGCTGCAGCTCGGGGATTTCGCCGGCTGCGCGCGACGTGCTCGAGCGGGCGCTGGTGAAATACGGCGATAACGCCTATCTATTGGCCAGCCTGGCGCGTGCCTGCCAGGATTCCGATCCGGAGCGCGCGCAGCAGCTCATCTGGCGCGCGCTCGCGCTCGATCCGAATGAGGAAACCTCGCTCGGCTGGCTGGTCGCTACCGCCAACGCCAAGGGCGGCCAGCCTGCGATGCTCGCCGCCTATGCGCGACTCGCCGCGCTGCCGGGTAGCTGGCGCGCTCAATTGTGGCTCGCACGGTTCGCGCTCGAAGGGGACGACCTCGCCGGCGCCACGCGTCTGTACGAGGAAGCCCTCGGACGCGCGACGCCGGTGCCCGCGGACCTGTTGATGCAGCTTTCCGGCGACCTCGGCAATCGCGGCCACACCGCGTTGCTGGTGCAGCTGACCCGCCCGCGCTTCGATCTAGAAACGCATGGCCTCCTGGTGGGCAACAACCTCATCCGCGCCTATATCGATCTCGGCATGTTGGCCGAAGCGCGCGCATTGCTCGAGCAGCTGTATTCGAAGCAGCGCCCGGACTGGCGGGAGACGCTGCAATACTGGGAGCAAACGCTGGACGACGCGGAGAAACGCTACGGCGAGGTGACGGGGCCCGTCGAAATCGTGCTGATGAAGCTCGAACAGCCGGTGTGGGCGCGGGGCCTGCTGGGATTCGAAGAGGTGCTGCCCGCGAAAAACGCCTCCGCGCCGCGCGTGCATTTCGTGTGCGCCAGTGGTGAGAGTGCCGCGGATTCGCAAGCGGACGGCAAGGTGGTCTCGCAACCGACGAACGAGCTGGGGCGGATCGCGCGTTCCCTGCCCATGTTCCTCGCCGAAGAATTCTTCCTCTGCACCAGCGCGACCTCGGCGTTCCTGCTGCCGTGGATGAAGCAGGGTGGCTTCGTCTTGTCCGCCAAACCCTGGACGCGCGGATTCCTGCCGCCGGATCCGTCGCCGCCCGATGTGATCGTCTTCACGCACATCGATGCCACGCAATCTCCGTGGATGCTGCGCGTGACCATCGAAACACCGACCCGGCCGCAGGACGCCGCCGAGTCGATCGAACAGTCCTTCGAGTTTCGCACCTGCGCGAATGACGTACGCAAGCTGCTCTACGAGTTGATCGAGCGCGTGACGGCCCTGCTTTCACTGAGGCGCGAAGAGGGCGATCCGGCGCTCGCGGCACCCGGACGGGATCTGCTCCCCGGTTATCTGACCGCGATCGAACAGGCGCTGGCCGTCGGCCTGGCCGCGCGCATGTCGGAGTCCGAGTTCTTCCTGCACCAGGAGCGCGCCATCTTCGATCACCTGTTCGACGTGGCGCTGTTCGGCGCGGAACAGATCCGCCCGCGAATGCTGCTGGTGAACGCGCTCGAAAACGAATCGCGGCGCCGGCCGGACATCGTGCGCGAGTACCTGGAGAAGCTCACGCTGTTGCAGGAGAAACATCCGTTGCCCGCGGGGCATGGCAGCGACCTCGTCGTCAAGGCCGTGCAGACCGTGACGGAGAAGGCGAACGCGGGTTAGAGTCTCCGCATGAAGAAGAAGATCTGGCTACTCGCGCTATTCGTAGCAGCGGCGTCGGCACAGGACGCGATCGACTCGAAGCTCATGGACGAGATTCACCGGATCCGGGCGATCGACAACCACACACACATCGACGCGGTGGACGAGAATCGGCCCGCGCGCTGGCATGTTGAAAATCCGGTCGGCGTGTCTCGTTATCCAGACGTGGTGCCCCTGGCGCGCGATCACGCCGATTGGCGCATGGCCTGGCGTGCGCTTTACGGCTACTCCTACACCGACATGGCATTGCCGCACCTGCAGGATTTGCTCGGGAGGAAGGGCCGGAGCCTCGCGAGGTACGGTGACGGTTGGCCAGGCGAGGTACTCGACCAGGCGCGCATCGACATCGCCCTGGTGAACGCCGTGCGGCTCGGTCCGGGTCTCACCGGTGCGAAATTCCGCTGGGTGCCCTACGGCGATCCATTGCTGCGTCCCTTCGCGGGCGACAAGAGCTGGCTGCTCTTCGCCGGCGGCGACCTGACCATCGTGGAATTGCTGAAAGAAGCCGGCCTCTCGGAGCCGCCCGCCACGCTCGCGCTGTATCGCCAGCAGGTCATCGAGGCGACGCTCCAGCGCTGGAAGGCCAACCGCGCGGTCGCCGTCAAGTTCCTGAGCGCGTACGCGCGCGGTCTCGATTTCGATCCCGTCGAGGAAAACGTGGCGGCGCCGCTGTACCTCAAGGGCCGCGGCGGCGCCGCGCTGACGGCAGCCGAGCAGAAGACGATCGAGGACTATCTATTCAACGAGATTGCCGCGGCTGCGGGCCGCGCCGGGCTCGTGGTGCACGTCCACACCGGCAATGGCGACGGCCCGTACTTCAACAACCGGCGCGCGAATCCCGACCTGCTCGAGAACGCGATCAACTCCAGGCCGCTGCGCGACACGAAGTTCGTGCTGTTGCACGGCGGCTGGCCGTACGCAAGGGTGGCGCAGGCCATGACGGACAAGCCGAACACGTACGTGGATTTTTCCGCCGAGACTTTCTACCTCGATACACATCACCTGGCCGAGGTGCTGCGCGGCTGGCTCGCGTGGCATCCGGAAAAGGTGTTGTTCGGATCGGACGCCTATTCGGATGTCGATTCGCCGTTGGTGGATTGGGAGGAGAAGCAATTCGTCACCACGCACCGGTCGCGCCGGGCGTTGGGAATCGCGTTGACCGCCATGATGGACAATCAGGAAATCTCGCGGCCGCGCGCGCTGGAGATCGCGCGCATGGTTCTGCGCGACAACGCCGCGAAACTCTACGGTCTCGGGCCCTGATGGAGCAGTTCCGCGAGATGGTGCGCCGTCTGCCCGTCGGCGTGGAATTCCTGATCGTCGTCATCCTGGCGTTCGGCCAGTTCATCGTCGGATCGATCCTCGCGATCGGGGCGCCGGAAACGTCGACCTATACCAACCAGGCACTGCTCTCGCTGCTGATCGCCGAGCTGATGCAGTTCGCGTTCCTGGCCTGGTTCCTGCACCTGCGCGGCTGGACGCTGGAGAAATTCGGATTGCACGTCACGGTGCGCACCACCGGGGGCGGACTGCTGCTCGCGATCGCCACGCTCGGCATCTTCTTCTTCGTGCAGGTGCTCGCGAGCCAGGGAATCGACATGGAGTCGGCGGAGCGGCTGTATCCCAAGGTTTCGCCGAAACTGGATCTTGCAGGTCGTCTTCCTGGCGTCCGTGGTCAACGGCGCCTACGAGGAAGTTGTTCGTCGCGGGCTACATCATCACGGTGCTCGCGGGCGCGCGCGGCATCTGGGCCGCCATGAACGTGAGCATGGGCATCCGGCTCCTGTATCACCTCTACCAGGGACCGATGGGCATCATCACGATCGTGCCGCTGGGCCTGCTTTACGGCTTCGTCTACGTGCGCACGCGGCAGCTCTGGCCGCTGATCCTCGCGCACATGCTGATCGACATCGCCGGACTCGCGGTCGCGACGTCGTAGCGATCAGGCCACCTGGCGCGAGCGATCCTGCAGCATGCGCACCTGCCGCGCGATGCGCTTCTGCTCGCGCTCCACGATCAGCTCTTCGTCGCGCGCCCAGTCGAGCGCGACGTTCGCCACTTCCTCCCAGCCGCTCTGGCCGATGATGAAGTGCGTGCGGTCCGGGAATTCCCGGTACTCGGTGACGGCGGTGGAGTGCCGATACAGCCGGCGTTGGCCTTCACGACGCGCGGCGGCACCATGTGGTCGTTCGCGGCGGCGATCATCAGCAGCGGCGCGCGGTTGTTGCGCCGCACGTTCACCGCGGTCTCCGCGAATGGATTGAAGTTCGCGAGCTCGGCCTGGAACAACACGTGGTCCGCGCCTGGTACCGCATAACGCTGGTACACGCGGAAGGATTCCTCGCCGAGGCGGTGTTCATGAACGCGTAGTGGAACTGCGCCGGCGTCAGCGGCACGGCGCGGCGGTTGTTGCGGGGATTCACGAGCTGCGGCGTGACCACGCGCATCGTGGAATAGGGCAGGGTCCAGACGCCCTTGATCGGGGCCGATGCGATGGCCACGCCGCAGGCACCAAGGCCACGGTCCAACAACGCCTGAACCACGAGTCCACCGAAACAATGTCCAATGAGGATGGGTGGACTTTCGAGCTCGATGACCAGCTTCTCGTAGTGATCCACGATCTGCTTCACGCCGATATTCGCGTACGTCTCCGGCTGACGGCGTAACGCACGAATGTCGCGTTCCATGCCCGGCCAACTTGGCGCGAATACACAGTATCCGCGCTCGGTGTAATGGTGCGCCCAGTACTCCCAGCAGAGCGGGGTCATCCATAACCCGTGGACCAGGACAATGTTGTTAGTTCCCATGGACCCTCCACTTTCGACCGCTCGAACGATACCCGAGGACATGTCGTTGTCCAGCGACAGCCAAGTGTAGTTGTACGTAGCGGCAGGGTTTTCCGGGAGCTGCGCCGCCGAAGTTGTTAGGCGCCGGAATGTTGACGCCGGCCAGCCAACGATGGCGGCAGTTGCAGGACGATTCCGACACGCAGGCGGGACTTTTTCTTGCTGCGGGTGCGAAAAAGGCCTCGATTGGTTACGCTCACATCGCATGAACGAACCCACCCGCGCGGAAATCGACGCGTTCACCGATCCCACGGTGCTGGAATTCGGCGCGACGCTGGTGCGGCTACTGCCAGGCCGCCCAGACCGACATCGCGAGCGTCATGAAGCACCACCCGACGGTGCGGCACATCAAGATCGAGGACGGCAAAGGGCGGCCGCTGGGGCGCTCGTTCCGCGTGAAGCTCTGGCCCACGCTCGATCTATCTCGAGAAGGGCGTGGAGAAGGGGCGCGTGGTGCGGCCCAGTGAGGCGGCGCGACATCGAAGCGATCTTCGTCGGGCGCCGGCGTCGCATGATCCCCCTTCGCGGGATCGGCGCGTGGATCGCGTGCCTCTGCGCTTTCGGGCGCGGCCATCGCGCAGACCCCATCCGACACGGACGAGTCCGCGTACGCGCCTGCGACGCTCGCCAAGATCCTGGGCGGTGCGGCGCGCTCGCAGAACGAGGAGGCCGAGCTCGCCTCGCCCGGGCAATGGTTCTTCACCACGGCGACGTTCACCGGCCGCAAACGCCGCCCTCGGGCCGATACCGGCCGCTGGTCAGCGCCTGGGTCAGCAGCCGCGGTGAACCTGCCGACCTGGTCGAGATGCACTTCGGCGGGGAGCTGCCCGAGCTCGAGTTCGAGCAGGGCGGTAAAAGTTACTGGGTGCTCGCGGGGATGCCGGGCGGGCTCGGGTTCGGCGTGTATCCCGGCGGCCAGAAGCTGACTATCTATCTGCAGCGCGTCGGGTTTGCCTCCGGCACGCCGGTCGCGGTGCTCACGCTGGCGAAGCTGCCGGGCGGCGCGACCAGCGCCACGGTGACGAAGGGCCGGACGCATGCGCAATGCGCGCATGGGCGAGGGCGCGCGGCGGCAGGAGGCGACGTTACAAGAACGGCAGCGCCACGTTCACGTATGCGCGGACGCGAGTACACGCTGCCGCTCGACGTGACGGGCAGACATTCCATCGCGCCCGGACTGTATTCGTACGAGAACGGCGTGCGCACCGCGTTGCTCGAATACGGCTCGAAGCGACGATCAATACCTGCTGCTGCGCGTGCCGGTCGATGAGCCCGCGTCGAGCCTCGTGCCCTACCTGGTGCTGAACGGCCGCATCATGCCGCCGATCGACGTGGGCTCGTGCGCGATGAATGTCGAGCCGGTGTCGCGCTCGGTTGCTCGCGGCGAAGTCGATTGCAGCGCCGTGCCGCGCGCGGTGCTGTCGAAGTTGAGCTTCACCGCCGAATAGGGCATCAGCCGCGACGTATTGCGGCGACCGCAACGGGCTGATGCCGCCGCCACGAAATTGCCCTTCTGGCGCCGTGTTGGCATGGCACGTCGATTGCTTTCTCGGGGACACCCGAGACCTCAGGAGACCCGTATGCCTTCGCTCGTCAGTCGCGGCCGCCCCGCGCAACGCTTCGCCAACGCGCTCGCCATCGCGGCGCTGGCCTGCGAGTTATCCGCTGCCTCGCCGGCACACGCCACGGACACGACTGTTGCCGTTCAGCATAAAGCCGTGTTCATCGACGGTGTCCGAATCTTCTATCGCGAATCCGGACCGGCCGGCGCGCCAGCGCTGTTGCTTCTGCACGGATTCCCGAGCTCCTCGTTCATGTACCGCGACCTGATGCCACGGCTCGGCGACCGCTGGCGAGTCATTGCACCTGACTACCCGGGTTTCGGCAACAGCGATTTTCCGCCGCCGGGCGAATACGAGTACACCTTCGCAGACCTCACACGGACGATGGAGAAGTTCATCACCACGCTGGGGCTCCAGCGCTACGCGCTTTACATCCAGGACTACGGCGCGCCGATCGGCCTTCGGCTCGCGCTGGCACATCCCGAGCGCGTCAGTGCGTTGATCGTGCAGAACGGCAATGCATACGAGGAAGGTCTGTCCGGCGCCTGGGATCCTCTCAAGGCGTACTGGCGGGACCCGACGCCGAGGGGCCGCGAGGAGCTGCACGGCTGGCTGACGGCGGAAGGCATCCGGCAGCAATACGTCGCGGGAGTGCCGGAATCCGAGCTCGCGCGTTTCTCCCCGGATACGTGGACGCTCGACTGGGCCCGGCTTTCGCGGCCTGGAAACATCGACGTGCAGATCGGCCTGTTCGCGGACTACAAGTCAAACGTTGCGCTCTATCCACAATTCCAGCGATTCCTGCGCGAGCACCGGCCGCCGACGCTGATCGTCTGGGGCCGGCATGATCCGTTCTTCACCGAGGCCGGCGCGCGGGCCTATCTACGAGACGTACCGGGAGCGGAACTTCATTTCCTCGATGCCGGTCACTTCGCGCTCGAGACACGGGTGCCGGAGATTGCGTCGCTGATGCGGGGCTTTCTCGGCAAACTCAGGCACTGAGCATCAGGACGGGTTCGCCTTCCAGCCGCGAGGTTTGCGGTTGAAGGCGATCTCCACGTCGAAGCTGCGGGTCTGGCATTTCGAGCAGCGCAGTCGCGTGCAGGCCTGCTTGAGCGTGACGTTCCAGCCGAGGATGTTAGCCAGCGTGCGTGGGTCATCTCGCGCTCGTGCCGGCATTGCCGGCACTTGACACAGATGACGTAAGACCCTGAGTGGTCTGAGAGTTTGTCGATGGCGCTGGCGGGCAGGGGCATGCGCGCATTTTTTCCCGGGTGCGCGGCGGCGTCCATTCAGTACCGGCGCGCGGCCGGCACTGTATGAAACCGGCATCCGTTTGCCTGATACCCTTCCTGCCATGCCTCTCAAGACCGCCTTCATCGAACGCTGCAGCTCGCTCGACCAGCCCGGATGGCTGAATATGCGCGTCGCGCTGTGGCCGGACGCCACCGCCGACGAGCATCGTGGCTACATGGCGATCTCGCCTGGCGCAGCCCGAGCGCTTCCTGCAGCTCATGATGTACGACGAGAGTCGGCAGCCGATCGGCTTCATCGAAGGCTCGATCCGCAGCGACTACGTGAACGGCACGGAGACCTCGCCCGTGGGTTTCGTCGAGGGGGTGTACGTCGCGCCGGCGATGCGCCGCCAGGGCGTCGCGCGCCAGTTGTATCGCGGCGATCGGCGACTGGGCGAAGGCGCGGGGCTGCCGCGAGCTCGCGTCGGACGCGCTGCTCGACGAACGAGGACGAGTCAGCGCGCGCATCGCGCGCTCGGGTTCGAGGAAACCGAGCGCGTCGTCTATTTCAGCAAGAAGCTGTAATGGGGCATACCCCATTTCCTGCAAACGGGGCCGACCTCATTTGCAGCCGCTTCTGACGGCCGGCGCTCGACAGCTCGCGCAATGCATCCTTGCCGATCCAGCGCGGCGCGGCGTCTTCCGACGCGGCCAGCTTCTTCGCGAGCGCGACCGACGCCTTGTTGAGCTTCGGATTGCGCGCGCCGATTCCGCGCAGCGCCCAGCTCACGCCCTTCTTCACGAAGTTGCGCTCGTCGCTCGCGGCCTTTTCGATGAGCGGCAGCGCAGCGCAGGTAGTCGGCGTCCGTCGACTCCTTGTGCTTCAGCGCCATGCTCGCGAGCAGCGCGAACGACGGCGCGCTTCACGTACTCGCGCTTGTGGTCGGCCCACTTGCGCATCTTCGGCAACGCGTGCGGCGAGCTCACCCACAGCGCGAAGCACAACGTGTCGCAAACGGCCCAGTTGTCGAAGTCGCGCGCCTGCGCGTCCATCTGTGCCGGGCGTGACTCGCTCGGGCTCATCGACATAGGCGCACAACATGCGCGCCTCGTAGACGTCGGTCTTCCAGAGCGCGAGCGCCAGTGCGTGATCGCGGCCCGAGTTGCTTGGCGAGCTTCTGGATGTCGCCCATGAGCACGCCGAGCGCCTTGTCGTTCGGAATGGCGTAACGCGCCATGCCGTCGCGCACGGATTTCGTCGAGTGCTTCTTCAGCCAGGCGAGGGCGAATGCAACCCGGGTTGCCGCAGCGTCGTTCAAAACCTGACGACGAAGCCCAGCGACGCGCAGGTCACGTTTTCTTTGCCGGTCTGAATTTCCTCGCCAACGCCATCGATCTTCTGCACCTCGGCGTGGATCGAATACATCTGGTTGATGTTCCAGGCCAGTCCCAGGCCCAGAACCAGATTGCTCGATTCACCCTTGGAACTGCCGAAGCCGGAGGTTTCGCCTTCAACGCGCGTGACGACCTCGCGCTTGGTGCTGGCCAGCAGGAGACCGGCCCGACCGTACATCTCGAATTTGTCATTGAATGGCAGGATGCCGATGGCGGAGAAAACGGGGCCCCCGATCCTGAAATTGAGATCGAAGCTGGCGGGCTGGAAGCCGTCGCCCTGGCCGAAGTCGACTTCGCCGCGACCTGTCGATGAAAGCTCGCCGAACTGCGCGAGCCCGAGCTCGGCGGCGAAGTACCGGAGGAAGCGGTAACCGAATGTGGCCTGGTAGCCGAAGTCCGCATCTTCGGTGCTGATCGAAACGTCCTGCGAATTGACGCTGTCGAACGCATCGCGAATCAATTGCTCGCTTGCGGCCTGGTCGTCGGTGTACTGGTCCTGGCTCAGGAGAACACCGACATAGGGTCCGATGCGATTCGCGTTGCGCGACCGTCTCTTTGGTTTCGCGGCCTCAGCGTATGCGGCGAACATGAGTCCCACGATGACTAGGACGACGACGGAGACCTTTTTCATGTTGACCGCTCCCCTGGTTAGACGGCTGAGGCCAACCTATCACGCCATGCGGCGTGCCGCCGCTCATTTGAGGACTTCGGAGAGGAACTCTTCCAGCGCGTGCCACGAGCGCCGATCGGCGACCTCGTCGTACTGCATTCCACCGGCGCGATTGTTGGCCGACGGATTGGTGAAGGCGTGCACGGTCTGACCGTACGCATGCAGTTGCCAATCGGCGCCGGCGGCGGTGAATTCCCTGGCGACCGCGAGCACGTCTTCTGGCGGGGCCAGCGGATCGTCATAGCCATGCAGCATGAGTACCCTGGCGCGGATTTTCGGTTCCGTGAGGCCGGAAGGTTTCAACATGCCGTGAAAGCTGACCGCGCCGCGGATGTCGGCATCGGCGCGCGCGAAATCGAGCGCGCATAAACCGCCGAAGCAGAATCCCATGACCGCCACTCGCCTGGCGTCGATGATGGGCAGGGCCTTGACGGTCGTGAGGCCGGCCAGCAGCCGTTTACGCAGCGCGGCACGGTCGTTCATGAACGGCATCATCAGCGCGGAGCATTGCTCGGGCGTGGTGCCGCGTTTGCCTTTGCCGTAGTTGTCGAGCGCGAAGCAGGCGTAGCCCTGCCAGGCCAGGCGCCGCGCCTTGCGCTCCACGAACTCGTCGCGTCCGCCCCAGGCGTGGTTGATGAGCACGGCCGGACGTGGCCCGGACTGCGCCTCGTCGTAGCAGAGAAAGCCTTCGAGCAGCGTCTCGCCATCGCGGTATTCGATGTATTGCTCGCGCATCAGCGTCCCCTGTGGCCCGTGCGTATATATATGAATCGATTATGTAATACGCACACAAAACGGTGCCGGGGCCGGCAAATTGGTGCCGGAGTTGAAAAACGGGAATTAGCGGTGTTTGACGACGACGCTGGAGTGGTCGTCGATGCTAATTCCCGTTTTTCAACTCCGGCACCAATTTCCGGCCCCGGCACCCTATCTGTTACTTCGGTGGTTCGGCGCCTGGCGAAGCATCCTCGAGCGGGAACGTCGTGGCGCCGGAATTCGGCGCCGTGGCCGGTGTGCTCGCGGCGTCGGCGCTGTCCGGTGACGCAATCGCCGTCGACGATGACGCGCCCGCGACCTGCGCGGAGCTCGTGGTGCTGGCCGCCACCGCGCGTTCGAAGCGCTTGGCCGCATCGATATTCACGCTGACGCGTCGCTCGATGATGTCCGAAGCGGAAGCGGTCTTTCCATACAGACGCGCGTTCGACCGGCTGTCGATCGAGAGCACGCTGCCGTCGACGGACAGGCCGGCGAACAATCCCTTGTTGCGCGAGTACGAGTACACCTCGGCCTTGAAATCCTGGTCGGTGCTGGCCGAAGCCGAGCGACCCACCGGTCCCGCGGCGACCGATGCGTCACCACCCAACGTGAGCTTGCCGTCGGCGATGCCTTCGATGCCGCGCTTCGTGGTGAAGACGAGCACGAGATCCGTGGACTGCACGCCGATCTGCCAGCCGACGCTGCCGCCGGTGATCGAAACCATGATGGGATCCGTGAAGCGGCCATTCGCGTCGCGCACGACCATGGCGCCGCTGCCCCGGCGGCCGCCGACGACAGCGCTGACTTTCACGACATTCGGGATGACGACGATTCCGTACGCACGCTGCATGAGGCGATCGGGAATCGCGGTATCACGCTGCGCGCCGAGCTCTTCGAGCACGCCCGACGCTTCGATGAGGCGCGCTTCTTCACGCGCGCTGGCGAGCGCGGGTGCGGCACTGGAAGCCGCGGCGAGGATGAACATTGTGAGGAGTAGTTTTTTCATTGCGCCTCCTGGAGCAAAAGTGCCCGTAGCGGAATTACTGGGCCGGGAGCTTAAACCATGAAGCATAATTGCCCTATGGAAATAACCAGATTCGACACCCTGCGCGCAATCGGGTTCCGCCTCTTGTTTGGCGCGTTGCTCATGACGGGCACGGCGCGCGCCGAATGGATGACCGAAACGCAGCCCATCATGGGCACGCGCTGCTCCGTCGAGCTCTGGAGCGAGGACAAGGCCGCGGGCGCGGCCGCCATGGCGTCGGTATTTGACGACATGCGGCGTATCGACCGCCTCATGAGCACCTGGAAGGAAGACACCGAGATTTCGCGGGTGAACCGCGAGGCCGGCAAACACCCCGTGAAGATCAGTCCCGAGCTTTTCACGCTGCTCGAGACCTCGGTGCAGTATTCGGAGCTCACGCGGGGCGCATTCGACATCACGTACGCGAGCGTCGGTTATCTCTACGACTTCAAGAAGGGCGTCCATCCCGACCAGAAGGCCATCGACGCCGCGCTGCCGGGCATCAACTGGCGCCACATGAAGCTCGATCCGAAGGAGACCACGGTGTTCTTCACGCGGCCCGGCATGCGCATCGACCTCGGCGGCATCGCCAAGGGCTACTCCGTGGATCGCGGCATCGAGATCCTGCGCAAGCAGGGCATCACGCGCGCCATGGTCAACGCTGGCGGCGACACCCGCATCATCGGCGATCGCTTCGGAAGGCCCTGGGTGGTCGGCGTGCGCGATCCGGACCACGAGGGCAAGACCTTCCTCAAGCTGCCACTCACCGACACGGCGTTCTCGACCTCGGGCGATTACGAGCGCTATTTCGACGAGGACGGCAAGCGGTTCCACCACATCATCGATCCGAAGACCGGCGATTCCGCGCGCAAGTGCCGCAGCGTGACCGTCATCAGCAGCAATGCCACCCGTACCGACGCGCTCACCAAGAGCGTGTTCATCATGGGGCCGGAAGAAGGCATCGCGTTCATCAATACGCTCAGCGACGCGGACGCCGTGGCGGTCGCGCCGGACGGCAAGGTCTATTACTCGAAGGGTCTGGCCCCGCCAGGTTGATCAGGCGCGGCAGGTTGACCAGGCCGTGAGGCGGCCAGCAGGGGGACGGATGATTTCTCGGCTCGCTTTCTTCGTGACGTGCGCCGCTGGTGCGCCGCTCTTGTTTGCCCAGTCCACGCCGATCCAGGTGACGACGTCGCCGCAGGAAAATCCCGGCGTCTACTCCGGGCGCCTCAAGGTCGACTACCCGACCCCCTACGAACCCGCCACCGAGGCGCAGATCCGCGCGGTGCTCGAGCGCGTGCACGACTACCTGCTCGAGGCGAGCCCGGTGCGTCCGGTCGACGCCGACAGCGGCGAGGCCGCGGACCTCGCGCGCCTGCCCGGGCACGTCGCGCTGGCGCGTACGGATTTCCTGATCCTCACTTACGAATGGGGCGTGACCTACGCCGGGATGTTGCGCGCCGCGGAGGTGACGGGTGATGCGCGTTATCGCAACTACACGCAGGAGCGCGTCAGTGCGATCGCGACGGTTGCCGCGCACGCGCGGGCAAAGCTTCCAGCCGGAACGACACGTGACACCTTTCCGCAGGCCGAAGCACGGCGTGAGCCTGCGCGGCATCCTGATGCCGGGGGCGCTCGACGACGCGGGCGCGATGTGCGCGGCGCTGGTGAAGTCCGAGCGCGCCGGTCTCGGCAACAAACAACTACGGCCGTGGATCGACAACTACTCGCGCCATGTGTCGGGCGGACAGTTCCGGCTTGGCGATGGCACGCTGGCGCGCAACCGGCCGCTGCCGGAGTCGTTGTGGCTCGACGATCTCTACATGAGCGTTCCGTGTCTCGCGCAGATGGGCAAGCTGACGGGCGAACGGCGCTACTACGACGACGCGGCAAAGCAGATCCTGCAGTTCTCGGAGCGCATGTTCGTCGAGGAGCGCGGGCTGTACATGCACGCGTGGGTGAAGGGCATGCAGCACCACCCGGCGTTCCATTGGGCGCGCGCCAACGGCTGGGCCATCATGGCGATGACCGAGCTGCTGGAGGTTCTGCCCGCGGATCACCCGGCCCGCGCGCGCATCCTCGAGCAGTATCGTGCGCACGCGGCGGGCATCATCGCCACGCAGGGTCACGCGGGCCTCTGGCATCAGTTGCTGGACCGGCGCGAGTCGTACCAGGAGACGTCCGCGAGCGCGATGTTCGTGTTCGCGATCGCGCATGGCATCAATCGCGGCTGGCTCGATCCACTGGCGTTCGGTCCCGCCGTTTCGCTGGGCTGGAATGCGGTCGTGACCAAGGTGAATGCGAAGGGGCAGGTCGAGGGCACCTGCGTCGGCACCGGCGTGGGCTGGGATCCGATGTTCTACATGTATCGACCCGTGCACGTGCTCGCGGCGCACGGTTACGGACCGGTGCTGCTGGCGGGTGCGGAGATGATCGAGCTGCGCAAGACGCAGCCCGACATCGGTGTCCACGACGGCGGCGTGCAGTTCGGGAAGTCGAAGGAACCCTAACGCTCGTCGTTCTCGTCGTAGACGTTCGCGAACAGCTTGAAGCCCTGCTCGAGGTAGGCGATCAACGCCTGCGCATCCGCGATCGTCTCGACGTTCAGGTCTTCGAGCTCGATCAGCGGTCCATGGGGATCGCCGCCGGCGGTCAGCACGCGGTTGCGTACGCGCAGCAACCCGGAGAATCCGGGTGGCATCTCCCTGCCGACTTTTTCGGTGCTGAAGGAAATCGTGTCGCCGATGCGCGGCTCGCACGACAGATCGATGGAACCGGAAACGTTGCCGAAGGCACCCGCTTCGCGGGTGAAGATCGACGCGTCGACGATGACTTTCATCGGACCGCGGCTTAGAAAAACGCGCTGATGTAGAACTGGAAGATGTTCGCGTCGAGCGTGTACAGCGGCTCGGTGCCCGGGTCGAAAGGCTCCGCGGGCAGATTGCCGAAACTGCCGAGACTGAAGCGCGCGTCGCGGAAATCGTCGTAGTTCACGGTCATGCGATCGTAGCGAAAGTTGATCTGGCCCTTCGAAAGCCACGGGAAGCGCTCGATCTTGAATTCGTAGGTGGCACTCGCGCCGACGGTGACGGCGTTGTAGGTCGCCAATTCCTTGTCGCGCGCCAGGAAGTTCGCGAAGTCGGCGCGCGGGAAGATGTCCTGGTAGAAATCGGCCTTGCTCTGCGTGTAGTAACGCACGCGGCCCTCGAAGGTCCAGTTGCCACCCCAGACGACCTTGTCGAGCGGATGCACGTAACCGAGTTCGCCGGTGTGGCCGATGATGCCCCACGTGTCCGTGTAGAAGCGGTACATGCTGTCGATGGCCGCGCGGTACGGCAGGAAGTACTTCGCGCGGAAGGACGCCGCGTTGCTCGAACGCGTGTTCGGATAGATCTCGTCCTGGCGGCCCTGCGAGAACGGATCGATGAAGAAACGCACCGAGCGATAGGGGCTGCGCAGGAAGCCTTCATCCGTCACCACCTCGTACTGGCCGGTGACGATCATGTTCTTGGTGATGATCTGCGAGACGCTGACGCTGTAGCTCTTCGACTCCATCTCTTCCTGGAACGCCGGGTCCTGAACCTTCACGCCGTCGATGTTGACGTTGCGGAAGACGTCGTTGTTGCCGACCTTGTAATTGAACCCGATGGTGGTGAGGTCGCCGAACATGTCGTGGCTCACGCCCATGAACAGCGTCTTGGCGAGGTAGTCGCTCTCGTCGCTCTTCACGTAGCCGACGCTGTAGGTGGACTTGCCGAGCAGGAAGTCGGCCGAGAGGCTGGCCTGCTTGCGTTCGTCCTCGTAAGGACTCGCCGAAGTCTCGACGTCGACCGACGCCGACGAAACCATGTCGATGTAGTAGTTGGCCGCGACCGAGACGTGCTCGCCGATGCTCTTGCGCACCAGCATCGACGGGCCGGAGATGGTCACGCCGCCGCCTTCGTAGCGGAAGTAGAGCAGGTCGGCGCGATCCTCGGGCAGCACGCCCGCGCGTCCTTCCATCGAGACGAGACCGCCGGCGAGGGCCAGGCAGGTTATGACGAATCGCGGGAAACGTTTGTTGGCCATGAGCTTCACGTGACGGCCTCTAGTTACAGCCGCATCCGCCACCGCCGCCGCCGGTGGCACCGCGCGAACCTTCGCGCGACTCGAACACGTGATCGAGGAAGTCCTGCGAGATCGGGGCGCGCGTGAACGCCATGATCGGGTCGGCCAGATTCTCGCGGTCGTAAGGCTTCACCCACGGCTCGATCGAGCTGCAGCCCGCCGACATCACGGCGAGGGCGCAGAGGAAGAACAAACCGCGGATACGCATGGATCGGAACTCCTATTCTTTGAGCATCGAACGGATCTGCGTGAGATAGATGTTCTCATCGCCGGGCTTGTAGCCCTTGTGCATGACCCGGATGTTGCCTTTGCGATCGACGAACACGGTGCTCGGCATGCCGGCCACCTTGTAGAGCTTGCTGACCTTGCTCTCCGTGTCGAATGCGATGGGGAAACTCACGGGCTTCTGCTTCTGCAGCCACGCTTCGGCGGCTGCGGAATCCGGCTCGACGTTCACGCCGAGCATCGTGAAGCCCATGGGCTTGTACTTCTTGTAGATGTCTTCGAGCAGCGGCATTTCCTGCCGGCACGGGCCGCACCACGTGGCCCAGAAATTGATCATCACGACCTGGCCGCGATACTGCGTGAGGTCGATGGCCTTGCCGCCGCGGCCCGAGAGCTGGAAGGCGGGGGCGGGGCCGGACGACGATGCGGCGAACGCGGCGGACGCGAACACGGCGGCCAGTGCGAGACCCTTGAACATTCCTTTGATCGTGCGTGCCGACATCATGGGGTGACTCCGTCAGAAGAAGACGGTCGCACTCAACAGTGTCTCGATGTTGTTGGTGACCTTGGTCTCGCCCAACAGATCGGAGTCGAACACGCGGTCCTGCACTCCGATGTGGATGGCAAGCCAGTCAGTCGGCAGGACGCGGAAACCCGCGCCCAGATTTATCGTGAGATGGTTGTCTCCCGCGAACTTCACGCTGCCGACTCCAATCAACGTGTAAAAACCACTGTTCATGGCGGTCTTGCGACCGAGGAAGACTTCGCCAGGAAGGAAGTTGTAGCCCAGCGAGAGGCTGTAATACGTGAAGCGCCTCTGATTTCCGGTAAGCAGTTCGATGTCGCCGCCCAGCGTCTCGAAGCTCGTGCGCCCGGCCGTGGATTGCCCTAAATCGCCACGGAAGAAGAAGTCTTCTGTCACATGGTAGGTGACCTGCGCGGCTACGGTGGGGTTGGTGCCGAAGTCGTCGATCGACACGAAACCGAAGCCGCCGCCGATCTCCCAGTTCTCGTTGTCGATCCTGGGCGTCTTGATCCTGCGGCGCGCAACGTTCGGCTCGATGACGCGCGGCGGAGTGGCATCGGCGTCTTCAGCCGCCTCCTCGGCGGCCGCTTGATCTTCGGTCTGCTGGCGTTCGAGCTCTTTGCTCCCGGCGAAAGACCGAGCAGCCGCTCGGTCGCGAGCACCGCGGCCAGGGTCACCGTCAGAAGAAGCAGGCGATTATGATTTTCCATTCTTCCAACTCCTCATTGTCATCGCGGCTCGTGAAGATCGTGTGCCAGCGATAGTCGGCGCGTACGAAGAAGCGCCGGGTGATGATATGCGCGGACGCCCGCGCCCGCGTAAGCGGTTTGATCTGTGCGATCGGGCGGCAGGACGATCGTCGCGCGCGGTTCCGTATAGACGACGCCCGTACCCAGCTCGAGGAACGGCGAGACGCGCCATTCCGGGAACATGACGTGCGTGAGCCCGGCCTCGGCCTTGTAGCCGTTCGACGAAGTTGCCCAGGAACTGCGACAGCGTCAGCTCGACCTTCATGTTGTCGGTGAGCGAGTAGGCGCCGTACGCGTTGATGAGGTTCGCGCCGCCATAGTCGCCGCCGCCGATGCCGATTTCCCAGTTGTGGTTGATGAAGCCGGCCATGTCGCCGAGATTGAACAGGAATGGCGATCCGTCGGCGAGCTTCGTGCGGCGCATGTCGCGCGCCCGGGCCCAGCCCTCGACGCCCTGTTCGTCGCGCACTTTGAACCAGTCCGTACGCCGATAGAGGACGTCGACCGACTCCTCGCGCTCGACGCATGGAACACCGGATACCCGCGCCCGGGTCCCGTCGACAGCTCCAGGTAAGGTTCGGACACGAACACCTGGAGCAGCTTCTGTTTTTCCGCGGCCTCTTTTGCAGCCGCCTTCTCTTCTTGGCCTGGGCCTTCTCCTCCGGCGTCTGCTTTGCGAGAGCGGGTGCCGAGAGGAGACATGCGAATACCAACGCGAGGAGACTAGTTCTGCGGAGTTGGCGGGAACGGGTCGTTGTAATACTGAGCTCCAATATCCAGCCACTCCGACAACAAGCGCAATTCAGCGGTTGTTAGGTATACCCGCATGCGATCCACCCGGGCGGAACCGGTTGAAGAATGCCGGGATCCACGCGCATTGAGTGCCTGCATCGACGGATGCAACGGCACCGTGACCTGCGTGGGATTTCCGTTGGCGTCCGGCGGACCGGGCACAAGTCTAACCTGAACCGCGCCCATCGCGTCCAGTTCCAACTCGTTGCGCGGGAACAGCAATTGCCGATAAGCGCGCAACTGCAGCGCGTCCTCGTCCGACACTTCATCGGTGAGCTCGAGCGACGCGGCCGGCAACTGCGGCATCGCCGGGTCCATCGGGTTCACGCGGGCGTGGCAGTACGTGCACGTCTGCGGATAGATGAGATTGCCCGTGCCGTCGTCGACACCGGCCGCCGGGCGCGGCACCGACCACAACGGATGGATGTGGCCCGGGCGCGTGCCGATGGTCTGGTAGTGAATCGTGATGCGGCAGGTCGGAGTCCAGACCGGGAAGCAGCCGACGTTGGCCGGGGTCGCCGTCGTGAGCTGTTGATAGCTGTAGGCGAACGAAGCGGTCGGCGGCGCGGCCGGCGTCCAGATCTCGTCGTAGACGACGTTGGCGCTCGGCGTGACCGACTGCAGGCCGCAGTGCTCGACCATCGTCGGTGGCGTCGATGCACGAAGAACCGGCGCGCGAACGCGCGCGCGCCATCGTGTCGCCGGCCTCGGGAGAAATCGTATTGACGGTGCCGGGGAAAGCGGCGCCGGTCGCGGTGGAGCCGCCGTACACGGAATTGAAGAGGTCCTTGCGGCCGTGCACGAGCGGCGCCGCGGGAGTGCGCACGTGGCAGCCGTTGCACTCGAGCACTTCGCCCGGGCGAACGGAGCAGCCAGGAGCGATGCACGGGGCTCACGCGCCGGCCGTCGACGTCGAGCAGGCTGATCTGGAACGCGACGTTCGCCGGCACTTTCATGCGCACCGAGCCATCGGGCTCGACCGGTGCATAGGCGACGATCTCGCGCATCACGCCGGTCGGACCGAATGCGGAATTGTCCGGGTCGGCGATGTCGTCATCGTCGGGAATCGATACCGGCTTCTCGATGCGGACGAAGCGCACCTGGCGCTGCGGGAACTGCGCGTTCGACGGATTCGAAACGTCGGCGATCGACGTGGCGGTGCCGTTGTTGGTGCGCGCCTGGTCGACACCCATGATGTCGTAGACGCTGCGGATCGACGAGCAGGCCCGCGCCTTCGGCGACCAGGTCGGCGTCGAGATCGAGCGGCGCTTGTTTGTCGAGGATCACGGCCGGCAGCGGCATGCGCGGCTGCGCGGCGATCGCCTCGGTGACCATGACGCCTTCGACGGGCGGCATGACCGGCAGGATGGTGTTCTGCGAGGGCGTGAACATCCAGATGCTGTACAGCGGCGGCGGCCGTGACTGCCGGTCGGATCGCGCGAGCCGGTCGGCGGTGCAGGGCACGATGCGGGTCGGATCGACCGGTGTCGAACAGCCGGCACTGCGTCCAGCTCACGAGGATGCGGCCCGAACCGTCCCACAGCGGGAAGCCGGAATTGAAGCGGCCGCCGGGCGAGGGGCCGGGAACGGTGCGCACGTCGTTCAGCGTCGCCGGCGACTGCGCCGGGCCGGGCTGCCGGCGTTCGCGAGCAGCGGCTGCGTGTTCTCGACGAAGCGGTTGGCGTCGATGATGGTGAGGTTGCCGCCGAAGTCGACGTCGGTGCGCTGGCGCGTCAGCACCATGAGGCGGCCGTCGCACATCTCGCGCGCGCGCATGAATTCGATGCGGTCGGTGTTCACGCCGGCGACCGTGGTGCCGGTCAGGTGCGAAACCGCGCCGTAGTGCAGCTGCGTGTCGGTGCCGTCGGGGTTCGAGGTGTACAGGTGCAGGCCGTCGCGGCCGCGGCGCGCGGTCCCAGCGCGTGAACAACACGCGGCCGTTCTGCAGCACCTGTGCCGTACAGGTCGCTCGAGGGGTTGAAGGAGATCTGGTGGATGCCGGTGCCGTCGGCGTTCATGACGTGCAGCACGAACGCGGACTCGTTGCGCGCCTCGGTCGCGGCTTCGAACTGCGCCTTGCCCTCGTCGAGCAGGATGGCCTTGGCCTGCCGCTGGCGCGTCGACGAGAACAGCGATGCGGCCGTCGGGTAGATAGGCGGGCGCGACGTCCTGGCCTTCTTCCGCGATGATGTCCGAGCTGATCACGCGGCGCAGCGTGTCGGTCGCGATGTTGTATTCCCAGATGTTCCAGGTCGGGGGTTCGTCTTCGTCGTCGGCGTCGTCGAGCGGGCCGCGCATCGCGAAGGCCACGTGCAGGCCGTCGGGCGCGACGGCGAGATCCTTGATGTCGTAGCGGTCTTCGGCTCGCGCCGGCGGCAGCGGTGCGCAGGCGCGCGGTGATCTCGGTTTCGGGAGCGCCCGGCGAGGCGCGGTCGCGCTTCCAGAGCGTGGCGGAGTAGTCGTCGTCTTCGACGAACGGCCGCACGCGCGTCACGTCGTCCTGGTCCTCGGGAACCTGGTGGCGGATGTAGAAGATCGGGAAATCGACGGTCGCGGGATCCGGGTCCTGGCCGCTGGCGAGGCCGATGCCGCCGCCGCCCGGGCCCTGGGTACAGGCCGCTGACAAGCGGGCGGCGCACATCACGAGCGCCCGATGCCCGGCCCACGAGCGTGATGCGGTTCGCGTTTTCGATTGATCGATTCACAGCGTCCTCCACTGCCACCACATGTGCATTGCCGCACAGGCATGTGACGTAATGCAATCATCCCGCTTGGCGCCGCCTTCGATCTGCCGACAACGTCACAGCAGACGTGACCGCCAACAGCGGTTTTCTTGTCAGCCGTTGTAGTTAGGGACCGGGGCGGTAGGCGCCGTGACGCGGTTCGCAGTCCTTGGGCTTAAGCGTACTTCGGGTACGTAATAAATGGTGCTGTCGCCGCTTGGAGACGTAGACCAGCGGAGACAAACAAGCCTGCTGACGGGTGGGGTGATACTGCCCTCGTCAAATGGGATGTGGATGAGACAAATGAATAACCCAAAGGTCTCGAAACTGAAGTAGGTCGGCTCTTGCGTGCATGCTCGCCTGCGTGGCATTCGCCGCGTCCGCGAACGATCGCGACCAGGCCAAGCGCATCCACGATCGCATCGCGGGCGTTCCGCCGACGCGAGGCGGCTCTGAACCAGATGGAGGCGCTGGTCGCCGGCGGCAACGCCGATCGGCGCGGCCAACATCGCCACCGCAGGACGCCATCCTTCTACAACGTCACGCTCAAGAACATGGCGGTGCCGTGGACCAACCGTGACCAGACGGTGTTCGCGCCGCTCAACGACTACGTCGCCACGTTCATCGGCATGGTGCGGGACGACGTCGCCATTCAACACGGCGCTGTCCGCCGACCTGACCTATACCGTGAACGGCGTGACGCCGGCCGCCTCCGCCGCGCAACAACGATCACTACGAGAACGCCGAGACCAACGCGGTGAACCTGTTCACCGCGCTGCACGCCGACGACGCAGTCGTCGGTCCAGCGGCATTCCGGCCGCCGCCACCGCGGGTTTCCTGACCTCGCGCGCCGCCGTCGGAGGCGTTCTTCGTCGACGGCACCAACCGCGCGATGTTCCGCTTCACGATGATGAATCACATGTGCCGCGACATGGAGCAGGTGCACGACACCTCGCTGCCGCCGGAACGCATCCGCCAGGACGTGAGCCGCTCGCCCGGGTGGCGACAGCCGCATCTTCCTGAACAACTGCATCGGCTGTCACAGCGGCATGGATCCGCTGTCGCGCAGGCCTTCGCGTACTACGACTTCGACAACGGCTCGGCGGAAGCGCCGGGCACGATGCGCCTGGTCTACACGGCCGGCGCCGTGCAGCCGAAGTACTTCAACAACGACACGAACTTCGCGCCCGGCTTCATCACTCCCGACGACGCCTGGGAGAACCGCTGGCGCAAGGGCCAGAACTCGCTGCTCGGCTGGGGCGAGCTCGCTGCCGGGCAGCGGCAACGGCGCCAAGTCGATGGGCGAGGAGCTCGCCAACAGCGACGCGTTCGCGCAATGCCAGGTCGAGAAGGTGTTCAAGACGGTGTGCTTCCGCGCGCCGGGCGACGCCGCCGATCGCGCGCAAGGTCGCGCGCGATGACGACCAGCTTCAAGGCCAACGGTTACCGGCTGAAACAGGTCTTCGCCGAAACCGCCGTGCACTGCATGGGCGATTGAGGGAGCACCACATGAACTCTATGCAGTCAAAAATTCTTCGCTGGTTCGCGGCCGCCACGGCGGTCGCGGTACTCGCCGGTTGCTCGAGCGGCGGCGCGCCGACGGTCGGTCAACCCCGTCACGACGGCGCCCCCGGTGCCCGACTACACGGGTCCCGCTTCGGCGAACGCCGACGTGCAGGCCTTCCGCATCAACCTGTGGGAGAACATCAAGGCGCAACAACCGTTGCGGCTCGCTGCCACGGCGCCGGCGGCCAGACGCCGATGTTCGCGCGCAACGACGACGTGAACCTCGCCTACAGGCGGCGAACACGGTCGTGAATCTCACGCAGCCCGACCAGTCACGCATGGTCATCAAGGTCGCCGGCGGCCACAACTGCTGGCTGCAGTCGCCCTCGGCCTGCGGTGACACGCTGACGGTGTGGATCCGCAACTGGGCCGGTGCCAGCGCCACGGGCGGCACGCAGATCCAGCTGCAGGCGCCGGCCATCAAGGAAGTGGGCGGCAGCAAGAGCTTCCCGGCTTCCTCGGCGGCCTTCGGCTCCTCTCAGCTCTACGCGCTGGTGCGCAATCCCGCCACGGCCAACTGCGTGCGCTGCCACTCCTCGACCTCGGCCACGCAGCAGCAGCCGTTCTTCGCCGACGCGGACGTCGACGTGGCCTACGCGGCCATCAAGTCGAAGATCAATCTCGACAACACCGACCAGTCGCGACTCGTCGTGCGCCTGCGCGACGAGTTCCACAACTGCTGGGGCAGCGCGGGTTGCGCGGCCAACGCGCAGACCATGCTCGATGCCGTCAACGCCTTCGCGGACGCGATCCCGGTGACGAACGTCGATCCCGACCTGCTCATCTCCAAGGGCCTCACGCTGTACGACGGTACGGTCGCGGCCGGCGGCAACCGCTACGAAGCGGACACGATCGCCAAGTACGAGTTCAAGACCGGCATGGGCAACATCGCCTATGACACGAGCGGTCTCGAACCGGCGCTGAACCTCACGCTCTCGGGTGACGTCACCTGGGTCGGCGGCTGGGGCCTCAACGTCAAGATGGGCGGCAAGGCCCAGGGCACCGTCGGCCGGCTCGAAGAAGCTCACCGACCTCATCAAGTCGACGGGCGAATTCACCATCGAGGCGTGGGCCAACAATGCCAACGTCGCGCAGGAAGACGCGTACATCGTCAGCTACTCGGCGGGCGTCAACTGCGCGCAACGTCACGCTGGCGCAGAACATGTACCAGTACGAGGCCTACACGCGCAGCGATCGAGACCGGCGCCAACGGCAACCCGATCCTGATCACGCGACGCGGCCGACGAGGACGCGCAGGCGGCGCTGCAGCACGTCGTCTGACCTACAGCCCGGTCGAAGGCCGCCGCATCTACGTGAACGGCGTGTTCACCGGCGACATGGATGCCGCAGGGTGGCGGCTCGCTCGCCGACTGGGACGACACGTTCGCGCTGGTGCTCGGCAACGAGACCTCGACGAACCGCCAGTGGGAAGGCGTGTTGCGCATGGTCGCGATCCACAACCGCGCGCTGACGCCCGACGCAGATCCAGCAGAACTTCGACGCCGGCGTCGGCGAGAAGTACTTCATGCTGTTCAGCGTCAGCCACCTGATGACGGACGTGCCGCAGCCGTACGTGATGCTCGAGGCCAGCCAGCTCGACAGCTACGGCCTGCAGTTCGCCAAGCCGACCTTCATCAGCCTCGATCCGAACGCCACGGTCACGAACGTGCCGATCGCCGGCATCCGCATCGGCGTGAACGGTGCGGACGACGGCAACGGGCCAGGCATACGTCCCGCTGAGCACCACCATCGGCGGCGCCAGCTACGTCCGCCGGCGCCGGCCAGAAGATCACCGACCAGGTCGGCACCGTCATCGCCCTCGAGAAGGGCCCGACCGACGACATGTACTTCCTGTCGTTCGAGCAGATCGGCGCCCTCAGCTACGTGCCGCCCCGATCCGGTCGTGATGCCGCCGGCGGCGCCGGCGGACAGCCCGGCCGAGTCCGACGTCGGCCTGCGCACCTTCGATGAGATCAACGCCACGTTGTCGCTCATCACCGGCGTGTCCGCAGACCGAACGCGCGCGTGCGCGGCACCTACGACGCTCGTCAAGCAGGCGCTGCCTTCGATCGAGAAGTTCGGTGCGTTCGGCCCGTCGCAGCAGACCGGTCTCGCGCAGCTCGCGATCCAGTACTGCAACGTCATGGTCGACACGCCGGCCCTGCGCACCGCGTTCTTCGGCGGTTCGCTGAACCCGTCCTCGACCGCCACGGCGACCTTCGGCAGCGCAGGCTCGCCGAACGCCGCGAACCGCGACCTCGTGATCGACGCGCTGCTCACGAAGGGCGTCAACACCGGTCTCGAGTGGAATCCGGACGACGACGGTCGATCTCGGCCGAGCTCGACGATCTCATCGACAAGCTGGTGAGCGGTCCGACCGGTGGCTCCGCCAGCGGCACCGGCACCGTCATGAAAGCCACGTGCGGCGCCGTGCTCGGCAGCGGCACGACGCTGATTCAGTAAGGGAGATTCTGGAGAGAAGTCATGATCATCCGCACCAAGAAGCCGCCCGCGTACGCTGGGTCTCGACGAGCCGATCCGGCACGAGAGCCACAAGACGCCGGTCACGCGGCGCGACTTCATCGCCCAGGGCATGCGCACCGGCCCCGCGATCGTCGCCGCGCCCGCCGCGCTCGCGATGCTCATCGGCTCCGACAACGCGCGCGCCATGTCGCCCGACCTCGAGGCACTGCTGCGGACCCACGCAATGCAGCGATCCAGGCCGGCGCCGGCAAGATTCCGTTCATCGCCTTCGACCTCGCCGGCGGCGCGAACCTCAACGGCTCGGAGATGCTGGTCGGCCAGAGCGGCGGCCCGCTGAACTTCCTGTCGACCGCGGGTTACGCGATGCTCGGCCTGCCGGGCAACATGACGCCGGGCTCGGCCAACGCGGCCAGCCCCACTAACAACTTCGTCAACACGGAGTTCGGCGCGGCCTGGCACTCCGACGGCGCCATCCTGCGCGGCATGCAGGCGTCCACGCAGGTGGGCACGCGCGCCAACGTCAACGGCTTCGGCATCGCGGCGCGCTCCGAGAACGACACCGGCAACAATCCGCACAACCCGATGTACGGCATCAACCGAGTCGGCGCCGACGGCCAGCTGCTCACGCTCATCGGTTCGCAGAACTCGGATTCGGGCGGCAACTCGATGGCGCCGGCTGTCGATGATCAATCCGGCCGCGCGTCCCACCAAGGTGGACCGCGCGAGCGACGTCACGGGCCTCGTCGACACGGGCGAGCTCGGCACGCTGTTCACGAACCAGGACGATGCGATCGCGGTGCTCGAGTCGATGACGCGCCTGTCGCACTCCAAGACCAATCTCACGCAGACCAGGCTCGCGGCGGCCGACGAAGCGGCGCTGCAGAAGCTCGTGCGTTGCGGCTACCTCAAGTCCGCGTACCTCGCCGACCGCTTCCGCACGCCGTCGGCGCTCAACCCGAACCTCGATCCGCACATCGTCGCGCAGGCTTCGCAGCCGGCCGGCATCACGCCGATCTTCACCGCGGCCGAGTACAACGCCGACGGCGAGTTCCGCAAGGCCGCGGCCATCATGAAGATGGTCATCAACGGCTACGCGGGCGCGGGCACGGTCACGATGGGCGGCTACGACTACCACGGGCAGGGCCGCAACACCGGCGAGACGCGCAACTTCCGCGCGGGCCGCTGCATCGGCGCCTGCCTCGAGTACGCGGCGCGCATGCGGCAAGCCGGTCATGATCTACGTGTTCAGCGACGGCTCGCTGTCGGCCAACGGCGTGCCGAACATGACCGTCGACGGCCGCGGCAAGCTCGACTGGGCGAGCGACAACCAGTCGACCGCCGCCTCGTTCGTGCTGGTCTACAAGCCGGGCGCCGCCGGACGCCCGCCGATGCGTTCTGCGACACGCGCAAGCAGATCGGCGACTTCACGCCCGGCGGCGCGGTGAACACCACGTCGAGCCCGGCGGCGAACGCCGTGAACCTGCTGGTCGAGACCGTGGTCCTCAACTACATGGCGCTGCACGGCGAAGAGGGCAACTTCCCGACGCTGTTCCCCTCGCACGGCCTGGGTGGCACGGCGCTGCGCGACAGCCTGACGATGATCGCGCCGATCGTGAACGGCACCGTCAGCAACCCGGTCTAAGCGAAAGCGCGACGGGTCGATCCCGAGGGAGCGTCGGCGCCGCGATGTCGCGTGTTGCCGACGCTCCTTCGTCTTTTCCGACGCCGAATGCGTCGCGCCGCGATCTCCGTCGCAAACAGTGGGCTTGCTTCGTTGACATTGTTAAGTGGGCTATGCGAGGGTTTCGCGCGTCGCTGCCGCGCTTGCCGGTGTTCCCGTATCGTTGAGCCAACCGTGAGCACTTGTTTGTTAGTGAGCCCCAGGCCGCCCTGCTGGCGCGTATTTGCTGCGCTTGCGCTCGCGTGCGCTGCGTGCCGGCGCGCGGCTCGCCGCGGAGAAGTACGAGCTGGTCGGGCAGCCGGCGCCGGACCTCGTGGCGCGCGGGCTGTCGGGCGAGAACGTGCGCCTCTCCGAGCATCGCGGCGAAGTCGTGGTCGTTAGCTTCTGGAGCGGCAGCTGCAACACCTGCCGCGCGCAGCTCGAGGCGCTCGACCGCATCGCGAAGACCTACGCCAGCGCGGGCCTCACGGTGATCGGCGTCAATCTCGATGACAACGTGGCGCGCGCGGAGAAATTCGCGCGCGCGCAGGACGTGCAGTTCCAGCTGCTCGTGTCCACGGCGAAGAGCACGGGCGCGAGTACCGGGTCGACCGCCTGCCGATGATCGTGTTCGTGGATCGCGCGGGCGTGCTGCGCGCCGCGCACCGCGAGTTCCGGACACAGGACGAAGCGATGTACGTGCGCGAGCTGCGCACGCTGCTAGACGAATAACGGACGAAAAGTCGAGTAATCCAATGCAGACACCTACCAAGTCACTCCGCGCCGCCACCTTCATGGCCATCGCCGTGCTGGCGTTGATCGCGCTTGCCTGCGGACGTTCGCGCAGGACCCGCAGACCACGCCGCCGGCCGAGCCGGCCGCCGCCACGCCGCCGCCCGCGGGCGACGCAAACGCCTCGATCGCGGACGCGCCGGTGGCACGCTGATCGCTCCGCCCGTCGACGGCGCCGCCGCGCCCGCGCCCGAATCGGGCGAGCCGCCCGCCGACACGCGCGCGCTCGACGAGACCGTCCAGGACCTCAAGAAGGACGTCGTCGATCTCAACAAGGAACTGTTCGTGCTCGAGGAAGAGCTGCTGTTCCCGGCGAACACGCAGGTCGCGGTGTTCGTCTCGATGGACATCGGCGAGTTCTTCGCGCTCGATTCGCTCACGCTCAAGATCGACAACAAGGAAGTCGCCAACTACCTCTACACGCCGCGCGAGGCGGAGGCGCTGCTCAAGGGCGGCGTGCACCGCGTCTATCTCGGCAACCTCAAGGTGGGCGAGCACGAGCTGGTCGCGTTCTTCAGCGGCAAGGGCCCGAACGAGCGCGACTACAAGCGCGGCGCCAACCTCAAGTTCGAGAAGGGCATCGGCGCCAAGTACCTCGAGCTCAAGATCACCGACCGCCAGCGCGCGCGCAGCCCGAGTTCGCGATCAAGGACTGGGAATAAGGTCGTCGCGATGACGAAGTTTTCGCGCATTGCCGTCGCGACCGGTCGCCATCGCTGGCGCTGCTCGTCGGCCCTGGTTTCGCCGGCATCGGCCGCGAAGCCGGAGGTCGACAAGCTGTCGCCGACGCGTGGTGCGCGACCTGCATTTCGGCGACGCACTCTTCTATTACTACCAGGGCCAGGATTTCGAGGCGATCACGCGCCTGAAGGCCTACGAGCAGTGGGGCCGCCTGCCGCATCACGACGCCGAGACCGAGCTGCTGCTCGGCGGCCTGTATCTGTCGCTCGGCCTGCACAACGAAGCCGGCGAGCGCTTCGAGACGCTGCTGACGCCAGTCCGTGCCCGAGGGCGTGCGCAACCGCGCCTGGTTCTATCTCGGCAAGGTCTGGTACGCGCGCGGCTATCTCGATCGCGCCGAGCGCGCCATCAACGAAGTGCAGGGCCGGCTGACGCCGGATCTCGAAGCCGAGCGCATGCACCTGCTTCGCAACATCCTCATGCGCCAGCAGCGCTTCGATGAAGCGATCGCGCTGCTCAATGCGTGGAAGGGCCGCCGGGATCAACCGACTGGCTGGCCTACGCGCAGTTCAACCTGGGCGTCGCGCTGGTGCGCAAGGGCCTGGTGACCGAGGCCGATCCGTTCCTCACCACCGTCGGCACGATCGAGTCCGGGCGGCGCGAGCTGCTGGCGCTCAAGGATCGCGCGAATCTCGCGCTCGGCTACGCCTATCTGCAGAACAACCAGCCCGACGCTCGCCAAGCCGGTGCTCGAGCGCGTGCGCCTCGACGGCCCGTATTCGAACAAGGCGCTGCTCGGCGTCGGGCTGGGCCGATGCCGCCGCCGGCCAGTTCCAGGAAGCGCTCACGCCGTGGATGGAGCTGCGCGACCGCAACCTGCTCGACTCCGCCGTGCAGGAAGCCTATCTCGCCATTCCGTACGCCTTCGCCAAGCTCAATGCCAACGCGCAGGCCGCCGAGAACTACGAGAAGGCGATCGCGTCGTTCGACAGCGAGACGGTGAACCTCGACGAGTCGATCGCCGAGATCAACGACGGCACGATGCTCGACAAGCTGCTCAAGCGCGACGAGAAGGACCACTACGGCTGGTTCTGGCAGCTGCGCGAAGCTGCCGGATGCCCCGCAGTCGCGTTATCTCTATCACCTGCTCGCCGGCCACGATTTCCAGGAAGGCCTCAAGAACTACCGCGACCTCGCGTTCCTCGGCGGCACGCTCGCCCGCTGGCAGGACAGCATCGTCGCGTTCGACGACATGCTCGACACGCGCGAGCGCGCGTATGCCGAGCGCGTGCCGCAGGCGGACGCGGTGCTCGCGCTCGGGCCGGCTCGACAAATACGGCGCGCGATCGCGCCAATGCCGGCGGGCAGCTCGACCAGGTGGAGCAGAGCCAGGATGCGCCGCGCTCGGCACCGCCGAGGAGCGCGACCAGTGGGCGCGCATCGTGCGCCTCGAAGCGGCGCTGCTCACCGCGCCCAACGACGAAGAAACGAACGTGATCCGCGAGAAGACGCGGCTCGCCAAGGGCGTGCTGTACTGGCGGCTCGCCGAGTCCTTCAAGGCGCGCGTGTGGAACGAACGCCGCACGCTCAAGGATCTCGACCAGGCGCTGCGCGAAGCGCAGAACCGCTGGGTGCGCGTGCAGAAGGCGCGCAGCTCCATGCCCAACAACACCGGCGAGTTCGCCGCGCGCGTCGAGGCGCTGCGCCAGCGCCTCGAAGCCACGCAGCATGCGCCTCGCGGGCGTCGCGCAGCAGCAGAACGGCCTGCTCGAATCGCTGGCGCGCGCCGAGCTCGAACAGCAGAAGGAGCGCATCGGCACGTACCAGATCCAGGCGCGCTTCGCGCTCGCGTCCATCTACGACCGCGCCGCGATCGGCGGCGGCAACGTGAAGGCGCCGGCAAGCGGCGCGCCCGCCGAGTCGCAGGGCGAGCTCGAAGTGGTTCCGCCGGATGCGGCCGCGCCCGATCAGCCCGCTCCGTCCGATCAACCCGCGCCTGAATCGACGCCGCCGCCGGAGCCGCCGCCAATGAGCGCGCCCCGCAAGTTGCTCGCGGCCGCCATTGCCGCCTTGTGCGCGGGCGTGGCGCTCAACGCGTCGGCGGCGACCAAAAAGGAGAAGACCATCGGCGAGCTCTCGATCGCGCCCCGTGGTCGTGCAGCCCGACGCGAAGGTCGAGGCCAGCGCGACGCGCGCCATGGAGAACTACCGCCGCTTCCTCGAGCTGCAGAAGACCGATCCGCAGCTGCGCGCCGAAGCGCTGCGCCGCCTCGGCGACCTCAACATGGAGGCGGGCGAGGGCGAGCGCATGGCAGGGCGAGGCGTCGACCATCGACCTGCAGGGCGCCGAGGCCATCAAGCTCTACACCAGCCTGCTCAAGAGTTATCCCGACTATCCGCGCAACGACCAGGTGCTCTACCAGCTCGCGCGCGCGTACGAGACCACGGGCCAGCCCGAAAAGGCGCTGGCCACGCTCGACGACGTCGCTGCGCCGCTATCCGCGCACGCCGCAGATGGACGAAGTGCAGTTCCGCCGCGGCGAGCTGCTGTTCTCCGCCAAGCAGTATCGACCGGCCGCAGGACGCCTACGGCTTCGTCGTCACCAAGGGCGACAAGTCCGCGTTCCTCGACGCAGAGCCTCTACAAGCACGGCTGGTCGCTGTTCAAGCAGGGCCTGAACGACGAGAGCCTGCCGTCGTTCGCGGGCGTGCTCGACCGCACGATGCTCGACGAAGCAGGAGCGCAAACTGATCCCGCTCGAGAAGCTGCCGCGCGCGGACCGCGAGCTGGCCGACGACACGCTGCGCGTCATGGCCGTCACGTTCTCGTACGACGACGATTCCGTCGCCGCGATCGACAAGTTCCTCGCCAGGCACAACAACCCGGCGTACGCGCCCATCATCTATTCGCGCCTCGGCGATCTGTACGTCGAGAAGGAGCGCTTCCAGGACGCGGCCGCCGTGTACCGCGCCTACGCCACGCGCGAGCCGAACAGCGAGTTCTCGCCGGGCCTCTCGATGCAGGCGATCGAGGCCTATCGCAAGGGCGGCTTCACGCAGCTCGTGCTCGAAGGCAAGCGCGAGTACGTCGCGCTCTACAACTACGGCACGACGTTCTGGCAGGGCCGCAACAAGGCCGATTACCCGAACATCGCCAAGGAGCTGAAGATCAACCTGAAGGACGTCGCCACGTACTTCCACGCCGAGGCGCAGAAGACGAAGCAGGCCGACGAGTTCCTCGAGGCGGCGCGCTGGTATCGCACCTACCTCGAATCCTTCCCGGACGATCCGGATTCCTTCGGCACCAACTACCTGCTGGCCGAAACGCTGTTCGAGCGCAGGACTACCAGGGCGCGGCCGCCGAATTCACGAAGACGGCGTACAACTACCCGCGCAATCCGCGATCCGCCGCCGCTGCCTACGCCGCGCTCGGCTCGTTCACGAAGTACGAGGAGAAGCTGCCGGCGGCCGAGCGAGACCGAGGCGCACAAGTCCGCCGTCGATGCCGGCGTGAAGTTCGGCACCAGCTTCCCCGAGCATCCGGAAGCGCGGGCGTGCTGACGCGCGCCGCCGAGGACATCTTCGCCACGAAGGATCTGCCGCGCGCCATCGAGGTCGCAAACCTCGTGCTCGCGCACCAGCCGCCGGCCGACCAGCCGAAGCGGCGCATCGCGTACACCATCATCGGCCAGTCGAATTTCGACCTGCTGCAGTTCGCGGAAGCCGAGAAGGGCTACGTCGCCGCGCGCGACCTGCTGCCGCCGGCCGACAAGATGCGCGCCGACCTCACCGAGCGCATCGCCTCCGCGGTCTACCGCCAGGGCGAGGCGAAGCAGAAGGCCGGCGACGCGCTCGGCGCCGTCGACGACTTCCTGCGCATCTCGCAGGTGGCGCGGCACTTCGAAGATCGCGGCGCAGGCCGAGTACGACGCGGGCGCGCAGCTCATCATCCTCAAGGAGTGGCCGCGCGCCATCCAGGTGCTCGAGCGCTTCCGCGCGAACAATCCGAAGAGCGAGTTCGCCTCCGACGTCACGCGCAAGCTCGCGGTGGCCTACAGCGAAACCGGCCAGGCGGGCCAGGCGGCCGTGGAGTTCGAGCGCATCGCCGCGAATCCGGCGGAGAGCGAAGGACATCCAGCGCGAGGCGAACCTGCAGGCCGCGGACCTCTACGCCAAGGCGGGCAACACGCCGAAGGCCGTCACGATGCTCGAGCGCTTCGTGGTCACGTATCCGACGCCGGTCTCCGATTCGATCGAAGCGCGCCAGAAGCTCGCCGATCTCGCGGCAACCGCGGGCAACGCCGAACGCGTGACATTCTGGCAGCGCGAGATCGTGAAGGCCGACCGCAATGCCGGCGCCGGTCGCACGGATCGCACGCAGTATCTCGCCGCCAAGGCGACCCTCGCGCTCGCGTCGCCGGCGCGCGATGCGTTTCGCGGCATCGCGCTGGTGTTGCCGCTCAAGGCCTGGCTCGCCAAGAAGACAAGGCGATGGAAGCCGCGCTGGCCGCGTACAAGGGCGCGACGGACTATCGCGTCGCCGAAGTCACCACGCTCGCCACGTACGAGATCGCGGAGATCTACCGCAAGCTCGGCCAGGACATCATGAAGTCCGAGCGGCCGAAGAAGATCTCGGGCGATCAGCTCGAGGAATACAACTCGCTGCTCGAAGAGCAGGCCTTCCCGTTCGAAGAGCAGGCGATCTCGACCCACGAGATCAATGCCAAGCGCACGCGCGACGCGGTCTACGACGACGGCGTGAAGAAGAGTTTCACCGCGCTCGCCGAGCTCAAGCCCGCCCGCTACGGCAAGAGCGAGCTCATGAGCGCGTCCGTCGATGCGCCGGTGCCGGTCGCTCCGCCGCCGCCGCCCGCGCCGGAGCCCGTCATCACCGCTCCAGCCGATCCGACAGCGAAGCCCGTGCCCAATTCACGACAGCCGCGCCCGCTCCGGTGGTGCCTGCCGGTCCCGTGGTGCCGAAGGCGTCCGCACGCGCGAACTCGGAATTCACGCGCGCGCTTGCGTTGATGCGCGGCAGTGACGCGACGCAGGCGATCCTCGATTTCCAGGTGATGACGCAGTCGTATCCCGACCTGCCGGGTCCGTACACGAACCTCGGTCTGCTGTATCGCAATACGAACCAGCTCGCCGAATCCGAGGCCGCGCTGGCCAAGGCCACCGAGCGCGCGTCCTGGGATGCGCAGACCTGGACCGAATACGGCGTCACGTTGCGCCTCGCCGGCAAGTTTCCCGAGGCGCGCGCTGCCTACGAGAAAGCGCTGGCCGCGAATCCGTCCTACGCGCCGGCGCACCGCAATCTCGGTGTGCTGCTCGATCTGTACCTCGATGATCCGCTGCAGGCCCAGGCCGAGCTCGAGACCTACAAGCAGCTCACGGACGAGGACAAGCCCGTGAGCGGCTGGATCGCCGAGCTCAAGGCGCGCAACCGGGCGACCGGCAAGACGCCCGCCGCGCCGGAAGCTCCTGCGCCTGAAGCGCCTGCGCCCGATGCGCCGCCGCCGGCGACCGAACAACCTGCACCCCAAGGAGGGGCCAGCTCATGAACAAACTGATTTTCGTCGCGCTGCTGTTGTTAGCGGCCGCCGCCGTCGCCCAGACACCGCCGCCCGCCCAATCCAACCCAGCCCAGTCGGATGCGGACATGGAGCCCGGGGTGAACACATCGGCCCCGTCAGCGGCGCCGCAGGCGCCCGTGGCCGCCCCCGCGCCCCCCACGCCCGCCGCGACGTCTGCCGCCAGGCCCTCCGGCCCGGGTACCACCCCCGCCGCCGCGGCTAACAAAGGCCAACCGGCTCCCAAGGGCAACGCCAAGGACCGCCTGGACCTCGAATCCACGCAGATCACCGGTAACCGCGAGCTGCCCAAGGTGCTGTACATCGTGCCGTGGCGCAGCGCGGAACTGGGCGACCTCGTAGGGCGGCCCGTAAACAGCCTGCTCGACGAGGTGCTCGAGCCGGTCGACCGTGACGTCTTTCGCAGACAGAACCGGTACTTCGAAGCGTTGCAGCCTAATGAGGCAGCGCCCGCCAGTAAGCCTGAGAAGTGATTAACGGTTTTTGTAACTTATGTAACGCAATCTTGGCCCGCTCAATGCCCGTTGAGCGTCGTGTTTTCTGAGGAGAGTTGAATTCCATGGCTAGCATCATCAAGTTTTTCCAGGACGGCGGATTCTTCCTGTATCCGCTCGTCCTCATCTTCGTCGTCGGCGTCGCCATCTCCATCGAGCGGTGGATCTACCTGACGAAAGAAACCATCAAGAACCGCTACCTGTGGGACGACGTCGCCCCGCACCTGGGCGCGGGCAACTTCAAGCAGGCCATCGCGCTCGCGAACAATTCGACGGCGCAGATCGGCACCGTGCTGAAGTACGGCCTCGCGCGCCTGTCGAGCGCACGGCGCCGTGACGACATCCAGCAGGCGATGGAAGAGTCGATGCTCGAGATCGTGCCGCGACTCGAGAAGCGCACTCACTACCTGAGCTCGCTCGCCAACATCGGCATGCTCGTCGGTCTGCTCGGCACCATCATCGCGTTGATCCACGCGTTCGCCACGGTGTCGCAGGCGAACCCGGCCGAGAAGGCCGCGCTGCTCGCCTCGGCGATCTCGGAAGCCATGAACAACACGGCGGCCGGTCTCGGCGTCGCGATCACGTTGCTGCTCACGCACATGTTCCTCGAGGCCAAGACGACGTCGCTCATCGACAGCCTCGAGATCGCCGTCGTGAAGTTCCTCAATTCGATCACGGAGAGATATTCGGAACCCGCCGCCCCGTCGCCGGTGCCACCATGGCGCCGCGTGCTCCGGCTCCGCGTCCTGCCTGATCGTCTAGCCGCCCAGTCGGGAACACCGTATGGCTTCATCAAAACTCGCCGCTCGCGCGATTCGCAATCATGCGAAGTACCGCGGCAGCAACGACCTCAACATCGTGCCGATGATCGACATGATGGTGATCCTCGTGTTCTTCCTGCTGTTCACGGCGGTGTTCTCCAACACGAACATCCTCGAGCTCAATCTTCCGGCGCCCAACTCCTCGGTGCCGGATCTGCCGAAGGGCCTGCAGCTCGAGGTGCACGTGCGGCACGCGGGCATCGAGATCGCGGATCGCAATTCGGGCATTTTGCGGTCGCTGCCGAAGAAGGATGGTGAATACGACTACAAGGGCCTTTCCGAGTACCTGCAGTTCGTGAAGAGCAAGTACCAGGGCGTGACCGAATCCAGCGTGCTGCTGGAGCAGGACATTCCGTACGACGTGCTCGTGCAGACGATGGACAACGTACGCCTGTTCCAGATGGACGATCCGCCGCTGTCACGAAGGTCGAGCTGTTCCCGGACATTTCCGTGGGTGACGCGCCGTTGACCGGCGCGGCGGCCGCGGGCCAGGCGCCCGCGCCGGCGGGAGCGAAGAAGTGACCCCGTATCGCATCAAGAAACACCGCCAGCGCACGCACCACGGCAGCCACATGGCGCTGGTGCCGTTCATCGACATGCTGACGATGCTCGTCGTGTTCCTGTTGTTGCATTCATCGGACGCCGAAATCCTCCCGAACACCAAGAACATCCCGATCCCGCAGTCGATCGCGGACCTCAAGCCGCGCGAGACGGTCATCATCATGGTGACCAAGGAAGAACTGCTGGTGAACGGCCGCGTCGTTGGCCGCGTGGCCGAAGTCGCCGCGTTGCCGGCCGACAAGATGATCATCCCGGGCCTGCAGGTCGCGCTGAAGGAGCAGAACGACAGCATCCAGCGCCTCGCGGCGCAGACCGACATCGTCGAGCGCGAGATCACGATCATGGGTGACAAGGGCACGCCGTTCTCCGTGTTGAAGCGCGTGATGGCCACGGCCACCGCGTCCGACTACGGCAAGGTTTCGCTCGCCGTGATCCAGCGCGAAACCGAGGCGGGGGCATGATGCTCGCCCCATATTTCCGCCGCTTCGAGCTGCCCTGGGCGCCGAGCGAGGAGAGCGAACGCAAGTTCAAACGGATGGTGACGATCTTCGTCATCATCGTCACGATCCTCGCGTGCATGCTCTGGGCGATTCCGAAGATCGAAGTCGAGCGCTTCAAGCCGCAGGAACTGAAGGAGCGCGTGGCGCAGCTCATCGTCGAGAAGCCGAAACCGCCGCCGCCGCCTCCGCCGCCGCCGGAAGAGAAGCCGAAGCCCGAGGACAAGCCGAAGCCGACCGAGAAACCGGTCGAGAAGCCGAAGCCGAACGTGCGCAACCAGGGCATGCTCGCGCTCGCTGACGAGCTCGCGGAGCTGCGCGACCAGAATCTCGATCTGCAGGATCCGCAGATGAAGGCGCCGGTCGAGGACGCGCGCTCGGAGCGCAATCTCATCGTCTCGTCCGCCGGACGCGCGTCGGGCGGCATCAATACGTCGAACATGTCGCGCGGCTTCGGCGGTGGCGCCGGCCAGATCGGCACGCATACCTCGACGGCCGTCCAGCACGGTTCGGGGCTCGATCCGAACGCCGGCGGCCGCGTGCAGCGCACGGGCAACAGCGGCAAGTCCTCGCGCGCGCGCGAGGAAGTGGAGATCGTGTTCGATCGCAACAAGGGCGCGCTGTACGCGCTCTATGGCCGCGCGCTTGCGCGACCAGCCGGAGCTCGCGGGCAAGCTGGTGCTGGAGTTCACGATCGCGCCGTCGGGCGAGATCACGATGTGCCGCGTGGTGTCGAGCGAGCTCAAGGATCCGGAGCTCGAGAAGAAGATCGTGGCGCGTGTGCGCCTGATCCGCTTCAAGCCCGCGGACGTCGAACCGCTCACCGTCAGCAAACCCATCGACTTCTTCCCCGCCGCATAGTCGCGCCGTGAACCTGCAGTCCGAAATCGCGTACTACACGGAGATCGGCACGGCGGACAAGGCGCGCCTGATGGCGAGTTTTCTGTCGGAGCTCACCTCCGAAGCGCGCGGCACGTACGGCGCGTCGCAGGATGCGGTGCACGACGCCGTGCACCTGCGGTTCGTCAACGAGATGTGCAACCGCTGCAGCAAGCTCATCGAGCAGTACCTGGCGGACGACAACTCGCGTCCGGCCGACGACGTGGTGATCCGGATGCTCCTGAGCCCGCGCGCGGACAAGACGGCCGAGCGGATGGTGTTCAACGCGTGGCGGCGGGCGCTGCAGAATTTCGAGCGCTACGACACCACCGTCTTCATGAACAGCTGACGGTGCCGGGTCGGCAAACCGGCAAAACCTCAGCGCGTTCTGCCGGTCTGCCGACCCGGCACCGTCGCCAACCACGCGAACCCGAACACTCCGGCGACCAGCGACGCGACCAGGATCGCGAGCTTCGACGCATTCACGATCTCCGGGGCACCGGCGAACGCCAGGTTGGTGATGAAGATGGACATCGTGAAGCCGATGCCGCCGAGCATTCCCGCGCCGACGATGTGACTGGCCCGCACTCCTTCGGGCAGCGTACACAGGCGCGTCCCGACCGCGAGCAGGCAAGCCAGCGACACGCCCAGCGGTTTGCCTGCCACGAGTCCCAGCATGATTCCGAGACCGTTCGCTCCCGCCAGCATGGCGATCGCGGCGGGATCGATCACCACGCCGGTATTGGCCAGTGCGAACAGCGGCAGGATGAGCCAGGCCACCGGCGCATGCAGCGCGTGTTCGAGTCGATGGGAAGGTGAGGGCGCATCCGGTTTCCTGGCCGTGAAGGGAATCGCGAACGCGAGCAGCACCCCCGCGATCGACGCGTGCACGCCGGCCCTGAGCAGGCACACCCACAACAGCGCGCCGCCGAGGAGATAGGGCGTGAGCGCCATCACCCGGAACGGGCGATTGAGCAGCACCAACGCGGCGAAACTGCCGGCGGCTGCCCCGAGCCATGCGTACGCGATGCCGTCCGTGTACACCGTCGCGATCAACACGATGGCGCCGAGATCGTCGATGACGGCATAGGCCACCACGAAAACCTTCAGCGCAGGTGGAACTCGCGAGCCGAGCAAGGCCAGCAAGCCCAGCGCGAACGCAATGTCGGTGGCCATCGGGATGCCGAACCCCGACACCGTGTGGGCGCCGGCATTGAACGCGAAATGGATCAGGGCCGGCACCACCATGCCGCCCGCGGCCGCGAATACCGGCAGCAACGCGTTGCGTGGATTCGACAGTTCGCCCACGTACAGCTCACGCTCGAGCTCGAGGCCGATGAGCAGGAAAAACACGGCCATCAACGCATCGTTGATCCAGTGCTCGGCGGACAGCGGGCCGAGGTTCACGTGCCACAGGCCGATCCATGCGGGGCCCAGCGAAGAATTCGCGAGCGCCAGCGAAATCACCGTACAGGCGATCAGCAGGATGCCCGCGAACTGTTCTGATTTCGCGAACTTGAGGAAGGTGGTACTGAGGTTCATCGGGGCCAAAGGTAGCCTTTCGCATCCGGGCTGTCACAGGATCGCCAGCGCAATCGTCTTCGATCACATGGAGCCGCAGCCATCAACCCGCAACGCCCGTGATGCCGACTTCGAGCGGCATCGCGCGCGCCTGCACGGCATCGCCTATCGCATGCTCGGCTCCCGCGCCGAGGCGGACGACATCGTGCAGGAAGCCTGGTTGCGCTGGGCCCGCGCCGCGTCGGACGACATCCGTTCGGCGGAAGCGTGGCTGGTTACCGCAACCACGCGGCTGTGCATCGATCGCCTGCGCCAGTTGCGCACGGAACGCGAAGCCTACACAGGGCCCTGGCTGCCGGAGCCGATCGCCTTCGATCCCACTCCGCCCGCCGATCGCGCGACAGAGCTCGCGTCGGATCTGTCCGTCGCATTCCTCGCGGTGCTCGAACGCCTGGCACCCGAGGAGCGCGCGGCGTTCCTGTTGCACGACCTGTTCGATTCCGGCTACGACGACATCGCCAGGATTCTCGGCAAGAGCGAAGCGGCCTGCCGCCAGATCGTGAGCCGCGCGCGCAAACGCGTGCGCGACGACCGGCCGCGCGTGCAGGTGAGCGCGGCGGCGCACACCAACCTGCTGCGCCAGCTCGTGCAGGCCTTGCAGTCGCAAGATCCGGCGAAACTCGTGAATCTCCTGTCGAGCGATGCGAGCTGGACTTCCGACGGCGGAGGGAAGACCAAGGCCGCCAAGAAGGTGGTGCGCGGGGCCGCGCGCGTGGTGCAGTTCGGCATGGCCATTTTCGCGCGCTACCTCGCGCCGCTCGACCTGCGGATGGTCACGGTGAACGACGAGTCCGCACTGGCGGTCTTCGACGAGGGCGGAGTGCGCCTGGTGCTCACGATCCTCACCGATGGCCGGCGCATCCTCGGCGTCTACACCATCCTCAATCCGGACAAGTTGTCACACCTGACCGCTCCGGCTCGTCTTGAAAACGAGACCCAACACGAGGAGCACACATGAAACCCCGACTCGACTGGTTCAAGGCCGCGCCCGGTGTGGCGAAGGCGCTGTTTCACATGCAGACGGTGGTCAACGAATCCGGTCTCGAGCATCCGCTGCTCGAGCTGGTCAAGATGCGCGCGTCGCAGATCAATGGTTGTGCGTTCTGCATCGACATGCACACGAAGGATGCACGTGCCGCCGGCGAGACCGAGCAGCGCCTCTACCTGCTCGACGCCTGGCGCGAGGCCGCGCACCTGTACAGCGAACGCGAGCGCGCCGCGCTCGCCTGGACCGAGGCGCTGACGCTCATCAGCGAGGATCACTGCCCGGACGACGTCTACGAGGCGGCCCGCGCGCATTTCCCGGAGTCCGAGCTCGCCAAGCTCACGCTCGCGATCGTCGCGATCAACGGCTGGAACCGGCTCAATATCGCGTTTCGAACGCCCGCGGGGGACTACCAGCCCGGCATGTTCAGGAATTTGAAACTGGCCTGACGACGCCGGCGCTGCTAACTTCAGGGGCAGATGTTCGAATCGCCACTGTCCCTGATCCTCGTCCTGTTAGCCGCGTCGGTATTCGTCGTTACGCTGGCCCGCCGCCTCGGCCTGCCGTCGATCCTGGGTTACGTGACGGTGGGCCTGGCGCTGGGCCCGTACGCCTTTGGCGTCTTCCCGGAATCCGACACCACGCACCTGCTGGCCGAGCTGGGCGTGGTATTCCTGCTGTTCACGCTCGGCCTCGAATTCTCCTGGCCGCGCATGGTCGCCCTGCGACGCGAGGTGTTCGGCCTCGGCAGCCTGCAGGTGTTCGGCACCGCGGCGCTGGTGGCGATCATCGCGCACCTGTGGGGCCTGCCATGGGCCGTGAGCATCGTAATCGGCGGCGTCATCGCCATGAGCTCCACCGTGCTCATCGTCCAGCAGCTCACCGAGCGCGCCGAGCTGAACCGCACGCACGGCCGGCTCGCGTTCAGCGTCGTGTTGTTCCAGGACATCGCCGTGGTGCCCTTCCTCGCGCTGGCCGCGGCGCTCGATCCCTCGGGCGAGGCCTTCACCTTCGGCGGAGCGATCAAACTCGTGGGCGCGGGCATTTTCGCGGTGCTGGTGGTGCTGGCCGCGGGACGCTGGCTGCTGCGGCCGCTGCTCTACGTGATCGCGAACAGCCGGTTGCGCGAGCTGTTCACGCTCGCGGTGCTGCTGGTGGCACTGGCATCCGCGTGGGCCTCGCAGCTCGCCGGCCTCTCGATGGCGCTGGGCGCGTTTCTCGCGGGCATGATGCTGGCGGAGACCGAGTACAGCCACCAGGTCGAGAGCGTCATCCGGCCATTCCGCGACATCCTGCTCGGCCTGTTCTTCATCTCGGTGGGCATGCTGCTCGACTTCGACGCGCTGCTGCGGGAGTTCTGGCTGATCCTGGCGTTGCTGTTGACGATGGTCATCCTGAAGATGCTGGTTGCGACCGCCGCGACGCGCCTGTTCGTCGATTCGAACTTCAAGGCGATTCGCACCGGTGTCACGCTCGCGGTGGGTGGTGAATTCGGCATCGCCTTGCTCACGCTGCTCCTGCAGAACCAGGCCATCGATCCGGCGATCGCGCAGCCCATGCTGGTCGCCGTGGTGCTCGGCATGGTGCTGGCGCCGGTGATCCTCGCGAACAACAAGCGAGTCGCACGCCTGCTGCTGGGCGAGCGCGGGCCGCCCAAGACCGCGATCGAACGCGAAGACGCGGTGACCCAGGCCGTCGCGCGGCGCGAACACGTCATCCTCTGCGGCTTCGGCCGCGTCGGCCAGAACGTGGCGCGCGTGCTCGAGGCGCAGGGCTTCGAATACATCGCCATCGACCTCGACCCGGTGCGCGTGCGGCAGGCGCGGCAGATGGGACAGCCGGTGGTGTACGGAGATTCGGCCGACACGCAGGTGCTCGAAGAAGTGGGTCTCGCGAACGCCAACGCCGTCGTGATCTCGTTCTCCGATCCGCGCACGTCGCTCGCCATCCTGCGTTCGCTGCGCCCGCTGCGTGCCGACGTGCCGGTGCTGGTGCGCACCCCCGACGACTCGCGCCTGCACGAGCTCAAGACCGCGGGCGCCACCGAGGTGATTCCCGAAGCCTTCGAGGCCAGCCTCATGCTGGCATCGCACGTGCTGATGTCGCTCAAGGTTCCGCCCGGCGCCGTCATGCGCTCGATGGCGGAGCTGCGCGGCAACCGCTACGAAATGCTGCGCAACGTGATCGCGCGCGGCGACGGCTCCGCGAACGACGCCGAATTCGCCGAGGAAGTGCGCTCGGTGGTGTTGCCGCCCGGTTCGTGGTGCATCGGCAAGTGCGTGGACGAGGTGCGCCGGGCGGGCGCGGAGGTCGCGTTCACCGGCATCCGCCGCCAGGGCATCCTCGGTCGCGAGCCGACGGGTGACACGGAATTCGAGGACGGCGACATCGTCGTCATCTACGGCACGCCGGAGGCGCTGGAACATGCCGAAGCGGTGATGCTGGCGGGTTGAATCAGCGCCGGCGGCGACCGTGCTGCTCGACGAGCTCGCCGATCTTCGGAATTCCCTCGTCGCTGCGGCCGGCATAGGCGCCGCGCCGGGCGTCCTGCGCGAGCTTCGCATAGACACGCCGTATGCGCTCGAGCTCGCTCTCGTCGAGCTCCTCGAGATCGATGAGCACGTTGTGCGCGCCGGCGGAGATGCGCAGCAACTCGTCGAGCTTCACCTGCACCGCGACGGAATCGCGGTTCTGAGTGCTCTGGATCAGGAACACCATGAGGAAGGTGATGATCGTGGTGCCGGTGTTCACCACCAGCTGCCAGGTGTCGCTCCAGTGGAAGATCGGGCCGCTCACCGCCCAGCCGAGGATCACGACCAGCGCGAGCATGAAGGTCGCCGGTTGACCGGATATGCGGGCGGTCCGCTTCGTGAGACGCGTGAACCAGGATGTCGACTTCGCGGGAGTCATGGCGGACACCTCGGAGATGGGCCTGCCGGGAATGTCAGGCACGTGGCGGGCGCGCCGGGTCAGAGGCCGCGCCGACCGGATGTCAGCGCTCGCTGCTTTTGCCGAGGCTGAGCACCAGCACGCTGCCGACGATCATCGCGCTGCCGAGCATCTGCCAGAGGTTCAGGCGCTCGCCGAGGAACAGCGCGGCCAGCACGATGGTGGTCACCGGGCCGATGGTGCTGCCGATCGCGCCGCTCTGCGCACCGACGCGGCGCACGCCTTCGGCCTGCAACAGGCCGGGCACGAATACGCAGAAGATCGCCAGCACGCCGAGCAGCAGCCACTCGTACGAGCCGAGCGCCGCGATTTCCGAGAACGGGCGGAACAGCATGAAGTGCAGCGCCAGCATCACGGCGGCGGCGCTCATGCCCACCGCCGCGAAACGCGTGCTGCCGAGCTCGCGCGTGTACCGTTCGCCGATGAGGAAGTAGATAGCCGTGGTCAGCGCCGCGATCAGCGTGAGGCCCGCGCCCAACAGGTTGGCGCGCAGCTCGAACAGGTCGATGCCGCCCATGGCGAAGAAGATGCCCACGTAGGTGACGGCAAGCGCGGCCACGACGCGCCGCTCCGGCGCGCGGCGGCGCCGGACGGAGTCGATCAACACGACCAGTGCCGGGTAGCTGAACAGCAGCACGCGTTCGACCGACGCATCGATCATGGTCAGCGCCCAGAAATCGACCAGCGCGCCGACGTAGTAGCAGGTGATGCCGGCGATGACCGCCGCCAGCAGGGCCCGGGCCCGCGGCCGGGACGGTGCGGGCGCGACCGCCAGCGTCTGCGCTTCGTCGTCGCCGCTGACCGCCGGGCCGCGCAACCCGCTGTGCAGGGCAACCCACATGAACAGCGGCATCGCAAGCACGGCGCGCACCGCGACCAGCAGCTCGAACCCCACGCCGCGCTGGTACAGCGCCTTGGCGAACAGCCCCTTGCTGGCGAACAGCATGGCCGCGGCGGCCACGCACAACATGCCCAACCGCCGTGCGCGGATGTCGTCTTTCATGCCCGTAGCGTACACGCCGCCGTCGCCGGTGCCGCGAGCCACACGCCCGGGTAACTGGCAAGGCCGTACTGTAGAATCCCGCGCTCCGTGAAGCGCGACGACATCCAGTTCCCGGCGAAACACTCCGCGCTGCGCGACGACGTGCACGTGCTCGGCGCGCTCGTCGGCGACGTCATCAGGGAGCAGGGCGGCGAGGCGCTGTTCGACCTCGTCGAAAAGGACCGCCGTCTATCTATCCGCCGCCGCGCCGGCGACAAGGAGGCCGCCGCCGAGCTCAGCGTCCAGCTGCGCGGCCGCGCGCCGCAGGTGGCGCGCGACCTCGCGCGCGCCTTCTCGATGTGGTTCCGCGCCGTGAACCTCGCCGAGAAGGTGCATCGCATCCGCCGCCGCCGCGGCTATTTCCTCGAAGCCAGCGAACGCGCGCAGCCGGGCGGCGTCGAGGCGGCGCTGACCGCGCTCAAGTCGCGCGGCCTGACTCTCGCCGAAGTGCTCGAGCTGCTCAAGAAGGTGCGCATCGAGCCCGTGTTCACGGCGCATCCCACCGAGAGCGCGCGGCGCACGATGCTGCGCAAGAACCAGCGCATCGCGGGGCTGTTGCTGGATCGGCTGGATCCCACGCTCACGCCGCAGGAGCTGCGCCAGAACTGGAGCCGCGTTCGCACCGAGGTCACGACGGCCTGGCAGACCGAAGACCATCCGCGCGAGCGGCTCACGGTCGCCGACGAGCGCGAACACGTCGTGTTCTATCTCGCGGAGATCCTGTACCGCATCCTGCCGGCGTTCTACGACGAGATCGCCGACGCGCTGGCCAAGCTCTACGGCGTGCACGCCGACTCGCTCGAGCTGCCCAGCATCGTGCGCTTCGGCACCTGGGTCGGCGGCGACATGGACGGCAATCCGGACGTGCACGCCAAGACCATCCGCGAGACGCTGCGCGCGCCAGCAGCAGGTGATCATCAACGCCTACTTCACCGAGTGCCAGAATCTGGCGCAGCTGCTGTCGCAGAGCGCGAGCCGCAGCGCGGTGTTGCCCGAGCTGGCGCAGCGCATCGAGCTGTACGCGCACGCTGATTCCGCGGCGCGCTGGCAGCACGCCGATGCGCCACGACCGCATGCCGTACCGCGTGTTCCTCGGGCAGGTCTCCGAGCGGCTGCGCCTCACCTACGAGAGCCGGCCGAATGGCTACGAGGGGCCGGCCCAGTTCCTGCGCGATCTCAAGCTCGTCGCCGCGAGCCTCAAGGCCAACAAGGGATTCCACGCCGGCTGGGGCAACGTGCAGCGGCTCATCCGCCGCGTCGAGACCTTCGGCTTTCATCTGGCGACGCTCGACCTGCGCCAGACCGCGGAGATCCACCACCGCGTGATCGGCGCGGGCTCGACGACCCGAACTGGATGGTGCGCACGGCCGCCGAGCGGCACGACCTGCTGGTGCAGGCCATCGAACGCGACGCCGGCGTGAAGGTGGAGCTCGACGCGCTCGGCAAACGCACGCTCGGCGTCTTCGAAGGCATCCTGCAGGCGCGGCACAAGTACGGACCGGACTGCCATCGGCTACTACGTCGTCAGCGGCACCACGGGCGCCGACGACGTGCTCGCGCCGCTGCTGCTCGCGCGCTGGGCCGAGGCGTACGACCGCAAGACGGGCGAGGTCGCGGTGGACATCGCGCCCCTGTTCGAGTCCGTCGATTCGCTCGAGCATTGCGGCGACGTCATGCGCACGCTGCTCGGCGATCCGCTGTACCGCCGGCATCTCGACGCCCGCGGACGCACGCAATGCGTGCTGGTCGGGTACTCGGATTCGAACAAGGAGAGCGGCATCTGCGGCGTCGCGTTTCGCGGCCTACCGCGCGCAGGCCGAGCTGTCGGCGGCACTGGCGGCCGCCAACGAACGCCACGTGATCTTCCACGCGCGCGGCGGCAGCATCGCGCGCGGCGGTCAGCCGCATCGATTCGCTGGTACGTACCGCCCCGCCCGGCACCGTGAACGGCGTGCTGCGGCTCACCGAGCAGGGCGAGGTCATCAACCAGAGTTACGGCCTGCGGCCGATCGCGATGCGCACGCTCGAGCGCGCCTTCCATGCGCTGTGCGTCTCGCTCGGTGGCGCGGCGACCGGCGTGGTCGCGACCTCGGAACAACTGCAGTTCGCCGCGCGCGTCGCCTCCGTCAGCCGGCAGCACTACCGGCGCCTGGTGCAGGGCGAAGGGGATTTCTACGGCTGGTTCCAGGCGGTGACGCCGATCGACGTGATCACGCGCATGCAGATCGGTTCGCGCCCGGCCGTGCGCCCCGGCAAGGAAGGCTTCGAGGCGCTGCGCGCGGTGCCGTGGGTGTTCGCGTGGACGCAGTCCCGCCACATGCTGCCGGCCTGGTACGGCGCGGGCATGGGGCTCAAGACGGCGATCGACGAGCTCGGTCTGACCACCGCGCGTTCCGCCTACGCGGAGTGGAATTTCTTCACCTCGCTCATCGACGATCTCGAGACCTCGCTGGCGCGCGCGGATCTGGACATCGCGGCGGCCTACGAGGAACTCGCCGAGGCCCGCCACCAGGGCCTCGCGGCCCGGGTGCGCGAGGAATTCGCGCGCGTGCGCGAGCAGGTGCTGGAAATCAAGCAGATGCCGGCGCTGCTCGACCGCGACCCCACCATGCAAAGCGTCCATCGAGCTGCGCAATCCCTACGTCGACCCGATCAACCTGCTGCAGGTCGATCTACTAAGGCGATGGAGGGAAACGGGCCGCCAGGACCGCGAATTGTTCGAGGCGCTGCTCGCCTGCATCGCGGGCATTGCGGAGGGGCTGCAAAGTACCGGATGATGCGGCCCATGCATTTCCGGATCGCCGAACCCAAGGACACGGGTTTCCGCTCCTTCGCGGAGTTCTACCCTTTCTACCTCGGCGAGCATCGTCACCCCGTCTCGCGCGTGCTGCATTACATCGGCACCTGGGGCGCCGTCCTGTTCCTCGCCGCCTGCTTCGCCACCGGCGAGCCCTGGTGGCTGGCCGGGTCGCTGTTCTCCGGCTACAGCTTCGCGTGGCTCGGGCACTTCCGGTTCGAGCGCAACCGGCCGGCGACGTTCCGGTATCCGTTCTACAGCCTGGCCGCCGATTTCCGCATGTGGTGGGAGCTGAACTTGGGCAAACTCAAGTTCCGTGAGCAACCCTGAATCCACCGAACGCCCGAAAGGGCAAGTCCCTAAAACCGCTCCGCGCCCTGCTGCCATTCCTCGCGCCGTACAACGGGCGCATGCTGGTCGCGTTCGGCGCGCTGGCAATCGCGGCGGCCGCGATGCTGGCCCTTCCGCAGGCGCTCAAGAACGTCATCGACGAAGGCTTCAGCGCCGCGAACGCGGCCGCCATCGATCGCTATTTCCTCTGGCTGTTGCTCGCCGCGGGCGTGTTCGCGGCATTCGCGTCCCTGCGCATGTACCTCGTGAACTGGATCGGCGAACGCGTGGTCGCGGACCTGCGCAGCGCCGTGTACAAGCGCGTGCTGCGGATGGACCCGGCTTTCTTCGAGGTCACGAAGACCGGCGAGGTGCTGTCCCGCCTCACCACCGACACCACGCTGATCCAGTCGCTGTCCGGCATCGGCCTGTCCATCCTGCTGCGCTCGACCGTGAGCTTCTTCGGTTCGCTGGTCCTGCTGCTGCTCACCAGCTTCAAGCTGGCGCTCATCATCTTCGCGCTGATCCCGACCGTGCTGCTGCCCATGCTCATCTTCGGCCGGCGCGTGCGGCGCCTGTCGCGCGATTCGCAGGACCGCGTCGCCGATACCTCGGGCCTCGCCGGCGAAACGCTCAACGCCATCCAGACGGTGCAGGCCTTCACGCTCGAGGAGCTGCATGGCCGGCGCTACGACACCGCGGTGGAGGAGAGTTTCAGCACCGCCATCAAGCGCACGCGCGTGCGTGCCTGGCTGATCGCGGCCGCGATCATGATGACGTTCGGCGCCGTCACGCTGGTGTTGTGGCTGGGCGCGCGCGCCGTGCTCGCGGGCACGATGACCGGCGGCGATCTCGCCAAATTCCTGAGCTACGCCATCTTCATGGGCACCTCGGTGGGTGCGCTCGCGGAGATGTGGGGTGAGCTGCAGCGCGCCGCGGGCGCGATGGAACGCACCGTCGAGCTGCTGGAGTCGCGGCCCTCGATCGTGGTGCCGATCGACCCGGAACCGCTGAACCGCGACGAACGGGGCCGCATCTCGTTCGAACACCTGTCGTTCAACTATCCGTCGCGTCCCGAGACCCGCGCGCTCGACGATTTCCATCTCGACATCGCGCCGGGCGAGACGGTCGCGTTCGTGGGGCCTTCGGGCGCCGGCAAGAGCACGACGTTCCAGCTGCTGCTGCGTTTCTACGACCCGGCTTCGGGGCGCATCCTCGTCGACGGCGTCGACATCGCGCGCGCCGACCCGGTGGCCGTGCGCGCGCGCATCGGCCTGGTCCCGCAGGAAACCATGATCTTCGGCGCCAGCGCGCGCGAGAACATCCGCTACGGCCGTCCCGCGGCGAGCGACGCCGAAATCGAGGCCGCCGCCCACGCCGCCGCCGCCGACGAATTCATCTCCAGGCTGCCGCAGGGTTACGACACGTTTCTCGGCGAGAAGGGCGCGCGGCTCTCGGGTGGCCAGAAGCAGCGCATCGCGATCGCGCGCGCGATCCTCAAGAATCCGCCGATCCTGCTGCTGGACGAGGCGACGAGCTCGCTCGATTCCGAGAGCGAGCGGCTGGTGCAGCAGGCGCTCGAAAAACTCATGCGCAACCGCACCACGCTCGTGATCGCGCACCGGCTCGCGACCGCCATCGAATCCGACCGGATCGTCGTGATCGACCGGGGACGCATCGTCGGCGTCGGCCGCCACGACGAGCTCCTGCGCAGCAACGCGTTGTACGCGCGGCTCGCGGAGCTACAATTCGGCGAACGTTCCGACGCCGCCTGAAGAGGAGCAATCCCATGGCTTATGTCGATGGATTCCTGATTCCCGTCCCGCGCCGCAACCGCGCGAAATACCAGAAGATGGCCACGCAGGCCGACAAGGTGTGGATGGATCTCGGAGCCCTGGCGTGCCACGAGTGCGTCGCCGACGACGTGTCGTACGGCAAACACACCTCGTTCCCGCGCGGCGTGAAGCTCAAGAAGGGCGAAGAGGTGTGGTTCTCCTGGATCGTCTACAAGTCGCGCAAGGATCGCGACCGCGTGAACGCGAAGGCGATGAAGGATCCGCGGCTCGCGCACATGATGGATCCGAAGGCGATGCCGTTCGACGGCAAACGCATGGTGTTCGGCGGATTCAAGATGGTCGTGAAACTGTAAAGCGGCGTCTCAAGACTCCCTTCCAAGTCCCGCTTCACAAAGCTGAAATGAGCGTCGGGCACAGTTGCACCAGGTCAACCTGGAGCAACAGATGCGTACCACCGCCGCGCGCCAACGAATACGAGTCCGGTCGGTCTTCGTGTCGGACGTCCACCTGGGTTCGCGCGGCTGCCGCGCGGACCAACTCCTGGAGTTCCTGCGTTCGGTCGACATGGACTTTCTATTCCTGGTCGGTGACATCGTCGACCTGTGGAGCCTGCGCCGCAGCTTTTTCTGGCCGCAGGAGCACAACGACGTGCTGCGCACCATCCTCGGCAAGGCCAAACACGGGACCCGGGTCATCTACGTGCCGGGCAACCACGACCAGGAGCTGCGCGAGTTCTGCGGCTCGGTCTTCGGCAATCTCGAGATCCGGCGCAAATACGTCCACGAGACCGCGGCGGGCGAGTCGCTGCTCGTCATGCATGGCGACGAGTTCGACACCGCGGTGAAGTTCAGCCCCTGGCTGGCGCGCCTGGGGTCGCACGCCTATGACTTCACGCTGCGACTCAATCGCTACGTGAACTCGATGCGGCGGATTTTCGGGTTTCCGTACTGGTCGCTGGCGAGCTGGCTCAAGCACCGCGTCAAGAACGCGGTCGTGTACATCGACGGCTTCGAACGCGCTGCCGCGCAGGCTGCCGCGCGACGCGGTGTCGACGGCGTCGTCTGCGGCCACATCCATCGCGCCGGGCATGCGCGACATCGACGGCATCCGCTACTGCAACGACGGCGACTGGGTGGAGAGCTGCACCGCGCTCGTCGAGGACAGGAACGGTTACCTCGCGTTGTGGAACTGGAGCGAGGTTCGCGAAGGCCTCGCGCGCCAGGAAATGGTGGGCGCGGCGGCTTGACTGGTCCGAGCACCGACTCGATGCGTTCGAGGCCCTGACAACCCGTCAACAGGCCAGTCCAAGGGGTTTCCCGGACCCTGTTCCGCAAACGCTGTGAAATAATCGCGGCGCATGCAGCTCAAGTTCCGCATCCTCAATGTCTTCACCGCCGAGGGCGCGAAGCTCTCCGGCAATCCGCTCGCGGTCGTCGAGGACGGCAGCGGCCTCGACGCCGCGCAGATGCAGACGATCGCGCGCCAGTTCAACCTCTCCGAGACCACGTACATCCTGCCGTCGAAGCGCGCCGCCGCGCTGGTGCGCATCTTCACGCCGTCGTACGAAATGCCGTTCGCCGGGCATCCCACGCTCGGCACCGCGCACGTGTGCCGGGCGCTCGGGCTGGGCGGCAACCAGCTGGGCCTGGAGATGCGCGCCGGCATCATCCCGGTGACCGCGCGCGGCGATCACTGGACGCTGCGTGCGGCGGCGGCCACGTCGCGCCTCGCCGACCTGCCGGCGGCGGAGATGGCGCGGTTGTTAGGCCTGGACGCGAACGACATCGGTTTTCAGCCGCTGTGGGTGAAGGCGGGCCGCGAGCAACTGGTGATTCCGCTCACCAGCGAGGCCGCGGTGCGGCGCGTGCGTCCGAAACCCGAATTCTTCGAGAAGATCAAGAGCGCCGACGGCGCGGGGCAGGCTTACGTGTTCGCGTCGACGGGCGCGAAGAAAATCCTCAGCCGGTTCTTCTTTCCCGACGGCGCCGCGATTCTCGAGGATCCGGCCACGGGTTCCGCGTGCGCCAATCTCGGCGCGTGGTTCATCGCGATGGGCCGGCGTCCGCCGCTGGATTTCGAGATCCGGCAGGGCGAGTTCATCGGGCGTCCCTCGATACTGCAGCTCGAAGTCAACACGGACAACGAAGTATTCGTCGGAGGCGACGTTATCGAGATAGGATCGGGGCAACTCGAATCTTTAGGAGCGCTCGATGAGCGTCGACAGTTACCACAAGCGCAAGGTCGGCAACCGCGTGTTGCCGCCCGAAACGCAGATGATGGGCTACGGATACGATCCGGCCCTCTCCGAAGGTTCGCTGAAGCCGCCGATCTTCCTCACCTCCACGTTCGTCTTCCGCAATGCGCAGGACGGCAAGGATTTCTTCGACTACACCTCGGGGCGCAAGCAGCCGCCGCCGGGGCAGGCGCCGGGCCTCGTCTACTCGCGCTTCAACAACCCGAATCTCGAAGTGCTCGAGGATCGCCTCGCGCTGTGGGAAGGCGGCGAGAGCGCGGCGGTGTTCTCGAGCGGCATGTCGGCGATCTCGACCACGCTGTGGGCCTATCTAAGTCCCAACGACGTCGCTGCTCATGAGCGAGCCGCTGTACGGCGGCACCGAGACGCTCATCGACAAGACGATGCCGGCCTTCGGCATCGGCGCGGTGCGCGTCGCCGACGCCATCAATCGCGAAGCCGTCATGGCCGGCGCGAAGGCGGCCCTGGAGAAGGCGAAGGCCAAGGGCGGCAAGGTCGGGTTGCTGGTCACCGAGACGCCCGCGAATCCCACGAACAGCCTGGTGGACCTGGCGTTGTGGCGCGAGGCCGCGGAATGGATCGCGGGACAGCAGGGCGGCGCGCGTCCGCCGGTGGCCGTCGACAACACCTTCCTCGGGCCCGTGTTCCAGAAGCCGCTCGAGCACGGCGCGGACCTCGTGATGTATTCGCTCACGAAATACGTCGGTGGCCACTCGGATCTCGTGGCCGGCGGCGTCATCGGCGCGAAGTCGATGGTGTCGCCGGTGCGGCCGTTGCGCAGCGCGCTCGGCACGCAGCTCGATCCGAACACGTCGTGGATGATCATGCGCTCGATGGAGACGCTGGCGTTGCGCATGCGGGCCGGGTCGGACAACGCGGCTCGCGTCGCGGGTTATCTCGCGCAGCATCCCAAGGTGGCGAGCGTGAACTATCTCGGGCATCTGAAGAGCGGCGATCCGCGCGCGGCAGTGTTCTCGCGGCAGTGCCTGAGCGCGGGCTCGACGTTCTCGTTCTCGATCCGCGGCGGCGAGGCGGAGGCGTTCCGCATGCTCGATGCGCTGCAGGTGATGAAACTCGCGGTGAGCCTCGGCGGTACGGAGACGCTGATTTCCCATCCCGCGTCGACGACGCATTCGGGCGTGCCGAAGGAGACGCGCGACCGCATGGGCGTCACCGATGCGCTGATCCGCATCTCCGTGGGCATCGAGAACGCCGACGACCTGATCGCCGACCTGGAGCAGGCGCTCTCGAAGATCTGAGTTGGTGCCGGCACGACGTCCACGACGGTGTGCCGCAGTTCACGGCCGCCGGTTGAAGCCGCCGCCGGATACGGTGCCGTCGGACGCGGGTGTCCGCGAGTAATCCTTCGGCACCTTGAATAGTTTGGCGTCCGGTTCCTGCCGCTTGATGTCGCGCAGCCGGTAACGCGTCTCGCCGGTGCGCGGATCGACGTACGTCGCTTCCACCACCACCTGCAGCTCCTGCCCGTACCACTGCTCGGCGGACATCGTGATCGGTTGCTCATTGCCGATCGCGCCGGCGGGAATGGTGGATTCGATGCGGCTGCCCGAAACCCTTTCGCCATCGAGCTCGCGTTCGCCGAGGTTCAGCGGGCGCGTGACGTTCGGCGGCGGCGTGGAGCGCGACGGCTCCTCGACCCGGCACGGCGTGATCGGCACGGCGACCGCGACCTTCTCCGACGGCTGCAGCATGTAGCGCGTGCGCGTCGCGGGGTCGTCGATGATCGTGACGGTGGAGTTGACCTCGAGCGGCAGCGCGCCGCCGATCGACGACAACGAGTATTCCGCGCGCGTGCGGCCATTGCTGTCGCGCCACATGCGCACGCGGTTCAGGCGCACGATCCGGTTGCCGTCGGGCAGCGTGGTGACGGTCTCGCTGGTGCCAAGCGCCGAGTAGGGCGCGCCGGTCACGAGCCGCACGTTGTTGATGGCGGGACGCTGCGCGACCGCGGGTTGTGCGGGACAGGTCGGAACGGACTCCGTTGCCAACGCCTGCGCGTGCAACGAGCCCGCCATGAGCACGGCGCCGGCGGCGCCATGCAGCGCGCGCCGCGCGTTACGGCCGCTGCGTGTCGATGCCATGTTGTTCTTCTCCGGCCGGAACGATGTTCTCGATGCGCACGGTGCCGTCATTGGACACGACGACGTCGACCCAGTAGCGGGTCCCCGCCTTGCGGGCCGCGATCTTGAGCGCCACGGAATCCGTGGGCCACATGGTGAAGTCCGTGGGCGGCCACGGCGTTTCACCGCCTTGCGTAGTGGCGGGCGGCGGCGCACCGGCACGCTCCACGCGCACGCCGATGATGACCCCCGTGGCGACCGCCAGCGTGGCGAGGCCGGCGGCCGCCGCCCAGGTTGCGGCCCACGTCGTCGGCCTGGACGGCCAGGCGCGCGCACGGCGTTGCGGGGCCCGCGGAAAATTCTGGCGCGGCGCTGCGACCAATTGCCCGATCCGCGCATCCAGGTCAGGACTGGGTTCGCAACGGGCCAGGTCGCGTCTGTACGCGGTGATCAGCGAGGCAACCTGGGGATGCAGTTTCTCCGTCATGTGAGACCTCGCTGTGCCAGCGGCATCTCGTTCTGCAATTCGATGACTTCGAGGGAGACGAGACGAATGGTGAGTAATGCCCGCGCCCGATGCAGCCGCGACCGCACGGTGCCCACCGGGCAGTCGAGGATCGACGCGACCATGGCGTACGGCAGCTCCTCGAGATCGCACAGCGCGATGATCTCGCGATGCGGCAGCGGCAGCTCGAGCATGGCCTGGCGAAACGCCGCCGTGAGCTCGCTGCGCGCGATTTCATCGACGGGACCCGGCCCATCGTGAACGGGCGTGCCCGGATCGCCGCCGTCCGCGCCGTCGTCGAGCGCCACCCAGCGCCGCTGGTTGCGGAAGTGATGGCTGACGCGATGGCGCAGCACGCCGCACAGGTAGGCGAACACGGAGCCCTGGCTCGGATCGAAGTTCGCCGGCTCGCGCATGAGCTCGACGAAGGTGTCGTGCACCAGGTCCTCCGCGGCCTGGCGCGACCGGCACATCGCCGCGGAGAAACGCAGCAGCGCCCGGCCATGCCGCTCGTACAACGGGCGCAGCGCGGCGCCGTCTCCCGCGACGAGTTGCGCCACGTACTCCGCATCGTCGCCGTTGGTGTTTCTCATACCGTGGACGATTGGACGCCGCGTCAGCGAAAAGTTCCGCCGCACGTGTGTCAGGCCCGGCACGAAGGCGACACGCTCAGCCACGTTCGACGAGCACGCCAATGACATAACCTTCACCGTGTACGGTCTTGATGATGCGCGGGCCGCGCGCGTCGTCGCCGAGGATCTGGCGCAGGCGCGAGATGCGCACGTCGATGCTGCGGTCGAACGGATCGGCATCGCGGCCGCGCGCGAGCTCTATCAACCGGCCGCGCGACACCACGCGGTTGCCGTGCGCGAGCAGCGACGCGAGCACGCGGTACTCGGAGGTGCGCAGCGTCCGGGGTTTTCCCTGCGGATCGGAGAGCTCGCGCGCCACGTTGTCGAGCTGCCAGCCGCCGAAGCGGAACAGCCGGCCGCGCGCCATGGCGGCCTCGCGATCCTGCCCGTTCGCGCGGCGCAGTACGTTGCGGATGCGCGCGAGCATTTCCCGGAAATTCAAGGGTTTCACGAGATAGTCGTCGGCGCCCATCTCGAGGCCGACGATGCGATCCACCTCGTCGGCACGCCGCGTGACGATGATCACGGGGACCTCGCTGGTCGCCAGCAGTGAACGGCACAGCCGCAGTCCCGCGTCGTCGCCCGCCGGCACGTCGAGCACCACGAGGTCGATGCGCGTGCGCTCCAGCGCGCGTGTGAGCCCCGCGGCCGTGCTCGCGGTGGTCACGCGGAAACCGCCGCGCTCGAGGTGATGCGCGAGCGCCGAACGCGCCTCGCGATCCTCGTCGACGATCAACACATGTTTGAGAACGTGCTTGTTGTCGGTCATCCGGTGAATGCATTGCCACGAGCGTGACGAAAAGTTCCACGCGATCGCGAGCGGCACATCCGGTAACAATTCTTGACAATTTCGAACCATTGACCATGAAACCGCGCGCCGCAATTCCTGTCGTATGGCGGGATGAAACGAACAGGTCTCGGTTTTCTGCTGGCCGCGCTGCTGACTTCGGTAGCTAGAGCGGACTTCACGGTCACGGACATCCGCGTCGAGGGGTTGCAACGAATCCCGGAAGGTACGGTGTTCAACGTGTTGCCGGTGAACATCGGCGACACCCTCGGAACCCAGCGGGTGCGCGAGGCACTGCGCGCGGTACAGGCGAGCGGGTTCTTCCGCGACGTGGAGCTGCGGCGCGTGGACCCGGGCGTGCTCGTGGTGGTCGTGCAGGAGTTCCCGTCCATCCGCAGCTTCGACATCACCGGCAACAAGGACATCAAGAAGGAAGATCTCGAGAAATCGCTGCGCAACGTCGGTCTCGCCAGCGGCAAACTCTTCAACCGCTCGACGCTCGAGGACGTGCGCCAGTACCTGGTCGAGCAGTACTTCTCGCGCGGGCACTACGACGTGGCCGTGGAGGCCAACGTGGAGGAGGTGGCCGGCAACCTCGTCGACGTGAAGCTGGCCATCGCCGAGAACAAGCGCGCCCGCATCCGGCAGATCAACGTGGTCGGCAACGAGCACTTCAGCGACGACCAGCTGCTGGGCGTGACCGAGCTCAAACCCACGAACCTGCTGTCGTTCTATCGCGGGGACGACAAGTACTCGCGCGAATCCCTCACCGGCGATCTCGAGAAGATCCGCTCGTACTACATGGATCGCGGCTACGCGAACTTCGAGATCACCTCGACGCAGGTGGCGATGGCGCCCGAGAAGGACGACCTGTTCGTCACCGTGAACGTCTTCGAGGGCGATACGTACCGCATGGGCGCGGTGAAGCTCGCGGGCCGCTTCGTGGTGCCGCAGTCGATCCTCGAGCGGTACGTCGCCATCAAGCCGGGCGACACGTTCTCGCGGCGGCTGATCACGCTGTCGGAGGAGGCCATCCGCAACCGGCTCAGCGACGAGGGTTTCTCGTTCGCCGAGGTGACCGCGGTGCCGACCCTGGTCGGCGAGAGCAACGAGATCGCGCTGACCTTCCAGATCGAACCCAACGCGCGCACCTACGTGCGCCGCGTGACCTTCCTCGGCGTCGAGAAGACGAACGACTAGGTCCTGCGGCGCGAGATGCGCCAGCTCGAGGGCGCCGTGATGTCGAACGGCCTGGTGGCGCGCTCCGAGGAGCGGCTGCAGCGACTGCCTTACATCACGTCGGTCGAGACGGAAACGAAACCCGTCGCCGGCTCGCCGGATCTCGTCGACGTGGAAGTGAAGATCGAGGAAGGGCCGTCGTCGACGCTGGGCGGTGGCATCGGTTATTCCGAGCGGCAGTCGGTGATGCTCAGCGGCAATTTCGTGGACAGCAACCTGCTCGGCTCCGGCCGGCGGCTCGCGGTCGAAGTCAATGGCGGCCAGTACAGCAAGGTGTTCTCCGTCGCGCACACCGATCCGTACTTCACGACCGACGGCATGTCGCTGTCGTTCAATGGCGGCTACGTCGAGCGCGAGCGCCTCACTTCCTCCTTTTCGCAGTTCACCACCAAGACGTACTCGTCCGGGTTCGGCCTCGGTTACCCGCTCTCCGAAAACCAGGCCGTGAACTTCGGGCTCACCTACAGCCACGAAGACCTGGCGACGGTGTCGTCGAGCAGCACGCAGCTGCGCGACTGGGTGCGCAACAACGGCGACGACTACTTCCGGCGCGTCGGCCGTGACTCCGTGCTCGGCACGATCCTGGACGTCGTGGAATTCAACGTGGGCTGGGGCTACGACAGCCGCGATCGCACGCTGTTTCCGACACGCGGCGGCCTGCACCGCTTCTCGATGTCGGTGACGCCGCCCGGCACCTCGGTGTCGTACGCCACCGCGAAATTGCAGTCCCAGCAGTTCTTCCGCATCCCGCTGCCATTCATCGACAAGCTGCCGATGCTGTTGTCCACCGACCTGGGTTATGGCACCGCGTTCGGCGACACGACGGGTGTGCCGCCGCACCGGCACATCTTCACGGGCGGCAGCGAGTCGGTGCGCGGCTTTCGCGACGGCACGCTCGGGCCACGCGACTCGCTCGGCAATCCGTACGGCGGTGACGCCGGCGTCGCCGCGCAACTCGAGGCGATCATCCCGCTGCCCGCGAAGTTCGCGACCAGCGCACGCGTCAGCCTGTTCGTCGACGCCGGCCAGTCCTACTACCTGGGCGATACGCAGTTCCGCAACCGGCGCGGCGATCGCACCGACTACAAGTTCGATCTCGGCGACCTGCGTGTCTCGGCGGGCATCGGCCTGCAATGGCTCTCGCCGATGGGCCTGTTCCGCTTCAGTTACGCGCAACCACTCAAGTACCAGGAGCAGACGCGCCGCGAGTTCGGTGACGAGATCGAAAAATTCCAGTTCTCGGTTGGCACGGCGTTCTGACGATACAAAGACCACGGAGTAATCATGTTCATTCGTAAATCATTCGGCCTGATCCTGCTGGCGTTGACGCTCAGCGCCTGCGGCGGCAGCGATGGCGGCAGCGGCGGCGACGCGCAGATCCGCCTGCTGAATCTCAGCACCGGGTATCCATCGCTCGACCTCATCACCAACGTCGACGCGGACGATGACGACGACGATGAGACGCAGGCCTCCGCCGTCGCGCTCGATTCGGTGAGCGCCTATGCCGAGCTCGACCCGGACGACTACACCATCAAGGTCAAGCGCACCGGCTCGGGCAGCGTGCTGCGTTCGTTCGCGGCCGAGGAGCTGGTCGAGGACACGATCAACACCTATGTGGCCTTCGGCGAAGTCGGTGCGTTCGGCGCGCTGCGTCTCGACGACACGCAGGACGAGGCGGATGCGGGTGAGACCAAGCTCAACGTCGCGAACCTCTCGTCGGCGGGCCGTCTCGACGTGTACATCACGGAGGCCAGCGTCGATCTCGACGACACGACGCCGGTGATCTCGGGCGTCGGTCCCGCGTTCAGCGGCATCTCGGTGGACAGCGGCACGTACCGCCTGCGCGCCACCGCGAGCCGGCGACACGGCGGACGTGCGGCTCGACATCGCGAACTTCGCGCTCGCGGACCGCGGCGTGGCCGCGCTGATCTTCACGTCGACGCAGGGCGGCATGCTGGCGAACGCCATCTACATGCCGCAGGGCGGTCAGCCGACCAGGTTCGCCAACACCAAGTCGCGGCTGCGCGGCGCGGTTGGCGTCGCCAACGGCGCCAGTGCGTCGATCGCGGTGGGCGGCAAGTCGATCCTGTCCGCGGCGACCGCCGGCGTCATCGGCAGCCGCTACACGCTGCTCGACTCCGGCTCGCAGCCGGTGACGCTGACCGTCAACGGCACCGCGGTCACCGTGCCGAACGTCACGCTCCAGGCCGGCGCCGATTACACGCTGCTGGCGTGGTCCAACGCGGCGCGGCACGCAGACCAGCCTCGTGGTGGATGACAACCGCCTGCCCACCAGCGCCACCGTCTCGAAGCTGCGCCTGCTCAACGGCATGTCGACGCTCGCCGCGCCGCTCACGTTGTCGATCGACTTCTCGCCGGTCATCGAAGGCACGCTGATCGGCCAGGTGTCGGAGGAGGTGGAGGTCACGGGCGGGTTCGGACCGGCAGCTCGACGTCTCGAACACGTCGACCGCGGCCGCGGTGCTGATGCGCTCCGGGCTCACGATCCAGTCCAACTCGGTCTACACGTTCTTCATGACCGACAATGGCGCCACGCCGATCGGGGTGTTACGCCGCGACCGTTAGTCAGTGCGTGCCCTCCTGGCGCTGCACCGCGGATAGTTCGCGGTGCAGCGCCTCCGGCTCGACCGGTTTCACGAGATGTTTGACGAATCCCGCCTGGCGCGACTGCAGGCGGTCTTCGGGGAATCCATAACCGGTGAGTGCCACGAGTCGGATGTTCGCGCCGGCCGGATGACTGCGGATGCGGCGCGCGAGCTCGTAGCCGTCCATGCCGCCCGGCAGTCCGATGTCGATGAACGCGACGTCGAGCGGTCCGGCGAGCGGTAGATTCTGCAGCAGCGCGAGCGCGTGTTCGCCGTCGGGCGCCTCGCAGACGTCGTGGCCATGGGCGAGCAGTACCGCCCGGTACATCTCGCGCGAATCGTGGTTGTCGTCGACCAGCAGCACGCGGCGCGACTCGAACGTGCGTTTGCGGTCCAGCGCGGATTGGCCGTCACCGGCACCGTCGCGCGGGACCGCCGGGGCGGCGACCGTCGGCAGCCGCACGGTGAACGTCGAGCCATGGCCGTCACCGGCGCTCTCGGCGTGTACGCTGCCCCCGTGCAGCTCGGCCAGCCGGCGCACGAGCGTGAGCCCGATGCCGAGACCGCCGCGAGTGCGGTCGATGGTGTGGTGAGCCTGCACGAACAGGTCGAAGATCTTCGGCAGCATGTCGGCGGGAATCCCGATGCCGTGGTCCGCGATGCGCAACACGGCGTCGTCGCCTTCGCGGCCGACGAACACGCTCACGATGCCGTCGCCGCGCGTGAATTTCAGCGCGTTCGAGATCAGGTTGCCGACGATCTGCTCGAGTCGCACCGTGTCGCCGGACACCCAGACGGGCTCCGAGACCAGGTCGATGCGACCCGGGTTGTTGGGATTGCCGGAGGCGATCGCGTTCACCGATGCCTTGACGGCCTCGGCCAGATTCACGGGCGCGCGCTTCAACACGATCTTGCCGGTCACCGCGCGACCCACGTCGAGCAGGTCGTCGACCAGCCGCGCCATGTGCGTCACCTGCCGCTTGATGATGCCGGTGGCGCGCAACGCCATGGGTTCGGTCTGGTTGAGCAACGCCAGCGCATGCACCGCGCCCTGGATGGCGCCGAGCGGATTGCGCAGCTCGTGCGCCAGCATCGCGAGGAATTCGTCCTTGGAGCGGCTCTCGCGCTGCGCGCGCGCCAGCGAGCTGATGTCGGAGAGGATCAACGTGCGATGTTCGACGTCGTCGATCACGATGGTCGACAGGGTGACCTGGACCTCCGTGCCTTCCAGGCCGCCGGACATGAGACGCGTCTGGTACCGGCCCGACCCGTGTTCGAGCATCGCGCGCAGGATCTCGCCCTCCGCGGGCGGCAGGTAGCGGCTGATCGATGCGCCGAACACCTGCTCGAGCGGCACCCGCACCAGGTCCGCGAAGCGCTGGTTGCAGTAGATGATGTCGCCGTTCAGTGCGAGCGTGGCCGCACCTTCCTGCATGCGCTCGACCAGCGCGCGGTACGGCGCATCGGCGCTGCGCAGCGTGAACACGCGGCGCTCGCCGTACTCGTCGGCCAGCAGCAGGGCATCGATCTCGCCCGAGTAGATGGCGTGCAGGTTCCCTTCGACTTCCGCGAGCCGCATGCGCAATTCCTCGACGTCCATGTCATCGACGTTCATGTTGCTTCGGTCTCCAGCCCGAGACCGAGACCGGCGAGCAGGCGCTGCTGGTTGCTCATGTCGCCGATGATCCGGCGCAGCGGCGCCGGCTGGTATTTCACGAGTGTCGGGATCGCGACGATCTGATCGTCGCTGATGCGGCCCGGCTGCTGGTAGACGTCCACGATCTCGAGCTCGTGGCGGCCGGCCAGGTGCTGGTCACAGACGGCGCGAACCGTGGAGATCGCGCGCAGGGATCGAGAGGTCATTCCTGTCACGTACAGCCTCAGCACGTACTTTTCCGTGTCGCTCACGCACCCGCCCGGCGCGGGCGCAGGTCCAGGCCCACGAGCACACGCTCGGTGTTCGAAAGGTCGCCGATGATTTTCTTGATGGGCGTCGGCAGCCGGCGTACCAGCGTCGGCAGTGCCAGGATCTGGTCGCCGCGCCCGAGCGCCGGATTCTCGACCAGGTCGATGACCTCGATGCTGTAGCGGCCCGCGAGATGCTCGTCGCAGATCTTGCGCAGGTTCGCGAAGGCGCGCACGGCCTTCGGGGTCTGTCCCGCGACGTACAGCCTGAGGTCGAAAGTTTCACTGGCGGCGGGGCTCATCTGGCCTTCCTCGCCTGCTTCGTCGCCTTCGTCCGGCGCGACTGCGGCAGCAACTCGACGCCGCGGCTCGAGATGCGGAACGAACGGACCTCGTCCGAGTGGGCCATGCCGCGCGACTTGAGTACGTAGAGCTTGCGACTGCGCAGGTCGTCGACGGTGTTGATCGCGACCAGGATCCAGGTGTCCATGAGCGAGGAGATCATTGCCTCGGTGTGCTCGAGCGTCTGGCTCGGGGTCGTCAGGCTCGTGAACAATGCCGTCACGCCGCGCGTCTTCAGGAAATCGATGACGCGGGTGAGCATCGAACGCACGTCGGCCGTGGTGCCCACGGCCATGAGATTCGTGACCGGATCGATGACGACCACGTCGGGATTCTCGATTTCGGCCGCGTGGTGCATTTCCAGCAGGTGCGTCTCGAGACCATGGCGGTTCGGCCGGTCGGCATGGAATTTCAACAGGCCCTTGTCGACCCAGCGCTTCAGGTCGATGCCGGTCGAGGCCATGTTGCGGATCATCTGCTGCGGCGATTCCTCGAAGAGGAAATAGAGGCACTTTTCGCCGCGCGCACAGGCCGCGTCGATGAAATGAGCGGCGATGGTGGTCTTGCCCGTGCCGGCGGTACCGGACAGCAGGATGGTGCTGGCGCGGTAGTAGCCCTTGCCGCCGAACATGTCGTCGAGCGCCGGCAATCCGGTGGAGACCCGTTCGCTGGGCGCCTCGTGTTCGAGCAGCAGCGAGGTGACGGGCAACACGGTGATGCCGTCGCGGTCGATGAGAAAGGGGTATTCGTTGGTGCCGTGCGTCGAGCCGCGGTACTTCACGACACGGATGCGGCGCGTCGAGATCTGTTCGTGCACGCGATGGTCGAGCGCGATCACCGCGTCGGTGATGTATTCCTCGAGACCCTGGCGCGTGAACAGCTGCTCGCCGCGCTCCGCGGTGACGATGGTGGTCATCTGGCGGTCGCGCAGCCAGCGGAACAGCCGGCGCAGCTCGGCGCGCAGGATGCCGACGTCCTTGAGGCCGCCGAACAGCGTTTCGATCGTATCGAGCATGACGCGCTTGGCGCCGATCTCCTTGATCGCGTAGTCCAGGCGTACGAACAAACCCTCGAGGTCGTATTCGCCGGTCTCCTCGATTTCACTGCGATCGACGTGGATGTAGTCGACCAGCAGCTTCTTCTCGTCGCACAACTTGTTGAGGTCGTAGCCCAGCGAACGCACGTCCTGCGCGAGCTCGTCGGCGTTCTCCTCGAACGTGAGCAGCACGCCGGGCTCGTTGAAGCGCTGCGCGCCCTCGACGAGAAAGCTGACGCCCAGCAGGGTCTTGCCGGATCCGGGTCCCCCGGAGACGAGCGTCGGCCTGCCGGCGGGCAGGCCGCCATAAGTGATGTCATCGAGTCCCTGAATGCCGGTCGGCGCCTTCTTGAGTTCAGTTTGCGAGAATCTGTTTCTGGTCATGCCCTAACCAACAGTCGTGAGTTGAACCGGATCGAACCCTGCGGGTCGCGACGCGCTCGACTGGCGGTTAGGCCGCGGCGCGTATTGACGCAGGATATGGATCGCGCCGAAATCGGCGGAGTCTCACAATTTTGTTAGTGAGTGTCGGACTGTTCCGACACACCGGATTCACGCCCCGGACGAGGTGCGCGTGTCGGAAAACCGGAAGGTCACGGCGAGAATTCGAGCTTCTGCAGCGTTGGCGGCGAGGTGGGGGCGAGGATGAGATCGATCTTGAGGGTGCCACGCTCGCAGGCGAGCTCGAATTTTCCCGACATCGCGGTGTCGCTCGCCGGGTCGGGCGGCGCGGCGCAGGTGCCGAGCCGTTCCTTCAGGTTCGCGAGCTCGCCATTGCGCAGTGCGGCGTCGCGATCCAGCAGGACGTTCATCGCGAGCGACTCGAGTTCGGTCATGACGTCGCCGCTCGCGTAGATGCGCGTGGCCGCGGCGAGCAGGGCGGCCAGCCCCGGGGCCAGCGGCGGCTGCCGCGCGGGAAAGGCTCCGGATTTCACCAGCAGATTGGCCGCTTCCCGCACCACGCGCGACGCCGGCGTATACGTGCGGTTCGCGAACGCGAACACCGCGAGGTCGCGATTCGGAACGAACAACACGTTCGAGCCGAATCCCGGCAGTCCACCCGAGTGGCCAAAGTGCGTGCCGAGGATGCAATCCGTGAACGGAATGACGCCGAAGCCATACGAGGCCGAGCGCGCGCATCCCGCCGGATCGGTGGGCGCGATCACCGTCGCATAAGTCTGCGGACGCGCGATCTCGCGCACGCTGGCGCGCCGCAGGATCCGGCTGTCCGCGCCGTCTCGCGGCGGCCAGGCCGACAGCACCCACGCGACGTAGCGCGCGTAGTCGTTCGCGCTCGTGGCCATTCCACCCATCGCGCCGAAAGTTCCGGGACCGAGCGCGGGCTCCTCCTTCCAGGCGTCGTTTTCCCAGCGATAGCCGATGGCACGGTGTTCGGCCGGAATCTTCGCGATGTCAAATGTGGTCGCATTCATGCCCAGCGGTTCGAGCAGATTCCCGGTGACGTAGTCGGCGTAGTTGCGGTGGGCGGTGTTCGTCACGAGCCGGCCAACCAGCGCGTAGCCGAAATTGGAGTATTCGTAGGCCATGCCGGGCGCGCGCGAGAACGGCACGCCGGCGGCAACGAAGCGCGAGAAGTCCGCTTCGCTCATGTCGAGCTGGCGGTCGCCCCAGGGATCGTCCGTGACGAAGCCCGCGGCGTGCGACAGCAGGTCGCGCACGAGGATCTTCGGGCTGTCGGAGGTGGGGTAGTGCAGCTTCGCGAGCTCGGGGATGTAACGCTCGGCCGGCGCGTCAAGCTCGAGTTTGCCCGCGTCGCGCAGCTTGAGCGCCGCCAGCGCGACCATCTGTTTCGACATGGATGCGATGCGGAACACGCTGTCCGCGTTCACGGGTGTGTTCGTCTTTGTGTCCTGCACGCCGAAGGCGCGCACATACACCAGCTTTCCGCCGTTCACCACGCCGAACACCAGTCCCGGGCACGTGGTGCTCGCGCATGAAATTCTCGAACACCGCATCGAGCGCTGGCCAGCACCTCGCGGGACCGGGCGGCAGGCTCCGCTGCCATGGCCGGGGCGAACAGCTGCGCACGCCGCGAGGACGGCGATCAGCAAGTGGCGATTCATAGGGTCGGCCGATAGTAGCCATTCTTCATCGTGGAATGGGCGGCGCGGCCCGATGGAACACCGGCTTGATGGCGAGACCCGACTGGATGCGCGACACACCCGGGATGCGCGTCAGCACATCGAGCATGAAGCGCTGGTAGCTCGGCAGATCGGGAACCACGATGCGCAGAACATAGTCGGCTTCGCCCGTCATCAGATAGCAGCTCATCACCTCGGGCACGTCGGCAATGCGACGCTCGAACACCTTGAGGGTTTCTTCGACCTGGCGCTCCAGCGTCACCCAGACATACATCGTGATGCCGAAGCCCAGTTTCTGTTCGTCGAACTGGGCGGTGTAGCCGGTGATGTAGCCGTCGGTTTCGAGGCGGCGGATCCGGCGCAGGGTGGGGGTCAACGACAAGCCGATCTTTTCCGCGACGTCTCGCCAGCTTATCCGTCCGTCCTCGGACAGGATCTGCATGATCTTTGCGTCGACCTTGTCCAGTTTTTGCGTTGCCATGACCTATATTCCAAAGAAAACTAGTTCAAACATGCTAAAAGAAGCCCATCCATAGTCAAGATTTGGCACCAACGCGCTCCCGCTGGTGCGTTAGTCTCTCTATTACGTAACCATATGGCAGCCATCAGGAATTTCATGACACGGAAGCCCGTCTCCGTTTCCTTCGAGTTCTTCCCGCCCGGCGACGAGGCGATGGAAAAGACGCTCTGGGAATCCATCCGATACCTCGAACCGCTCAGCCCGAAGTTCGTGTCGGTGACCTATGGCGCCGATGGTTCCACGCGCGAGCGCACCCACAACGTCGTGTCGCGAGTCCAGAAGGAGACCGAGCTCGATTGCGTGCCGCACCTGACCTGCATCGGCGCGAGCCAGGGCGAAGTCCTCGACATCGCGCGCAAGTACTGGGACCAGGGCATCCGCCACATCGTCGCGTTGCGCGGCGATCCGCCGGCGGGCGTCGTCAAGTATGAGCCGCGTTCCGACGGCTTCGCGTTCGCGTCTGACCTCGTGAAGGGGTTGAAATCCGTCGGCGACTTCGAGATTTCCGTGGCAGCGTACCCGGAGAAACATCCGGAAGCGCCGAGCATGGAATTCGACCTCGACAACCTGAAACGCAAGATCGACGCGGGCGCGTCGCGCGCCATCACGCAGTTCTTCTACGACACCGAGCTGTTCCTGCGCTTCCGCGACACCTGCGCCGCGCGCGGCATCGACGCACCCATCGTGCCGGGCATCCTGCCGATCACGCGTTTCCCGCAGATCACGCGTTTCGCGAAACGCTGCGGCGCCTCCATTCCCGACTGGCTGGAGCACCGCTTCGACGGTCTCGAAGAGAACCCGGAAACGCGCAAGCTGATCTCGGCGGCGGTCGCCATCGAGCAGGTGCACATGCTGCAGCGGCACGGCGTGGATCAGTTCCACTTCTATACGCTGAACCGCTCCGAGCTCACCTACGCAATCTGCCATGCGCTCGGAGCGCGGCCGAAGCAACTCGACCGCAAGGTGGGTTGATGAGTCCAGCAGGAGCGCGCCGCATCGTTGCGCCGGTTGTTTGCCGAGCGCATCGTCATTCTCGACGGCGCGATGGGCACGATGATCCAGAAGCACAAGCTGGACGAGGCGGCCTATCGGGGCGAACGCTTCAAGGCCTGGCCGCGCGAGCTCAAGGGCTGCAATGACCTGCTGGTCCTGACGCAGCCGGAGTTGATCGCCGACATCCACCGGCAGTTCATCGACGCCGGCGCCGACCTGATCAGCACCAACACGTTCAACTCCAATTCGACTTCGATGGCCGACTACGGCCTCGAGGCATCCGTGTACGAGCTCAACCTCGCCGCCGACGCAGCTGGCGCGCCGCGTCGCCGACGAAGAGGGCGCGCGCCTCGGCCGCAAGGTCTATGTCGCGGGCGCGCTCGGTCCCGACGAACCGCACGGCCTCGATCTCGCCCGACGTGAACGACCCGGGTTTTCGCGGCGTCTCGTTCGACCAGCTCAACGCGACCTACAGCGAGGGCACGCGCGCGCTCATCGAAGGCGGCGCCGATGCCATCCTCATCGAGACCATCTTCGACACGCTGAACGCGAAGGCGGCCATCTACGCCGTGCGTGCGACGCTCGACGCCGCGGGCGTCGATCTGCCCATCATCATCTCCGGCACGATCACCGATGCATCCGGGCGCACGCTCTCGGGCCAGACGGTCGAGGCCTTCTGGGCCTCGGTGAAACACGCGAAGCCCATCACCATTTCGCTCAATTGCGCGCTGGGTGTGAAACAGCTGCGGCCGTACGTCGAGGAGCTGTCGCGCCTCGCCGATACGAACGTCGGCGTGTATCCCAACGCGGGCCTGCCCAACGCCTTCGGCGAATACGACGAGGCGCCGGCCGACACCGCCAAGGTTCTCGGCGAGCTCGCCCATCATGGCCACCTGAATCTCGTCGGCGGCTGCTGCGGCACGACTCCCGAGCACATTCGTGCGATCGCGGAGCGCGTGCGCTGCGAGCCCGTGCGCAAACAGACGGAACCCACCGGAAAGCTGAAACTCTCCGGTCTCGAGGCCTTCAACCTGACCGACGACATCCGCTTCGTGAACGTGGGCGAACGCACCAACGTCACGGGCTCCGCGAAATTCCGCAAGCTCATCGAGGCCAACGACTATCCCGCGGCGTTGTCGATCGCCCGGCAACAGGTGCAGGACGGCGCGCAGATCATCGACGTCAACATGGACGAGGGCATGCTGGATTCGGAAGCGGCGATGGTCCGTTTCCTCAATCTCATCGCCGCCGAGCCCGACATCGCGCGCGTGCCGGTGATGATCGACTCCTCGAAGTGGACGGTCATCGAAGCCGGCCTCAAGTGCATCCAGGGCAAGGGTGTCGTCAATTCCATCTCGCTGAAGGAAGGCGAAGAAGCCTTCATCAAACACGCGCGCGCCTGCCTCAACTACGGCGCGGCCGTGGTCGTCATGGCCTTCGACGAGAAAGGCCAGGCCGACACGCTCGAGCGCAAGATCTCGATCTGCGAGCGCTCATACGAGGTGCTCACCGAAAAGGTGGGCTTCCCGGCCGAGGACATCATCTTCGATCCGAACATCTTCGCGATCGCGACCGGCATCGAGGAGCACAACGGCTACGGCCTCGCGTTCATCGAGGCGGCGCGCGAGATCCGCAAGCGCTGCCCGGGTTCGCACATCTCCGGCGGCGTCAGCAACGTGTCGTTCTCGTTCCGCGGCAACGAGCCCGTGCGCCAGGCCATGCACTCGGTGTTCCTGTACCACGCGATCCAGAACGGCATGGACTTCGGCATCGTGAATGCCGGCCAGCTCGCGATCTATGAAGAGATTCCGATCGAGCTGCGCAATCGCGTCGAAGACGTGATCCTCAATCGCCGCCCCGACGCCGGTGAGCGCCTGCTGGAGATCGCGACTACCTACAAGGAAGGCGGCGGACGCGAACGCAAGGAAGACCTCGCCTGGCGCAGCCTGCCGGTGAAGGAGCGCCTGTCGCACGCGCTCGTGTCGGGCAACGACCAGTTCATCATCGAAGACACGGAAGAGGCGCGGCTCGAGGCTGCGCATCCCCTGCACGTGATCGAAGGCCCGCTCATGGACGGCATGAACGTCGTCGGCGACCTGTTCGGCTCCGGCAAGATGTTCCTGCCGCAGGTGGTCAAGTCCGCGCGAGTGATGAAGAAAGCGGTCGCGCACCTGATCCCGTTCATCGAAGCACTGGCCGACGGCGTGCAGAAGACGAATGGCACGGTGGTGCTGGCGACCGTGAAGGGCGACGTGCACGACATCGGCAAGAACATCGTCGGCGTCGTGCTCCAGTGCAACAACTTCGCGATCGTCGATCTCGGCGTGATGGTGCCGGCCGCCAAGATCCTCGACACCGCCGAGAAGCTCGGCGCGGACATGATCGGGTTGTCAGGCCTGATCACGCCGTCGCTCGAGGAAATGAGTTACATCGCCGGCGAGATGCAGCGCCGCGGGTTCACCGTACCGCTGCTGATCGGCGGCGCCACGACTTCGCCCGCGCACACCGCGGTGAAGATCGATCCGCATTACGAAGGCCCCGTCGTGTACGTGAAGGATGCGTCGCGCGCCGTGGGCGTGTGCCGCCAGCTCGTCACGCCCGAGATGAAGCCCGCGTACGTCGCCGAGGTGAAGGCCGAGAACGTGCGCCGCCGCGAACAGCATGCGGGCAAGAAAGTGAAGGGCGCGCAGATGACGCTCGGGCAGGCGCGCAACAACCGTTTCAAGCCGGACTGGGCGAACTACTCGCCGCCCGTGCCGCGGTTCCTGGGGACGAAGGTGTTCAACGACGTGCCGCTCGCGTCGCTGGCGCCGTACATCGACTGGATGCCGTTCTTCAATGCCTGGGAATTCAATGGCAAATTCCCCGACATCCTCGAAGACCCGCTGCGTGGCGCGGCCGCGAAGTCGCTCTACAAGGATGCGCAGGAAATGCTCGCGACCATCCTGCGCGAGCACTGGCTGACGGCGCGCGCGGTCGTCGGGTTCTTCCCTTGCAACAGCGTCGACGAGGAGATCGAGGTCTACAGCGATGCGAGCCGCGCGCGCGTACTGCATCGGCTGCAACACCTGCGCCAGCAGAAGAGCAAGCCCGCGGGGCAGCCTCACTACGCGCTGTCGGATTTCATCGCGCCGAAGGATTCGGGCAAGGTCGATTACCTCGGTGCGTTCGCCGTGACCGCCGGAATCGGCATCGAGAAACATCTCGAGCGGTTCGCCCAGGCGCACGACGACTACAACGACATCCTGCTGAAGTCGCTCGCGGATCGTCTCGCGGAGGCTTCCGCCGAGGCGCTGCACCTGCGCGTTCGCCGCGAATTGTGGGGTTACGCACCCGACGAGCGGCTCACCAACGAGCAGTTGATCCAGGAATCCTATCGCGGCATTCGCCCGGCGCCGGGTTATCCCGCCTGCCCCGATCACACCGAGAAGGGCACGTTGTGGCAGATGCTCGACGTCGAGCGCTCGGTGGACATCAAGATCACCGAGAGCTTCGCGATGTACCCGACTGCCGCGGTCAGCGGCTGGTACTTCGCGCATCCGGAGTCGAAGTACTTCGCGGTGGGGCCGATCGATCTCGACCAGATGCAGAGTTATGCGACGCGGAAGGGATGGTCCGCCGCGGAAGCGCGCAAGTGGCTGGTGTCGAACCTTGAAGCACGCGCGCAGGATCCGCACGACGAAGCGGCGTAGGAGTTGGTGCCGGAGTTGGTGCCGGAGTTAAAAAACGGGAATTAGCGCCGACGATCACTCCGGCGTCGACGTCAGATCCCGCTAATTCCCGTTTTTTAACTCCGGCACCAACTCCGGCACCAAATTCTATTTCTTGTTGATCAGCCAAAGGCCGGCGATGCACAGCAGGATGCCGCCGACGTTGGTCAGCGAGAGCTTTTCCGAGAAGAACGCCACGCCGACCAGCAGCAGCAACAGCGCGCCGGCGGACTGCGTGATCAGCTGCCCCAGGCTCACGTCGAAGCCGCCGCGGTAGAGCATGAAGAAGCCGAAGTCGAGGAACACCACCACCACTCCGAGCGCGAGGGCCGTCCAGTTGAGCTCGCCCAGCGCGGCGCGGAAGGCCACCGGCCCCGGCATGACCGCGTACGCAATCACGAACACGGCGGTCGTGACCATATAGGTCACCGCGAGTGACAAATAGGGATTCGCCCCCACGGGCGTGAGTTTGAGCACGACGTGATACGCGACCGTCGCGGCGATCGCGACACCGAGCCAGATGAGCTGCATGGGGTACTTCCGCTTGGAACCGGCGCCTAGTTTGCCGCGTCACCGATTGCGCAGCCAAGCTTGCTGCCGTCATGATCGCGGGACATGAGCAATCCGGACGGCGAAACTCCGGCGAACAGGTTGAGCTTCGGGCGTTTCGTGCTCGATCTCACGCGTGGCTTGCTGCTGCTCGACGGCCGCGAAGTTTCACTCCGTCCCAAGACCTTCGCGGTCCTGCGGTTCCTCGCCGAGAATCCGGAGCGGCTGATCTCCAAGGAAGAGCTGCTCGCGGCAGTGTGGCCGAACCTCATCGTGACCGATGACACCCTCGTGCAGAGCATCGGCGAGCTGCGCCGCGCGCTCGGCGACGCCGGCGCCACGTTGATCGTCACCGTTCCGCGGCGCGGATATCGTTTCGTGCCATCGACTGCCCCCGCAGAGCGGCGCAACGCGCCCGGTGTGCATCCACTGCGCTGGCGCTGGAAATACGGCCTCATCATCCCCGGCGCGTTGATCGTGGTCGTCGCGGGTCTGTGGCTCACGATGGGCCGCAAGCCGGATGCCGAAGCGATCTCCGAACAGCGGCCGGCGATCGCGGTGCTGCCGTTCCAGAACCAGGGCGAGCCCGCACTCGACTATCTGTCCGACGGCCTGACCCAGGACCTGATCCAGTCGCTCGGGCGTTTCTCGGGACTCACGGTCATGTCATGGAACGCCGTGGCCAGCTATCGCGGCGCGGCGGTACGGCCCGGCGAGATCGCGCGCACGCTCAACGTGCGCTACCAGGTGGAAGGCAGCGTGCGCCATACGGCGGACCGGGTGCGCGTGAGCGCGCAGCTGGTCGACGAGCGCGGCCGCGTATTGTGGTCGTCCATCTTCGAGGAGCCGCGCGTGGGCGCGATCTACCTGCCGGACCGGATCACGGGTGAAATCGCCGGCGCGCTCTCGGTACGCGTCACCGAGTTCGAGCAGCGGCGCGTCGCGATCAAGCCCGCGGCCACCTTCGACGCCTACGACCTCGTGCTGCGCGCGCGGCCGGCACTGCGACGCCCGACACGCGCCGGCATCGTCGAGGCACGCAGGCTGCTGCGCGAGGCGCAGGCGCGCGACCCGGACTATGCCGCCGCGCACTCGGCGCTCGGCGACACGTTCCACATCGCGATCTCGATGGGCTGGGCCGAGTCCCCCGAAACCTATTGGGAACGCGCGCGCGACGAGGCGAACAAGGCCCTGGCGCTCGATGCGCGCGACGTGAAGGCGCGCATCCTGCTCGGTCGCGTGTACATCGCCTATAACCAGTTCGACGAAGCCGAACGCGAGATCGACCGCGCCATCGAGCTCAATCCCAGCGACGCGGAAGCGCTGGCGGGCCGCGGCAACATCCTGGTGTGGCTGGGCCGGACCGATGCCGCCATCGAATCGCTGGAGCTCGCGCAGCGCATCGATCCGGCGCTGAATGCCTTCGATCGCTTTGCATTGAGCCTGGCTTACTACCTGAAGAAGCGCTACGAGTCGGCGATCGAACAGGCACGCATCAACCTGCTCAGCAGCGAAGAGGCGCATTTCAGCAACGTGATCCTGGCGGCGTCCCTGGCGCAGCTGGGGCGCAACGAGGAGGCGGCCGTCGTCGTCGATACCATCCGGCGCACGGATCCGACGTTCGAGCCGGCCAGCTACGGCAGCAAGTTCGTGAAGTCGCGCGATCTCGAACACCTGCGCGAGGGCCTGCGCAAGGCGGGACTCTACTGAGGCGCGGGCGCGCGGGCGTCGCGGAGCAGGGGCCGATTGCGATTGGCGCGCTCGAGGATGGCCGGATCCCTGGCGAACAGCGCCGGTCCCGCCGATTTACCGAAAAGGTACAACTTGCCGTCGCTGATCAGCCAGTACTCGGGATTCACCGGCTGGCGCTCGCCGCGCGACAACGCGACGGCGCAATAATTCGTGAATTGTGGCGCGTAGCGTACCGGGTCCTTGATGAAAGCCTCGCGGTGCGCGGCGCTGGAGAAGCGGTACACGTGTTCGTCCCAGGAATATTCGAACCGGGCGTCGCCCGGCGTGGCGCGCTGCAGGGTGAAGTAGGCCACGGGGTCATAGCCGCGGATGGCCAGCGACTCGCCGGACGCGCTCGCGGGGGACGCGGCGCAGGCGATCAGCAGGAACAGTCCGATGAAGCGGTTCATCGGGCGAAAACATACCCCATGGAGTCAGTCGCGCGACCGCTTTCGGTGCGATTTCGGCAAACTTTGCGCACAGTTTCGTGACGGCGCGGGCAGCCGGGGGTTCTGATGGCGCCCGGCCAACACACCGGGGAGATTCCGATGAACGTAAAGACTTCATGGCGCGTCGCGGCAGTGACGCTGATCTGGGCGGCACTGGCGGCCACCACCGCCCGGGCCGACGTGATCATGGATTGGAATGCGCAGGCCGACGCCATCGCCACCAGCCAGAAGCTCACGAGCCCGGTTCACTCCCGCGCGTTGTCGCTGCTGCACGTCGCCATGTTCGAGGCGGTGAACGCGATCGAGCGTCGCTATCAGCCCTACCGGTTGAGTCTCGTCGCCGACCGGCGCACGTCGCCGGAGGCCGCGGCCGCGGTGGCGGGCTACACGGTGCTGCTGGCGCTCTATCCCGAGGAAAAAGCGGCGCTCGAGAAGACGCTGGCACGGATGCTGGGTGAGGTCCAGGAAGGCAATCCCAAGGAACGCGGGTTGATCCTCGGCCGCAAGGCCGCGACGGACCTGATTGCGCTGCGTGCAAATGACGGCAGCGAACGCGTCGACACGTGGCGGCCGATCACCCAGCCCGGTGTGTATGTGGTTACGGCGCCGGTCGTGAGCTCGACCGTCGGTGAGTACACGCCCTGGGTCATGACGAGCGCCGCGCAATTTCGCGCCGGCCCGCCGCCTTCGCTGACGTCGGAAATCTGGACGCGCGACTTCAACGAGATTCGCGAAGTCGGCGCGCTCGCCAGCAGGACGCGCACGGCCGACCAGACCGCGGCGGCGAAAGTCTGGTTGCTGACCGGCGCGCGCACCTGGAATCCGCTGGTGCAGCAGGTGGCGCAGCAACGGAAGATGAACCTGCTCGACTGCGCGCGGCTGTATGCACTGGCGTCGGTGGCCGGCATGGATGCGTACATCGCGGTGTTCGAGGCGAAGTACACCTACAACTTCTGGCGGCCGGTCACGGCGATCCGCAATGCGGACATCACCGGCAATCCGGCCACGCCGCGCGAAGCCGGCTGGCTGCCGCTGTCGGATACGCCGATGCATCCCGAGTATCCCTGCGCTCATTGCATCACGTCGGCGGCCGTGGCCGCGGTGATGCGCGGCGTGGTGGGCGAGGAGATCGGCGAGGTCACGATCACGAGTCCAACCGCGCCCGGCGTCACGCGCCGCTTCACGAGTCTCGATGATTACGCGAACGAGGTGTCGAACGCGCGCATCTGGGCGGGGTTCCACTACCGCTTTTCGACGGTAGCCGGGCAGGAGATGGGCCGCAAGATCGGCGAGCTCACGGTTGCGACGATGCTGCGCCCGAGATAGGTGGGCGCTTGATTAAGCTGCCCGGAATTGGTGCCGGAGTTGAAAAACAGGAATTAGCGGGGTTCGACATCGAAGCCGGAGTGGTCGTCGATGCTAATTCCTGTTTTTCAACTCCGGCACCAATTACGGGACTTTGAAAACGATGCCGCCTTTGATCACGGCCACCACGTCCTGCAAGGCGGTGATATCGGCCAGCGGATTGCCGCGCACCGCGATCAGGTCCCCGAACTTCTTCGGTTCGAGCGTGCCGATGTCCGCATCCCAGCCCATGTAGCGAGACGACACTTCGGTCGCCGACTTGATCGCCTGCATCGGCGTCATGCCGCGCTGGACCATGATCGGGAACTGGCGGGCATTCAACCCGTGTGGATAGACCGCCGAGTCCGTGCCGTACACGATGGGCACGCCGGCCTTCACAGCCTTCGTGAAGGCCTCTCGCTGGACCTCGGTGGTTTCCACGTTCTTGCGCAGGAATTCCTCGGGCCACTTCATGCGCCGGCCCTCGGTGTCGATGTAATCGCCGTTGTACACGTCCATCGACAGCGCGACATTGCCGCGCTTGAGCGCATCGGCAATGCCGGCGTCGTCGAGGTACGACGCGTGCTCGATGGTATCCGCGCCCGCCGCGATGGCCATGCGGATCGACTCCGCGCCGTGCGCGTGGGCCGCGACCTTCTTGCCGTTGTCGTGCGCCACCTCGACCACCGCCGCAATCTCCTCCTGCGTCATCTCCGGCGCGCCCGGCACGCCGCCGAACGCCAGCACCGCGCCCGACGCGATGACCTTGAGCACATCCGAGCCCGCATTGATCAGGTCTTTCGCGCGCGCGCGGAATTCCTCCGGGCCGCGCGCCACGCCGGCGTGAAACCGCTCGCTGCCCTCGGGCTCCTTGAAGCCCGGTACGAACAGGTCGCCGCCGCCATGCGGAATCGTCAGGTACGGACCGCTGGCCTGGATGCGCGGGCCGATGGCCCGGCCGCGGTTGATGACGTCGCGCAGTGCGTAGTCGGCGCCGAACGTGTACGTGCCGGCATTGCGTGCGCCGGTGAATCCGGCGAGCAGCGTCGCCGCCGCGTTCTGCTGCCCCTGGCGCAGCGTTTCCTCGTCGCTGCGGCTGAACACCTGCGTGAGATCCGCGGTGTCCTCGGGCCGGTCCGTGAGATGCGTGTGCATGTCGATGAGGCCGGGCAGGCAGGTGTATTCGGTGAGATCGAGCACCGGCAGGTGTGTCGCCGCGGCGGCATTCGCGCTCGCGTCGGCGGTGACTTTGGTGATGCGCCCGTCGCGGATCACCACCAGCGTCAGGTTGCGCGCGAAGTTGCCGACGCCGTCGATGAGCATGCCGCAGCGGATCGCGATCGAACCGCTGTCGGGCGTGAACGGCACCTCGCGCACGACGATCTGCGCGGACAGCGACGGCGGCGTGGTGATGCAGCCGGCGAGCAGCAGCGGCGCCAGCAGGAGGAGGAGCGTGTGGCGCATGTCAGGCGAGTGGAATGAATTCCTGGTTGTCGTAGTCCGGCAGCTTCATGCGCCCGGCGCGCCAATCGGCCTTGGCCTGGTCGATGCGAGACTTCGACGACGACACGAAGTTCCACTCGATGAAGCGTTCGCCCACGGGCTCACCGCCGAGCGCCATGACGGTCGCGGGCTGCGTTGCCGTGATGGTGCTGTCCTCGCCGGTTTCGAACACCAGCATCTTGCCCGCGCCGTAGCGCCGGCCTCGCAGTTCGATCTCGCCCGCGGCGACATACAGCGCCCGCTCGGAATACTTCGACGGCAGCGCCGCGCGGGCCCCGGCCGCGAGCTCCCAATGCGCATAGAAAAGAGGCGAGTGCGTGGTGACGTCCGACATCAGGCCGAAAGCCGACCCCGCGAGCAGGCGCGTGCGCGTGCCCGCGTCCTCGTGCACGGGCAACTGGTCCGACCCGAAATGTCCGAACGACGGTTCGACTTCCTCGTATTCCCGGGGCAGGGCGACCCAGGCCTGGATGCCGTGCATCAGGCCGCCGACCGCCCGTGCCTTCTCGAATCGCTCGGAATGCGTGATGCCACGTCCCGCGATCATCCAGTTGACCTCGTTGGGCTGGATGGCCTGCTGCACGCCCACGCTGTCGCGATGCATGATCTCGCCGGCGAACAGGTAGGTGACGGTGGCGAGGCCGATGTGCGGATGCGGCCGCACATCGACCGATTTCGGAATGCCCGGCGCGAATTCCACCGGGCCGATGTGATCGAAGAAGATGAAGGGACCGACCATGTGCCGGCGCGTGAACGGCAACACGCGCCCCACTTCGAAGCCGCCGAGATCACGGCGGCGCTGGTCGATGACCTCCATGCCGCATCGTAGCGTCCTACAGGGATTTCAGGAACTGCTCCAGGTCGGCTTTCTCTCCGGACGTTAGGCCTAACGCGAAGTGGCCATCGTAATGGTTGATCACCGCCGCCAGCGTCGCGAAGCGTCCATCGTGGTAATAGCCGCCGGTGGCATGCGTCCACAGCCCCTGGAGTGGTGAGGTCCGGTACCGCTCATCCGGCGAACGCGACGCCTGGAACTCGTCTATGCCGATCTCCGCGCCGGTGTGCATGTTCCAGCCCGGCTCGGTGTACAGCGGCGGTACGTGGCAGGTGCCGCACCGGGCCTTGCCGTTGAACACGGATTCGCCGCGCTTCGCCGCCCGGCGGTCGTAGCTGCCGCGCGGCGCGGCCGGCGCCGCCAGGGAGAGCTGGTACAGCTGCAGGCCGGGCAGCAGCGGGGTTATCAGGTCCTCCTCCGCGCGCACGTGCCCGAACCCCTCGCGCGCCGCAATCGGGAACTTCTCCGCATCGTCGAGTCGGGAATCGATGAACGTGCCCTGGCCGTGCATCTCGAGGTTCGCGACGAAAGCGTTCCAGTGCGAGACGCCACCCCACCCGGTCCAGGTGTGCAGGTTCACGCCCGCGAGCCCGAACGCGGGCGGGATCAGTACCGAGGCGGATTTGCCGTCGGGGCGGAACGGCTTGCCGTCCACGAACAGCGCCGCGTCGAACTTGCCCGGGCCCCACGAGTTCAGCACCGCGCGCACGGTCGGCGACGTCGGTGCCTAACAACGTGGCGACGCCTTCGAGCCGGGGCGCGAGCGCGATGATCGCGCCGACGTTGAGGTCGCGGTTCGCCCAGCCGTCGCGCCGGTGCCCGATGCCGGTGGCGAAGGAGTTGTCGACTGTCGAGTGACACAGCGAGCACTGGATACCCATCGACGTGATACGGCCCTGCTTGTCGAAGAAGCCCGTGATTCCGACCACCGCGTCGAGCCTGAGCAGCGCCAGCGTCGTCGCCGGGTCATCGAGATCGACCTGTCCGCGCGCGATGGATTTCTGCAGCGAGCGCGGCAGCGCGTCCACGTCGACTTTCAGGCCGACCGCGAGCGCCGTGGCCGGTGAAACGCCGGGACCCGTGCCGCCGTTCGCGGCGCCTGCGAGCGCGAGATGCAGGCCGAGGCCGTCACCCCAGAACGCTTCGTCGCCGAAGGTGGCGTAACGGAACGTGTTGCGGCCCTCGCGTACCTGGCGCAAGGCATGGGCGTCGACGGCAAGATCATTCAGAAAATCATGTGCTCCGGCACTGGCGCAGAGCAGGGCGGCCGTGGCGGCCGCAAACAACCGGTATCGCATGTGTATTCCCCTTGGACTGTCTCCCGCCATGTCAATGCGGGAACGCGCGCGACCGTTCCCCCCGCACAAGTGTCAGAATCGAGGAAGGGAGGTGCCATGATCTCGAGCGCCCGGTCGATCAAACACGCCAGTTTCACGATCGAGCGCAGGCTCGACTTCGACCCGTCGCTGGTTTTTCGGGCCTGGACGAAGCCGGAGGTGAAGGCGCGCTGGTTCAGCGGTCCGCCGGACAAGTGGACCGAGCAGCTGCGCGAGATGGACGTGCGCGTGGGCGGTCGCGACCGGCTCGACGGCCGTTTCGCGGACGGCTCTGAATCCCGCTTCGAGGCTATCTACTTCGACATCGTGCCCGACCGGCGCCTCGTCTATGCATACGAGATGCACTGGCTGGGCAAGAAGATCTCGGTTTCCCTCGCGACCATCGAGTTCGTGGCCGCCGGGCGCGGCACGAAGCTCATCGTCACCGAGCAGGGCGCGTTCCTGGACGGCTACGAGGATGGCGGCAGCCGCGAGCGGGGCACGCTGGCGCTCATGGACAGCCTGGAGCGGGCGCTGGGCTAGGTTGCAACCCCACCTACGGGTACAACGACCCCAGGTACGCCACGACATCCACCATGTCGGCCAGCTCGAGCTTCTCGACGCTCGGGCCCATCAGCTTCGCGGTCGCGGTGTCGCGCACGCCGTGTTTGAAGGCCAGCAACTGGCGCAGTAGATAGGAAGGCGAGCGGCCGGCGATCGGTGGCACGTTCTCCATCCCCTTCAGCGTCGTCCCGTGGCAGGTCGCGCACTTCACCGTCTTGCCGTCGCCGGTGGTCACCAGGCGCTTGCCGCGGTTCAGGCTGCCCGGCGGCACGTAGGCCGTGTATTCGAGCCGGTCGTCGCGGCGTTCGTGGCGGTCGAGCGCATTGGTCACCTCGAGCAGGCGACCCTCGATGTCCTCGGTGCCGTTCCATTCCTGGTAGATCCACGCGGCAGGCTCGGCGCGCGGGATGCGCAGGCTCTCGACCACCCACACGTGGCGCCGCAGCTTCAGCTGCGCGAAGTACTTCGCACTCTCGTCGATTTCCCGGTCGTTCATCGCGCGCGCGATCTTCGCCATCGCCTGGTTGGGAACGTATTCCTTCGGCCCGACCGGCGGACGCGCGCCGCTGCGCATGTCCTTCAGCTGCTGGCGGATGTACTCCTCGGGCAGCCCCGCCAGCGGCGAGTTTTCCGGCCGGCCCTGGCCGGTGGGCGTGTGGCAGAACGCGCAGGCCCACACATCCGGCTTGCGGCCCTTCGCCACCACGTCCGGCATCGGTCCGTGATCTTCCGGATGCCAGTCGGGCGGATTGAAACGGTCGGCGATGCGCGCGGCCGTGAAGCTCTCCTTGCTGTGCGGCAGCGTCAGCGCCTCCTTGTCGTCGAGCTTCGGCGGATCCTTGGGCGGGCGGATCGAGTTCGGGTCGATCGGGAAGAGCCACTCGGGCAGGGCGGCTTCCGCGGCGGGCGGAGCTGGCGCCGGGGTCGTCGCCGCCGGCACGACCGCGTTCAGCATGGCCAGCGCCAACGTACAAAACCATCCGCGTGACATCCGCATCGCGATCCCCGCTCCTCGTCGCCCGTGCCCGGCCCGATACTGCCAAACTTCGGCGCATGACACACCTCGCGCGACGTTCGCTGCCGGTCGCGACCGTGGCGCTGGCGCGGTTCCTGGTCGGCAAACGCCTGGTGCACGCTTCGCCGTCCGGTCTCGTGTCCGGGCGCATCGTCGAAACCGAGGCCTACCCGCCGGGGGATCCCACCGGCTACGCGCGCCCCGGACTAACTACCGCGAACGCGCCGTTGTTCGCGCCGCGCGGCACCGCCTACGTCCGGCTGGTCTACGGAGCCTGTCTCACGCTCAATCTCGCCGCCGAGGCGGACGGCACCGGTGCCGCCGTGCTGATCCGCGCGCTCGAGCCGCTGGCGGGAATCGAACTCATGCGCGCGAACCGCCCCGGTGTCCGCGATCGCGACCTGGCGCGCGGGCCGGGCCGCGTCTGTGCCGCGCTCGGCATCGGCCGCGAGCACTCCGGCCTCGACCTCACGGCGGGTCACACGTTGTGGCTCGAGTCGATGCGCGGGCGGCCGGTGCGCCTCGCCATCAGCACGCGGATCGGCCTGTCGCGCGATCAGCACCGCCGGCTGCGCTTCCTCGAGCGCGGCAGCGCCTACGTGAGTGTTCCGCCATAATGAGCGCCATGCGACGTACGATCGTTCTCTGTCTCGCGCTGCTCGGGCCCGGTGCGGCGTTCGCGGCCGACAAGCCGCTCACCGAGGAGATGTTCCGCAAGAACCTCGGGTTCGGTGCGAACGTACGCATGGCGTACCGAAGCCTGGACTGCCGCATGGTGGCGTTCGCGGGTTTCACGGCGGGAATGCGCGAGCCGGGCGCGCACGCGGACGTGGATCGCTCGCCGGACGGCAAGGAGATCACGATGACCGTGCGCAAGCGCGGCATGCCGTCCTGCGCTTCGCCCTATCCACCGATCACCGAGCTGCCGCCGTTCGACCTCAAGGATCTCGCGGGCCGCCGCGTCACGTCGGCCAGCCTCAGGGGCAAACCCACGCTGATCAACTTCTTCTTCTCGACCTGCGTGCCCTGCATCCTCGAAACGCAACCGCTGAACGAGTTCGCGGCCGAGCGGCCGCACATGAACTTCCTCGCCGTCACGTTCGACGAGCCGCAGGAGGCGCGCGCCTTCGCGAAGCGCTTCGATTTCCGCTGGCGCATCGTGCCCGACGCACGCGATTTCATCGACCGCGTGCGCGTGAAGAACTACCCGATGATGGCGCTGTTCGACGCCAACGGCCGTCTGCTCGGCACGCGCAAGGGCGGGGCGCGTGATGAGCTCGAGGCCGCGAATGTGAAACCGCAGCTCAAACGCTGGATGGACGGCTTGCTGGCCCGGGATGGTCAACCGCGGGCCCCGTGAGGCGTTAACCCCGTAAGCCCATGACTGCGACGCAAAAAGACCTGGCGGCCGCCATTGCGGCCAATCGCTTCGGACTCGGTGCCCGGCCCGGCGACCTGGAGGTCGTTGCCCCGGATCCCGGGGACTGGCTGAGGCGCCAATTGAAAGGAGCGCCGCCCAAACTCGAAGGCGCCGGCCTCAAACCGTCCGCCGAAACCCTGGCCCGCGTGCTCGAACTGCGCCAGCAGGTCATGGAACAACGCCGGGAAAACAAGAAGGACAAGGATGAAGACGGCAACCAGGTTGCCGCCGCGCTCAAGCTGCCGGCCGTCTATCGCCCGGTGTACGTCGACGAAACGGTGGCGCGCTTCAACCATGCCGTGAGCACGAATCGTCCGTTCCTCGAGCGGCTCACGCAGTTCTGGACCAACCACTTCGCGGTCTCCATCGACAAGGTCGCGGTGCTCGGCCTGGCCGGCGCGATGGAACGCGAGGCGATCCGGCCGCACGTCACCGGAAACTTCGCGGACCTGTTGCTCGCGGTGGAGAAACATCCCGCGATGCTGCTGTATCTCGACAACCACGCGTCCATCGGTCCGCACTCGCGGGCCGCGCAATTCGCCGCGCGGCGTGGCAAGGGCAACCGCAAGCTGGACATCAACGAGAACCTGGCGCGCGAAATCCTCGAGCTGCACACGCTCGGCGTGGATGGCGGCTACACGCAGGCGGACGTGACGACCTTCGCGCAGGCGATCTCGGGCTGGTCGATCGGCGGCCAGGACATGAGCCGCCGGCTGGCGCGCCTCGGCGCCGACAACGGCACGCCCGGCGAATTCCTGTTCCGCGAAGTCTTCCACGAGCCCGGCGCGAAGAAGTTGCTGGGCAAGACTTACGCCGATGACGGCGTGAAGCAGGGCGAGAACATCCTGCGTGACCTCGCGTCCAGCCCCAGGACCGCGCGTCACATCGCGCGGAAACTCGCGCGGCATTTCATCGCGGACGATCCGCCGCCGGCCGTCGTCGAGCGGCTCACGAAGGCATGGCTCGATTCGCGCGGGCATCTGCCCAAGGTCTACGCGGCTCTCATCGAGGCGCCCGAAAGCTGGGCTGAACCGCTGGCGAAATTCAAGACGCCGTCGGATTACATCTATTCTTCCTATCGCGCGTTGGGCATTCCGATTCGCGACGGGCGGCGCGCGCTGCAACCGTTCGAGGCGCTGGGGCAGCGCAATCTCATGCCGGGCTCGCCCGCCGGCTGGCCGGACACGAGCGCCGACTGGGATGGTTCATCCGCGCTGCTGAAGCGCATCGCGTGGGCCGACGTCGTCGCGCAGCGCATGGGCGATGCGCGCAATGCGCGCGAGCTCGCCCCGAAGCTGCTGGGCGCCACGCTCAGCGGCGAAACCGCGACGGCCATCGCGCGCGCCGAGAGCGGTGCGCAGGCGCTGACCTTGCTGCTGGCCTCACCCGAATTCATGCGGCGCTGACGAGGCACAGATGGTCAACCATTCACGGCGATCCTTCCTCGAAACCTCGTTGTTTGCCGGCGCGAGCACGCTGGTGGCATCCCGCTTCGCGCTGGCGAATGCGCCGACCGATTCGCGCTTCGTGTTCGTACTGTTGCGCGGCGCGCTCGATGGGCTTTCCGCCGTGCCGCCGGTCGGAGACCCTGACTACGCGCCGTTGCGAGGCCAGATTGCGCTGTCGCGGTCGGGCGAGGGCGCGGCGCTGCCATTGTCCGCAGAGTTCGGCCTGCATCCGGCGCTCGGCTTCCTGCACGCGAGCTACCAGGCAAAGGAACTCGCGGTGCTGCATGCGGTGGCGACCAGCTATCGCGAGCGCTCGCATTTCGATGCGCAGAACGTGCTCGAAAGCGGCGACATGCGTCCGCACGGCTCGGCGAGCGGCTGGATCAACCGCGCGCTGGCGAGTTTGCCGATGGCGAAGTCCCGCGAGGCCGGCGTCGCGCTCGGCGCCAATGTGCCTCTCGCGATGCGCGGGCCGGCCGAGGTGGCTTCGTGGTCGCCCACGAAGATCGCTGCCCTGGACGACGCCACGTTGCAGCGGATCACCGATCTCTACGCACGCGACCCATTGCTCTCGAAGCGCCTGGCGGACGCGCTCGAGAGTGACGCGATCGCGAACGAGGCCCAGGCTGCCGCGAACGCCGATGCCGAGCCCGCCATGGACATGAAGGACGGCGTGGTCCAGACCGAGGAAAAGGTGAAGCGCAACTACAACGCGCGATACGCCGAGACCGCGCGCGCCGCGGCGGGATTCCTCAAGCGCGACGACGGTCCGCGCGTCGCGATGTTCGACACCACGGGTTGGGACACTCACGCGAACGAGGGCGGGGCGCAAGGGCAGCTGGCACTGCGCCTGCGCGCGCTCGACGCAGGCCTCGCGGCGCTGAAGGAATCGCTGGGTCCCGTGTGGCGCAACACGGTGGTTCTGGTCGCGACCGAGTTCGGGCGCACCGCGGCAATCAACGGCACGCGCGGCACGGATCATGGCACGGGTGCCGCGGCGTTCCTGTTAGGTGGGGCGGTGGCGGGTGGGCGCGTGATCGCCGACTGGCCGGGCCTGTCGCGTGCGAACCTGCACGAGAGCCGGGACCTGAAGCCGACGCGCGACCTGCGCTCCGTCATGAAGGGCGTGCTGCGCGATCACTTGAATGTATCGACGGCCGTGCTTGATTCGAGCGTGTTTCCGGGGAGTGCGGCTGCGAGGCCGCTCGAAGGACTGCTGAGGGGACATTCCTGATTTCCTAGGAAAAGGGGACGGGGCTGGATGGATGTGGGGATGGGGGGCGCATGCGCGCCCGGGATCCCGGCCCCGCGAGGTGTGGTTTCTCCGCGGCGGCTGATTGCAGTTTTGTTCGCTAGGGGATGGCCGCCGGCGCTCACGAAGACGGTTTGGGCGCAGTGAGTGTCGGGCGGTGGCGAAGAGTCCGTTTGAAGCGGAGAGCCGGCTTTGCACGGGGGAAGTGCTCCGGAGCCGCCGCTGCGAAGGCCCACACCTCGCGTGTCCGGGCTCCCGGGCGCGCATGCGTCCACCGTCACCGCGTCGATCGAGCCCCGGATCCTGGTTGCCGCGAGATCAGGCATGTCCCCCAATGCTTTGGGAAGAGCGCACGGTCGGGTCCGCTCTTCCCAAAGCCTGTTGGGGGCACTCCTCGTTGCTTGGAGAATTGGCACGCGGCTCGAGGTGAGTGACCGCGGCGGTGGGAGCGGGACGGAGCGTGGACGGGGGAGGTGCGGCTCTGGAGCGGCGGTCTTTGGCATGGCGAGGCACGCAGCCGGCTCTCTGCTTCAAAGGGACTCTTCGCCATCGCCCCACACTCACTGCGCCAAAACCATCTTCGTGTCAGCCGGCGCCCCTCAGCCCACGCTGCCACACAGCATCGGCCGCCGCGAGAAGCCGCACCTCCCCCGGCCGCGCTCCGTCCCGCCCGCACCCCTCTCACTCAGCACGAGCCGCGTCCCCTTTTCCTAGAAAACGAGGAATGTCCCCGAGATCCGCCCCGAGATCCGGGTTCCCGGATTCTTCAACCGCCCAGCGCCACAGCCACACGCCGATCAACACGCGCGCCAGCGGCTGCGTCGCGGGATATACCCAGGCATCGAGTGGCCCGAGCGATACGGGCACGCCGATCTCGGGCAGGAAGAAGAACACCGTGAGCAGGACGGCGAGGATGAAGAAGACACCGATCGCGCGCGTCAGTCCGCGGCCGCGCACGAAAGCGGCGCCGAGCGCGCCGTTGCCGATCATGAATCCGATCAGCAGCAGCACGTAGAGGGCGTCCCACACTTCGTCGTACAGGACCGTCAGCGTCGGCATCTGCGCGCGGATCGCCGCATCGCCGGCCGTGTATGCCAGCCGCCACTGGTCGAAGGCAAACAAGGTGAAGCACTGCTGCAGCGCTTCGGTGAACGCCCAGATCGCGAAACCCGCCGCGCCGACCAGGGCCGTCGCCGATGCGGTCGCCCGGATTCGCAGGCACATCGCGAGGCCTGCCGTGCCCGTGAGAAAGGGATGCGCGAGGTAGATCCACGCGCGCAGCTGGTACCAGCCGTCGTGCACGCGCGCCATGCGACCCTCGAAGCCGTCGATGGGCGCGAACAGCCGCGGCAGGAATATCAGGCCGAGCGTCGTGACCGCGGAGAGCACCGAGAACACGGCGGCGGTGCGGTAAAAGGCGGGCGTGAGTTTCATCGCGTCAATGTAGCCGACGCCGCCATCGTCGGCGATGCGCCGCACGCCGTGGCGAGGCGACGGCGCGCCAGCTCGAATCGAGCCCTGTCCCCATTTCCTAGGAAATGAGGAATGTCCCCATTTACGCCGCGGCGGGGGCGGTCTTGAGCGGGGCTTCCTTGATCGGCAGGTTGATGAACGCCGCGGCGGTCGCGAGCGCGGCATCCGCGTACCACATCCACGAGAAGTCGCCGAACTTCACCATGGCGATGCCGCCGAGCGAGGCGCCGAGGAATCCGCCGAGCTGATGCGTGAGCGTCGCCAGCCCGAACAACGTGGCGAGATACCGCACGCCGAACAACTTGCCGATCAGGCCGGCCGTGGGTGGCACGGTCGCGAGCCAGGTGAAGCCGAGCACCGCGGCGAACACGTAGAACGTCAGCGGCGTCTTGGGCGCGGCGAGGTAGATGAGCACGGCCACGGCGCGGCTGAGATACATGGCAAACAGCAGCCACTTCATGCGCATGACGCCGCCGGCCCAGCCGGCCATCAAACTACCGGCGACGTTGGCGAGTCCGATGATGGCGATGGAGCTGGCCGCGACGGAGGCGGGCAGCGCGCACAGGTTCACTTCGCCCGGCAGGTGCGTGACCAGGAACGAGATGTGGAAGCCGCAGGTGAAGAACCCGGCGTGCAGGCACCAGTAGCTCTTGTCGCGCGCCGCGATCCGCAGCTGTTCGCGCATCGTCATCGGCGCCACGGTGCCGGCCACCGCTGCGCCGCGCGCGGGCGCGGGCGTGCCGCGCAGCAGCGGTCGCGCCAGCGGTATCGTTCCGATCGCGGCCACGGCCATCGCCCACATCGCGCCCATCCAGCCGATGCTCGCGATCAGCGCCTGGTTGAGCGGCGCGAATACGAACTGCCCGAGACTGCCGCCGGCGTTGACGAATCCCGAGGCGAACGAGCGCCGTTCCGCGGGTACGCGCTGCGCGACGACACCCATGAGCACGCCAAAGCTGCCCGCACCGGCGCCGACGGCGGTGAATACACCCAGGGTCACGATGAAACCGAATTCATTGGTGGCGAACGGCGTGAGCGCAGTGCCGATCGCGAGCAGCAGCGCGCCGGCGATCAGCACGCGATTCGCGCCGTGGCGATCGGCGAGCGCGCCGAAGGCGGGCTGCGCGATGCCCCACATGAGCTGGCCGACCGCCATCGCGAAACCCATCGAGGCGTATCCGACGTCGGTCGTCGCGATGATGGGTTTGATGAACAGTCCGAGCGACTGCCGCATTCCCATCGTGATCATGAGAATGGCGCCCGCCGCGCACATGATGTAGAGATTGCGACGGCTCAGGCCGGCACCTTCGTCGCCGCTCATGCGGATCCACTCCCGGCTGGTTCACTGCTGAAGATTTCGGCGAGATGTTCCGCGACCACGCGCACGCGCGCGAGGCGCGCGACGTCCGGACGCACGAGCAGCCACAGGTCGCGCTGCGGCGGCGTCGCATCGAATTCGACGCGTTCGAGTCCACCGAGCGCGCGCGCCAGCAATCCCGGCAGCAGCGCGACGCCGCTGCCGCCGCGCGCGGCCGCGGCCTGCGCGCCCTGGCTGTTCGCGCGCAGCGCGACGTGCCGGCCGGTCAGGAAACGTTGCGTCCACTGCGACTCGGGGACGTGGTCGCTGGCGTCGTCGAACGCGATGAACACCGGCGTTTCGCCGCAATCGATGCACCGTTTGTATTCGGGCGACGTGTAGAAGCCGTAGTCGAGCGTCGCGATGCGCCGCGCGACCAGCTCACCGGCCGCGGGTCGCGCCAGTCGCAGCGCGATCTCGGCTGCGCGGCGCGCGAGGCCCGGATTGCGCGACGTCGCGACGATCTCGAGCGCAAGGCCCGGATGACGCTTCGTCAGCGAGCCGAGCCGCTCGGCGAGGAATCCGTCCGCGAACACCTGCGCCACGATGACGCGCACCGGCCCCGACACGTTGCCGCTGGTATCCCGCGCGGCGTGCAGCGCGCCGGCCGCCAGCTCCATCTGCGCGGCTTCGCCGAGCGCCGCCGCGCCCGCGGCATTGAGGCGATACCCGGCGCGGCTGCGCGCGAACAGCGGTCGTCCCAGCGTGGATTCGAGGTTCGCGAGCCGCCGCGCGACGGTGGCGTGTGTCACGTGGAGGATCCGGGCGGTCGCCGCCAGCGTGCCGTGCCGGGCGAGGGCGGCGAAACAGCGCACGTCTTCCCAGTCGAGCTCCGCGGTGCGCTTGTGAACGGCCATCCTGAACCCTTGGCGAATTCCGCCGGCGATGAGGTGCGCCTAGTGTGTGGCCGGGAGGTGGTCGGCTGCATTCACGCTTTCTAACCGGTGGTTAAGGTCCACCGTCAGGTCACTTCGCATCGAACCCGGGGGCACTGTCCCGCGCCCGGATCTTGAGCGCCCCGTCACGGATCGGTCCCCGTGGTGCAACGATTTCTCAGGATTCCGCCCATCCCGCCGATTTCCCGGATCGAACGACAAAATGCGTTGCGAACGAGTGCGTTGCAGCAGTCGTCGAGACCTTCAGGGAAACTCCGGTGTCAGCGTCCATGGAACCAGTCAATCTGCACCTGTTGACGGCGGCGCTCGACGCCTTCGATCAGCTCGTGATCGTGACCGATCGCAAGGGCCGCATGGTCTTCGCCAATCGCGCGCTCGCGCAGCGGCATGGCCGCGTGCGTGAAGAGCTGATCGGAGAGTCCGTCGACCTGATCCTGCCCGCGGACCGCAACCAGTCGCAGCTTGCGAAGATGCGCACGGCTTTTCGCAACAGCGAGCCGATCCGTGTGGTCGTGCAGGGCGATCATCCGAGCGGCGCCATCCTGTGGCTGAGCCTGGCGATCACGCCGCTGCCGGATGAACACGGCAGGGCCAGCCACTTCGTCGGCATCGCCACGGACATCACGCAGAGCGTCGAGGACACCCGCATCAAACGCGAGCTGCAGGCGCGCATCGAAACACACGAGAGCGAGCGCGAGCGCCTCGAAGTGGAACTGCGCCTGTCGCAGAAACTCGAAGCGGTCGGCCGCCTGGCCGCAGGCGTGGCCCATGAAATCAACACGCCCATCCAGTTCGTGTCGGACAACGTGGCATTCGTGCGCGAATCCATCACGGACCTCAAGCAGGTCATCGAAGCGTACAAGTGCGGAGCCGCGCAAGGCGACGAGGCGGCGTCGGCCGTCGAGCTCGATTACCTGATGGACGCGCTCCCCAAGGCCATCGACTGCGCGACCGAGGGCGTGGGTCGAGTCGCCGGCATCGTGCGTGCGATGAAGGAGTTCTCGCATCCGGGATCCGAAGCCCGCAGCTCGGGCGACATCAATCGCGCGCTGGAGCTCACCTTGCAGGTGGCGCACAGCGAATACAAATACCTTGCCCGGGTGGAACGGCGGTTCGCGCAGATCCCGCTGGTACCTTGCAACATCGGCGAGCTGAACCAGGTGTTCCTCAATCTGCTGGTCAACGCGGCGCACGCGATCGAATCGTCAGGGAAGAACGTCGAGAGCGGCAAGATACTCATCGCGACCGGGCAGGAGGGTGCGGACGTGATCATCACCTTCGAGGACAACGGCTGCGGGATTTCGCGCGAACACCTGGCGAACATCTTCGATCCGTTCTTCACGACCAAGGAAGTGGGCAAGGGTACGGGGCAGGGACTGGCGATCGCGCGCTCGATCATTGTTGATCGCCACGGAGGATCCATCGAGGTCGACAGCGTCGTCGGCAAGGGCACGCGGATGACGCTGCGGCTGCCCATGACCGGCAAGCTGGTCGATGCGGAAGCCGAGGCCGCCGCTTAATACCCCAGCGCGAGGCCGGTGTTTCGTCGCGGGTCGAGAGCGCCGTAGAAAACACCCCCGTCGATCAGAATCGCCGCCACGTGATTTTCCGGCTGCGGCACCGTGAGCTTGTGGCCCATGCCGACGAGGATGTCGCGCGTGTCCGGGCTCACGGCCCGCGCCTCGACGAACGTGTCCTCCGGCAGCCACTGCTGGTGGATGCGCGGCGCGTCGACCGCCTCCTGGATGTCCATGCCGTAGTCGATCACGTTGAGCATGCTGTGCATCACCGCCGTGATGATGCGGCTGCCACCCGGCGTGCCGAGGATCATCCACGGCTTGCCGTCGCGCGTGACGATGGTGGGCGTCATCGATGACAACGGCCGCTTGCCGGGCTCGATCTTGTTGGCCACGCCCTGCACGAGCCCGTACATGTTGGGCACGCCCGGCTTGGACGTGAAGTCGTCCATCTCGTCGTTGAGCAGCACACCGGTGCCGGGTGCGGTGACGCGCGCGCCGAACCAGTCGTTCAGCGTGTAAGTCACCGCGACGGCGTTGCCGAACCGGTCGGCGATCGAGTAGTGAGTGGTGTGGGTGCCTTCGCGCCTCTCGAGGCCCGGTTTCAGCGCCCGGGAATCTCCGGCGCGCTTCGGGTCGATCGAGGCGCGGATGCGGGCGGCGTACTGTTTGTCGAGCAGCTGCTCGAGCGGGTTCTGCACGAATGCCGGGTCGCCCAGCAGATGATTGCGGTCCACGTAGGCGTGGCGCATCGCTTCGATCTCCACGTGCAGCGCGCGTGCCGAACCCCAGCCGTACTCGCCGAGTGGATAACCTTCGAGAATGTGCAGGGTCTCGCACAACGTGATGCCGCCCGAGGACGGCGGCGGGGCGGACACGATGTGCACGCCTCGGTAGTCGCACTCGAGGGGCTCGAGCTCGCGCGTGCGGTAACCCGCGAGATCCTGCTGGGTGATGATGCCCTTGTTGGCCTTCATGGCGGCGGCGATCGCGGGGCCGACCGTTCCCCGGTAGAAGCCGCTGTCGCCACCCTTGCTGATGGCGCGCAGCGTGCGCGCGAGGTCCTTCTGCACGAGCAGGCTGCCGGGCAGTTTCGTTTTTCCCTGGTCGAGGAAGATCGCCGCACTGGCGTGGATCCCGACGAAAATCCTCCGTCGCTTCGTTGAGGATGTCGACGTCGCCCTGTTCGAGCACGAAACCGCGCTCGGCGAGCGCGATGGCGGGCGCGATGAGCTTTTCGCGGTCCATCGTGCCGTACTTGCCGCGCGTGTACTCGAGGCCGGACACCGTGCCGGGCACCGCGACCGCGAGGTAGCCGCGCGTGCTGAGGTTGGGGATCACGTTGCCCATCGCATCGAGATACATGTCCGTGGTGGCGGCGAGCGGCGCCACCTCGCGGAAGTCGATGAACGTCTTGCGGCCGTCGGCGAATTGCACCGTCATGAATCCGCCGCCGCCGAGATTGCCGGCGGCGGGGTAGACCACCGCGAGCGCGTAACCCACGGCCACCGCGGCGTCGATGGCATTGCCGCCGTTCTTCAGCACGTCGACGCCGACGCGCGTCGCATGGTGCTGGGCGGTGACGACCATGCCGTTCTTCGCGGCGACCGGTGCGGGTGAGGCGGCCTGGCCGGCAGCGCATACGAGGAGAAATCCGCAGACGAATGAAGCACGGCTTGCACGCATGCGGGGAAGTTTACCCGCAACGCATCGCGGGCCTGTCCTCAATCTGCAATACACGTTCGCTAGTTTCGCGCTCCTGCAAGCCAAAGCCAGCCGGGAGCCTCTCATGCCGCACGCCGCCACCGAAGACAACAACTCATCCAACAACACGTCCTTCGATTCGATCGTCAAGACGCGCCTGTCGCGACGCGATGTCCTCGGAGGTGCGACGAGCGCCGCGGCGCTGGTGGCGATAGGCACGGTCTCCGGCACCGCCAACGCGCAGGACGCCTACGGTTCGGGCGGTTACGGTGCGCGAAACCTCAAGCTCGGCTTCGACCCGGTCGCGAAGAGCCTCGAGGACGCGGTCATCCTGCCCGAGGGTTACAGCTACGACGTGCTCTACGCGCTCGGCGATCCCATCTCGAAAAACACCAGCGATTTCGCCAACGACGGCAGTGACGACCCGGCGAGTTTCGCCCACCGAGCCGGCGATCACCACGACGGCATGTATTTCTTCGGCATGGACGCTGGCGGTTACTACAACAGTCACATCTCCGCTCGCGGCCTGCTGTGCATGAACCACGAGGCGATCACGCCGGCCTTCCTGCATCCCGCCGGCCAGACCATCGTCAACGGCGTGCGCACGGTCGCGGACGAAGTGCGGCGCGAGTTCTACGTGCACGGTGTCAGCGTCATCGAGATCGTGCGCGAGCGCCGCCGCAGCAACGAGGCCCGGAGCGCGCCATTCCGCAAATTCCTGCGTCCGGGCCGCCGCGCCGTGGAGTGGGACTACGAGCAGCGCTCGCGCTTCAACCGGCGCGTGCACACGCTCACCGACATGAAGCTGACGGGACCGGTCGCGGGCACGCCGTACCTGGTCACGAAGTACTCACCGCAAGGCACCCGCACGCGCGGCACGGTCAACAACTGCGCGAACGGCTACACGCCCTGGGGCACGTACCTCACCTGCGAGGAGAACTGGGCCGGCTATTTCCGTCGCATCGCGGCGGCCGACAATCCGAAGCGCACGCCGAAGGAACTCGCCTCGTTCGCGCGTTACGGTGTCGCCGGCGCGGGCCGCGAGCTCTGGGCCACGGTGACGCCCGACACGCCCGACAACATCTACGGCCGCTGGAACACCGAGAAGCTCGGCGCGTCCACGGACGGCAGCGACGACTATCGCAACGTGGCCAACACCTACGGCTGGGTGGTCGAGATCGATCCGTTCGCGCCGAACGCCGCGCCGCGCAAGCGCACGGCGCTGGGCCGCTTCGGCCACGAAGGCGCGGAGCTCGGTCCCGTTCGAGCGGGCGAGCCGCTGGTCTGGTACATGGGTGACGATTCCCGCAACGAATACATCTACAAATTCGTCTCGAAGCAGGCCTGGGACCCGCGCGACCTGTGCGGCGGCCTCGCCGCCGGCGACAAGTACATGGACGACGGCAAGCTGTACGTCGCGCAATTCCTGCCGGACGGCAGCGGCCAGTGGATCGAGCTCGAGTTCGGCCAGAACGGCATCACGGGCGCGAATCCCTCGTACGCCTTCGCCGATCAGGCGGACGTGCTGCTCAACGCGCGCATCGCCGCCGACGCGGTCGGCGCGACCAAGATGGATCGTCCCGAGTGGGCGGCGGTCCATCCGAAGAACGGCGACGTGTACTTCACGCTGACCAACAACGCCGCCGCGCAGCGTCCGATCGGCGCGGTGACGCCGTCGAACCCGCGCTTCTACAACGACAAGCGCACCACGGGACAGGACCAGAAGGGCAACCCGAACGGGCACATCATCCGTTTCGCCGAAGGCGGCGGTTACGTCGACGCCCTGTCGTTCGACTGGGACGTCTATCTGTTCGGCGCACGCGCCGGTGCCGATGCGGCCGCGGTCAATCTCTCCGGTCTCACGGACGCGAACGATTTCTCGAGCCCGGATGGGCTGTGGTTCTCGTACGCGAGCCCCGGATTGTTGTGGATCCAGACCGATGACGGCGCGTACACCGACGTGACGAACTGCATGATGCTGGCCGCGCTGCCGGGTCAGATCGGCGACGGTGCGGCGCGCACCATCACCAACGTCGATGGCGCGAATTCGTCGACGGTGACGACGTACGTCGGCCAGTCCGGTGGCGAGCGCAAGTTGCGCCGCTTCCTCGTCGGCCCGAAGGAATGCGAGATCACCGGCATCGCGGAGACCCCGGACGGCAGGACGCTGTTCGTGAACATCCAGCATCCCGGCGAGAACACGGCGCCCAACTACGCGACCGGCGCGTTTGGCAGCCACTGGCCGGATGGCGGAGTGTCGCGGCCGCGTTCGGCGACGATCGTGATCACGCGCGACGACGGCGGCCCGGTGGGGCTCGCGTAAATGGGGACATTCCTGATTTCCTAGGAAAGAGGGACAGGGCTCATTAAGAGTGTGAGGTGTGCGGGCGGGACGGATCGCGGCCGTGGGAGGTGCGTCTTCTCGCGGCGGCCGTACATTTGCGCATCAATCGCAATCAGCCGCCGCGGAGGGCAGCCTATAGGCGGCCGACACCTCGTGGCGCCGTGATCCCGGGCGCGCATGCGCCCACCTCCCCATTTCCATCGAGCCCTGTCCCCCTTTCCTAGGAAATCAGGAATGTCCCTATTTTGCGGTCTTGCGGGCGACTTCTTCCATGTTGGTGCAGACGTTGTCTTCGCCGATCAGGGCGCGGATGCCGGAGGATTCGAGCACCGGCGCGATGGCGGCATGGATGCCGCACAACATCACGCGTACGTGGTGGCGCTGGAAGCGCCGCACGATCTCTTCCAGCGTCGCGATGCCGGTCGCATCCATGAAGGGCACGCGTCCGAGCCGGATCACGATCGTGTCGACCCCGAGCTGCGCGCGTTCCAGCGTGTTCTCGAGCTTCTCGGCCGCGCCGAAGAAAAAGGGCCCGTCGATGCGGTAGACGAGCACGTTGCGCGGCAAACGCACCGCGGATTCCGGCGGCGCCGCTTCCTTTTCGGGAGAGTTGCCATTGTCGTCGCCGTTGAACGCCTGTTCCTGGACCTTCACCGTCTCCGCCATGCGCCGCATGAACAGCAGGGCGGCCAGCACCACGCCAACGTTCACCGCGACCACGAGATCGACGAACACGGTGAGCACGAACGTGATCACGAGCAGCAGCTTGTCGGTGACCGGCGCAATGGTCAGCAGGCGGCGCACATGGGGCAGGTCCGCCATGTTCCAGGCCACCGAGAACAGGATGGCCGCGAGCGCGGCCAATGGCACGTGCGCGGCCCACGGCGCGAACAGCAGGATCACCAGCACGAGGAATGCCGCGTGCACCACGCCCGAGAGCGGGGACGTGGCGCCGTTGCGGATGTTGGTGGCGGTGCGCGCGATGGCGCCGGTGGCCGCGAAACCGCCGAACAACGGCGCGAGGATGTTGGCCGCACCCTGGCCGATGAGCTCCTGGTTGGAGTCGTGCCGCGACCCGGTCATGCCGTCGGCGACCACGGCGGTGAGCAGCGACTCGATCGCGCCCAGCAGCGCGATGGCGAACGCGGGACCCACGAGCTGCAGCATGTCGCCGAACGAAAAGGCGGGCAGCGCGAATGCCGGCAATGCGCGCGGAATGCCGCCGAAGGCGCTGCCGATGGTCGCGACGCCGTCGAACTGACCGAAAACCTGCACGAAGGTGGCCGCCAGCATCGCCAGCAGCGGCGCGGGCACGTGACGCAGCAGGGGCACGCGGCCGAACCACAGGCTGCCGACGATCATGAGCGCGAGCGTCAGCAGCGCGATGCCGGTGGTCGCCGGGTTCAGGTCCGGAAACGCGGCGATCAACAGACAGCAGCTTCTCGTGGAAATGCAGCCCGGTCGCGGCCGGGTGCAGGCCGAAGAAATCCTTCCATTGGCCCACCCAGATCACCACCGCGATGCCGGTGGTGAAGCCGACGATCACGGGATTCGGGATGAACTTGATGACGCTGCCGAGCTTCGCGAGGCCCATGATCAGGAGGATCACGCCCGCCATCAGCGTCGCCATCTGCAGGCCGGCGATGCCATATTGCGCGGTGATTCCCGCCAGCACCGCGATGAACGCGCCCGTGGGCCCGGAGATCTGCACGCGCGTCCCGCCCAGCAGGGTCGTGGCGAGGCCGGCGACGATCGCGGTGTACAGGCCCTGCGCGGGCGTCGCGCCCGAGGCGATCGCGAACGCCATCGCCAGCGGCATCGCGACGATACCGACGATGACGCCCGCGACGACGTTGCGCGCGAGGTGCGCGCGGGTCAGCAGTCCGGCCCGCTGCGCTTCGAGGAGGGCGATCATGCCGGCATTATGCCGTCATGTTAGTCCCTTGCGTCGTGAGTAAGACGCATTCAGCTGCTGTGGGTGGCCGCGATATCCGCCGCGGCCGACGCCGCGAGCCAGGCGACGTGCACCTGGTGCGCCGCGCCGTCGTCGACCAGGTCCACCTGGTTGCGCCCGGCCTTCATCACCTGGCCGTCGACCGTGAGCTGGGGCAGTGCGTCGGCCCCGGGTTGTTTGTCCACCGTGATCACGTAAACGGTGTCGCGATGGCGATAACGAATCGTGTAGTTCGGCCAGTCCGGCGGCACGCACGGTGACAGCGTCAGGCGGTTCTCGCGCAGCCTGAATCCCAGGATCCATTCGAGCCCGGCGCGATACAGCCAGCCCGCCGAGCCGGTGTACCAGGTCCAGCCGCCGCGGCCCGCGTGCGGCGCCTCGCCGTACACGTCCGCGGCGACGGCATAAGGTTCGACCTTGTAACGCTGCACGTCGGCGCGCGTGCTGGCGCGCGTGATGGGATTCAGCATCGCGAACACTTCCATCGCGCGAGCGGCCTTGCCCTGCATCGCCAGCGCGATCACGGTCCAGATCGCCGCGTGCGTGTATTGCCCGCCGTTCTCGCGGATGCCGCGCGGATACGCCTTCACGTAACCCGGTTCCTGCGCCGATTTCTCGAACGGTGGCACGAACAGGCGCGCCAGCGGCGGATCGCGCGACAGCAGGTGCGCCTCGAGCGATTCCATGGCGCGCGCCGCGCGCGCGGGACTGGCGGCTCCCGAGATCACGCTCCACGACTGTGCGATCGCATCGATGCGGCATTCGTCGTTGGCGGCCGAGCCGAGCGGCGTACCGTCGTCGAAGAACCCGCGCCGGTACCAATCGCCGTCCCAGGCGTGTTGCTCGAGCGCCGCGCGCAGTTTTGCCGCCTGGCCCAGCCAGTCTTTGGCCACGCGCGAGCTCGCCGCGCGCCTGCGCGAACGGTGCGAACGCCATGAGCGTCGCGTGCAGGAACCAGCCGAGCCACACGCTTTCGCCGCGGCCGTGCTCGCCGACGCGGTTCATGCCGTCGTTCCAGTCGCCGGTGCCGAAGATGCGGCAACCCGTGCGGGCCCGATGCCGCGCCCTCGAGACCGCGCCGGCAGTGCTCGAACAACGTCGCCGACTGCTCGCTCACGGTGGGTTCGAAGAAGGCGTCGTGGCGTTCACGCGGCAGTGGCGGCCCCTCGATGAACGGCAGATTCTCATCGAGGACCGCGCGGTCGCCCGTCAGCGCGACGTAGTGCGCGGTGACGTAGGCCAGCCACACGCGGTCATCGGAGATGTGGGTGCGCACGCCGATGCCATTGTGCGGCAGCCACCAGTGCTGCACGTCGCCCTCGGGAAACTGGCGTGACGCCGCGCGCAGGATCTGCGCGCGCAGCAACGCGGGCCGCGCGATGCCCAGCGCCATCGCGTCCTGCAACTGGTCGCGGAAGCCGTAGGCGCCACTGGCCTGGTAGAAAGCGGCGCGTGCCCAGGTGCGGCAGGCAAGCGTCTGGTACAGCAACCAGCCGTTCATCATGATGTCGAAGGCGCGGTCGGGCGTCTTGACCTGCACGTGGCGAGAAGAGCTCGTCCCATTGCACGCGAACGGCCTCGAGCACCGGTTGGGCATCGACCGCGCGGTAACGCGTGACGAGCGCCTGGGCGGTCGGGCGTGTCCGCGGCCTGCCCGAGAACGAACGTGAACTCGGTTGCGGCGCCGGGTTCCAGTTCGAAGCGCGCGCGCAGCGCGGCGCAGGCGTCGAGCGCCGCGCCCGCGTGACCCGCCAGGGCCGCGCCGCTCACCAGCGCCGCCGGCGCATCGAGCGCTCCGTGGCGCCCGAGAAATTCACGCCGGTCGCAGGTGAACTCCGTCTGCCGTCCGCCGAGATCGGCGAATGCGACGCCGGGAAAGGCGGTGTTCCAGGGATTGCGCGCGAACAGGGCGCGCGTCACCGCATCCTCCCCGGTGATCACGTGGGGCGCACCCACGGCGCGTGACGGGCCGAGCACCCATTCCACGTAACCCGTCACGGAGAGGCTGCGCCGGCGCGGCGAGTCGTTGCGCACCACGAGCCGGCAGATCTTGATGGGATCTTCGGGCGCCACGAGCATCGTCAGGGCGAGCGAGACGCCGTGCGAGCGTTGCTCGAAGCGGCTGTATCCGAAGCCATGCGTGGCGGAGTAGTGCGCATGTTCGTGCCGGATCGGCGCGGGCGTCGGGCTCCACAATTCGCCGGTCTCCTCGTCGCGCAGGTAGATAGCCTCGCCCGGCCGGTCGGTCACGGGATCGTTGGACCAGGGTGTCAGCGCGTTTTCGCGGCTGTTGCGCGCCCAGGTGCAGCCGGCGCCATCGGTCGAGACATGGAATCCGAAGCCCGGGTTCGCGATGACGTTGATCCACGGTGCCGGCGGCGTCGCGCCGCCCGGCGCCAGCACGGTGTATTCGCGGCCGCCGGCGGCGAATCCGCCGAGGCCGTTGAAGAATTCGAGCTCGCGCGACGCTTCCGGTCGATGCTGCGCAGGCCCGTGGCCGGCACGGCGTGCGGCGCGCGTCGCGGCGCACGCGGCGCCTGCACGGGTACCGGCTGCATGCGCGCCATCTGGTCGGCGAGCGCCCCGCGCCTGCCCGAGAACACGACGCGCGCGGTCGCGAGCAGCAGTGCGCGCGTCTCGCCGGTGATGAGGTCGGAGCGCAGCACGAACACCTTGCCGCGCGTGTCCGCGCCCGCGATGCGCGGCCGCGCCTGGCTCATGCGCACCAGCGCCTCGAGCGCGACCTGCAGGTCCTGGATGTACGAGGAGCCGCGTTCGTTGAGGATCACGAAGTCGACCGAGAGACGCTTGATGCCGAGATACTCGTGCGCCTGCAGGAGCTGGCGCGCGATGACGAGATCCTCGGCGTCCTCGATGCGCAGCAGCACGATGGGCAGGTCGCCCGAGATGCCCTGCGCCCACAGGCCCTGCGGTCCGCCGGCGCCGCGCTGGATGGTGTCGCTCGCGGGCCGGCTCGCGGCATCGGCATAGATGATGCGCCCCGCGAGTTGCTGGAACAGATTCGCCTGCGAGGCATCCATGCCGAAGTGCCGCAGCTGCACCTGCGCCTGGGTCCACGCCAGCGTCGCCGCGCGCGTGTAGCGCGCTGGTATCGCGATGTTTGTCGAGCCGCTCGAGCACCTCGGCGCGCGTGCCGGCGACACAGGTCCAGAACGCGATGCGTGCCGTGCCGCCCGCCGGGACGCGCACGCGGTAGCGCAACGCGAACACCGCGTCGAGCACCGTGCCCGTCGTGCCGGACAACGTGCGGCCCTCGAGCATGGCGAGCGGCGCGCGCAGCTCGCGACCGCGGCCGATGAAGCGCGCGCGGTCGGTCTCGAACTCGGGGCCGGCGGTGACCTGGCCTTCGACCACCGCGTGGTGCGAGGCCCAGAGTCGACGGTTCATCGGGCGCGCGCCGCCGGCGGTTCGCGAGCAGCGCGCCCTGTGGCGCGAGCCATTCCGTGCGCACGAACATCTTCGAGAAGGCCGGATGCGCGACGTCGGCGGCCTGTGAACCGAGCACGATCTCCGCGTACGAGGTCACCTCGATCTCGCGCGCGCGCAGCGAGGAGTTGCTGATCGAGAGCCGCCGCACCTCGGCATCGTCCTCGGGCGACACCTGGACTTCGAGCGTCGTGATGAGATCGCCGTCGCCGCGGATGATCTCCGCGCGATCCTCGGTGAAACTCACGTCGTAGTAGTCGGGCTGGCCGGCGCAAGGCTGATAACCCGCCGACCACACGCGGCCGCTGTCGGCGTCGCGCAACAGGAAGAAGCTGCCGGTGTCGTCGCGCGTCGCGTCTTCACGCCAGCGCGTCACCGCCAGGTCGTTCCAGCGGCTGTATCCGCCGCCGGCCGCCGTCACCATGACGGAGTAGCGGCCATTCGAGAGCAGGTGCGTCTGCGGTGCGGAATCGTGCGGTGCTGCGCAGCCGGCGCACCTCGGGTACCTGCAGGTCCGCGAGGCGCGCGGCCGTGCCCACTTCTTCGGCGCGTGGATGCGCCACCGAGACGTCGCGCGGCGTGCGCTCCTGCAGCAGCAGCTCGGTCGCCTGCACGGTGACATCGGAATGGAAACGTTCGCGCATGCGGCCGTCCGCCAGCGCATTCGCGATCGCGACGATGCTCATGCCCTGGTGGTGCGCCATGTATGCGCGCACCAGAACGCACGCTTCTCCGTCGGGAACGCGCGACGGCGTGAAATCCACCGCCTCGTAGAAACCATACTGGCCGCGCGCGCCGATGTTCGCGAGCGCGCGGTAGTTGGCGAGCGCCGCCTCGCCGTCGATCATCGCGGCGAGGCCGGTGGCGTAGGGCGCGATCACCTTGTTCTCGGACAGCCCGCGCTTGAGGCCCAGCCCCGGCACGCCGAAGTTCGAGTATTGATAGGTGAGCTCGAGATCGCGCGCGTTGTACGCGGACTCGGAAATGCCCCAGGGCAGTCCGAGCTCCGTACCGTAGTCGCATCTGGCGCTTCACGACGAGGCGGCTGGTCTGCGCCAGCAGGCTGCCGCCCGGCGCGCGCAGCACGAGGTCCGGCATGAGGTATTCGAACATCGAGCCCGACCACGACACGAGCGCCGCACCGGCGCCGATCGGCGTCACGGTGCGGCCGAGCCGGAACCAGTGCCGCGCGGGCACGTCGCCCTTCGCGATCGCGATGAAACTCGCCAGCCGCGCCTCGGAGGCGAGCAGGTCGTAGCAGGACGGATCGAGCGTGCCGTCGGTGGCGCGGAAGCCGATCGACAGCAGCTTGCGCTGCGTGTCGAGCAGGAAGCCGAACTCCATCGCCGCGGCGATCTCGAGCGACTGGGCGGCGAGCGCCTCCAGGTGCTCGACGATGAACCCGGCCGGATCGCGCGCCAGCAGGTCGCTGCGCCAGCTGTCGATCGTGCGCCGCGTGGCCTCCACCCAGTACACGAGATCGGAATCGCGCTCCGCGTGGCGTCTCGCTCGCGAGCGTGCGCACCATGTCGACCAGCGTGGAGGCCCGCTCGGCCGCGGTCGCCAATGCGTCGTCGGTCGGTTCGATGCCGGCGGTCGGGCGCAGGCTCGCCTCGAGATCCGCGAACGCGGTTTCGAGGATGCCGCGCGTGATGGTGAGGCCGGGCGTGAAGCGGTACGCGCGCAGGCTCTCGCGCGCCAGTTCGAAGGTGTCGGCGAGGCCGGCGCGTGCGCCCTCGTCCGGCTCCTGGTTTTCTTGCCATTCGCGGCACGCGCCCGCGAGCGTGATGAGATGCGCCGCGAGGTTGCCCGAATCCACCGAAGAGACGTAGCGCGGTTCGAGCGGCCGCAGGTCCTGCGTGTCGTACCAGTTGTAGAGGTGCCCGCGGAATTTCGGCATGCGCTCGATCGTCTCGAGCGTGGACTCGATGCGATCCAGCGCGTCGCGCAGGCCGCACCAGCCGAAGTCGCGGGCGGCGACGATCGACAGCAGGTAGAGCCCGATGTTGGTCGGCGAGGTGCGGTGCGCGACCACGCCGCGCGGATCTTCCTGGTAGTTGTCCGGTGGCAGGTGATTTTCTTCGGGCGTCACGAAAGTATCGAAGAAGCGCCACGTGCGGCGCGCGATCAGCCGCAGCTCCTTCTGCTTGTCGGCGCTGAGCTCGGACTTGGCCGCATGCGGCGGCGTGCGGCTGATGCGCCACGCCACTGCCGGCGCCAGCACCCACAGCAGCGTGAAGCCGAGCGCCAGCGCCGGCAGTTGGCCGGTGACGACAAAGACGACCGCCAGGCCGGCGAGTGCCAGCAACACGCTGCGGGCCATGCGCGCGTAAAAATTGGCGAAGTCGGCGCGCATCGAGCCGAGCAGGTCGGCCGGAATCCATTCGAGCAGGTGGCGACGCGACACCGTCATGCGCCACAACGTGCGCACGATGGCATCACCCATCAGCCAGGCCTGGTAGGCGAGCATGCTCGCGAGCAGCGCGGACTGCGCCAGCGCCAGCGACACGTCGACTCGCAGCGCGCGCAGGTGACTGCGCAGCGTCACGGTGGAACGTCGCGGCAGGATCGCGCCGAGCACGGGCTGCAGCGTCGGCATCGCGAGCGCGAGCACGACGAATCCGCACCACGCATACGACGCGGGCGCGGGCAGCATCCAGCCCGCCACCAGCGCCGCGAGGCTCGCGGGCGCGGACAGGGAACGGCGCAGGTTGTCGAGCATCTTCCAGAGCCCGATCAACGGCAGGCGCGCGTGGCCGCGGCCGCGCGTGCGCGCGCCCATGTCGCGCCGTCCGAGTATCCACGGCAGCAACTGCCAGTCGCCGCGCACCCAGCGGTGCTGGCGCAGGGACGCGACGTCATAACGCGCGGGGAATTCCTCGACCACTTCGACGTCGGACGCGAGGCCGGCGCGCGCGAAGATGCCTTCGAACAGGTCGTGCGACAGCAGCGAGCTTTCGGGGACGCGGTCCGCGAGCGCGGCCTCGAAGGCATCCACGTCGTAGATGCCCTTGCCCGCGAAGGAACCCTCGCCCAGCAGGTCCTGGTAGACGTCGGAGACCGCGGCGGCATAGGGATCGACGCCCGCCGCGCCGGAGAACACGCGCTGGAACGGCGACGCTTCGACGTTGACCGGCAGCGAGAACGCGACGCGCGGCTGCAGGATGGCGTAACCCTCCACCACGCGCCCGACCTTCGGATCGAAGCGCGGGCGATTGAGCGGGTGCGCCATCTTGCCGATGAGACGGCGCGGCGCTTCGCGTGGCACGCGCGTGTCGGCATCGAGCGTGAGCACGTAGCGCACGCCTTGTGGAACCCAGGGCGAACGTCCGGTGCTGGTCACGTAGGAGGTGGAAACCGCGCCGCGCAGCAGGCGATTCAGTTCTTCGAGTTTGCCGCGCTTGCGCTCCCAGCCCATCCAGCGCTGTTCGCTGTCGCACCACAGGCGCCGGCGATGCAGGAGCAGGAAGCGTTCGCCGCCGGCCGCCGCGCCATAACGGCGGTTCAGCCGCGCGATACCCAGGATGGCGATGTCGAGCAGGGCATCGTCGCCCGGCTCGTGTTCGTGCTCCGAATCGCGAAAGTCCGACAGCAGCGCGAAGTGCAGCTGGTTGTCGGGCGAGGCGAGGTAGTGGATTTCGAGGCGGTGCAGGTGCTCTTCGACGGCGCTGCGCGACGAGAGCATCACCGGCATCGCGACCAGCGTGCGCAATTCCTCGGGGACGCCGCCACGCAACGCGAGGCCGGGCAGGCGACTCGCTCCCACCCCGCGCGTGACTGCGCGATTCACCAGGGCGACGGCGATGTCGATGGCGGGCACCAGGCCCAACGCGCCGAACAACCACAGCCATCCCGCGGAGATTCCGAGGTGACCGAGCCACGCGAGCGGTGCGGCCAGCACCAGCGCCGACGTCACCGCGATGGCCGCGACGTAGTCGCGCGCGCCGACGGTGAACGCGATGCGGCTCGGCCAGTCGCGCAGCGGCGCGCGGAAGCCGATGGTGCGCTCGAGCTTGAGGCGACCGTCGGCGATCAGATGGAAGCCCGGATCGCGCTCGCGCTCGGTTTGCGCGGCGGCGGCCGTGGTGGCGACCTGGCGGCGCGATGCGCACCTCGGAGAGGGTGGAGCCGCGCGCGAGCTCCTCGATGGCGTTGCGATACAGGTTGCGTGTCGCGAAGTCCATGTCCGCGAACTCGCCGGAACCGTTCAGCACCTCGTCGACGAGACTCACGCTCTCGAAGAACTCGGCCCAGTCGACATCCGACATGAGCCGCATGCTCGTGATGATGTTGCGCACCGTGACGTTCGAGGCGCCCTGGCGCTGGTGTTCTTCCTGGATCAGCCGCTCGGAGCTGATGCCCTGCGCGACGAGCTGATCCTCGAGCCAGGTGAGGGCCGGCGTCACCTTCGGATCCTGGTCGCGCAACCGTTGCACCAGCTGGACGGCGAACGCGGGCACCAGCGCCTGCGTGCGGCTCACTCCCGCCAGCGCCTCCGGGTCCACCTTCTGACCGTTCACGCCCAGCAGTCGGTCGGCGACGGCGTCGGCACTCTCGCGTGCCGCGCGGCTGATGACGATGCGTTGCGCGACGCGCCGCAGGTTCTCGACCAGCACGACGCGCAGGGTAATCGCGACCGCCCACAACTCGCCGATGGTCAGCGGTTCGACTTCCTGGTACGCGCGCACGAAACGCCGCAGTGTCTCGGGCTCGAAGCGGCTGTCGGTGTGCGCCACGAAGGCCCAGGCGATGCCGAACACGCGCGGGAAACCGGCGAAATGTCCTTCCGCGAGCTTGGGGAGCTGGCGGTAAAAGCCGGACGGCAGGTCCTCGCGGATCTCGCGGATCTGCTCCTCGACGACGTGGTAGTTGTCCAGCACCCACTCGGCGGCCGGGGTGATGCTGCGTCCCTGGTCGACCGCGCGGGCGATGGAGCGGTACGCGGCCAGCAGTACCTTCTCGTTGTTGCGCAGGCGCGAGTTGAGCGAGCGGCGGAAGCCGGGTTGGCGCGTGACCGGCTGGGCTTCGGCGAGGCTGCGCGCGTGCCGCTCCAGCCGCTCGAGGCTGAAGATCTCCTCGCGCAGGATCTGCTCGTCGTTCCAATGGGAACCGACCGAGAGCCTCTCGAATAATCCACTCAGGAAAGGGTGCAAGCGCCCACCGCCGTTGCAAGACCGGAGCCCGGATTACGCGAGACTCGTCCGGCTCGCGCCACTGCCTTGCAACCCCGGGCGCTGTCGGATGATACCTACCCGGCAGGGAGACTCAAGCCAGCGAGCGATGTCACCGCAATGCCGGACGCGATCTTCGCCGCGCCGGAGCCGCGATCCGCGGCGCTGCCCGCCGCGCGTGCCTTCCCACCCAGGATGCGGCTGTAGATCTTCTTGTCGATCGCATAACAAGGACAGGATGCGGCTTCGAGTCCGCGCACATCGAGGATCGTCAGATCGCCGCGGCTGTATCGAATGAGCTTGCGACGCTGCAGGGCGAGCGCGGCGCTCGTCACCCCGACGCGGCGCACGCCCAGCATGTACGCGAGGAACTGGTGCGTGATGTGGAACTGACTCGCATGCGCCCGATCGCGGGTCATCAGCAACCAGCGTGCGAGGCGGGATTCGACGAGGTGAAAGCGCGTGCACGAGGCGGTCTGCATCAGCTGCGACATGAAAACGAACAGGTAACGATTGAGCGCCGCGCGCAGGCCCGCATTGGCCTCGATTTCGCGCTGAAAGGTCGCGGTGTCGATCCGCCAGGCGTGGCCCGCCCCCTGCACCAGCGCGCGCAAGGGTGAGACATTGACGCCGAGCAACAGCGGTACGCCGAGCATTCCTTCCGAGCCGACGAGGCCTATCTCGAGCTGGGCACGGCCCGTACCGGGGGTGATCAACGAGATGAAGCTGTCGATGGGGAAGTAGACGTGACGAATGCGGTCGCCCGACTCGATCAGGGTCTCGGAGAAGGTCAGGTCCACCGGCGCGTGACCTCCAATGAGGCGCTGCCGATCCGACTCCGAAAGGGAGGCGAGCAGCAGGTTGCCGGTCGAAGCTGGTTTTTTCGTCGTCACGGAGGCCTGTCTGGGGAGGCCGGCAGATCCCGGCCTCGACAGCATGCCGGACGCGCGCGCGCTCATCCGTTCGCCAACGAACTAACCGGAATGGCGACCCAAACGGAGCGGTACCGCTCAATGGGGTGGAAGCAGCCGATCGGTCTCCCGCTTGACCACTGAATAACATTCGCAGGAAAGCCGCTCGAGCTGCGGGCGATCGAGCACGGTGATCTTGCCGCGCAGGTAGCGGATGACGCCGAGCTTCTGCAACTTGCCCGCCGCGGCGGTGACGCCTTCGCGGCGTACTCCGAGCATGTTCGCGATCAGTTCCTGGGTCATCAACAGCTTGTTCCCGGACAATCGATCGAGCGACAGCAACAGCCAGCGGCACAGCTGCTGGTCGAGCGTGTGGTGGCGATTGCACACCGCCGTCTGCGCCATCTGCGTGATCAGGGATTGCGTGTAACGCAGCAGCACGTGAAGCATTTCGCCGTGGCGGTCGAATTCCTGTTTGAGCCGTGTGCTGGTCAGGCGAAACGCGTAACCGGCGCTCTGCACGATCGCCCGGCTCGGCGTGGTCTGGCCGCCCATGAACAGGGATACGCCGATGGCGCCCTCGTTGCCCACCACGGCGATCTCCGCCGACGAGCCATCCTGCATGACATACAGCAAGGAGACGATCGAATTCGTGGGGAAGTAGATGTGCCGGAGGGTGGCACCCGATTCGTACAACACCATGCCGAGCGGCATCGAAACGAGCTTGAGGTGCGGGAAGAGCCGTTCGCGCTCGAGGTCCGGCAACGCGTCGAGTATGTGGTTTTCTCGCGGGTTTGCGGCGGGACTCATCGCCCGGAGTGTATGCCCATTCCGGGACCGGATGTGCGGTACCGCTCATCCAGCACGCGAATGCCCGCACTATGTTCACCATCGCACCGACCCCGGTCGCGCCGATACGTAGGTTTTACCGATGTTAGTAGTCGGGATATCGGCCACCAGGAGTAGGTCATGTCACACGTGAACAATTCGTCGGATTCCTGGCGTGAGGCGCCGCCTGCCACGCCGCGCGCCATCGATTTCGCGCCTGTCTTGAACAAACTGCTCACCGCGCCCCTGATTCCGGCCGCGCGCGACCGGGATATCGCGGTCATCACCCACGAACTGCGCAATTCGCTGGGCGTCGTGCGCAACGCCGCCAGGCTGCTGCGGCTGCCGCTCGCGGCCGGCAACGTCGACACCGCGCGCGTGCTCATCGAGCGTCACGTGGTCCAGATGAGTCTCCACCTGCAGGAGTTGCTCGATGCCGCACAGCCGGGTGAACGCCGCCGCGGCCTGCGACTCGAGCACGTCGACCTGCGCGTGATCGCCGGATTTGCGATCGACGACATCGCGTCGGATCTCGTGCGGCGCGGCCATCGGCTCACCGTGAACCTGCCGACGGAATCCATCTACGTCCACGCCGATGCGGCGCGCCTCGAGCAGGTGTTCTCCAACCTGTTGATCAATGCCGCCAAATACACGCCCGCGGGCGGTGAAATCTCGCTGACGATGGATCTGCAGGACGGTCAGGCCTGCGTCCGGATCCGTGACTCGGGCATCGGGATCGCCCCCGCGATCATCACGCGCATTTTCGACCTGTTCATGCAGGTCGATCCGGCGGCGCCGCGCTCCGAGGGCGGTCGCGGCATCGGGCTGGCCGTGGTGCGCGAGCTCGTCGAGTTGCACGGCGGCAACGTCCGCGCCACGAGCGCGGGCCTGGGTCTGGGCAGCGAATTCGTCGTGCGGTTGCCGGCGCTGTGGGCGGTACCGGAGGAGTGTTCCGGGGTGTTGAGCGGGATGATGCGATGACCACGAGCGGACGCGCGTCGATTGCCTGCCTGCTGCTCGCCGCGAGTGCCGCTGCGCTGGCAGCGGCTCCACCCCATTCGGTGAGCAGCGGCCAAGGTGATGGCTGGAGCTGCGTGCGCGGTTACCAGGAGTCTGACGGCAAGTGCTTGCCCGTGCGGATTCCCGCCAACGCCTATCTCGATGCCAGTGGCGATGACTGGCGATGCGATCGCGGCTACCTCAAGACCGATCGCGGCTGCGCCGCCATCAAACTACCGGCGAACGCCTACGCCGACGAAAGCTCCTACACCACGGGCTGGCGCTGCGAACGGGGGTTCCGCGAAACCCGGCAGGAATGCGAACGCGTGGTCGCGCCGCCAAACGCGTACGTCGTGGATTCGAACTACGGGCCGGGCTGGGAGTGCGACCGTGGTTTTCGCAGGCTCGACGGGCAGTGCTCGCGCGTGCGGGTTCCCTTGAATGGCTTCCTGCGCCGGTCCGGCGATGATTGGGAATGCGGGCGGGGCTACATCCGCGGCAACGACGCCTGCGTGGCCGTCGCGGTGCCGGCCAATGGGTATCTCGATCCTCACGGCATCGACTGGCGTTGCGAGCGCGGGTTTCGTCGTGACGGCGGGCGTTGTGTCGCGCTCGCGCTGCCCGCGAACGCGTTTCTCGATTTCTCGGGGAACGACTGGCAATGCGCGGCAGGATATCGCCGGGAGTTGCGGGGCTGCGTGGAGCGGAAGTAACGGCCGGCTGTGTACGTTTGCGCACCGACTCGCGCCGCGGCCCCGGCTAGTCTCTGGTCTCTGGTGGACCGCGTCTCGCGCTCCATCGTCATCAGTAGAGAAAGCCAATGATCCCCTCCAAAGATTTTGCGCGCGACGCGCGCCGCCGCATGCGCATGGCCGGCGCCGGTGTGGTCCTGCTCGCCACGGTCGCCTGCGCCAGCACCCCCCCAATTCCCGCCGTCAGTCTGCAGGCCGCCCAGCAGGCGATCGGCGACGCCGAGAGCGTCGACGCGGGCCGGTTTGCCGCGGCGGAACTCGACGAAGCGCGCGGAAAACTCGCCGCCGCCCAGCGTGCGGTCGAGGACAAGCAGATGGTCGTGGCCGAGCAGCTCGCCGATCAGGCGCGTGCCGAGGCCGAGCTCGCCAGCGCGCGGACCGCCGCCGTCAAGGCGAACGCCGTCAACCAGGAAATGAGACAGAGCAACGCGACTCTCATCGAAGAGATGCAGCGCAAGACGGGAGACAGCCGATGAGAACGACCAACAACATCGGGTACCGCTCCGCCATGGTTGCAACCATGGCCATCGCCGTCGCCCTGTTCACGGGTTGCGCCACCGCGCCCACGAAACCCGCGGGCTCGCAGGAGGTTCGCGCCAAGCTGACCGCGCTGCAGGCTGACGCCACGCTCGCGACACGCGCGCCGGTCGCAATGAAGGATGCCGAACGGGCCGTGGCGCAGGCGGAGATCGTCCAGCCGGACCTGGTCCTGGCCGCGCATCGTGTCTACATCGCCGATCGCAAGGTAGATAGTGCCCGGGCGCTGGCTGAAACCCGCTTCGCGGAGCAGGAGCGCACCGCTCTCAGCGCCGAGAGCGCGAAGTCGCGTCTGGACGCACGCACGCTCGAGGCGAATCTCGCGAAGTCCGCGGCCTCGGACGCCAGGACCGAGGCGCTGACGGCGCGCGCGGAGAGCGCCGAACAGAAGCTCGCGACGGATCAGGCCCGCAGCGACGCGAACGCCGCGGAGCAACAGGCATTGGAGCTGCAGAGGCAAGTCGCCCTCCTGCAGGCGCGCCCCACGGATCGCGGGCTGGTACTCATGCTCGGCGACACGTTGTTCGCCACGGGCAGATCGGAGCTCAAGCCGGGTGTCACGGCCGACCTCGATCGCGTCTCGGCATTCATGAACGAGTACCCGAATCGCACGGCCGAGATCGAGGGCTTCACCGACAGCCGCGGCGCAGAGGAGTACAACCAGGACCTCTCGCAACGCCGGGCCGACTCGGTCAAGAGCTACCTGATCGGGCAGGGCGTCAAGACCACGCGACTCAGCTCCACGGGTCGCGGCGAAGACGCCCCGGTGGCCGACAATGCCTCGCCGGAGGGCCGGCAGCAGAATCGTCGCGTCGAAGTCATCATCAGCCAGGGCGAGAGCGCGCCGAAGAACTAACTACGCCGCGCCTACGGGCGGCATCGTGACTCGTGCAGCCGCCGGCAAGAGCGGTGACGGGTCCCGGCATGTCCGTCCTGAACTCCCGGCCGAATCCACCGGCTGTCTTACACCCCGGAACCCGCGCGCCTCCTAGCCTCAGGCGATGTGGCCGTGGCGCCGGAAAGTCCCGAACGAGATTCGATCGAGTCAGCCGTACTGGCTGATGCGGGACGGCGTCGGCGACGCACGCGTCAACGGCGGGCTCGCAGATGAACAGGATGTCGTCATCATTGGTGCGGGAATCACCGGCGCGATGGTGGCCGACGCACTGATCGCAACCGGCCGGAACATCCTGGTGCTCGACGCGCAGGAACCCGGTCTGGGCAGCACCGCGGCGTCGACAGCCTTGCTGCAGTACGAAATCGATACGCATCTCGTCGATCTCGCCAGGACAATCGGGCCGGAGCGCGCGACGCTTGCATACCGCACCTGCCTCTCGAGCTTCGCGCTGCTGGAGCGGCGCTTCTCCGATCTGCTCGCCGGTGCCGGTTACGAGCGCCGGGAGAGCCTGTATCTCGCGTCGACCGCAAAGGCGGTGCCTGATCTGCGGGCCGAGCGCGCGGCGCGCGCCGCCATCGGCATCGACTGCGACTGGCTCGAAGGCGCGGAGGTCGTGCGACGTTTCGGCTGCCATCGACCCGCCGCGCTGTTGTCCAGGCTGGGCGCGCAGCTCGATCCGCTGCGCCTGACGCGCTCCGTGCTGGCGGGCTGCGAGCGTCATGGCGTCGAGGTCCGCACGCGCCAGCGCGTCGAATCCATCGCGGAGGAGGGAGAGCACCTGCGAGTGTCGCTCGAATCGGGGGCATCACTGCGGGCGCGCGACGTCGTCGTGTGCGCCGGATATGAGTCGCTGCGCTTTCTGCCCGACGAGGTGGCCGACGTCAACAATACCTTCGCGCTCGTCACCGAGCCGCTGCCGGCCAACACTCGTGTCGGGGCGCTGCCGCTCATCTGGGAGAGCGCGCGGCCCTATCTCTATATGAGAGGAACGCCGGATGGCCGGCTCCTCGTGGGCGGGGCCGACGTGCCGTTCAAGAGCGCGGCGGCGCGCGACTTGCTGCTGCCGCGCCAGGTGCGCCGGCTCGCGGCGGGGTACGAGGATCTGTTCGGGTCGAAGCTGCCGCCGATCGCCTACGCCTGGGCGGGCAGCTTCGCCGAGACGCGCGATGGATTGCCGTACATCGGAGCGGTGCCCGGCAGGAGCCCGCACCTGCAGTTCGCGTTGTGCTTCGGCGGCAACGGCATCACGTACAGCGTGCACGCGGGCGAAATGATCCGCGCCGGGCTCGAAGGGCGGGCGCACGCACTCGCGCCGGTGTTCGGATTCGGCAGGTTGAGCGGGGACATTCCTGATCTGCTGGGAAAAAGCGGCGGCGCTCGAGGAAGCTTCGGCTGAGCACGCGTGGTTGCGCGGCGCGGCCGCGGGTGCTACACGTCCCTCGTCATGCCGTTCCTATCTATTCGCGCTGTCCCGATGGCGCTGGCCGTCATCGCGGTCGCCGGTTGCGCGCGCGATCCTTCGCCCGCGTCCACGGCGTCCACACCCGCGCCGGCAACCGACGCGCCACCCGGCATGGTCTGGATTCCCGGTGGGCGCTTCATGATGGGTGGTGACGACGCGGATGCCGCCGATGCCGAGCGCCCGTTGCACGCGGTCGCAGTCGACGGATTCTTCATGGATGCACACACGGTCACCAATGCGCAGTTCCGGGAATTCATCGCGGCGACGGGATACGTGACCGTCGCGGAGCGCGCGCCGAGTGCGGACGAAATCCTCCGGCAGTTGCCGCCCGGCGCTCCGCCGCCCGATGCCTCGTTGCTCGTGCCCGGGTCGGTCGTGTTCGAGCCGACGGTCGAGCAGGTCGATCTGCGCGACTGGTCGCGCTGGTGGCGCTGGACTCCCGGCGCGAGCTGGCGCCATCCGGACGGACCGGACAGCGACATCGAGGGCAAGGACGACTTTCCGGTGGTGCACGTTGCGTGGGAAGACGCGCGTGCCTATCTGGACTGGTCGGGAAAACGATTGCCAACCGAGGCGGAATGGGAGTTCGCGGCGCGCGGCGGACGCCCGCATGCGCGCTACGCCTGGGGCGACGCCGACCTCGATCCTGCGCATCCCCAGGCGCACATCTACGCGGGTACGTTTCCGACCCACGCCGCGGAGCCGCGCCGGGTAGGGTCGTTTCCTTCCACGGGTTACGGCCTGTACGACATGTCGGGAAATGTCTGGCAGTGGACGGCGGACTGGTACCGGCCGGACACGTACACGCTCGATCACGCGCGCGGCGAGGTGCGCAACCCCGCGGGACCGGCGCTGAGCCCCGTGCCGCCGGTGAAGGTGCTGCGTGGTGGCTCCTTCCTGTGCAACGACTCCTACTGTCGCGGATATCGCGTCAGCGCCCGCAGCCCCGGCGATCCCGCGAGCGGCGCGTCGCACATCGGATTTCGCGGCGTGATTGGCGCAGAGCAGTGGCGCGCAAGTCGCGCCGCGCGCGTAAACTGATTTCCGGCGAGCAGGCAGGGGAGGAACACATGCGACGCTTGGCGCTCATCTTCAGCACGATCGTCCTGGGTTGCGGGTCGATGCACGCGGCGGCGCAGGGCTGCACGCAGGATTTCTCCGGCGAATGGACCCGTGAAGCCGCCGCGGGCGCGAATCCCGACGAGCTCTATCGCGCCGCGGGCAGCGGCTGGGGCAACCGGATGAACATCACCCAGGAAGGCCCGCGGTTCACCGTCGAATACGCGTTCTTTTCCCCGGGCGACATGCAGCCCCCGTTGAAATTCATCTACGCACCCGGTGCCGAAGCGACCGTGAACACGGTCATGATGGGTCACGGCCTGCAGCGCCAGACGTCCACCGCGCATTGGAACGACTGCCGGCTGGTCATCACGACGCGGCATTCGTTCGAAGTCGATGGAGTGCCGACCGAAAGCCTCGTCACGCAGACGTTGTGGCTCGAGTCGCCCGGGCAGCTCGTCGTGGAATCCTCCCGCGGTCGCGATGCCGCGAATCGGACTATCTACCGCAGGGTGCTCCCCGGCAAATAGGGATCCGGGGCGCCTTGCGGCACGTTCGGGAAAACGGCGCGTCGATTCCATGAAATCGGCGACGATGCCGTCGATGACGCCCTTGACGCCCGGATAGAAATCCTTGACGTCCGTTTCCTCCTTCGGATCGGACCGCAGATTGAACAGCCGCAGCGCGGGCGGCACGTTCACGCCGCGCTCGAGCTGGAATTCGTAGTGCAGCTTCCAGTCGCGCCATTTCACCGCGCGCACCAGCGAGTTCGTGGTCCAGTACAGCACGCTGTCCCGGGCCGAACGCGGCGTGCGGCCCTCGAGGAACGGGAGCTGGTTCACGCCGTCGATGGGGCGGTCCTTCGGAACGATGTCCGTGCCGACGGCCGCGGCGAGGGTCGGGAACACATCCAGCTCGTGCACGATTTCGTTCGATACCTGTCCGGCCGGGATGCGGCCGGTCCAGCGGACCATGCCCGGCGTACGGACACCACCTTCCATCACCGTGTTGTAGAAGCCGGTCCACGGACCCGACGTGCCGCGCCACGGACGCCGCGTCTCGGCGCCGTTGTCCGAAAGCCAGATGACGATGGTGTCGCGAGCGATGCCGAGCCGATCGATCGCGTCGAGCACCATCCCGGTGTTGTGGTCGACGTCGGCCATGGCGTCGCCGATGTCGCCGGCGCCGGTCTTGCCGGCGAAGTCCGGGTGCGTGAGCGTGGGGAAGTGGATCTGCGTCAGCGGTAGATAGACGAAGAAGGGAACCTTCGCGCGCACGTTGCGTTCCATGAACGCCACGCTGCGCTGGGTCGCCTCGCGGTCCAGCGTGCGACGCGAATCGAGATCGAACACCTTCACCTGGCGCGCCGGTTCGCCGGCCTTGCCTTCCCAGATGTACGGCGTCTCCATCTTCTGCGGGTCGAAACCCGGCATCGTGGTGGTCTGCGCTTCGTTGCTGGTCTTCGGGATGCCGTACCACTCGTCGAAGCCCTGGTTGGTGGGTTCGCGACGGCCCTGCCAGTCCTTTTCGCCGCCGAGGTGCCATTTGCCGAACAGCGCGGTGGCGTAACCGAGCGGCTTCAGGGCTTCGGCGATCGTGACTTCCCAGGTCGTGATGCCGGTGGGTTGGGCCGCGCCGCTGCGCACCGCGTAGCGGCCGGTGAGCAGCGCCGCGCGCGACACCACGCATGAATATTCGACATTGAAATTGTTGAGGCGCATGCCCTGCGCGGCGAACTGGTCGATGCGCGGGGTCGGCGCGCCGCGCACGCCGCCATACACGCCGATCTCGCCCCAGCCGAGATTGTCGGTGAGGATCAACACGACGTTCGGATGCCGCGCGCGCGGCGCCGCTTCCACGGGCGGTGGCGCGGCTTGTCGGAGAACGAGCAGGGCGCACACGCCCGCTGCGACGAGCCTTCGTCCCTTCTGCTTCACGTGCGTTCGAGACATGGCGGGAGGTTACACCGTTCGGCGCGTATCGAATATATTCCGCCCTGCCTCGATCGGGCGAGGCCGCGTCCCCGAAACACCTATATAAGATGAGTCATGCCAACGCTCGGAATGATCGGACTGGGGCGCATGGGCTCCAACATGGCCCGGCGCCTCGCGCGCGCCGGAATCACCTCGGTGGTCTACGACACACATCCCGACGCGGTGCAGGCGGCGGTCGGGCCCGGCATCACGGGCGCGAGCTCGCTGGCCGACCTCGTCGCCAAACTACCGGCGCCGCGCGCCGTGTGGATCATGGTGCCGGCCGCGGTGGTCGACGGCGTGATCGACTCGCTCGCCCCGCTGCTCGGTGCGAACGACATCGTCATCGACGGCGGCAATTCCTTTTATCGCGATGACATCCGGCGCGCCGCGGCGCTCGGCGCGAAAGGCCTTCGTTATCTCGACGTGGGCGTGAGCGGCGGCATCGCCGGTTTCGAGCGCGGCTACTGCCTCATGATCGGCGGCGACCCGGCGGCCGCCCGATCGCTGGAGCCCGTATTCACCGCGCTGGCGCCGGGGCTCGACGCGCAGCTCGAAGAGGGCCGCACGCCGGGCGACGAGAGCGAGCGCCGCGGCTTCCTGCACTGCGGTCCGAGCGGGGCCGGCCACTTCGTCAAGATGATCCACAACGGCATCGAGTACGGCGTGATGGCCGCGTACGCCGAGGGACTGAACATCCTGCACAACGCGGGCATCGGGCGCGCCGAACACGCGAAGGATGCCGAGACCGCGCCGCTGGCCGCCGCGCCTTACTACCAGTTCGACTTCGACGTCGCGCGCATCACCGAGCTGTGGCGCCACGGCAGCGTGATCAGCTCGTGGCTGCTCGATCTCACCGCGCGCGGCCTGCGCGAAGACCCCACGTTGGCCGAGTTCGAGGGACGCGTCTCGGATTCTGGCGAGGGCCGCTGGACGCTGGCCGCCGCGATCGACGAAGGAGTGCCCGCGCCCGTGATCAGCGCGGCGCTGTTCAGCCGCTTCCAGTCACGCGGCAACGCCGGCTTCGCCGACCGCGTGTTGTCGGCGATGCGCAAGCAGTTCGGTGGGCACCACGAGAAGAAAGCCTAGTCGATGGGCCAGGACATCTCGCGCGGCAGCTCCGTGATTGGCGGCGCCGCCGGCGCGACGTGCGCATCGACGCCGCGCCACCAGGTTTCGAGCCGGTGATCGTGCGCCGGCTCGATGGGCGCGCCGAGCCTTGGCATCAGCAGCCGCGCGCCGGAAGCGGGGGCCAGGGAGAGCAACTCGTCGGCGGGCTGATCCCAGGGATGCAGCGCGAGGTTGAAGGTGCCCCAGTGGATCGGCAGCAGGTTGCCGCCGCCTAACAAGGTGTGCGCGGCGAGGGCGTTCACCGGGCCGAGATGGATGTTGTTCCAGGCGGGGTGGAACGCGCCGATCTCGAGCATCGCCAGATCGAACGGGCCGGCGCGCGTGCGGATCGCGGCGAACTCGGGCGTGAGGCCCGTGTCGCCGCTGAAGAACACGCGGTGTTTCGTGCCGGCGAGCACCCACGACGACCACAACGTGCGGTTGCCGTCCTTGAGTCCGCGGCCGGAGAAGTGCTGCGAGGGCGCGGCGGTCAGCGTGAGCCCGGTGCCCGGCACGCGATGGGTCTCCCACCAGTCGAGCTCGACGATGCGCTCGGGCGCGATGCCGAAAGCCTCGAGGTGCGCACCGACGCCTAGCGAGGTGACGATGGGGACGTCGACGTGCCTGCAGCATCCGCATGGTCGTGAAATCGAGGTGGTCGTAGTGGTCGTGCGATACCAGCACCACGTCGGGGCGCGGCATGTCGCTCATGGCAACGGGCACGGGCTGAAAGCGTTTGGGTCCCATGAAACGCGTCGGCGAGGCGCGCGGACCCCACACCGGATCGGTGAGCACCTTCCAGCCGTCGATTTCGAGCCACACCGTCGAGTGACCCAACCAGGTGGCGCGCAGTCCGCTCTGGGGCGGTGAGCTCCAGCCGGCGAGCGGATTCACCACGGGCAGGGGCCCGCTGGGCACGCGCCGTTCCCCGCCGCACAGGAAGTCGGACATGGACGGCATGGGGACGTTGCCGCGCGGGGCGGCATGGGTATTCCGGAAGCGCTGGCCATCCCAGCGCGGCGACGCCGCGATGCGCTCCAGCCGGATCTGTTTCGAATGCCCGGGTTTCACGGGCAAATGATGGGCCTGCAGGTCCGGTTTTGCATCCTCCTTTGGAGGCAGCCCGGGACCGCCCCACCCGGGAGCGCGGCCGTTTCCCAGGGTTCGCGGACTAACTACCCGGCGCTGCTACGCGAGCTGCTGCGCGAGCTCGAGGCGGCCGATCTGGTTGTTGTGCACCTCGTCCGGTCCGTCGACGAGCCGCAGCGTGCGCGCGTGCGCATAACCGGCCGCGAGCGGGAAGTCTTCGCAGACACCGCCGCCGCCGTGCGCCTGGATGGCCCAGTCGAGCACCTGGCAGGCCATCGCCGGCGTCGACACCTTGATCATCGCGATGTTCTTGGCCGCGGCCTTGTTGCCCACGGTGTCCATCAGGTGCGCGGTCTGCAGCACCAGCAGCCGCGCGCTGTCGATCTGGATGCGTGCGCTCGCGATGCGCTCGAGTGTCACCGTCTGCTCGCTGATCTTGCGGCCGAACGTCGTGCGCTGCGAGGTGCGGCGGCACATCAGGCTCAAGGCACGTTCGGCCAGCCCGATCGCGCGCATGCAGTGGTGAATGCGGCCGGGCCCGAGGCGTGCCTGCGCGATGGCGAAACCCTCGCCTTCGCCCACCAGCAGGTTCTGCGCGGGTACGCGCACCTGGTCGAACACCACTTCGGCATGGCCGTGCGGCGCGTCGTCGTAGCCGAAGACGCTCAGGCTGCGCAGGATCTTCACGCCCGGTGCGTCGGCCGGCACGAGGATCATCGATTGCTGGCGATGCCGGTCCGGGTTGGCGGGATCCGTCTTGCCGATCACGATGAACAGCTTGCAGCGCGCGTCGGCCGCTCCCGAGATCCACCACTTGCGGCCCTCGAGCACGTACGAGTCGCCGTCGCGCGCGATGCGGCACTCGATATTGGTCGCGTCGCTCGAGGCGACCGCGGGTTCGGTCATCGCGAACGCGGAGCGGATCTCGCCCGCGAGCAGTGGTTCGAGCCAGCGCTGCTTGTCGGACGCGGAGGCCGAAACGTTCCAGCAGTTCCATGTTGCCGGTGTCCGGCGCGCTGCAATTGCAGGCCTCGGAGGCGATGGGCGAGCGGCCCATGAGCTCGCACAGCGGCGCGTATTCGAGATTGCTCAGTCCGGCGCCGCGCTCCGAGTGGGGCAGGAACAGGTTCCAGAACCCGGCCGCGCGCGCCTTGCGCTTGAGATCCTCCATGATGGCCGGGCTCTTCCAGGGAAAGGAATCGCGACACTGCGCGAGTTGCGTCGCGTAAGTGCGCTCGGCGGGGTAGATCTCCTCGCGCATGAACGCGTCGAGCCTCTCGCGCAGTCGCAGGACTTTTTCCGGGTATTCGAAGTTCACGATGGTTTCTCCGCGCGTGCGGCGCGCCGGGCCTGGGCCCAGCCGAGCTCGGCGATGGGGCGTGTGAGTTTTCCGGTCTCGGCCGCCTGCGCGCTCGAGGCGTTGCCGGCGCGCGCACGCGCCGCGACGCCCTGCAGGATCGAGGCGAGTCGGAACAGGTTGAACGCGATGTAGAAATCGAAGGACGGGCGTGGCAGCGCGCCCGGTGCGTTCGCAGTACCGGCGCACGTAGTCGGACTCCGCGGGAATGCCGAGTGCGTCGAGATCGAGGCCCGCGAGACCCTTGCGCATCGTCTGCGGCATGCGCCAGGTCAGGCAGTTGTACGCGAAGTCCGAGAGTGCGCTGCCGAGCGTCGCGAGCTCCCAGTCGATGACCGCGCGGACGCGCAGCTCGTCCGTGTCGAAGATGAGATTGTCGATGCGGAAGTCGCCATGCGTGATGCGTCCCGGCTCATCCGCGGGCAGGTGCGCGGGCAGCCACGCGATCAGCTCTTCCATCGCCTCGATGCGTTCGAGCTCCGCGGCGCGGTATTGCCGGGTCCAGCGATCGATCTGCCGCGCGACGAAACCTTCGTGGCGGCCGAAATCCGCGAGGCCGACCGCCGCCGGATCGATGGAATGGATGGCCGCGATCACGCGATTCATCTCGTCGTAGACGGCGCGGCGTTCGGCGGGCTCGAGCTCCTCCAGCGCGGGCGTCCAGAAAATGCGTCCCGCGCACGTATTCCATGACATAGAAAGGAGTGCCGATCACGGCCGCGTCGGCGCAGTACGCGATCGGCTTCGGCACCGGTACCGCGGTGCCGTGCAGTGCGCCGAGGATGCGGAACTCGCGATCCACCGCGTGCGCGGAGGGCAGCAGCGCGCCCGGCGGCTTGCGGCGCAGGACGAATTCGCCCGTGCCCGTGCCCAGCAGATAGGTCGGGTTGGATTGGCCGCCCTTGAACTGGCGCACGCGGATGCCGTCCGCCGCCGCCGGAATCCACGGCGCGAGAAACCGTGCGAGCGGTCCGACGTCGAAGGCGTGCGCCTCGCGAACCGGGATCGTGCCCGCGGGATTCCAGTCGGCGTTCATGTGATGGTGACGCCACCGTCGACGGCGATGATCTGCCCGGTGATGTGCCGGGCACCGGGCCCGGCCAGCAGCACGCACAGACCTTCGAGATCGCGCGGTTCGCCGATCTGGCGCAGCGGCGTCGCTTCGAGCACACGCGGCGTGATCGTCTCGAGCAGTGCGTGGGTCATCTTCGAGGGGATGAAGCCCGGGCAGATCGCGTTGACGGTGATGCCGAACTGGCCCCACTCGGCGGCCAGCGCGCGCGTGAAGTTCACGAGGCCGCCCTTGCTGGTGTGATAGGCGATGGCCCGCAGGTCCTCGGGTTTCGAACCCTTCAGTCCCGCGATCGAGGCGATGTTCACGATGCGGCCCTGGCGCCGCGGGATCATCCAGCGTTTCGCCACCGCCTGCGTCAGCAGGAAGACCCCGGTGAGATTGAGGTTCATCACCTTGTTCCAGCCGTCGAGCGGGTAATCCTCGGCGGGGGCACCCCAGGTTGCGCCGGCGTTGTTGACGAGGATGTCGATGGGCCCGGCGGCCGCGGCCGCCACGCCATCGATGAACGCGTTCACTTCTTCCGGTTTCGACAGGTCGCCGGCGACGCGCTGCGCCGTCACGCCGCGTTGTTCGAGACTCACCAGCGCTGCATCGAGCTCGGCCACCTTGCGCGCGCTGATGATCACCTTCGCACCCATTTCGCCGAGTGCGCCGGCCATCGCGAGACCGAGCCCGCGCGAACCGCCGGTGACGAGCGCCGTGCGTCCCGTGAGATCGAACAGTTCCTTCGCGCCCATGCCCGTCCCCGGCTCGATGACCCCGGCGCGGATTGTCGCTCGAAAGGGCGTATGCGGGGAACGAAATCCCGGGAACCGGACTGGTGCGCCGGGTGTTTGCGCCGGCCGGACGGTCACGGCCTGGCGGGACCGTGGCTCCCGCCAGGCCGGCGGACTAGCTAGAAAAGATCAGTTGCCATGGCCCTGTCCCGGCTGCGCGCCGGGCGGCGGACCCATCGGGCGTCGCGGTCGCATCTGCTCGAATTTCGCCAGCTGCTCGGGCGTCAGCACCGTCGCGAGCTGCTGCTTGAGCTCGGCGTCCATCCGCTCGTGCTTCGCCTGCATTTCTTCGCGCGACGGACGGGTGCCCGAGGCTTCGATTTGCGCGCGTTCGCTGTCCATGCGGGCGCGCTGCGCGTCGAGGATGGCCTTGAGCTGTGCGGTCTGGCTGGAATCGAGACCGAGATCCTGCGCGAGACGTTCGATGGGCGGGCCACCGCGCGACGGTCCGCCGGGCGGCGGACCGGACGGCTGGTCGGCCCACGCAAGGGTGCCGGCCGCGAGAGCGGCGAGCAGGAAAGTGGGAAGTTTCATGCGGACTCCTTGTTGATTCCTGGGAGTCCGGACGATGCCACGGCCTGCCTGTGCGGATTTGTCAGCATGTGTCAGCCGATGTTGCATGACCTTTCACGTTGAGTGGAGTGGCTGGTTTGCCCGACGCCTAACCTCGCGACATGAAAATCACATTGAAGCTGGCCTGTTGCTGGTTGGCGATTCTCCTGGCGCCGCCGACCCAGGGTGCCGAATGGTTGCAGACCTGGGGCGCCGCACCGCTGCCACCCACGCCGGCCATGGGGCCATTCCCCGCGAGTCCCGCGTTCGCGAACCAGACCGTCCGCCAGACGGTGCGCATCAGCGCCGGTGGAAAGCGGCTCCGGCTGCGACTCACCAACGAATTCGGAACGAAGCCTTTGCGCATCGGCGCGCTGCGCGTCGCGATCGCCGATGACAAGGGCGAGCCGCGACCGGGCACCGAACGCCAGGTGCGCTTTGCCGGCGAGACGAACGTCGTCATTCCGCCCGGTGCGCCGTACTCGAGCGATCCGATCGACCTGCCGGTCGCCGCGCTGTCGAGCCTGTCGATCAGCCTGTACCTGCCGGACGAAACCGGGCAGTGCACCTGCCATGCGACCGGGCTGCAGACCGCATTCGTATCGGGGCCCGGCGATTTCACGAACCAGGCGTTCGTCCCGGCGCAGTCGATGGAGTTTCGCCCCTTCGTTTCCGGCGTCGAGGTCGAAACTTCCAGAGCCGCAAGAGTGGTCGTCGTGCTGGGTGATTCGATTTCGGACGGCGTCGGTTCGACCATCGATGCGAACCGGCGCTGGCCCGACCTGCTCGCGAATCGCCTGAACGCCAGGGGCGCGAAAGGTTGGGGCGTGGTCAACATGGGCATCAGCGGCAATCGCGTGCTGACGGACGGCGCCGGCGAAAGTGCGCTGGTCCGGTTCGATCGGGACGTCTTGTCGACACCCGGTGTGAAGGCGCTGGTGATCTTCGAGGGTGTGAACGATCTCGGCGTTTCCTATGGTCGCTTCGAAGGTCCGCTCGCCGACTTGTTCAAGTCACTGGCGACGGGCGACAAGGCCACGGCGCAATCGATGATCGCGGGTTATCGCCAGCTCATCACGCGCGCCCGTGCGCATGGCGTGAAAGTCATCCTCGCGACGATCATTCCTTACGGCGGTTCCTTCTATTACTCGCAGGAAGGCGAGGCGGTAAGACAGGCCATCAATGCCTGGATACGCACCTCGGGAGAAGCCGACGCCGTGCTGGACTTCGACGCGGTGATGCGTGATCCGGCCAGGCCCAATCAGATGAAGAGTGACTTCCACTCCGGCGACTTCCTGCACGGCAGCGATGCCGGATATGCCGCGCTGGCCGCATCCGTGGATCTGTCACTGTTCCGTTAGGCGCGTCACTGCGACTGCTCGAGCAACTTCACCAGGTGTTGTTTCCAAAGCGCCGCGATCGTGTGTGAGCCGTGGCCACGCGTCGCGTCGCTGAGCGGAATCACCACGGCCTCGCCGCGCGGCACGCGCCGGATCTCGCGTTCGAGGATTCCGAGCTCGGGCGGGTTGATCAGGTCGTCGGCGGAGTTCACCGCGATCAGCGGCGCGCGGATCTTCTCGAGGCCCGGGCCCGGGTCGTAATCCCACGAAGCGCTCACCTGGTACAACACGTCGTTCGCGTCCTGTGTCTTCATCGCCGTCGCCAGCGATGCCTCGAGCACCTCGTCCGACTTTGCAAGAGTCGGCATCTGCGCCTGGCGCAGGAGCGGGTTGCTGCCCATGAAGAAGATGAGCGACGACGCGGTGCGCAGGGAGGGCGGCTGCGTCGTGTAGTTGCCGCCGTTCCAGAGCGGATCGTTGCGGATGGCGTCGATGAGCGTCCTGCGCCAGACGCGGTTGCGGCCCGAGATCTGCGCCGGCAGGCTCGCGAGCGGCATGAGCGCATCCATGAATTCCGGGTGCCGCTGGCCCCAGACCCAGGTGTGCATGCCGCCCATCGAAGTTCCCATCACGAGGCGCAGGTGATTCACCTTCAGCCCTTCCGTGAGCAGCCGGTATTGCGCCTCGACCATGTCCGTGTAGCCGTATTGCGGAAACCGGGCTTTCAGCCCGTCGCTGGGCTTCGCCGACTTGCCGTGCCCGAGGCCATCGGGCAGCACGATGAAATATTTCGTCGCGTCGAGGATCTGCCCGGCACCAAACAACTCGCCGGCGAACTCCGCGCGGATGAACTGCGCGCCGCTGCCGCCCGTGCCGTGCCCGATCCACACCGCGTTGCGCACGATGCCCTGCTTGTCGCGCACCGGCTTGCCCAGCGTGCGGTAGTGCAGGCGCAGCTCGGGCAGCATCTCGCCGCTCGAAAACTTGAAGTCGCGGAGCACGTAGTCCGCCTCGACGGGAGCCGGATGATCCGCCGCAAACGCGTCCAGGGAGCCGAAGACACAGGCGAGGGCGATGACCCGGGCGAAAATGCGCATTCCATTCTCCGGCGAGGTGGCAGAATCCGCGGACACTTTATGAATTACCAGGCCCGTTGTCACTGCGGCCGCGTGCGCTTCTCGTTCCGCTGCGAGGAGATCCGTACCGGCGCGCGCTGCAACTGTTCCTTGTGCGTGCGCCGGGCCGCCGTGCTGTCGTCGAAGTACATCCCCGCGGCGGACTTCACGCCGCATGCCGATCCGCGCGACCTCGGGGTTTATCTCTGGAACGAGCGGGTGCTCGGCAACTGCTACTGCCGGCACTGCGGCATCTTCGTGTACATCGCCGACGGCGAGAACGGCAAGGATGGTTACCGCGTGAACCTGGGCTGTGTCGAAGGACTCGACACCCTGGCGCTCGAGATCAGGAGCATCGACGGCCAGGCGGTGCCACTCGTCGAAAGGCACTGGACCGCCGACTGACTGTTCGCCGGCGCGGGCAGGGGCTAACATCCCGGCCACTCATTTCCTCCGGAGAGTGCCGTGACGCCACGCCTTGCAGGGTTCGTAATCTGCGCGTTGCCGCTGGTGGCCATCGGCGCCACGCCCAGCGCCGTCAAGAAGGCAGCGGTCGCGTCCGTCGATGCGCGCGCGAAAGACCTGGTCGGTCTTTCCGACACGATCTGGGAGTACGCCGAGACCGCGCTGCGCGAACATCGCTCCGCGAAACTGCTGGCGGATTACGCGGAACGCAGGGCTTCACCGTCACGCGCAACGTCGCCGGCATGCCCACCGCGTTCGTCGCGTCCTACGGCAGCGGCCGGCCCATCATCGGCATCATGGGTGAATACGACGCGCTGCCGGGCGTGTCGCAGAAAGCGATTGCGGAGAAGAGTCGCCGCTGGTCGAGGGCGGTGCGGGCCACGGCTGCGGCCACAACATGTTCGGCGCCGCGAGTCTCGGCGCCGCGCTCGCCATCAAGGAGCAGATCGCCGCGGGGAAACTGCAGGGCACCATCCGCTTCTACGGTACGCCAGCCGAGGAGAGCGGTCGGCGGCAAGACCTACATGGCGCGCGACGGCGTGTTCAACGACGTCGACGTGATGTTCGCCTGGCACCCGGGCGATGAATCCATGGCCGACACGGTGACGAGCCAGGCGATGGTCAGCCTGCTGGTCGAATTCAAGGGACAGTCCGCGCACGCGGCGGCGGATCCGTGGAACGGGCGCAGCGCGCTCGACGGCGTGCTGGCGTTCTCGAATGGCGTCGAAGCTCATGCGCGAGCACATGAAGCTGTCGTCGCGCGTGCACTACGTCATCGCCGATGGCGGAGACGTGCCGAACGTCATCCCGGAGCACGCCAAGGTGTGGATCTGGGCCAGGGATCGGAAGCGCACCGAGGTGGACGCGTTGTACGCGCGCATCCGCAAGATTGCCGAGGGCGCGGCGCTCATGACGGAGACGCGGGCCAACGTGGCGCTCGAGGGCGGCAGCTGGGAAATACTGCTCAACGATACCGGGGCGAAACTCCTCGACGCGAACCTGCACTGGATCGGCACGCCGAAGTACACGCCCGAAGAGGAAGAATTCGCGAAGCAGATCCAGCGCGCGACCAACACGCCCGCCGTCGGCATGGAGCGCAAGATCAAGAGCGCGGGCGAGCAGGTGCCCGAGGGCGGCTCGACCGACGTCGGTGACGTGAGCTGGATCGTGCCGACGCTGAATCTGACGGTGGCGACGGCGCCGAAGGAGGCGCCGTGGCACGCCTGGCCGGTGGTGGCGACGGGCGGGATGTCGATCGGCCACAAGGGAATGATCGTCGCGTCGAAGACGCTGGCGGCGACGATGGTGGACCTGTTCGAGAAGCCCCAGGCCCTGCGCGAGGTGCGCGCCGAGTTCGAGAAGCGGCGCGGCGACGTGGTGTTCAAGGCCTATCTACCGGACGGTCCGCCGCCGCTGCCGAAGGACTAGCCGTGTCCGGGAGAATCGTCATCCCCGCGGGAGGCGGCGCGGGCCTGCGGCTGGCGCGCGGCCAGCTCCTGAAGGTGATCGATCCCGAAGGCGGACAGTCCGGCGACCTCATGGCATTTTCCGCCGATGGCAACGAACGCCTTTCGAACGGCCGCACCTTCGACTACGGCGGCAAGATCTACCTGTCGCGGGGCGATGTCCTGTGGTCGGATCGCAGCAACCCGATGCTCACGATCGTCGCCGACGACGTGGGCCGGCACGACTTTCTATACGCCTCGTGCACGCTCGAGATGTACCGCCTGCAGTACGGCGTGACCGGTTATCACGCGAATTGTCACGACAACCTGTGCGCCGCGCTGCGCGAAGTCGGAGTCGAGGCGCGACCGTTGCCCACGGCGTTCAATTTCTTCATGAGCGTGGACATTTCGCCGGAGGGCCGGCTGTCTTTCTCGCCGCCGCGTTCGCGCGCGGGAGACTCGTTCGTCGTCCGCGCGGAAATGGATCTCGCGATCGCGCTCAGCGCCTGCCCGGCCTCCACCTGCAACGGGGGCGCTGCGCCGCGGCCGCTGGCTTACGAATTGCCCGACGCCTGAGAACCCGGCGAGTTACTTCGTGCGCGGCCGGGCCTTCGCCAGCGCCTCGTCGAGCATCTTGATCAGCGCTTCGCGATCGTAGGTGTAGGGATGGTCTTCGTTGAGCTGCACCAGCTGCTCGATCTGCTTGCGGATCGTGACCTCGGCCTCGCGCAATTCGGGCACCACCATGTAGCGCCGTTTCGGGTTCGCCTCGAACAGCGCGAGCTCGACCGCGGCGGCAACTTCGTCCGGCGCCTTGTACTTGCTGCGATCGGTGAAGCGCGACTCCACTCCGGTGCGTTGCGAGGCGTTTTTTCCGATGTCCGAGTTGTAGTTGCCCGGTTCCACCACGTTCACGGTGACACCGAGCGGCGCCATCTGCTGCGCATACGAATCGGTGAACGCCTCGATGGCGTGTTTGCTCATCGAATACGCCGCGAGGTCGCGAGCCGCGAGGATGCCGGAGATGGAACCGATCGTCGTGACGCGGCCCTTTGCCGCAACGATCAACGGCGCGAACGCGCGGCTGACCCGGTACGGACCATAGGCGTTCACCTTCATCACCAGGTCGAACTCCTCCAGGCTGGTATCGGCGATGGGACCGACGCTTGCGATGCCCGCGTTGTTGACCAGGCCGTACAGGCCGCGGCCGGCCCTGGTGATCGTCTCGACCGCGGCGTCGATGTCTTCCTGGCGCGTGACGTCGAGCTTCACCGGCTGAACGTTCTTGATGGCGCCGAGCGCTTTCAGGTCCTCCGCCTTGCGTGCGCCGGCATAGACGAAGTAGCCCCGGGACGCGAGATGCTCCGTGATGTTGCGCCCGATGCCGGTGCTGGCGCCGGTCACGAGCACCGCCTGCGGTTCGGCGGCAGAAGCCGCCGTGATGAAGAGTGCGAGCAGGACGGAGATCGAACGCATGTTAGGCCCCAAGAATGGTGTGAGCGACGGCAGACGCCGACACATCCTACCGCGCCCGTGGCCATGTTACGTTTGCGGCGTGACTCCCGACCCGAAAAGCATCCGTCCGTTTGCGAGCGTGAAGGCGCTGGAAGCCTGGATGCGCAGAAACCACGCGCGCGCGCCCGAGTTGTGGATCAAGGTGCACAAGAAGGGTTCGGGTCTCGCCTCGGTGTCGACGGCCGAGGCGCTCGACGTCATGTTGTGCTGGGGCTGGATCGACGGCCTGCGCAAGGGCTTCGACGACCGTTCGTTCCTGCAGCGCTACTCGCCGCGCCGCGCGCGCAGCATCTGGAGCCAGATCAACCGCGATCACGTCGCGCGTTTGATCAGGGCCGGCCGCATGACGCCGCACGGCCTGAAACAGGTCGACGCCGCGAAGGCGGACGGGCGCTGGAAAGCGGCGTACGCACCCATCCGCAGCTCGAGTGCCGGCTCGATTCCGCCGGATCTGCGCAAGGCCATCCGCGCGAACGCGCGCGCCGAGAAGAAGTTCAGGACGCTGGGCCGCATGAACCTGTTCGCGCTGCGGTTCCGGACCAACAACATGAAGACGCCCGCGGGGCGCGCCCGCAAGATCGCCGAACTGGTGGCGATGCTGGCGCGCGGCGGCACCATCGTCCCCGAGAAGAAGGGGCATATTCCGCGCCGCGGAAAGCGCTGAAATCGCCCGAAAACCGCTAAGATCGCCCCGTAATCCGCATCTATCGGATTTGACCTACACGAAAGCGTGAACTGCACAGGCACACTGCGTCGCAGTTTGATCGAATCTGCCGCCAGGGAGCGAGGACGGCGTCAATGAACAACGGTCGCCATCTGTTCAAACGACAGTACGTGCGCCTGAAGTCGTGGCTCACGCTGGGCAGCATCGGCATCATGCCGCGGCTCATCATCGCGTTCGCTTCCGTCGGCACGCTGGCGGCCACCGCCAATCTCATCGTCGAAAACGGCGTCGCCATTCTCGAGCAGCAGCGGAATGCGGCAATCGAGCGCAGCGCGCTCGATACCCAGCAGATCATTGCGCTGCGCGAGTCGATAGGCCGCGCCAAACACGCGGCGATGTCGGCCGGCGTTCTCGGCGCATTGGCCGAGTTCGATCGCGCGGCGCAGGAACACGCGGACGTGGATTCGCGCGAAAGCGCCACGCGTTACTCGCGTGCCCGGTCCGCCCTCAACGACGCACTGGCCAAGTATCTCAACGAGACCGGCGCGGATCTGGGCCAGCTGCCGCGTCTCGTCGCCGAGCACAAGAAGAGCGCCGATGCGCTCGTGCAGGCCCGCCGCATTCGCCGCACGCTGCTGGCGCGTTACTCGGGGCTGCTGACGGGCATGGACATGCGCGTCCGGACGTCGATCGAACAGAACTGGAAAATCCTCGGCCGCGACGTCGCGCGCGATCCGCTGCTCGAAGTTCGTGAGCAGCTCGATGCGCTGCGCGCCACGTTCGCGACTCGCGATGCGTTCGACGCCCGTGAGCTGGACACGGGCCCGCTCGCGGGGGCGGAACGAACCCTCGCGGTCACGCTGCGGGAGCGGGAGGCGGCGCTGCGCCGTATGCCGGGCGCGGCGTGGTTCCATGCGATGACCGGCGACGCCCAGGCGCTGACGACGACGCGAGTCGATCTGTTCAAGAATGAGGAGCGGCGCATGTCGGCCATCGACGGCTTCGCGCGGGGGTCCCGTGAGCTCGTGCGGTTGCTCCCGGCGCGTTTCTCCGAGACGCCGCCGCAGTCGGGCGGGCCGGCTGAACCGGATACGGCCTATGTACCCGCCGCGGAGCCGGGCCGCGACCGCTCGCTCGTGGCCTGGGTCAGCGCGGTGGTGCTCGTCGTGCTGTTTTACCTCTGCTTCGCGACCATCTTCAGCATCGTGCGGCCGGTGCGGCGGCTGATCGCCGCCACGAACCGGCTCGCGCGCGGCGAAAACGCCCGCGTGGCGACCAGCGGCGGCATCCGCGAGCTCGACACGCTCACCGTGGCATTCAATTCGATGTCGCAGCAGCTCGCGGTGGCGCGCGCCGCCACGCGCGACGCGCAGCAGCGTCTCGAGGCCAAGGTCGAGGAGCGCACGCGGCAGCTGCAGGAACTCGCGGAGCAGGATCCACTCACGGGCATCGCGAACCGGCGCCAGCTGTTCGACGCGCTCAACCAGGCGCTCGAACGGGCGCGGATCTCCGGCGAGCGCATCGGCGTGTTCTTCCTCGACATCGACAACTTCAAGACCCTCAACGACAGCATGGGTCATCCCTACGGCGACCGCGTGCTGGTCGCCATCGCGCGCCGGCTCGAAGCGATCGCACACGACCGCGGGTTCGCCGCGCGGCTCGGCGGCGATGAGTTCACCGTGGTGCAGAGGGGCGCGGTCGACGCCGAGGGGATCCTTGCCTTCGGCACGAGCATCGTTCGCGCCTTCGACACACCGTTGAGCGTCGATGACCGCGAAGTCATCGTGAGCGTCAGCGTGGGGGCGAGCGTGTTTCCCGACCACGAGCGGGATGCGGAGGCGCTGCTGCGCGCCGCGGACGCCGCGCTGTTCCGGGCCAAGGCGCTCGGGCGCAGCCAGCTCGCGGCGTTCACGCCGGAGCTCCTGACCACCGCGTCGGCCAAGTTCGCGATCGAACAGGGCCTGCGTCGCGCGATACAGAACAACGAGTTCGAGTTGTTCTATCAACCCTTGATCAACACCGAGAATCTCGACGTGGCGCTGGTCGAAGCGCTGATCCGCTGGCGACTGCCGGACGGCAGCTACCGGGCTCCCGACGAATTCCTCGCGGTGGCGGAGGAGTCCGCCCTGATCGTCGAGATCAGCGACTGGGTGCTGCGCACCGCCATTTCCACCGCGGCGCGCTGGCATCGGGGACCCTGGGCCGATGCGCGGGTGGCGATCAACGTATCGGCGCGCCAGTTCCTGGACTATCGATTCGTCGGCCGGCTCGAGGAGCTGCTGCGTGAATTCGAACTGCCGGCGCGCTGCCTCGAGCTCGAGCTCACCGAATCCGTGCTGCAGACCGGTTCACACACCATCAAGACGCTGGATCAGTTGCGCGCGATCGGCGTTGCCGTCGCGCTCGACGACTTCGGTACCGGCTACTCGTCGCTCGCGTCGCTGCAGCAGCTGCCGCTCACGCGCGTCAAACTCGACCGCAGCCTCATCTCCGGCATCGACACGAGCGCGCGTTCGGCCTCGATCGTGCGGGCGACGATCGCGCTGTGCCGCGGCCTGGGTCTCGAAGTGACCGCCGAGGGCGTGGAGAAGGTCGAGCAACTCGCCACATTGTTGCCGCACCGGGCCATCTCGCTGCAGGGCTATCTCTTTTCGCGTCCGGTCTCCGAAATCGATCTGCTCGCGTTGCTCGAGCGTTTGCCGTCTCACTGCCAGGAGCTGGTGCGGGCGGCGCAGAAGCTGCCAGCTCAGGCGCAAGCACCGCGAGGGGGCGACCGGAGAAAAGGCGCATTGTCCCTGGTCGTTGATTGAGTTGCCGCGCTGCGGCTGCACAAGAAGTCGCACAAGAAAAAAAATCCCGATACACGATGCGCGGCCACGCGCTTGACTATCTTCTCGCGCGTTGTTAGAAGTTTGCGTCAGGCAGGGAGTGCCGCAGTCTCGAAGAACAAGAGGAGAAGGCTCGCTCCCGCCGCCCAAGCTCCATCGGTTCAAGCTCCGTTCCGTCTTCAGACCCCCTAAGTACATTCCACTAATAGCTAGTTCGCGCGGCTCACGTGAGTGAGTGGATGGAGCTGTTCGCTCGCCTGTGCCGTGAAGGACTGCGCAAGGGAGATTGGCTATGAGACTGATCAGTGTGGCTTTCTGTGCCGGATTGATAGCCGCGACTCTTGGAACGATTCCACGCGCGGACGCGACCACCGTCAAACACTTCGATCTCAAGGGCATCACGGGTTCGGCCGCCCGCGTGTTTCGCGGCACCGTGACCGACGTGCGCCCGGGATCCGTCAAGGTGGGCGGCGGGCAATTGGCGACCACCGTCTACCGCATACGCGTGATCGAATCCTCCGGTTTCCTTTCCTCCCTCCTCACCGGTGCTTGTTGGCTGCAAGCCGATCTCCCGCATTTTCGCCGCCCATTGCCGGTCATGATACCCGCGTCTCGGTGCTCTTCCCATGGGTCTGCTGCCAGACATGGCACATTTCATGCGTCAAGCGTCGAGAGGATCATCTCATCAGTGCGACCCGTAAAATTGTCGGGGTTAAGAGCAAGCTCATGGACTGCGGCATGATCGATTCTCCCGCTGAACCGTTCCGGAGAAAAGTAGCCTCTGGTGTTCGCGTGCCGCTGCAATGTCACCAGCACCTGGGGCAAGCTACCCCCAAACAGTTCCCTATTGAAAAAGTCATAGGCCTTCTGGAAACCCTGGTATTCAGTTATGGTAATGGCTGCGCTTTTCATAATTGTATCGTACTATACAATATCTCTTTTGTCGAGTTGTAAACCTTGGCATTGTGAGGCTAAAGCTATCTACACCTGACTCCTTCCCTGTCCTCTGACTTGCCTATCCGCCACAAGTGGCTTCGATTCTTATATATGATATTGTGATACTACAATATTGCGATGCTGCGATATCGATCATTTTTCTCGACTGTGGTATAGAAACAATGCACAAGCAGGACATCACTTTGCCAAAATTTGTAAAAACTCTTGACAGTATCGCAATACTTTGATACTTTAATATTGCAGAACTTCTCATAGAAGGGTAGGTGTATATGACTGATATTATTGCGGTTGTAAACCAGAAAGGCGGGGTGGCGAAAACAACCACCACCATTCATGTGGGTGTCGCCCTCGCGCAACTGGGGAAAGAAAGTGTTATTGGTCGATTTAGATTCTCAAGGGCATTTGGCGGAAGGGTTTGGCATTGTCGCTGACAAGATCGAGCAGGAAATGTCCGATGTGTTTGAAGGCTCAAAGAGTATCAAAGATATCATTATGCCAAACATCCGTCCCAATCTCGATCTTGCGCCGAGCAACGTTCGGCTCGCCGATATGGAACTGACCTTGGTGAATATGCGGTTTCGCGAGTCAAAATTAAAGCGGGCATTGGAGCCTGTATCGTCTCGGTACGAGTATATCCTCTTAGATTGTCCGCCAAATTTAGGGTTGTTTACCGTCAATGCGCTGATCGCGGCCAACAAGGTCTTAATCCCGATGGCTACCCACTTCTGGTCAATGCTGGGGGTTTCTCGTCTGCTGACCTCTATTCAGGCGGTGAAACAGGAAGCCAACCCGACCCTCGAGCTTTTGGGGATTATTCCGACCCGCTTCACCCGTACCGTGCATGCCCGCGAGGTGATCGACAGGACGAAAGAGGAGGTGGGACGGGAGTGTCATATTTTCGAGCACCCCATCAACGAAAGCGTGCGGTTTGCGGAAGCCACGGGACAAGGGACAACCGTGTTCGATATCGCACCGGACATCGAAGGAGCGCGGGCATACCGAGCGATAGCGAAGGAGATTGTTCATGCCTAAACCACGACGCAGTATCACCAGAGACAGCGTATTCAAGACAACGGGGCAAGCGGCCACGCCTGCGCAGGGCATCGGCAAGCAGGAAGCGAAAACACGCCAAACAGCGGTGTGGTTGACGGATGAAGAAACCGACTGGATTGATACCAGATTACAGGAGATAAAAAAGGCTGGCTGGCGAGGGGTGACGCGTTCTGCTTTTATCCGTGCCCTTATAAGAGCGACTATGCAGCGCACAGTAGATGTGGGTGGTGTCACAGGAGAAGCGGAGTTAGAACAACGTCTGAGCCTCAAATAAACAATACTTCGATACTACAGTATCATGGTACTGTGATATTGTGTCCCATCTTGACAATAATTTCTGCTTATCTGCTAGTTTAGAATCTGATCGTAAATTAACCAATAAAAAAGGCTTTACAGCCTTGATAGAGGGTAAAGCCTGAGAGAAATAGAACATCCTCAGGTTAGCAAATCCTCTGTCTACTGTCAAGCCCTTGGTTTTTGCGGTCAAATTTTTACAATATCATCATATGGTAACTCATATCTATACGTGTATCCTCCTCTCTCAACCTCTTTCACATATGCCAATCGGACTAGAGGTACGCGATCACAGGGGGCATGCAAGAGTGTCTTACGGCTGGCCAATCCAGGAGAGATCAGGCTGCAGGCCCTGGAACAAGTTCGTGACGGCATCCACCAACACGGTGTACGTCGACCTTGCTTGGAGACGACACGTTTCGCGGAGGGACAGAATCCGCTCCACCCAGCGATTGCCCTGGGTACTGGCCGTCCCCTGCGACCGTTTGCGCCAGAGGACCCCAAACCGTAAGGCCCGGTTGAACTCAGCGAGGGGATCGCTCCCCCCGCTGGTCTCCAGAACCGTGCGTGCCACTTTCGCGGCACACGGCTCCTCAGTTGAGCGGTCTCTTGTCATGAGTACCTATCCGCTTGGAGAGTTCGTGAAGTCCACCGTGTATCTGGTCATGACAGTGACGATGAACCGCCGCAAGGTTGATGTACCTGTTGTCGGATCGGTTTCCATCGAGGTGATGGTGTTCGATCAGGTCCTCCGGCTTGAAAAAGAGTCGACATGCCTCGCAGCGCCCTCCCTGTTTCTTCAACAGCGCCGCAAGTCGCCTCGGCACGCCTGGGTATTGCCCCCGTCGTGCCGCCCAGTAGCTCCAGTTCCCATCATACGGGCTGGCCTTGCCTCGCACTTTGACATGTCGAACAATCGGCACGCGCGTGTGCTGGTTGAGTGTCGGCCCGTCTTGCTCCCGGAAATCCCAGCTTTTGCCCGGCGTGGTGTCCCAGTATCGCTGGACTGCCCACCGCCGACCTTTGCGTGGATGCCGGAAAAACGCCCATCGTCTGAGTTTCTCATAGAGTCGGTGGTCGAGCAGATGGAAGGTCTTCGTACTGACCACCGCCCTATAATAATTGGCCCAGCCGGCGATCACCGGGTTGAGTACCCCAATCAGGTTCGCTTGCTTGGCCGCCTTGTTGCTGGCTGATCATCTCAGAGAGCGTTGCCCAGTGGCGTTTGACCGCCTCTTTGCTTGGCTTGATGAGCGTTTTGAAGCCGCGTCCCCGCGACGTGTTGTACTTGCTCGCCGGATATTGGCGGACCTCGAAGCCGAGAAAGTTGAAACCCACTTCGCCCTCTACGTTTTCAAGCGTATGGGCGATGCGGGTCTTTTGTTCGCTCAGCTCCAGTCCGATGCCCGTGAGCCATTCCTGCGTCAGCTGGCGACATTGTTCGATAACGTTCCGGTCCCTGTGGAGGATGACCAGATCATCGGCGTACCTGATTACCTGAGGTTGCCAATGGAGCTGACGGCCGGGTTGTTCCGGGTTCCGTTTCGTCCGGGCTGGGAATCGGGTACAGATGTACGTTTCGAGTCCGTGCAAGGCGATGTTGGCCAGAAGCGGCGACACCACTCCCCCTACAAAGTTGCAAACTTTTTTTTTCGGGGCTGGCCTCCCCCGGATATGAATCAACTCGAAAGATGACATTCACGCTGGTCAGGGGTCACTTCCACCCGCTTGACCAAGGCACGAATCATCTCGCGTTTGCTCAGCCAGTCAGAGTCCTCCAGCCCCGCATCAATCTTGGCCGCAAAGTCCTCCAAGCGTCCAATGATCAGACGAAGTTCCGTCTGAAGAGCCGTCACATCGATGAGCTGTTGACGTTGCTCCTCCAGCTGCGTGAGACGTTGGCGCAGGCGGGTAATGCGGGGCTCAAACTCGTGCTTTTCCAGTAACCCCTCGGCATAGCTGTCAATCAACCGCGCGAGCCCCTGCCGCACCTTCCCGAGTTGCGCCTCGAGCGTGGCCTGTGCCTGGTGCGTCCCAGCGGTCGTGGTCTGTAAGCGACGCTGATATTCTTCGGCCACCCGTTCTGGATGCGCCAGTACCCCCTGGACTTCCCGCCACACGGTCACATCCAAGAGATCGGTCCGGACTTGGGCATTGGTACACACCCGTTCCCCGCCAAAACGATAGGCATCCGTGCCCAAGCACCGGTAATAGGCGTAGGTCCGGGTCTTGCCCTTGGCCGCTTTGCGACTGATCGGTTTCCCGTAGAAGGCATACCCACACTGTTGACAATGCACCAAGCCTTGCAGCAAATAGCGCGCCCCTCGGCGGGATTGCCGCGCGTGACGGCGATTCTCCTGCACCTGTTCCTGGACTGCCGCAAACAGCGCCGGGTCGACCAGCGCCGGGACAGGGATGGGGAGCCACTCGGCGGCCGGCACATCATAGTCGGCGGTCGCGCGGCGTGGCTGCTGCGGGCGGCCACGCTGGCGCCCGCAGGCGCGGGCGCAGGGGCCCCTGGCGTGTTTTGCCAAAGGCCGCGGTGCCCTGATAGGCGGGATTGTGCAGGATCCCCCCGACCACGCTGCGCTCCCACACCGTCCGCCCGGTGCGCGTGCGCTCGCCCGCCTGGGTGAGACGGCGACACACCTCGCCAATGGTCACACGGTCCCGGCCCACCCAGGCGAAGACTTGGCGGACGACCCGGGCTTCCTCCGGGAGGACCTCATAGCGCGCCTGGCCACCGCCGGCATGCTTATCGATATAGCGGTAGCCATACGGCGCCCCGCCCAAGACATTGACCATGCCGGCCCGTGCTGCATGCAGCTTGCCCCGCCGATGCCGTTCGATAATCTTGGCCCGCTCATACTCGGCCATCATCCCCTGGACCTGGAGCAGCAGATCGTCCTCAGGGCTGCGTCCCAGTGCGCGATTCAAGAACACGACCTCGACCCCGGCCCGGTGGAATTCATCGACCAACAGGACTTGGTAGGCGTACTTGCGGGCTAACCGATCCGGCGAATGGATATACAGCCGGTCGACAGCGCCCGCCGCCACGAGATCGCGCAAGCGCTCCAGGGCTGGCCGCACCAGGGTGGTCCCACTATAGCCGTCATCCAGAAACTGCATCGCCTCGGGTAACGCACGTACCCGTCGGCCGTGACACGCTCGCGCAGCGCCGCGAGTTGGCTGGCAATGGTCTGGGCCGTGGCTTGGCGTTCAGACGAGACGCGGGCGTAAATCGCCGCCTGGGTCGTCCTCATGCCGAATCCCTCCTCCTAACAGGTTGCTGAGGCGTGGGCTGCTCTGCCTGGGCAGGCGCGAGGGTCGTGGAGCGCGCAGGACGGCGTCGGATCGGCATGACCCATTCATACGCCTGCGCGACACAGGCAGGACTGATATGGCCCGGTTCAAATATGACGAGAAACCTCCAGAGTCTGGCGCGATGGGTTGGCTCGACGTGCCACGACGGTCTCCTTGCTGCCTGGGGTGTGGGATCTTCCCTGGAGGGCCCCACGTGGAGTGGGGCACCCAGAAACCCATCCCCATACCCGGGGCGCAGTTGGGTACGCGGAATACTCGTCGAGAACTCTAGCACCAGGTTTGCAACTTTGTAAGGAGTGTAACGACGCCACCTTGCGGCGTTCCAGTCTCCGTTTCGACAAATACCCCGTTGTCAAGGACTCCGGCCTTGAGCCATGCCTTCACGAGCCGGTTCAGGGTCGGGAACGTCTTGATCTTTCGCAGCAGGGCTTCCTGGTCGATGCGGTCGAAACACTTCGCGATATCAGCATCCAAGGCATACTTGGGCTGCTTTTCAATCGCGGTGAAGATCGCCCCGATGGCATCGTGTACAGATCGTCCAGGTCGGAATCCGTAGCTGTTGGGCTCGAACTGAGCCTCCCACTCGGGCTCAAGGACGAGTTTGACGAGGGCTTGGTAGTGCCCGATCGTGGAGCGTGGGAATCGACAGCGGGCGCTTTTCGTCTTTTCCCGGTTTCGGAATCCATACCCGTCTGGTGGGGCTGCCAGTCGGCAGCTGTGCCAGATTGTCAGCCAAGGCAGCGCGTTGTCGGGGCGTGAGCGATTTGATCCCGTCGACTCCCGGCCGTGTTTTTGCCTTGGTTGTCTTGTGTGACGCGACGGACGGCGAGCAGTTTCGCCGCCCGAGACTTCAAGAGCAGTTTCTGGAGTCTGTGGACCCTAGGGATATCTCCAGCTTGAGAGGCTTTGTAGATCCGCCGTTGGAGCTTGAACACCGCCACCTCCAGCTTGCGCCAGGGGAGCTGGTTCCATTCATACGTTGCCGTTGCCGACTCGCTCATGACGTGTGCACTCTACTGGGTAGCTCTACATTCCGTTCAACCGCACGTCTGTCTGCATATCCTCCGGCTTTCCCGCAGGCCTTGGCTTCTGACGTGATCCCTCCCCGTGCGCCATGCGGTTGGCACCTACTCCGAAGGATTGACCGTCCTTGGAGAGGACGCACGGGGTTACTCCGTTCCCGATTCGGGTTTGGCGATGGACGTAGGGTGGGAAAACTCCGCCGGGACCCGTGTGGGGTGAATGCCGGTCGTGCAGAAAACCGCCGGCCCGAGGTCCGTTGCCATTTTGGCTCCAGCGTGCCAGCCTCTTGCGCTGGTTCAACCTATCGACGGTTTCATTCCCTTCCTGTGCGTACCCGTATCCATCTGTACTGGCGGTATCGCCAGGTGAGGCTCCCAGCTTCTCCGCGTTCATTCCCGCTTCGCGGATTGAGGACCAGTCGCTACCGCGGGGAATGTGTATCAACCCCTCACCAGGGGCGGTCGGAATTGCACCGACACCCGAAACGAGTTCTCAGGTTATCAAGGGTTACCTCCTGTTTACCCGAGGACCAATCCCCCGAGCTGAAGGCTCGGTTTCTGGTCAACGGATCGCACTTCCGCCCGGTTGTTCGTCGGTTCGACCCCCTCCTGGGCCAGAAAGACCCACAGGGAGTCCATCTCCCGCAAGAGGCGGCGCGCGAACCGCCCCGCGTCATCTGTGCGGTCATGATACTGGTCGATCCATTTGCAGAGCCGGGCATACCACGCCCGCCATTCCCCACCAGTCGGGGGCGCGGTGGCCATATGACACAGCCGTTGCAACTCGGCCAACGCCCAGGTCCCACAGGCGGCGAGATCGGGGTGCTGGCCGCGCCGCCAAGCCGCGGGCCGTGCGGATCAGATGGGCCAAGCAGGTTTGCCGCCGCGCGACCCAGTGTTGGTAGACCCCATACCCATCACTCACCAGGAGACCCTCCCACTCCTCGATGAGCGCCGCGAAGGCTTCCTTCGAACGGTGCGGGTGAATCATATAGAAGGCGGCCCGTTCGTTGGTCATGACCCACAACCACTGGAGGGTGCGGTGGCAGAACCACGACGTTTCATCGATGTAATTCACCGCGGCGTGCCGGGCCTGTGTCGCCATGGCGTCGTAATGGGGGGCGATGGCCTGCGTCACCCGGTTGAGGACCTTCTGGATCGCGCCCAAGCTGATCGGCACCTGCAGCACGGAGGCGCAAAACGTTTGCACCATACGGCGCCCGTTGCCATAGGTCCCCGCCAGTTCCGCCATAAGGGCGCTGAATCGTGGGCCATAGCCCGTCGCCTGGTCGGCAGGCACCTGGGCTTTGGTCCAGTGGCCACACTCCACACACCAGCCTTGATGCAACACCCAATGCGTCACCTCCAGCGCGATGGGGGGCAGCTCAAGCACCTGATGGGTATAGTAGGGCGTGGTCAGGGCAAACTGTGTGTTCCCACATGCACACTGCGCTGGGTGTCAACTCATGGACTGTCGTTGGAGGCAACAGCACCTGGCGATGCCCGCGATGCCCGGGTTTTCCTCCCGCTTTGCGAGGCGTCGTCGACGCCGAGCGGCGGGGAGCCTTTCTTATAGGGCGAGTCTGATGAGGGGGGCCGGTGGGAGGTCTGGGAGGTCTGGGCCAGACGGGCTTCCAGGGTTTCCGCACGCGTTGTACATTGGGTCAGTTCGGCTTGCAGGGTGTGCAGATAGGCCTGGACGGCAGGGGGCGTCTGCTCCCAGTCGTGCTGGGAAAAAGGATACGGCCAGAGCGTGGTAGTCCGGGGGTCTGTCGCTGGTCCATCTCTCACCATGTGTGCAGAGTTGACGCAAAAAGGCTCCTCTTTTATAGAGAATCGAGCGGCGGATGTCCAGCAAAAAACGCTCGTCACAACAGGAGGCATCAGGGTGCGAACTACAGCCCATACGGGTGAGACCCCTGTGATCGCGTACCGATTTCGTGATTGACGACAACGAGAAAGAGATTCGCCTCATCGCCACCGAACCCGGGTGGGTTGCCTTCTGTATCTTCAGGAAGCAGTAGAGGTGGAGGAGCGCGGGCGGTGTCCTTGGCGTCCCCAGAACCGGCGCTGGCAGGTGCGCCAAACGCATTAGCAATCACACGCATACATTCTTGGCTGCCGGTTCTGTGGTGGGGACTGCCTGCAAGACATGGATGGTGCAGGCGACGGCGTACAGCGTCCGCTCGTACGTCGCTCCCGCTTCCTGGCCCGGACTCTCCACACACCGCGTGTTGTGTGCACAGTCCACAAGACATGCCCTACAAGGACCTGCGGGAGGGAACGTGTGACGAGACCTCATTGGGTGGGTGCGTCGACAGTCTGTTGTGCCGTCCCTGACTTTCGAACCGGAAACCTAGGCCGAAACGGGTCAAAAATGGCCGAAAAACCCTGGAAAACGCCTTCAGAACGCCCACGAAGTGCCGGTTCTGGTCGACAACGGCAATTGCTCCCTCACGCCCCACGAGGTCGTGTACCTGACCGCTGCGGATAATTCCATTGCCCCCAAAACCGGGTAAAATGCCCCCATCTCATCACCATTTGGAGGGGGCATGCCATGGTTTCACCTCTTTTTTTCTCTCAGCTCGTTCTGTTGCGTTCATTCCGATTAAACCATCGGTTGCCAGGGCGTGAGGCGTACCCGAAAGTTATGGAGGGCACAGCAGAGCTCCATCACCACATCACGGATACCCTCTTTCCATAGACGGATCCGATCTTTGACGATGCGACAGCGTTTGACACTGCTATTGACATGCTCAATGCGGAGCCGGCGATGGTGCAGGGCTTGGTTGGCCAGTTCTTGCTCCAGCGTGCGCTCCTGGCCCCGGAGTTTCTTGGTCGGCATGAGGATCTCCACCTGGGGCAGCGTGAAGGCCAGGAAGCCGAGATCCTGCAAGAGACCACTCCCCGCGGGGTAAACGGTCGTGTCATGGATGGCTGGTTTCCCGTTGGTGTCGTGCGGCACGGGCACGCACTTCCATTGCATCCCAGTGTAGAGCACCCACAAGATCAGGTTGAAGACCCGGTGATAACCGCGTGTGCACCGAGGCCACGCTGCGGCATGGTGAGGTGCGGGAAGAGAAATTGCTGGAACTCGGGTGCAGAGAGTTGCACAGGAATGGGCGTCGTTGCTGGCTTTACTGACGTGGTGGACATGCTGGCATTGTCTCATATGAAGAAGGCTGCATTGATCTCTTCAATCGTTTATCTTCATACGTTACAATACATTATGGAAATTGGCAAAACTCGCAACCACTTCCATCAATAGACACGATATCGCCCCCGGACGCCTCGCTGAGGGCATTGGTCCACGCAATGAAGCATTGGGTCAACTCTGCGGGATCCACGTGCGATAAGACGCGCCGAAAGGTGTCATGGCCCGGAATGCCATGTGGTAAGTCGAGGAGTTCTGCGCACCACTCTGCCTGGGACTTCCCGTACTCTTCAATATCCTCCCACCCCTCCGCCCCACTGATCACGGCACACACCGCAATGACAAGGATATCCATCAGGAGATGACGGCTATTGGGGGCAGTGGGGCAGCGGGGATCGGTCAATGAAGTACAGTGGTCCTGAAACGTTGAGGGGGAGAGCAGTCCCATGAGGCATTCTCCTTGTGATGACAAAGGCTGCATATGGCAGAGTACCCGACTACAACGGAAAATCCTCTCAGTTTCCAAATGCGCTTACCCTGAGTTCACTCCTTGATTGACACTCTCCTTGATTGACACTCTCTCCACGGATATGCTACATGGTTATGGGCAGGCACATAGACTCACAGGCGGCACCCAGGAGGCGGGACACGACGCGGAGCGTGCACTAGACGGCTGCGCGTAGGCGCTTCCACACGACCAGAGGAGACGATGTAGATGGCATGGAGGGCAGACAGAGGACTCACGGACGAGGCCGCGTACCAGGCCGCCCGCCTGGACGAGTGGCGCTGGCGGCAGGCGCGCCAGTGGGGGCTCTCCCGGCGAGGGCTGCTGGCCGGGTTGCTGGCCGGGGCAGTGACCAGGCTCGGCGGTGAGCGCCCGTCTGGACTCCGCGCCCAGACGACGGGTGGGGCCCTGCTCGTCAAGCCCACCCCGCCAGAGCAGTTCATTGACCACGGTCTGGAGCAGGAGATGCGCTGGGAGCAAATGGCTGGACAGGGGATGCTGGTCCCCGCCGCGCGCTTCTACGTGCGCAATCATGGGGCGACCCCGCACCTGGAGGCAGCGACCTGGCGTCTGCGCGTGGAGGGCCCGGGCGTGGAACGGCCCCTCACCCTTACCTACGACGCCCTGTTGGCCTTGCCGTCGGTGACCCGCGTGCAGGCGCTGGAGTGCGCCGGGAACGGCCGCCGTTTCTTCCTGGAGGCCTATGGTACGCCGGCGCCTGGGAGTCAGTGGCAACTCGGCGGCATCGGGGTGGCGGAGTGGACCGGGGTGCCACTCCGCGAGGTGCTCGAGCGGGCCGGGCTCAAGCGGTCAGCCCGAGACCTCCTGCCAGCAGGGGGGATGCGCCGCAGGGGCGGCGGCCGCTGCCGGTCAGCAAAGCCCTGGCCGAAGACACCTTGCTGGCCTACGCCATGAATGGAGCCCCGCTGCTCCCCGATCACGGCTTCCCCGTGCGGGTACTCGTGCCCGGATGGATCGGAGCCGCGAGCATCAAATGGGTGGAACGGATTACGGTGGCCGAGGACATGCTGTTTGCGCCCTGGAACACGGATACCTATGTCCTGAGCGGCCCCACGTACCCGCCGCAGCCGCCTGCGAAAGGGCCCATGCTGACTACCTCAAACATCAAAAGCGCTCTGGAGCTGCCCTGGGACGCGCCCCTCCGCGCTGGGCGCCAGGTGATCACCGGACGGTCCTGGTCCCCCTTGGGCCGGATCGCGACGGTCATGTATAGCGTAGATGAGGGGCAGAGGTGGCAGCCAGCACAGTTGGAGGACCCCACCCAGGCAGGCCCTTGGGCACAATGGACGTTTCCTTGGGAGATCCGGCCTGGGCGGTACGCCGTCCGCGTGCGGGCGACAGATGAGACCGGGCACAGCCAACCCGACCACGTGCCCTGGAATGACCAGGGCTATCTGTATAATGCGGTAGTCGCGCATCCGATCACGGTGACCTGACAATGCGAGTCATCAGGGGGTTTTTGCCCGAAGCGCCCGATACGCGGTACACTGCATATGCAAGGGGGCATCTCACGTACCAGATCATGCCAAGTAAAGTTGGCAAACGGATACAGAGGAACGGTTTCATAAGACACGCCTTGGGATGTTGCCCATGACCCGTGTCAACAGCGATGACGAGCGCGGAAGAGGCAGGGAATACACGCCAACTGTGTGTCGCCTATGCTCAGCTCTCATCAGTCCCTATCTCTATCGATCGCCTCTCGCATTACCCAGCAGAGATGACAGGCTTTTTGCCCCTTTTTCCCCCGTGGGCTGCCTGCTGCGGCGCGGGTGGGTCCCCGGGCGTTGCCTTTGAGGTCTACGATGTCCTGGTATGTGCTGGTCCTCCTCCGTATCGGCGCGGCCTATGTCGTCGGGCCACTCTTGCTGAAAGCCCTCGTGGACAGGTATCCGCAGCGGACCCTGATCTTATTCCAATTTGCCGGGTGCTTCGCCGTGGCGCTGCCCGTGGCAGCGGCACTCCATCAGCTCCACCTCGATTGGCGGATTGTGGCGGTGGGCTTCGGCAATGGCGTAGCGGCCTATTGCTATTACAAAGCCATCGCGATCAGCCTGAGTCGTACGGCGCTGTTTGCGTTCTGGGATGATCTGCTGGCCATGGGGCTCAGCTATGGGCTCCTGCACGAGCGCCAGTTTCTCAACGTCCGCAGTGTCCTCGGCATTGGCATGAGTGTGGGTGCCGTGATCCTCTGGACCTTCCATGGCTTTGCCCCCCCGCAGACCCGCACGCCCACACCGGAGCGCACGCCCCTGCGCCTGTACCTGTATGCCGGCGCCTACAGCCTGATCTTGGGGGTGGGGATATTTTTCATGCGCTACCTGGGCGTCCAAGGTATAGGGCTCGGGACGTTTCTGGTGAACTGGTATGGCGGAGTCGTGGGCGCCGCGCTCCTCCTCGTCTGCACGGCCGTGGACGTGCCCAAGGTGCTTACAGCCCCCGCTTGGCGGGACCTCCTGCGCCTGGGAGGGCTCAGCGTAGTGGCGCTCGTGGCGATGAGTGCGGCCTACGGGGCCTATCGGTTAGTGCCACAAACCGTCGTCCAGCCACTCTTCCTGGTGGGAGAGATGCTGGCACCGGCCCTCATTGGACTCTACGTCTTTGCCGAACGGGCAGCGTTTGATCGCTGGGAATACAGCTATTTTGCGCTGGGGCTGGCCGGCGGCCTGCTCGTGGCCTTGAGCTGCTCTTGACAACGGGTCGTGTATGGCAACTCTGCGGATAATTCGAACCACCCCAAAATCCGGTAAAATGCCCCCATCGGGTCATGTCCCTGTAGGCTACGGGTAATTCCCGTAGCCCCCGCTTGAGCTGTCTGAGAAGGCTTAGTCAGCCGGTCATCACGCCTCAACGCGTTTTCAGCTCCTCGTTTACTGCTCCTCACCGACGTGTCGACAGACCGATCCTGCGCCTCTGCTTGCTCCTCTCCCTGGCCAACCTGTTATGTCACGTGGGGTTGTGGCCACGGTGGCACGCGGAAGAGCAGCACTTCATGTAGCGTCCAGACGTGATCTGTCAGGCCCGCGGCCATCGCCGGCGTCCGTGGCTGCCAGCGCGTGGCCGAGCCGTGGCCCTTGGTGGCTGCGGGCTGCGGCAAGGGGTGGCGCACGCTGGCATGCGGCAAACAGAAGTTGTAGTACACATGATACACGGCCAACTGTTGCCGTAAGCCGTCCTCGCCTTTACAGAGCGTGGCGACCCGCCGTCCCACTGCCGCGACATGCTGGCGGATGGTCAGGTTGACGCGCTCTACGAATGCCGTATTGAGGTGCCACCCCTGCGCGGCGAGCACTTGCTCGATGGCGGCCAGGGCACCAAACACCACGCGATGGGTGACGCGGACCAGGCGCCGTCTGCGTACGGTCTTGATCCCCTGTGCGTAGAGCAGCTGCGGCAGCGGCAGCCAGCGCGGCGTGGGCATGGGCCCTGTGGCCTGACGGCGGGCTGGCTGCACCCACTGGCCGTAGTGCGTCAGCAGCGCGGTGGCGTACTCCTTGAAGCCATCCGTGAGGAAGAGGGGCACACAACCGGGCGCCAGCACCTGCACCATCTGGTGGACGACGCGCTGCGCCATGGCGAGCGTGCGGTCGCCGACGTCGAGTGCCAAAAGGAGCTTGGACACGGGGTCGATGGCCACCCAGACCCAGCGCGGAGAACGTGCCAGGCGGGTGAGGGCCTCAGTCTCACTGACCTCACCATCTTTGACGGCACTGAGCAGCGCATAGAGTGCGTCCAGTTGGACCTGGGTGACGCGCACGTCGTGCAGGACATGCTGGGAGAAGGCCTGGAGATGCTCTGCTGCCTCCACCAACCACTGTAATACGGTGTCGGGATCGACCGCGAACACGCGGGCCACCGCGCGAATGCCCCACCCTTCGGCCAACGTGCCCACAGCCCACACCAGCAGATCGGGTGAGAGGCGCTTGCCATAGAACGGCGTGCCGTGCGTCTCCAGAAAATACCCCGCACATTGGCTGCAATATAGCTGTCGCCAAGGACTGCCGCTGGGATGCCCATGCGCACTGAGATTCCCCCATCCCGCCCGGCCTCGATAGTTGCAGTCCGGATTGGGGCAGAAATGCTGCGCGGTGTCCACCTAGCGTGGCCTTCCCCGGCGGGAGGTGATCGGCGGTGGTGGGAGGGGAGGTGGCAGAGCCACTGGTTCCTGCGTCGCCTGCTCGCAGGCCGCACAGTGGGGCTTGTGGGTAAGACCAGGAAACGGCTGCGGGTCGTGGAAGCGCTTGCGAGGGGGGGTGGCAAGCGTGGGCGTGGTCAGGCCAGGTGCGGCGCGGTCGTAGGGGCGCACCCAAGACAGCAGGACCCACAGCCACAGGAGGCCCAAGAGCAGCAACTCGTAGAAAAATAGATCCGGTATCATGGCAAAGCCCCCCTCACCCAGTGGTAAAATGGGGGGATTGTACCTGATTTCCTGGCAACGGAATTACCCGTAGGCTACAGGGGCACGACCCGGCGATCCTGAGCAGATGGGCTACGTCGAACACCGCTGCCAGCAGTGCGGTCAGGGCAAGCACCTGGTGTCGATGAGCTGCAAATCGTCGCTGTGCCTGCGGTGTGCTAAAGTCCTCGTGGACAACTGGGTCAGTCAGGTGAGCAAGGTGCTGCACGAGGGCGTGATCTATCGGCACATCATCCTGACGGTCCCCGCGATGTTTCGCCCGATCTTCTACCAGAACGCCGCGGAGTTGGTGAATGCGTTGATGCAGTGTGGGGCGCGCTGCCTGGACGATCTCTACAGTGAGGTGAAGGGCAAGGCGCTCAAGGGTGGCTACATCACGGTCATCCACACGCACGGTCGCAACGGTCAGTACCACCCGCACCTGCACCTGATCGCCACCAGTGGCGGCTATGACGGGGTGGAGGAGCGTTGGGAGCACGTGCGGTTTTTGCCCTACGATCTGTTGCACCGCAAGTGGCAGTGGCATCTGCTGGACGCGTTTCGCAAGACGCTGGCGACGGATGAGATGCAGCGTCTCGTGGACGAATGTTTCCGGAGGTATCGCAAAGGCTTGGTGGCCAATGTGCAAAAGGGCCGAGTGCCAGCACAGTACCACAGCTTGGCGAGCTATGTGGCCAAGTACGTGGTGAGCCCGCCGATCGCGGTGAGACGCATCGATCGCTACGATGGCCAGTGGGTGACATACCATTACCGCTCCCATCGCACAGACCGGACCGAGCGAGAAACCGTTGATGTGAAGACGTTTATCGGCAGGATGATCCAGCACACGATGCCCAAGGGGTTCAAGCGCATCCGGTACTACGGAGTGCAGGCGACCAAGACGTTTGCCAAGGTGAAGGTGGCGATTCAAGCGGCATTGGCCAAGGTCGAAGAGGTGGTCACGGGAGCGGTGAAAATCATCGCCCGGCTGAGCTACCGTCAGCGGTACGAAAAGAGCACGGGACGAGACCCGTTGATCTGCTCGCACTGTGGTGGCGAGATGGGGTTGTGGCGCATGTGGCACCCGAGGTACGGGGTGATCTATGACGAGGCGCAGGTGATCAAGCGGGGTACGTATGGATCAAGCGGGCAACAATCGGGTCCCTGAGGAAGGCGATGACGTTCCCTTCGGGCCGCCTGTTGAGGAATATCTCTATCGCTGTTCGGCCTGTGGCGAGGAATGGCTGGTAGATGACGTCATTGTGGATGCGGCTATTGGGATGGCGAAGTTTCATGGCGAATACGACGGGAGGCTGCCGTCGCTTGGGTGTCCGGGGTGCAACGGAGACACCCTCGAATACGTCGATGACTAGAAGCCCGCCCGCAGGGCGGTTATGTTCTCACCACACTTCCCTCTGCAGGACGGGCGTCTCCTGCCAGCGGTCCCTGCCCCAGTGCCTGTCTCATCCTGAGAGCGACCTCTCACTTTAAAACACTGAGGTGGGTATGTACTAATGACGAGTTTTTCAGCGCGCAATAGCTGATCGCCGTGGCCATGATAGAGAGCCCCAGGTTCCTTCGAGCCTGGTGCGGGCAGAAAAATGTCTGCAACTCCGGACCAGCGCGTGGGGCGGGGATGGCGTGATCGCCATGTTTTGTGGTCCGTGCGCTCCGGATATCCTTACCCCCTCCGGCAACCGGTGCGATCGCTGTGCATCACGCGCCCCCCGTTCTCTCACTATCCGGAGAGTTCGCTCCCATGGAGCGCAGAGTGTATTCCACGGGAGCGGTACTCCGGCACCCGTGGCACCGTGGCTACAGCATATGCCTCTCTTTGGCACGCGCCTTGCTAGAGGCTCAGCATGTAAGCAAAATGCCCACGAAGGCTAGGGCTGGTTTTTACCGTTTCTCGGCCCGCACTCCTCCTGAAGCAGAACGGTGTCAAGGAGCGAGAGTCTTCGAGGGCATGTGCTCAGGCCCGACGCCTCTCCTTCTTTTCCCCCTGGTCCTTCGTCTGGCTGCGCGCCACTCGCAGCGTGTAGCTCTTTCACGTCATGGGCAGGAGCTGCTTGACATGTCGGCAGCTGTCAGTGCTGGACGAAAATAAAATATTTGCGGATCACAGGGCGGCGTGACACGTTACTTCCCGATGTCCGCGATCACCGATTGCTTCTATGCTTGCAACCAGTTCTCTTCCACACTCCGAGCCATTGAGCGAGCTATGGGTGCAGTAGATCTTGTTCGTCTCAGTTTGGGACTGCTCTTCGTGATTGGCGTAGGGGTTCTCGGACGTCTGCGCAAGAAAACGGCGGGCCGTCTCCTGATGCTCATTGGGGGTCTGCATATCCTCGGAGGAGCGTGGGTAGGGCGAGGGCCGCTGGGGCGTATGGTGCGGGAAGGCTTCTTTGGAGCAGCGGATTCGGCTTTGGGCCATGTCGCTGCGCAGATGGAGAAGGAATTAGTCTTCTGGTTTATACTCTGGGGCATCGTGACGTGTATCTGTGGACAGCTGGTGGCGTGGATGGAAAGGCAAGGCAAGCACCCGCCTGCCTGGATCGGTTGGGAGCTGCTGCTCATGAATTTCGTGGCCATTGCGCTGTATCCGAAAGGCGGTTTCTGGTTTGTGCTGCTTCCTGCTGTGCTCCTCATCAAGGCAGCGGGTACACGAGCGGGGGACTTATCAGTGTAGGGGACCATCTGCGCTCTCCTGGAGGAATTTCACAGGATGTACGAGACTCCTCAACGCAATGAACTGGTTGCAAGTTTTGCCAATTTTCCTCATGAACTGATTGCAAGTTTTCGAGCGTATCACAGCTGCTTGCAGTCGCCATGGCACAGGGTGATAGGTGCATGCGAGCGTGGTGCAGTGAGAACAATGCCGACGCCTCTGGACAAGCATAGGCGATAGGGATGGCGGCATCAGAGGGTTTTTTGGTCCGTGCGTGGCGGATTTTCTCACCGCTCATATTGCAGTTTTCTCCTTCTACTTCAACAGCTCATATCATTGTGCAAAACTTGCAACCATTTCCTGGATATCACTACTGCACAAGGAGAGGACCTATGGCTGTTCCCAAAATTGCCATTAATGGTTTCGGACGGATTGGGCGTATCGTGACGCGCCTGGCCAAAATGCGCTGGCACTTTGATGTGGTCGCC
>CAVZED010000004.1:0-29528 GCA_963774045.1 uncultured Pseudomonadota bacterium
GGCACTCGAGACAGACGTATCCCGATAAGCTCCGCGGCCTGCTGCCGCGCATCTACGCCGGCTCGAACCTCGACCGCGAGAACGTCCGCGGGCTGATCGACCTGTTCTCCAAGGACGTCTTCGAGCAGGACCACGGCGGCGAGGACCTGATCGGCCGCGTCTACGAGTACTTCATCGGCGAGTTCGCCTCGTCCGAGGGCAAGCGCGGCGGCGAGTACTTCACGCCGCGTCAGCATCGTGCGGACGCTGGTGGCGATGCTGGAGCCGACGCAGCGGCGTCGTGTTCGACCCGTGCTGCGGCTCGGGCGGCATGTTCGTGCAGTCGCGACGTGTTCACCAAGCACAACCGGGCAGCTCTCGTTCTATCGGCCAGGAGAGCAAGGATTTCACCTACCGCCTGTGCCGGATGAACCTGTTCATCCACGGCATCGACGGCAACATCGAGCTGGGCAACTCGTACTTCGACGACCAGCACGCCGACGCTCAAGGCCGACTACATCCTCGCCAATCCGCCGTTCAACGACGGCGTCGAAGGGGGAGAACGGCTGGGGAGCCGACCGCGTGCCCGACAAAGACCCGCGGCTCGTCGCTCGGCGAGCGAGCGCGATGCCGCTCTCGCCGCGGAACGCCAACACGATGTGGATCCTGCACTTCCTCTACCACCTCAAGGAGGGCGGCACGGCCGGGTTCGTGATGGCGACGGGCGAGCTATCCAACAGCGAGACCGCCCGGCTGGAAGTGCGCAAGGCGCTGGTCGAGGGCGACTACGTCGATTGCGTCGTGCAGCTCACCGGCCAGCTCTTCGCCAACACGCAGATCCCGTGCGCGCTGTGGTTCCTGTCGAAGAGCCGAGGCGGGGCGGACGGCTTCCGCAAGCGGACGGGCGAGATGCTGTTCATCGACGGCCGCAAGCTCGGGCACGCTGATCCCGGGCTCGCGGAAGCAGAAGCAACTCTCGGACGAGGAGATCGAGAAGATCGCGGCGGTCTACCGCGCAGTTCCGGCAGAAGAGGAACGCCCGACGAGGTGCCGGCTTCTGCAAAGTGGCGACGACCGGAGAGATCCGAGAGGATAGTTACGCGCTGACGCCAAGCCGGCACGTCGGTTCTGGCCGTGCTGGACGAAGAAGACGAATCAGCCGAACAACGAGCCCAACGCCTACTGAAGCTGTTGGAAAGCCAACTTGCGTCGGGCCGCCAGATTGAGGAACGGATGCGAAACGTCTTAACGGCTCCATCTTTAGACACCAATGAGCGACGGTCGCGTGATGAAATTCCAGGAGTTAATTACTGGCGGTCTTTTGCAGATCGGCGACGGCTATCGAGCCAAGAACGAGGAACTGGGCGGTGCAGGACCAATCTTCCTTCGCGCAGCCCACGTAACCGACACGCACATAGACTTCTCGGAGGTCGAGCGGTTCAAGGATGCCAGCCGGATTCCGCGTGAGAAATTCGCTCGTCCCGGGGATACTGTGGTCACGACGAAGGGAGCAGGTACAGGCCGGGTGGCGTTTGTCACGGGAGACATGCCCGAGTTTGTATACTCCCCCCACCTGAGCTACTGGCGTTCGCTTGACCACGGGAGGCTCGTTCCCGGGTTCCTTCGTTACTGGTCGCAGGGCCCCGAATTCCTCGAGCAGCTTGAAGGCATGAGGAGCTCGACTGATATGGCGCCCTACTTGAGCCTTGGGGACCAGCGCAGATTGCACATTTTCTTGCCGCCGCCAAGTGTCCAGCAAGCCATAGCATCTGTCCTGTCGGTATTGGATGAGAAAAATGAGGCAAATAGTCTCGTGGCCATACACTCGAAGACCTCACCTCGGCGCTGTTTAAGTCGTGGTTTTTGGACTTTGACCCAGTACAGGCGAAGCGCGATGGTAAGCGCCCAGTGGGTGTTCCTGAACCCGCTCTTCACCTCTTCCCGAATCACTTCGAAGATTCAAAGCTGGGTCCGGTGCCCCAAGGCTGGCACGACGTCCCACTGCTGGACCTCTTTGAGCTGAAGCGCGGATACGATTTACCATCAAAAGACCGTGCTCCTGGTCCGTATCCCATCGTGTCCTCGTCAGGAACGTCGGGATCCCATCGAACCCCGATGGCGCCTGCACCCGGCGTGGTAACCGGACGATACGGTACGATTGGTGAAGTGTTCTACCTCAATGAGCCCTCTGGCCGCTGAATACCACACTCTACGTTTGTGACTTCAAGTCTACACTTCCTCTTTATGCGTTTCACCTTCTTTCGTGAGTTTGACTTCAACGCCTACGCAGATAAGGCCGCCGTCCCCGGTGTAAACCGCAATGACATTCATATCGGCCGTGTGGTCGGCGCCCCCATCGCGCTCCAACATGCGTTCGCCCAAATCGTGGCCCCAATGTGGGACTCATTTTCGGAACGAGCGCGAGAACCGTACCCTTGCGGCCCTTCGCGACACGCTCCTCCCGGCCCTACTCTCGGGCGAATTCACCATCAAACAGGCAGAAACGGCAGTAGCAAAGGTGGCATAACATGCGCGGGCATCGCGGCACCGAGACCGAGTTCAAACTCACGACCATCGAACGCCTGGAGCAGCAAGGATACACCTGGCTTCCGGGCGAGGAGGTGGACCGCGAGGACGAAGCCGAAGTGGTGCTCCGTGCCCGCCTGCGTGCGTTCCTGGCCGGTCGCTACCCCGATCTGCCACCAGTGACCCTGGACGAGGCGGCGCCCAAGTTGAGCCGCCCGAACGGGGTCGACACCATCCACCGCAACCTCACCTTCCATCAGCACCTCACGCGCGGCTTGGAGCGGAAGGTCCAGCTCCCGGACGGCCGCAGCAAGTATCAGCACCTCTACCCCGTCGACTGGGAGAACCCCGAGGCCAACGACTTCCTCGTCGTCAACCAGCTCCCCATCCAGGGCAGCGCCGGCCGTCGTCCCGACCTCGTCGTCTACGTGAATGGCCTGCCGCTCGTCGTCTTCGAGCTTAAGAACCCCTTTAATCCAAAGCCGACCGTCGCGGAGGCCCACAACCAGCTCCAGCACTACATTGCCGCCATCCCCCAGCTCTTCGACTTCAATGCTTTCTGCGTCGCGAGCGACGGCCGCACCACCCTCCACGGCACGTGGAACGCCGGCCTGAAGTGGTACGCCCCGTGGAACTCAATCGACGGCCAGAAACCCGAGCCCTCGACGGTCCGCACCATGAAGGTGCTCGTGAGTGGGGCTCTTACCCAGGGACAGGCTCCTCGCCTATGTTCGCGACTTCATCGCCTTCGAGATCGTCAACGACAAGGTGACGAAGAAGGGCGCCAAGTACCACCAGTTCTTCGCCGTACGGCGCGCGGCCGAGAAGGCCCGCCAGGCCATGCTCTCCGGCGGGGACCAGCGTATCGGCGTGATCTGGCACACCACGGGCTCCGGCAAGTCTCTCTCCATGGCGTTCCTCGTCGGCATCCTCCGCCGGATGCCCGAGCTGGCCAACCCGAGTCGCATCCAGGTCGACCGTAATGACCTCGCAAACAGCTCTACGACCAGTTCCTCGCGGTGCGCTCCCTGGTCGGCTCGGTCAAGCAGGCGGCCAACACCGAGGGCCTCCGCGACGCGCTGCGCACCCAAGGCGGCGAGGTCATCTTCTCGACCATCGAGAAGTTCGGCTCAAGCCCGGCGAGACCAAGCGCGAGACGCTCTCTGAGCGCTCCAACATCGTGGTACGATTACGATGCCGCGGGGCAGTTGACGACCATCACGGATACGGGCGTCGGCCGCGTGACCACCCTCGGATACGACACGGCCGGCCGGCGTTCGCGCGAGCGCACCGTGATCAACGGCCGCGCGCACCAGGATGTCGCCATCGGCTACGACGCATCGAGCCGGGTGTCGAGTCTCGTCGATCTCCGATACAGCCTGACCTATCAATACGACGCGCAGAGCAATCGCACGCGCACCAACGGCAGCGCGCTCGACCACTCAAACGTCTCGCAGACTTCGGACCTCTGGTACACCTACGATGCGATGAATCGTGTCGTCCTGAGTCAGGCCGAGAACATCGGTGGAAACCTGACTTACACCACCAGGCAGGGATTGAAGATCTTCGACGATCTCGCCGGCCGGCGCACGGAAGTCGACCAGTACGGCACCGACATGCTGCAGAAGATCGACAACTGGAACAGCTCGTTGCAGCAGCACGAGATCTCGTATCGCGATCACTTCGGTTTCTACCGCGAGACCTACGGGTACGACGAAGCCAATCGATTGACCTTCGTCGCGCGCACCGGCGAATTCCAGAATCTCGTCGATGGCCGTGAATCAGGACTGCCGACACCGCTGGGTCTCGACGGCGTGCTCACGCGCACATACGACAAGGCGTCGCGCATGACTCAGGAGGATTCCTGGCGCGTGGATCCGTTGACGACGGTCTACGTGTACGACGACGACGGTCACATGACGCGGCAGACGGCGCGTGTCATCGGCAGCACATTCGGGGTGCGGGAGAACGAGACGGAATTTCACTACGACGGCGCCGGCGTGTCGCGCTCGTACACCGTTTCGGGATTCGCACGCAGACAGGATCTGACCGAGGAACGCCGCTACATCAGCACTTACGGGAACAGCTACCTGCTCGCGGACTCGTATCTGCTGACGACGCAAAACGCGGTGACCGTGCAGGGGCCGGATGCGCCGCTTCTCGCCGGGCACACGACGCGCAACTACAACGCGAATCGCGAGCTCATCAGCCAGATCGACACCAAGAGCACGCTGAGCAATCGCTGGTTCTTCAACAATGCGAACGGCGAAGCGTTAACGGTTGTCGGCGGCCCCAGCGTAAATTCCTCGAATCTCGACTCCGTGGTTGCGGCAGTCCTGAACGGTGGCGGAGACAACCTATCGACCGCAGCACTTTTTCTTCGCGAATGGCGGTGCGGTAGGCAGTTTTGGCCTCGTCGGACGAGGCGATCCGAACGACGGGACCGTACGTCCGAACTTCGACGTGAACTACACCAAGGCGCTCGATCAGGCGACGCCGACGTTGGTACCGGAGGCGGTGACGCGCGCGAACGACACACTGCGGACGATAGCGGCGCGTTATCTCGGCGACGGGAACCTGTGGTACCTGATTGCCGAAGAGAACGGCTTGTCCAATCCGGATGCCGTGCTCGTCGTGGGATTGACGCTGCGCCTTCCGAATCAGGTCATTTCGCTGTCCAACAGCGCGGGGGTTTACAAGCCGTTCAGTCCGGCGCAGGCGCTCGGCGACATCACGCCGCACATGGTCGTCGTGTGGAAGCCGCCGGGTCCGGACCGTTGCGCCCAGGCGATGATGATCGTGGTCATCGTCGCGTTCATGATCATGTCATTCATGGCTGCTGCGCCTGCGACGCCGGCGGTGGCCACGACGACAACCTCGACGGCCACGATCACGACGACGACCGGGCTCACGATCACGAACACGGCGACAGTCACTGCGACGACCGTTGCCTCCGTGAGCACGACGCAGGCGGTCGTCTCCGGCGTCGTTGGCGGCGCCTTCAGCAGCCTGTTCTCGCAGGCTGCCATGGGTGCAATGGCGGTGCTGGAAGGCGGACGGTTCAGCTTCAACTGGAAGGCGGTCGCCGCGTCCGCCCTGACGCGCGGCATGACTGCCGGGCTCTCGCCGGCAATCAACTCGATGGCAACGAGCCTGTCGAGCATACCGGCGGTTCAGCAGGCGATCGTTGGTGTCGCCAACAACGTCATTTCGCAGGGCGTGAACATCGCGCTCAAGAATCAGAAGAGTTTCGACTGGGGCGGCGTCGCCTCGGCGGCGATTACCGCGCCTCTGACCCAGGCAATGACGAACGCGGCAGGACCCGGCAGCGCAGCGGGCGTCAGCTTCGCGAGTGGAATCTATTTTGGTGCCATTCAAACCATGGCACGCGGCGGCAAGGTCGATCTGCTGTCCATGGCGGCGGATCAGTTCGGCAACATGATCGGCGATGCCGTGGCAAGCAAGATGGCGGAACGGATGCAGCAGGCCAGCGCGGAGAAGGCACGTGATGCCGAGCTCGAGAAGTTGCGCACGATGATGACAGAACGTTTATTTGCGGCAAACGGCGGAGATCCCAGCTCACTGGTGAGCTCTCACAGGGAAGAATTGTATCGGCAACAACTCGCATTGCTGCAGGAAGGTCTGGGCGATTACGCGAAATACGTCGGTGTGTTTGGTGGGCGCGACTTCGGCAAGCTGGAGCAGATTGCCGCCGACCCGACCAGGGGCTACTCGGCAGTTCGGGGCCAGTATGGTGGAGACGCGCTGCGTGACCTCATGCTCTCGCTCGGCCTCGTTCCCAAAGAATCAGGTCGGACAGTCAGCTTGTACGGGAACCAGGTCGTCGACCTTGAATTCTCGCCTGGGCAGGTTGCCGAAACATGGCAAACCGTGAAATCGGCTCGCGCCGCCGGACTGAAGGGAGCCAACGACGACCTCATTGCCCCGATGATGTTGTTCGTCCGGAATCCGGATGCGCTGGCAAGCCAAATCTATATGGGCGTGCTGAACGCGATCGGCGGATACGCGTCCCCTGTCGTCTATGAAAACGCAGAGAACCAGGTTCTCGCACTCAAGGGATCGCGCGGGCTCATAGACGTTTCGTTCGGATACACACAGTCCAGCGCTGGAGCAACGCTCGTGGCCGTGAATTCAGCGGTGTATCAGGACGCGGAGCGACTCAAGCAGGAGTCGTTGGCACAAATGCGCAATCCCGATTCGGTGATGATGGGCCCGAGCCCAACGGGTGGCGCACCAGCTGCCGTACAGAATCTGATCGGCTCAGTCGCACTTCAGTCACTCGCGATGACGACTGCTTTCGCCACGGATCCATTGGCGCCGGCGGACTTGAGAAGCGGCGCCCGTACGTCGCTCTTCATAGACGCCGCACTGCTTCTGGTATCTGGAGGCAGCGCTGCGGTAAGTGGCATCCGCGCGCTGCGTGCGGCGCGCACCATGGCGCGGATGACCCGCCTAGGTACAGTGGAGAATCTCACCGTCGCCCTACGCAACACTTCGAACGTCGAAGCTGGTATTGCGTCTCCCGGCACCGACGCGGCTCTCGACGCGGCCCGCCAGCGGGTTGGAACTGTCATTCACGAAGTCCAATCGGGCGCGCGTAGCCCAGTTGAAATAAAGCCGCTGAATCCGGGCATCGACTACTACGTCGATGCCGAGGGCAGGACACTTAGCGTAAAGACCTACGATCGCTCCGGATTCAGGTCAGGCGTGCGCGACGACGCTTGGGATGCTGCTGTTGATCCGGAGACCGGACTTGTGCGAGACCCGTTGACGTCAGGAGTCATGAACAAGAACGAGCCTTGGCAGATGGGTCACAAGCCGATGATGGAGTATTGGAAAGAGCGCGACTATGCGATCAACCAATGGCTGGACAATAGAATTTTTACGCCTCGTAAGGATTTCTTGGACAGATTGAACGACCCGTCGCGTTATCGGCCGGAGTTGCCGGCTTCAAATCAAAGCCATCTCGCCGAAGACACGAGCAACCTCTTTTGGCCATGGTAAGGTATTGGTGATGGTACCCGTCTCGAATCAGCAAAAGGACGTGGCCAAACACACGGCGGTTGCACTTGGAGTAGTTGAACCGCCTGTCTCTCGATATCTGGACGCGAATCAGCGTAGTGAAGTATTCATACTTCGCGCCGTTGATCGTCCCCAAGACGGCGTGACTGCTTTCGCGACCGTTGGACTCTCAGATCATCCGCTGATCTACAAGGGAGACGAATTCGGAACGCGTGCAGAATTGGTTGGCGCATGTGGATCCACATTCGCCAATTTCGACAACGTGCTCGCGACCCTTGCGTTTTGCGTGATCAATTCACATTGGTTTTGTGCCCCGGGCGTGATCTTTCCGGACGTCATGGAGATGCACAAGGCATCCTCGACGATGAGGGATATCTACTTCGCTCATCCCTTTCTCTGGGACGATCGCCTCAGATCGACGCAAATTGGTGGCAGGACCATTGCGTGGCTGCTGGCGGTTCCAGTATCGAGAAGCGAAAGCGAATTCGCCCAGCGCAACGGGCCTCAAGCACTCGAAAAGCTTTTCGAAAGCAAAGAGATCGATATCTTTGATTTGAACCGTCCGTCGGTCGTCTAGCAAGTTCTTCGGCCAGACAGACGCTGTCTCGCGAGACAGCGCGTCGCCACAAAAAATATTTTTCCTCCTGTCACGGTTCTCGAGCCCGTGACATGCGAAATGGCATTTCGCAAAAACTTTCGCTGCTAACTTTCTGATTCTCGCCAGCTTATTTTCAGCTGCAACTAACCAGAAACCGGCCTCTCGCCGCCCGGCATCTTCGAGTAAGTGCCATTTTCGTGCAGTTAGTCGGGATTGACCCTGAAATCATCTTCGTGATTTTCTCGCGGCCATCGGCGCCGACTGACAAGAACATCGCCGACACAAGACCAATCAATCCCGCGAACGCGTTGCAGGTTTAGCGGGGATCGACGCAACAGACGAAGAAGACGCAATCGGGGAAGAAGGGATGCAGGACCTCGGCGGGGACATGGCGCTGGCCATGACCTCAGACATGTTGTGGACGGCGATCAAGCTGGCGGCGCCGCTGATCGGGATCACCACCGTTGTCGGTCTGCTGGTCAGCATCCTGCAGAGCGTCACGCAGATCCAGGAATCCTCGCTCACCTTCGTCCCCAAGCTCATCGCCGCGGCGGCCGTCCTGCTGGTGATGGGCGGCTGGATGATGAGCGTGCTGGCCGACTACGCCGTGCGCCTCATCGGCAACATTCCAAACTACCTATGACACTGAGCATCGACATGGCGTGGCTCGTCGGAACCCTGCTGCTCGCGGCGCGCATCGGGGCGGCCACGGTGCTGACTCCGGTGTTCGGCCCGGTGCAGATTCCGGGTCCGGTGCGCGTGCTGATCTCGCTGGCGCTTGCGGCCTTCCTGATTCTCGCGGTGCCGGCCGCACGACCGCCGATCGAATCGGCCGCGGGCCTGGCGGTGGCGACGGTCGGCGAGTTGCTGCTGGGCGCAAGCCTCGCTTTCGGATTTCTCGTCGCTTATGCGGCGACGCAATTGGCGGGCCGCGTGCTCGACATCCAGCTCGGTTATGGCGCGGCCGCGGTATTGAACCCGACCACGCAAACGGCGGCGCCGCTCATCGGTACGGTCCTGGGCATGGCGGGCGTCGCGGTGTTCCTGGCGCTGGACGGACACCACGTGCTGCTGCGCGCCCTGGCGTTGTCGGTCGAACGTTATCCGCCGGGCGCGCTGGCGCTCGATCTCGATTTCAGCGAACACCTGAGATTCTCGGGTGCGATGTTCACGTTCGGCCTCGCACTCGCCGCACCCGTCATGCTGTCACTCCTGCTCGCGGACATCGCGCTCGCCGTGATGGCGCGCAGCATGCCGGCGCTCAACATCTTCGTGCTGAGTTTCTCCGTGAAGATCGTGCTGGGCCTGATCGGCCTCGCGGTCTCGGTGAAATTCGCGGGCGGGGTGCTCACGACCCTCTTCGAGTCCACGTGGCGTTTCTGGGAGACCGTCAGCTCGGGCTGAGCACTGACCGAGAGAAGCACGGAATGGCAGAAAAAGAACAAAACCGATCGGAACAGGCGACGCCTTTCAAACTCGAAGAGGCGCGCAAGCAAGGCCAGGTGGCCAAGAGCCTGGATTTCAATACGCTGGTGATGATCTGGGGGTTGATTGGCCTTGCGATGATCTGGGGCGCTGACGCCTGGACGGAGCTCGGCCGCATCTCGCAGGGCTTGTTCGCGAGCGCCGCCGATCTGCCGATCTCGCTCGAGGGCGGCAACGGCTGGATGGCGGGCGTGCTGCACTCGTTCGTCTCGCTCATGCTGCCAGTGCTGGTCGTCGGCGCAGTGCTCGCCATCCTCGCGAACTTCGTGCAGACCGGGCCGATCTTCACGTTCAAACCGTTGAAGCCAAAGGGCGAACGCGTCAACCCGATTGCCGGCTTCAAGCGCATCTACAGCAAGAAGGCATTGTTCGAAGCAGTCAAGGGCCTGTTGAAACTCGCCGTCCTCGGCGGCGTGGCGACGGGGTTCTTCTTCGCGCTCTGGCCGCAACTGCCGGCTGCCGAGTCGGTGGACACCGGCATCGTGCAGCAATGGTTCGGCAGCAACGCGTTGACGCTGCTGTTCCGTCTCGGCCTCGCGCTCGTGCTCATCGGCTTGTTGGACCTCGCGTACGTGCGTTACAAGTTCGGCAAGGACATGATGATGAGCCGGCGCGAGCTCAAGGAAGAGGTCAAGCGCCGCGAAGGGCGATCCGCTGATCCGCGCCAAGCTGCGCGAGCTGCAGCGCGAGAACCTCAAGCAGGCTGCGTCGGTCAAGCGCGTTCCGGAAGCGGACGTGCTCATCACGAATCCCGAGCACCTCGCGATCGCACTGCGCTACGAACGCGGCAAGATGGCTGCGCCGACGCTGCTCGCCAAGGGAGCGGACTCCTGGGCGGCGGAAATGCGCGCGCTCGCGCGCCGACACGGCATTCCGATCTACGAACGCAAGCCGCTCGCGCGCCTGCTGTTCCGTCTGGGGCAGCTCGGCCAGCCGATACCGGGAGACAGTTTCATCGACGTCGCCCGCATCTACGCCGACCTGGAAGCCCGGCGTCGCGGGCTCGCCGAATTCGAGGTACGCACATGAGCTTCTGGCGGCGCTTCTTCGGTGAACAGACCGAACTGGCGCTGGTCGCGCTGCTGGGCGGCATCCTGCTGGTTTTGTTCGCGCCGATCCCGCCGGGCCTGCTCGATTTCCTGCTGATCTCGAACTTCTCGTTCGCGCTGATGATCCTGCTGCTGACGTTCTACATGGGCCGGCCGCTGGAATTCTCGACCTTTCCGTCGCTGCTGCTGGTGGCGACGCTGTTCCGCCTCAGCCTCAACATCGCCGCGACACGCCTCATCCTCTCCGAAGCAAGCGCGGGCCACGTGATCTCGGCGGTGGGCAATCACGTGGTCGGCGGCAACTACGTCATCGGCCTCATCGTATTCATGGTGCTCATCATCGTGCAGTTCGTGGTCGTGACGAACGGCGCACAGCGCGTCGCCGAGGTCGCGGCGCGCTTCACGCTGGACTCCATGCCCGGCAAGCAGATGAGCATCGACGCCGACCTCAACATGGGTCTCATCGACCAGAACGAGGCGCGCGAGCGCCGCAAGCAGATCGAGAAGGAAGCGAACTTCTACGGCGCGATGGACGGCGCGAGCCGTTTCGTCAAGGGCGATGCGATCGCCGGCATCCTGATCATCCTCGTCAACATCATCGGCGGGCTCACGATCGGCGTGGCGCAGCACGACATGTCGTGGGGCGACGCGCTGTCCACCTACACGCTGCTCACGGTGGGCGACGGCATCGTCACGCAGGTGCCGGCGCTCATCATTGCGACCGCTACTGGCATCATCGTTACGCGCGCGGCTTCGGACGCGCGGCTCGGCGAAGAAGTGTCGAAGCAGGTGATGGCGTATCCCCGCGTGATCGCCATCGTCGCCGTCGTGTTGTGCGCGCTGGCCTTCCTGCCGGGCCTGCCGGCGATCCCGGTGCTCGTCATCGCCGCGGGCATGGGAGCGCTGTTCTGGTACGCGCGCGGCAAGGGCAACGGCCGTGGACCCCGGCAAACCCGAGGCCGAAGCGAAGGCCGGCGGGCGAGGGCGACGATCTGTACAAGGCGCTCAAGGTCGATCCGGTGGAGATCACGATCGGCGGCGATCTCATCGCACTGGTCGGCGAAGAAGGCAAGCTGCTCGCCGACAAGCTCGGCACGATCCGCAAGCAGTACGCGCTCGACATGGGCGTGGTGCTGCCGCCGGTGCGCGTGCGCGACGACAAACGCATGGCGCCGACTCGCTACGAATTGCGCATCTTCGGCTCGCGCGTCGCCGAAGGCGAGGTGCATCCCGATCGCCTGCTGGCCATCAATCCCGGCGGGCAACGCGCCCGCCGCTCGAAGGCGTGACGGCGATGGACCCGGCCTACGGCCTGCCGGCGGTGTGGATCGCCGAGAGCGCGACGCCAGGGCGCGCGCACCGCGGGCTACACGGTGGTCGATGCCGCGATGGTGTTCCTCACGCACGTGGCCGAAGTGCTGCGCCAGAACGCGCAGAACTTCATCACGCGCGCCGAGACGGAGCGCCTCATCGCGCGCGTGCGCGAATCGCAGCCGGCGCTGGTCGACGACCTGGTTCCGAAGACGCTGTCGTTCGGCGACCTGCAACGCGTGCTGCAGAACCTGGTGCGCGAGCGCGTGCCGATCCGCAACGTCGAGGCCATCCTCGAGGTGCTCGCCGACTACGGCGCGCGAGATCAAGGACGCCGACATGCTCACCGAGCACGTGCGCGAACGCCTCGGCAGCGTGATCTGCCAGCAGATCACCGACGGGCGCGGCGAGATGCAGGTGCTCACGTTCGACACCGGCGTCGAGCAGACGATCTCCGGCGCCATCCGCACCATCGAGGAGAAGTCCGCGCTCGTGCTCGACCCGCGCGTCGCGGAGCAGGTGTTGCGCAAGCTCTCGGAGGAAACCGATCGCATGGCACGCACCAACGTGCGGCCGGTGCTGCTGTGTCCGCCGACGTTGCGCCGCCACGTGCGCCGCTTCACCGAGCGCCTGGTGCCGCAGCTCTCGGTGCTGTCGCTCAATGAAATACCCGGCCACGTGAGCCTGCGTGGCATTCGGCGTGGTGAAGGTATGAGCGCGCCGACCAGCACCACCACGACCCTGTTGATCGCCAACGTCGCGCGCACCGGCACCCACACGCCGCGCCGCAATCCGAACGCGTTCGAGCATCTCATCGTCGGCCAGCACCTGAAGTTCAACGTGCTGCGCCACCTCGAGCAGCAGCGTTACGAAGTTGCGTTTGGCGGCACGCCGCCACGTGGTCGAAAGCCGCGTGCCGCTCGAGACTGGCGCCCAGGTCGAGGCGCAGGTCGAATCGAAGGGCGATCGGCTCGAGCTGCGATACCTGGGCGTCGCGGCGCCATCGTCCACGCCAGACCCGGGCGGATTGCCCGCGGAGCTCGCATCAATGGCCGCGCAATATCGCGTGGTGATGGACGGCGAGGCGGAAGCCGCCATCGCAAAGCAGGCGGCGCAGGTCGACGATCCTGCGCTCATGACGCGCGGCGGCCTGTTCCTGCGGAAACTCGCGCAGCGCGTGACACCGCACGATCTCGACGCGCTGTATCACGTGCTGAGCGGCGCCGCGCGCGACAACGCCGGCGTCACGGCATTCACGCAACAGGTCGACCTCGACGCGGCGAACGACGACCTCGCGGTCTCCCTGGCCGAATGCTTTCGACGCGACCATGCCGGAGGCAATGACCGCCGGACTCGCAAGCAGCTCGCAGGATTCGGGCGCCGATGGTGAAACAGGCGATGACGCGCAGCGCGCCCAGCGCCTGCTCAACCTGCAGGACGACGGCAGCATCGCGTGGCGTTACGGCACGTTGCCACTGCTGGTCGGCGGCCAGCTCGATCGAGCTCGACCTCGTGATGTTCCGCGAACGCGAGCCGCGGGCCGCGCGCGGCGGCCTGCGACGCCTGGTGATGACGCTCGACACCACGCACTTCGGCCGCGTGCGCGTCGAGGCGCGCGCGGTCGACAACCGGCTCATCGTGAAGCTCGGCGCCACCACCGCGGGCGCGGTCGACGCGCTGGCTTCCCACGGCCGGGACGTGCGCGCCGCGCTCGAGCAGCTTGGCTGGGCGGTGGACGAGGTGCGTTACGAAATCGGCGCGCCGAATGCCGGCGCCGCGCACGCAGTAGTCCAACACGTACTGTCGGCGGGCACCGTCGACCAGGAGCTCTGAGTGCGCACGACGACAAACTGACGCGCGTGGTCGGCGTGAGCTACGAGGCGGGCGATTTCGCCCCGGTCGTCATCCTCAAGAGCGCGGGGGCCGGAGCCGATGCGGTGCTCGACGCCGCCAGGCGCGGTGGCGATGCGCCACCCATCGTGCACGACGCCGCGCTGGTCGATCAGCTTTACCGTATTCCCATCGACGGAGAAGTGGGCCGCGCGCTCTTTCCCGTCATGGCGACGTTGCTCGCGCACGTCGTGCAACTCGATCGTCACCTGCAGGAAAAACTCACGGGAGTCCGTTCATGAGTGATGCCATTGCGTCTCTCTCCGATGCGCTGCGTAACGACGCCGAAACGCTGCGCGTCATCGGCCAGAACGTCTCCAACATGGAGACCGTCGCCTATCGCCGCGAGATCGCCGTGACCCGGCCGACGTTCGAGCAGGCGGCTGATGAGGCTCGCGCGACCCTGGCGCGGCCGCTCACCGTGCAGTCGGCCATCGACCAGCGGCCCGGCACGCTCAAGGGCACGGGCGAGCCGCTGCATCTCGCACTCGAAGGCGCAGGATTTTTCGTGGTCGAGACGAGCGCGGGCGAGGCGCTCACGCGGCGCGGAGATTTCCGGCTCGACAGCGACGGTCGCATCGTCACACAGGACGGTCTGCCCGTGCTCGGTCAGGGTGGAGCCATCCATGTGGCCGGCACGCCCGCCATCTCGCCCGACGGCACGTTGCGCGTCGGTGGCGAGGCGGTGGCGCAGCTGCGCATTGCGCAGGTGGCGGTGGAGACGCAGCTCACGCCTCTCGGCGCGGACCTGTACCGCGCGGCCCAACTACCCGATGCCGACATGTCGGCCCGCGTGCGCCAGGGATTCCTCGAGACGTCGAACGTCGATTCCGTGCAGGAAATGGTCCGGCTCATCGAAACGATGCGCCACTTCGAGACGGTGCAGCGCTTCGTGCGCGGCTACGACGACATGGTTGGCAAGGCAATCACCGAGCTTGGCAAGGTCTAAGGAGAACCAGATGACAGACGCACTGTACGTGGGCGCCACCGGCATGCGGGCGCACCAGACCCAGGTCGACACCATCGCTAACAACGTCGCGAACGTGAACACCGCGGGGTTCCGGCGCGAAACCGTCAGCTTTTCGAGCGTGATGGCGGCGCTGCAGAGCGGCGCGACGGATCCGCTCGGCGCGTCGGTGCGGGCGAGCCTCGCCACGCGCGGCGCCGGTGCCATCGCGTCGCTGCAGCTCTCCACGAACGGCGGCGAGCTGAAGCAGACGCAGCAGCCACTCGACGTGGCGATCGACGGCCGCGGGTTTTTCGAGGTGACGCTTCCCGACGGTACGCCGGGCTATACGCGCGCCGGCGCGCTCTCGGTTACGCCGGAGGGTCTGCTCGCCGGCGCCGGGCTGCCGCTCTCCGGCCGCATCGCCGTGCCCGCGGATGCCGGCGATCTGCGCATCACGCCAGACGGTCGCGTGCTCGCGAACCTGCCGGACCGCGAAGGCGTCGAGCTGGGCGCCATCGAGCTCGCGGGTTTTGCGAATCCCGCCGGGCTCGAATCCATGGGCGACAACCTGTTCCGTGCGACGGCGACCAGCGGCGAGATGCAGCTCGGTGCACCGGGTGAAGCGGGCAACGGAGTCCTGCGCCAGGGCTTCCTCGAATCCTCGAACGTGCAACTCGTCGACGAACTGGTTGCGCTCATGGTCGCGCAGCGCGGCTTCGAGATGAACAGCAAGATCGTGCAGGCCGCCGACCAGATGCTCGGCATCACCAACGCTTTGTACGAGGGCCGATGATCCGTTGCGGCTCGCGGCGTGCCTTGCTCGTACTCGCGGCGTTGGCGGCGGCGCGTGCGTTCGCGGCCGACACCGCCGGAGCACTCGAGCAGCAGTTGCGCGCCGCGCGCCCCGATATCCTGCGCTGGCAGACCGAGCCGATGAACGACAGCGCCGGCCGGGCGCGGCAGGGAGTCGACGTCGTCGCCATCGGCCGCGTCGCCGCGCGCACGCCGGTGCGCTTCGCGGATGGTCACGTCGCCTGGTTCGCGGTGGCGGGATACCGGTCCGTGCTCGTGAGCGCACGCAGGATCGAAGCCCGCGCGCCCCTCGGAACCCAGGATGTGGCGCTCGAGGAGCGCGACGTCCTCGCGCTCGGTTGCGAGCCCGTGGCCGCGCTCGATGCGCGGATGCGCTGGCGCACCACGCGCCGGCTCGCCGCCGGCGCGCCGCTGTGCGCGAACGGGCTCGAACGCGCGCCCGAGGTCGAACGCGGCCAGCCCGTAACACTTACTGCGCAGCGGGGCGCCGTCTATGTGAGCCGCATCTTCACCGCCGCCACCGATGCACGTGCCGGCGAACGTGTACGGCTGCGCGACCGCGCGAGCGGCGCCACCATCATTGCCATCGTCACGGGTCCCGGCCTCGCGCGCGACCCGGATTCCGGGGAGGTCCGATGAGAACGCTTGCCTCGTGTTTGATTGCGCTTGCGCTCGGCGCAATTGCGCCAGCCGCCGCGCAGGAGACCAGCGCGGAGCCGCGCTCGCTGTTCGCCGACCGGCGTGCACAACTGCCCGGTGACATCCTGACCGTGCTCGTCTCCGAGGCGGCCTCGGTGACCTCCAATGCGCAGACGCGGCTCGCGAAGGGCGAGTCCGCAAGCGCCAATCTCCTGCAGCGCGACGGCGAGATCCAGCTCGCCTCGGCCGGATTCGACAGCAAGTTTGCCGGCGGCGGGCAGATCGAGCGCAGCGGCACCTTGTTAGCCAGGCTCACGGTGCGAATCGATTCGATCGACGCGAACGGCAACTTCCTGGTCTCGGGCGAGCAGCTGATCGTGATGAACAACGAGAAGCAGCGCATCCGCGTCTCGGGAATCGTGCGTCCCGACGACGTGTCGGCGGAGAACACGGTTCCCTCATGGCGCGTGGCGGGCGCGGACATCCAGTTGCTGGGCAAGGGAATCCTCACGCGCAAGGCGCGCCCCGGCATCCTCACCTGGCTGCTTTCCCTTTTCGGTCAATAACTTATGAGAAACCTACTCTTATATATGGCCCTGGGGCTCGTTTTGGGCGCAGCGCCGGCGGACGCCGCACGCATCAAGGACCTGGCGCGGTTCGACGGAGTGCGCGAGCAGCCGATCATCGGCTATGGGCTCGTCGTCGGATTGTCCGGCACGGGTGACTCGCAGCGAAGTGCCGCCACGCTGCAATCCGTGTCGAACATGTTGCGCGAGTTCGGATTGACGGTGCCGCCGTACGCGGTCGTGAGCCGCAACGTCGCCGCGGTCATCGTCACCGCCGACCTGCCCGGCGCCGTGCGCGCCGGCGATCGCTTCGACGTGAACGTTGCCGCGCTCGGCGATGCGCGCAGTCTCGCGGGCGGTACGCTCCTGATGACTCCGCTCATGGCCAACAACAAGGTGGCGTACGCGATGGCGCAGGGGCCGCTTGCAGTCGGCGGCTACAAATTCGAACAGCGCGGCACGTCCGCGCAAAAGAATTTTCCGACGGCGGGCACGATTCCGGAAGGCGCGATCGCGCAGCGCTCGATCGATGCCGGGCTCGCGGCGAGGGCCGACACCCTCGATCTGCTGCTCGACGAACCCGATTACACGACCGCCAATCGCGTCGCGGCGGCGATCAACGCGGCGCTGCTCGAAGGCTCGGCACGCGCCGTCGATTCCGGCCGCGTGCGCATTTCCCTGGGCGTGCGCGATCCGGCGGCGGCCGTCGCGCTCATGGCGCGGATCGAGACGCTGGCGGTCAACCCCGACGTGGCGGCGCGCGTGGTCGTCAACGAGCGCACCGGCACGGTGGTGTCCGGCGGCGACGTCTATCTATCCGCCGTCACGGTCACCCACGGCGACCTGCGCGTCTCGATCAAGGAGCGCTTCGCCATCTCGCAGCCCGAGGGCGTGTTTCTCGACGATTCGAACGGCGTGCGCACCGTGGTCGTGCCGGAAGCCACGGTGCGAGTGAACGAGGACGAAGCACATGCCGTGAGCCTCGAGGACGGCGCGACGATCGCCGACCTCGTCACCGCGCTGCGCGCCATCAAGGTGTCGTCCCGCGACGTCATCGCCATCCTGCAGGGCATCAAGCGCGCCGGTGCGCTGCATGCCGAGCTGGTCATTCAATAGGGAGTCAACATGCTCAACGCCGATCCCGTCCTCGCCCTGCTGAGTCGCGCGCTCGACGCCGCGGCTCTGCGCCAGAGCGTGCACGCGACCAACGTCGCGAACGTCGACACCGAGGGCTATCGCCGTCTCGAGGTCGTCTTCTCCGCGGAGTTGCAGCGTCTCGATGCCGAGGGGCCCGCGCTCGATGTGAACGAAGCGCTCGACTGGGCGCAGGCGGAACCGGAAGTGGTCGAGTCCGCGGAGACGCACGTGCGGCTGGATCAGGAAATGGCGCAGATGGCGGAGAACGCCGTGCGTTACCAGGCGTTGCTGGGTGCGATCGAACGGACGCTCGGCATGTTACGCACCGCCGCGCGCGACGGCAGGGAGTAGACCATGGGAATGTTCGGAGTCCTCGACATCAGCTCGGCCGGCATGGACGTGCAGCAGGCGCGTCTCGAGGTGGCCGCCAGCAACATCGCCAATGCACGCACCACCGGCGCCAATGGCGCGACGTACAAGCCGCTCGCGGTGGTCGTGCGCAGCGCCATTGCCGAAGCGCAGGGCGCGGCCGGCATGCCCACCACCACGGCCAATCTACCGGTCCCCGTGATCGCGGAAGTGGTGCAGCAGGACGTGGCACCCAAACTCGTCTACGACCCGGGCCATCCGGACGCGGACGAACGCGGCATGGTCTCGTTGCCGGGCGTCGACCCCATCACGTCGATGCTCGATCTCATCTCGATCTCGCGCGGCTACGAAGCCAATCTGCGCGCGTTCGACGTCACGCGCTCGCTCCTGCAGCGCACGCTGGACCTCGGGAGGAACCGATGAGCGTCGAAGCCATTGCCGCCGTGGGAGCGCAGCTCGCCGCCACCGCGCCTGCGACTGCCCCGGCGCTCACGGCAGCGCCGCCCGCGGACGTGAACGCACTCGCGTCGATGAGCGACCTGCTCGCGCCGCAGGGTGCACACGCCGGCGACGGGGTGTTCGACAACCTGGTGAATTCCCTCGGCGAGATCGATTCGGGAATCGATCGCAGCGGCCGGGCGGCGACCGAGCTCGCGCTCGGCCAGACCGACAACCTGCACCAGGTGATGATCGGCGCGGAGCGCACCCGGCTCCAGTTCGAGCTCGCGATGTCGATGCGCAATCGCGTGCTCGAGGCCTACCAGGAAATCATGCGCATGCAGGTCTAAAGGACTCGCACTATGGCCCAGTGGTTGGAAACGATGCCCACGCGCTCGCGCGTGCTGCTCGGTGTTGGAATCGTCATGTTGCTGGCTGGCGCCGTGTTCGCCTGGTGGGCGTTGCGCCCCGAGCAGGCGGTGCTGTTCAGCCGGCTCAACGAAGCGGACGCGGCCGGTATCGTGGCCGAGCTCAAGAAGCAGAAGGTCGAGTATCAGCTCGATGGCAGCGGGCTGGCCGATGGCGGCACCACCATCCGCGTGCCGGCGGAACGCGTGCACGACATCCGCCTCGCCTTGATGAGCAGCGGCACGCCCATCGCCGGCGGCGTCGGCTTCGAGATCTTCGACCGCCAGGGACTCGGCGCCACGGAGCAGTCCCAGCGCGTGTCGTTCCAGCGCGCGCTGCAGGGCGAGCTGGCGCGCACCATCGGCGCGCTCGACGGCGTGGCGCAGGCGCGCGTGCATCTCGTGTTGCCGGAATCGACGCTGTTCCGGCGCGACCGCCAGGAATCGCGCGCCTCCGTGAGCCTCAAGCTCGAACCCGGCGTGGTGCTGCAGGGCGCGCAGATCTTCGGCATCCAGCGGCTGGTGGCCGCCGCGGTGCCGGGTCTCGACACCGGACGCGTGGTCGTCACCGACCAGCACGGCCTCACGGTGTCCGCGGCCGACGCACTCACGGTCGGTGGCGCCACGGGCGAGGGGCGGCTGTCCATGAAACGCGAAGTCGAGGAATACGTCGCGCGCAAGGTCGTGGCGCTGCTCGATCGCGCCTACGGTCCGGGCCGCGCCATCGTGAGCGTGGACGCCACGCTCAATTTCGATGAGGTGCGCCGCACGGTGCAGGAACTGCTGCCGAGCACGAATGGCACCGTGCGCCGCCGTCGCCAGACGAATGGCGGCGCGGCCCCCGCGGATTCGACGCTCGACGTTCGACAACGCGCCCGCCGTACCGCGCGGTACCACCGATACCGAGTACGACTTCGGCCGCAGCGTCGAGCAGGTGGTCGCGGCTCCGGGTGGCGTCACCCGGCTCTCGATCGGAGTCATCGTGCCGGGCGCGACGGACGTCCAGACGCGGAATCGCATCGAAGACCTGGTGCGCGTCGCCGCCGGTATCGACGACGAACGCGGCGATCTCGTCGTGGTGCAAGACCTCGGCGAATTCGGCGCATCGGCCGCGGACCTCGAGCCCGCGGTCATGCCGCCGGTCAAAGCCGCCGACGCGGTGATTGCTCCGGCCGCGCCCGTCGTGGCGCGGATCGCATCCGGGTGGAGCAATGCCTGGCTGTGGGGTGGCGCGGCCCTGTTGTTGGTGCTGCTGTTCGTCATCGCATTCGCGGCACGCGGTGCGAGCCGCCGGCGCCTCACATCCGATGAGCGCGTGAAATTGCTGGCCGATGTTCGCGCTTCTCTCGAGCCACGCGTCGGTCCGCGCCCAAGCGCGGTGGGAGGCGCGTTGTGACCCGCGAAGAGCTGATCGCGCGCCTCGGGCAGCTCGACGCAAGCGACCGCGGCTGGTTGCTGGGCGAGTTGCCGCCGGCGCTGCGGCACGAGCTGGCGCAGATGCTCTCGGAGGATGAGCCTCCGGCGCCCGCAGCAGCGCAGATGCCGGTCGCCGCTCCGGCGTCGAGTTGGGAATCGCTCGATGCCGACCGCGTCGCGGATGCGCTGCATGCGGAGCCCGCCTGGCTGGTGAGCGCCGCGCTGCGTGCGACCGAACCGCGCTGGCGCGAGCGCGTGCTCGCGGCTTGGCCGGTCAGGCGCCGCCACGAAATCGACATGGCCGATCGGATGGGCCGGCCGCTCGGTTCCCGCGCGGCGCACCTGGTGCTCGCGGATTGCCGCGCGCGGCTGTCCGACGCGCCATCACCCAAGCCCGCGCGCGGCGGCTTCGCCGCGTTGGTCGACCAGATGCGGGGCCGCTTCGCATGATCCTGCGTGACGCGATCTTCTCGGCCGAGCGCCGCCACCTGGGCGCGCAATCCGCGCCGGCGACGGCCGCGGAGCCGGTGACCGCGTTGGCCGAGCAACAGGTGCGCGAGACGCCGGCTGAATACGCCGTGCGCGTGCCTGAACCGCCGCCGCTGTCCTCGGATCGAGTCGCGAGCTGGCTCGTGTCGCAGGACGGCGCGACCCGCACCGCGGTCGCGTCGCTGCTCTCCGACGAACTGGCCGCGGTGCGCGAGGCCGCGCGCGAGGAAGGCTACGCGCGCGGCCATGCCGAGGCGATGAAGGAAGCGCGCGACAAGGTGCGCACCGCGGTCGATGCACTTCAGGCTCTGAACCGCTCGGCGGAAGAGGCCTTCGATTCCGAGCTCGCGCAGCTTGGCGACGGCTGCACCGACATCGTCGCAGAAGCGTTTTTCAAGATGGCCGGTTCCGCGCTGGTCACGCGCGAAGCCATCCTCGGCACCGTCACCGAGGTTCTCAAGCGGGTGCGCGAGGAGCGTGAACTGCGCATCCACGTGAACCCGGGCGATCTGCCGGTGCTGCACACGGCCGAGGCGGGTATAGCGGCGAGTATTCCGGGCCGGCGTTTCACGCTGATTGCCGACGGGCGCGTGGAGGCCGGCGGCTGCATCGTCGAGTCCGCGCTCGGCAGTCTCGACGGCCGGCTCGAAGTGCAGCTGCGTGAGCTCGTCGCGACGCTGCGCGCAGCCAAGAGCGGGGCAGCCGGACGCATGAGCCACGTGCGGCCGCACTGCGGAGCGGATTCGCGGCGGCGACTGGGTCAAGCGCACCGGCCGCATCGTGCGCTCCGTCGGCCTCACGCTCGAATCGAGGGACCAGACGCGCGCGTCGGGGAGATCTGCGAGATCCTCGCGCGCGGGCGGCGCGGCGCACGCTGGCCGAGGTCGTCGGCTTCGCCGAGCAGCGCGTGCTGCTGATGCCGTACGAAGATCTGCATCGGCATCGAAATCGGCAGCGAAGTGATCGCGACCGGCCGCACGGCCGACGTCGGCGGTCGGCGAAGAATTGCTCGGCCGGGTGATCGACGGGTTCGGCCAGCCGATCGACGGCGAAACACTCGCATGCCGGCGCTGCGTTACCCGTTGTATCCATCGCCGATCAATCCACTGCAGCGCGGCATGGTCGCCGAAGTGCTAGAAACGCGGTATTCGGGCCATCGACACGTTGCTCACGCTCGGCGCGCGGCCAGCGCGTCGGCATCTTCTCGGGCAGCGGCGTCGGCAAGAGCACGGTGCTCGGCATGATCGCGCGCGAGGTCAAGGCAGACGTATCGGTCATCGCGTTGATCGGCGAGCGCGGCCGTGAAGTCAAGGCGTTCGTGGAAGAGGGACTTTCGAGCGAAGCGCGTAGTCGTTCGGTCGTGGTCGCCGCGACGTCGGATCAGCCTGCGCTGGTGCGGCGGCGCGCGGCATTCCTCGCCACTGCGATCGCCGAACATTTCCGCGATGCGGGCCTGCAACGTTTGTCTGACGATGGATTCGATCACGCGCATCGCGATGGCGCAGCGCGAGATCGGGCTCGGCGAGCGGCGAGCTGCCGACCGCGCGCGGCTACACGCCCTCCGTGTTCGCGCTGCTGCCGCGGCTGCTGGAAAGAGGCGGCGTCGCGGCGCCGGCGGCTCGCTGACGGCGCTGTACACGGTGCTGGTCGAAGGCGACGACATGAACGGATCCGATCTCGGATACGGTGCGCTCGATTCTCGATGGCCACATCGTGCTGTCGCGCGACATCGCGCACCGCGGCCGGTATCCCGGCGATCGACATCACGCACAGCATCAGCCGCCTCGCGTCCGCGATCGTCGACGAGAAGGAACGCGCGAGCGTGGTGGACGCCGTCAAGATCATGGCGACATACGACTCCTCGCGGGACCTCATCGAGGTCGGCGCCTACCGGGCCGGCACGACGCCGGCCGTCGACCGCGCGATCCAGCTCATGCCGGAGATCGAACAGTTCCTCGCGCAGCGTCCCGAGGAGACGGAGGCGCGCGCGGCCGCCAGCGCCCGGCTCGCGCGGCTGCTGGCCGCCGAGGTGCAGGACTCGAAGGCGAAACTCCCGCGTGTGGCGGGCCCGGCGGCCGCGTGAATGATCGCCGCCAGAAACGTCTCGACCTGCTGCAGCGCCTGCGCGAAATGAGCGTGGAACAGGCGCGTTCCGAGCATGTGACCGCACGGAAGGGGCTCGATGAGCGCCAGGCGCTCGTCGATGACACCGAACAACGCATCGCGGCGCTGGATCTGTGGGCCATCGGGCGGCTGACCGGCGGTGCGCCGCTGTCACCGGAAGTACTGCAGCACGCGCAGGCGTTCCGCGGCGTCGAAAAGCGGTCGCTCGAGCAGCAGCGCAGCGACGAGGCCGAGCAGCGCGAGGTGACCGAAACCGCGCATCGCGAGCTCAACGCGCGGTTCGAAGAACTCTCCGTAGTCGAGCGCCTCGCGCTGCGCCACGCGGAGCAGAAGAATCACGAGCAATTGCGGCGCGGATTCCTCGATCTCGACGAGGCCGGCATCCGCGAAATCACTGGAGACGAAGGAGTAACCATGGCCATCGATGCAATTGGAGTCGCTGGGGCAGAGTGATGCCGCAACTCCGCGCAACGCCTGCATCGTCCAGGAGAGCTTCCTGCGGATCCTGCTGACGCAGCTGCGGTTCCAGGATCCCCTCAAGCCGGTGGACAACCAGCAGTTCGTGGCCCAGCTCGCGCAGTTCAGCTCGCTGGAGCTCGGCCGCCAGCAGAGCGAGAAGCTCGACAGTTGCTCGGCTCGATGCCGCCGGCCAGGCAGTCGGGCTCTCGGCAAACAGGTCGAGGTGCGCGGCGCGCTAGGGAGCCGGCGTCGGCGAAGTCATCGCCATCTCGTTCGCCACCGGCGAGCCGCGGCTCTCGGTCGGACGCCACGGCACCACGATGGTCGACATCCGGCTCGCGGACGTCCTGCTCGTCAGGAGAGCGCCTGATGTTAGGCACCTCTATGTGGCCTGGCCGGCATGAACGCCTATTCCGCGGCCTCGACTCATCAGCAACAACGTCGCCAATATCAACACGCCCGGCTTCAAGGCCGGACCTCGCAGTTTCGCGAGACTCGTGTACCGCAGCGGAACGGCGCGGCCAGGGCAGCGCGGTACCACGGGACCGGCGCCGGCGTGGATGTGGCGCGGACCAGCAGGACTTCCGCCAGGGCGAGCTGCGCGAGACCGACAACACGCTGGACGCGGCCATCGACGGCAACGGCTTCTTCGTGCTCGAGCGGGACGGCGAGAGCTGCTACACGCGCGCGGGACAATTCGAGATCAACAAGAACGGCATCCTCATCGAGCGCGTCAGCGGCGCGAAGGTGATGATTCGCTAGCAAGGAGCAGTCGCTCGGACTTCTTCGATCTGAACCGGTCCGCAGTATCCGCCGAAGGCGACCGGCGAAGTCACGATCATCGGTACGCTGGCGCGCAGCGGCACGACCAGCAGCTACGAGCTGACCGAATCTCAACGTCTTCGATTCGAGCGGCGACAGCCACACACTGCGTGCGCGCCTGACGCGCGACGCGGACGATCCGCTCAAGTGGACCGTGGAGGTGCTGAACTCCTCGAACACCGTACTCGGCAACGGCGAGATCCGTTTCGATGCCGACGGCACGCCTGCGGCGGATGCATCGCGTCGTGACGATCACGGTCAAGGCTACCGGCGTCGACGATTTCAACGTGGTGCTGAACTTCGGCACCGCCGGCAGCTTCGCGGGCGCGACCAGCCCGGCGACCAGCACGACGTCGCAGCTGCAGATCCTGCGCCAGGACGGCCTGGCAACCGGTTCGCTGACGCGCACGGAGTTCGACGACAAAGGACAGCTCAAGCTGACGTATTCGAACGGCAAGACCGAGATCGCCGGTTCGCTGGTGCTGGCTCAGTTCGATGCGCCGGAACAACTGCAGGCTCTCGGCAACGGCATGTTCGCCGCTGCCGAAAACGCGTCGCGCAAGCTCGGCAGCGCATTGAGCTCCGGTCTCGGCCGCATCGTCGGCGGACGACTGGAGATGTCGAACGTCGAGCTGACGCAGCAGTTCACCGACCTCATCATCATGCAGCGCGGCTACCAGGCGAGCTCGCAGATCAGCTCGATCGCGAACGAGCTGATCCAGACGCTCCTGGCGATGGACGGTCGGCGATGAGCGTTGCAGCAGCTTCGGCCGCCGAACCCCTCCTGTTCATCGGAGCGCGCCGGCGTGCAGCGCTGCACGACACGCTCGTCGCATGTGTGCAGGCGTGGCGCAAGGACTGGTCCGGCGCCGCCGACCCCGTTCGGGTGTTGCTCGCCGACGAAGTGGAGCGACCCTGTGGCCGCAATGGACATGCGACATGCCTGTCAATGAGGAGCGCCGCCCGCGGCGGGCTGGCATGGATGCATGCGGAACACGATGCGCTGACTGGATGGCTGGGCCTCGCCGCGCATGCGGAGCACAGCTTGTCTGGCTCGCACGTCATTGCACGAGAATTCCGAGGCGGAGATGCTGCGCGCGTTGTGCGCGACGCTGGCCCGGCGAGCGCACATCGACGATGCTATCGTCGAGGCGTCGTCGGGTGCCGAGCGACCAGACCGTCGCGCGCGAGCCCTGGCTGCACTATCCATATAGGCTCCTCGCGCGCGAAGACCACACTCCTGCTGACCTCGCGGTTGATCGAATCGCTCGTGCCGCCGCGCAGCGCCGACGTGCTGTCGTCCGCCGTGACGCGCCGCCGGCCGGCGATTGCCGAGGAGCGGGTATCCGTGGAAGCCGTGCTCGGCGACGCGGAAGTGTCGTTGCGCGATCTCGCGCAGCTCGTGATCGGTGACGTCATCGTGCTGGACCGGCCGTTGCGCGCCGCAGGACGGTTGACCATGCCGGACGGGTACGAGTGTCGCATCCATCGCGATCGGTCGCTGCGGCGATCGCCGCGCCGTCAGCATCAACAAGCGAATCTAGAAGTCTGGGGGAGGACCCATGATGTCGAATGTCGTGAATCGCATCGAGCTGCCGCCGTTGCTCGAAGCCGAGACAGGCGAGCGCAGCTCGGTGGTCGGCGAGCGTCTGGACCTGGTCGGTCACGTCAAGGTGAGGCTGGCGGTCACATTGGGTACCGCGGAGCTGACGATCGACAAGCTGTTCTCGCTGGCGGCGAACGACGTGGTTTCGCTCGACCGCGACCTGGAAGCGCCGGTCGACGTCCGCCTCAACGACAAGGTCATTGCGCGCGGCACACTCGTCGCCGTCGGCGACAATTCGGCGTGCGCATCACCGAGATCTCGCGCGAGACATGAGCGCAGGGAGCTCGTCCGGGCTGGCCGGTGGGACGGCGCTGGCGGCATACGCGAGCAACTTTCGTTCGCGGCCGAGAGCGTGCCGCTCACGCAGGGTGACGACGTCGTCACTGCCGCAGTGTGTTCATGGTGATGCTTCGCTGCTGGGAATCACCTGGGCGCTGCGACGGTTCGCGATCGTGGCGCCGCACTCGGCGTTGGCGATCGTAATGCTTCGCCTCCTGCCGCGCTATCCGGTCGCCGTCGCAGGCGGCGCCTTGCGCGTCGTGGAAGCGCGGAGCCAGGAGATCACCGCCACCCGCATTACACCGTGGTGGAGGTCGACGGCAGCGCATCCCGTCGCCATGAAAGCCGCATCGATAAGGTGGCGCGCTGGCTCGATCCCGCTCGCATTGCCGCCATCGCTGGACAGCGTTCTCTTCGGATCCGTCGCGGCCCAAGGCGCCGCGGAGCGCCGGTATTGTCGCTGGATCGCCGGCGGAGCGTCGTTGGCCCAGCCGCTGCGTATCGTGCTGCTGTTGACGGTGCTGGCGTTGCTGCCCGCCCTCGTGATCGCGATGACCTCCTTCACGCGCACGATCATCGTGCTCTCGATGCTGCGTCATGCCTTCGGCATGCAGGACACGCCGCCGAACATGGTGCTGCTGAGCATGGCGCTGTTTCTGACGCTGTTCACGATGGCGCCGGCGATCCAGGAGATCGACAGACACGAGCCTGCAGCCGCTGCTGCAGGAGAAGATCGAAATGCAGACGGCGGTCGAGCATGGCGTGGCGCCGTTGCGGGCATTCATGGTGCGGCAGACCCGCGAGAAGGATCTCGCGCTGATCCTGCAGATCGCGCGCACGCCGCCGCCGGAATCGATCGAGAAGGAGCGCACGGTGCACATCGTGCCCGCGTTCCTGCTGAGCGAGCTGAAGACGGCTTTCAGATCGGCTTCATGATCTTCCTGCCGTTCCTGCTGCTCGACCTGGTCGTCGCGAGCGTGCTCATGTCGATGGGCATGCTGATGGTGCCGCCGACGATCATCTCGCTGCCGCTGAAGGTGCTCATGTTCGTGCTGATCGACGGCTGGGCGCTGGTGGTGCGCGCGCTTCTCGGCAGTTTTCATTGACGTCGTCCGAACCCATGGATCCGGCCAGCGCGGAAGCCGAGCCTGATGCAGCGGATGCCGTGCTCGACCAGGCACGCTGGGCGGAGTACTGCCGCACGCGAACGCAGGCGCTGCGCGAAGAGCTGGTGGCGCGCTACCTGAATCTCGCGAAGATCATGGCCGCAAGGCTCTATCAGCGGCGCGCCGACAACTCGGTGTCGTTCGCGGACTATCTGCAGTACGCGCGCGTGGGACTGGTCGAGGCCATCGATCACTTCGATCCCGGGCGCGCCGTGCCTTTCGAGGCATTTTCGAGTTTCCGCATCAAGGGCGCGATTCTCAACGGCCTGGAGTCCGAGTCCGAGGTCGCAGCGCAACGCGCGTTCTGGGCCCGCCGCACCCGCGAACGTTTCGAATCCCTCAAGGAGCATGAGGTGCAAGGCGACCGCCGCGCGACGCTCGAGGAGCTCGTGAACCTCACCGTCGGCCTCGCGCTCTCGCACGTCATCGAGCACGACGACGGCGAGCCGATCGACGAGTCGCTGGCGGCGAATCCTTATGCCGTCACCGAGCTCGCGCAGTTGAAACGCGCCGTACGGTCGATGCTGCCCGCATTGCCGGAGCGTGAGCGCGAGTTGATCCGGCGCCATTACGAGGAACACGTCGAGTTCCAGCAGATCGCGGCCGACTGGGGCGTCACGAAGGGTCGCGTCTCGCAAATCCACGCGCAGGCGCTGCAGCGGCTGCGTCAACTTCTGCGACTCAAACCTAAGGTCGACAGGCGAATATGAATCGCTAAACCGATTTCCGCGCCGTCGGACATCTGACCGTCGTTGCCGCAATGGCGGGGAGTCCATCCATGGTTGCTGTCGTCTCCGGTTCTGGTTTGGGGCTGTTCACATCGGGCAGCGTTTCTGGTAACGCGAACACGGGACGCGGTGGCGAACGCGTGTTCGTCAACACGGCGACCGGAAATCTCGTCGTCCAAGGCGCTGACGAATCGCTGACCGCGCGCGGGCTCGATTTCGTCGCACTGCGGACCTACAACTCACAAGGCCTGCTCGACGACGACAACGGGGACAACTGGCGGCTCGGCGCCGACCAGCGGCTGTCGACCCTCACCGGCACGGTCAACACGTCGGGCAGCACCATCACGAAGCATTTCGGCGACGGTGCGCGCGTCGTCTACACGTACAACGTCGCGCGCTCGCGTTACGAGAGCAACGAGGGCGGCGGCGCGCACGACTACCTGACTTACAGTGCCGGCACCTGGACCTGGACCGACGGTTCCGGCCGCAACATCGAGACCTACGACGCCAGCTTGCGCATCGCGACCTCGGCAGACACCGACGGCAACACGATCACTTACACCTTTACCGGCTCGGTGCTGACCCGTCTCGACATGGCCGGCAGCACCGCGCAGACGGTGTTCTTCGACTACACCGGCACCAACTGTCGGCGATTCGTGTCGTCTCCGATGGTGCCACGCAGACGCTTACGCGCTACACATACGACCCGGCGAACCGGTTGGAGACGGTCACGGTCGACCTTACGCCGGACAACATCGCCGACAGCGTCACGTACGCGACGACGTATACGTACGACGGCACCAGTCGCCGCATCGCAAGCATCAGGCAGTCGGATGGCAGTTCCGTTGCGTTCACCTACGTGCCGACCAACGGCGACTATCGCGTGAGCACCGTAACGGACGGAGAGGACGGGTCTCGACCTTGACCTACACCGACGTCACCGGCAGCGGCACGACGGCCACCGCGAATGCGAATTCCGGAGTGCTCTCGACCCAGGGTACGGTCAACTATCCACGCAACGAAGGCGTGCTCAGCACCACCGGCACGCAGACGAACTACTTCAACCGGAATGAGGGTGCGCTGACCCAGACGGGATGGGTCGCGGAAGGCACGCTGGAATCCCCCGCCACGAGCGCCAGCAACTCGCGCATCGGCTACCTGGACAACGGCGATGCCTGGGCCGCCTGGAGCCAGGGCAATTTCGTCTACGTTCGTCGTTACTCGCCTTGACCAACACATT
>CAVZED010000005.1:0-217796 GCA_963774045.1 uncultured Pseudomonadota bacterium
GCTGCTGAATCGCCGCACCGCGGCGCGCAACTTGCGCGCGAACGCTGCGTCGAGGCTCGCGAGATCGACGATCTCGTCGCGCAGCTGCGGCAGCGCCCGGCCCGCGACCAAAGATGAAGCCGCGGGCCGCAGGCGTACGCCGACGCAGTCCATCGCGCCTACCGGCCGCAGCCGCACCGCCGTCACGCGCTGCGCGGCAAACACGTCCGGCGCCTGCCGGCGCCAGCCCGCGGCATCAGGCACGCCGGGGGGCGACCCGAGGTGCGCGATGAGCTCGCAGTGCCCATCGGGAGAGATAGTCTGCGCCTCCGCGCGGGCGCGTCGTCCGCTGAACGCGAGGCGCATCGACGTGCCGCCGCAGCGCGTCCGGTGCCGGCTATTCGCGATACTCCATGCCGGCATTACCGGCCAGTCTGCGCATTTGTTCAAGCATTCCGCGCGGCGACGCGCAAAGTCCCCATCGCACAATCGAATAGCTGACCCTCTCGGGATGCTGGCGGCCTGCAACGCCGGCGCCGCGGCGCCGGCCCGCGGCGACGACCAACTTCGGTGGATCGCCGGCGACTGGTGCCTCGACGGACGAGGGGAGCTCATCGAAGAACACTGGCTGCCGCCGCGGTGGCGATCTCATGCTGGGACGTCGCGGACGTAAGGGCGGCAGGACGAAGAGCTTCGAATTCCTGCGCATCGAATGTGGCGCCGGCGAGGCTCGCTATGTCGCGCAGCCCGCGGCGCGCCGCCCACCGCGTTCGGATCACGGCCTCGGGCCGGACTGGGCGCGCTTCGAGAACCCGCAGCACGATTTTCCGAAGCGCGTGGAATACCGCCGTACCGCCACGGGGCCTACACGCCGAGATCGCGGGACCCGGCGAGGGCGGCAAGGAGCTGGTGATTCCCTTCGACTACGAGCCCTGCGTGCCCTGATCCGGGCGCACCAGCTCCGCCAGCGTTCCGCGCAGATCCGCCATCTTCGGCGGCTTGCTCAACACCCGGTCCACATGCTCCGGCTGGTCGTCGGTCGCGATCAGGCGGTGGCCCCAGCCGGTCAGCATGATGATGGGCACGCCGGGGTCCGCGGAGCGGATGCTCGTCGCGACCTTCCGTCCATCCACGTAGGGCATGCCCAGGTCGGTGATCACCGCGTCGAATCTGCTGTGCCCGCCGCGTGACTCGGCGGTGAACAGCATCGATGCCCGACTGGCCGCCTTCCGCGGTGACCACTTCGTGCTGGTCGAGCTCGAGCGCGTCACGCAGGCTGCGAAGCAGCAGCGGATCGTCGTCGATCAGCAGGATGCGCAGCGGGCGCGCGGGCACCTTCAGCGTCCGCTCGCGCATCGTCACGCCGGTAGGCGCGCGCGGGAAGATCAGGCGCATCGTCGTGCCGCGGCCCAGCTCGCTCTCGATCTCGAGCTCGCCGCCATGACGCTGCACCATGCCGAAGACCATGGGCAGCCCGAGCCCGGTACCGCGCTCGCCCTTGGTCGTGAAGAACGGCTCGAGGCAGCGGCTGCGCGTGGTCTCGCTCATGCCGACGCCGTTGTCCTGGACCTCGACGATCACCTCGTCTGTCGCGCGCGTCGAGCGCGCGTGCGCAGGGTGATGGTTCCGCCTTCGGGCAGGGCGTCGACCGCGTTCAGCAGCAGGTTGGTCAAGGCGTCGCGCAGCTCGTTCTCCGCGCCGAGGATCTTGCGGCAGCTCCGGCGCCAGGTCGCGTCTCGACCTTGCACACGACGCCGCGTCTCCTGCGCCATGTTGCTCCAGCGCGCGCGCGTCAGATCGATGACCTGCGCGAGCACGCTCGTTCAGGTCGACGGGCGCCAGCGTGAGCTCGAGCCCGCGCGGCAGGTAGAACGCGCGCATGCGCTGCACGGTGCGCGCAACGTCGTCGATGGCGCGCTGGATGACGCCGAGCTGCTCGCTGCGCGCGTTCGTGAAGTCTGGTCTCGTGCGTCAGCATCGACTGGGTATACAGCGCGGCGGGCGAGAGCGCGTTGTTGATGTCGTGCGCGATGCCGCTCGCGATCTGCCCGAGTGCGCGCAGCCGCTCCTGCTGCATCACGGTCTGCTGCGTCTGGCGCAGGTCCTGGTACGCGTCCTGCAGGGCGCCGTAGAGCCGCGCCTGGTGCGCGGCCAGCGCGACGTGGCTCGAGAGCTGCCGCAGGAACTCGCAGTCGTCGCTGCTGAAGGAATCCGGCGCTGTGCGCGCGACGATCAGCACGCCGAAAACTTCGTTCTCGATCATGAGCGGCGCGGCGACGAGCGCGCGCAGGCCGCCTGTCGCGAGGCGCGCGCAAGCGGCGACCGGGGCCCGTTTCGAGGTCGGGTTCGTAGACGAGCTCGCCGCGCGCGCAGCGGCAGCAGCTCCTGGTCGTCGACCGTCGATCGGTCGCCTGCTCGGCGAGCCCGATCTGCTTGCCGAGAGCCGCAGGCTGCTTCTCGCCGACGTGGGTGACGGTGAGCTGCGCGGGCTCGGTCTGGAAGAGCGCACACGCAGCCGAAGTCGACGCCGAGGTGGTCCTCGAGGCTGCGCAGCACGACCTCGAACACCTTGCGCAGATCCTGGTGCGTGCCGATGGCGTGCGTGGTGCGGTCGAGCAGCTGCATGCGCTCGAGCTGCACCTTGAGCTTGCGCTCGGCGATCACGAAATCCTCGATGTCGGTGTTCGAGCCGAACCACTTGAGGATGCGCCCGGCCGGATCGCGCAGCGGCACCGCGCGCGTCTTGAACCAGCGATACACGCCGTCGAAGCGGCGGATGCGGAAGCTGACGTCGTAGGTCTCGCCGCTGCCGACGACGCGCGCCCATTCCATCTGCACCTTGACGCGATCGTCGGGGTGCACCTGCTCGAGCCAGCCCGTGCCGAACTGCTGCGCTTCGCTGCGGCCGGTGTAGTCGAGCCACTGCCGCGACAGGTAGTCGGTGTAGCCGTCGCGCAGGCAGGTCCAGATCATCTGCGGCAGCGATTCGGCCAGCGTCTTGAAACGCGCGCGCGATTCGCGCAGCTGCTCGACGGTCTCGCGATGCTCGGTGATGTCGATGCAGGTGCCGATGTATCCCTCGAACTCGCCGTCGGGTCCGAAGTTCGGCGTGCCGCGCTCGAGCACCCAGCGCCATGCGCCGTCGTCGCGCTGCAGGCGGAACTCCATCTCGTACGGCCGGCGCGCGTCGAACGCCGCGTGATAGGTGTCCAGCGTGCGATCGAAATCGGCCGGGTGCAGGTTGTCGCACCAGCCGTCGCCGATCTCCTGCTCCATGGCGCGGCCGACGAAATCGAGCCAGCGCTGGTTGAACCAGTTGCTCTGCCGGTCGCGGCCGCTCATCCAGATCATCACGGGCGCGGCATTCGCCGTCGCGCGGAAGCGCTGTTCGCTTTCGCGCAGCGCGGTCTCGGCCTGCGTGCGGCTGGTGATGTCGCGGATGAACGCGCTGAACACCAGCTCGTCGCCGAATCCGATCGGCGTGATGGCGAGCTCGACGGGGAACTCGCGATTCGTGCGATGCAGCGCCGACATCTCGATGCGCTTGTTGAGCACGCGGGCCATGCCGGTCTCGATGTAGCGGCGCATGCCGCGACGGTGATCCTCGCGATGCCGTTCGGGGATGATCAGTTCGGCGAGCTCGCGGCCGAGGGCCTCGGCGCGCGTCCAGCCGAACATCTTTTCAGCCTGCGTGTTCCAGCCGGTGATCTGGCCCTTGTTGTTCATCGTGACGACGCCGTCGAGCGCGGTCTCGACGATGAGCTGGTTGCGTTCCTCGGAGAGGCGCAGCGAACGTTCGGCCTTGCGGCGCATCATGTCGGCGCGCTCGCCGCGCGCGGCGTTGATCCACACGAAGGTGACGAACGCGATGACGCTGAGCAGCGCGAACATGGACACCGCGGCCTCGATTCCCGGCACGGCATTGCGCTCGAAACGGATCGCGATGGCGCCGGCGACCAGCGGCACGATGACCGCGGCCGGCAACAGGCGCCTGGCCATCTTGCCGCCCACGCCCTGGCTCGCGAGCAGGGCCGCGATGCCGCGCGTCGGCCCGCAGGGTGAGCGCGCCGGCCGACAGCAGGATGAACAGCAGTCCGGTGTGGATCGCCATGTTCGCGAAGTTGAATGCCGAACTACCGCCGAATACGTAGCGCGAGAATCCGAGCCAACCCATGAGCATGGAGAGGATGGCGAGTGCCTGATGAGTTTCCGCCAGCCGCCGCGCGTGTGCACAGAGCAGGGAAAGTCCGAAGAGCAGGAATGCAATGGCCGTCGCGGACGCCACGGGCGTAACAGGGGATTCCGCGACTTCCGCAGGGACCGGCGCAATCGTGAGTCGTTCGAGAGCTGCCTGCAGTCCGCTCGTGTCCGCGACCAGGACCGAGAATCCGATGATGGCAACGAGCGCAGCCGCGACCGGTCCGAGCCGACGCGAATGCACCGACGCGAGCCACAGCGCACTTCCCGACAGGATGAATGTGAGCGCGGTGAGCTCGGCCATCCTCGGCCAGCCCGGCACGAGATTGATCAGCTGTTCGAATCCGAACAACCAGCCGGCGGCCACCAGGACACCCACGCCCATGGCGACGAATGCCGCGAACTGCGCGAAGAATCGGTTCGGTTCCGCGCTCTCGGGGCTGCCCATGACGGAGCAAACTACTCCAACGGGTGCAGTGCCGCAAACACGGCTGGAATCAGTCTTGGATCGGGCGTTTGCCTAAAGGCCGACGCGTCGCAGCAGCGCCGCGAAACGCGGATCGTCGCGCACGAGATCCCAATGCGGTTCCCAGGGGAACTGCACCGCCGACGAGCGAGCGCTCCTCGACGCACTGCTCGAGGAAATCCAGGGTGCGTTCCCGATCGCCGAGCGCGGCGTGGACGTCCGCGATCTGGGCGGCGGGAACATACGCGGTCGGCCGATGAGGGAGAGTTCGCCGAGCAGGCGCCGCGCCTCGGCCGACTGGCCCATGAGCGCGCGCGTGCGTGCGATCGCCGTCAGGCCCAGCGGACTCTCGGCATCCGGACGCATGGCTTCGAACTCCTCGATGGCTTCGTCGAAGTGTCCGAGTGATTCGAGCGCGAGGCCAAGACGATAACGCGACATGGCGAACGTCGGCTCCATCGCGACGGTGTGCCGCAGGCTGGCGACGGCTTCGTCGAAACGCCGCGCGCGATACAACAGGAAACCGACATTCGCGTTCACGATGACGGACGAGCGGATCGATCTCGCGCGCCCGCTGGATCTGCGCCAGCGCGTCATCGATGCGCCCCACGCCCGCGAGCGCCATGGCGTACCACTGGTGCGCGTTCTGGTTGTTGGGGTTGATCTGGATCGCGCGCTGCAGTGATGCGATGCCGACGTCCCGCTGCCACTCGTAGATGAACATCACGTGGCCGAACGCCGCGTGCGCTTCGGACAACATGTCGTCGAGCGCCAGCGCCTTCTCCGCGGCCGCGCGGCCCTTGGGCATGACCTCGCGCGGCCGGAAGCTCTGCGAGACCGCCGCGCGGATGCCCATGTGCACGCAGGTCGCGCCCAGGCCCGCGTAGGCGAGCGCGAAGACCGGATCGATCGCGATGGCGCGCTCGAAGCAGCGCACCGCCTCGAGCATCGCGTCGCGCGTGCGTTTGGTCGCGAGATAACGTCCGCGGATGTAGTGCTCGTAGGCATCCGCGTTCGCGGTGTAGCGGCGTGGCTCGGGCGGTTTCTCTTCGCGCGCCAGCGCGAGCGTGAGCGCGGTGGCGACGCGCTCGGCAATCGAATCTTCGAGCTCGAGCGCGCCCATCGAATCGGCATCGAAACGTTCGGCCCAGGTCACCGCGTCCTCGCGCACCGAAACGAGCTGCACACCGACGCGCATCTGCGTGCCGGAGCGCCGGATGGTCCCGGTGATCACCGCATCCACCTCGAGCGCCCTTCCCGCCGCGGCGGGTGCCATCGGCTGCGCCGCAAAACGCGCGATGGAGGAAGTGGGGCGCACCAGCGTGCGCCGCAACTGTCCGAGCCGCGTGATCAGCGCATCGGCGAGGCCGATGCCGAGGCTTTCGTCCGTGGCGACCGGGTTCAGAAACGTGAACGGCAGGACTGCGAGCGAGCGGATTTCACCACGGCCCGGTGGCGGAACGTTCGAACTACCCACGGCCCGCGAAACCTCGACGTTGGCGTTGAAGCGGTAGCCGCGCCGCGGGATGGTGACGATGCAGCCCTGGTCCCTGGGTCCCTCGCCGAGCGCACGGCGTACCTCGGAGATCACCTTCGCCAGGCTGTTCTCGTCGACGACCACGTCGGGCCACAGCGCCTGGAGCAGGAAGTCCTTGTCGAGCAGTTCGCCGCGGCGCTCGATCAGCAGCAGCAGCGCGTCGAAGCAGCGAGGAAACATCGTGACGATGCGTCCGCCATGCATGAGCTGGCGGCGCAGCGGATCGACGCGGCGGCCGGCGAACTCGTAGATGACGCTCGAATCGACGCTCATGTGGTGTTCAGGAATTTTCAGGACTCCGGCAAGACTTTCAGCGCGGGCCGGCTCATTCTGCGCAACATGGAAGCCACACTCAACGCACGCGTCCGGCCCCTGACCGGAATGCAGTGGCTCATTCTCGCGACCGCGGGGTTGGGATTCGCCTTCGACATCTACGAGGTGGTCGTACAGGCCATCGTGCTGCGACCCGTCCTGGTCGAGCTCGGCGGCTTCGCACCGGGCTCGCGCGAGTTCAATCACTGGGCAGGGCTGATGCTGTTCGCGCCGGTCGTGCTGGGCGGACTTTCCTCGCTGGCCGGCGGCTATCTAACCGATCGGCTCGGACGCCAGCGGGTGCTGGTCTGGAGCATCGTGCTGTATGGCTCGGCCGCATTCATGTCCGGATTCGCGACCTCGCTGGGTGAGCTCATCGTCTGGCGTTGCATCACTGTCGCGGGCGCCTGCGTGGAATTCGTGGCGGCCATCGCCTGGCTCACGGAGCTGTTCCCTGACTCCAGGCGGCGCGATTCCGCCATCGGCTGGGCGCAGGCCTGCGCCACCCTCGGCAACTTCATGATGGCGGGCGCCTATTACGCCGCCGTCACCTGGGGCGACCGGCTGCCGGAGATTCACGGCGCGCATTCGGCCTGGCGCTACATGTTCATCTTCGGCGCGCTGCCCGCGATACCTTTGATAATTCTGCGGCCCTTCCTGCCGGAGTCGCCCGTCTGGCTGGCAAAACGCGTCGCCGGCACGCTGCGCCGGCCGAGCTTCGGTGAACTGTTCGCGCCGCGCCTGCGGCGGGTCACGATCCTCACGACCGGGTTGGTGGCCTGCGGCTACTGCCTTGCTTTCGGGCTTCTGCAACACATTCCGCGACTGGTGCCGTCACTGCCGAGGATCGCCGAGCTGCCGCCGATGCAGCAGCAGCAGTGGGTGAGCTGGGTTCACCTGCAACAGGACTTCGGTGGAATCATCGGACGCGTCCTGCTGGCGTTGCTCGTGACGCGACTGGTCGTGCGGGGTCCCATCTACCGCTGGGTGATGGCCGCGGCCGTCGTGGCCGTACCGCTGCTGCTCCTCGGGCCCGGCATCCACGATGCCGCGTTGTTCGGCATCGGCGCGGCCCTGATCTCGCTGTTGATGGCCATGCAGCACAGCTTCTGGGGGAACTACCTGCCGCGACTGTTCCCCGTTCACCTGCGCGGCACGGGCGAGAGTTTCGCGGTCGGCGTGGGCGGTCGCGTCATCGCGCCGTTCGCGGCGATCGCGACCACGCAACTCGCGAACCTGCTGCCCGGTACGCCGACTTCGAGGGTCGCGCTCTCCATGACGATCGCGACGGGTACCGCCGTGTTGTGCGGCTTCCTGCTGAGCTTTCGCATGACCGAGCCCCCCGTCGATCTTCTGGAGGATTGATGAGCACCGCCACCCCCTATCTATTCGACAACGCCCAGCCCGAGTCCGCGCAGCGCATGCGGCTCCTGGCCCGGCTCTTCGATGCACCCACGCGGCGCGCGCTGCTCGCGACCGGACTCGCGCCCGGTTGGGAATGTCTCGAAGTCGGCGGGGGCGGCGGCAGCGTGGCGACCTGGCTCGCCGCAAGCGTCGGACCCACCGGCGCCGTGTTGTGCACCGACATCGATCCGCGCCACGTCGAGTCCGCGACGCCGCCGAACCTGCACGTGCGGCGTCACGACATCGTGCGCGATGAGCTGCCCGCGGCGCGCTTCGACCTCATCCATGCACGCCTCGTGCTCATCCACATTCCGGAACGTGCAGCCGTGCTCGAGCGGCTGGCGACGGCGCTGAAGCCCGGCGGCTGGCTGGTCATCGAGGATTTCGACTCGGTCTCGATGCCGCCGGATCCGGCGGCGTTCCCGGCCGAGTCCCGTCTCGCGGCCCACGATGCGATACGCGCCTATTTCGCGCGCGGGGGCGCCGACAGCCGCTTCGGGCGGACGTTGTACGGCCGCTTCCGGGCATTGGGGCTGAAATCCGTAACCGCGGAAGGCCGCGTCCTGATGTTCGACGGCACCCACGACGGCGCGGCGCTCATGCGTCTCAATTTCGAACAGATCGCCCAGGGACTCATCCAGGGCGGTTTCATCAGCGCGGATCAATTACGCGCGGACATCGCGCGGCTCACGGCGGATGACTACGCCGCGCCCTCGCCGGTGATGTGGACGGTGGCAGGTTGCAAGCCGCTCAGCCGCGCCTGAGGGCCGCCACCCGCCCTCAGCGCCGCAGCATGGCTAACAACCACGCGACGCCGACACCGATCATTCCCCAGCCGGCCAGAATCGGTTCGCGCTCGAGCGCCAGCCACACGATGCCGCCGAGCAGGATGACGGCGGCGACGGTCACCTTGTCGCGGCGCCGGTTCGTGCGCTTGATCTCGTTGCGCAGCGCGTTGATCTCGGGCGCCTCCACCGCGAGACGCAGGCGTCCGTCCTGAGCGCGTTGCACGGCCGACCGCACCAGCGGCGCCAGGGTCTGGAGGCTGTTGATGACCTCGGGAAGCTGAACGCGGGCCTTTTCCATGACTGCGCGCGCGCTCATCTTCTCGCCCACCCAGTCGCGCATGATCGGACCCGCGGTCTTGAAGACGTCCAGGTCGGGATAGAGATCGCGCCCCAGGCCTTCGATGTTGAGCAGCGTCTTCTGCAGCAGGATGAGCTGCGGCTGGATCTCGACATTGAAGCGGCGCGAGATCTCGAACAGGCGCAGCAGCACGGTGCCGAAGGAGATTTCCTTGAGCGGCTTGTTGAAGATGGGCTCGCACACCGTGCGGATCGCCGATTCCATCTCGTCGACGCGCGAGCCTTCGGGCACCCAGCCGGACTCCAGGTGCAGCGTCGCGACCCGGCGATAGTCGCGGTCGAACACGGCGAGGAAATTCTCGGCGAGGTAGTACTGGTCGCGCGGATCGAGCGTGCCCACGATGCCGAAATCCACGGCGGCGTACTTCGGCTGCGCCGGGTTGTCGATGAGCACGAAGATGTTGCCGGGGTGCATGTCGGCGTGGAAGAAGTTGTGCTTGAACACCTGCGTGAAGAAGATCTCGACGCCGTTTTCGGCCAGGCGCCGGATGTCGGTGCCGACCTCGCGCAGGCGCGCCATGTTGGAGATCTGCACGCCGCGGATCCGCTCCAGCACCAGCACGTCGGGACGGCAGAAATCCCAGTGCACGGCGGGCACATATAGAAGAGTGGAATTCTCGAAATTGCGCCGCAGCTGCGAGGCATTGCCGGCCTCGCGCATGAGGTCGAGCTCATCGAGGATGGTCTTCTCGTATTCGCGCACCACTTCGACGGGCCGCAGGCGCCGGCTGCCTTCCCAGTTGGCGTCGGCGAAGCGCGCCAGCGCATGCAGCACCTCGAGATCGCGCGCGATCACGGCATGCATGCCGGGGCGCAGCACCTTGACCACCACCTCGCGCGTCTTCGCGCCGTTCAGCGTCACCTCGGGCCGCAGCTCGGCCGCGTGCACCTGCGCGATGGAGGCGGCCGCGAGCGGCGACTCCTCGAACGTGGAGAACACCTGTTCGGCGGCGCGCCCGTAGGCGCGCTCGATCATCACGCGCGCGACGCGGCCATCGAACGGCGGAACGCGGTCCTGTAGTTTCGCGAGCTCGTCGGCGATGTCGACGGGCAGCAGGTCGCGGCGCGTGGAGAGCGCCTGGCCGAACTTGACGAAAATCGGGCCGAGCTCTTCCAGCGCCTCGCGCAGCCGCTGGCCGCGCGGCGCGTCATTGCGACGCAGAGCCCAGGTCCACGGGCTCAACAGGAAGATGAAGCGCAGCGGGCGATACAGATGCGTGGCGCGTACGAACTCGTCGAGCCCGTGCCGCACCAGCACGCGCTGGATCTCGATGAGGCGGGCGATGACTCTCAGCTTCATCGCGGATCCTCTTGTTCGCCGCTGGCGCTTTCCAGCAGCCCGGCGCGCGCATCGAGCCGGTCGAGATCCTCGCGCAGCCGCTCGACGCCGCGGTAGAAATCCTCGGCCTCGGCGCGCGGCACCAGGTCGCGGCGTTCGTGCGCCAGGTATTCGGCCATGTTGCGCACGCCGGTCTTCGCGACGCGGCGGCCGGCGCTGGTCATCGAGCGCACGAAGCGCAGCGCCTGGTGCGCCGGCGTATCGCCGATCAGTTTCGACAATTCTTCCTCGACGTCCGGCTTGAGCAGCATCGCGAGCTCGCGGAATTTCTGCGCGATCTCGGCGTCGCCGCGGATCGTCACGTCGCCGCGCCGGATGACTTCCTCGGGATGGGGCCCGGCCAGCGCCGCGAGATTCATGAGACTGCCCGAGATCTCCGCATCGACGCCGCGCTCCGTATCGTTCTTCGTGAGGCGCAGCGAAGTGCCGAGCGATTCGGCGACCAGGATCCAGCCGAGCCCGCGCGATTCGATGCGCACCGTCTTGCCCTGCAGCGCGGCAGCGAGCTCACCCGCGCGCGGGCTGCGCGGCAGGTTGCGGTTCAGGAGATTCTCGATGGCCTGGGTCAACACTAGTAACGGTAACCCCGGTGCACCGCGACGATCCCGCCCGAAAGATTGTGGTAGCGGCAGTCTTCGAGTCCGGCGTCGTTGAGCATTCCCAACAGGGTTTCCTGGTCGGGATGCATCCGGATCGATTCGGCGAGATAGCGGTAGCTGTCCTCGTCCTTCGCCACGAACTTGCCGATCAGCGGCAGCACGCGGAACGAGTACAGGTCGTAGAGCGGCTTGATGAGCGGCACGGGCTGCGAGAACTCGAGCACCAGCAGCTGGCCGCCGGGCTTGAGCACGCGCCGCATCTCGGCGAGCGCGGCCGGCTTGTCGGTGACGTTGCGCAGGCCGAAGCCGATGGTGACGCAGTCGAACATCGAGTCCGGAACGGCAGCTTCTCGGCATTCGCGAGGCTCACCTGCACGTTCCCGACCATGCCATCGTCGAGCAGCCGGTCGCGGCCCTCGGAGAGCATCGCCGCGTTGATGTCGGAGAGCACGACCAGTCCGTTCTTTCCGACCTGCTTCGCGAGGCCGGTAGTGAGATCGCCGGTGCCTCCCGCGACGTCGAGCGCGCGCTGACCCGGACGCAGGCCCGTGAGCGACAGCGTGAATTCCTTCCAGAGTCGATGCGCGCCGCCCGACATCAGGTCGTTCATGAGGTCGTAGTTGCGCGCCACGGAGTCGAACACGCCGCGCACGCGCTGCTGCTTCTCGTTCCACGGGACGCGTTCGTACCCGAAGTCGGTGTCGGTGGTCTTTTTGGGGTCGGTCACAGGGCGGTCAGTATAAGCCGGCGAGAAAGCGCTGGCTTTTCGCCGGAGTCTTGGTTACAAAGCCCAACTATTCGAGCGGGGGTCTTGCAAAGGCCGGGTTCAACGAACCCGGCCTTTTTTGTCCCCGATCCGTCGTGCCCGATCTAGGGCTGGCGCTCGACGGCCGGCTCGGCCTCGCCGGTCGCGGCCGGGGCGGCAGCGTCCTTCGGCGCCAACGCGTCCAGCTTCCGGTTGATCTCGCTCACCTGCTGTTTGAGCTCGGCGGTGTCTTTGCGCACCTTTTCCATGTCGCCTTTTCCCGAACACATCGTGACGATGAGCGCAATGATGATGAGCGTGCCGATGCCCAGCTGAACGCTCTGATTGCCCGCGGGTGGCGAAGATGCCTGCTTTTGATCGTCGGTCATGACTGCTCCTGTTGGGCCGCCTGTACTCGCGCCTGGTACCGCGCCCAGTTCTCGGGGTACTTCTCACCCAGCTCGCGCAGGTATTTCCACGAATACAGCCCCGAGTCGTGGCCATCGTCGAAAACCAGCTTCACGGCGTACTGCCCGACGGGCTCCACGGCATTGATGGTGACATGCTGCTTGCCCATGACCAGCACCTCCTGGCCGGGTCCGTGGCCCTTGACCTCGGCCGAGGGCGAATGGACCCGCAGGTATTCGAATGGCAGCAGGAAACGCGCCCCGTCTTCAAATGCCACTTCCAGCACGCGTGAGCGGGTCCGGAGCTTGATTTCCGTCGCCAGGAGTTGATTTGGAATCGTCATGAGGAGGGGTGAAGCCTATACTGCGGCCGTGCCGGAGGGGGAATCGCCGGCGTTTTGGTACCGGGGGGATATGCAACCGACGGACACTGCGCAACCCGACTACTTCCACAAAGTCGTGGATTGCCAATGGGCTTGCCCCGCACACACCGACGTTCCTGAGTACATACGACTTATTGCCCAGGGCCGCTTCACCGACGCGTACATGGTGAACCGGCATTCGAACGTATTTCCCGGAATCCTGGGGCGCGTCTGCGATCGGCCCTGTGAGCCCGCGTGCCGCCGCGGCCGCGTCGAGGAAAAGCCGGTCGCGATCTGCCGCCTGAAGCGGGTCGCCGCGGACCACCGCGACGATGACATCAAGTCCCGCCTGCCGCGCATCCCGAAGCTCAAGAACGGCAAGAAGGTGGCGCTGATCGGCGCCGGCTGCGCGTCGCTCACGGTCGCCAACGACCTGATGCCGCTCGGCTATTCGGTCACGATCTTCGAGCAGTTCGGCGTGCCCGGCGGCCTCATGCGCACGAACATTCCGTCGTTCCGCCTGCCGGCCGAGGTGTTGAACGACGAGATCGCGCAGATCGTCGACATGGGCGTCGAGCTCAAGCTCAACCACCCGGTCAAGTCGATGCGCGAGTTGTTAGACAAGGGCGGCTTCGACGCCGTGTTCGTCGGCGCCGGCGCTCCGAAGGGCAAGGAGCTCAAGCTGCCCGGCCGCGCCGAAGGCGCCGCGAACATCCACATCGGCATCACCTGGCTCGAGTCGGTGGCGTTCGATCACATCAAGTCGATCGGCAAGAAGGTATTGATCATCGGCGTGGGCAACACGGCGATGGATTGCTGCCGCACGTCGCTGCGCCTCGGCGCCGACAACGTGAAGGTCATGGCGCGCAAGCCGCGCCAGTTCTTCAAGGCGTCCGCGTGGGAGCTGGAGGACGCCGAGGAAGAGAAGGTCGAGATCGTCATCAATCGATCGCCGAAGAACTTCGTCATCGAGGGCGGCAAGCTCAAGGGCATGACGTTCGACGTGATGGAATACGCGCTCGACGCGAAGGGCGCGATCACCTCGGAGCGCGTCAGCGGCGAGGAGTTCATCGAGGCCGACGACGTCATCCTCGCCATCGGCCAGGAAAATGCGTTTCCCTGGATCGAACGCGACCTCGGCATCGAGTTCGACAAGTGGGACGTGCCGAAGGTCGACGTGAAGACGTTCCAGTCGACGCGCGCCGGCCTGTTCTTCGGCGGCGACGCGGCGTTCGGTCCGAAGAACATCATCTGGGCCGTGGAGCACGGTCACCAGGCCGCGATCTCCATCCACAATTTCTGCCAGGGCAAGAGTGTCGCCGAGCGCCTGCCGCCGGGCGTGAACCTGCAGTCGACGAAGATGGGCATGCACGAGTGGGCGTACTCGAACGACTACAACCCGGCCGAGCGGCGCCTGATGCCGCACGTGTCGCTCAAGGAACGCTTCAAGAAGCTCGACATCGAGGTCGAACTCGGCTTCACCGTCGAGCAGATCGAGAAGGAAGTGCAGCGCTGCCTCAACTGCGACGTGCAGACGGTGTTCGAGACGAAACTGTGCATCGAGTGCGACGCCTGCATCGACATCTGCCCGGTGGACTGCCTCACCATCACGCACAACGGCGAGGAGGCGGACCTGCGTTCCCGCCTCAAGGCGCCCGCGAAGAATGTCACTCAGGCCTTGTACGTATCGGCGCCGCTGAAACACACGGCCCGCGTGATGGTCAAAGACGAGGATCTCTGTGTGCACTGCGGCCTGTGCGCGGAACGCTGTCCGACGGCCGCCTGGGACATGCAGAAGTCCACGATCCTCTGGCCGCATGCCAAGGATGAAGCGGCCGCCGACGCGGCGAAGATGCCCAAGAGCGCCTGATGACCCACGACTTTACGAATGATTTCGCGATCAAGATCGCGACGGTGAACGGTACCGGTTCGGCCAGCGCGAACGGGCTGTTGATGAAGGCCATTTTCCGCAGTGGCATCCCGGTGATGGGCAAGAACTACTTCCCGTCGAACATCCAGGGCCTGCCCACCTGGTACGAGATCCGCGTGACGAAGGACGGCTACGTCGCGCGCTCGGGAAAAATCGACATCATGGTCGCGATGAATGCCGAGACCTATGCGCGCGACGTTCGGGAAGTGACGTCGGGCGGTTTCATCCTGTACGACAGCACCTGGCCGCGCCCCGCGCTGCTGGCGCGCGACGACATCACGGTGCTCGGCGTGCCGCTCGCGAAACTCTGCAACGAGAACTTCAACGGGGTGCGCACGCGCATCCTCATGAAGAACATCTGCTACGCCGGCGTGCTCGCGGCGCTGCTCGACCTCGACGTGGAGCAGATCCGCGCGCTGCTCGCGGAGACCTACGCGAAGAAGCCGCAACTGGTCGATTCGAACATGAAGGCGATCCAGCTCGGCTACGACTACGCCCGCGCGAACCTGTCGTGCCCGCTGCCTCTCAGGATTGCGCCCTTTCCGAAAGAAGTTGGCTCAAAGACCCGCGGCCACGTCCTGATGGACGGCAACACGGCCGCCGGCCTGGGCTGCGTATACGCGGGCGCCACCGTGGCCGCGTGGTATCCGATCACGCCGTCCACCTCGGTGATGGATGCGTTCAAGGGCTTCGCCGACAGGCTGCGTGTCGATCCGGAGACCGGCAAGAAGAACTTCGCATTCATCCAGGCCGAGGACGAGCTCGCCGCGATCGGCATGGTGCTCGGCGCCAACTGGAATGGCGCGCGCGCGTTCACCGCGACGAGCGGCCCCGGCGTCTCGCTGATGAACGAGTTCCTGGGGCTCGCCTATTACGCCGAAGTGCCCGCGGTGTTGTTCGACATCCAGCGCGTGGGCCCCTCGACCGGCATGCCGACGCGCACGCAGCAGTGCGACATCCTCGAGGCCGCCTATGCCTCGCACGGCGACACCAAGCACGTGCTGCTGTTCCCGCGCGATCCGGAGGAGTGTTTCTATTTCGCGCGCGACGCGTTCGATCTCGCCGAACGGTTGCAGACGCCGGTCCTCGTGATGTCCGATCTCGACATCGGCATGAACGACTGGATGTGCCCCGATCTCAAGTGGGACGACAACTACGTCCCCGATCGCGGCAAGGTGTATTCGAAGGAAGAGATCGAGAAGCTGGAGAAATTCCATCGCTACCTCGACGTGGATGGCGATGGCATTCCGTATCGCACCATGCCCGGCGTGCACCCCAAGGGCGCCTACTTCACGCGCGGCTCGGGACACACGCAGTACGGCGCGTACACCGAAGATTCGGCCGAATACCAGATCGTGCTCGACCGCCTGGCGCGCAAATTCCACACGGCGAAACGGCTGGTGCCGAAGCCGGTGATCGAACAGGACGCGCACATCGACATCGGTGTCGTCGCGTTCGGCAGCTCCGACGGCGCGGTGCGCGAGGCGCTCGACGTGCTCGCCGCGCACGGCATCAAGGCCAACTACATGCGCCTGCGTTCGTTCCCGTTCGGCGAAGAGGTCGAGAAGTTCCTCGAGCAACAGAAGACGGTATTCGTCGTCGAGCAGAATCGCGACGCGCAGATGCGTTCGCTGCTCACGCTCGAAACCCGCGTCCCGAAGGAAAAGCTGCGCTCGCTGCTGCACTACAGCGGACTGCCGATCTCCTCCGAGTTCATCGTGAAGGGCGTGCTCGCCGAGGTGCAGCCGAAGACGCGCAAGCCGGACATTGCAGGTGTCGCATGACATTCCTTCCCAAGCCGAAAGTCCGCCATCCCTCGCTGCCCAAGAATGCGCTCGGCCTCACGCGCCGCGACTATGAAGGCGCGTTGTCCACGCTGTGCGCGGGGTGCGGCCACGACAGCATCACCGCCGCCATCATCGAGGCCACCTGGGGTCTCGACATCGAGCCGCAGAACATGGTGAAGCTCTCCGGCATCGGCTGTTCGTCGAAGACCACGGCGTATTTCGTGAGCGGCGGCCACGGCTTCAATTCGGTCCACGGCCGCATGCCGTCGATCGCGATGGGCGCGAACGCCGCGAACCGCAACCTCACGTACGTGGGCGTCTCGGGCGACGGCGACACCTTGTCCATCGGCCTCGGGCAGTTCTGCCACGCGATCCGCCGCAACCTGAACATGGCGTACATCATCGAGAACAACGGTGTGTACGGATTGACGAAGGGCCAGTTCTCGGCGTCCGCAGATGTCGGCACGAAGGCCAAGAAGGGCGAGGTGAACCAGCAGCCGCCCATCGATCCGGTGCTGCTCGCGCTCACGCTCGGCGCCACGTTCGTGGCCCGCAGCTTCTCCGGCGACAAACAACAATTGGTGCCGCTCATCCAGGCCGCGATGCGTCACAAGGGCTTCGCGCTGATCGACGTGCTGTCGCCCTGCGTTACGTTCAATGATCACGAGGGCTCGACGAAGAGCTACCAGTACACGCGCGAGCACTACGACGCCGCGGTGCATGCCGACTTCATCCCGTTCCAGCGGGAGATCTCCGCCGAGTACGCGGCGGGCGACGTTTTGCCGGTCATGCTGCACGATGGCAGCCGCATATTGCTGCGCAAACTCGCCGCGTCGTACGACCCGACCGATCGGGGCGCGGCCACCTCGGCGATCCAGGAACGCTTGAAAAAAGGTGAATTCCTCACCGGCCTGCTGTACGTGGATGCTAGTGGCGGCAAGGAATTCCACGATGTCAATGAGACGCCGGCTATTCCGCTCAACCAGATTCCCCACAACCGGTTGTCGCCGGGATCGGCGGCTCTCGCGAAAGTTCTGGCGCGATATCGTTAGCCGCGCTATGTTTCGCCCCGCGATGAGGTGACGAGGTATCGACATGACTGAAGAGAAGTCCCAGAAATTCACCAGCAAGGTGCGCCGCGGGCTCACCTGGGTGAGCACGGTTTCGTCCACGGAGCTTGCGCGCGTGAAGCAGGAAGCCGGCGGTGGCCGCATTCCCGGCATGACCGCCGCGCAGCTTTCGGACATCGAGGCCGCGCTGCTGTGGATTGCGCAGAACAAGGAAGAGGCGAATGGGTAAGGGTGACCGGCGTACGCGCCGCGGAAAACTCTACGCGGGCTCGTTCGGCAAGTCCCGCCCGAAAGATCCAGCAAAGAAAAAAGCAAGAGCCGCAAAGGCGAAGAAGAAAGCCTAGCCAGACGACGATTCAGCACAGGTCAACGAAGCCCGCGCCGGAAAAACGCGGGCTTCGTCATTTCAGGTCGAAGCGCACCTTGAACGTCAGCTCGCTCGCGACCGGTTTGCCACCTTCAAAGGCCGCCTGGTAGCGGCTCGCCTCGGCCACGGCGATCGCCGCGGCGTCGAGCGCCGGATACCCCGAACTCACCATGAGCGCGAAGCCCGTCGCGCAGCTGTTCGCGGCGATGCGCGCGCGGACCACGATCGGTCCGTGTTCACCGCGCGCCTTCGCGTCGGCCGGGTACAGCGCGTCGGGATCGCCGGACTCGACGATGCGTGCCTTGGCACCGCCCCCCGGTCCGTCCGCGGCGGGGCATGGCGTCTTGCGCGGCGCGAACACGATGTCCGCGGGTTTGCGGTTGCGCAGGACCTCGGCGGTGGAACCGTTGATGACGTAGTCGAGCTGTTGATCGAGATTCTTCGAGTGGCGCGCCGCCACGAGGAATGTTCCCGATTCCAGCGAGTCGAGCAGCGATTTCTCCTGCGACGACAACAGCGGGTCCACGGCGGCGGGATCGAGGCGGTTGGCGCGCGCGAAAGCGGACCAGCGCTCGCGCCAGGTGATCTGTGGCACCTCGTTCCAGTAGTCGCGAAGCTCGGACGAACGTGAGTAGGCGTTCGCGATCAGTTCCTCGGCGCGATCGAGCGCGGCGTCGTCGGTACCGGGCGCGGATGCGCGGGCTTTCGCGAGCAGCTCGGACGCTTCCTGCAGCGTCGCTGGCGTAAATGCCCACTGTTCGACGTAGTCGAGCAGGATGAGTCCGCGCACGTCGCGGATCGACTTGTCCGCCACCGCCTTCATGGAGGCGCAGACCTCGCGAATCTGCTTGATCGTCTGGTCGAGTTGCTCGATGCGCGCTTCGCGCGACAGCGGCACGTCCTGGAGCGCCTGCGGCCACGCCGGCGGCGATGCGAGCGCCAGCGTGAACACCGCCAGGAGCAACCGGCGGCCGGGCCGCGTGACGTCGCACATTCAGGCCGCCTTGATTCGCCGGTAACGCTCGACGATCTGCAAGGCCGTCTGGTTGTCAGGCGGCAGATCGACGTCGCGTGACACCGAGCGGCTCCACACGCTCGCCCCAGCGCACCACGTGCCCGGTGAAGGTGAGGCCGGCGCCGAACGAGGGCATCAACAGCAGCGCGCCGGGCTTCACGCGTCCTTCTTCGAGCGCTTCGCACAGTGCGACCGGCACGGTGCCCGCCGACATGTTTCCGTAGCGGTGCACGTTGGTGAACACCTTTTCCATCGGCACGCCGGTCCTCTTCGCCACCGCCTCGATGATGCGCATGTTCGCCTGGTGCGGAATCACCAGGTCCACGTCATCCGCCGACTTGCCGATCTTCGTGAGCGCTTCGCCGCAGGCCAGCGCCATGCCGTGCACGGCCTTCTTGAAGATCTCCTGTCCCTCGAACTGCCATTCGGTCTTGCCGATGACGCGGTTCTGGTGCGCATAGGCCGCGCCCATGCCGTGCACGCGCAGGATCTCGCGCGACTCGCCGTAGCAACCCAGCCGCTCGGCGAGCAGTCCTTCCGCGGCGTCCGTGGCCTGAAGCACGACGGCGGCGCCACCGTCGCCGAACAGCACCGCGATGTTGCGGTCGCTCCAGTCGATGAACGGCGAGATGACCTCGGCGCCGAGCACCAGCGCGTTCTTCACCACTCCCGACCTGATCAGCGCCGTGGCGGTAGATAGGGAATACAGGAAGCTGGTGCAGGCGGTGTTCACGTCCATGGCCGCGCAGCCCTCGGCGCCGACGCGCCGCTGCACGCCGGAGGCGACATTGGGCGCCTGGTCGTCGTAACTCGTGGTGCCGGCGACGATGAGCTCGAGTTGTTTGCCTTCCATGCCGGCGCAGGCCAGCGCGCGGGCCGCGGCGACGTACATGAGCTCGCCCAGCGGCACGTGCGAGACGCGGCGCTCGCGGATGCCGGTGCGCGTCGCGATCCATTCGTCGCTGGTTTCGAGGAAAGTCGCGATGTCGGCGTTCGTGAGAACGGCCGGGGGCAGGCACTTGCCCCAGCCCACGATGGCCGCCCCCCTCATGTTCATTGCCATGGGTTCGGAGGATAGTCGTACGGAGCGGCGCTCGCCATGGCGTGACCTGCTCCCATAGACTACCCGCCATGACAGAACACAACTTTTCCCGCTGGCGCCCGCATCCCTGGCATGGCCTCGACCTGGGTCCCGATGCGCCGCGGATCGTCAACGCGTACATCGAAATCACGCCGTTCGACATGATCAAGTACGAGATCGACAAGGTCTCCGGATATCTGCGCGTCGACCGGCCGCAGCGCTCGTCGAGCCATCCGCCGGCGCTGTACGGCTTCATCCCGAAAACCTACTGCGGGCCGCGAGTCGCGAAACTCGCGCCCGGCAGCGAACGCGGCGACGGCGATCCGCTCGACATCTGCGTGGTGAGCGAGCGGCCCATCGAACGTTCGGAAGTCATCCTGCGCGCGCGCGTGATCGGCGGCATCAAGCTCATCGACCGCGGCGAGGCCGACGACAAGATCATCGGCGTGCTCGAAGGCGATTACGTCTGGGATCACGTCAAGGACATCTCGCAGCTGGCGCCGGTGCTGGTCGAGCGTCTCGAACACTACTTCGGTACCTACAAGCTGGTTCCGGGCGAGCCCAACAAGATGAAGATCTCGGGCAAGTACGGCTACACGCACGCCGCGGAGGTCATCGAGGCGGCATGCGAGGACTACCAGGAGTCGTTCGGCGAAGTCTCCGACGAGCGTCGCCGGACTTGAGGAGTTTCCTCTCCGCGGTCGATCAGCGCCAGCGCTAACAGCCGCTTCATCTCGGCGCCCTGCGGCGCATGAACCGCATGATCATGCCGGCGACCAGCGCGGCCGATGGCGCCAGAAACCAGGTAACCACGACGAACTGCTTCGGCAACGGGGTCGGAAGCAGCAACCCCAGCACCAGCGCCGGCACGCCGGCAACCAGGCCATGCAGGAACGGACTGTTTGCGCCTAGCACCCCCGCCCACACGCCGGAGAGGAACTGGACCAGCGCCCAGGTGGCGGCCATGCGGTCGTCGGTCGCGTGGCCTGGCATGGCAAACAGAACGGCGAGCGCGCCACCGAGATTGATGATGCCGCTGACCAGCAACGCGCCGGGTCGCAGCCCGCGCGCGATCGCCGGCTTGATTACGGGGTCGGATTGCAAATGAGCTCCTTCGTGTCCTTGCCGGTAGTCTCGCGTCCGTTCCCCGGTGCGGCAAGTGGATCGCCACGGCGCCCCGAACTGCGTTAAATTTTGTTACATGAAAACCCTGCTGCTGATCGCCTGCCTGGCGTTTGCCGTCGTCGCAGATGCCGCTCCCGGGCGCATACCCACGCACGAGGACATCTGGCTCATGAAGCGCGTCGGCGCTCCGCAGGTGAGCCCCGATGGCAAGTGGATCGTCGTGGCGGTCAGCGAACCCGCGTACGACGACAATTCGACGCTGTCCGACCTGTGGCTCATCGACACCAGCGCGCGTCATTCGAGCCGCCGGCTGACGTCGACGCGGCGCCCGGAAAGCGGCGTCATCTGGAGTCCCGACAGCCGGCGCATCGTGTTCAGCGCCCAGCGCGACAACGACGACGCGCCGCAGCTCTACCTGCTGGATCTCGCGGCCGGCGGCGAGGCGCAGCGCCTCACCAGCCTGTCCGGCGGCGCGCGCGCGCCGGTGTTCTCCCACGACGGCGCCAGGATCGCGTTCGTCTCCATCATGTTCCCGAAGTCACGCGACGATGCGGCGAACAAGGAGGCGATCAAGGCGCATCGCGAGCGCAAGGCCAACGTCCGCACCTTCGAAGGATTCCCGATCCGCAGCTGGGATCGCTGGCTCGACGAACGCCAGGTGCGCATCCACGTGCTCGATCTCGACGCGGACGGGCTCCCGGCCGGCGCTCCACGAGACCTGCTGGTCGGTACGAAACTGGCCGCGAGTCCGGGATTCGCCGGGCGCCAGACCGACACGGGCGAAGAGCTCGACATGGAGTTCACGCCGGACAACAAGGCCATCGTGTTCACGGCCACGACCAATCGCAACGCCGCCGCCTACGCGTTCACCGATTCGCAACTGTTCGTGGTCGACGTCTCGGGCGGCGAGCCGCGCCAGATCACCACCGGCGTCGACAGCTGGTCGCAGCCCCGGTTCACGCCCGACGGTCGCGCGTTGCTCGTCGTGCTCGAAGCGCAGAGCAAGAATGTCTTCAATGCCTCGCGCCTCGCGGCCCTGTCCTGGGACGAGAAGCCCGGCACACCGCGCGTGATCTCGGACCAGCTGGACCGCTCGGTGAGCAACTTCTCGGTCTCGCCGGATTCGCGCACCGTGTATTTCACGGCGGAGGACTCCGGCTACGAAAAAATCTACTCCGTGCCGGTTGCGGGCGGAGCGGTCAAGACGATGTTCGGCGTCGGCAAGGGCGCGTACACCAACATCTCCATTCCGGCCAACACCGATCAGCTCGCGCTGTACGCGAACTGGGAGAGTGCGAGCAACCCGGGCGAGGTCGCGCGCATCGCGCCGACCGACCGGCAAGCCGCTCATCCTCACCAAGTTCAACAGCGCGCGCGCCGCGCAGCTCGATCTGCCGCAGATCGAGCCATTCTGGTTCACCTCGAGCCGCGGCAAGAAGATTCACAGCTTCGTCGTGCGCCCGCCGGGTTTCGACCCCGCGAAGAAGTATCCGCTGTTCGTCGTCATCCACGGCGGCCCGCATGGCATGTGGCGCGACCAGTTCTTCATCCGCTGGAACTACCACCTGCTGGCGGCGCCGGGCTACGTGCTGCTGCTGACCAACTACTCGGGCTCGACCGGCTTCGGGGAGGCGTTCGCGCGCTCCATCCAGGGCGATCCGCTCAAGGGCCCGGGCGACGAGATCAACGAAGCGGCCGACGCGGCCATCAAGGAGTTTCCGTTCATCGACGGAGCGCGGCAGTGCGCGGGCGGCGCGAGCTACGGCGGCCACCTGTCCAACTGGCTGCAGGGCACGACGACGCGCTACAAGTGCCTGGTCAGCCACGCCGGCCTGGTGAATCTCGAGTCGCAGTGGGGCACCAGCGACACCATCTACTCGCGCGAGATCAACATGGGCGGTCCGCCGTGGGAGCAGGGCGCCGTGTGGCGCGAGCAGAATCCGATCCGCTTCGCGGCCAGGTTCCGGACGCCGGTGCTGGTGACCGTGGGCGAGAACGACTACCGTGTGCCGCTCAACAACACGCTGGAATACTGGAGCGCTCTGCAGCGCATGCAGGTGCCGAGCCGGCTCGTGGTTTTTCCCGAAGAGAATCACTGGATACAAAAGGGCGAAGACAGCCGGGTCTTCTATGCCGAGATCGCGTCGTGGCTGCAGCGCTGGTTGAAGTAACGGGTCAGAAGGCGGGAGTGGATGTCAGACGACTGGGATTTCTATTTCGCGAAGGTCAACGACGCGGTGTCATCGATCTATCGTCGACCTCGGGATCCGGCCCGACGCGCCCAATCGAAAAGCGCCCCTGGTTGCTGTGGGTGTGGGTCGACATGAAATCGCCGAAACCCGACGGACTCTCGTCCAGCGAGGAAGCGCCGAAGCTGCACGAGATCGGCGAAGCGCTCGGTTCGATGATCTCGCCCGTGTGCGGCGCGCAGCTGGTGGGGCGTATCACCGGGTCGAAGCGCCGCGAGTTCTACTTCTACGGCGAGGAGCCGGGCGAGCTCGGCGCCGCCGTGGAACGCGCGCTCAAGCAGTTCGAAGGCTACAAACACCAGTCGGGCAGCACGTTCCAGCCGGAATGGGAGCAATACCTCGAGCTTCTGTACCCGTCCGAGAGCAACCTGCAACGCATGTTCAACCGGCGTGTGCTGGAGACGCTGGCGGGCAGCGGCGACGTGCACGAGGTGCCGCGCAAGGTCGATCACTGGCTGGAATTTCCCACGGAGGAATCGCGCGCCGCCTGCCGCGCGACGCTCGAGGCGGTCGACTTCGGCATCGAGGATGAATTCGCCTCCGAGGAGCCCGGAGAGGCGATGCCGCATTCGCTCGTCGTCTCGCGCATCGACAGCGTCGACTCTCACACCATCAACGGCATCACCATCGAGCTGGCACGGCTGGCGGACGAACACGGCGGCCGTTACGACGGCTGGGAGTGTCCGGTCACGAAGGGCGCCGTGTCGACCACGAACTGACGCCGGCGGATGTCATGCAGTACATCCGCCCGCTGCTCGTTCACCTCTGGCTCGCCTGCGCGGGTTGGCCGCCGCTGCTCCACCCGCCGATGATCCCATCACGACGCGGGAAGAGTTCGATGCCTGGCTGCTGGAGCAGCGCGAAGGTTCGCCGCTCGATGCGCTGACGCCCGGTGCGCGCGAGCGCTTCATCCTCAGCCTTTCATTCGGTCCGGGCGGCATCAGCGGGTTCGACGCTTCGGACCTCATGGACGAATTGAGCGACGAACAGATCCGCGCGGTGCTCGCACCGTTCGGGCCGCGGGCCCTGGAGGCCGCGCCGCCCAGCCATTACCTCGAGACGCGGCGCGTCGAGAAGAACGTGCGCGATCCGGGCGTCATCGGCGCGATCGAGCGGCGCTACAACCTCTTTTACGCCGCGCTGCGCGCGGGGCGCGACGGCACGGATCTCGAGCGCGCGGAGCTCATGGCGGCGCAGTTCGACTCGCATCTCGCCGAGCTGTTTCAGCAGTCCACGCTCAGGCGTGCGGACGATCACGAGCTGCGCATCCTGCGCGCGGCCGCGCGCCGCACCGCGTTGACTACGCTATTGCCGAGCCACGTCGCTGCGTTCCGCGACGTCTTCGCGCAGCGCGTGCGCCGCGCGCTGGTGTCGAGCGACGATGCGGCGACCCTGTACAACCTGGAGCTCGCGCGGCACCGCCACTCCGACGCCAGCCGGGTGCGGCGCGCCTATCCACTTGCGCAATTGCCGCCGCTGCCCGCGTTCGCCGACGGGATCGAACCCGGAAACCGGCTGCCCACCGTGTGGCGCCTCGATGCCGCTGGCAATCGGCTGGTGCGGGAGACCGTGGATCTCTCGGGAAGCCGGATCATCGTCACCGCCGCCTGCCACACTTCGAAGGAGGCCGCGGCCGCCATCGGCGCGGATCCGTTGCTCGCGCCCGCGTTCGAGCGGCGTGCCCGCTGGCTCACGCTCGCCCCGGGCCTCGAGGAGGTCGCGGCCGCGCGGGACTGGAACCGGCAATTCCCGCGCGCACCGGTCGCGATGATCTACGATCGCGCGGAGTGGCGGATGATCCCGGACTGGCGAATGCCGCAGTTCCACGTGGTCCGCGACGGCCGCGCAGTGGAGTCGCTGGCCGGCTGGGATGGCAGCGCCGCGTCGCGCGCGGCGCTGGTCGCGCTGCTCGAACGGCATGGACTGCTCGACGAACGGCAGTAGTTGCAAAGGCATGAACTGGAAGATGGTCAGGATGTTGCTGGCAACGATCGTGATCCTCGGTGCCGCGCTCGTGTTCGGCTGCCACAGCCTGCAGCGCAAGGCGTTGTTCTTTCCGACGCACGAAGCCCGCGACAACGGGCTCGCACCCTGGACGCATGAAGGCAAAACCATCGGGTTCGCGCGCGAGGTCGCGAATCCGCGCAACGTGTGGCTGATGCTGCATGGAAACGGCGGCCAGGCGGCCGACCGCACTTATGCGCTGCATGCATTCGCCGCGACCGACTCCGTGTTCATCCTCGAGTACCCGGGCTACGGCCTGCGCGAGGGCAGGCCGTCGCGCAAGGCCTTCGACAACGCCGCGCGTGAAGGTTACGCCGCGCTGCGCGCGCGATTTCCCCGCAGCGCCGTGTGCGTGGCCGCCGAGTCGATCGGCAGCGGTCCGGCCGCGGTGCTGTCGCGCGAAAAGCCGGCGCCCGACAAGATCGTGTTCGTCGTGCCCTTCGACACCCTGAAGGCCGTCGCGCGGGAACACGTGCAGTACCTGCCCGTGGGGCTGCTGCTCGCGGGGTACTGGGACAATCTCGAATCCATGGAGGGATATCGCGGGCCGGTGGACATCTTCGGTGCCGAGCGTGACGAGGTCATCCCGGTGAAACACGCGCAGGCGCTTGCGGCGGACGTGCCGCAGGCGAAGTTTCACCTCATTGCCGGCGGTCACAACGACTGGTCCGCGCAGCCGAAGGTGCGCTTCCGGTTTCCCTAGAGCGTCTTCGCGAAGACCACCGTGAGGTTGTTAGCCGGCATGCGCACGACCTTCCGGCGCGTCAGCCCGTGTTCGGAGGCGAGACGCGTCACGTCCTCGAGATCGCGCAGTCCCCATTCGGGGTTGCGCCGCTTGAGCGATGCGTCGAAGTCCAGGTTGGACTGCACGGCGGTGCCATTCTGCCAGGTAGGGCCCGTAGGTCACGAGCAATCCGCGCGGCGCGCAGGTGGCGCGCGGCGCCGCGGCACAAGCGCGTGCGTCGCGGACCACGGCGAGATGTGGATCATGTTGATGCAGATGATCGCGTCGTAGAGGTCGGCGACCGGCCAGCGCGTCTCCGACACGTCGAGCGCGATCGGGGCCGCGACGTTGGAGAGGCCCGATTCGCGGATCCGCGCCTCGATCGCGTCACGACATGGCGCGTCGGGCTCGGTAGGCTGCCAGTGCAGTCCTGGCAGCGACCCGGCAAAAAAGCACACATGCTGCCCGCTGCCCGAGGCGATCTCGAGCACGCTGCCCGTCGCCGGCAACACCGACTCGAGCACCGAGAGGATGGGGTCCTTGTTGCGTTCGGCGGCTGCGGAGGTGAGCAATTCCTTCACGGCGGTGCGCGCTCGCGCTCGCGTTCACGCCGGATCGTGCGCACCGTCATCCAGATGAACAGCGAGATGACGCCGAGCAGCAGCGCCATCAGCATCGCGAGCGACGGCCGGAAGCGCCAGGCCTCGACGAGACCCCAGCCCACGCCGATCGGCGTCATGACCAGCAGCAACGGCTTTGCGATTTTCATGAAGGTGCGGCCTGACGCCAACACCTCACAGGATATAGCGCGACAGGTCTTCGTCCTTCGCGAGATTGCCGAGGTGCGTATCGACATAGCCCGCGTCGATCGCCACCGAAGTGCCGCCATTCTCCGCGGCATCGAACGACACGGTCTCGAGCAACCGCTCCATCACCGTGTGCAGGCGGCGCGCGCCGATGTTCTCGGTTTTCTCGTTCACGCTGAATGCGATCTCGGCGAGGCGCCGCACGCCATCGGTCGGCGAACTTCACGTCGACGTTCTCGGTGTCCAGCAACGCCATGTACTGCGTCGTCAGCGAGGCATCCGGCTCCGTGAGGATGCGCACGAAGTCTTCCACCTTGAGCGACTCGAGCTCGACGCGGATCGGGAAGCGGCCCTGCAGCTCCGGGATGAGGTCCGACGGCTTCGACATGTGGAACGCGCCGGACGCGATGAACAGCATGTGGTCGCTCTTCATCTGGCCGTACTTCGTGGACACGGTGCAGCCTTCGACCAGCGGCAGCAGGTCGCGCTGCACGCCCTCGCGCGAGACGTCGGCGCCCATGGTGTCCTGGCGGCGCGCGACCTTGTCGATCTCGTCGATGAACACGATGCCGTTCTGCTCGGCGTTCGCCAGCGCGCGGGCGCGCAGCTCTTCTTCGTTCACGAGCTTGCCGGCTTCTTCTTCGACCAGCAGCTTCTGCGCCTCCTTCACCTTCATCTTGCGCGGCTTGGTGCGCTGGCCGCCGAGGTTGGCGAACATGCTCTGCAAGCTGCTCCTGCATCTCTTCCATGCCGGGCGGCGCCATGATCTGCACGCCGGGCGGGAATCGCGCGCAGGTCGATCTCGATCTCGCGATCGGTCGAGCTGGCCTTCGCGCAGCATCTTGCGGAATTTCTGCCGCGTCTCGGCGTCGCGCGGGCTCGGCTCGGCGTCGGTCGAGAAGCCCATCATCTTCGGGCGCGGGCAACAGCGCATCGAGCACGCGCTCTTCGGCCGCGTCGCGCGCCTGCTCGCGCACCTTGGCGGTCTCCTCCTCGCGCGCCATCTTCACGGCGACTTCGGCGAGGTCCTTGACGATCGAATCCACGTCGCGGCCCACGTAGCCGACCTCGGTGAACTTCGTGGCTTCGACCTTCACGAACGGCGCGTTCGCGAGTTTCGCGAGGCGGCGCGCGATCTCGGTCTTGCCGCAGCCGGTGGGACCGATCATGAGGATGTTCTTCGGCGTGATTTCCTGGCGCAGCGGATCCTGGATCTGCATGCGGCGCCAGCGGTTGCGCAGCGCGATGGCCACCGCGCGCTTGGCGTTGCCCTGGCCGACGATGTGTTTGTCGAGCTCGGCAACGATTTCCTTCGGGGTCACTTCAGCTCCTCGATCACGAGGTTGCGATTGGTGTAGATGCAGATGTCGGCGGCGATGTTCAGGGACTTTTCGACGATGTCGCGCGCGGCGAGCTCGGTGTTCTCGGCGAGCGCGCGCGCCGCGCTCTGCGCGAACGGGCCGCCGGAGCCGATGGCGACGAGGTCGTGATCGGGTTCGATCACGTCGCCGTTGCCGGAGATCACGAACAGGTTCTTGCGTGTCGCCGACGAGCAGCAGCGCCTCGAGGCGCCGCAGGTAGCGATCGCTGCGCCAGTCCTTCGCGAGCTCGATGGCCGCGCGAGTGAGGTTGCCGAACTTGTCGAGCTTGCCTTCGAAGCGCTCGAACAGCGTGAACGCGTCGGCCGTGCCGCCGGCGAAGCCGCCGAGCACCTTGCCATTGCCGAGCGGCCGCACCTTGCGCGCGTTGCCCTTCATCACGGTGTTGCCGAGGGTGACCTGTCCGTCGCCGCCGATGGCGACGGCGCCGTTGCGCCGCACGGCCAGGATGGTCGTGCCGTGCGGATTGAAAACTTCGATCATGACGACAGACCTTTAAGACCTACGTCTTGCGTTTTGCCCGAGGGTGGGAAGCGTCGTAGGTGCGGGCCAGGTGGGCGAAATCAAGGTGGGTATAGATCTGCGTGGTCGAGATGTCGGCGTGGCCGAGCAGCTCCTGGACGCCGCGCAAATCCTTACTCGATTCAAGCAGATGCGTGGCGAACGAATGCCGGAACAGGTGCGGATAGACGTGCGCCGGCAGGCCCTTGCGCCGCGCCCAATAGCGCGATGCGCAACTGGATGGCGCGATGCTTGAGCCGCGAGCCGTTCTTGCCGACGAACACGGCGGTTTCGTCGCGGCCGGCGAGCGCGCCGCGCTCGCGCAGCCAGGCGCGCAGCGCGTCGACCGCCTTGCGGCCCACGGGCACGATGCGCGTCTTGCGATCCCTTGCCGAGCACGCGCACCGTGCGATCGGCGAGGTCGAGCTGGTGAGGTCGAGACCGACGAGCTCGTCGAGGCGCAGGCCCGACGAATAGAACAGCTCCATGATGCGCCTTGTCGCGCACCGCGAGCGCGTCCGTCGGCGGGGATGTCGAGCAGCTGGTTGAGCGGGTCGACGTCGAGCGTGCCCGGCAGGCGTTTCGCGGCCTTGGGCGCGCGCATATCGAAGGCCGGATTGCTGGCGACGACGCGCTCGCGCAGCAGGTAGTTGAAGAAGCCGCGCACCGCGGACAGCCGGCGCTGCACGCTGCGCGGGCTCAGGCCGCCGGCATGCGAGCGCGCCGCGAACACGCGCACGTGCTGGCTGTCGACGGATTTCCAGTCGCGCGACGTTGCCGCGCTCGATGAAATCCGCGAGCGCGCGCAGGTCGCGCGCGTAGTTAGACGAGGTGTGCGGCGAGAGGCGCCGCTCGGTGCCGAGATGCTTGAGGTAGCCGTCGATCCGGCTTCGATCGATCAGGACGGGCAATAGAGGGGACAGACTCGAGTCTGCCCCACTCCGATCTACGCGCCGCGAGAGCGCGTCCGTGATCAGTTCGCCCATGCGCTTCAGGAACTCCGTGCTCATGCCCGGATGGAAGCGTTCGCGTTCGGCGCTGCCGAGGGCCAGCAGGCCGAGCGAGCCGTTTTCGCCCAGCGGCACCAGCGCCACCGAGCCGATGCTCGCGCTCTCGGGTCCGAAGAGGAAGTCGCGCTGCGTGTCGCGCACCTGGCCGCAGCGCGGCTTGCCGGTGGCGAGCAGCGCTTCGAAGGTGCGGATGTTCGCGTCGTCGGCCGCGACGGCGCGCAGGAACGGCTCGTAGCTCGCCGTTGCGCAGCGACTCGATGGGCGCGGTGAGCAGCAGCACGGAATGGAACGCGTCGAAGTCTTCGCGCAGCGAGGCTTCGAGCGACGTCGAGCGCGGCGACCGCGTTCGGCGCGCGCAGCAGCCGGCGCGTGAAGCGATGGATGCGGTCGGCGAGCTGTCGTTGGCGCGCGCGACGGCGATGAACTCGGCGAGGCGGCGATCGGCGTCGGTTTTCTGTTCGCGCAGCACTTCCACCTGGCGCTCGACCAGCGAGACGGTGGAGCCGGTGCGCATGTGCGGCAGGCGCATGCGCGCGAGCAGCGGCTGATGACGTTCGAAGAAATCGGGATTCAGACTGAGGTAACGCTCGATGCGTTCTTCGTCCGTCTGACCCGCGGCCAAACCTCGTGCGGTTTGCGTCGTCATGCTTTGTTTGAACTCCCTTCAGGCGCGGAAGAATTCAGATCTCGACTCGGCCCGTGAAAGATACAGCGGTCGGGCCTTTCATCCAAATATGTTCGCCGGGCGCGGTCCAGGTGATCTCGAGTTTTCCGCCCGGCAGCTCGACTTCGACGGTGGCATCGAGCCGGCCGTGTCGTCTGCCGACGGCGACAGCGGCGCAGGCGCCGGTGCCGCAGGCCAGCGTTTCGCCGACGCCGCGCTCGAACACGCGCAGGCGGATGTGCGTGCGATCGACGATCTCCATGAAGCCGACGTTCACGCGCTTCGGGAATCGCGGGTGTCGCTCGATGGCGGGCCCGAGGCGATCCACCGGCGCGCTGGCGACCGAGGAGACGGTGAGCACCGCGTGCGGATTGCCCATGGACACCGCGCCGATCTCGACTTCGGTGCCCGCCACGGCGAGCGGATAGACGTGCGCCTCGGCGGACGCTTCGAACGGCAGGGACTTCGGATCGAAATTGGGCACGCCCATGTCGACGGAAATCAGGTTGCGCGTCGTGCACGCGCGCGCGGATGAGGCCCGCCGGGCTGTCGAGCACGATCTCTCGCCCGGATTCGTCGCCGGCGGCGAGTGCGCCGCGCCGATACAGGAACGACGCCAGGCAGCGCACGCCATTGCCGCATTGCTCCACTTCGCCGCCGTCGGCGTTGAAGATGCGGTAGTAGACCTGCGTGCCGGCGACGGCGCGGCGGCTCGAGGATCAGGGCCTGGTCGAAACCAATCCCGGTGTGACGCGCGGACAGCGCGCGCCACTGCGTCGGCGGTGGGCAGGCGGCCGTCGCTCGGCGCATCGAACACGATGAAGTCGTTGCCGAGGCCGTGCATTTTGGTGAACTCGAGCTGCATGGCGCGAAGAATACCGTAGCCGCTACCATTCCGTGCCATGCGCTACGCTCCCTGGTTCGTCGCCGTCGCTCGCGATCGTTCGTGGGCTGGAAGCTCTATTCCAGCCGCGACATCGAGCACGCGCCGGGTGTGCTGGCCGCCGCCGAGCCGGTGCAACGCGACATCGATTCGGCCGCCGACGATCGAACGCGGCGGCTTATCGCCTGCGCCCGCGCGCGGAATTCAGCGCCACGGTGCGCGTGCTGCGCGCGCGAGGACTATTCCCTGGGCGCAGCTCGCGGATCTCGTGCCCACCGATTTCGCGGTGGGCTGGGGTCCGATGTCCGACAGCGCCGTGCTCGAGGACGTCGAGATCACCCAGGTCGAACCGGTTCTACTTCTGGCGCACCGAAAACTGGCCGATCGAGCGCGGCGAAATCGAGAGCCATTCGGCCAACTGGCACGTGATCCCGGACAATCCCGCGGTGCGCGCGGTGCTCGGCCGGCTGCGAGCGGGCAGCATCGTCGAGCTGGAAGGCGAGCTGGTCGACATCGAAGGTGGGAATGGCGGCATGCGCACCTCGCTCACGCGCCTCGACACCGGCGCCGGCGCCTGCGAGGTACTGTTGGCCGAAGTCGGCGCAGGATCATCGAGCCAGGGTGAGAAGCGAATGGATGGGTCAACCAACAGTTTCGAGATCCGGACCGCGACGCGCCGCGGACGCCGATGCGCTGGCGCAGTTCGGCGCGCGCACGTTCTTCGAGTCTTTCGCCGCGGACAACACGCCCGAGGACATGGCGAAGCACCTGGCCTCGGCCTGGCATCCCGAACGTGCAGCGCGCCGAAATCCTCGACGCCTTCGCTGGACACGTTGCTGGCCGTGTCGAATGGCGGGCTCGCGGGCTTCGCCATGGTGCGCGCAGGGCACGCGCCTCCCGGCGTGCGCACGATCGAGCCCGTCGAGCTCTGGCGTTTCTACGTCGACAAGTCCTGGCAGGGCCGCGGACTGGCGCAGGCCGCTGATGAACGCGGTGGCCGACACGGCCCGCGCCCGTGGCGCGCGCGAGCTGTGGCTGGGCGTCTGGGAACGCAACGAGCGCGCGCAGGCGTTCTATCGCAAATGCGGATTCGAGAAGGTCGGCACGCAGATTTTCGTCGTGGGCTCGGACCCGCAGACCGATCACGTGATGCTGCGACAACTATGAGCGCTCGCATCGAGCACGTCGGCGTCTGGGTGAGGGACATCGACAGCGTCGCCGCGTTCTATGCGCGGCACTTCGGGGCAAGGATTGGCGAACGCTACGAGAATCCGCGCAAGGGATTCGCGTCGCGCTTCCTGGAGTTCGGTGACGGTGCGCGGCTCGAGCTCATGACGCGCGTCGACGTGCAGGAACGCGCCGCGCGCGAGCAGCTCGGGCTCGCGCATGTTGCCATCGCCGTGCCGGACGCAGCGGCGGTGGATGCGCTCGCGGCGCGCCTGCGAGCCGCCGGAGTGTCCATTCTCGATGGCCCGCGGCGCACGGGCGATGGCTACTACGAATGCGTGGTCTGCGATCCGGAGGGGAATCGGGTCGAGATCGCCGCCAGCTGAGAAACGCGGCCACGGAACCAAAAGGAGTCGCGATGAAGAAGTGGGGATGGATCGCCGTCGCGATGGCGACGCTGGCGCAGGCCCAGACGACTCAGGAATCGCAGTGGCCGGCGGCAACACAGACGGCGAAGCCGTGGACACGCTGGTGGTGGCCGGGCAGCGCGGTGGACCAGGCCGGCATCACCGCCGACCTCGAGGCGATGGCCGCGGCCGGCATCGGCGGCGTGGAGATCACGCCGATCTACGGCGCGCGCGGTGCCGAGGCGCGCTACCTCGACTTCCTGTCTCCGCAGTGGATGGACATGCTGGGGCACACGACGCGCGAAGCGCGGCGGCTGGGGCTGGGCGTCGACATGGCCACCGGCACCGGCTGGCCTTTCGGCGGACCGGGAGTGCCGGCGGCGGACGGCTCGAGCAACCTGGCAGTCGCCGACGGCCTGCTCGCCGGTGCGCCGACGCAGATGAAGGTGAAACGTGCCGCGCCGGGCGGAGAGGGCCTGGTGCTCGATCCGTATTCCACCGGGGCGCTGGCGCGTTACCTCGCGCCGTTCTCGCGTGCATTCGAAAAACTTCCGCGCGGCGGCGTACGGGCGCAATTCCACGATTCCTTCGAGTACTACAACGCGGGCTGGTCGCCGGCGTTGCCGGCGAAGTTCCAGGAGATCAACGGCTACGACATCCAGTCGTTCGCCGGGGAGCTGGCAGGCCGCAAGATGTTCGAGGGCGACACGAAAGCGCGCGTGAAGGGCGACTATCGCCGTACGCTCGCGGCGCTGCACCTCGACTACGTGAATGCGTGGGTGGCGTGGTCGCACGCGCAGGGATTCAAGGCGCGCAACCAGGCGCATGGCGCGCCGGGCAACCTGCTCGACCTCTACGCCGCCGCCGACATCCCGGAAACGGAGTCGTACGGCATGACCCGTTCGCGGGTTCCCGGACTGCGGTCCGATCCCGCGGACGTGAACGAGGATCCGGATCCGCCGGTGAATCTCATCGGACGCTTCGCCTCGTCGGCCGCGCACGTCGCCGGCCGGCCGCTGGCCTCGAGCGAAACGCTGACCTGGTTGCGCGAGAATTTCCGCGAGCCGCCGGCGGCGGCGAAGCCGCAGCTCGACCGCCTCTTCACCGCCGGCATCAATCACATCTTCTATCACGGCACCGCGTACTCGCCGCCCGATGCCGCCTGGCCGGGGTGGTTCTTCTACGCGGCGTCGCAGCTCAATCCGCGCAATCCCTTGTGGACGGACCTCGCTGCGATGAACGCGTACGTCGCGTCGCGTGCAGTCGGTGCTGCAGGCCGGCCGCCCCGACAACGACGTGCTCGTCTACTGGCCCTTCGACGACCTGGCCGATGAGCCCGAAGGCCTGATGCGCCAGTACGGCATGCACGACAACAAGTGGCTCGTGGATTCCGCGGCGGGGAAGCTGGCGCTCAAGCTGCTGGCCGCCGGGTACGGTTTCGACTTCATCTCCGACGCGCAACTGGCGACGCTGCGCATCGCGGACCAACAGATCGTCGCGCCCGGCGGGCGTTACCGGATGCTGCTCGTGCCGCGCGCGAAACGTATCGATCCGAAAACGCTGGCGACCTTGCGCGAACTGCGTTCCAAGCAGGGACTGGTGCTGTTCGAGTCGCTGCCCGAGGATGTTCCCGGCTCTCGGCAGGATCGAGGCGCGGCGTGCCGAATTCGCGTCGCTGGCGACGTATTTTCGCGATGCCGTGTTGCCGGATATCCCGTCCAGCCTCGAGAAGCTGGGTGCGCGTCGCGAAGGTGCGGCTGCCGCCGGGCTCCACTGGATCCGTCGCGTGCGCGCAGGCGGTTGGGACTATTTCCTCGTCAACGTGAGTGCGCAGAAGTTCGACGGCTGGCTCAGGCTCGCCACGCCCGTGAAACACGCGCTGCTGATGAACCCACTCGATGCGTGGCGTGGGACCTGCCGCGGTGCGTCGCGGCGCCGTCTATCTACAGCTCGAGCCGGGCGAGTCGGTGGTCGTGCGGACCATCGCGCGCAGGCCCGGAGGCGTCGCACCGCATCGCTACGTTGCGCACGCCGGCGACGCCCAGCCGATCGCGGGGCCGTGGCGGATCGAATTCCTCGCCGGCGGACCCGAGCTGCCGGCGGCCGCGGCGCTGGACTCGGCCGCTTCCTGGACGAAGCTGGCCGACCCACGCGCGCAGGCGTTCTGCGGAACGGCGCGTTACCGCATCGTGTTCGATGCGCCATCGGCAGCCGCGGACGAGTGGCTGCTGGATCTCGGCGACGTGCGTGAAACCGCCAGGGTGCGGCTCAATGGCAAGGAAATCGCGGTTGCCTGGAGCCTGCCATTCACGGTGCGCCTCGGAAAACTCGCGCCGCAAGGCAACGTGCTCGAGATCGACGTGACGAACCTGCCGGCGAATCGCGTGCGCGATCTCGACCTGCGCAAGGTCGAGTGGAAGATCATGCGCGACATCAATCTCGCGTCGCTGCGTTATCGCGCGCTCGACGCGTCGACCTGGAACGTCGAGCCATCCGGGCTGAACGGCCCGGTGCACCTGGTGCCGCTGAAGGTGATCACGCCCCGCTGACGCGACTCACGCGCCGAGCGCCCGGCGCTCCTTGAACATGCATCGGTCCATGACGGTGAAGATGCCGGCGTCGCGTGCCTTTTGCGCCGCGGTTTCGTCGATCACGCCTTCCTGCAGCCACAACGCGGGAACTTTGAGACGTATGGCGTCGTCCACAATGGCCGGCACGGCATCGGGTATGCGGAAGACATCGACCACGTCGATGGGTCCGGCGCCCTTCATCGCGGACTCGAGATCGGGCCACGCGCGTTCACCCAGGATTTCCCTGGCGGTGGGATTCACGGGCACGATGCGGTAACCAAACTTCTGCAGCTCGCTCGCGACGTGGTAGCTGGGTTTGCCCGGTGTCTCCGAAAGCCCGAGGACCGCGATGTTTTTCACGCGCCGCAGCAGCGCCTGGATGTCCGACTTCGCCGGGTTTTCAAACATGGAGCAGCCTCGTGTTGTGTTAGCGTCCGGCCAAGATTATCGGAAGGCGGCATCGTGCAGGAAAAGACATTCAACGTGCGCATCGATCCGGGTGGACACCAGATCAGGGTGCGCGCGGACGAGAATGTGCTGGGTGCGGCACTGGCCGCGGGAATCCGGTTGCCGCACAGTTGCCGCGCGGGACGCTGCGCCTCGTGCAAGTCGAAGCTCGTCGCGGGTCAGGTCGCGTATCCCGAGGGAACGCCGCCCGGCATCACGCCCGACGAAATCGCGCGCGGCGAAGTATTGCTCTGCCAGGCCCGGGCACTCAGTGACCTGGTTGTCGCCGCGCGCCGCATCGCGCTCGATGCACCGGAGATCGCAAGCGCAGAGATCGTCGCCATCGAGCCGCTGCCGCTCGGTGCGCTGCGCATCCGGCTGCGCGTCAGTGGCGCACTCGTCGCGCGGCCCGGGCAGTTCGTCAACGCGTCGAACAACGGCGGCGCTCTCGAGCGGCTGGCGGTCATCGCGAATCGGCCGGGCGAGATCGACCTGGAAGCGATCGATGACGGCAGCGCCTTGCGCGCCTGGCTGACCGCGCAGGCGTTGCCAGGCGATACGCTGCGTTTGACCGGGCCTTTCACGGGAATTCGCTGACCATGGTCGACGCGCGCCGGATCCTGGATGTGCTCGACCGCTGCGCCGGTGACTTCTACTTTCCCATGCTCGACAACGGCTACGTGTACCTGGCTGCATCACGCCTGGCGCTGTACCGCTCGGGGCCAGATTGGGCCATGGCCATCGAGATCTTCGGCTTTTCGCCGCGCAGTGGGGCGCCGGATGTAGGTGTCTGGACTTATGCGAGTCGGCTGCATGCGCGCGACACGCCCGAGAAGTACTTGAACGCCGCTGCGTATGCGCGTTACCTCGAGGGGCATCCGAACCACGACACGCGCTACTTCTTCCCTTGCGAAGGCGAATGGCAGGATCCGGACGACATCGAGCTCGTGAACTCGGCGGCCGATCACGTCGTGGTTCGCGATGAGACCGTCCCCTTGCCTGCGCGCGACGCCTATGCCGCACTCGGGATCGAGCTCGCGAGCCCGGATGAAATCCGCGTATTCGAAATGTGTCGCTGGCTCGCGGCGACGCGCCGCGAAACCGTGCTCGCGTCGGAAGAGGAGCGCCGCTGCAGCGTGTCTCCAGAGATGCCACGCCTGCTGTCGCTCGACGATTGGCATCATCCCGACCTGGCCAACGGGGAACGTCCGAGCGATGCGGAGTCATTTCGCCAGATGGCAGCGGTGCTGGCGACCGGGAACTTGGGTCTCTATCGGCCGGAGCTGCCGCCTAACAATCACTGGCGCAACTGGCCCGACGGTGGAACCCTCTAGATCCGGAAGCGGTCCTTGAGGTCGCCCGCCATGCGCCGGCTGACCTCGAGTGCCTCGGAAAAACCGCGCAGGTGCACGAAATGCTGTCCCGACGCATCGCGCGCGATGCGTTCGAGGAACCGCGTATTGACCAGCGCATTGCGGTGGATGCGCACGAACGCCGGCGAGAATTCGTCCTCGAGCGTCTTCAGCGAATCCTCGATCAGGTCCTCGCCCTTCACGTGCCTGACCGTGGTGTATTTCTGGTCGGCCTGGAAACACAGGATCTCGTCCACGGGAATGAGCTTCAGGCCGTCGCGTCCCCGCACGCCGATATGCGAACGCTTCGCCGGCTCGCGCGCGGCGCTCGCCACCTGCTGCAGTTGCGGGCGCGTGAGGCGGCCGGCCTTCGCGAGCGCGGCGCGCAGCTTCTCCGCGCGGATCGGCTTCAGCAGATAGGCGATCGCCTCGGATTCGAAGGCCTGCAATGCGTACTCATCGAAAGCGGTGGTGAAGATGACCGCCGGCGGCTCCGGCTGCGCGGCGAGTTGCCGTGCGACCTCCAGGCCGTCGATGCCGGGCATGCGCACGTCGAGCAGCACGATGTCGGGCGTGAGGCGGTCCACGAGCGTGAGCGCTTCAAGGCCATTGCCGGCTTCCCCGGCGACCTCGAACTCACCGGTCTCCACCAGCATGGAGCGCAGCCGCTCGCGCGCCGGCGGTTCGTCGTCGACGATGAGCACGCGCAGGCTCATGCGACCGGACTCGCGGTCGGCGAGAAGGGGAAACGCAGCGTCACGATGTATTCCTCGTCGAAGCGCCCGGCCTTCACCGTGGCCCGCTCGCCGTACATGAGGTCGAGCCGTTCCTTGATGTTCGCGAGCGCCAGCCGGTTGCCGTCGCGCATCGTCACGTTGGCCGCCGGGACCGGGTTGCGCACGACGATCGTGATCATGCCCTTGTTGAACTCACCAGTGACCGTCACGGTGCCGCCATCGGGGCGCGGCTCGATGCCGTGGTAGATGGCGTTCTCGAGCAGCGGCTGCAGCGTGAGGCCCGGTACCAAAGCGTCGCTCGGCAACGATTCCACCTTCCAGTCGATGCGCAGCCGCTCGCCGAGGCGCAGCTGCTCCATGCGCTGGTAGGTTCGCGCCACGTCGATCTCCTCCGACAGTGCGATCTGGTTGCGCTTCTCGGACAGGTTGGCGCGGAACAGGTCCGCGAGATCCTGCACCGCCTCCTCGGCGCGTGCCGGGTTGCTGCGCGTGAGCGCGGCGATGGTGTTCATGCTGTTGAAGAGGAAGTGCGGCCGGATGCGCGCCTGCAGCGCGTGTACACGCGCCTTCGCCTGCAACTCGACGTTGTGACGCCACTCGTGCGTCACGTAGAAATAGCGCAGCGCGAGGGCCGTGACGATCAGGGCGATGACGACGTTGCGCACCAGGAAGGTCCAGTGGTCGTCGCGGATCAGTGCGCTGTCGGCGAACCAGCCGGCGCGGCTGCCGATCATGTAGGCGATCGAGGAAATCACCGCGACCAGCACCGCCGTGAGCAACAGCACCAGCGCGGAGCCCTTGGCGAGCGACTGGCGGTTGATGTAGGCGCGCAGTCCGCACAGCAGTCCGGCGCCGAACAGGCCGATCCACAGCAGGAACATCCCGGTGCGCGCGAGGTCGGGCCAGAAGCCGAGCACCTCCTCGTTGCGCGCCAGGGACAGCACCAGCGCCGTGAGCTCGCAGATGATCACGATGGCGAGCACGGCGCGGGCCCGGCAGAAATCGGGTAGATAGAGCTGCTTCGCTTGTCGAGTCGTCGCGTGGCAGGTCTCGCGCGGGCGCGCTCATGAACGGGGCGCGGCGCGTTTGAACAGCGCCTGTTTCAGGCGGTGCGTCGCGGAGATGTCCTCGTCGCCGTAACCCTGCTCCATGAGCTGGGCATACTCGGCGAGCATCGAATCCACCACCGGCAAGTGCACGCCCAGGCGCGCCGCCATGTCGCGGCAGATGCCGAGATCCTTGGCGTGCAGCTTCACGCGAAAGCCGGCCGGGTAGGTGCCGCGCACCATGTTCGGCGCGCGGTGCACGAAGTACCAGCTCGAGCCCGCACCCGCGCCGAGCGTGGACACGACACGTTCGAGCGGCAGCTGGTGCGCTTCGGCGAAGGCCATGGCCTCCGCGCACGCACGGATGATGCCGGCGCACATGATCTGGTTCGTGGCCTTCGTCGCCTGGCCGCTGCCGCTCGGGCCGAAGTACTCCACGGTCTTGCCCATCGCCGCGAGAACGGGACGCGCCTTGTCGAAGGCCGCCGGCTCACCGCCGGTCATGATGGCGAGCGTGCCTTTCTGCGCGCCCTCGACCCCGCCCGATACCGGCGCGTCGAGGAAGTCGACGCGCTGCTTTCGCAGGAAATCGTTCGGCCCAGCGCGCGGTATCGGCGCTGACGGTGGAGCAATCGATGACGAGCGTGCCGGGCGCAAGTCCGGGCGCGAGGCCTGCGACGACCGTTCGCACGTCGGCGTCGGCGGAAACGCAGATGACCACCACGTCGAGACCGGCGGCGAATTCCTTCAGGGAGGCGGGTGCCGGTACGCCGAGCTCGGCGCCGAGCGCGGTGGCTTTGTCGCTGCTGCGGTTCCAGACCGCGGCGAGCAGCTGTGCCTTATGGAGATTCCTGGCCATGGGAGCACCCATGGCACCCAGACCCGCAAAACCGACTCGCAACATGGCGGTGATTATCAGGCGCAAGCGCCACAAAGGAAAACGCCGCCCCTTCTATGGAAGAAGGAGGCGGCGTCCGAGATGAATGAAGAGCGAAATCAGCCCTGGGGGCCGCAGATGGCTTCGACCTGCTTCGCGGCTTCGACACGGATGGCGGCGAGTTCGGCGTCCGTCAGGTATGTGCGCTTGCCACCCGGTTCGTCGCGGTAGAGACGGCGCGAGTTGATGGTCTGCGTGTAGTCGGCGCGCGCCTTCTTGCAGCGATCGGCGCGTGTGGCTTCGAGATCCTTCGCGACGTTCGCGGCGATCCGCGCATCGTTCTGCGCGGTCGCGATGCGCTGGTTGCTCGCGGAGAGCTGCGAACCCTGCGTGGACTGCTGCTGCGCGTACGCGCGAGCGGCGGTTTCGGGAGGACGCTGGGCGCCAGTGCTGACGCGAACGGCGCCGGGAATCGGCTTGTCCGTGTACATGGTCATGCCACGCTCGTCGACGTACTTGTATACGTCTCCGGCCTGCGCGACGGCGCAGGTGATGATGGCGGCAGCCAGGGCCAGGATTGTCGAGTGACGCATGCTTCCTCCGGTGCCCGGATTATGCAGGAAGGGGCTCTATGAGAACCCTGATGTCCATCACAGACAACCCCCCATTCGGGGCCCCATTTGGCGAAAAGGGGCCCAAAAGAGCGGGCCTCCAAGGGTTTCGCCGATGAGGGGGTTCGGCGGTCCTGGGAGGCCCATATCGTCCGGAATCACCGCCGCGCCCCATGGAGGGTGCGCGGCGGTGTTCCCAATCATCAATTGTCGTAAGCGCGCTCGCCGTGCTCCGTGATGTCGAGGCCTTCGCGCTCGGCATCTTCGGTCGGACGCAGGCCGATCGTGAACTTGATCAGCATGAACGCGACCGGCCGAGACCAGGCCCGACCAGATCAGCGTGACGCCCACGGTCTTTGCCTGAATCCAGAGCTGCGGACCGATGCTCTCGAAAGCGCCGACACCACCCAGTGACGGATGGCCCAGTACCGCGCAGGAGAGGGCACCGAGGATGCCGCCAATGCAGTGGACTCCGAAGACGTCGAGCGAATCGTCGTAGCCCAGCATCTTCTTGAGGCTGGCGCAGGCCCAGAGGCAGGCCAGGCCGACGACCAGTCCGAGGATGATCGCGCCGCTCGGGCTGAGTACGCCGCACGACGGCGTGATCGCAACCAGGCCGGCGATGGCGCCCGAGGCTGCGCCGAGCATCGTCGGCCGACCGCGGAAGATCCATTCGCCGAAGGCCCACGCCACCGCTGCCATCGCCGCGCAGACGTACGTGTTCAGGAACACGAGGCCCGCGAGGTTGTTGGCTTCGAGGCCCGAGCCGACGTTGAAGCCGAACCAGCCCACCCACAGCAGCGAGGCGCCGGTCATCACGTACGGGACGTTGTGCGGCGGCATCGCTGCCGTGCCGTAGCCCGTGCGCTTGCCGACGATCAGCGCACCCACGAGGCCCGCGATACCGGCGTTGATGTGCACCACCGTGCCGCCCGCGTAGTCGAGGGCGCCCATCTTGAAAAAGTAGCCCTCGGAGTACCAGACCATGCGCGCGATCGGCAGGTAGGAGAAGGTGAACCAGATCACCGCCCAGATCAGTACCGCGCTGAACTTGGTGCGTTCAGCGAATGCGCCGATCGCGAGTGCGGTGGTGATGGCCGCGAAGGTGGCCTGGAACACCACGAATACGTATTCCGGAATGACCACGCCCTTCGTGAAGGTCGCGGCGTTCGAATCCGCCGTGAGTCCGCTCAACATGAAGCGGCTGGTGTCGCCGATCCACTCGCCGGGTCCGTTGAACGCGAAGCTGTAGCCGTAGATGACCCACAGCACGGTGCCGATCGAAAAGATCATGAACACCTGCATGAACGTGGACAGCACGTTCTTGGAGCGCGTCATGCCGCCGTAGAACAGCGCGAGGCCTGGCACCGCCATCATGATCACCAGCAGCGTGGCGACGATCATCCATGCGGTGTCGCCCTTGTTAGGAACGGGCGCCACCTCCGCCGCTTCCTGCGCGAAGGCCATTGCTGGCCCCATCAACAGCAGCGCCGCGCCGAGACCGCGCGCGAGCAAGCTGCCACCCTTCGTTCTCTTCTTATCTTGATGCATGTAAAAGCTCCTCAACGACATCTCAGGCTGCCGCCGCGCCGGATTCACGAGTGCGTATCCGCACCGCTTCCCCGACAGGCGCCAGGAAAATCTTGCCGTCCCCGGTCTTGCCGGTACGACACACATTGCTGATGGCTTCGACGACGGCCTCGGCCGAGGTATCGTCGAGAACGATTTCCACACGCAGCTTCGGTACGAATTCCACCTGGTACTCGGCGCCCTTGTAGTGCTCCGAATGGCCACGCTGCCTGCCGTAACCCGTCACCTCGGTGACGGTGATCCCCTGCACCCCGAGGCGGGCGACGGCCATCTGCAGGTCGTCGAGCTTCCACGGGCGAATGATTGCAGTGATCATTTTCATCGCTTTGGCATCGTTATCCGATGGATCGCGCGTCAGACCGCCGCGTATGCTCCCTATCAGCTAATTTCTGGATCAATGTTCTTGGGCCTGTGATCAAGTGCAGATTCCATGCCAGCGCCCGCGCGTGAAGACGGGCCCGTTGCGACGCGAAAGAAGGCAGGGTTCAATTGGCATGCGCCCAAAATTGGGGCAGCGGATTTAGGGCCGCAACAAAACAGGGCAGAGTGCCGTCAATCGAACAGGAGAGCCGCCGGTGGAGATTCCGAAGGTCGAAGAGTTGCTGCGCAGCCTGATGCAAGGGCTGCCGCCTGGGCTCGCATCCGGTGCCAGTGGGCTGCGCGAAGACCTCGAAAACAACTTCCGGGCGGTGCTGCGCGCCAACCTGGGCAAGCTCGATCTCGCGGGACGCGAGGAATTCGATGCGCAACGCAAGGTGCTGGAACGCACCCGGGCGCGGCTCGAAGAGCTCGAAAGGCGCGTGGCGGAACTCGAACTGAAGGTGACGAACTCGTCGGGACGCTGATGCACGCCTGACCCAAGGAGGGGTCATGGACGGAACATGCGGGTAGCGCGCATCGCAAGTCGCGCGCAGCTCGGACTCGCGGCGCCGCGCGTCGACGTGGAGGTTCACCTGGGCGGCGGACTGCCCACGTTCTCCATCGTCGGCATGCCGGAAACCGCGGTGCGCGAGAGCAAGGAGCGCGTGCGCGCCGCATTGACGAACTCCGGCTTCGAATTTCCCGCCGGGCGCATCACGGTCAACCTTTCGCCGGCCGACCTGCCGAAGGAAGGCTGCCGCTACGACCTGCCCATCGCGCTCGGCATCCTGCTTGCGTCCGCGCAGCGCGAGTTTTCCCGGAAGACCCTCGAGACCACGGAGTTCTACGGCGAGCTCGGCCTGGCCGGGGAGCTCAGGCCCATTCGGGGCGTGTTGCTCGCCGCCGCGCACGCGGCGCGCGAAGGGCGCGACGTCGTCGTGCCCGTTGCGAACCTGCGCGAGGCATTGCTTGCCGCGTCGGCGGTGCGCGGCGCGGCAACCCTGCTGGAGGTTTGCGGCATCGACGCCGGGAATTCCGGGGCCCTCGTCGCTGCGGCGGCAGAGCTGGAGTCGGCTGGACCGTCGGTTCCCGACCTTGCGGACGTGCGGGGCCAGGCCGCGGCGAAGCGCGCGCTCATCGTGGCCGCCGCGGGCGGGCACAGCCTGTTGCTGGTCGGACCGCCCGGCACGGGCAAAAGCATGCTGGCGCAGCGGCTGCCCGGCTTGCTGCCGCCACTCGCGGGTGGCGATGCACTCGATGCCGCATCGATCGCATCCGTGAGCGGTCGCGGCTTCGAGCCGCGCGATTATGGGCGGCCGCCGTTCCGGGCGCCGCATCACACCGCTTCCGCCGGCGCCATCATCGGTGGCGGACCCCGCGCGCGGCCGGGCGAGGTGAGCCTCGCGCATCGAGGCGTCCTGTTTCTCGACGAGTTGCCCGAGTTCAACCGCAGCGTGCTCGAGAGCCTGCGCGAGCCGCTCGAATCCGGCGTCGTCGCCATTTCGCGCGCGTCGTTGCAGCTGCAGTACCCGGCGCGATTCCAGCTGGTCGCGGCCATGAATCCCTGTCCGTGCGGCTATCTGGGCGATCCCGGCGGCCGCTGTCGCTGCGCCCCGCCGGAAATCGGCCGCTACCGCGCGCGCATCTCCGGGCCACTGCTCGATCGCATCGACATTCGCGTCGAGGTTCCATCACTCGCGAGCGAGGAGTTGTTGGGCGAAGAGCCCGGCGGGCGGCCGCCCGAGAGTTTGGCCGCGGCGGCGCGCGTGCTCGCGGCTCGACAACGGCAGTTGGGGCGCGCGGGGAAGCTCAATGCGGATCTGGGCGGTGCGGAGACGCAGGATGTCTGCCGGATGGATCGCGTCGGGCGTCAGCTCGTCGCGCAGGCGCGCGCACGGCTGTCGCTGTCCGCGCGCGGCGTGCATCGCGTGATGCGCGTGGCCAGGACGATTGCAGACCTCGACGGCAGCGGCCCGATCACCGCCGTGCATCTGGCGGAGGCGCTGCAGATGCGGCGCGGGGCCGCGATGGAGACCTAGGTCATCGGCAGCGGCAGCGTGATCGGCACGTTGCGCTTCGCCAGGGCCTTCTGCGCGTTGGCGAGCGCACGCCGGGCGAACGCGGTGTGTTGAGTGCGGCCTTCCCACATCCGGTTGACGCGCTCGCGCGCCGCCTTTTCTTCCTCGGAGATCGGGGCTTCCGGATCGAGCGAGTTCGTCATCTTGTCGACGAACACGGAGAACGCATTCATCGCGTTCGCGTAGGCCTCCGCACGCTGCTCGACCAGGCCCTCGCGCAGGTTCAGGCCCAGCAACTCGCACGACAATTCGGCGCGTTTGCTCTTGGTCGCGATCTTGCCGTCCCGTTTGAATTCGAAGTGCGAGTCCGGATCGAAGCCTTCCTCGCTGGGGTTGAGCAGCAACGCATCCTCGGCGTTCAGCGGATCGGCGGGACTGCCGGCGCGCTTGCCCTCGATCGGAAAGATGTCCGCCTTGCCGGCCGCGGCGAGCTCCTCGCCATGATTGCGACGGCGATTGCAGTCGATGCACGACGGCAGCAGGTTGGACCAGTCGTAGCAGAGCCACCAGTAACCGGGGTGGTCGAATTCCTTGCCGTTCACCGTGACCTTGACGATCTTCCCGTCGATTTCCTTGAGGCGGCCCTTGGGCCGGTAGTGCTCGACGTCGCCGGGATGCGTATTCGTGATGATCGATTCGCAGTACGCACATTTCTTGTTGAACAGCGGCATCAGGAACTGCATCGCGCGCTTGTAGAGGGTGTCGTCGACCTCGACGCTCATGCCGAGTTTGTATTTCTTCTTGATCGCGGCGATGGCATCGACCGCGTCGTTGTGCCACTGCACGAATTCCGCCGCCGTCGGCGCCGACTTGTTGACCGGGATCATGCGGTCTCCTTGGATTTGCCACCGCTCATGCGTGCATTCATGGCCGCAGCCATCTCGGGTGAAATTCCATCGAGCTGGGCTTCCAGTTTCTGTTCGATCGCCTGCTGGGCCTCCCGCACGAGGCGCGACGGGCCGTAGTTGAGCTGGTCGAGGTCGCCCTCCAGCTTGCGCAGCTGTTCTTCCTCGCCTTTCGAGCGATCGTGTTTTTCGTAGAGCTTGAAGTACTTGATGATCAGGTCTTCGGCCTCCGGGCTGCGCGAGGTCGGCAACGCGAACAGCGAGCTCGTGAGGATCTGGTCCGCCGTCTGCCCCTGCAGGTCCTCGCGTGGCATGCCGGCCTTCATCTCGCCACTGGCGGGATCGCGTTCGACGATGCGCAGTTCCTTGCGCCGCATGGCGCCCGCGAGCAGCGGCGAATGTGACGACGCGATCATCTGCACGTTTGGGAACTGCTCGCGCGTGAGCGTGACGAGCTTGCGCTGCCAGCGCGGGTGCAGGTGCGCATCGATCTCGTCGATGAGCACCAGCGCGGGTCCGTCCTCGGGTTGTTTGGCGGTGGGATAGATGCCGTACAGCCTCTGCAGCAGCACCCCGACCCAGCCGAGGATCGAGCTCGTGCCCTGGCTCAGCGAATCGAACGACGCCTCGCCGTCGTCGGTCCGCAGCCACACGTTCCACGTCTGGCGATCGACACCCTTGAAATCGACGTGCCGACCAGGAACGACGTCGCGCAAGACGCGCCGGAACGTCTTGAACATCTGCGCTTCGCGGCCGGACGGTTTGGATTCGGCCTGCAGCGCGGTGTTGATCACCCACTGCTTGAGCTGGTTGAGGCGCGTGTCGACTCTTTCCTGCAGCAGCGGCGCCACGTCGTCGACGTTGGGGTCGGGCGAGTCCATGCGCGTCGGCCCGGTGGGCTGCGTCGTCGTCACGCCGCGCAGCGCCGGAAAGCCGAGCACCAGACCCTGGCCGGCCTGCAGCGGCGTAACCTGCGGCGAGCCGATCTTCACGCGCGTTCCATCGCGGACCAGCGTGGTGCGGATCTTGGTGGCACCGGTCGGACCGAGCGAGAGCTCGATGGAGCCGGACGTCTCGCCGGTGCGCAGCAGCCGCGCGGCCATGGCCTCGCCGCGCGCGTCGTTGCCGGAGAGCGCGAGCGTGATGGCGCGCAGGATCGTCGATTTGCCGCCGCCGTTGTCACCGAGCAGCAGGTTCCAGTGATCCTCGAAATCGACGTCGATCGCCTTGAAGTTGCCGATGTTCCTCAGGCTCACGCTGCGCAGCGTGCCGATGCCGGTGAAAGAAGACTGCCGGGTGTCCGCCGGCGCGTGCGCGGCGCGCCGGCGCTGGGCTTCATCGACGACGCGTGCGAGCACCTGTGTCGCGCCTTCGTCGCTGTCGTCCGCGCCCACCGGCAGCACGGTGATGCCGTAGCGCTTGGCAAAGCCCTGCGACCACAGCTCCAGGCTCCACTCGAACGGCACCAGCGCGAAATGTTCGCGGCCCGAGGACTCGAGCTGCGCGGGCAGGCTCGAGAGGAACTGCTCGATCGCCTTCGTGCTCATGCCGACGAACAGCAGGTTCTGCGCGGAGAACAACGAAGCGAGACAGCGCTCGAGCTCGGGCGCCTGCGAGAGCTGGCGCCGAAACTCCGGCGGCGTGAGCGACATGCCTTCGGGTTCGCCCACTTCGCCGTAAGGTTTGATCAACGTCACATGCGTGGCACGCAGGGCTTCGGAGAGCCCGACGAAATTGTGCGAAGAGAACGAGCGGGCCTGCACCGGCTTCAGCATGGCTTCGAGCACGCGATCCCAGCTGAGATCGACGTATCTCTTCGCGCCGAGCGGTGCCAGCGTCGCGAGATATTTGTGAAATTCCTTCGGTGAGGCGTGCTCCATCGCGAGCTGCGCGGCCAGTGCCTGCAGCACGCGCTCGCGACCGATCAGCGACAGCAGCGGTTCGATCGCGGCGTCGGATCCGGATTCGAGGATGAGCTTCTTGAGCTGTTCCCGTTGTTCGTCGGATACGGCGTCACGGAGCTTCTCCAGCGCGCCGAGCCACAGCGACGCCCCCACCGGCAAATTCGCGTACACCGACGCGCCCGCGCCGACGATGACGCCGAGCTCGCCACGTTCGAGCGCTTCGAGGATCACGCCGGGAATTTCGACCTTGCGGACCGGCGGCGCGTCGGGGCTGCTTTGCTTCGGTGCCTCGCCCGAGACCTGGCCGAGCACGGTGCGCGTGCTCTGCACGGTGTTCTGCAACGACTCGATCTTCTGCTGCGCGACGCGGCGTTCCTGCGCGGACTTGAAGTAGCCGAAGACGCCGAGCATGAAGACCACGCCGATGATGATGGCCCAGCGGTACTGCTCCCAGAATGTTTCCTGCGCGACGATCGGTGGTGCGGAAATCGTTTCCGTCGTTTCGGAGGCGATGATCCGTTCATCGAGGCCGCTGTAGACCGAGACCTGCATCTTGGTCTCGTAGCGTGCGTCCTTGGGCACGCGCGCAAACAGGGTGATGTTGATGGTGTTGGATGGCTCCAGGGGGCGCGGCGCAGTCGTCGGGCGGCTGGACTGCGCAGATGGGACAGCCGACGGTTCGCCCTGGCCTGGAGAAATTCCCGGTACGGCGGCGGCGACCGGTGCGCTGGGCTCCGCGGGCAGGGGAAACGGTTCGAGCGGGACGCCATCGAGCAGCAGCCGCATCTTCGACGCCAGGTCGGCCGAGGAAATCTGTTTCCTGAGCAGGATTTCGACGTCCACGACGATGCGCTCGTCGGGGCGGAGCTGGACCGGGATGACTCTCACGATCGCCGCCTTGGCGACGTAGCCGTGATCTGCCTCGGCTTGCGCCGCGCCCGATTGCGCCGCGGTCTGGGCCGCCTGGACCCGGAGCGCACGGCGGTTGCCGATTCCGGCCGCGGGCTTCTTGTCATTCGGGTTCGCATCGGCCGGAACCGTGGCCGGGCCGGCGGCATCGCTACCGCCGTCGACGCTCAGCCCGGTCGGAGCGGCGGGGCGCGTCGCCTGCTGCCGTTCCCGCTGCGCTGCCTGCTCGCGCAGATAGCGCTGGTATTCGAGCTCCTTCTGCTGCTCGGGGGTGAGTGCGCGCGATGGCGCCGCCTCCTGCGCGCGCAGCCCGCCCGCGCCACCGTGCAGCAACGCCAGGATGACCAGGAATCCGAATGCCCTTCGCATCCCGGTTGATTCGATCGTGCGCGCCATCTTGGCTCCCTCGGCATGTGCGTCCTTCAGCGCGGAAAATATGGGCGCGCGGAGTCATGGCGACGCAACGTGGCGGACGCGGCGGACATGCGGGGATGAGACTTTTTCCCGGGGGTGCGCGCATCGATTGCGCCGCCGCATATTGCGGCGCGCCAACTCGGGCGAGGGGAGACGTGCGGGGCCGGGAGCCCCGCGGCTAACTACTTGTTGAGCTCGATGATGTGGTCGACGGCCTGCTTGATGAGGTCGTCGGGCCAATCGGTACGGCCGCCCTTCGCGGGCATCACGCCGGTCTTGCCGTTGAAGCCGGCGATGGCGTGCTGGTAGAGGGTTTCCTTGCCCTGGGCGATGCGCGGAGCCCACGCGGCCTTGTCGCCCGTCTTCGGGGCGCCGGCGATGCCCGCGCCGTGGCAGGCCAGGCAGGCGGTTTCGTAGGCGGCGGTGCCGTCGGCGGGCAGCGCGGCGGCGGCGGTGACCGGGCCCGTGTTCTTGATCGCCAGCGCGGAATTGTCCTGGCCGGCGACAGCGACGGCGGCCATCGGCTTCAGCCGTTCTTCGACGCTTTCGAGATAGCGCGGATCAGTGGTGACCTGCTTGAGCTGGTGGTCCTCGCCGATGTGGCGGGCGAAGGCGAAAAGGCCCAGTGTCACGGCAAACAGAATGCCGAGAACGAGACTGAAATTATTGAAGAAATGGCTGTCCTGTTTGCTCATGGGCGCGAAGTATATCCATGGAAAATCTGGCGCGCCCGACTGGATTCGAACCAGCGACCTGCAGCTTCGGAGGCTGCCACTCTATCCAGCTGAGCTACGGGCGCGCGGAGGTGCGTAGTCTACAACCAGCCCTTCCGCTTGAACCACAGGAAAGGCCCGATGGCCGAGGCCAGCATCAGGCCGAGCGCCCCCCAGAACCCCCACGGCTCGTTGGCCCCGGGAATATGCTCGAAGTTCATGCCGTAGGCGGCTCCGATCACCGAGGGCGGCAGCAGGAACACCGTCACGACCGAGAAGATCTTGAGGATGTTGTTCTGGTCGATATTGATGAGGCCCAGGGTCGCATCGAGGATGAACGACACCTTCGTGCCGAGGAACGAAGCGTGATCGCTCATCGCCATGACGTCGCGCGTCAGCGTGCGGAACCGGGCGCGGACGTCCTGGGACATGGGCACCGACGTGCTCTGCTGCACGAAGGTCAGCAGCCGGCTCAGGCTGACGAGGCTCTCGCGGGCCTTGGAGATGAGCTCGCCGTTCTGGCCAAGGCGCTCCAGCACCTTGCGAAAATCGCGCATCGCGCCGCGCTTGCGTCGCGACGCGCTGAAGACTTCCACGGATGCCCCATCGAGGTCGGTCGCGACCCGCTCGATGACGTCGGCGACGCGGTTGATGATGGCTTCCACGAGGCCCGCCAGCACGGCCGGCGGTGAGTTGCACGAAGCCGGATGCCGTTCCGCGTAGGCGATGAAGCGCCGGAACGGCAGCGGATCGACATACCGGTTCGTGACCAGCTTGACGGCCGACAGGATGAACGTGATCTGCGTGCTCTCGGGCAGATCGGAGTCGAGCTTCGTGACGACCGTCGCCGTCATGTAGAGCGCGCCGTCCTCCTCGTAGAGCCGGTTCGACGACTCGATCTCGCGCATCTCGTCGCGCGTCGGGACGTCGATCGAGAGGAAGCTCTCGACCTGCTTTTCCTCGCTGGGCGTGGGTTCGAGCAGGTCGAGCCAGATCGACTCACCCGGAATGGCCGCGCCCGCACGCAACTCGAATCGTGCAAGACCCTGCGGCTGGGGAATGAAGGCGCTCAGCACAGTTTCGCGCCGGGAGGAATGTCAGCGCTGCTTCTCGCTCGCGGCGAGATCGTTGATGAGGGTCATCAGCGTGCCATTGCCGCCGGCCATGCCGGCGTCCGTCGTGTATTTCCCGTTGACGATCATGAGCGGCACGCTCGTGACCTGAAAGCGGTTCGTGGCTTCCTGCGCGCGCTGCACGTTCGTGGCCACGGTCATGGAGTCGTACGCGGCGTTGAAATCCTTGTCGGAGACGCCCTGCGCCTTGAAAAAGGCGAGGTGCAGTGCGCGTGCTTCCGCGTCGGTCTGCGCCGCGAGGATGTTGCGATCCTTGTGGATCGCATCGAAAACCTTTTGATGGAGGTCGGCGCGGCTCAGCGCCTGCAGCGTGTAGTAGAGCCTCGCGTGCTGCTGGTGCACGGGACCCCAAACCACCGGGATGCGTACGAACTCGATGTACGCGGCCTTGTTCTGCTTCCAGCTCTCGAGCATCGGATCGAGTGCATAGCAGTGACCGCAGCCGTACCAGAAGACCTCGCTGACCTCCACCTTGCCCGGCTTGACGTTGGTCGGCTGCGGGTTCGGCAGCAGTGCGTAGTTCGTGCCGGCCTGCCACTTGTCCAGGACGGATGCCGGCTTCTGCGCCGCGGCGACCCGCAGGGGTTCGGCAGGCTCGCGCGCGCAGGCGTTGAGCGCCCACACGCAGCCGAGCGAAGCGGCGACGAGAGCGGCGAACGGAAAGTAGGCGCGTTTCATTTTTCGCCCGGCGGTAGTTAGCGCAATCCCTGCAGGTACGAGGCGAGATTGCGGATGTCTTCCGGTGTGAGGCGCGCCGCGATCGTGGTCATCATGGCGCTGTTGCGCGTCGTGTTGACGTTGTTGGTGTCGTTCGCATCCCGGTAGCGATTCTTCGTCAGGTAGTCCTGCAGCTGCTTCACGGTGTAGACCGAGTGCTGCGCGCGAAGTGCCGGATAACCCGCGCCCGCGTTGCCCTGTCCGGCGGGGCCGTGACAGGCGGTGCAGGCAGGGATGTTGCGCGCGGCATCACCCGACCTGTACAGCGCCTCGCCCGCCTTCCAGTAGGAAGGGTCGGCTTCGAGACCGGCCGGCGTCTGCGCGGCGAAGAATTCGGCGAGATCGGCGAAGTCCTGTTCGCCGAGCGGCTCGATGATGGGCGCCATGATTGGGTTGTTGCGCTTCCTGGCCTTGAACATCGCGAGCTGTTCGCGGAGGTAGGCGGCGTTTTGTCCCGCGAGGCTCGGCCATTCGGGATTCACGCTGTTTCCGTTGACGCCGTGGCAAGCCGTGCAGACCGCGGCCTTCGTGGCACCGGCGTCGGCCGATCCCTTGACCGCGTCCTGGGAGGAGGCGGGCGCCGCGGCGAGCGCGGCAAGGGCGAATGCGGCGGCAAGCGTTACGAAAAATCTGCTTTCAATCATGGTCTTGCGGGCTCCCTGGAAGGCGCCGAATTGTACACTAGGGCATCGTGCAATTTCCCAACGTGCATTTCCTGCTTTCGGTCGCCGGTGTCGACCAGTTTCCCGAGGACGTCGGCCGCGAGGTCGCCTTCGCGGGCCGATCGAACTCGGGCAAGTCGAGTGCCATCAACACGGTGCTCGTGCGCAATGGGCTGGCGCGTACTAGCAAGACTCCGGGACGGACGCGTCTCCTCAATTTTTTCGAGGTCGAGCCTGGCCGCCGCATCATCGACCTGCCGGGTTATGGCTACGCGGAGGCGCCGCCACCCGAGCGAGAACAGTGGACTCGGCTCATCGAGGCATTGCCGTCGCGTGCCGCGATCGCCGGCCTGTTCCTGATCGTGGACATCCGCCGGGGAATCTCTGAGTCGGACGAGCAGCTGATCGCGTGGGCGGAAGCTGCCCGCTGGCAGGTCCACGTCCTGCTCACCAAGTCGGACAAGCTGAATCAGCGTGATCGGGCGGCGGCCCTGAAGGAGGCAGAATCCCGGTTACCCGAGGGAATGACCGCGCAGCTGTTTTCGTCACCTGAGAAGGTGGGAGTGGAGACGGCGCAGAAACGCCTGTTGAGCATGCTGACGGAGTAACGGCAGCCATTCTCATACGGCGCCGCTTCGGCGCCGTTTCCTTCGTGGGCGGAGCCCTAAAAAAGAAAGCCCCGGTGGCAGAACCACCGGGGCCAGACTAACCCGGCACAGGTCTCGTGAACCGGGTCAACCCGCTCAGGGAGGGAAGCGGGGAGCGGTTTTACGCGCTCAGTTGTTGAGACACTCGGACCCTCGGAAAGGTTCCGAAAATTCTCAAAAACTTCGACGGGAAATCATGTGGTTACGATGCGACCTGTGGTGGGAATGCTACAGGAACGTATAGGTGACGCTGAGCGTGATCGTGCTGAACTCGAGGTCAATTCCGCCGACTTCGTCCTCGAAAGGTTCGGCCTCGAGTCTCTCGTACTCGGCCCGCACTCCAATGCTGCCGAAGTGGACACCGACGCCGACGCCATAGGTGGGTTCCCAGCCGTCATCCGAGATGCTCTCGCCCGCGTCGCTGAGTTCCGTGTCCCAATTGGCGTATCCGACGCGTGCGTACAGGTCGACGATGCCGACCTCCGCGATGAGCAGCGCCGACACCGAGAGGGCACTCGAGTCGATCTCCGTGCCGGCTTCGCTGTCGCCGCCGAGATCCATGTAATTCGCTTCAACGGCCAGGAAATCCAGGGGCCGGAACCCGGCGATGATCTTGAATCCGTTGTCGTCGACATCGCCGCTGCCGAACTCGTCGAAGCTGAGCTCGGTATTGGCCTGGGAAACGCCGGCGCCCAGATAGAACCCGTTGTCCGCCGCCTGCGCGTTCGGCGCGGCAGCCATCAGTCCGAGCGAGCCGAGCGCGGCAAGCGTTGCGAACTTCATGTTCATGTGAGACCTCTCCTACGGTGGTTAGGAAGCGAGATTAGAATCCGGAAACCCTTAACGGTTCACGAGCTCCGTTCAGCATTGTGACGCGCTGCACGGTCGCCTGCGCAACCGTCGCCAGCCGCCGACAAACAAACCCTGTTAGGGCAGCGCCACGGTATCGCATTTCGCGACCGCCGGTGAGCGTCTAGTGGGCTTCATCCCAGTTGGCGCCCGTTCCCACGTCCACCTTGAGCGGAACCCGCAGCGACGCGGCCGCCATCATGTGGCCGCGCAGGGCCTCCGCGACTTCCGCGACCCGGTCGGCACGCACCTCGAGCACCAGCTCGTCGTGCACCTGCATGATGAGCTGCGCGCCGCTCGATCCGGTGCACATGCGGTCGACGGAAATCATCGCGCGCTTGATGATGTCGGCAGCCGTGCCCTGCATGGGCGCATTGATCGCGGCGCGTTCCGCGGCCTGCTGGAACTGCTTGTTGCGGGCGTTGATGTCCGGTAGGTAGAGCCGCCGGCCGAACACCGTCTCGACCCAGCCCTGGGCCTTCGCCGCGGCGCGGGTTTCCTCCATGTAGCGTTTCACGCCCGGGTAACGCGCGAAATACAGGTCGATGTACTCCTGCGCGGTGCCGCGCGGAATGCCGAGCTGCGCGGCCAGGCCGAAGGCACTCATGCCGTAGATGAGTCCGAAGTTCACGGCCTTCGCCGACCGGCGCTGGTCGGCGCTCACCTGGTCGACCGGCGTGCCGAAGACTTCGGCAGCCGTCGCCTGGTGGATGTCCTGGTCGCTCGCGAACGCCTTCAGCAGGCCTGCGTCGCCCGACAGGTGCGCCATGATGCGCAGCTCGATCTGCGAATAGTCGGCGGCCAGCAGCACGTGCCCCTCGGGCGCGACGAACGCCTGGCGGATGCGACGGCCCTCGGGCGTGCGGATCGGGATGTTCTGCAGGTTCGGGTCCTGGGAGGAGAGCCGGCCCGTGGCGGCCACGGCCTGGTGATAGCTGGTGTGCACCCGGCCCGTCGTCGCGTTGATCTGCTCGGGTAGTTTGTCCGTGTACGTCGACTTGAGCTTCGACAGGTTGCGGTGCTCGAGGATGAGCCTGGGCAGCGCATAGTTCTCGGCGAGCTCCTCGAGCACGTCTTCGGCCGTCGATGGCTGGCCGGTGGGAGTCTTGCGCACCACCGGCAGCTGCATCTTCTCGAACAGGATCGTGCCGAGCTGCTTGGGCGAGTCGAGGTTGAACGGCGCGCCGGCTTCCTTGTGCGCCTGCGCCAGCACCTCCATCAGCCGCTTTGCGAGCTCGGAGCTCTGCTTGCGCAGCATCTGCCGGTCGAGCAGCACGCCGTGTTCTTCCATGCGCTTGAGCACGGGGACGAGCGGCTGCTCGATGTCCTCGTACAGCGCCTTGAGTGCCGGCATGGCGGAGATCTGTGGCCACAGCACCTGGTGCAGGCGCAGCGTGACATCCGAATCCTCCGCCGAATATTCGGAGGCCTGTTCGATCGCGACCTGGCTGAAAGGGATCTGCTTCGCGCCCTTGCCCGCGACGTCTTCGTAATGAATCGTGCGGATGCCCAGGTAACGCTCGGCGGCCGAATCCATGTCGTGCCGCAGGACGCTGTTCCACACGTACGACTCGAGCATCGAGTCATAGGCCATGCCGCGCAGCTCGATGCCGTGGTTGTGCAGCACGTGAGCGTCGTATTTCAGGTGGTGGCCGACCTTCGCGTGTTTCTCCGACTCGAGCAGCGGCTTGAGTTTCGCGAGGCTGGACGCGCGGTCGAGCTGGTCCGGTGCACCCGGGTAGTCGTGCTTCAGCGGCAGGTAGGCCGCGACACCCGGCGACACCGCGAAAGAAACGCCGACGATCTCGGCCACCATGTAATCGAGGCTCGTGGTCTCGGTGTCGAACGCGAACAGCGGCGCGGCCGAGAGCTTCGCGATCCACGCGTCGAGTTCCGCGTCGGTGTTGATCGTTTCGTACATGCGCGGCGCCGTCGCGATGACGCGCGCCGCGCCATCGAGAGTCGGGCCCGTGGCCGGCACCTGCGTCGCCGGTGCCGGAGCGCCAGTCGCCTCGACCGCGTCGCCGCCCGCGCCATCGAGCTGCTTGAGCAACGAGCGCAGCTCGAGTCGCGAGTACAGCTCGCGCAGCGCGGGCAAGTCGTGCGGCCTGCGCTTCAGCTCATCGAGCGTGACGGGCAGCGTGAGGTCGGTGCGGATAGTCGCGAGCTTGCGCGCGAGCTCGAGCGTGCCGAGGCCCGCTCGCAGGTTCTCGCCCACCTTGCCGCTGACGTTTGCGGCGTCGGCCACCAGCGCGTCGAGCGTCGAGTACTGGCCCAGCCACTTGGCGGCGGTCTTGGGACCCACCTTGTCGATGCCGGGTATGTTGTCCGAGCTGTCGCCGACCAGCGCGAGGTAGTCGATGATCTGCTCGGGGAACACGTCGAACTTCGCCTTCACGCCCGCACGATCCAGCACCGTGCCACTCATGGTGTTGATGCACGTGATGCGCGGATTGACGAGCTGGGCCATGTCCTTGTCGCCCGTCGAGATGAGGACGTTCATGTCCTGCTTCGCAGCCGCGCAGGCCAGCGTGCCGATGACGTCGTCCGCCTCCACGCCGCTCTCGCGCAGGATCGGCAGGCCCAGTCCCTTAACCGCCTCGAACAGCGGCTGGATCTGCGAGCGCAGGTCGTCGGGCATCGGCGGGCGATGCGCCTTGTACTCGGCGAACAATTCGTCGCGAAACGTCTTGCCCGACGCGTCGAACACCACCGCGATGCGTTCGGGGTCGTAGTCCTTGAGGAATTTCGCGAGCATGTTGAGCACGCCGAACACGGCGCCCGTGGGCTCGCCACGCGAGTTGGTGAACGGCGGCAACGCGTGGAACGCGCGATACAGATACGACGAGCCGTCGACGAGGACGAGATCCGGCTTGTTCATGGACTACTTCGGCGGCGTCGCGCCGTTTTGCCTGTTCTTTTCTTCGGGCTTCGGCTCTTCGACGGGAGGCTCGGCGGACTCGGGCGCCGTCACCTCGGGCGCGGGCGAGGTCGCCGGCCCGGACGTGTCGGGCGTCGCCGGAGAATTCGAAGTCTCCGCCGGGGTCTGCGTGGGCCGCGTGACGATCTCTCCCTGCGTGGTGTCGGGTAGATAGAGCGGGCCCTTCTGCCCGCACGCGGCGAGCGCGAAGGCGAGCAGCGCGGCGATTCGCGGCGAGACTTTCATTTCAAAGCGCCTTTTTCGGTCGTGGCCTGCGGCCGCCAGTCGATGACGGCCATGGTGAGACGCGAGATGCACACCAGTCGTTCCCGCGCATCGCGGATCTCGATGCTCCATACCTGGCTGCGCGTGCCGATGTGGTGGGGCCGCGCCGTGCCGGTCACGAGACCCTCGGCCACGGGGCGCAGGTGGTTCGCGTTGATCTCCTGGCCCATGCACCGGTGCTTCGAACGGTCGACCACGAAATTCGCGGCGACGCTCCCCACGGTCTCGGCGAGCACCAGTGAGGCACCGCCGTGCAGGTAACCCATCGGCTGGCGGGTATGCGGCTCCACCGGCATGGTGGCGCGCAGGAAGTCCTCGCCGAACTCGGTGAAACGGATGCCGAGGTGCGGCGCCAGCAGCCCCGCCTGGCTGGCGTTGGCGTCATCTATGGATGGATCGTTCACGAACCAGATTGCCATCGAGTCCCCTTGCGGCCGGCGTCACCGCGGCGCGGGGACGGATTACTTGCGGTACTTCTCGCCGATGCGGCGGTATGCCTCGCGGAATGGTATGCCCTCGCGAGCGACCAGCGCATTCGCTTCTTCGGCGGCGTGGATCGCGGGGTCGAGTTTGATCTGGTCCGCGCGGAAACGCACGCCATCGATTCCTACGGCCATGATGGCGGCCGTGGCGAGGGCGACGTCGATGCCACGGAACAACGGCGGCTTGATCAGCTGCAGATCGCGCTGGTATCCCGAGGGCAGCTTCGCGAATATTCCCAGGACTTCGGCGAGACAGGCATGGGCCACGGCCGTGCGTCCGCGCACCAGTTCGAAGACATCCGGGTTGCGCTTCTGCGGCATGATCGACGAGCCGGTGGTGAACTCCGCAGGCAGCGCGACGAACGCGAATTCCTGCGTATAGAAGAGCATCAGGTCCGAGGCGAGGCGCCCCAGGTCCTGCATGAGCAGGGCGCACTGGAACAGCAGCTCCGCCTCGGCCTTGCCGCGCGACAGCTGCACGGCCGTCACGGGCGCATGTACGGCCTCGAACCCCAGCTTGTGCCGGGCCAGCTCGCGATCGAGCGGCAGTCCCGGCGTGCCGTACCCCGCGGCCGATCCGAGCGGGCTCAGGGAGGCGCGGCGCGTGCACGCGGCCAGCGCTTTCGCGTCGTCGCGCAATTCCGCGGCGAATCCGTCCGCCCACAGCGCCACCGTGCTCGGCATGGCCTGCTGCATGTGCGTGTAACCGGGCAGCGGCAGCGCCCCATCGCGCGCCTTGAGCGCGTCGAGCGCGGCCGCGGCGCTTTCCGCGCCCTGCGCGAGCTCGCGCGCCGCATCGAGTAGATAGAGCCGGAGCGCGCTCAGCACCTGGTCGTTGCGCGAGCGCCCCAGGTGCACGCGACCGCCGGCGGGCCCGATGCGCGCCGTCAGGCGCCTCTCGAGCGCGGTCTGTCCATCTTCGTCCGCGAGCTCGATCTTCCAGTTGCCGGCCGCATGGTCGGCGCCGAGCGCCTCGAGGGCATCGCGGATCAGGACGAGATCGGCGGCGTCGAGCAGCCTGGCGGCGTGCAACGTCTCGGCATGTGCGATCGAGGCGCGCACGTCGTACTTCACGAGGCGTTCGTCGAGGGCGTAGTCGTCGCCCGCGGTGTACTGCAGCACCCGCTGGTCGAGATCGACACCCTTGTCCCACAGCCGCGACATGACAGGTTATTTCCCGACTTGCTGCTCGGCCGGCGAGAGCGCGTTGATGTCGGCGACGATCAGGGTGCCAGCGCCTTCGTTGGTGAACACTTCGGCCAGGATGCCTTCGCCCGACTTGTACGACATCACGTGCACGCGGCGCACGCCGCCGCGCAGCGCGTCCTCGATGGCCTTGGCCTTCGGCAACATGCCGTCGATGATCTTCTTCTCGTCGCGCAGCCGCTTGAGGCCGGCGAGGTCGGTGTACGAAATGATCGACGAGGGATCCTCGACGTTGGCGAGGATGCCCGGCGCTCCCGTGCACAACATGAGCTTCTCGGCGCTGAGCGCGGCGCCGATGGCGGCGGCCACCGTGTCGGCGTTGATGTTGAGCAACGTGCCGGAATCATCGGCGGACAGCGGGCTGACGATGGGCATGAGGCCGTTGTCGAGCAGCTTGTTGATGACGGTGGTGTCGATGCTGTCGATGTCGCCCACGAAGCCGTAATCGATGGTCTCGCCGGTATCGATCTTCACGGGCGCGCGTTTGTGCGCACGTATCAGCCCGGCGTCGACGCCGCTGACGCCGATTGCGTCGATGTTCATCTCGCGGCACAGCGCCAGCAACTTCGTGTTGATGAGGCCATTGAGCACCATGGAGGTCGCGTCGATCGCCTTCTGGTCGGTGACGCGCCGGCCCTGCACCATGCGCGTGGGCACGCCCAGCGCCTCGGTGATCTCGGTGAGCTGCGGGCCGCCGCCGTGCACGAACACCACGCGCACGCCGAAGTAGTGAAGGATGGCGATCTGCTCGATGAGGCCGCGCACCGCGGCCGCGTCGGAGAACACGCCGCCACCGGCCTTCACGACGAAGGTCTTGCCCTTGTACATGCGGATGTAGGGTGCCGCGCTGCGGAGGCTGCGGATGGCGGCGGCGGGGTCGGGGCGATGCATGATCATTGTGAGTTCCGGTAACTGATTGGACAGGCGGTTCAGTGAGGAGTGGCGAGCAGGCGGTGCAGCACAGCGGCCTGGACGACCATCCGGTTGTAGGCCTCGCGCTGCACGACGCTGCGCCGGCCATCGAGCACCTCGTCGGCGACGGCGACATTACGCCGCACCGGCAGGCAGTGCATGAGTTTGCAGTCGACCGCGGCGCGCGTGAACCAGGTGTCGCGCACGCACCAGTCGGCGAGCGCGGCGCGCTGGCGCGCATCCGCCTCGGCGTCGCCGTAGTGCGAAGTCGAGCCCCACTCCTTGGCGTAGATGACGTGCGCGCCGTTCATCGCGTCGTCGCGATCGGCGGTTTCCCGCAGGGTTCCACCCGCGGCGGCGGCGGCCGCTGCCGCCTTCTGCATGATGGGCGCGGGCAGCGCGAAACCTTCGGGCCGCAGCACCACGACTTCCATGCCGCGCATCGCCGCCATGTGGACGGTGGCGGCCGGCACCGCGAGCGGCAGCGCGCGCGGGTGGTTCACCCACGACAACACGAACTTCGCCTTGCGCGGCACGGTGAGGTCATCGAGCGTCTTCCAGTCGGCCAGGGCCTGGCAGGGATGATTCGCCGCCGACTCCATGTTGATGACCGGCTTCGAGACGAGCCCGGTCATCTCCTTGAACGCCGTTTCACCCAGATCGGCCGCGAGATCCACGCCGCCAGCGAAGTTACGAATGCCCAGAGCGTCACAATAGTGGGACAGTACTGGCACTCCTTCGCGGACATGTTCCGCGGGAGCGCCATTCATGACCGCGCCACGCCGCGTCTCCAGCTGCCACGTTCCCTGGCCCGCGGCGATCACGAACGAGGTTCCGCCCAGGCGCGCCATCGCGGCCTGCATGGACGCGAGCGTGCGCAGGCTCGGGTTGAAGAACAGCAGGCCGAGGATTTTTCCGGCCAATGCCTGCGGCTCGGGTTTCTTCTGCAGACGCTCGGCGAGCGCGAGCAGATCGACCACCTGCTCGCGCGAGAGATCCGCGAGATCGAGGAAATTGTTCATTGTTATAAGTCGACGAGAGCCGCGCGCAGCCGGTCGATGTGTTCCTCTTTGAGAATGAAGGCGGGCAGCAGGCGCAGGATCGCGGGATCTCCCGCGGTGCCCGCGAGGATGTCCTTTGCGAGCAGCGCCTTCTGCACGTCCTTCGCGGGCTTGTTCAAGCGCAGGCCGTGGAGGAATCCGAGGCCTTGAAGTCCAACAACCGGACCCACGCGAATAGTCGATTGAAGGTAGCTGGAGACGCGCGTGACGTTGTCGAGCAGGCCTTCCTTCTCGATGGCGTCGAGCGTGGCTTCGGCGACGGCACAGGCCATGGGCCCGCCCCCGAACGTCGTGCCGAGATTTTCAATCTTGAGCGAGGCGGTGATCGGCGGCGTCAGCAGCAGCGCGGACACGGGGAAGCCGTTGCCCAGCGCCTTGGCCGTCGTGATCATGTCGGGCATCACGCCGTAGTAGTTGGCCGCGAACGGAGTGCCGCTGCGACCGACGCCGCACTGGACCTCGTCGAAGATCAGCAACGCGCCGGTCTCGTCGCAGCGCTTGCGCAGTGCCGCGAGGAACTCCTGGCCCATGTCGAAGGCGCCGCCGACACCCTGCACGGGCTCGACGATGACCGCCGCCGTGTTCTCGGTGACGTGATTGGCGATGTCCGCAACATCGCGACGCTTGATCCAGCTCACGTCGAACGGCGCGCGCGGCAGGAAGAACCATTTCTGCGGCGCCTGCCACGTGGTCGAGGCGCAGGCCGCGGTGCGCCCGTGGAAGCTCTGCTCCACCGCCGCGACGTGGGTGCGTCCCGGGCGCATCTTGAACGCCATCTTGAAGGCGTTTTCGTTGGCCTCGGCGCCGGAGTTGATCCAGAACACGCTGTCGAACGGCAGCTTCGAGAAGCTCAGCAGCTTCTTCGCGGCACGTGCGCGGATCTCCATCGGTACGGCGTTGGTCTGGAAATTCATCTGCGCGGCCTGGGTTGCCAGCGCCTGCGTCCAGCCCTTGTGGCCGTAGCCCAGCGACGCCACCGCATGACCACCGTACAGGTCGAGCACCTTGCGGCCATCACGCGTGTGCAGCCACACGCCTTCGGCGCCGACCACTTCGATGGGGTACTGCGCGTAGACCGGCGCGAGGCCGTCGGCGGGAGAGGCGGGTTTCACTTCGGCGTTCATGTCAGGTCCAGCCGGCGGCCGGTGCGGTCAGCCCCGCCGTCTCCGGCAAGGCGAACAACCGGTTCATCCATTGCACGGCGCCGCCGGCCGCACCCTTGTTGAGGTTGTCGACCACGCTCATCACCGCGACCGTGCGGCCGTTGGCCGCGGCGCAGAGGTGCGCGTAGTTGCTGGCGACGATGTCCTTCACGCGCGGCGCGGAGTCGAGCACCCGCACGAACGGAGCGCCCGCGTAGTACTCGCGCAGCATGCCGATGACGGCCGCCGCGTCGCGCGGCGATTTCAGGCGCGCCTGCACGGTCGCGTGGATGCCGCGCGCGAATGGACCGGAATGCGGCACGAACGAATACTCGGCGTCGACGCCGGTGGCCGCCTTCGCGAGCGCGGTGATTTCCGGCGTGTGGCGATGACCCAGCGCGCCGTACGAATACAGGTCGCTGTGCCGCGTCGGATGATGGGTGCCTTCGACCGGCTTGCGGCCGGAACCGGTGCTGCCGGTGACGCCGCTCACGAACAGCGTCGGATCGACCCATCCCGAAGCGAGCAGCGGCACGCTGGCGAGCAGGATCGACGTGGAGAAACAGCCTGGATGCGCCGACGTGCGGCGTCGGCGCGGTTTTCAGGTGTTCCGGCACCGCGCAGGTGAAGTGCGCGAGCCGATGCGGCGCGCCGTGCGGATGTTTGTAGACGGCTTCATAGGCGGCGGCCGTCGCGTAACGAAAATCCGCCGAGATGTCGACGAAGCGCGGCCTGGTGCCCGCGGTTTCGCCGGCCTTGAGCAACGTGTCGATCAATGCGGCGGCAGCTCCGTGCGGCGCGGCGCAGAACACGGCCGATGTCTTCTCCAGCCCGATCAGCGCCGCGATTTCGACCTGCGACTTGAAGGTCGTATTGCCGAGCGTGCCTGCGAGATGCGGGAACGACTTGCCCGCGACCTCGCCGGGCGAGCTGTCGGACATCACGCCCGCGAGCTCGAAGTTCGGGTGGCCGAGAATGAGGCGCAGCAATTCACCGGAGACATAGCCGGTGCCGCCGAGCACGATGGCCGGGATACGCGTGGTCATCGGTTCAACCGGTCGCCGCGCGTTCCAGCGCGCGCGCCTGCGTCAGGCCGACGGAATTGATGATCGAGTCGCCGAGCGCGGCGCCAGCCGCCAGCGCGTTGAACGCGGGCACCTTCAACTGCTCCTGGATGATCTGCACGCCAACCGCGTTGTCCGTGGAAGGGCCGGTCACGGCGACGGGCTCGATGCCGTACTTCTTGCGCAGGATGTCGACGCCGCCGTAGGCCGCCACCGGGTCGTTGGCCGAGAGCACCACGCCGGTGAATGCCTTGCGCAGGTCCTCCTGCTCGAGGATGGAGTCCACGCCGTACGTGCCCATGAGCCCGTCGCCGAGCTCGAACACGATGACGTCGGGCTTCTTGTCCGCGAGCTCGGTGAGCATGGTGCGCGTCAGTGCCGGCCCCACCTTGCGCGTGGTCGACACGATGCCGAAGTCGGTGAAGATGAGCGTGTTGCGCGCGCCGGCGTCTTCGAACGCCATGATGTCGCGGCGCAGGGAAACGCCCGTGGCCTTGAACGCGTCGACGACGAGGCCGCGATGCCGCATGCGCGAGATGATCGCGGCCGCCGCGGCCGTCTTGCCGGCCTCCATGCAGGTGCCGGCGAGCGCCACCACCGGCACGCCCGCGGTGTTGAGCGCGGCGTTGTAGTCGAGCTGGCGATAACCGACGCGCGCCGGCACGCCGATGCGTTCGCCGAGGTACGGGAAATCGAGCACGCCGCCGATGACGCGGCAGTCGAACGGCTTGCCCTTGTCGGGGTTCACCGAGTCGCACACGCCGAGCACGCCGCCGATGTTGAGCATCTGCAGGATGTCGCCGGGCTTCACGCTCTCGGGCACGTGGCCCGAATAGCCGAACAGCGCCTTGCGATGGCCGAGCGCGCCCACGACGATGTCGCCCTGGCTCACCTTGGCCATGCGGCCGCTCGTGAGCTCGAGCGTGTTGTAGGTGGACTTGTTGGTCAGGATCTCCACGACCACGACCACGCCTTCCTCGGAAGGAATGTTGTCCGTGGAAACGCGCACCTCGTTGCCGAGGCCGCAGGCTTGCGTCACCGACGCGATCTTGTCCACGACTACCGTACGCATCTCACTTACCTCCAGCACGGGCATGGAACATGCCCGTCAAAGAAACGATCTTCGAAAAGCCGAGCGCGTCCTGCGGCGTCCATTCGCCGTGCGACTCGCCGTACACGCCCTTGGACACGGCCATCAGCGAGTGCGGCGACTCGACGCCCTCGATGAACAAACTACCCGGCCGGAACAACACGTGGACCTTGCCGGTGACACGCGCCTGCGACGAGAGGAACAACGCCTCGATGTCGCGGCACACGGGATCCAGCAGCTGGCCCTCGTGCACCCAGTCGCCGTAGGGTCCGGCGAGCGATTCCTTGATGCGCTGCTGGCGCGGGGTGAGCACGAGCTTCTCGAGCTCGCGGTGCGCAGTGAGCAGCGTCTCGGCGGCGGGCGCCTCGAACGCGACGCGGCCCTTGGTGCCGATGATGGTGTCGCCCAGGTGGATGCCGCGGCCGATTCCATAGGGCGCGCCCAGCGTCTCGAGAGCCTCGACCACCTCGACAGCGGACATCTTCTTGCCGTCGATGCCCACCGGGCGGCCCTTCTCGAATTCGATGGTGTGCTGCGCCGGTGGTTGGGGATTGCTGAAAGCATTCTTCGACAACACCCAGGCGGAATCCGGAATGCTGCCTTCGGAAGTCAACGTCTCCTTGCCGCCGATCGTGACGCCCCACAGTCCGCGATTGATCGAATACGCGGCGCCGTACGGCGGCAGCGGCAGGTTGCGCGCGTTCAGATAGTCGAGCTCTTCCTGGCGCTTGAACGCCTTGTCGCGCACCGGTGCGATCACCTCGAGCTCGGGCGCCAGCGTGCGCAGTGCGACTTCGAAGCGCACCTGGTCGTTGCCCGCGGCCGTGCAGCCGTGCGCGATGGAGTTCGTACCGAGCTTGCGCGCCATCAGCGCGATCGTCTGCGCCTGCATCACGCGCTCCGCGCCCACGCACAATGGATAGAGCTGGCCACGGCGCACGTTGCCCATGACCAGGAAGCGCAGGACCTGCTCGAAATAGTCGGCGCGCGCGTCGACCTGGTGATGCTCGATCGCCCCATAGGCTTTCGACCGTTGGGCCAATGTCTGCGCGCCGGCCGCGTCGATGCCGCCGGTGTCCACCGTGACCGTGATGATCGGGCGGCCGTAGTTGTCCTTGAGCCACGGCACCAGGAAGGAGGTGTCCAGTCCGCCGGAATAGGCGAGGACGATGGGTTTCTTTTGCTCAGCGCTCATTTTTATTCAAACTCCGAAAGCTTCGCTCAGCCGCCCGAGCACCGCCGCCTGGGCGCGCGCATCCGCGGTGGCAATGAAAATCGTATCGTCGCCGGATACCGTGCCCGCGACCTCGCTCCATCCCGCCTTGTCGATGGCGGCGGCAACGCTGCCCGCCGAACCGATCGTGGTCTTGACCACCGTGATCGACGGACCGGCGGTGCGCACCTCGCGCACGAATTGCGCCACCGTGGTGAAATTGTCCTGCGTTCTCGCCGAAATCTCCGCGTCGTCGGGCAGGACATACCCCTCGCTGTGCTTGAGCACGCCGAGCTCGCGCAGGTCGCGGCTCACGGATGATTGCGTGACCGCATGACCCTCGCGTTTCAGCAGGCGCACGAGCTCCTGCTGGCGGCGCACCGGAGAGCTGCGCAGCAGGCGGACGATGGCGGTGCGACGCGCCTCGCGATGATGGTCGGTGTGCATAAAGAGCGCGCATGGTGCATAAAAATGCACGGGCCGTCAACAATCATTCAGTACGTCCGTGAACTGGCTTGCCGCCTACAGTCCGGGAGGCAGCGGGTGGGCGGCACCTTCGCCGACCACGGTGGTCCACTCACGGGCCACCCATTTCGTGACCAGGCCGCTGGTGACGTACGGATCGTCCTTCGCGAACTGCTCGACCACGGCCTTCGAGGGGGCGGAGAAGAACAGGACGCCGCCGTCGACCGGATCCGCGAGAGCGCCGCCGAGCCGCAGCTCGCCGCGGGCGATTGAGGCTCGGGCGTGTTTCAGATGCGCGCCGCGGAATTCCGCACGGCGCTCGAGCACGTCCGGGACGTATGTATAGAAAAGGAGGAAGTGCATGGCGATTCCTCAGGCACGAAAAAGGCCGGCATCATAGGTCACGGGAGGAGCGGCACGTGCGGATTTTCTCGCTGGCATTGCTGGGTGGTCTGATCGCCTGTGGATACGCCAACGCCGCAGGCGGCCTGCGCGACGGCGACATCATCTTCCACACCTCGCGTTCCGCGCAGAGCGCCGCCATCCAGCGCGCCACGCATTCACCGTGGAGCCACATGGGTGTCATCTTCATGCGGGACGGCAAGCCCTACGTGTACGAGGCCATCGCGACGGTGCGCTACACGCCGCTCGAGCGCTGGACGGCGCGCGGCGACCGCGGCGGGTACGTCGTGAAGCGCCTGAAACGGCCCCTGACGGCGGAGCAGGGTGCCGAGTTGCGGCGGGCCGCCGGGAAGTATTCCGGCAAGCCCTACGATCTGTACTTCGAATGGTCGGACGGCCGCATCTACTGCTCCGAGCTCGTCTGGAAGATGTACCGCGACGCAACCGGTCTCGAAATCGGAGCCCGCCAGAAGCTGCGCGACTTCGACCTGGCCGACGCGGCCGTCAAGGCCAAGATGCGCGAGCGTTACGGCAGCCGGATCCCGCTGAACGAACCGGTCATCTCCCCGGGCGCGATGTTCGATTCGCCGCTGCTCGAGACCATAAAAGCGCGCTGAGTGGTTAGAATCGGCATGCCATGAAAACCATCACGGTATCGATGTTGCGGGTGCTCGCGCCGTTCCTGATCTGCGCAGCCATGTCCGTCCGGGCCGATGACGAGCCGAAGCGCGTGAAATACGTGCCGCCCGCGGGTTTCGCCGAATTCAAATGGGGCGACCAGCGCTCGAAGTTCACGCGGCTGCCGGAGCAGCCCATCGGCGTGGGCGCCGCCTGGATGCAGCGCGTGGAGAGACCCATGGATTTCAGCTGCGTCACGTCCGTCCAGACGCTCGGGCTTTCGGGCGCGACGGTGACCTGCGACATCCAGTCGTTGCTGCAGCAGGCGCGCAAGAGCTACGGCAGCGGCGGCATGTATGTGCTCTCGGAGTACGTCATGCAGGACCAGGGACTCCAGTTCGGTGAGGCGGATCCGGTCATGCTGCATCCCGTCGTCTACCAGTTCTGCGCGAATTGGTCCGGAACGAGCGGAAAACGCACGGACCTTCCGATCGATTTCGATGAACTGAACAAGTTCTGCGGCATGCGCCTGCTGTTCGAGAGCGAGACCCGCGAACAGCTGCGCTCGCTGCCGCGGGAACACGTCACGAACTACGACCGCGTGCTGAAGAAACTGATCGCCAAATATGGCCGGCCAGAAGGGTTTCCTGTTCCGCGGGCACGTGCTCATCGAAACACTCGATGGAGACTCGAACGACCCGTCCGAGCGGCGGTTCAGCATCTGGCGCTGGTGCCCGGCCCCGGACCGGAGCCCCAAGCCTTCCTGCAGCGCGAGCATCACGCTGTCAGTCGATCCGCTGACCGGCAAGGGCACCGTGTTGTATTCGACGCCGTTGCTGTGGGAGTACGCGTACGCGCGCGAGAACTTCGGCTTCAAGGGCGACCGGCTCTTCAAGATGCTGCACGCGCGGAACTAGTCAGCGCGCGTGCCGGAACGTGAGGTTGTAGCGGAAGTTGCCGGTCAGCGGATGGTTGCCGGGCTTGATCGGCCGAACCGAGTGATAGACCAGCCGTGACGGTCCGCCCCACACCAGCACGTCGCCGTCCACCAGCGACACGCCGCGGCCCTTGCCACCGCGCGTGAGTCCGTAGAACGCGAAACTCGCCGGCAGCCCGAGCGACACCGAAACGATGGGCTGCGCGAAGTTCTGCTCGTCCGCGTCGCGGTGCGCGGTGAGACGCGCGCCCTCCGCATATCGATTGATCAGGCAGGCGTCGGGCACGAACTCGGGAAAGCCCGCCTTCGCGGCCGCGGCGCGCGCGAGCCTCAGGAACATCGCGGGCATCGGCGGCCAGTCGCGATCGGTCAGCGGATCGCGCGGGCTGTAACGATACCCGCTGCGATCGCTGACCCAGCCCAGCGGACCGCAGTTGGTCATTGCGACCGACATCGTCTGTCCACCCGGCGTCACCAGATGGCGGAACGGCGCGCGCGTCGCCACCTCCCGAATCAACGGCATGAGCTCGCGAGAAGCGGCGAAGCCCCGCAGCAACGCGATGCCATCGCCGAGCGGCACGACCTCCGGCGCTTCCGCGCCGAACAACTCGAGCGTGTTCATTTGTCGATCGTGAACACGAGATCGGCGGCGCGATCCTTGCCGGCCTCGGTGCGGATGGTCCAGTGATCGTTGAGCGTGTAACGCATCTTGACCGTCGAGATCGACTCCGTGAGCGAGATGCCGTAGCTCAGGTACAGGCGCGGCGAAAGATAGCGGCCGAGCACCAGTGAGGTGTCGCTCGTGAGATCGGATTCGACGCTGATGTCCGGGATGCCGAGCTTGCTGCCGAGCTGCGAGGCCAGGATCGCGGCGGCCTGGCCGGCGACTTCCTGCGACCCTTTGCCCGTGCTCGTACCGGACCCCGAAACGGCGTTGTACGGAGAGCCCGCGAGCAGGATCTGCACGATGTCCGACTGCGGGAGCGATGGCTCGGAAAAGAACGAGAGCCGCGGCTCACGCAGGCTGCCGCGCACGTTGACGCCGGCCTTGCGGTCCGGAAAGACCTTCACCGCGCGAATGTCGATGGCGGGATCGGCCAGCAAGCCGCCATTGAAAATGAGCCGGCCCCGTTCGATGTCGAGTTTGCGCGCGAGCGCGAGGTACTGACCGTCCTTCACCTGCAACTCGCCCCGGGCGCGCGTCGGCTCTCCGGGCGAGGTGCTTTCGCGGATGCTGCCGGTGATGTGACCGGACAGGCCGTAGGTCTCGATGGTGACGTCGTCGCCGAGCGTCATCGTGATGTCGCTCGTGACGAGGAATGGATCCTCCTCGATTTCCTCCGTCGGCCCGACGAGTCTTTCATCGGCCGACGGCAGGACGGCATTGGTCAGATCCGCGGGCTGGATGCGTGCCTTCGGAATGCGCACTTCTCCGATGGCGTGGATCTCGCGGCCGTTGATGCGGAAATCGAGATCGGGAGAGGCATCGATCCGCGCCTCGGGCACATCGACCACGCGCAGGTTCTGTCCATCGACAGTGATCTCGCCGTACGGCAGGCTTTCGCGCCACTCGAGTTTTCCCGAGCTCGCGAGCGTGCCTGCGCCGGCCTTCGCGGTGGACTTGAACTCCAGGCGGTTGGCGGCGATGCGCGCTTCCATCTCGACCGCGCGCAACGCGAGGTTGAGCTGGTAGAGGTCGAGCTCGCCGCTGGTGAGCTTGATGACGCCGGATGCGGAGGGTCTGCCGAGCGTCCCGGCGAACGAGAGATTCGCATCGAAGTGCCCGGCGGCGCGGTCGATCTCGGGTACGTACAAGGTGACGAAGCCGAGCTCGCCCGTGGCAATCTGCAATTGCCCGCGCACCGGCCAGTCGAGCATCCCCGATCCCGCGCGGTCCGCGCGCAACTTGCCCGAAATCAGGCCGCGCGCGGCGGCGTCGAGCCGCACTTCGCCGTTCATCTCGCCCGCGTCAGCGCGGAGCGTGAAGAAGCCCGATCCGAAGGTGATGACGTCGGTACGGCCGCTCGCGAGCTTGTGGCGGATGGCTGCGTCGGCGAGATCGAGACGCGCATCACCGATGAAAGGCGCGCCGCCGGAACTCGAGATCTTCGCGGTCGCGTTGACCGTGCCCTGGTAGTCGACCTTGGGCGTGAGTCCGGCGGTGAGCGTGCTGATGGGCAGGTTGTGTGCGTCCGCCTTCAGGTTCCAGCCGGTCTCGTTCCATGCGCCCTCGCCGCACAGCCGCGCCACCTTGCCGTGCAGGCACATCGCCTCGAGCCGGAACGCGTTCGCGCTCGCCATCAACGCGAATGGCGCATCGAGCTGCAGGTTGAGGTTCGCGGTGTCGTCGATGAAGAGGTCGGCGATGTTCGCGTTCCAGACGCCGTCGGCGAAGCCGCCCTTGCCGGAGAGGTGGAGGGCGGTCTTCCCGGCCAGCGCGTCGACCTTCAACTGGTGATCGGCAGTGGTGCCATCGAGTTTGGCGTTGAACTGCGTCAGCGCGCGCCCGTCGATATTCGAGCCGCGTGACGGCGATGTCCGCGTGCGAGGCGCGCTGGCCGCGCCAGTCGACGTCGATGTTCGCGCTGAGCTTGTCGATGGTGAGGGTTCCGCTTCGATGCCGCTGCCGGTGGCGTCGAGCTTGATGACCGGCGCCTCGGAAGTTCCACCGACGCGGCCGCGCGCGTGCAGCTCGCCGCGCGCATCCTCGGCGAGCAGCGCGAGGTTGTCGGCATCCAGGCTGAAGTCGAGATCGAGCGCCTGCGAGGCGCCGATGTGGCCGTCGACCGTCAGGCTGGTATTGCCGGCGCGGAAGCGCAGGTTTTCGAAGGTCCAGTCCGCGCCGGTCCGCATCACGCGGCCGCTGCCGGTGGCATTGTTGCCGCGCAGCCGGCCCGTCAGATCATTGAACGCGAAGTCGAGATCGCCGTCGGCGGCGAAGGGCTTGCCGCTGGCCTTGATGTTGAAGTCGAGCGCGCCCGCGAAGCCGGGGCGCAAGGTCGCCGGGATTGAATCCCTTCACGCTGCCGGCCAGCGCCCAGCTCTCCTCGGGCGTCCAGCGCGCTTCGCCCGCGAGCTTCGAGGTGCCGCCGAACGCGCCGAGGTTGAGCTCGTCGATCTGCAGGTGATCCTTGTGCAGCGACCCGCGCAGCGCCGACGGTCATGGGATCGAGCTGCGGGACGTACAGATCGCCGCTGGCGGTGAGGGCGTAGGGCCACAGTCCTTCGAGCCGGTACTTGCCATCGGGGCTCGAAAAAATCTGCGGTGTCTCTGCCGTGAAGCGCGCCGCCAGCGGCCAGCGCAGCCCACGCCAGTCGCCGTACAGCAGTAGTTTGGGCCCGTTCTCGGCGGTCTCGATGGTTCCCTGACCCGTCACGTGGCTGCCGGTGGCGCGATGCGTGACTTCGTAGTGCGTGGCGTTCACCACGCGATCCTCGTAGTTGCCCTCGAACACCAGGTCGAAAGGACCGCGCCGAGGCCGGGCACCATGAGTGGACCACGCGCGTGGAACGCATTCATTTCGCCGCCCACGTCGAGCGGGCCCTGTGATGATGCCGAGCGCGCCGCCGCGCGCCGAATGCGCGCAGGTCGAAGTTGTGGACCTGCGCCTTGCCGGTCCAGTGGAAGTTGCTGGAGAGCTCCAGCAACTCGCCCGTCATGTCCGCGCGGAACGGCTCCTGCAGCGTGCCGGTGAGCGGCAATTTGTCGAGGTCGCCCTCGAATCTGGCGTCGGCGCGCCAGTTGGGCTGACCCTCGATGATCATGCGCATGGTCGCCTCGCCCTCGAGCTCGATGGGATCGGCGGCGCGCAGCTCGCCGAGGGCGCGAGCCTGCAGCAGCCGTAGATGATGTTGCCTTCGAAGATGCGGATGTTCTTGTGGCCGACGATGCCGGCGCCGGAGACATTGCTGAACTCCACGCGCCGGCCGTTGGGCGCGATGATGACGAGGCTCGTCGCATTCGCCTTTTCGGCGCTGATGCTGAGCAGGCGCGGCAAGAACTTCGGTGGCGTGATCGGGTCGGTGCTTGGGGCGCGGCTTGACTTCGATCAGCACCAGGTCGGCCTGCGCGCGCCGCACCGAGATGCGCCCGACGAGCAGCGGCCAGAAGTTGACGCGAGCCGCGCCATTCTCGACCAGCACGTGCGACAGCTCGTGATCGACATCCACCCGCTCGCGCGCTGAAGCCTCCGGCAATGGTGCCGTTCACGTCCTCGATGACGAGCGTGACCTTGCCCAACTGCTCGGGAAGGCGCGCCACCGCGAAACGCAGTCCGGCCTCGGTGTAGATCACCCAGGCCAGCAGCAGCAGGATGAGGAGGATCAGCGCTCCGAGGACGAGTGCCGCGATCTTGAGCTTTCGCTTCATCACAGTTTCGGCGAGAAGTTCAGATGCAGGCGCGGGCCCGGACGATCGGAATCGCCCGACCGGCGTGGTGAGCGCCTGCGCGACGTCGATGCCCACGGAAACGGCGGGCAGGCGCAGCCGCACGCCAATGCCCACCGAATACATCAGAGGATCGCCGAAGTTGTCGAACGCATTTCCGGCATCGCCGAACACCGCGACCGCCCAGTTCTTGCCCACGTCGCGGATCACCTCGACCGAGCCGGTGAACAGGTGTTTGCCGCCGGTCTTTTCGAACACCGGATTGCCGTCTTCGTCCAGCGCCGGCGTAACACCGTCCGCTTCGAACACGGGAGTGATCGGCGACAGGTCGCGCGGGCCGAAGCCGCGCACGCTGCGATCGCCGCCCGCGAAGAAGCGCTGCGTGGTCGCCAGCGCGCTGGTCTTCGACAGCGCCGTCGCGCCGACGTCGCCGCGCAGCAGCAGGTGCCATTTGGATGGCTTGTTCTTGCGCTTCAGGTCGAACACGCGCTCGGCGGAGACGCGCACCTGCAGGAAGTCCGAGTCCGAACCCAGTGCGTTGTTCGAGCCGCGCACTTCGAAATACAGCGCGCGCGTGAACAGCGATTCGCCGAGGTAGCCGCGCGGCACCAGCGAGAAGCTGACGCCCGGGATCAGCAGCGTCTGGGTCGTGATGCGATTCGATTCGATGAACTCGGAGCGTTCGCGCAGCAGCTCGACGTAGGTCACGCGCTGCCATTGCACGTCCTTCAGGAACCAGGAGTCGACGACGTGCGTGAGATTCGGCATGAAGTTGATCGAGCGCGAGTCGACGTCCGCGAGCCGCTGGTTCAGGCCGGTGAGCTGCAGCGTGAATTTCTCGGTGGCCGGATCTCCGATGGGCACGATGTAGCGCGCGTCGAGCGACTGCTCGACCGCCGCGGCGCGGATCTCCGTGCGGAACCGGTGCCCGCGACGGTTGACGCGGCGGTTTTCCCAGGCCGCGGTTCCGCGAACTTCGGTGTCGGTGGCGTAGCCCACGCCGAACTGGTAGCGGCTCTTGCGGTTGGGTTCGGCCGTGATGCTGATGGGCACGATGTGCTCGTCGCGGTTGCGCTCCTCGGGCAGCACCTCGACGGTGGAGAAGTACTGGCTGTCGTCGAGCGCGAACTGCGTGCGCAGCAGCTCGCTGGCGTTGAATGGCTCGTCCTGCCGATAACGGAGGAAGCGTCGCACCAGCGATTCGTCGATGGCGTCCTGCGTGATGGTGGTCGCGCCGAAGCGGTAGCGCGAGCCGGTCTCCAGGGCGATGTCGATGTCCGCCACGTGCGAAGCAGGGTCGACGCGCATTTCATTGCGGACCATGCGGGCGTCGAGATAACCGTACGTCGCGGCGGCCCGCAGCAGCCCGCCCTTGAGCTCCTCGTAGGCCGAATGGTTGAGGCGCTGCTTCGGGCGGATGGGCGGATTGTTCGTGATCCGCGTGAAGACCTCGTCGTCGGCGCCCGGACCGGTGACGCGTACATAGACGTTCTCCACCACCACGGGCTGGCCCGGTGTCACGGTGATCGTGACGCGATAGTTCTGTTCGTTGCCGGACCCCTCGGGCTTCACCGACGAGGTGACCGTCGGTTCGTAGTACCCGAAGGGCTTGAGGGCCGCGCGCACTTCGCGCTCGCTACGCTCCTGCAGGCGCTCGACGAACTCCTGCGACAGGTCCTTGGAGTCCTTGTATCGCTCGAACGATAGATAGACGAGGACGTTGGCGAGGACTTCCTCCTCGACCCCGCGGACTTCCACGTTGATGCCGCCGAACGCCGGCGTCGCGAGACACGCGATGCCGAGGGTCAGGAGCGTCACTGCGGACAAACGCGGGAAGGTCTTGGACAACGTCGGCATGAGACCGCTTCTGGGGCGGGATTGGGCTGAGATTCTAATGAGAGTCGCACACTTGCGCGCGGGTTCCGCGCGCGTACGCGACGTCCGTCAATGTTCGCGGATGTTCAGGGCGCGTTCAGTTTCCGCGGTCTGCATGCCGTCGGCCCCGAAGCGTCGTTCCGCGATGGCGAGTTCGCCGGTGTGGGAAATCGTGAGGACCGTGGAACATCTCGTGCCGTAGGTCTCGTCGAGCACGAAAGGCGCGGACAGCTTGCGGGCCCATTCGGGCGTCAGGTCGCCGGGCGGCACTTCGTCGGGCGGCGCGGTCTCGCGATCGGCGAGAATCTCGAACAGACCTCGGGCCAGCGCTTTCGGATCCGCCGCGGTCTGTGAGTCGAGCAGCCGGTCGAAGCGGGCGCGAACCCGGACCAGCTTGGGCCAGGGAGTATCCAGGAACTCGTTGGAGAGGCCATAACAACCCGGTGCGAGCTCGCGCGCGAAAGTATCGGCCCGGTTGGACGCGTACCAGAGCGAGCCGGTGTCGGCGAGCAGCAGGTTGAACCCCGCATAGCCGGGCGCGTCGGTTTCGAGCGACTGCAGATAGTTGGCCGGCGGAAGGTCCCCGGCGAGCCAGCCCGGGATCAAACCACCGCGCGAGGGGGCGCTGCGCCGGCGCCGCCCGAATTCCCGGAAGTTCGTCACCACGCCGAGCCGGCCGCGCCCGTCGACGGCGAGCCAGGCGCCGTTGGCCTGCAGGTCGCGCCCGCCGATCACGCCCGGCAGGTCTTCCCAGGGGGCGAGCGGCGCGGCGGGCCGCGCGTGGAACTCGTCGCGATTCGCCGCGACGACCAGCCGGTACCGTGGGTGGCGGCGCCACGCCAGGACTAACAAACACACCGCGCGTTACCAGCGGCTCGGCGGGTGGGCCGCGGCGCCGAACCATGCGTCGATGAGACGCGCGGAGATTGCGCCGGGAGGCGGCAACGCGGGATGGCCCGCCGCGATGTCGGCACGCGTGAACCAGCGCGCGTCCTCGAGCTCGGCGTCGCGCAGCGTGATCTCGTGGGTGCGCGCCACGGCGCGAAATCCCAGCATGAGCGAGGAGGGAAACGGCCAGGGCTGCGAGGACTCGTAGGTGATCTCGGAAACCTGCACGCCGGTCTCTTCTTCCACTTCGCGCGCAACCGCATCCTCGAGGCTTTCGCCGGGTTCGACGAAACCCGCGATGGTCGAATAGCGCCCCGCGGGCCACGATGCCTGGCGGCCGAGCAGGGCGCGTTCGCCGTCCGCCGACGTCACCAGCACGATGATCGCGGGATCCAGGCGTGGAAAGGTTTCCGTGCCGCAGCCTGCGCGGCTGCAGCGCATGACATGGCCGGCGCGCGCCGGGAGATTGGGGGCGCCGCACACACCGCAATGGCGATGACGCGAGCGCCACAGCGCGAGCGCACGCGCATAAGCAAGCAGGGAGGCGGAATCCGGCGGCAGCATGGGAGCGAGCGGCCGCAGCTCCTTGAGCTCCGTGCCTTCCGGCAACTGCTTGCCCGCCACGCCGGGGTCGTTGAGCTCGACGAGTACGCAACGCTCGCCGCGGAACCAGCCTAACAAGGTCAGGTCGGAATCGCGCGCGGCGGCGACCAGCGCGTGTTCGCCCGTGAGGAACGCGATCTCCACGCTGCCGCCGCCGGCCACGAGCTGCGCGGCGCCCACGCCGAGTACGTAACGCGTGCCCGCGTCGGCTCGCGCCGCCGCGATCCAGGCGGGATCGTCGCGCGCTTCGGCGCGGCGATCGAGGAAAGGTCCGGAAAACAGCGTGGGGCGAATGCTCACGCCCGTGAATCTACCGCACCCGCGCAACCTCTGCCGCCGGGTCGGGCGAGCCGCGCGCGGGAGCTGCCCACTTCGGTTCGGCCGGGGGCGCAGCGGCGCAGTCGCTGCACACCGGCAGCCGCAGCGCGAGGCCGTCGGTGACCAGGACGCCGCTGCAATCGCGGCAGTGCGCGACGCGCAGCTCGTCTCCCGCCTGCAACGCGTCCAGCAGGAACACGGCGTGTTCGAACGAAATCTGCGATTCGCCGACCAGCGCGCGATAGGTCTCGAAGGCCTCGCACAGCAGAGTGCCGCGCGAGACGTTCGGGGCGGGCCGCGCGGCGCGCTCGACCATGATGGTGTCGCGGGTTATCAATCCGAACAGGCTGCTGACGCTCGCGAACACCGCCGATTCGCGCCGCATGCGTGCCGATCGCGTGAAGAACGCCGCCTGCCGCGGGGACTTGCCGCGGTGTCGCGTCACCCCGAGGCCGTCGGCCTCGAGGAGATAGGTGCGGTAGAGCTTGCGTATGCGGTCGTCGGTGAGGCCGGTCCACGCACGAATTGTGTGCGTGCGCGCCTCCAGGTGGATGAAACGCAGCGCTAGATCGAGCCGCAGTCGGTCGCGGCTGTACCGGTCGTCGGAAATACGCATGTTCCCTGCTCTCGTTGTGGTTGTTGACCATCCCTGAATTTGGGAAAAATTTCCCAAATTTGCAAATGACTTTCAAGGGGTCGCGGCGCAAGATATCTCGCGCATATCGGGAGGAATGCCATGACTAACCAGAGAGCCCCGCGGCCCCGTGAGGATGGGCGTCACTGGCTGCCGTCGCAGGGCGTGGACCCCGCGCCGCTGGCCGAGCTCAATGCCGAGTGCCTCGGTTTGCTAGCTAGCCGCGCGGCGGAGTGCGGGACGCGGCGGGTGGTGCCGCCCCTGCTCCTGGCGCTGCGTGACCAATGGGTCGACCTGCCGACCGTGGCCGTGCGGCGTCTCGCGGCGGCGCCCTTCAGTCTCTTCGACATCGGGTTCGCCCGGGCCCCCCGCTGGCTCGAAACCCGGGGGCGCGGGGTCAACGACCAGACGCAGCGCAGCGAGAATCCGTTCTTCGATCCGCAAGCTGCGCATTCCATCACGCGACGCATGCTGGTCTACGGCTGGCATCTCGCGCGGAGCCGGCCGCGAGCGGCTTGCCTGGTGTTCGGCTCGAGTATTCCCGCGGTCGAATCGCTCGCGGCGTGTTCATTGTCGACACTCGAGGCCGCCGCGGAGTGCAGCGCCGATGCGCTGAAGCCACGCTGGTCCCAGCAGGTCGTGTTCTGGCGCGAGTTGCTCACCGCCGCGTCAGCTGGCGCCGACGCACGACTGCGGGAACTGCTGCTCGGTGGCATCCAGCGTCTTGCGGCAGAAACCCTCGGTGCGCATCCTCCCTAAAACCACGCACCCGCGATATCGAAGCCGGCAGGCGCTTCCTGGGCCCCGGAATCTCACGCCGGACGCCATCTCCAGGGCCTGCGACCGACAGCCGACGACATCACACTGCGCGATTTCGGGGGCGACAGCGGACCGCAACGCGTCGATAATGCTGGCGGATTCGACTTCGACACCCGCAACACGAATGGCGAGGGCGGACGAAGCCAAAGCAGACGGAGCCAGCTCACCCATGTATGCGACTGCACGCGCAGTAGTAACCAGTCTCATCCTCGTCCTTCCCGTCGCCGCGTTTGCGCAGACCGGACCCAGCGAACCGCAGGTCATCTCCGCGGCTTCGACGGCCAAGATCAGCGTCGGCAACCGCAAGCTCGCCGGGCACGTCGTGGCCACGGTGCGAGTTGGTGACGATGGCCGGGTGGCGGATGTGCTGGTCACCGAGAACACGGCCGAGCCATCTTTCGAACCCCAGATCGTCAAGGTGCTGCAAAGCGCGCGCTTCCGTCCGGCCATCGACGCCGCGGGCAGGCCGGTCGAGGGCAGCATCGAAATGAAAGTGGAGCTGCGCACTTCCACCGGCGCCGAGCCCAAACCCGTGCCCGCCAAACCGGATCCGCAGCTCACGGAGAAGGAAAAGGCGCGACTGCGCAAGATGACCTGCAAGGATTTCCTCTGGGAATGGGATCTCCTGCGCGACGAGGCCAACGACGCGGTTGCCACCGAATTCATGCCGCGCATCGCCGTGATCATGTACGCGCAGGCCCGCTCCGAGGCCGGCGACGTCGTCGACGCGAAAGTCTGGCCCGCGTCGAAGAAAGGTCTCAAGGAAACGGTCGAACGCTGCCGCGACAATGCAGGCCAGCTCTTCTGGCAGGACACCTTCAAGCCCGTGATGGACGAGGCCGTGCCGAAGTGAGTTCAATCTCTCCAAAGAACGATTGAATCCACGGCCCGAACCTTCAGGCTGACGGTCACATGTACGCACTGTCGATCCGCGGTCTGACGAAGACCTACAAGAACGGCGTTCACGCGCTGAAAGGCGTCGACCTCGATGTCGAGCAGGGCGACTTTTTCGCGCTGCTGGGTCCAAACGGCGCGGGCAAGACCACGCTCATCGGCATCCTGACTTCGCTCGTGAACAAGAGCGCCGGCACCGTCAGCGTGTTCGGTCACGACATCGATCGCGAGCTCGAGGCCGCGAAGGCCTGCATCGGCATCGTGCCGCAGGAGCTCAATTTCAACCAGTTCGAAACACCGCAGACCATCCTGGTGAACCAGGCGGGCTTCTACGGCATCGAACGCGGCCTCGCGCGCGAGCGCGCGGAAAAATATCTTTCGCTGCTGCAGCTCTCGGACAAACGCAACAAGATGGCGCGCGGACTCTCGGGCGGCATGAAACGCCGGCTCATGATCGCGCGCGCGCTGGTGCACGAGCCGCGCCTCCTGATCCTCGACGAGCCGACCGCCGGCGTGGACATCGAGATCCGCCGCTCGATGTGGGACTTCCTGCGCGAAATCAATGCACGCGGCACCACCATCATCCTGACGACGCACTACCTGGAAGAAGCCGAAACGTTGTGCCGCAACATCGCCATCATCAACGGCGGCCTCATCGCGGAGCGTGACCGCATGTCGAGCCTGCTGCGCAAGCTGCAGGCCGAGACCTTCGTGCTGAACACGCGCGAGTCCATCACGACCGTGCCGCTGGTGCCGGGCTACGAGTTCTACCTCGTCGACGAGCACACGCTCGAAGTCGAGGTGTCGAAGGAGCAGAGCCTCAACGAGGTGTTCGAAAGGCTCACGGCGCAGGGCATCGGCGTGCATTCCATGCGCAACAAGGTGAACCGGCTCGAGGAGCTGTTCATGAAGCTCGTCGAGCGGAAGGGCGACGCCAAACCGCCCTCGGGGGCGCGCCCGTGAACGATACCGCCGCCCGGTCGACTCCCGCCGCCGATACACCCAAGGCGCTCGGCGCCGCGCAGCTGGACCGGTTTCAAGACCATCGTCATCCGCGAGTATGGCCGCATCATCCGCATCTGGGCCCAGACCATCGTGCCCTCGGCGGTGACCTCGGCGCTGTACTTCGTGATCTTCGGTAGTTTGATCGGCCAGCGCGTCGGCCTCATGGACGGCGTGCCGTACATGCAGTACATCGCGCCCGGGCTGATCATGATGGCCGTCATCACGAACTCCTACGGCAACGTCGTCTCGTCGTTCTTCGGCGCGAAGTTCGGCAAACACGTCGAGGAGATGCTGGTGGCGCCGCTGCCCAACTGGATCATCGTCCTGGGCTACGTCGGCGGCGGACTGGTGCGCGGCATCCTGGTGGGCAGCGCGGTCACGATCGTCTCGCTGATATTCACGCGCCTGCAGGTGCACCACGCGTTCGTGATCTTCGCGGCCGTCGTGCTGACATCGACCATCTTCTCGCTCGGCGGCTTCATCAACGCGCTGTTCGCGAAGAACTTCGACCAGGTGAACTGGATCCCGACCTTCGTGCTCACGCCGCTGACCTATTTCGGCGGCGTGTTCTATTCCATCAGCCTGCTGCCGGATTGGGCGCGCCACGTGTCGTACGCGAATCCCATCCTGCACATGGTGAACGCCTTCCGCTACGGATTCCTCGGCACGAGTGACGTGAACGTCTACGTCGCGTTCGCCATCATGGCGGGCTTCGCCGTGTTGCTGTTTTCGATCGCGGTCTACTTCATGAACCGCGGCACCGGAATGCGCGAGTAGTTACTGCGAAGCCTCTTCCATCCTGGCGCGCGCGTCGGTCTCGGCCTGCTGCGCGGCTTCAATGTCCCGCTTCACCTTCTCTTCGAGCTCCTTGCCCTGCTTGACCTGCTCAGCGGCGGCCGCGGCCTGCGTCGTGGCGGCTGCTCCGGTCTCGGCGAGCCCACAACCCGCGAGCAGCGCGCACGCGGCGAGTCCAGTGCCCAGGCTAACAACGACGGGTTTCTTCATGGGATGCCTCCGGTTCAGGCCTTCTACATACCGCGTTTTGCCCGAGGAAACTGAGCACCAGCTCCCACTGTCGCGGGCAGTCGTTGTGGCCGCAGGCTTCCAGGTGAAGAGCCGCGTTCGGCGTGATCGCCGCCAGCGCCTCGGCGTGCCGGCTGGCGAACACGTGATCGCGCGTGCCGTGCAGCAGCAGCACGGGCCCACGGTACTCGCGCAGCACCGAGCGTGTATCGAAGTGGTTCAGCAACAGCCAGCGCGGTACGCCGTAACCCATCACGACGTCCTCGAGATTCTCGAAGGTCGATTCGAGCAGCAGTGCCGAGAGCGGGCGCCGGGCCGCGAGCTGCGCAATCGCGCCACCGCCCAGTGAGCGCCCGTAACCCACGATGGACCGCGCGTCGAATCGCCGCGACGCGATGGCCCAGTCGTAAGCGGCGACGAGCGCCGCGGTCACGCTCTCCTCTGAGGGTGAGCCCGTCGAGCGTCCGTAGCCGGGAAACTCCACCAGCATCACCGCGAGCCCCGCCTCGCGCAGCGGCGCGAACTCCGGCGCGCGCATGTCGATGAGCTCGCCATTGCCGTGCGCGTAGATCACGAGAGGGCCGGGAGCGGCGCGTTCGGGTGCCGGCAGCAGCCAGGCCTCGACGCGATCTCCGTCGGCATCGAGCCAGATCTGCTCGCCGTTCGCGGCGCCGAGCGCGGCGGGATTGGCCGCGTTGCGTGGGGGCGTTGGAAACGTGACGTAACGCTGGACGGCCCAGGTGGCGATGAATCCGCCGGCGACGAGGATGAATACGAGGACGCCGGCCACGATGAGCCGGCGCCGCAAAAAGAAGGGCCCGGTCCGCGTGGCGGATCGGGCCCTGCATCGATCACGTGGGATTACTTCTGCTTCCAGGCGCCGCCGTCGTCCTGGTAGTACCAGCCGGACTTGGCGCCGGTGGCGACCCAGCGCCTTGCGAAGCTCTTGCGGATGTCGGCTTCCCATTCCGGGTGATTGCTGGCCTTCGCAATCTCCGTGTACAGCTGCGCGCGATCCGCGTTGTCCTCGGCGACGAGGCGCTTGACCGTGGCGCGATCCGGCAGCGCGACGGCGTTGAGGTCACGCACGTCGACCATGCCGTCATTCGTGAGTCCGACCGCGCCGCTCGCGAAGAACTTCTCGAGCTGGCCGAATCGGCCGGCCATCGACTGCTTGATGCGCGTGACGGCCGGCGAGCTCACGTTGAGCGCGGCATCGGCGTCCTGCGCATGCGCGGCGGGAACCAGCGCGTTGAGTACGTTGCCGAGCGCGGCCACGAACACGTCGCGCCCGCTCTGCGCCGGCACGAAGTTCGACTGCGGCGGAGTGGTGGAGCCGCCCGTCGCACCCTTGGTCACGTCCTGGATGAACTGGTCTGCAGCCTTGTCAGCGGCGGCGGCCGGAAAGTACACGTTGATGGTCACGCACGCGGCGAACACCAGGCTCAGCAGTGCAATCTTCAACGGCAATACGCGTCGCATGAATAGCTCCTTGTTTCAGGCACGAGCCTGACGCGTAGATGATCGGTTGCGACCGATGAATACGCCCTGAACGCGCCATACGTCAAATGAGCGTGGATTATCGGCCCGGAAAACCGGCGCGTCCATCGGCTCACTCTACCGAGATGTTGCTCGTGTCCTTGGGGATCGAGGCCAGCAACTGGCTCCAGCGCACGCGCCCGGCGCTTCCCACGATGTCGATTCGCGGGATCCCCGCGCCCTTGACGATGTAATAGCCGGCACCCGCGGGTTCGACGCCCGACATCAGGCAGACATCGTCCCGCAGCTTGCAGGTGATCCCGAGCTTGTCGTAGCTGTACTCGTCGAAGAACTGCAGCACGCCGGACTGCAGCGCCTGCACGACGCCGCCGCCGCCACCGCCGACGTTCGACAGTGAGCTCACGGCCTTCGCGCTGATGCGATGCCGAGATTCGTCGTCCTTGGGTGTCGCGAGGCGCGCGTCGAACGCCACGGGCGACCAGCCGAACAGCTCCAGTCCGAGGATGTCGGCCTCGAGGCGTCCCGTGATGCTGCCGACCTCGAACGTGTTGGTGACGAGGCCGAGGTCGAGATCGCGCGCACGCACGTCGGCGAACAACTGCGGAAAATTTCCGAGCGGATCCTGCAGCCGGATGTTGCTGCCGGTGATTTTTCCGCCGAACACCTGGGATTCGACGTTGCCCTCGAAGGTGAGCACGTTGTCCTTGAGCGTCACGCCAGGGATGGTCGCGGCGAGTTTGCCGGAGAACTCCGGCCAGCCGAACGCCTTCGCGAGCAGCGGCATGCTGATGGGTTCGACGTTGCCCTTGAACGCGACCTCCATGTTGTCCGCTCCGAGGTTGCCCATCGCAAAGCGCTCGATCGCGAGGCCACCATCGAACACCGGTAGTTTGGTGGGACGCGTGAGCGCGAAGCTGGTCCCGGTGGCGACGAAGTCGAGCGTGGCCGCGCCACCGGACAGCCCGTATGCGCCGCCCTCGGCCCACGTGAGCCGGGAGGGGCGGGCTTCGCCCGCGGGCGCCCAGGAGACGTCGCCATTCACCTTCGACAGATAGAGGCGGCCCTTGTTGTCCTTGAGCTCGAGATCCTTCGGCACGACGTGCAGCTTCGTCACGGTGCTGTCGAGCAGCGAGACCTCGCCACTCAGGCTGCCGCTCGAGGCCAGGTCGCCGAGCATGCTCTGCGCGAGCAGGTTGGCCATGTAGGTGGAATAGGCGGCGGGAAATTCGAGCTTGCCGATCGTGAGATCGCCGCTGAAAGTGGGGACATCCGGCGCGAGATCGAGCCTGCCGCTGCCGGACAGGTCCAGCAGGTGCATCTGTTTCATCTGCAGCGAGTCGAACGTCAGCAGCGAATCCACCAATGTGCCGCGCGCAGTCAGCGCCAGCGGGTTCTTCGAAAAATCGAGGAAGATCACGCTGAGGAAGGCCTGGCCAGCGGTGCCGTTGATGTCGAACGCCAGGCCGGTGTCCCTGGCGCGCGGCTCGGCCTGCACCCGCGCGACCACCGCGAGCTTTTCGCCGACGATGTCGCCGGCCTCGTTCGTGAATTGCGCGCCATCGAGCTTCACCTCGAGGTCCGCAACCATGCCTTTGCCCTGGTCGCCGATGGTGCCCGCCACTGTCGCCTTTCCTTCGACCGTGAAATCCGCCGGCAACTTGAACCACGGCTCCGCGAACCTGCGCAACGCGGGAATCGTGGTGGTGCCCGTGCGCGCATTGACCGACCAGCCCTTGCCATCCACGCGGCCGCCGAACGCCGCGGTCGTTCCCGCGACCTTCAACCCGCTGCCGCTGAAGGTGCTGACGCCGGATTCGGTGTTCGCTTCGAACACCACTTTCATGTCGAGCGAGCCGGTGGGACCGCCGCGGCCGGAAAGAGTCCCGGATTCGCAGCCGTAACGCGGCTCCGCGACGAGCGGTGCGTCGCACACCAGCGTCAGGTTCGTGAGGCGGCCGACGGGATCGGCCAGCGCCGCGGCGCCTGCATGCACCGAGAGACGTGTTTGTTTGTCGGACAACACATCGAGGCGCGCGCTGGCGTCTTCCACGCGGTTTCCCGCCACAGTGATCTCGCGCGCCTCGAGCACGATCGCATCGACGGCATGCGCGCCGGGAGCCGCGAGCAGCGGCAACAACAGGACAACGACTGGACGAAACATGCGCAGCAGCATTGGCGCACATTGTAGCGGGAGATCCCGGGCGGTCCGTGTCGGAGGACTTCTCGTCACCCTGTGTTTGCTCGCGGGGCTCGCCGGCTGCGGCACGCAGTTCTTCTACAACCGTCTCGACTGGCTGACTCACTACTACCTCTCCAGCCAGGTGTCGCTCGACGGAGCGCAGTCGCGAGAGCTGCGCCGCCGGCTCGAGAGCTTCTTCACCTGGCATCGACGCAACGAATTGCCACGTTACGCGGACTTTCTCGACCGCGTGGCGAACGACAACGCGCGGCCGTTGAGCGTGGCGCAGATCGAATCCGGCCGTCGCCAGATCGAGATCTTCGTTCGCGACGCGGTGTCGCACGGGGCGCCGGATGCTGCGCGCTGGATCAATGGCCTGCGCCCCACGCAGGTGAACGAACTGTTCGAGAGTCTCGCGGAGGACGAGCGCAAATCGCGCAAGGAGAGTTGCGGGACCGATCTGGCCGAACGGCGCGAGAAGTCCATCGAGCGATTCACCGACAACGTCGAGGACTGGACCGGGACCCTCACGCGCGCGCAGCGTGAAATGATCGCGTCACGACTCATCACCCTCGAAGGCGACGACTGCACGGAGGTGTCGACGCGCGAGCGTTCCCGCACCGAATTCAGAACGCTGGTCGACCAATACCGCGAGCGGCCGGAGTTCGCGGACCGCATCGCCGCGTTCCTCACGCACCCCGAGGATCGCTGGGATGGGGCCTACCGTCGCAACGTCGAGTCGGACCGCGCACGGTTCATGCAGCTGCTTGCGGAGATCAACCAAAGCCTCAGCCCCGCACAGCGTGCGCACACGGTGAAACGCCTGCGCGGGTACGCCAGCGAACTGCGCGGGCTTGCGACCGAGCCGGAAGCCTAGGGACGCGATTTGGGCATCTCCTTAAGTAAATTCAGCAGCTTGGAAACAAATCCTTAACACGCGCGTCATCGTCCCGCCTTGAGAGATGCCCAGACTTTCCACCCCATGGGAAGCCATAACTCATTGCTGGCACGCTTCGATCTCGCGGAGTACCGGCTGTGCCGCAGCCTGAACCGCGGCGTAGCCGTCCCGGGCGTGCGCGTGTTCTTCAAGGCCGCGAGCCGCCTGGGCGACGGCGTCGTCTGGTACGTCCTGATGGCGGCGTTGCCTCTCGTCTATGGAGTGCGGGGCCTGCAGGTCGCTCTGGTGATGCTGGCCACCGGCGCCGCCGGTCTCGTCGTCTACAAGCTGCTCAAGCGCACCTTCGTGCGCGAACGCCCCTTCATCCGCCACGCGGGCATCTCGCTCGCGCAGGCGCCGCTCGACCGTTACAGCTTTCCTTCGGGCCACACGCTGCACGCCGTGTCGTTCACCTGGCAGGCATGTGCGGCATTTCCCGAGCTCGCTCCCGTACTCGTGCCACTGGCGCTCGCGATCGCGGCGTCGCGCGTGGTGCTCGGCCTGCACTATCCCACCGACGTGCTCGTCGGCGCCTTGTTGGGTGCGATGTTCGCGGGCCTCGGCATCGCGGTCGTCTGACCCGATGCGGGTTCTGTTCGTTTCGGACGTCTACTTCCCCCGCGTCAACGGCGTTTCGACCTCGATCCGCACTTTCCGCGGCGATCTCGCGCAGCTCGGCGTCGAAACGACGCTGGTTGTGCCGTCTTATCCGAATGCCCCGGCGGATACTGATGCGTCGATTCTCCGCGTCCCTTCCGGCGGCGTTCCGCGCGATCCCGAGGACCGGCGTTTCCTCAGGGTGCCGCTGCGCCAGGCGCTCGATGCCGCCCTCGCGGCACGCGTCGACCTGGTGCACATCCACACGCCGTTCATCGCGCACTACGCCGGCGTGCGCTTCGCGCGCGAGCACGGGTTGCCGGTGGTCGCGACGTATCACACGTTCTTCGAGGACTACCTGCATCACTACGTGCCGATCCTGCCGCGCGGCATCGGCCGATTCATCGCGCGCCGCTTCACATTGTCCCAATGCGACGACGTCGCGGCGCTGATCTCCCCGAGCGCGCCGATGCGGGAGGCGCTGCTCGCTTATGGTGTCGGGACGCCGATCGAAGTGCTGCCCACGGGATTGCCAACCGAGAGTTTCATCCGCGGCGACGGCGCAAAGTTCCGCAGGCAGTTCCACCTGCCGCCAAAGCGGCCACTCCTTCTATACGTGGGACGCGTGGCCTTCGAGAAGAACATCGACTTCCTGCTGCGGGTGTTCGTGCGCCTGCGCACCAGGCGCCCCGACGCATTGTTCGTGATCGCGGGAGAGGGCCCCGCGCTCGGCACGCTGACGAAGCTCGCGCGCGAGCTCAGAATCGCCGAACACGTGAAGTTCATCGGTTATCTCGACCGCAACACGGATCTGCCGAACTGCTACGCGGCCGGCGATGCCTTCGTGTTCGCTTCGCGCACCGAGACCCAGGGACTGGTGCTGCTCGAAGCGATGGCGCAGGGCACGCCCGTGGTGTCGACGGCCGAGCTCGGCACGCGCTCGATCCTCACCGAGGGCTGTGGCGCCTTCGTGGTTCCCGAAGACGAAACGAAGTTCGCGTCGGCCGTGCAGGCCGCGCTCGAGCTGAATGTCGATGATCCGCGCCGCGCGCAACTGCGGGCGCACGCCGAATCGTGGGCATCGCAGGCCATGGCACGCCGCCTGCTCGGGTTCTATGAAAGAGTGCACGCGGAGCACGTGGCGGCTACCGCGCCATCCCTCTTGCAATTAAAAGACGGGGTCCCGCAGGGACCCCGTTGAGAGTGGAGCGCAGCTCCTGACGAGTGGATTGCTCCAAGGCCCGTTCTCAAGGCTGTTTGTCGACCTCGACCTGCTTGACGCACTTGCCCGCGTCCTTCTCGCAGGACACATCCACGCTGCGCGTATGCGTCTCGCCATTGGGCAGGGTACGGGTCGTATCGCGCGTGTAGCCGTCGTCCGTTCGCTGGACGACATCCGACATCGAGCCCGAGCGTCCGTCGAAGGTCGTGTAGTTCGCATCGCGCGTCACGGTTCCCGCTTCCTTGTCACGCGTCACCGTCAGATCGCGCGTGGCCGTCTCGCCCTGCGCGTTGGTGACGGTGGTCGCGCGCGTAAATCCATCGTCGGTCTTCGTGCGCACGGAATCGACACTCGCCGTATTTCCATTCGGTCCCGTGTAGTCGACATTGCGCGTGCGCGTACCGGCGTCCTTGTCGTTCGTGACCACGGCTTCGCGCGTGGCGGTTTTTCCGTCCGCGCCGGTCCACGTGTCGGTCCGCGTGTGCCCGTTTTCAGTGCGCTGGCGTTCGGTGGTGCGCGTGTGCGGCTGCGTGGCGCGCTGCGCAGTGGCACCGCGCGGACGCTGTCCGTCGCGCGCGAGGGCCGTTCCACTCGCCACGAGCACCGCGGCCATGGCCAAGGTGCCGAAAAAATTTACAGTTCTGGCGTTCACGAAATACTCCTGCAAAAAAGTTTGCGACTCGCCGGCTAGAACGCGCGCAACCCGCACGGGTTGACGCTACACTTTCCATAAACCGGGGAAGGGAGTTGAACTGATGTCTGCCAAGCGAGCCTTGGTCGTGGACGATTCCAAATCTGCGCGCATGTTTTTGTCGCGCATCCTGGAGCGCCACGAAATCGCGGTCGATGCCGCCGAATCCGCCGAACAAGCCATCGAATACCTCGCGCGGCACAAGCCCGACGTCATCTTCATGGATCACATGATGCCGGGGATGGACGGCTTCCAGGCCGTGCAGACCATCAAGAACAATCCGCGCACCTCGTCCATTCCCATCCTCATGTACACCTCGCAGGAAGGCGATCTGTACCTGGGTCAGGCGCGCGCGCTCGGCGCCGAGGGCGTGCTGCCGAAGCAGATCAAGCAGTCCGACGTGACGCGCATGCTCTATCAACTGCGGCTGGTTACGGACCGCCGCGGTGAGGACCGGATCTCGTTCTCGCCCATCGACCGCCAGCGCGGATCTGCTGCCGGCCAATGAGTCCGCCATCGTCCAGTCAGAGATAATGGTCACGCCCGCGCAGGAAACTTCGCTGGCGGCGCCGCTCGCCGCGACGGCCAGTGCCGCTGCGCCGCCGGCCGCGGCCGTTTCGCCGGACATCGCGAATCTCCTGCCGCAGCTCTCGCTCGAGATCCGCGCGGCGCTCGACAACTCGCTGCAGAAGGAAATCGCCGCGCTGCGCGGCTACATCGGCACCACGCTCACCGCCCAGGCCGAGCGCCTGCACGGCGATCTGGCCGTGCTGCTGCCGGCGCCGCGCACGCCCGGGCTCGACCTGCCCACGATGCTGCCGGAACGGCGTCCGTGGGGCGCGATTTCCGGCTGGTCGCTGGCGCTGATCGCCACCGCCGCCGCCGCCTTCATGTCCTGGTCGTGGTGGAACCAGGGCGGCGAAGTCGCCGCGCTGCGTACCGACCTGTCTGCCGCGTATGCCGAGCTCGAAACCCTGCGCGCGCTCCCCGAGGTAGTTAGCGTGCCGGCGGCGGTCGAAGTCGTACCGGCCGTGCCGGTCGACGGGCTGGTCGCAGCCGATGGCGTGCCAACGGAAGCCGCACCGGGCGCGACTGCCCCGGCCACGGTCCCGCCAACTTCCGCTTCCGCGGCACTCGAGCCGGCAGCTCCAGTCGCGGCGCCCGCGCCGAGCGCCGCACCGCCCACCGAACCGGCTCCGGCCGCAAACACGGCCGCCCCGCGAGCGCAGTGACGGGCGCGACGGTCGACGACACGTTCCGCCCGCCGCGCTGGATGCGCGGCCGGCACTTCCAGACCATCCTGCCCAATTGGCCTCTGCGTCGCGCCCGCATCGAGCGGCGCGCATTACCCATGATCGCGTCGAGCGAGGAGTTGCTGCTCGACTGCGGTGACGGCGTCACGCTGCAGTCCTTCCACTCCAGTCCAGCCCATTCGAACTCGGGAGTGGGCGGGCGTGAACCAGGAAAAAAGCTCGCAGTGCTGCTGCACGGCTGGGAGGGCAGCGCCGACTCCAACTACCAGCTTTCGCTGGCGCAGACGTTCTTCGGCGCGGGTTTCGAGACGGTGCGGCTCAATCTGCGCGATCACGGCGCGACGCATCATCTCAACAAGGAGCTGTTCCACTCCTGCCGTCTGTCCGAGGTGGTGGGCGCGGTGCGCGCGCTCGCCACGAAATTTACGGGGTTGCCGATCGTGCTGGCCGGCTTCTCTCTCGGCGGCAACTTCATGCTGCGCGTTGGCGCGCACCGCGAGGCGCGCGATCTGCCGCTCGAGCGCATCATCGCGATCTCGCCGGTGCTCGATCCCGCCGCCACGCTCGACACGCTCGAGCGCGGTTTTCCGCTCTATCACAGCTACTTCGTGCGCAAGTGGAGCCGCTCGCTCGCGAAAAAGCAGCTCGCCTGGCCCGCGCACTACGACTTCGATGCGCTGCTGCGCATGAAGAGCCTCCGGTACATGACCAACGAACTGGTGCTCAAGCACACCGAGTACCCGACGATGGTCGACTACCTGGCAGGCTACGCGATCATCGGAGATCGCCTCACGACCCTGGCGGCTCCCGCCACCGTGCTCACGTCGCTGGACGACCCGATCATCGACAACAAGGATCTCGCGCGCCTCGCGCGTTCCCCGCGACTCGAAGTCATCACCACGGCGCACGGCGGACACTGCGGCTTCATCGAGACGCTCGGGGACAGCACCTGGGTCGACTCCCGCGTTTTAACCTTGCTGTCGCGGAACCCGGACAGCTAGGCAGGGATCAGCTACTGTGCTGAGCTGCTAACAACCCGGCCCGCTCGCGGATCGGAACCCAGGAGGTCTCGTTCATGCGCAGCCCTGTCGCGCGTCTTGCAGCCGGCCTGGTGTTCCAGGTCCTCGCTCTGTCGCTGGTCGCGTGCAGCAGCGGCGGCGGCGGTCCTCCGCAGAATCCACCACCACCCCCGGATACCACCGCGCCGAGCGTGCCGCTGGGCGTCACGGCCACCGCCCAATCCACGACGCAGATACTCGTGACCTGGACGGCATCGACGGATGCCGGTGCGGGCGTCGCGGGTTATCGCGTGTTCCGCGACGCGAACGCGACGCCGATCGCTACCGTGACCGCCGCGACCTTCACCGACACCGGGCTCACGCCCGCGACTACCTACAGCTATACGGTGCGCGCGTTCGACGCAGCGAACCCGGCGAATGTTTCCGCCGCCTCGACCGCCGCCGCCGGCACCACCAACGCGCCGCCGACCGGCAATTCGGGTCTCGACAACCGGCCGTCGAACACGACCTGCCTCGCGGGCGATGCACCGAGCCCGAACGTCCCCATCGCCGTGCAGCGCGTGTTCCCGAATCTGCCGGTGTTCACGCAGCCCATCGCGATGCTGCAGGAGCCCGGCAGCGCCGCGCGCTGGTACGTCGTCGAGAAGACCGGCGCGGTGCGCGTGTTCGACAACGGCGCGAATCCGACGACCTCGCGCGTGTTCATCGACGTCGCGTCGCGGCTCAACTCCAACCCGGGCAGCTCGAACGACGAACGCGGCCTGCTCGGCATGGCGTTCCATCCCGACTACCCGACCGACCCGCGGATCTATCTCTTCTATACGGCCACGGATGCGACGCTCGGTCTCGTCGATCGCATCTCCGAATTCCGCACGCTCGACAGCGGCCAGACCGCCTCCCTCGGCAGCGAGCTCATCCTGCTCAACGTCGACGATCCGGAGGGCAACCACAACGGCGGCCACATCGCATTCGGTCCCGACGGCTTCCTGTACATCGGCATCGGCGATGGCGGTGGCGCGAACGACCAGCACGGCGCCATTGGCAACGGACAGTTGCTGACGACACTCCTCGGCAAGATGCTGCGCATCGACGTCGCCAACTCGACGATGGCGACGCCGTACACCATCCCGCCCACCAATCCCTTCGCCGCGAACGCGCGCTGCACGGGCGGCACGGGCGCCGCGAGCTGTCCCGAGATCTTCGCGTACGGGTTCCGCAATCCGTGGCGCTGGAGTTTCGACCGCGTCACCGGCCAGCTCTGGCTCAACGACGTCGGCCAGGGTTCGCTCGAGGAAGTCGATCTCGTCACCCTGAACGGCAACTACGGCTGGCGCTGCTTCGAGGGCACGACGGATACGGGCATGGCCTGCGGACCGAACAAGGCCAGCTCGATTCCGCCCGTCGCGCAATACGGCCGCACGGCGCGGCTTCTCGACCACCGGTGGCTTCGTGTACCGCGGCAGCGCCATTCCGTTTCTGCAGGGCCGCTACGTGTTCGGCGATTTCGGGTCGGGCAACCTGTGGAGCATCGCGCGGGACACCACTCCGACGCGCACGCTGACGTCCGCCGACGCCGTGGACACCGGCCTGAACATCGCGAGCTTCGGCCAGGACGCCGACGGCGAGGCTCTACATCGTCCATCTCGGCGGCACGCTGCACAGGATCGTGGCGGGCGCGGGCGGAGGACGGCAGATGCCGACGCAGTTGTCGGCGACGGGATGCGTGAACGCCGCGAATCCCCAGCAGCCCGCGAGTGGTTTGATCCCGTACGCGCCGACCGCGCCGTTCTTCTCCGACGGCGCGCTCAAGACACGCTGGCTCGCGCTGCCCGATGGCCAACGCATTTCCATCGGCGTCGACGACGACTTCGCGTTTCCGAACGGCAGCGTGCTCGTGAAAAACTTCGCGCTCGCCGGCCAGCTGGTCGAAACGCGCCTGTTCATGCGTCACAACGATGGCAACTGGGCCGGCTACACCTACGAATGGAACGCGGGCCGCACCGATGCGACGCGTGTCGCGGGTGGCAAGACGGTCACCGTCAGCGGACAGACCTGGGATTTCCCGAGCGAGGCGCAATGCCTGCAATGCCACAACAGCGGGGCCGGCCGGTCGCTCGGTCTCGAGATCGGCACGCTGAACGGTGACTTCGGTTACCCGACGGGCCGCACCGCCAACCAGCTCACCACACTCAACTTCATCGACACCTTGAATCCCGCATTGACCCAGCCGCCGTCCGCATTGCCCGCGATCCCGGATCCGGCGGGCTCCGCGCCGCTCGCGCAACGAGCCCGCGCCTGGCTGCATTCGAACTGCGGCTATTGCCACCGGCCCGGTGGACCGACGCCCGTCAATTTCGATCTCCGCTACACGACCACGCTGGCGAACACCCAGGCCTGCGACGTGATTCCCGCCAACGATCTCGGCATCGCGAATGCGCGGATCATCGCGCCCGGTTCGGCGGCGCGCTCCGTGGCGATCGCGCGAGTGAACCGCGTCGGAGCCGATGCCATGCCGCCCTTGTCGCGGCACACCATCGATACGGCCGGCGTGCAGCTCCTCACCAGTTGGGTCAATGGCTTGCCGGACTGCAACTGAGCCGGGTCCACCCAGTCTGACCTGACACCCACCCACTGTCCGACGCAGCTCTCGGCGCGCGCCCATCCCGCGGATACGCGCTGTCATCCGAAGATGACCTCCAATTGCCTGGAGGTCTCACGAAGTGTTTACCGTCGCGTCGCGAATTCGCAGCTGGCTGCTCGTGGCCTGCGTATCGACGCTCGTCGCCTGCGGCGGCGGCGAGGGCGATGACGGCGGCACGGCCCCTCCGCCCGGCGGCGGCCCCACGCCGGCCCCGCCCGTGGTCGACACCACGCCGCCCACCGTTCCCGGTGATGTGACCGCGGCACCGGTCACCTCGACGCAGTTGCGCATCCGCTGGGACGGGTCGACCGACGCTGGAACCGGGGTCGCGGGGTACCGCGTCTATCGCGACGGCGACGACACGCCGATCGCCGACGTCAAGATCACCAACTACCTCGACACCGCGCTCACCCCGAATACCGCCTACGTCTACACGGTGCGCGCCTACGATGCCGCCGATCCGGCGAATGTCTCGCCCTACTCGCTGCCGGCGACCGGGACGACCTTGCCGCGGCCGCCCATCGGCGACACCACGCCACCGACCGTGCCGTCGAACGTCGCCGCGACCGCCACGGGCACGACGTCCATCCAGATCACCTGGCAGCCCTCGGCCGACACCAGCGGAATTTCCGAGTACCGCGTGTTCCGCGTGGGCACCTCGACGCCGATCGCCGCCACGCAGAACACGACGTTCACGGACACCCAGCTCGAGCCGAACACGACTTACTCGTATGTCGTGACCGCCGTCGATGGCGCGGTACCGCCGAACGAGTCCGCGGCGTCCGAAGCCGCGAGCGCGACCACCGGACCCGGATTGCCCGGCCCCGGCGATACGACGCCGCCGACGGTGCCGGACAACGTACGCGCGGATGCCCGCTCGTCGACGAGGATCCGCATCCGCTGGGAACGCAGCCGCGACGCCAGCGGCATCGCCGAGTACCGCATCTATCGAAGTGGCGGCACGACGCCGGTGGGCACGACCGATGACGACCAGTTCACCGACTCGAACCTGAGCGCCAACACGACGTACACGTACACCGTGACGGCGGTGGATCGCGCCGACCCGCCCAACGAATCCGCCCATTCGGCGCCGGCAACCGCGACCACCGACAGTGACGGACCGGGGCCGGGCGGGGACTCGACTGCGCCGAGCGCACCGGACAACCTGGTGGCCACCACGGTTTCATCCACGCAGATCGGCCTCGACTGGTCGCCGTCTTCCGACGCGAGCGGCATCGATCACTACAGCGTGTACCGCGACGGTGATCCCGAGCCGATCGCCGAAGTGGAGACCACCAGCTATACGGACGGCGGCCTGCAGCCGAACTCGACCCATACGTACACCGTACGCGCGACCGACAACGCCACGACGCCCAACACGTCGGCGGATTCCGCGCCCGCGAGTGCGACCACCAATCCACCGCCGGTCTTCGATTTCACGGCGCCGAGCGTGCCCGAAGACGTGGTGGCCATTGCGCAGTCGTCGACGACGATCGCGTTGAGCTGGTCGCCGTCGACGGACGCCAGCGGCATCGAGGAATACCGGATCTATCGCGATGGCGGCGCGGCGCCGGTCGCGACGGTGCAGGAGACGGGTTACACGGATACGGGGCTGACGCCCGGCACCAGCTACTCGTACACCGTGCGCGCGGTGGATGGCGCGCTGTTCCCCAACGTGTCGGGGAATTCCGCAGCCGCGACGGCGACGACTCCGAATTAGGAGGCGCGTTTCTCTTCGAACTTCATGATCGGCTTGCCCGACGTGACGGTCACTTCGCCTTCGATGCGGGCGCCGTTCGCGATCGCCAGGATCTTCGCGACGATTTCGCCCTGGATGACCGCGCTCGCCGAGATCTCCAGCTTGTCTTCGACGACGATCTTGCCGATCACGTGACCCGCGAGCACCGCCTGGCGCGCGAAGATGTCGCCTTGCCAGCGCGCGGACTTGGCCACGCTCAGCGTGCCACCGACGCGGCCATTGCCCTGTACGCGTCCGGACACCATGAGAGGACCCTGCGTTTCGACGTCGCCGACGACGGTCGTGCTCTCGGAAATCACGGTGGGCGACATTCCCAGTCGGTCGGCCAGTCTGCGCTTGGGTTCGGTCATGACTACTCCGCTGTGCCGACGCGTTTACAATAAACCGTCCGCTCAAAGGGATCATAACCATGTCCGCCCGCGCGCTCGTGACCGTGTTCGCAATCTCGCTGCTGTCGCTGGTTGGCTGCAGTCGGGAAAAGAGCGACTGGCGCTCGGCGCAGGCCGCGGACACGAGCGAGTCGTACCAGCAATTCATCGACGAGCATCCCGAGAGCACGCTCGTCACCAGCGCTCGCGAGCGCCTCACGCAGCTCGCCGAAGACAAGGATTGGCGCAGCGCCGCAGCGGTGGATTCCGTCGAGGCGTACCAGCATTTCCTCGCACAGTATCCGCAGGGAAAGTGGGCGAAAGAGGCGCAGGTTCGCCTCGACAATTTCTCCTCTTCTGCAGTTGGATCGGGCGCCTCGGCCGCCGCGGCTGCACCCGGACCCGGCTCCTCGCCGGCCGGAGCCGGGGCGGATTTGCCCGCTGCGCCGCCGGCGATCGCCGGCGGTTTCGGCGTTCAGCTCGGCGCGTTTTCTTCGGCTGATCGCGCCAACGAGGAGTGGACGAAACTTGCCGCCAGCGCCGCGGGCACGCTCGATGGACTTCAGCCGCGCGTGGTCGTGGGCGAGGCGGGAGGCAGGACGATTTACCGTCTGCAAGCCGAAGTCCGCGATGAAGTGCAGGCGCGCGCGGTGTGCGGCGGATTGAAAGCGGCAAACAAGCCCTGCGTGGTGGTCGTTCCTCCAGCGGCTCCCTGAGCGTCACTTACTGACGCGGTACGTCACCCCCGTGCGGGTGGCCAAGGGACCCTGAAATCCCAAGTAGTTGATTTGACTGGCCTGGCCGAGCTGGCACGTGCGTTGCTTTGTCTTTCCCGTGACAGCGAGATCGACAGTGACCCTGATTCTCCCGAACGCCCAAGGCATCGCCAGTGAGCGTGTCGCGTTGGCGGGAATGCTGGTCAAGAGACGCCGCGGTGTCGTGCTTTACGCACCGATCGATGCGCGCCTCGCGCGAGCCCAGCTCGCGGCGGTCCAGGCCGTCAAGGTTTCGAGGTAGCTCTCCGAACGAGGGCCCTCATAAAGGACAGCGAGCAACTCTTCCCCGGTGTTCGCTTATTGGCGCCGCTCACGACTTCCCCCGTGTGCGGCGCTTTTCTTTTTCCCACCTGACTAGAATGCGCACTCTTCGATCGAGGTGTGTCGCATGCCGAATTCCAGAGCCTTCCGCGCGCTGAGCGCCGTCCTGTGGTCCGCCGTTGCGGTGGCGGTATCGGCGGCTCCCAAGCCCGCCAAACCCGCTCCCGCCACGAAGGTGCCTGGCATCGAACACGTCCAGTCGACGACGCTGGCCAACGGCATGAAGGTCATCGTCTGGACCGATCGCGACATCCCGAACGTCGCCCTCTACAACTGGGTGCGGGTCGGCAGCCGCAACGAGGTGCCGGGCATCACCGGTCTCGCGCATTTCTTCGAGCACATGATGTTCAGCGGCACGAGCAAGCGTGCACCGGGCGAGTTCGACAAGATCATGGAGGCGCAGGGCGGTTCCAACAACGCGTTCACGTCGGAGAACGTCACGGTCTACCAGGACTGGATTCCCGCGCACGGCCCTCGACCTGGTGTTCGACCTCGAGTCCGATCGTCTCGCGAATCTCGCCTTCGATCCGAAGGTCGTCGAGAGCGAGCGTGGCGTCGTGTATTCCGAGCGCCGGCTCTCGGTGGAGGACAGCAACGAAGGTTTTCTCGTCGAGCAGGTGCAGGCCACCGCGTTCGTCGCGCACCCGTACCAGATCCCGACCATCGGCTGGCCGGCCGACATCCAGAGCTGGAAGCTCGAAGACCTGCAGAAGTTCTTCAAGACCAACTACGCGCCTAACAACTGCACGCTGATCCTGGCCGGCGACCTCTCGGCGGAGGAGGGCTTCGCGCTCGCCAGGAAATACCTCGAGCCGATTCCGCGACAGGAGCCGCCGCCGCCGGTGCGCACCACCGAGCCCGAGCAGCTCGGCGAAAAACGCGTGGTCATCGAGCGCCCCGCGCAGACTCCGCTCCTGTACTACGCCTACAAGTCCCCCGCGGCGAACGACCCGCAGGGACCGGCCATCAACCTGCTCATGTCCATCCTCACCGACGGAAACTCGGCGCGGCTGCACCGGCTGCTGGTCGAAGAGAAGAAACTCGCGATCCAGGTCGGCGGCTATTTCTCGGAAGGCTTCGATCCGAACCTCACCTGGGTGCAGTTGACGCTGCCCGAGGGCGCGAATCCGGGCGACGTCGAGAAAACCCTGGACGAGGCCCTGGCGCTGGTCGTGGCGCAGGGCGTCACCGACACCGAGCTCACGCGCGCCAAGAACCAGTACGCCGCGGGATTCTGGAACAAGATCGCGACGATCAACGGCAAGGCCAGCCTGCTGGGCGAGTTCGAGGTCTTCAACGGCGATTACAAGAAGCTGTTCGACTCGCCGGCCACGTATGAAAAGGTCACGCGCGAGGACGTGCAGCAAGCCGCCGCGCTCGTCTTCCAGAAGAATCACCGCACGGTGGGACTGCTGACGTCGCCACCCCCTGCCGTCGGGAACGCACCCGCGGCACCGGCCGCGGAGGCGAAGCCATGAGCCGCGCCATGAAATCGTTCGCCAGGGTCGCGGGCCTCGCAGCCTGCGCGTTGTGGATGAACGTGACGCTGGCCGCGGATCCCGCGCCGGCCACGGCCACCACCGTCGCGGGCATGAAGCTGCCCGCGCACCAGCGCTTCGTGCTGCCCAACGGATTGACCGTCCTCCTCGTTCCGAAGAAAGAAGTGCCGACGATCGCCTTCTCGGGCTTCGTGCGCGGCGGCGCGCTGGCGGACCCGGCGAACAAGAACGGCGTGGCCTCGCTGGTCGCGGGCCTGCTCGATCGCGGCGCCGGCAAGCGCAACGCCTACGAATTCGCGGATGCGGTCGAGGGTGTCGGCGGCAGCTTCAACGCCGCGGCCGGCTCCGAAGCGGTCAGCGTGAATGGCCAGTTCCTGGCGCGCGACCGCGCGCTCATGGTGGAACTGCTCGCCGACGCGCTCATGCGCCCGCGCTTCGACGCGCAGGAATTCGCGAACTACCGCGACCGCGAGATCGAGTTCATCAAGTCGGCGAAGGATTCGGATCCGTCGCAGATCATCGGCATCTACGGCCGCGCCGCGCTGTTCGGCGCGCATCCGTACGGTCGCCCGCAAGGCGGCAGCGAGCGTTCACTCGCGGCGATCACCCAGGCCGACGTCGTGGCCTATCACGCCGCAACTTCGGTGCCGATCGCGCCACGCTGGTGTTCGCCGGCGACCTCGATGCGAAGTGGATGAAGCAGGCGCTGACCGCCGCGTTCGCGGGCTGGGCCAAGGCGAAGTCCGCAATGCCGGAGCTTGCACCCGCCGCACGCATCAAAGGTCGCCGCGTCGTGCTCATCGACGCGCCGGGTTCGGTGCAGACCTATTTCTGGCTCGGCAACGTGGGCGTGGACCGCCGCTACAGCGGCCGTCCGGCGCTCGATCTCGTGAACACGCTGTATGGCGGGCGCTTCACGTCGATCCTCAACACCGAGTTGCGCATCAAGTCCGGACTCTCGTACGGCGCGTCGTCGCGCTTCACGCGTGGCTCGGTGCCGGGGGAATTCACGATCCGTTCGTTCACGCAGACCGACAACACCGCGCAGGCGCTCGATCTCACGCTCGAAACACTCGAGAAGCTCAAACACGATCCGCTGGCGCCGGACATGCTCGAGTCCGCGCGCGCCTACGTGCTCGGCCAGTACCCGCTGCAGCTCGAAACCGCGGCGCATTGGGCCGGGACGCTCTCCGACCTCGAGTTCTATGGGCTCGGCAAGGAGTACATCGAAGGTTACGGGCCCGCGCTCGCGAAGGTAGACCTGGCCGAGACCGCGGCGGTGACCGCCGATGCGTTCCCGCGTCCCGCCGACCTCGTCATCGTACTGATCGGCGACGCCGCGAAGATCCGCGAGGCCGCGCAGAAGTACGGCCCGGTCACGGAGATGAAACTCTCCGATCCCGATTTCACGGCTGGCAAGTAAGGCTCGCCCATGTCGGATCACGGCTCGTCCGCGAAGGCGATTCTCTACGCGTTCTTCGCCAATCTCGGCATCGCGCTGGCGAAGCTCGCCGCGGCCATCTACACGCACTCCGGCAGCATGCTGGCCGAATCCATCCACTCGTTCGCGGACTGCGGCAACCAGGTGCTGCTGTTCCTCGGCCTGCGTCAGGCGCAGCGGCCGGCGGACGCGAAGCATCCGTTGGGCTACGGCAAGATCACGTACTTCTGGAGCTTCGTGGTCGCGCTGCTGCTGTTCTCGATGGGCGGCCTGTTCTCCATCTACGAGGGCTGGCACAAGCTGGACGCTCACGAGGAGCTCAACAAGCCCTGGGTCGCGCTGCATGGTGCTCGCCGTGTCGATCGGGCTCGAGCTCGTCTCGTTGCTCGGCTGCCTGCGCGAGATCGCCAAGCTGCGCAAGGGGAAGTCGCTGCGGCTACTGGCTGCGCCACACGCGCAATGGCGAGCTGGTGGTGGTGCTGGGCGAGGACATCGCCGCGCTGGTGGGCCTGGTACTCGCGTTCGTGTTCGTCGGCCTGGCGACGGTCACCGGCAACGTGGTCTTCGACGCCATCGGCTCGATCGCCATCGGCGTGGTGCTGGTGTGCGTCTCGATCTTCATCGCGATCCGCATCAAGGGACTGATCGTCGGCCGCTCGGCCGAGGACGACCTGCAGGAGGCGCTGCGCGCCGAAGTGGCCGGGGATCCGAACATCGAGGCGTTGCTCAATGCGATCACCTTGCAGCTGGGTCCGGACGTGATGCTGGCGCTCAAGGTGAGGATGAAGGCGGGCCTGACGCTCGAGACCGCGGTGGAGACCATAAACGCGCTCGAACGTCGCATCAAGGCGAAGTTTCCCGAGGTCGCGTGGTGCTTCGTCGAGCCCGACGTCGCCGACTGAAATGGGGACATTCCTGATTTCGTCGGCTGCGTCTGCCGGCTGGTGACGGTTACCCGAAGTAGTTCGGGTGCGCGGCGAGCCAGTCGCGCTCGGCCTCGGTATCCGCGCGCCCCAGCACCTTGTTCCGGTGCGGAAACCGGCCGAACATCTTTATGAGATCGCGGTGCTTGTGCACGTAGGGGATCAGTCCCTCGCAGAAGCCGCGGAACTCCGGCGGCGCCTCCGCGGCCAGCCGCGTAAAAGAGGATAGCGCGGCATCCTGCGCCTCCATCGATTCCGCATGCTCGAGCGGTAGATAGAAGAACAGCCGCTCCCAGGGCTCGAGCGCCGCGTCCGCGGCGAGTTGTATCCCCTCCACGGACAACGCCAGCGCCTCGCGGTCGAACGCGAACGCCGCCGGCGTGCCGCGATACGCGTTGCGCGGCACCTGGTCGAACAGCAGGATCAGCGCGAGCCGCCGCCTCGGACTCCCCGCCCACGACGCGAACTCGCCGCGCGCGGCGCTTTCCAGCATGGGCTCGAGCCGCGCCTTGATCCCGGCATCTCGTGCGGCGGCGGCCTCGGGGCCATCGCCGCCGAACCAGAACGTGCTGCGCTCGGTCAGACGCGCGGAATCCATCGGACCTTGGCCGAACCAGAATTCGAGGATGTCGTTGGCGCTGCGCATGGGGCCGCCGATGCTAGACCAAAACCACGACGAAGGGCGTTGGTACACTGCGGGCTCACCGGCTCTAACCAGACTGGGGAAGAGGGCATCACACATGCATACGTTGTTCCGCGCGGCCCTGGTCGCGCTCGCGTTCTGCTGCCCGATGGCCGACGCCCAGCAGGCGGTGCCGCCGCCGTTGCGCGACTGGGAGGGCTGGGTGCTGCACGGCGAGGAATTCCGCCGCTGCCCGTTCCTCGCCTCCGCTGGGCTCTCGCCGAATCAGCCCGTCGATCCATCCTTCTTCCGCTGTGACTGGCCCGAGCGCCTGTCACTCGACGTGGACGCGCGCGGCGGCCGCTTCACGCAGCGCTGGCTGGTGTTCGCGCCGACCTGGGTGGCGCTGCCCGGAGATCTCGAGCACTGGCCCCGCGACGTGCGGCTCAACGGCGCCGCGGCGCCGCTGGTCGAGAAGGACGGCATCCCGCGCCTGCGTCTCGCGCCCGGCAGCTACGCGATCTCGGGTCGTTTCGAGTGGAGCTCGCGACCCGAAGCGCTGCCGGTCCCCGACAACACCGCGATCGTGGATCTCACGGTCGACGGCCAGCGCGTCGCCCAGCCCGAGCGTCCGAATCGCGCGGTGTGGCTCGGCAAACGCCGCACCGCCGAGCAGGCGGCGGCGCTGGAAGTGCAGGTCTATCGCCTCGTCCAGGATGAAATCCCCGTCTACCTGATCACCCGCCTGCGTCTCAACGTCGCGGGCGAGGCACGCGAGGAATTGCTCGCGCGGGTTTTGCCCGATGGATTCACGCCGGTCAGCCTCGGCGGCGCGTTGCCGGCGCGGCTCGAGCGTGATGGCACCCTGCGCGTGCAGGTGCGCGCCGGCAGTCACGACGTCGTGCTGGTCGCACGGGGCAGCGGCGTCGCCAGCACGCTGGCTCGCCCGGATACCGCGGGCGCCAAGTGGGCGAAGGACGAGATCTGGAGCTTCGCGGCGAACGACGGCATGCGCGTCGCCGCGGCCGAAGGCGCCGACGGCATCGACCCCGCGCAGGCCAACGTGCCGGGCGAGTGGCGCAGCCTGCCGGCGTTCCGCATGACCGCCGACAGCAAGCTCACCATCGTCGAGCGCAGCCGCGGACTCGCGAACGCCGACGACAACCGCCTGTCGCTCAATCGCAACCTCTGGCTCGACTTCGATCACGCGGGCTTCACCGTCGTCGATCACATCTCGGGGACGATGCGCCGCGACTGGCGGCTCGACATGCAGGCGCCGTTCACGCTGGCGAGCGCTCGACTGAACGGCGAGCAGCTGCTGGTCACGGAAGGCGGCGAGGGTCGCGCCGGCATCGAGCTGCGACTGCCGCGGCTCAATCTGCAAACCGTGGCGCGCGCGGCGGCCGGCCGCACCATGCCCGCGACGGGCTGGGTCAGCCGCTTCGACCAGGTCAATGGCACGCTGCACCTGCCGGCAGGTCACCGGCTCATCGCCGCCACGGGCGCGGACTCGGCGCCGGGGTCGTGGTGGGAGCGGTGGGGACTGTGGAACGTGTTCGGTGTGTTGATCGTCGTCGTGTTCGTGTACTGGACGGCGGGGCGCATCCCCGCCGCCATCGCCGCGCTCGCGCTGGTGCTCACCTACCAGGAAGCTCCGGAATACATCTGGCTGTGGGGCAACCTGCTGGCCGCGCTCGCCATCGCGCGCGCGGCGCCGGACGGCAAATTCCAGCGCATCGCGCGCGGTTATCGCACCGCGAGCTTCGTGGTGCTCGGCCTGTTCCTGCTGCCGTTCGTGTGGATGCAGGTGCGACTCGCGCTGTATCCGCAGCTCGAGGGGCATGGATTCAACCTGGTCGCGCCATACGCGGCGCAGGCGCCTGCAGAAATAAATCAGGCCTACACGGACGCCGCGGCGACGGCGACCGACGCAGCGGCGCCCGCACCCATGCTCGCGCCGCCTATCGAAGCGGACATCGTCGAGGAACGCGTTGAGAAGCAGCAGGCGGTAGAAAACCCGTACGGCATCGAACGCCTCAGCAAGAGAGCCAGCGGCCTCAACAGCGCGCAGGTCGTGCAGCGTTATGCCGCGGGCACCGTGCTGCAGGCGGGCCCGGGCATTCCGGCCTGGCGCTACAACTCCTACTCCTACAACTGGTCGGGTCCGGTCGAAGCGGCGGACAACGTGCGCTTCATCTACGTCGGTCCGGTCGTGCTGTTCATCTGGCGCATCCTCGGCGTGATTGCGCTCGGCGTGCTGTTCGTCTGGCTTGCGGCCCTCTCGTTCGGCATGAAGTGGCGGCCACCCGGAATGAAGGCGGCGCCCTCCACCGGCACGCTCGCTCTTCCCGTGTTGCTCGCCGTGGCGGCGCTCGGCAGCACCTCACCCGCTCAGGCACAGGCGCCGAGCGCGGAGCTGCTCACCGAGCTCAAGACGCGCCTCACGGCCGCGCCGCCCTGCGCACCGCGCTGCGCGGACATCGCGGGTGCGCGGGTCACGGTCGACGGCGACCGGCTCGAGGTCACGCTGCAGGTGAGCGCGCTCGCGTCGGTGGGCGTCGCCATGCCGCACGCCAGCGACCGCTGGCAGCTCGACGAGGTGAGCGTGGACGGTCGCGGCACGCTGGCCATGCTGCGCGAAGGTGACGCCACGTTGTGGGTGCCGCTCACCGCCGGCGCTCACACGATCCGGCTCTCGGGCCGGCTCGCGGCGGCCGAATCCATTCCGCTGGCGTTTCCGCAGACACCGCGCACGATCGACGTGACGGCGCGCGGCTGGACGGTGAGCGGCGTCAACGAAGGACGCCTCGTCGCGGGCGCGCTCGAGTTGGCGCGTGAACGCGGCACGCAGGCCGGCAACAGCGCGGCGCTGTCGGCCGGCAGCGAATTCCCGGCCTTCGTGCGCGTCAACCGGGTCTTCAATCTCGATCTCGACTGGACGGTCGACAACTACGTGCAGCGCATCGCGCCGCAGCGCGCGGCGGTGTCGCTCGAGATCCCGCTGGTCACCGGCGAATCGGTACAGACCGCGGGCGTGAAGGTGCGCGATGGCACGGCGCTCGTGGGACTCGGTTCGGGCGAGAACAGCGCGGAGTGGCACTCCGGGCTGGTGCGCGCCGACGCGCTCGAGGTTTCGCTGCCTGCCGATGCGGCGCGCACCGAGATCTGGAGCTTCGTGGTCAATCCGCAATGGAACATCACGTTCGAGGGATTCCCCGCGGTACTGCCCGAAGACGTCGACGCGCCGGTGTGGACGTACCGTTTCATTCCGCGGCCGGGCGAAAAACTCGTCGCGAAGGTCACACGGCCGAAGGCGGCCGGCGGCACGACGCTGGCCATCGACTCGGTGAACCAGAACGTGCGCGTGGGCAAGAGATCCTCGCTGACCACGCTCACGTTCAGTTACCGCAGCACGCAGGGCGGGCGGCACGTCATCAAGCTGCCCGACGATGCACGCGTGACGGCGGTGCGGTTCAACGGCTCGCCCGTGCAGCTGCGCCCCGAGAAAGGCGAGTTGCCGCTGGCGCTCACGCCGGGCGCGAGCACGGTGGAGGTCGACTGGGAGCAGTCGGGCGACGTGGGATTCCGCACGCGGCCGGGTGGCGTCGACCTGCGTTCGCCGGCGAGCAACATTCGCACGACCCTCGAGCTGCCGGAGTCGCGCTGGCCCTTGTTCGCGGTGGGGCCCGGCGTCGGGCCGGCGGTGCTCTACTGGGGTGAGCTCGTGGTGTTCATCGGCGTCGCGTGGCTGCTCGGGCGCTGGACGCGGTCACCGCTGCGATTCACGGAGTGGCTGCTGCTGGGGCTCGGCCTCTCGACGCAGTCGTGGTTCGTGTTCTCGCTCACCGCGATCTGGCTGTTGGTCATGCGCTGGCGCGAGCACCGCGTCGTGCAGGCCGAGTCCTCGGCGCTGCTGTTCAATGTCGTGCAGGTGCTGCTCGCCGCGTTCACGGTGTTCACGATTTTCCTGCTCGTGTTCTCCGGGATCCGCAATGGCCTGTTGTCGGCGCCCGACATGGGATGACCGGCCCGGGTTCCGGCAACGGCAGCTTCACGTGGTTTGCCGACCAGACCACCGGACCGCTCGATCCGCCGAGCGTCTGGTCCGTGCCGATGTGGGCCTATCGCGTCGCTGTTCTTCGCGTGGGCGAGCTGGATGGCGTTCGCGCTGGTGCGCTGGCTGCGCTGGGCGTTCAATGCGTGGAAGACCGGCGGACTCTGGCGGACGGAAATGAAAACGGTGCCGGAGAGTTGGTGCCGGCGAGAGTTGGTGCCGGAGTTGAAAAACGGGAATTAGCATCGACGACCATTTTCGGCGTCGACGTGCAGAACCTGCTAATTCCGAGTTTTCAACTCCCGCACCACCCGCCGGAACTCTCCGACCCGGCACTCGTTATTCGCCGAGGCCTTCGAGATAGCCCTGGGCAACCGGCGACAGACGCTTGCGCGCGAGTTCGCGGGCCTTGGGCTCATCGACGATCTCTTCGAGCGGGCCGCTCACGAGGATGTGGCGCACCTGTGGATCACGCTCGGCCTTGCGGGCGAGCTTGTTCAGCACGGTGAAACCGCGGGAGATCTTGTCGCTCTTGAAGCGCCGATGCTCGATGGAGCTGGCGAGGTATTTGCCGAAGCGGGCGTACAGGAAGTAGTCGTCGTTTCCGACGTGGAAACGGGCTTCGGCGAAGAAGTCGGGGAAATTCTTCTCGAGATACTGATTGACGGTATGAAGACGGGGTCCAGGTTCGGTGTCATCAGACCGCACGAGATTTCTTCATTTAAGTTGTCCACCTCCAACTGGGTCCGGAGCACCATTTCTGGACGTCACGACCGGTTCCCAACCCCGCAACGCGCGCGAACGATAGAGCCAAGTGACTTCGACTGCAATAGGAAGGTCCATGAAATTTTCACTGGTTCTCATTCTCGCGACGGCATTCGTCGCGCTCTGCGGATCGTTCAGCGGTCGGCGACGAGCGACGAAGAACGAGTGCGCGAGCTGTTCGCGAGCGCGGAGCAAGCCGCGGAAGCGCGCGACGTCGGCGACGTGCTCGGGCTCGTCGACGACGCAATACGCCGATGCGCAGGGCAACACGCGCGACTCGCTCGCGCTGTTCCTGCGCGCCTATTTCCCGCGCATCCCAGGCTCGAGATCGTCGCGAGCATCGACGACCTGCAGTTCCCGGTCGATGGATTGGCGCGCGTCCGATGAAGGTGCGCGGCCTCGAGCTCGACCGGTTCAACGTCGGCGAAGCGGTGACGCTGGACGTGGAGCTGCGGCGCGTCGACGGCGAATGGCGGGTCGTGCGTGCGGACCGCGTCGCACGCGATTGAACGACAGCGCGCGGCCCGCGGCCGGAAGCCGTGAAAACCCGCCAAATGTCGCTGCTTTCCGACGATCTGTGACTCCCGTCACCCTTTGCGGTTTAATCGGGAGCGTTCGGAGCCGTTCATTGTCTGTGATAGAGACGGAAACGTTCGAGACGCCGAGATGCCCGATCAACGCAAACCACCTGTCCAGACCAGTGGCCGCGCCGACAGCGCGCCGCCGCCGTCCGATTCGCTCGACTACAGCATCGAGAGCACGACGGTACGCCTGAAGTCGATCCGGCTGCGGCGCCGCGAGAAGGAACTGCTTGAAGCGCATCAGCGCGAAATCGAAAGCAAGGGCGCCGAACCGCGCAGAGCCGAACCGCGCAGAGCCGAACCCCGCAGGGCAGAAACCAATCGCCCGGGCCCCGCCGAAGAGCGTCCCTCCGGCCGCGTGCGTCACGACGAACGCGGCATGGCGGTGTGGGACTGGGCGGTGGCCACCGGAGAATTCCAGATGCTGTCGGCCACGAGCGCGCTGAAGAAACTCGTGACCCCGGATCTCAAGATCGAGGAGTCCGCGCGCGTCGGCGCCCTCTCGCTCGAGAGCGCCGGCCGGGACAAGGGTGGCGGCTTCGATCCGTACAACCAGCGCGGCTCGGGCCGCCGGCAGGGCGAGGCCGCGCAACGCCAGGGCGTCACGGGCGCAGCGGGCGAGGATCGCAAGGCCGTGCTCGACCAGCTCCTCGGCGACAAGAAGAAGTAGACAGGTCGCGCGCGCGGCGTTCTTCCGCGACTCCGCTATCCTCGCGGCATGCCGCTCGGGAAGCTGCCACGATTCTTTCTCATCATCCTGGGACTGGCCGGGCTGGCGATCGGCGCCATCCTCGTGCATTTTCTGTGGTGGCAGGCGCGGCCCTCCGAAGACGCCCGCTATCTTCTCGCCCGGCACGCGCAACGCGCGGCCGTGCCGGAAGCCGACAACGCGTACGTCTATCTGCAGGGGATACGGGCGCCGGACGGTGTCGAGCCGGTTGAGCTCGGCCGCAAACGCATCGCCTGGCTGCGGTCCCAGCAAGCGGTCGCGGAGTTCGATGCCCCCGATCCGTCGCCAGAGACCCCGGATGGGCGCGGCAATCGCCAGCCCCACCTGCAATCGCTCTACGACGCCTGCAGTCGCCGCGGCGCGGCCACGATGTGCACGGCCACGTTCGACCGTCGCGTCGCGGACCTGGTACCGACGCCGAACGAGGAACGGCTGCTCACGCGTTATCGGGCCCTGGTGACGTTTCCGAAATTCTTCGAGGCCGTGCCTTATGACGAACGGGCGCCGCTCATTCCGTTCGACGAGGCGCTGAACGGCCAGAGACTGGGCTTCATCATGCTGGCGCGCGCCGCGGATCGCGGCGAAGTCGCGGCGGTGAGAGCCGCCCTGGATCGCGACTCCGAGTTCTGGCGCGAGGTCCAGCGCAATGCCGACACGCTGATACCGAAGATGATCGCGATCGCCGCGCTGCGTAACAATTTCTTCTTCGGCAACCGCATCCTGCGCCGGCTGCCCGCCGGCCGGATCGCGGAGGGGATTCCTCCCAGCTGGCTCCGCCCGTTCGATGCGGACGAGCTGTCGATGACGCGCTCGCTCGCGGGTGAGTTCGAATACGCGACGCGCTACATGAAGCGTGTGTCGGCGGAGGCGGGCATGAGCCGGCCCCTCTCCGATGACGGCGAGGACCCCGAAGAGCCGCAGTTCGTCGAACGCGTGGCGCCCATGATCCTGCGTGGCATCGGCGTCTGGCAGCGGCAGCTCAACGGCATCGCGCGCACCTACCGCGCGATCGGCGAGGAATTCCACGTGCCGCTCCACGAATACGAGGCCGCGGCGAAACGCGTCGAGGCACGCGGCGTGCGGCTCGGCCACATGGATGCGCGCAAATACGTGTTGCGCGTCGCCACCGTGGAAGGACAGCGCCGCGCCGCGCTGCTGATCTCGCAACTCCGTGCGCGCGGGATGCCGCGCGAGCAGGTCGGCGCCGCGGTGTTGGAAAGCGCGCTGCGCGATCCGTTCACGCGCCGGGCGTTCACGTGGAATGTCGAGGAAGGCACGCTGACCTTCGAAGGCCCGGCCGAGAACAATACCTGGCGCCGTCAGGCCTATCTGTATTGAGAGCGGGATGAATCCCCACCGCCGCGCGCTCATCGAAATCCACGTCTGCGTGGTGTTGTGGGGCTTCACCGCGATCCTCGGCAAGCTGATCACGCTGCCGGCGCCGCAGCTGGTGTGGTGGCGCATGTTGTTAGTCAGCGCGGCGCTCGCGTGCGTGCCGCGAGTGTGGCGCGCGCTCGCGCGCATTCCGGCGCGCGAGGCAGCCGTGTTCGCCGGCATCGGCTGCGTGGTGGCGCTGCACTGGCTGGCCTTCTACGCCTCGGTGAAGCTCGCGAACGCCTCGGTCGCGGCGACCACCATGGCGCTCGCGCCCGTGGTCACGGCGCTGATCGAGCCCGCCATCACGGGCGCGCGTTTCGAGCGACATAATCTCCTGCTCGGAATCCTGGTGATTCCCGGCGTGGCGCTGGTGATCGGCGGCATCCCGGACGCGATGCATGTCGGGCTTCTGGGTCGGCGTCGCCTCCGCGGCGCTGGCGGCCGTCTTCAACGCGCTCAACAAGCGCTTCCTGGGCCATCACGATGCGCTCGCGCGTCACCGGGCTCGAGCTTGGTGCGGGATTCCTGTTGATCGCCGCCATCGCGCCGTTCGATGGCCGGCCGGCGGGGCCCGCCGTCGTCCTGCCGTCCGTCCACGACGGGGCATGGCTGCTCGTTCTCGCCATTCTCTGCACCCTGGTTCCCTTCGCGGTCGCGCTTGGCACGCTGCGGCATCTGTCCGCGTTCACCGCGCAGCTCGCCATCAACCTGGAGCCGGTTTACGCCATCGGCATCGCGGTGCTGTTTCTCGGCGAGTCGCGCGAGCTCGATGGACTGTTCTATCTGGGCGTGGCCATCGTTCTGGCCGCGGTTTTCGGCCACGGATGGCTGCAAATCAAGCGAGTATTCGTCGACGCAGTCATTGACCGACGGGCGTCGGTCTGTATGATCGGACTCCATATATATCTGATTGATCCGCGCCTTCGCGGCCGCGCCTCCAGATGTAACCAATTGAAAGAGATGAAGTTATGGGCCGCCGGCCCATAGCGCGGGGAAGTTGCGCCCCGCGCGTTTGTGTTTGGAGGAATGAAAAATGACCGCGATTCGACTCGGGCCCCCCGCCGAAGCAGGGGCTATACGACCCACAGTTCGAGCATGACGCCTGCGGCGTCGGCTTCGTCGTGGACATCAAGGGCCGCAAATCGAACGCCGTCGTCAAACAGGGCATCCAGGTCCTGAAGAATCTCGACCATCGCGGCGCCAGCGGCAGCGAGGTCAATACCGGCGACGGCGCCGGCATCCTGTTGCAGATGCCGCACGCCTTCCTCAAGAAGGTGGCGAAGAAGGACGCGCGCATCAACCTGCCCGAGCCCGGCCTGTACGCCGCCGGCAACATCTTCATGCCGCGCAATGCGACGCAGCGCCGCAAGATCGAAGAAGTGTTCGCGCGCGTGGTGCAGGCCGAAGGCCAGATCTATCTCGGCGCGCGCAGCGTGCCCACCGACAACTCCATGCTCGGCGAAACCGCGAAGGCCTCCGAGCCGTTCGTGCGCCAGGTGTTCATCGGCCGCGGGCGCGGATACTCGCCGACGAGGCGGAGTTCGAGCGCAAGCTCTACGTGATCCGCAAGCGCGCGTACAACGAGATCCGCGTCTCGACCATCGGCGGCGCGGAGTTCTGGTACGTCGTGTCGCTGTCGCACAAGACCCTGGTCTACAAGGGCATGCTCACGACGATGCAGCTCGACCAGTATTTCCTCGACCTGCAGAACCCGCTGATGGAAACCGCGATCGCACTGGTGCACTCGCGCTTCTCCACGAACACGTTCCCGAGCTGGGATCGCGCGCACCCGTACCGCTGCATCGCGCACAACGGCGAAATCAACACGCTGCGCGGCAACATCAACTGGATGCGCGCCCGCGAGGCGCTGTTCCAGTCGCCGCTGTTCGGCGACGACATCAAGAAGATTCCGCCCATCGTGAATCCGAACGGCTCGGACTCCTCGATGTTCGACAACGTGCTCGAGCTGATGGTGCTCTCGGGCCGCTCGATGCCGCACGCCGTCATGATGATGATCCCGGAGCCGTGGTCGAAGCACGACTCGATGGATCCGGCGCGCCGCGCGTTCTACCAGTACCACAGTAGTTTGATGGAGCCGTGGGACGGTCCCGCGGACATCGCGTTCACCGACGGCAAGCGCATCGGCGCGGTGCTCGACCGCAACGGCCTGCGCCCGGGCCGCTACTACGTGACGAAGGACGACCTGTGCGTCATGGCGTCCGAGGCCGGCGTGCTCGAGTTCCCGCCGGAGCAGATCGCTGCGCAAGGGCCGGCTGCAGCCGGGCCGCATGTTCCTCGTGGACACCGAGCAGGGCCGCATCGTCGAAGACGAGGAGATCAAGGCGCAGATCATCAACGAGCGTCCGTACGCGGAGTGGCTCAAGCAGCACCTCGTGCACCTCAAGGATCTGCCGGCCGCGCCCGAGCTGCCGCTGCCGGAACCGGTCGCGCTCGCGAAGCGCCAGGTGTCGTTCGGCTACACGTTCGAAGACCAGCGCATCCTCATGGCGCCGATGGCGCGCGACGGCAACGAAGGCGTCGGCTCCATGGGCAACGACACGCCGCTGGCCGCGCTCTCGCAGAAGTCGCGCATGTTGTACGACTACTTCAAGCAGCTGTTCGCGCAGGTCACGAACCCGCCCATCGATTGCATCCGCGAGGAGATCATCACCTCGTCGGACGTGTGGCTGGGCTCGGAAGGCAACCTGCTCGATCCGCGCCCCGGCGATTGCCGCCGGCTCGAGCTGCAGGGTCCGGTGCTGACCAACGAAGAGTTCGCGAAGGTGCGGCGCATGTCGCTGCCCGGCCTCAAGGTGGGCACGCTGCGCATCCTGTTCCGCGCCGAGCGCGGTGAAGACGGGCTGGTGCCAGCCATCGAGGAAATGCGCGCGGAGGCGCGGCGCATGATCGAGGAGGACGAGGTCAACATCCTCATCCTCTCCGATCGCGGCGTGAACAAGGAATTCGCGGCCATCCCGTCGCTGCTGGCGGTCTCGGGCCTGCATCACTACCTGATCCGCCAGGGCCTGCGCATGAAGGTGTCGCTGGCGCTCGAAACCGGCGACGCGCGCGAGGTGCATCACTTCGCGCTGCTGATCGGCTACGGCTGCTCGGTCATCAACCCGTACCTCGCGTTCGAAACCCTCGACGGCATGATCCGCGACGAGATGCTGCCGGGCGTCGAGCACAAGCTCGCCTGCAAGAACTTCGCGAAGGCCGCGGTCAAGGGTGTCGTGAAGGTGATGTCGAAGATGGGCATCTCGGCCGTGCAGAGTTATCACGGCGCGCAGGTGTTCGAAGCCGTGGGCCTGCGCCAGGACGTCATCGACGAATACTTCACGGGCACGGCCTCGCGCGTCGGCGGCGTGGGCCTCGACGTGATCGCGCGCGAAGTGCTCATCCGCCACACGATGGCGTTCGCCGAGCGCAAGCCGCAGAGCCAGACCGAGCTGCCGTCGGGCGGCCAGTACCAGTGGCGCTCGGACGGCGAGTTCCACCTGTTCAATCCCGGAGTCGCATCCACCGCCTGCAGAAGTCGGTGCGCAACAATTCGTACGCGACGTACAAGTCGTACGCGGAACTGATCGACGACCGCGCGAAGAACCTTTCCACGCTGCGCGGCCTGCTCGAGTTCAAGCAGGGCGAATCGATTCCGATCGACGAGGTCGAATCCGTCGAGAGCCTCATGAAGCGCTTCAAGACCGGCGCCATGAGCTACGGCTCCATCTCGAAGGAAGCGCACGAGACGCTCGCCATCGCGATGAACCGCGTCGGCGGCAAGTCGAACACGGGCGAGGGCGGTGAGGATCCCGACCGCTTCGTCCCGATGGAGAACGGCGACTCGAAGAATTCCGCCATCAAGCAGGTGGCCTCGGGACGCTTCGGCGTCACCAGCCACTACCTGGTCAATGCGAAAGAGCTGCAGATCAAGATGGCGCAGGGCGCGAAGCCCGGCGAGGGCGGACAGCTGCCCGGCACCAAGGTGTATCCGTGGATCGCGAAGACGCGCGGCACGACCGCGGGTGTGGGCCTCATCTCGCCCGCCGCCGCATCACGACATCTATTCGATCGAGGATCTCGCCGAGCTCATCCACGATCTCAAGAACGCCAACCGCGAGGCGCGCATCAGCGTGAAGCTGGTCGCGGAGGTCGGCGTCGGCACGATCGCGGCCGGTGTCGCCAAGGCGCACGCGGACGTGGTGCTGATCTCGGGCCACGATGGCGGCACCGGCGCATCGCCGCTGACGTCGCTGACGCACGCGGGCCTGCCCTGGGAGCTCGGCCTCGCCGAGACGCACCAGACGCTGGTCATCAACAACCTGCGCTCGCGCATCGTCGTCGAGACGGACGGGCAGCTGAAGACGGGTCGCGACGTGGCCATCGCGGCCTTGTTAGGCGCCGAGGAGTTCGGTTTCGCGACGGCGCCGCTGGTCGCGGTCGGTTGCATCATGATGCGCGTCTGTCACCTGAACACCTGCCCCGCGGGTGTGGCGACGCAGGATCCGCGCCTGCGCGAGAAATTCGCCGGCAAGCCCGAACACGCCGTGAATTTCATGCGGTTCATCGCGATGCACCTGCGCGAGATCATGGCGCAGCTCGGCTTCCGCAAGCTCGAGGACATGGTCGGCCGCGTCGACATGCTCGAGCCGCGCGCCGCCATCGATCACTGGAAGGCCAAGGGCTTCGACTTCAGCAACATCCTCTACGCGCCGGACGCCGGTCCCGAGATCGGCCGCTTCCACCAGATCGGCCAGGATCACGGCATCGACAGGTCGCTCGACGTCACCACGTTGCTGGGACTGTGCGAGCCGGCGATCGAGCGCGGCGAGAAAGTGGACGTGGCCGAATTGCCGGTGCGCAACGTCAACCGCGTGGTCGGCACCATCACCGGCAGCGAGGTCACGAAGAAGCAGGGCGCCGCGGGCCTGCCCGAGGACACCATCCAGATCAGGTTCAAGGGATCGGCGGGCCAGAGTTTCGGCGCGTTCGTGCCGAACGGCATGACGTTCTCGCTCGAAGGCGACGCCAACGACTATTTCGGCAAGGGCCTTTCGGGCGGCAAGCTCGCGGTGTTCCCGTCGCCGCTGTCGTCGTTCCCGTCCGAGAGCAACATGATCATCGGCAACGTCGCGCTGTACGGGGCGACGAAGGGTGAGGTGTTCGTGCGCGGCATGGCCGGCGAGCGGTTCGCGGTGCGCAATTCGGGCGTGGACACGGTCGTCGAGGCCGTGGGCGACCACGGCTGCGAATACATGACCGGCGGCCGCGTCGTGGTGCTGGGCCCGACGGGCCGCAACTTCGCCGCCGGCATGTCGGGCGGCATCGCCTATCTTCTCGACGAGAACAACGAATCCGCCACGCGCATCAACACGCAGATGGTCGACGTCGAGCGCGTCGACGATCCGCAGGAAGCCGAAGAACTGCGCGCGCTGATCCAGAAACACGTGGAGTACACGGGCAGCGAACACGCGAAGGTGCATCCTCGCGGCATGGCCCACCAAGCTGCCGAAGTTCGTGCGCGTGATCCCGAAGGACTACAAGCGCGCGCTGGCCTGCCTCAAACGTGCGCACGACCAGGGGTTGTCGGGCGACGAGGCCATCATGGCGGCGTTCGAAGAGAACGCGCGCGATCTCTCGCGCGTCGGCGGAAACTAGAGAAGACCAGATGGGAAAGCCAACCGGATTCATCGAATACCTGCGCGAGCTGCCGGTGGACCGCTCACCGGCCGAACGCGTGCGCGACTGGAACGAGTTCCACCACCACATGGACGAGAAGCGCCTGCGCCAGCAGGGCGCGCGCTGCATGGATTGCGGCGTGCCGTTCTGCCACACGGGCAAACTGATCTCCGGCATGGCCTCGGGCTGCCCGGTGAACAACCTCATCCCGGAGTGGAACGATCTCGTGTATCGCGGCCTGTGGCGCGAGGCGCTCGATCGCCTGCATCGCACCAACAACTTTCCGGAGTTCACCGGGCGCGTGTGCCCGGCGCCGTGCGAAGGTTCGTGCGTGCTCGGCATCAACGCGCCGCCGGTCACCATCAAGAACATCGAGAACGCGATCGTCGACAAGGGCTGGGACGAGGGCTGGATCGTGGCGGAGCCGCCGACGACGCGCACCGGCAAGAAAGTCGCGGTCATCGGCTCGGGTCCGGCGGGACTCGCCGCCGCGGCGCAGCTGAACAAGGCCGGTCACAGCGTGACCGTGCTCGAGCGCGCGGATCGACCGGGCGGACTGCTGACCTACGGCATCCCGAACATGAAGCTCGACAAGCGCGAAGTGGTCGCGCGCCGCATCTCGCTCATGGAGAAGGAAGGCATCAAGTTCCTGTGCAACGCCACCGTGGGCGAAAACGTCGAGCCGCAGCTGCTGATCAAGGACTTCGACGCCACCGTCATCTGCACCGGCGCCACGCTGCCGCGCGACCTCAACGTCGAAGGTCGCGATCTCGAGGGCGTGCACTTCGCGATGGATTTCCTGACGCTGACCACGCAGGCCGTGCTGAACGGCAAGCCGGACGACAGCCCGATCTCGGCCAAGGGCAAGGACGTCCTGGTGCTCGGCGGCGGCGATACCGGCACCGACTGCGTCGGCACGTCGATGCGCCAGGGCTGCCGCTCGCTGACGCAGCTCGAGATCATGGCGATGCCGCCGATGGATCGCGCCGCCGACAATCCGTGGCCGGAGTGGCCGAAGGTCTACAAGATGGACTACGGCCAGGAGGAAGCCGCCGCGAAATTCGGCGGCGATCCGCGCGTCTATCTCACCACCGTGAAGAAATTCAACGGCGACGCGTCGGGCAATCTCTCCGGCGTCGTCACCGTGAACATCCGCTGGGAGAAGAACGACAAGGGCCAGTTCATTCCGGTCGAGCAGCCCGGCAGCGAGAAGGAACATCCGGCGCAGCTCGTGTTGCTGGCCATGGGATTCCTCGGGCCGGAGCAGGGCTTGCTCAAGGATCTCAAGGTCGACGTCGATGCGCGCAGCAACGTGAAAGCCGACTACGGCAAATACGCCACCAGCGTTCCCGGCGTGTTCGCGGCGGGCGACGCGCGCCGCGGTCAGTCGCTCGTCGTGTGGGCCATCAACGAAGGCCGCGGGGCCGCGCGCGAGTGCGATCGCTGGCTCATGGGAGCTACCGAGCTGCCGTGACGACGGCCCGCCGGCCCTCGAGCTCGGCGAGTTTCTGCTCCACGGCCGCGCCGAACCACGCGCGCGGATCCGAAGGCTCGAGGCCTTCGCGCCGCTCGCGCGCGGCGATGGCCGCCGACGCATCGTCGAACGCGGCGCGCAGGCTCGCCGAGCGCGGCAACGCATCGCGGTAGAACGCTTCGCCAAAATACGTGAGCTCGCGCCGGTCGTTGCAGCCGAACGAGGTCTTGTTGGGCGCAGCCGCCGTGATGATCGCCGTATGTTCGTCGCGCAGCTTGTCGATGAACGCGCCCGAATAACAGGCCGAGATCACCAGCACGCGCCAGCGGATCCCGGACTCCTTCAGCACCTGCGCGAGCGCTGCGGGTGTCAGCGGGTCGAGTGGCAGGGCGCCGTTCGTCACGACCAGGTACGGGTCGCGCTTGCCATGCGAGGACAACGCGAGAAACAACACGTCCTCGTCACGGTTCATGCGCGCGGCGACCCCGTTCAGCGTGCGCGCCAGCGCGCTGCGCGACGCCAGCGGATGCCGGTCGTAATCCCGCTGGTCATTGATCAGCAGTACGCTGCGGCCGCCGGTTCCGTACCGCTCGTGGATGCGCTGCTGCGCGAGCGCGATTTCCTGCGCGAAGACGCGCTGGTCGCCGTAGCCCGCGAACCCGACGAAGAAGAGGTTCGGGCCGGGAGCACCCGACACCTTGACGGTATCCAGCGCCGCCGCGATGCGCTCGGCCTGCGCATACAACAAGGCCTCCGAGCGCAACTCGGACTCGCGGACGCGCGCGAGCTGCGCGGGAGTGAGATGGGGCGCCCAGACTCCGGCCCGCAGCGGCACCAGGGGTACGAGCAGGGCCAGCGCGACGACACCGCCGGCCCAAGCCGCGAATGGGCGGCGCGGCGTGGCGCCCGCGAGCGCGCGCAGGCCGAAAAAGAAATAGAGCAGGGCATGCAGCGAAATCGCGGTCGTCAGGGCGACGAACACGGTGCGCGAGACGTGCGCGGTCAACACGCCGATGGCGCCCGCCGCCGCCGGTAGATAGCCGGCGACCAGCCACAGCGTCTTGCGGAACGGCAGCGGCGGACGTGCGGTGCGCGCGACCAGCCAGGCGAGCGCGACCGCCGCGCTGCCCACGGCCACCACGCCCGGCAGGCCCGCGGCTTCGGGGCGGACCGGGCCGTCCGCCTGCAGCCAGTCCAGCAACGCCCAGATGCCGAGGGCGCAGGCGCCGAGCAGGGCGATCGTCGCATCCCGGCCGACCAGCCGGCCGGCGTCGAGACGCATCGTGAAGGCGAGGCGCAGGACCGCGAGCAATTCGCCGAACACGGTCATTTCGCGCGCGCCGGCGTCGTTCTCGTTCGTTGGATCCCTGATCGCGTCCATGGCCGCGACTAGCAGAATCCAACCGCACGCGCGTCGCATTCGGCGCGCACGCCGGGGCGGTGTGGGAGGAGTCCGTCGTGCGCGCGATCAGTGGTTCGATGCCGCGCGCATTTCCTCGAGCTTCGACTCCAGGAGCGGGCCGAAGTGACTCTGCGGCTGCGAGGCCCTGATGCGTTCCTGCTTCTCGCGCGCCGCAATCTCGCGCCGTGTCGCAGCGAACGCGGCCCTGAGGCTCGGTGCGCGGGGCAATGCGTCCCGGTAGAACGCCTCACCGAAGTACGTGAGATGGCGCTGGTCCGAGCAGCCAAACGAGGTACGGTCCCTGCGCGCCGCGGTGATCAGGATCGTTTCGTTGTTCGCCAGCGGGCGGATGAACGCGCCCGAGAAACATGCCGACACGACGATCACGCGCCAGCGGATTCCGGCCTCCTCCAGCATGATTTTCAACCGCTCGGGACTCAGCCCAGTCGGCTCCATGCCGGCATCGGAGACCTCGACCATTCCGTTGCGGCTGCCATGCGACGACAACGCGAGGAACAACACGTCGCGCCCGGGATCCATGACGCGCGAGAACGCGCCGAGGGCGTAGGTGAGTGTGGCGTGCGTGGCGATCGGGTAACTCTCGCGATCGCGGCGGTCGTTCACCAGCAGCAGGGTTCGTTCCCGCGAGTGAAAACGTGAGCCGACGTTGGCCGCCGCGAGCCGGATTTCTTCCGCGAACACGCGTTCCTCGCCGTAGCCCGCGAAGCCCAGGAAGAACACGCGCGGGCGGTCGTCCGCCGCCGCCGGGAACCCGGCGATGACGGCATCGATGCGCGCGCGCTGGGACGGCTCGATATCCTGGGCGGTGGCGAACCGGGCCAGGAGGGCCAGCAGGAGGATGGCGAGGCAGCGGTGCATGCCGCGCAGTTTCGCAGTGTTCCGGCGAAGGCGCGATGCCCGCGGACGAGCCGGCGTGGATCGGAACGCCCGGGAATCGTGTGCCGCTCCGGGGTACCCGCGGATTCCATGGCGGCTTCCCTGCCGCCTAACTAACGTGTCCTCGCTGCGTTCCGATCCCTCGCCGGTCGCCGGTGGCTCGAAGCGCAGCAGAATCCATGCGCGCCCCGCGGCGCATCGGGGCCCGGCCGTGGGTCATTGTGGGACCCGGCCGACAACGTTGCCGCGCAGCAATGATGCGGCGGACCAGCGACTTCCCAAGCGGTTGTCCGGCAAGGGATTTGGTCGCAGAATGCGCGGCGTTACCCGCATAACTAGAAGAATCCGGGAGAGAGCACATGACCGAGCTCAACGCTTTGTGGCTGGCGATCCTGTTAGGTGGCGTGTTCGCCTTCGTCGTCAGTTCGATCATCCACATGGGGCCGTTCTGGCACGCGAACGACTTTCCGCAGGTGCCGAACGAGGACAAGGCGCGCGCCGCCATCGGCGCCCTGGGCATTCCGCCGGGCGAATACATGCTGCCCCGCTGCAACACGATGGCCGAGATGCGGACGCCCGAGTTCATGCAGAAGATGAGCGAGGGTCCGGTGATGCTGCTCACCGTGCGGGCGAACGGCATGCAGGGCATGGGGAAGCCGCTCGTGCAGTGGTTCGTCTACCTGCTCGTGGTCGCGCTGTTCGCGGGCTACGTGGCCTCGCATGCGCTTGCGCCCGGCGCGCACTACCTCGACGTGTTCCGCTATCGTCGGCACCACCGCGTTCATGGCGCTCGTCGCTCGGGCTGGTGCACGATTCGATCTGGTACTCGCGCAAGTGGAGCACCACGTTCAAGCTGATGTTCGACGGCCTGATCTATGCCTGCGTGATGGCCGGCACGTTCGGCTGGCTGTGGCCCGAAGGCCGTAATGGGGACAGTCATGTGCTAGGCAAGGGATGTCCCCATTTCCTTCGTCGCTCGGGCGCAGATCAGCACGCACACGAACACCAGCACCGCGGACACGAGATACGGCGCGCCGGGCAGATAGACCGGCGCGTCCGGCGCCGCAGTAGTAGCTGAACAGCTGCGTCATGAAGATGGGCGAGAGCACGGCCGCGATGCTCGCGATGCTCGCGAGCGCGCCCTGCAGCTCGCCCTGCGCTGACGGGCCCACCTGCCGCGACATCACGCTCTGCATGGCCGGATTCGCGATGCCGCCCAGCGAGCCGATGGCGATCGCGGGATAGATCATCCAGCCCTAGCGGCACGAACGCGTAGCCCAGGAAGCCGACGCGTCATCAGCAGGAAGCCGATGATGATGGCGCGGCGCTCGCCGAGCTTCGGCACCACACTGCCGGTCAGTCCACCCATGACGATCACCGTCATCACGCCGACGAAGGTCAGCGACTAGCCCGTCTCCGCCGGCCCCCAGCCGAACTTGTGCTGCGTGTAGAACATCCACACCGCGGGCAGCGAGTCGTGCGCCATCTGGTACAGGAACACCGCGAACAGCAAGCCCGGCCACCATGGGCAGATGCGCGAGGCTCTTGAACGCGCCGAACGGATTGGCGCGCGCCCACTCGAACTTGCGGCGCCGCTCGGGCGGCAGCGACTCCGGCAGCACGAATAGTCCGAACGCCACGTTCGCGAGCGCCAGCGCCGCGGCCACGAAGAACGGCGCGCGCAGGCCGATGTGCTCGGCCACGAAGCCGCCGATGGCCGGCCCCAGCGTGAAGCCGCAGCCCCAGGCCGCGCCGATGAAGCCGAAGTTCTTCGCGCGGTTGGTGTCGTCGCTGATGTCGCCGATGTATGCGCCCGCGGCCGCGAACGACGCGCCGAATATGCCGGCGAACGCGCGGCCGATGAACAGCCACGATCATCGACGTGGCGAGGCCGGTGAGCAGGAAATCCACGCCGAACGCGAACAGCGACCGCAGCAGCACCGGCCGCCGCCCGATAGCGGTCGCTCAGGTTTCCGAAGATGGGCGCCATGAAGAACTGCAGCAGCGCGTACACGGCCATCAGGTAGCCGCTCCAGTCGGCCGCGGTGGCTCACCGGCTCGCCGGTGAGCTGCATGATCACCGGCGGCAGCGACGGGATGATGATCCCGAACCCCAGGCTGTCGATGAATACCGACAGCAGGACGAAGGTGAGGGCGGCGCGGGATGACGTCATGGGGGCCGCGCATTGTCCGGCATATGTCAGGTCCCGTGCTAGTCTGCGCTGCATCCGAATGCATCCAGCCTCGCTAGGGACGTAGCCAACACATGAACCGGACCGATACCTTGCCCCCGGAGATCGAGCTCGCCCAGCTGTTGCAGCGCTGCGCCGCCCAGGACTGCGGCCGCGTTCCGCACGCTGTACGACAAGACCTCGCCCATCCTGTTCGCGCGGCTGCTGCGCATGTTGCGCCGGCGCTCGGTGGCCGAAGAGGCGTTGCAGGACGTCTACGTGCGCATCTGGCAGCGCGCCGCGCAGTTCGAGGCGCACCGCGGGCGCGCGCTGGCCTGGATGGTCACCATCGCGCGCTACTGCGCCATCGACCTCATGCGCCGCGAGCGCATGACGCTGGTCTCGGACGATTCGCTCGCGGAGATCGCCGACGAGTCCGGCCGGCGATGCCGCGTCGCGCTCGAGAAGCCTAACAACTTCGACGACTGCATCGGCCAGCTGAACGAGAACACGCGCAACTGCCTCACGCTGGCCTTCGTCGAGGGCCGCTCGCACGACGAGATCGCGCGGCTCACGACGAATCCGCTGGGCAGCGTCAAGAGCTGGATCCGTCGCGGCCTGCTGGCGCTCAAGGAGTGCCTGTCGGCCGAGCGGCAGACCACATGAAATCCGCCAACCGCGAACTCGTCGACCGCCTCGCCGCGGAATACGTACTCGGCACGCTGCGCGGCCGCGCGCGCCGGCGCTTCGAGCGCTGGCTGGTGTCACCGCAGGTGGGAGCACTCGTGAAGGCCTGGGAAGACAGGCTCGCGGGCCTGGAACCGCGGCTGGATAGCGTCGCGCCGCCCGCCACCGTGTGGCGCGGCATCGAAAACCGGCTCGAGCTGCGCAAGCTCGGCCGCCGCCCGGCGATGCGCTGGCTGGCCGTCGCCGCCTCGCTGCTGTTCTTCGCGCCATGGTCGGCTTCTTCGCCGTCCGCGAGTCCGGCGGCCACGCCGCAGCTCACGCAGCAGTCGCTTCCATCCAGGCCGACCCGCAGACTATCTACTGGCGCGTCGAGCTGCTGGGCGACAACCAGGAGCTAGCCTGCACGTGCACGTGGTGCACGACCTGGCGCCCGGCAAGGCGCAGGAGCTGTGGGTGCTGCCCGCGGGCGGCGGCGCCCGTGTCGCTGGGCTTGCTGCCGCACACCGGGCGATCACCACCGCGTGCTCACGGCCGCGCAGCGGGCGGCGCTTGCGGGTGCCAAGCAGATCGCGGTCAGCCTGGAGCCCGAGGGCGGCTCGCCCACGGGCCTTCCGACCGGTCCCGTGCTGCCGTGCCCCTGGCGGCGTCTGAGCCGATTCGCCCAGAAGGGTGTGAATTCGTTCTCAATCCGGGACTTACGGGCGCTTGCATTATGAGAGCCAGTCACAGCTGCAGCTGCAGCGTGATTGCCTAAAGTTAACCTCCATGAGAGTGCCGTCGGGTCGCGGCATCCGCGGCCTCTCTTCGAGGCCGCGGGTGTCTTTTCGCGTTGCTCGTGCTCGCGCTGCGGTGCGCGCGACGCGCGGCGCGCAGGCGATCACGCGCTTCGTGCGCGAGACCGGCCACATCAACTTCGTGACCACCGGCGGTTCGCTGCGCAGCAGCGCAACACGGCAACACCTGCACTCTCAACGCCACCAGCACCACAGCGCTCACCGGCATTCCCGGCGACGCACCACGATTCGCAGCGCCTAGCTGTACTGGGGCGGATCCGGCGGCACCGCCGACACCTCGGTCACGCTGAACGGCAACACGGTCACCGCCTCGCGCACATTTTCCGCGACGTACACCGGCGTGAGCCGCAGCCTGCCGTATCTTCGGCGCGCTTCGCGGACGTCACGAGCATCGTCGGATCGCACGCGGCAACGGCAACTACACCTTCGGCAACCTGACCGTCGTCACCGGCTCGCCGCATTGCGACGTCAGCGCGGTAGTTAGCGGCTGGGCCCTGTTCGTGATCTACGAAGGCGCCGAGCGAACGCGCTGCGCGCCATCAACATCTTCGACGGCCTCGCACGCGTTCCGCGGCGGCCAGCTCACGCAGACGCCCGACGGCTTCCGCGTGCCGAACTCCAACATCGACGGCCGCATCGCGCGTGTTCACGCTGGAAGGCGACCCGGCGAACTCCGACGCACGATGAACGGCATTCGACGAGGCGCTGCGCTACAACGGCGCGCTGCTCGACGACGGCATCAACGTGGCCGGCAGCGATCCGCTGGTGCAGCAGTTCGACGGCACCATCAACACGCAGGGCGTCGCCGACCAGCTACGGCATCGACGTCGACCAGTACGACATCAGCGCGCTGCTCACGCCCGGGCAGACCAGCGGCACGACTGACGTATTCGTCGGGCGCCGACCTGGTGCTGCTGATGGCGCAGATCGTCAGCGCCACCTCCGATCCCGGCGTGGATCTCGCGGTCACCATGACGCACACCGGCAATTTCGTTTCGGGCGGCACCGGCGCAGTACACCATCACCGTATCGAACTGGCCAGCGCCGGCGATGGAGCGCGAGGACAACACGGTCACGGTCACCGACACGTTGCCCGCCGGCCTGACGTTCAATTCCGCGAGCGGCGCCGGCTGGAGCTGCGGCGCCGTCGGGCCAGGTGGTCACCTGCACGCATGCCGCGCCGCTCAATGCGGGGGCCTCGTTCCCGGCCGATCACCCTCGACGGTGAACGTGCTCGAGGCCGCGCGCGCCTCGGTCACGAACACGCGTGGTGGTCAGCACGCCCAGCTTCGAGCTCGAGCACGCCCAACAACACGGCCAGCGACACCACCGTGAACATCGATCCGAATCTGTCGACGTCCACCAAGACGGTGCTGGACTTGAACGGCGGCGAAGCCGCGCCCGGCGACACGTTGCGCTACACCATCACGCTGGCCGAGAGCGCCGGCGGCCAGGCCGTGAACGTCGCGGTGACCGACCATATTCCCGCGAACTCCACCTTCAACGGCTTCGTCTCGATCCCCGCGGGCGCGACCAGCGCGTTTTCGCCGCCGCCCGCCGGCGACAACGACAATGGCCTCATCACGGTCAGCGGCATCACCGTGCCCGCCAGCAGCACGCGTCACCGTGGTGTTCGACGTCACCGTGGCCGGAACGTCGCCGCCGGCGCGCTCATCGCGAACACCGCCACCGTCACCAATCCGAACGGCCCGGACGCAACAGCCGGCGGCGCCCACGATCGTCGTGACTCCTGTCGCTGATGCCGGGCAACGGCACCAAGTTCGCTCTACCTGTGGAGCACGCCGGCAGCAGTCTGTCGCGCACCGGGCCCACCGGTACGCACAACAGCCGTCGACTCGACGGCGCGCCAGACCACTTGATCATCACGCTGAGCCGCTGCTGCAGACGCTCTCGATCGCTGACCGGCAAATTCCGCGTGCGCCTGCTGCTGCAGCGCACCGGCGAGCGCCACCGGACGCGCAACGTCACGCGTGACGCTGACGCGAGCTCCGGCTCGGCACCATCGTCACCGAGACCGTCACGCTCGCGCAGCACCACGACGCCGACGCATGTAGACGTTCGCGCTGCCCAACACCGCCGGCGCGGACTTTCCCGGCGGGCTCCACGTTCACGTTGCACGGTCGCCAACAACAGCGGCAACAGCGGTCACGCTGTTCCACGACTGGCAATGCCACGGCGGGCAACAACTCGCGCATCGAGCTCAACAGCGACCACCGTCATCAACGTCGACAGCGTGCAGACCTGGACAGCGCCTCGTACAACGGCGGCGCGGCGCAGGGCACGTTCTATCCGGGCGCAAACGTGTTCGTGCGCGCGCAGATCAGCGATCCGTTCGGCAGCTTCGACATCGGCAGCGCGCGCATCAGCATCATCGATCCGGCCGAACGTCACGCTGGTGACCAACGCGGCCATGACGGCGCAGGGCGCGCCCGCCAGCTGCGACTCGCACCACCGCTGCGACCTGTATCTATCCAGTATCAGTACACCGTGCCCGCGTCGCCGGCGCTGGGCGGCTGGACCATTCGCGTGACCGCGAACGAAGGCGTCGAAGGCACGGTCACCGACCTGGGCGTCGGCAGCTTCACCGTGGTCGATCCCGCAGCCTTCGCTGACCATACTCAAGACCTCGACCGTGCTGTCGGATCCGTGCAGCAACGCCACGAACCCGAAACGCATTCCGCTCGCGGTGGTGCGCTACGACATCACGTGACCAACAGCGGACCGGGCACCGTGGACGCCGAACACGCTGGTGATCACCGATCCGGTTCCGGCCAACTCCGTGCGATGTACGTCTCGACGTCGCTGCGGCAACCCGTGGTGTTCATCAACGGCACGCCGGCGAGCGGCCTCACCTACAACTACGCGACCAATGTCACGTATTCGTCCGCGGGCGCGAGCGGCCCGTGGACTTACACGCCCGTGCCCGATGCCAATGGCTTCGATGCCGCGGTGCGTGCCGTGCGCGTCGCGCCCGGCGGGCGTCATGACCGCGGCCGGCGGCGGCAACCCCTCGTTCACCGTCCAATTCCGGGTCCGGATCAACTAGGGATTTCTCCGGTCGTGCACCGGATCGAAGCGATTTCGGTCCGGATGCACCCATCCCGGGATGTCACATTCCAGACGGGCCGTCAGAACGCCGATTTGGCGGCCCGAAGGCGTTTTCATCGAGTTGGCACGCAGATTGCTTTATCTAGTTCGTCTGCGGAATGTTCTCCTCCCCCCTCGTGAGACTTTTTGCTGGACAGACGCGTGCAGGAACGGAAGGGCCTGTACGCGTTTTTTTTTGCGCGGGTCAGTCCCAGTTGCGGGACAGACGCCAGGCCTGATCCCGATTTCCGTCTGCCGCTCGCCGGTTGCGGCGCCGTCATGGTCTGCGCCATGCGCATCTCGTCATCCTCTGTCAGCGCTCCTCCACGGCCTCGCCGCCGCGGCCAACTACCGCGACGTTGCAGAAGGCCGTCAACGATGACCAGATGCTGGTCAGCGCGGGCGTGACGCCCGAGGACGCCGCGGTGCGCAAGCGTGCTCGGCGGCGGTGGTGGACACCGACGACCGCGCCCGAATTCTTCGACTGCGTGTACGTGCAGACCGAGAAGAGACCTGAACCTCTTCAGCCTCGAGGACGGCTACCTGATGTCCGAGCTGCAGCTCACGCTGGCGAACATGGACGGCGTGGCGCTGCAGCGCATGGGCAGGTATCGCAGGTGCAGATCTTCAGCGGCGACCGGGTGGCCGCGCTCTACATCTAGGCAACGCGTGGATCGACCCCGCGCAGACCGAGGCCGTGTATCAGCTGGCTGGTCGATCACGGCGGCGCGAACGCGCCAGCCGCGCCAGTGGATCGGGCCGTAAACGGGGTCTGACCCCATTTCCGTATCGATGCCGCCTGCCCGTTGACATTCCGCGAATCGCGCCTAGAATGCGCGCCCCTATGCATCCGAACTACCTAACTCACTTCACGCACGCGTTCGCGGCGCCGCCGCGCGCGCGACCGTGATTACTGATCTGCTAGCTCTTCGCAACGCGGAGGGCTGGCATGTCGGCCGCCTTCCGGAATCCGGCTCTCGCAAGAGGCCCCGGTCGGCTGCCGCCACCGGGGCCTCGTCATTTGGGGCGTGGTCTCTGAGCTGAAAGAATAATGACATTGCACAAACTGTCGACCGAACGGAGACCTGCGGGCCAGCGACGCCGCCGGTCGTGAACGTGGTCGCTCGAGCAGAAGCTGTACGATGCTGGGCGACGCATTGATGCGCGCGCGCGCGGTGCAGGCCTGCGACCTCGACGTGCGCAATGCTGCCCGATCCATCGCACGCTGCGCTGGGCGGTGCGGCGCAAGGTCGAGACTGTTGTTCGACGATCTCGCGCTCGACCCGGCATTCCAGGCGCTGCGCGTGGATCGAAGGGCTCGCGCTGCTGACCGCGCCGGGCGCGTTCGTCTACGCGTGCGGCTCACGACAAGCGGCGACTACAGCTCGTGCTACTTCAGTGTCTGGGCCGAAAGCGTCGCGCGTGCCGACGGAGGTGACGCGCGCGCCTCGAGTTCATCGCGGGCGCGCACGCGCATGCGGGACGCAGACGCTTCACGATCGACTGGCAGTTCAGCGACTCCAGCGGCGAGCTGCGCAACTCGCTGCTTCCAGGAGCTGGCCGATCCGCAGCTCCTCGACGAGGCCTATCCCGTCGCTCGGAATGCCCGTGGCGGCGTTCATCTCGACGTACCTCGCCGCGCCGGAGTGTGTGCTGATCCTGCTCGGGCCGCCGGGCACGGGAAAGACGCGCCTGGTGCGCGCCATCCTCGCGGCGATCTCGCGCCGCAAGGGCGAGAACGCCGAAGGTCATGTACACCGCCGACAAGCGCGCGCTCGCGAGCGACGAGATCTTCGTCGAGTTCGTCACCGGCTCGCACGATGCATTCGTGATCGAAGACAGCGACCTGCTGCTCAAGGCACGCACCAGCGGCAACGAGGAAATGCACCGTTTCCTCGGCGACCGCCGATGGCGTCGCGCGCTGCACAGGGCCGCAAGATCATCTTCACGACCAACCTGCCGAACGTCGACGGACATCGATGATGCATTGACGCGGACCCGGCCGCTGCTTCGGCCGTGCGCAACCTGCGCAGCCTGACGCCGGAGGAGGCGCAGGCACTGGCGCGGCGCATCTGCGGGACTGACGTGGAGCGGCTCGACGCGCGCTCACGCGCGGCTCGAGCGCCATGGGTGGAAAGTCGCGCTCGGTGGCGCAGGTGTATCGCAGCCTGCGCGTATGGCTACCCTTCGAGGTTGAAGGCGGTAGAAGACGACGTATTCGCCTTCGCCCGGATCGACCTCGAGACACCAGCCGTTGTCTTTCTTGCTGCGGTACAGGTTCTCGGCGATCCAGCCGACCACCGGCGTGCGCTTCAGCTCGGGCGTCAGCAGGCGCGCGCGCATGTCGCTGTCCTTCGGGCCATACCACCGGCGGAGGCCGGGCGCGAGTCGAGAAACTGCGTGGCTCTCGATGTTGTCGGGCTTGCGATTGCGCTTGCGCGCCTTGCGGTCGAGCACGAGGTTCGGCGATGTGCGGAATCTCGAGCGGCGCCGCGCGCCGCGAGCGGCCGTTCGAGCGCATCGTCGCCCGCGTGGGCGACGGCACGCGGCACCAGCAGCCAACGCTGCGGCCAATGCGAACCCGAACATGCGACCCCGAGGACCATCGGACGACCTCGCGAGAATTCTCGACGCGCAAACAGGTTAGGAGCGCGCCGCAGCCGCGCTCGCAATAGGCAACCGCGTCGAGTGCGTGCCGATCGCCAAACGCGCCGCGGACTTATTGTCTCGATCGACAGCGCTGACACGGGCATAATGCGCCCGCAAACGCATCAACGCCACGCCAGAAATGTGCGTGGCGCACCGGATGACGATCGACGAAACAATCAACGCGTGGCTCGCGCCCATCGCCGACTGGTTGGGCAAGGTGGTGTTCTTCTCGGTGCCCGTGGGCGGCGCGCAGCTGCCGCTGATCATGGTGTGGCTGATCATGGGCGGCATCGTCTGCACGCTCGCATTCCGCTTCGTGAACCTGCGCGGCTTCCGGCATTCGCTGCGCGTGATCCGCGGCGACTATTCGAGCAAGGACCATCCCGGCGAGGCGTCGCCGTTCCAGGCGCTGTCTACCGCGGTGTCCGGCACCGTGGGACTCGGTGCCATCGGCGGCGTCGCGGTGGCGGTCACGCTCGGGCGGTCCGGGCGCGGCGTTCTGGATGGTGATCGCCGGCTTCCTCGGCATGAGCACCAAGTTCGCCGAGGTCACGCTCGCCGTGAAGTACCGGCGTCGTGCGCGCGGACGGCACGGTGACCGGCGGCGCGATGTACTACGTGCCCGATGCGCTGCGGCGCGTCGGCATGCCGCGGCTCGGCAAATTCCTCGCGGGCTTCTTCTGCGTGGCCGCGGTCGGCGGCTCGCTCACCATCTTCCAGGTGAACCAGGCCTATACGCAGTTCCACGCGGTCACGGGGTTCGACCAGGCATCGTGTTCGGTCTCGTCGTCGCGGTGTGGATCGGCATCGTGCTGTTCGGCGGCGTGAAGCGCATCGTGAAGTGGACCGACAAGCTCTCGCCGTTCATGTGCCTGCTGTACGTGCGTCGCCTGCCTCGTCGTGCTCGGCGCGAACTTCGCGCAATCCCGACCGCGCTGGCCGACCATCGTGCGCGAGGCGTTCGTGCCGAACGCGGTGGCGGGTGGCATGGTCGGCGCGCTGATCCAGGGCTTCCGGCGCGCCTCGTTCGCCAACGAGGCCGGCCTCGGCTCCGCGCCGATGGCGCACGCCACGGTGCGCACGCAGCGAGCCCATGTCGCAGGGCTTCGCGGCGCTCATGGAGCCGTTCCTCGACACCATGATCATCTGCCTGCTGACCGCGCTGGTGGTGGTGGTCAGCGGCGTGTACCAGACCAGCGCGAGCGAAGGCATCGCGCTGACCTCGGATGCCTTCGCGACCGTCGTGCCGTGGTTCCCGATCGTGCTCGCGGTGGTGGCGATACTGTTTGCGCTGTCGACGGTGCTGGCGTGGGGCTACTACGGCGAGCAGGCCTGGACCTGGCTGTTCTCCGGCGCAAGGCGCAGCCGCGTCGCGTACCGGCTGTTCCTGTGCGCAGTGCTGACCGTCGCGCCACGTGTTCAACCGCGACCAGGTCGTCAACATCGTGGATTCGCTGAACTTCCGCATGGCCGATCCCGAACCTGATCGCCGTCTATCTACTGCTGCCCGAGCTGCGCGCTGACCTGGCCAGCTACTGGCAGCGCGTCGTGCTCAGGAAGAACCCCGTGGAGAACGACAATGAGTCGCGTAAGGAGTACCTGTGGATGCTCGGGTTGATCTACGCTGGCGTGGTGGGTGGCCATGGCCATCAAGCCGCACGACCTGCACGACTGGATGCTGGAAAACGTGCTGGTGGTGCTGGCGCGTCGGCCTGCTGGTGTTCACGTACAAGTCGTTCCCGCTGTCGCGCGTGTCGTACACCTGCATCTTCGTGTTCATGATGCTGCACGCGCTCGGCGCGCACTACACCTATGCGAAGGTGCCGTACCAGGAGTGGTTCCCGTTCGATGGCCGGCGGCCGCAACCACTTCGACCGGCTCGTGCATTTCGGGTACGGGCTGCTGCTGGCGTACCCGATCCGCGAGATGTTCCTGCGCATCGGCAACGTGCGCGGATTCTGGGGCTACTTCCTGCCGCTCGACCTGACCATGTCGACGTCGATGCTCTACGAGCTCATCGAGTGGGGCGCGGCGGAGTTTTTCGGCGGCGAACTCGGCGCGGCCTATCTCGGCACGCAGGGCGACGTGTGGGATGCGCACAAGGACATGGCGCTGGCGTCGGCTCGGTGCGTTGATCGCGATGATCATCATCGCGTTGATCAACGGCACGCTCGCAGCGCGATTTCGCGCGCGAGTGGGCGGAAAGCATCCGCGTGAAGCGCCGGAAGCCGCTCGGCGAAGAGGCGTTGTAAGGGGCTACCGGTTCGTCGTCAGCGCGGCGAGCCGCGCCTGCGACAGCGCGTACACGCTGCTCGCCTGGATCACGCCCTTCTTCGGCTTCGCACGTGCGCGTAGTAATCGCGTGCGGACTCGGCATCGCCATACGCCTCGGCGACGAGCCCGAACCCATACCAGGCCGAATCATCGGGCTCGCGTTATCCCCACCTGTTCCATTCCCTTCAGCAGCAGATCTCGCGCCTCTCGCGGTTTGCCGCTGGCCGCGTACACGCACGCGAGCGTGTGACCGATGGCGGCGCTGCGCCCCTGCGTCTCGTCGTACGCCATGCGCGCCGCCTCGACGGCCTGGTCCGTCACCGGCTGGCGCAGCAACGCACTCCATGCGTACTGGTTGTAGTCCGCCGCGGTGGCGCGGCCGCTGTCGATCAGCGGCTGCATGATCGCGGGAATCTCGGCAAACAACCCCAGCGCCTCGGCGCGATGCACCAGCATCTCTCGCGCGATCGAATCGTCCGGCATGCGCGCGAGCCGCTCGCGTGACGCCGCTTCCACGCCGCTCCACTGCTGCAGCTGGATTCCCGCCCATTGCTGGTAGCGGAAGGCCAGCGCGGACGTCGGCACCGCCTTCACCAGGCGCGAAGCCACGGCCTGCAGGCCGGGCCAGTTGCCGAGCTCCAGGAAGGTTTTCGCGAACGCGAGATCGAGGCCGAGCCGGTCCGCGGAATCGAGCTTCCCCGCATCGATGGAGCTCAGCAGCGGCAGCGCCTTCGCGCCCAGCGCGCAGTCCGCAAGCAGCATCGCGGCGGCCGCGCGGGCTCCGGCAAGATCCGACTCGGCCCCAACGGTCCAGGCTCGCGCAAACGCCGGTCCCTCGAGCGGATCCTCCGAATTCCCCGCGCGCAGCTCGAGCCGCGCCCAGTCGAGCCAGCGGCGCGCGCCGGCGAAGTCGTTCGCGTCGATGCGCTCGAGCGCCATCAACGCCAGGGGACCTACCATCGGCGCCACCGTGAGGATCCGGTAGGCACCGTCCTCCTTCACGACATAGAAACTCTGCGTATCGCCCGCCGCGCGCAGCTGCACGCGGTAGCCGTGTGCGTCGTCGCCTTCGACGATCACGCGCACGTTGCTGAACAGCAGGTCCACGCCGACCTCGGTCGGCAGGTCCTGCTTCGTCAGTCCGGCGATGATGGCGCGCTGCGCGCGCTCGAAATTTTCGGGTGCGTCGGCCAGGTCGCCGCTGCGGCGGCTCAGCAACGCGCGGAATCGCGCGACGCCATCGCGGCTCGACAGCAACTCCACGAACGAGCGCAGCACCACGCCCTTCGGATCCGACGCCCGGATGCCGCTGCCGTCGTTGCGCGTGGTCTTGCGCAGCAGCGCGATGCGTTGCGTGTTCGCGGCCGTAGTGGTTTGTCCGCGCGTGCTCGCCTCGATCAGGTCCGCCGCCGCCGCGTATTCGCGCAGCCGCGTGAGAATGTTGCCCGCGCTCGCGAGCGCCGCGCGCCGGTCGGATTCGCCGCTCATGAGCTCGCGCGCGACCTCGGCAGCGTGCGCTCCGCCGCGTTCGGCCGCCAGCGCCGTGATGGTCAGGGCGCGCTGCGCGAGGCCCGCGGGCTGGGCGCGCAGCGTCTCGCGCAGCTCCTCGTAGCGATGCGCGTAGAGCAACGCGTAGTAGAGATTGTTGGCGTAGTCATCGGACTTCGCGTCGCCGTCCGGCAGCAGCTCGCGCCGCGCCTGGTACTCGGCGATCGCCTCGTTCACGTTGGCACGCAGGGAATAACGCACGCCGTCGGCATCGTGCTCGAGCAGCACCGCGAGATCCGCGGTGATGTCGGTGTTGCCCGGGTCGAGCTCGCGCGCCTTGCGGTAGGCGGCGATCGCGCCGGCGCGATCGTAACCCTCGCCGAAACGACGGCCCACGGCATCGTGTTGCAGCATCCAGCCCAGGGTTTTCCAGGCCAGCGCCGACTTCGGCTCGAGTTTCGTCGCGGCCAGCGCCTCGCGCTGCGCGCGCGCGCCCAGACCGGCATCCAGCAGGGCCGACGCATTGCGCAGGCGATGCACGGCCTTGCGCGGAAACAACCGCGTCAGCGCCTCGTTGGCCTGCAGCGCGCCTTTGAAATCTCCATCGGCGCGCAACGCGACACCCACCTGGTCGAAGGCGATCAACTGAGTTTCCGCGCCGGCCAGCTGCCGCAACGCCTTGAGCATCGCGTCGGTCTCGGCGGGTGTGAAGCGTGCCTTCACCGTATCGAAGCGCCACACCGCGTGCACCGCGCCGTCCACGAGCTGGAACTCGGACGACAGCGTCGCGGGCCCGAGACGCGTCAGGCCGCTGGCCGGCAGCTTCCGTGCCTTGAAGCCGGGCGGCGGCTGGATGCGGTAGCGCCATTCGGTGACGAAAGGCTCGATCACCACGTCCGCGGTGCGCGGCGCACCTTCCTTCTCATCCGGTTCCAGGCGCGAGTCGAAATATTCCGGCAGACGCGCGGTGATGTTGGCCACGTTGATGCCGACCGCCGAAGTCTCGAGATCGGTGAAGCCGATCGGAGCGTCCTTCAGCTCGATGCTCATCGTGTACGGTTTCGAAAAATCGTTGCTGGCCGTGTGCTCGTAGTTCACGAGCTGTCTGGCGCGATACGCGTCGTGCGCGTAGGTCTCGAGATCGGCGAGCCGCGCTTTCGTGTCGGCCCCGGAGTACCAGCCGCGGTATTCGCCTTCGATGATGCCGTGTGTTTCCGTGGTTTCGACGACGCGCGCGGGGCCGTACTCGGCCAGGAAGAATTCGCGCGTCTCGATCTGCCGGTTGTCCTGCGAGCGCAGCGCCGGCGTGCGCGTCAAAGCCTGCTCGCCGTCGCGGATCACCAGCGCCATGCGATTCGCGTCGGGCGCGGGCAGCGTGCCGACGCGCGCGTGCTCGGCGGTCGCGTCGATCCACAGGTCGGCGCCCGCCTCGCCGGCGCCCGGTACGTAGACGATGGCGTGATCGAACATGCCGAGCCCGGGCAGGCCCGGCGCGACGTCCTGGTCTTCGCCCGCCGACAGCAGCGCCAGGTAGGCGTCGATGCCCGACGCGCGCAACGCCGCCACCAGCAGCGTCGACTTGTCCTTGCAGTCGCCGAACTTGCGGCGCAGCGTTTCCGCCGGGTATTCGGGAATCAGGCGCGCGGCGCCGAACTCGACCCCGGTATAACGCACCTCGCGATGCAGCCGTTCCACGACCTTCGCGACGAAGTCCGGGGCCGAGGTCTTCAATCCCGCGATCAGCGGCCGCGCGTCGTCGGGGCGGATGCGCGACTCGGTCATCGCCCGGTAGCTGGCGGCGACGGCCTCCCATGACTGTCCCGATGAGAACTCGACGCTGGGCCAGCCCGGCATGTCCGGCGGCAGGTTGCCCTCCATCTCGCCGCGCTCGTCCAGCGGCCCCTGCTCGAGTGTCCAGCGCACGCGGCCGTCGTTGCGCGATTCCTTCACCTGGGCATTCGGCAATAGCTGCGTGAGCCGCTTCAGCGGCAGGGTCTCCGGGACGTCGATGACGATGCGGGTGTGTTGGACCGGCACGGGGCGGCCGACGAACTCGCGATAGACGGCGCCGCCACTGAAGAACGGTTTCTCGTCGCGCACCGTGATCTCTTCCTCGACGACCGCACCCACTTCGACGGCCGGCAAGGGCCCTTCGAGCATGTGGTCGTCGTCGTAGACCTGGGTGCCGGCGTCGCGTGTGCCGGACTCGGTCAGGAGATTGGGGTCGAGCTCGTGCTGGCGGCCATCGCGCGTGACGACGCGCGCCTGGATTCGCGGGCGTGCCTGGTGCCAGGGCTGCCAGCGCGCGGCGCTCGCGGCCCAACGTTCGACGCCGTTGGGCGAATCGACGCGGTAGATCAGGCGGGATTTGCGCGTGAGGCGGTGTTGCTCGTCGATGACGAAAATGCGCTCATCGAGCAGCACGACGACGTCCGTTGCACGTTCATGGCGCACGTCCTTCGCGGCCTGCTGGAGCTGCGCGGGAGAGGCCGAGAACGCGGGTGCGTCCCAGGTTTCCGCGGCGGCGCCGGCGAGGGGAACGAGCACGGCGGCGAGCGCCAGAAGGGTTTTGCGGACGGAGTTCGGCATATGTCGAAGATAACCAGCGAATCGCGTGCCAAAACTCGATTGCGTCACGGCTTGGTGTAGGCCGGGAATGGGAATACGCTTCGGACGCATGTCCGCATCCAATCCACACGGCCTCACCCAGCTCAGAGATTCCCTGCGGCAATTCGCCGCCGAGCGCGACTGGGACCAGTTTCACAGTCCCAAGAACCTGGCGATGGCGCTGGCCGTGGAGGCCGCCGAGCTGCTCGAGCGCTTCCAGTGGGTGACCGAAGAGGATTCGCGCAACCTGCCGCCGGCCGAGCTCGCGAAGGTGCGCGAAGAAATGGCGGACGTCCTGAACTACCTGGTGCGCCTCGCGGACAAGCTGGATGTGAATCTGCTCGAGGCCGCGAGGGAGAAAGTTGCGCTCAACGCGCAGAAATACCCCGTGGACAAGTCGCGCGGCAGCGCGAAGAAATACTCGGAGCTGTGAAGCGCCCGGCGAGCTCCTAGTTCTTCTTCCTGGCGGGTCCTGCTTCGCCGAGCACGCGAGCGCGCACGCCCGCCGCGGGTTCCGCGCCGGCGGTCGGACCGTACAATTGCGGCACCCAGCCCGCGTCCGGATCGAGATCCGGATCGAAACGGCCATTCCACTCCGCCACGAAGTCCGTGGGCTCGCACGTCTCGCCCTTGCGCCAGCAGTTGCCGACGGTCCGGATCCGCGAGCCCTTCTTGCCGTCGATCACTTCCATCGGTCCGTAACTCGTGCTCATGTCGAAGAAGTTGTTCTCGGCGAAGATGCGCGATTCGAAGCCCACGCCCCAGCTCGAGTGGTAGTTGGTGCGCAGATCCGCGCGGTACAGGTTGTTGTACACGTGCACCTGCCCGAAACGCACGCGCGGCGCACGTTGCCCGACGCCGTCGAAGAAATTGTGGTGCAGCGTCACATGTAACTTGCCGCGATCGACCAGCGCGCCATCAGAGTTACCGATGAGCATCGTCTTGTCGTGCGCGGCGAACTGGTTCCACGACACCGTGACGAAGTCCGATTCGTTGCTGATGTCGACGAGGCCGTCGTGGATCTGCAGGCGACGGCCGAAGATGGTTGGTTGCGTCTCATCGAGCGTCCTCACGTCGGCGAAACGGTTGTGATCGATCCACACGTGCGTGGCATTGCGGATCGAGATGGAGTCGTAGGCGGAATTCCAGTTGCCCGCGGGCCCGTCGTCGGGCGACCACTCGGGAAAACAGTCCGCCGCGTCCTCGAACGAAATGTTGCGGATGATCACGTTCATCGGCGCATTGCCCTGCGCGAGCCCGGGCGGCCGCACGTCGAGCCAGGCGCCGACCAGCGTGGCATCGCTGCCGAGCCCGTAGATAGTCGTGTTCGGCGGCACGGGTATTCTCACGCGCCTCTCCTGCGCGGCCGCTGAAGCGAGCCGCGCGTTCTCCTGGCCGCCGAAGGGCTGTTTCCGGGCCCACGGGCCCGCGGGGTCGTACATGGCCGCGAATGCGTGGAGATCGAACGGCTCGCCGGTCATCGGATCCGGCCGTCGATAGTCCGTGCAATTGAGCGGTGTGTTGGAGTCGTCGACGTTGGCGTCGATCATGCCCTTCACGTAGATGAGCTTCGGTGTCGGGTCCGGATACTTCAGGGCGGCGACCAGCTCATTGCGCGTGGTCACCGTCACCGTGCGCGTGGGCGCTGCATTCGAGCCGCCCGTGGTGCCGAGCGGCAGGGCGGATGTGGGCGTTGCGGCAAAGCCGTCGTTCGGAGCCAGGACTTCGCGGCCGGGGTCGGCGGGTGCGGCCGCCAACCCCGGCGAAGGGAAATTGAACACTAGGAAACCGATGGACAGACAAACAGCGTTCATCCTGGCTCTATCGGCCGAATTCATCAATTTCCCCCGCGAAAACTGCTGAAAGTGGGCGAGGTCGAGATTGCATGTGTGCGATGACACCGGTTTCCATGATCAATCGGATCCGGGTTACTGGCAACAGGAATTTGGCGATGTGCGACACTGGTCGCAATGTCGACCCAGTACGTGCTCGTGGACTTCGAAAACGTCCAGCCGGACCTCTCCGCGCTGGCCAACACGCCATACAAAGTAAAGATCTTCTTTGGTGCCAAGCAGCAGGAATCGCGCGTTCCATTCAAGCTGCTCGATGCCGTGATGGCGCTGGGCGGCAACGTGGAATCGATCAAGATCACGCGCAGCGGCAGCAACGCGGTGGACATGCACATCGCCTGGTACATCGGCGGACTGCTCGAGCGCGAACCCAACGCGCGCATCCACATCATCTCGGGCGATTCGGACTTCGATCCACTGCTGGAATTCCTGCACGCCCGCGGCGTGGAGTGCCGGCGCACGAAGACGCTCGCCGACCTCGCCGTCGGCAAGCCGCAGCGCGGCGCGGCGCCTCCGCCCAGGCAGGCGGCCCGGCCCGCGAAGGCGAAGAGCGTCGCCGGCCCGAAGGTCGCCGCCTCCGACAAGCTCTCCGGCGTGCTCAAGCACCTGCGATCGATGAAGGACAAGCCGACCACCCGGGCGAAGCTCGCGAAATGGATCGACACGCATTTCCATCAGCATGGCGGTGCGCAGAACGCCAAGGTGGTGGAACGCACTCTCGAGGAGCTGGTCCAGCTCAGGTTCGTGACGCAGGACGGCACGAAGGTCACTTACAACCTGCACTCCTAAGGAACTGCGAGCGCCGGGAACATTCGGCGCGTTCACCGGACAAACCCGGACGCGGCACCGCAGCCGGCGCCAACAACGAACACGAACTGTCAGACGTGTCCTAAAGTCACGCGGCGGTGGTTTCGTGTGGGCCGCGCGCCGCTAGACTTGCGCGCCTAACAAACAGATCGGAAAGGGATACATCTTGAATACGCAACTGCTTCATTCGTTCGCCGCGGCTCTCGCATTCGCATTGGTTGCGTCCGCCGCGCAGGCGCAATGGAGCGGCAAGGCCGAGCTCGGCATCCTTTCCGCCACCGGCAACACGGAATCCAAGGCCGCCAACGCGAAGGTCGACCTGAAACACGAAGGCGCGAAGTGGTTCCACACGCTGGGCTTCGCGGCGCTGTACAGCGAGAGCGCTGAATTCTCGACCGCCGAGCGGTACGAGGCTGGTTACCAGCTGGACCGGAAGATCACCGATCGTCTCAGCTGGTTCACCGGCCTGCGTGGAGAACAGGATCGCTTCAGCGCATTCGCCTTCCAGGCGACGGTCTCGACCGGCGCGTCGTACAAGTTCATCGACAACCCCACGACGAAGCTCTCCGGCTCGGTCGGCGCCGGTTATCGCCGCGCGCGCACCCAGGAACTGGTGAAGGGCGACGCGGGCGAGGTCATCGATCGCATCGAGGGCGACATCGAGAGCGAGCCCGTCGCGATCCTGGGCTCGACGTACGAGCACAACTTCACGGAGTCGACCAAGCTCACGAACAAGTTCCTCGCGGAATCCGGCTCCGACAACACCGCCGTGCAGAACGACCTCGCGTTATCCGTGAACATGACGCAGTCGTTCGCGCTGGCCGTCGGCCTGGGCGTGCGCTACAACTCGGACCCGCCGCCGCTCGCCGAGACCACGGATACACTGACTACCGTGAACCTGGTGTACAGCATCAAATGAACAAGTTCGCATCCTTCTCGGTCTTCGCGGCGCTGGTTGCCGCGCCGGCGGTTCCGCAGGTCGAAGCGCCGCCCGCCACTGGTGCCCGCGCGATCGGGAGCAGTGCATCCATCTCACTGGGCTCCGGGCCCCACAAGGGCCGCTACGACTTCGCGCCCACCGAGGCCTGCGTGCTGACGGCCTTCGGCAAGAAGCCGCTCGGGCTGTCGGTGGTCTTCACCAGCGACAGCGCATCGATGAGCATCGACATGCCGAACATCGATGAGAAACACGCGAACGAGATCCAGGTGGTGCTCGTCGTCACGGACGCGAAGCCCGGCGAGTCGCGCAAGGGCGCGTCGAGCGTGACGTACGAAATCGATACGCGGCCCGATGCCGTGCTCGAGCCGTATCAGAAGGCGGAGCGCGCCAACAAGGGATTGAGCGGCAAGGCAACCACCACGCTGATGCAGAAAGCCGGCAGCGCGATGCTGAATTTCAGCGGTGAGACCGCGACCGGCGTGAAGGTCGAGGGCGAAGTGAACTGCCGCAAGGTGCAGTAAGAGGGCAGCAAATAGCTTCCCTCTTTACAGGGCGTTGCGAATCAGCGGCTTCAACTCCTGCTCGAGTTGCACGGAGAACGCGACGATTCCCGCCTGCGATTCCGTCACCTCCATGGCGATGATCGCGTAGTAGCCGCCTTCCCGGTCCACCCACGGCGTGAATCCGAATGCACCGGGCGACGACTGCACCTGGCAGCTCACCGCCGGTGAATTGCATTCGAGCCAGTTCGCCAAGCCGTACTTCGCGTTGAAACCCACGTTCACCGCGGGAGAATTGCCGATCACCGCGTTCGGATAGGGCTCGGTCGACTGCGCATCGAACAACGACGCGGCGATCAATCGCTGTCCCTGCCACGAGCCCTGGTCGTATTCGAACCGCAGGATCCGCGCGTATTCGTTCATCGTCGCGCGGAGGCCGCCGGCGATCAGCGGGTTGGTCGTGCCCGTGCCCTGGCGCGGCGCGGTGTAGAACACGAGGTCGGGCCCGAGACCCAGCGGCGCCTTGAGCTGCGCATTGAAGACGTTCGCCCATGACTCACCCGTCACCACTTCCGCCATGCGCGCCGCGACGTGCAGGTGCGTGCTGCCGTAATCGAAGCGCGTGCCCGGCGCCGCGACCAGCGGACGCGTCGACATCACGGCCACGCAATCCGCGAGTGTGATGCCGCCGAACAGCGTGCACGCGTTTTCCGGTTCCATGCCGGAAGTGAACGACAGCAGCTGGCGCAACGTGATCGCGCCCTGCGGGCCGGACCAGCCGAGCACCGCGCCCGTGGTCGAATCCAGCGACAGGAAGCCCTGGTCCACGAGCCGCAGGATAGTTAGACCCGCGACCAGCTTGGACGCCGAAGCGATCGCGATGCGCTGGTCCGCGGCGAACGCGCCGTACATCTTCTCGAAGCGCTTCGTGCCGTTCGCGTCGTACACCACGACGCCCATGCCGGTGAGACCCTGCGCGGTGAAGGCTGTGCCCGCCGCGCGGTCGACGTCGGCGAAGGGATCGGGGATGGGAGGCGGGGGAGAACCGCCTGCATCGTCGCCGCCGCCGCCACACGCGGCGAGCCAGCCAGTCACGAGCGCGAGGAACGACATGCGTAAAAGGCGCATGCGGGTTACAACGCACGCGCTCCGCGGACGTTGACCGGCCAAACTGCCCAGCCGGGGCCCGGTCCGCGCAGGCCACTCTTATATATGGCAGGGCTCGTCGGGTTGATGCTGCTCGCGCTGGTCCCGGACTTCCGGCCGCCCGGCGTGCCGGTGCGACCTGGAAGCCCGGACCGCATGTCAGTGCCAGTTGCTGATGCGCACGTCGGTGGGGCTGGGCTGGCCCTTGCCCGTCTCGACCAGCGACTTCAGGCTCATGAGGAACACGGCCCACTTGGTCGAGCAGTGGTACATGAACTCCACCGGCTCCTTCCAGCCATCGTGCTTGAACAGGATGATGGTGTAATCGTCCTCCTGCTTGAGATCGAAGCGGATCTTCGAGCCAACCCACTCCGGCGGGCCGCTCACCACCTGCCACACCACGCGCTTCCCGGGATTCAGCTCGAGGAGCTTGAGGTCGAACGCGCCGAGTTCCTTGCCGTCGGCGAAGAAGACGGTCCTGATCGCGCCGCCGGTTTTGCTGTCGCCCGTGGTGCTGGTGGTCCACCAGCCGGCCACGCCCTCGGGAGTCGCCAGGGCCTGGTAGACCTTTTCCGGCGACGCCTTGATTCCCACTCGATGCAGTATGTCGAACACTTTGCTTCTCCTTGCGAATTGTTTGATGAAGGACGCATGTAGTCTTGGCGCAAAGCATCGGCAGCTGAGAGTGACAAGAGTGACGCGATTCCCATGGACTCACTGATTACCGCCGCCGCGCGCCTGCTCGCGGCCGGCGATCCCATCGGCGCGTTGAAACTGGTCGCGCTGCGCAACGATGCATCGGGCCTCGCACTGCGCGGCATTGCGCTGGCGCAGCTCGGCGAGCATCCGCGCGCGCGCGAACTGCTGCGCGCGGCGGCGCGGGCGTTCGGTCCGCGCGAGGCCGTGGCGCGCGCGCGTTGCATCGTCGCGGAGGCGGAAATCGCGCTGGTTTCGCGCGACCTGTCGTGGACCGCGAAGCGGCTCGACGCTGCGCGCACCACGCTCGAAGAGCACGGCGATCCGGCCAATGCCGCGCACGCGCGCTACCTCGGTATCCGGCACCTGCTGCTGGTCGGCAAATTGAATGAAGCCGAACGTGCCCTGACCCAGGTGCCGGCGCGCGTGCCGCCGGCGCTCAAGATCGGACACGAGCTCATCCTCGCGCAGATCGCGATGCGGCGTTTGCGCACCCGCGATGCGCGCGCGGCCCTGAACCGGGCCAGCCGCGTGGCCGCGCACGCCAACATTCATGCGTTGTCAGCGGAAGTCGACGGCGCGCTCGCGACACTCGATACACCCGCCGCGCGTCTCATCTCGAGAGGCCAGGAGCGCCTGCTGCTGCTCGATGAGGTGGAAACCATCCTCGCGTCGAAATCGTTCATCGTCGACCACTGCCGCCACGTCGTTCGCCACGAGGACACCGCGATCTCCCTTGCGACCCGGCCCGTGCTGCTCGCGCTCGCACGCGCGCTCGCCGAAGCCTGGCCGGATGACGTGGCGCGCGACGAGCTCGTGCTGCGAGCCTTCCGTCTCAAGCTGGCCGATGAATCCCACCGCGCCCGTCTGCGCGTCGAGGTCGGCCGCCTGCGCAAGCTGCTGGACAAGATTGCGGAGATCGAAGCCACGCCGCGCGGCTTCGCGCTGAAACCGAGGCGCGCGCGCGCGGTGGTGGTCCTCGCGCGGCCCGTCGAGGACAAACACGCCGACGTGCTCGCCTTTCTTGCCGATGGCGAATCGTGGTCCACCTCCTCGTTGTCCGAGGCGCTGGGCGAGAGCCAGCGCACCGTGCAGCGCTCCCTCGAGTCGCTGGCGCTCGCGGGAAAGGTGCAAGCGACGGGACGCGGCCGTGCGCAACGCTGGATGACGCCGCCCGTGCCGGGATTCACGACGCTCTTGTTACTCCCGGCCGCGCTGCCGACTGACTAGCATGGCTCCACCAGAAACGAGGAGCAGGCCATGAAGCAAGCAACGATCATCAGGGAATTTGGACCCTATCCGGGTGTCGACAACGTGGCAGGCGTGACCTATGACGGCGAGAACGTCTGGTTCGCCTCGGGCGACAGGCTGAACGCCATCGACCCGGTGAGCGGCAAGATCACGCGTCAGATCGGCGTCCCCGCGCATGCGGGCGCGGCGTTCGACGGCACGCACCTCTGGCAGATCGCCGAGGCGCGCATCCAGAAGATAGACCCGCGGACCGGCACGGTGCTCGGCTCGATACCCGCGCCTGCCGCCGGCGGCGATTCCGGGCTTGCGTGGGCCGAGGGCACGTTGTGGGTCGGGCACTATCGCGAGCGGCAGATCCACCAGGTGGATCCCGAGACCGGCAACATCCTGCGCACCATCAAGTCCAACCGCTTCGTCACCGGGGTCACCTGGCTGGGCGATGAGCTCTGGCACGCCACCTGGGAAGGCGATGAGAGCGAGCTGCGCCGCGTGGATGCGAAGACGGGCGAGGTGAAGGAGAAGCTGGTCATGCCGCAGGGCACGAACGTATCCGGCCTCGAGTCCGACGGCCGCGATCAGTTCTTCTGCGGCGGCGGCAAGACCGCCAAGGTCCGCGTGGTCAAACGCGCGAAGGCCGCGTGAGCGGCGTCCTCGGCTTTTCTACCGTGCATCCAGCAATCTCAGGACACGGGCGCGCCGCGCCCGGCTGACGGTCACCCGCATTCCCGACAGCAGCACGACCTCCAGCTCGCCGCCCTCTTGCGCGCGGTCGATGCGTTGGACCTTGCTCACGTTCACCAGTGCGCCGCGATGCACGCGCAGAAACCTCTTGCCCAATTTTTCTTCCAGCTTCTGCAGCGACTCCCGTACCAGGTGCGCCCGGCCGTGCGCGTGCACCTGCGCGTAATAATCGGCGGCTTCGATCCATTCGATGTCCGTCACGTTCACCCAGGAGATGCGCCGCCCCTCGTGCAGCGTGAGCCGTGCGGCGCCGAGTCCCTCGTTCGAATGCGGCACCTCCGCGGGCGTTGCGATCGACGTCGCGAGGTCGATGAGGCGCTTCGCACGAATGGCGTCCTTCGCCCGGCGGATGGCGCGCTCGAACCGCTCGTCATCGAACGGCTTCAACAGGTAGTCGACGGCTTCCACGTCGAACGCATGCAGCGCATGTTCGGCATGCGCGGTGGCGAAGATCACGTACGGCTTCCGTTCGAGGTCCTCGAGCACGCTGAATCCATCGCCCCGCGGCATGCGCACGTCGAGCAGCAGCAGCTCGGGATTCAGCTCGCGGATCGCGCGGCGCGCCTCGGCGCCGCTGCCGGCTTCGCCGACCAGCGCGATCTGCGCATCCCGTTCGAGCAGCGCGCGCATCTGGCGGCGCGCCAGCGGCTCATCATCCGCGACGACTGTCCGAATAGGGTCCGGCATGGCCCATCTCCTCGCGCGGGATGCGCAGGGTCACCGACGAGTGCCCGCACCCCACCAGCAGATCCAGCGTGAATCGTCCTGCGCCATAAAGATAATTGAGTCTGCGCCGCGTCACATCGAGTCCGATACCCAGCCCGGCCACGCGGGGATCGCCTCCGGCGGGTGCACTCTCCACCTTCACCGCCATGGTGAGCTGTTCCGCGGTGCAATCCGCCTGGATCAGCACGCTGCCGCGGCCGCTCACCTCGACGCCGTGCCGGACGGCGTTCTCGACCAGCGGCTGGAGTATCAACGCGGGCACGAGCAGCTCGCCTGCGTCCGCGCCGATCTCGATCCGCACTTCGAGCCGATCCTCGAATCTCAGGCGTTCGATGGCGACGTACCGCTCCAGGAACTCGAGCTCGCGCGCGAGCGACACGCGCGCCTCGCCGCTGGTCACGAGCACGGTGCGCAGCAGGTCGCCGAGCGCCACCGTGGCGGTCAGCGCATTCTTGTTCTCGTTGAGGCGCACGAGTGCGGCCACGGTGTTCAGTGCATTGAAGAGAAAGTGAGGTTGCAGCGTGCGCGCCAGCACATCGAGCCGTGTCTGCGCGAGCTCGCGCGAAAGTTCGGCGGCGTCGACGCGGCTCTCCGCGAGCTTGCGGTGATACGTGACGGCATAACCCAGTCCCGTCACGGCCACGTAACTGAAGGTGTTGATGAACACCTGCGCATACAGCTGTTTGAGGAACGAATCCTCATCGAGGTGATGAATCAGGTTCATCCCCATGTCGACGGCGACGTCGACGAGCGTGGCGAGGACGGCGAGGCCGATGTGTACCGCCACGGCGAACAGGCGCCGGCCCCGCTCGAACTCCAGCCGCCGTGCCGCCTCGAGAATGAACGGCGTGAACAGTCCCCACAGGATGATGCTCTGTGCGGTCAGGATGAGCCAGGTTGGAGTGAGTCCGAGCGCTTGCGGCCCGACCAGCAGCCAGTCGCGCGCCATCACGAATGACGCCAGCAGCAACCACGCGGCCTGGCACACCACGAACACGCGCGGCGTGAGGAAGGTGTGTGGTGCGCGCGCGCTGGCGGAATCGTTCATGGGCCGCCGATTCTATTCGCGGTCCTGCCGAACTACCCGCGTATTCCCGTTCACCCGCGGTTTCCTACCGTTCGCTGCAGCGGGAACGCCATTGGTTGCACGAATTGCGGTTTCGGCTGCATTTCGCTTGAACGGCGTGGCGCCGCGCCCACCATCACCATAGCCGAGTACTTCGTCGACGAGCCGGGCGAGCGCATGCGCGATTCCTCCCTCGACGCATGCGCCCGCCGCGGCAAGTGACTCCTGAATCGGCACGAGTGCGGCAGGCACACCGATGGGAAAGCCTCCCGGCGCACCGGCCGGCCCTCTGCGAGAACCCAGCGGGCGGTCGGCGTGGCCGGGAGGCTGTACCTTCCGTCCCCAATGAGGGCCTCTCCCGGATGGGAGGTTGTCCGGCGCGCGGTCTCGCGTGATTCTCCGCCGGATGAGCAAGGAGCCCGCCTACCGCTGGGTCATCGTCGCGCTCGGGGGCGCTCGATGGGCTGCGTCGCGCTCGGCGCGATGTTCTCGCTGCCCGTCTTCCTGCCGCACATGTCGGCACGCCACGGGCTGGTCGCGCGCGGGCATTTCCGCCGCCCTGACCATCAACTTCCTGGTCATGGCCTTCGGCTCGTTCATGTGGGGCGCCGCGACGGACCGCTGGGGCGCGCGCTTCGTGACCCTCAGCGGCGCGGTGTTGTTAGGGCTCGCGCTGGTGCTCGCGAGCCGGGCGCAATCGCTGCTGCAGTTCCAGCTCACGTACGGGCTGCTGGTGGGTCTCGCCGCGAGCGCGTTCTTCGCGCCCATGATCGCCACCGTCACGGGCTGGTTCGAAACCAACCGCAGCCTCGCGGTGTCGCTGGTCTCCGCCGGCATGGGCATGGCGCCATTGACGATCTCCCCGCTCGCGATGTGGCTCATCACCCACGTCGGGTGGCGTTCCGCGATGCTGTACATCGGCTTCATCGCCTGGGTGCTGCTGATCCCGGCGGCGTTGTTCGTGCGCCGTCCACCCGTGCCGGCGGCCTCCGCATCAACCGGCGCCACGGACGCCGCACCCATCCCGCTGAGCCGCGCGCTCACGTCGAAACACTTCCTGATCCTGGGCTTCACCTTCTTCGCCTGCTGCGCGGCGCATTCGGGACCGATCACGCATGCGGTGAGTTACGCGATGTACTGCGGCATCGGGCCGATGGCTGCGGTCAGCATCTACAGCGTGGAAGGCCTGGCCGGACTCGGCGGCCGCGTGTTGTTAGGCGTGCTCGCGGACCGCAGCAGCGTGAAGTGGGTGCTGGTCGGTGGCCTCGTCGTGCAGTCTCTGGCGATCGGCGCCTACCTGTTCGTCAATGAGCTGCGGGAGTTCTACGCGCTCGCCGTCATCTTCGGCGTCGCCTACGGCGGCGTGATGCCGCTGTACGCCGTGCTGGCGCGCGAACTACTTCGGCCAGCAGATCATGGGTCGGTCTTCGGCGCGGCGACCATGCTATCGAGCCTCGGCATGTCGATCGGCCCGGTGGCCGGCGGCTGGGTGTTCGACCGCTACGGCACGTACGCGTGGATGTACGTCGCGTCGTGCGCCGTGGCCATCGGCGCGGTGCTGCTCGCGTTCACGTTCCCGCGGGGTCCCGCGTTCCGCGAGGCAGCACCGTCTCCGGCCTAGGTCTGCTTGATCTTGAGCTGGTCGTAGATTTCCTGGCCCATGCCCTTGGCCGCCTTGCCCTTGCTGGTGGCTTCGACCGGGTCGCCCTGCTGGGCCTGCGCGGTCGCGTCCTTCCAGGTTGCCTTCATGGATTCGAACGCGGCCTTGGCGCCCTCGAACTCATCCTTGTTGAGGCCGAACGGCAGACGCTTGCCCTTCGAGAGCTCGTCGACGCGCGCCTGGATGTTGTCCACCATCTTCGGCACGTCGTCGTTCAGGCTGGCCCACTCGGTCTTCGCGGCGGCGCGCGCCGCCTGGAGCTGGTCCTTGCTCGAGGCAATGGCGGCCTTCAGTGAAGCGACGGCCTTCTCCAGCGCCGGCGTGCCCGCGAGCACGTTGTCGTACTCCTTCGCGTCGTAGCTGTCTTTCAATCGCTTGAACTGGGCCTCGACGCCTTTCAGTCCATCGGGCGCGTACTTCGCCGCGTCATCCCGGACCTCCTTGAGCGAAGCCTCGATGTTGTCGAGCGCCTTGTTCGCCGGCGCGCGGTTCTGGGCGCAGCCGGTGACCAGCAGCGTCGTCGCGGCCAGGGCCAGCAATAGATTGGAAATACGCATGTCCTACTCCTTATGATTCTCGGCCTCCGCAACTGCACATTGTGGGTCGTGGGCGCCCGTGGCGTATAAGCCACGGCCCGGGCGCGAGCGTAGGACGGGTCCGAGAAGTTGTTAGGAGGGCGCCTCCGTGCCGCACCCCAGGGGTCGCGTCAGACCGACAGGTTCGCGCGCCGTGTCGCCAAAGCGTGTAATGAATCACCCGCGCCGAAGCGTCTATCCTTTCGAAAACCAATTCGGGAGACCCTCGTGCTGCGAAAATTCATCCTGGGCGGCGTCCTGGCCGCCTTGTCGACCGCTGTTTCCGCGCAAACCCCTGTCGAGCAGCTCGCGAAGCCGCCCGCCACCGCGACGCACTACGTCATCCAGTCGACCGGCGGCAAACACGGTGACTCCTGGATCTGGACCAATGCCGACGGCACGCGCATGGGCCGCGAGAGCCTCGATCCTGCGCGGCCAGGTCTTCGAAGCTCGACTCCGCGGCGAAGCAGGGCGCGGACGGCATGCCGTCGAGCATCACGATCCGCGGCTTCACGCCCAAGGGCGATGCCGGCGAGACCTTTTCCGTGGCGGGCGGCAAGGCGAGCTGGAAGAGCCAGGTCGACTCCGGCAGCGCCGCATACCAGGCGCCCGCCGTTCTACTCCGCGCAGGGCGGGCCGATCGAGCAGACCGCGATGGTTCGTCGAGCGCCATCCTCGCGCGCCCGGACAAGACGATGGACCTGCTGCCCGGCGGCAAGGCGAAGGCCGAGAAGCTAACTACCGTGAAGGTGGGCTCCGGCGCGAACGAGAAGGAAGTGACCGCCTGGGCGATCACGCGGCGTCAGCAACTACGCCGATGCCGGTCTGGTCCGACGCGAACGGCAAGTTCTTCGGCTTCGTGTTCTTCCTGAGCTGGCTGCCGGAGCAATACGCCGCCGAACACGCGCGCCTCAACGAGGCGCAGACGAAGGCGATGGCCGCGCAGATGCCGGCGCTCGCGAAGGCGCTGGTGAAGATGCCGGCCGGCGCGGTGGCGTTCACGAACGTGCGCGTGTTCGACGCCGAGGCCAGGACATTCCTCGCGGACCAGACCGTCGTCGTCGAGAAGGGCAGGATCACCGCGGCCGGTCCATCGGCCGGCGTGAAGGTGCCGGCCGGCGCGCAGATGATTCGACGGCAAGGGCAAGACGCTGCTGCCCGGATCTGTGGGACTGCCACATGCACGTGGGGAACGACTACACGGGTCTCCAGGAACTGTCGATGGGCGTGACCTCGGTGCGCGATCCCGGCAACGACGACTCGCTCACGCTCGACCGCCGCGCGCGCGCGGCCAAGGGCGAATTGTTGATGCCCGCACGTCTATCCGTCGTCGCTCATCGACGGCAAGGGACCCGAACACCGCGCAGGTCGCGAACGTCGCGACCAGCGAGGCAGAGGCCATCGCGCTGGTCGGCAAGGCCAAGGCCAAGGAGTTCAGCGGCGTGAAGTTCTACGGCACGCTGGATCCGAAGTGGCTGCCGGCGGCGATCACCGAAGCGCACAAGCACGGCCTGCACGTGCACGGTCACATTCCGCAGGGCATTCGCCCGATGGATGCGATCAACGCCGGCTACGACGAGATCACGCACATCAACTGGATCATGATGCAGGCGATGCCGGACTCCGTGATCGCGGTGGACAACGGCATCATGCGGTTCGAAGGCCCGGGCCGCTTCGCCAAGGACGTCGACCTGGACGGCGCCGAGCTGAGCCGAGATCGTTGCGGCGATGGCCGCCAAAGGCATCTACAGCGACCCGACCATGGTGGCGTTCGAAAGCCTGTACGTGCCCGAGAACGGCGACCTGTCGCCGAGCTACGCGCCGTTCGTCGGCACGCTGCCGCCGACCATCGAGCGCGGCTTCCGCACCGGCGGCTTCGCGGTGCCGAAAGACCTGACGCGCGCCGACTACCGCGCCAGCTGGAAGAAGATGGTCCAACTACTGGGGAAGATGCACAAGGCGGGCGTACCCATCGTCGCCGGCACGGACGGCGCGGGAGTCGAGCTCATCCACGAGCTCGAGATCTACCAGCAAGCCGGCATGACGGCCGCCGAGGCGCTGGCGGCCGCGACCATTGTTCCTGCGAAGCTCGTCGGCCAGGACAAGAACACGGGCTCCATCAAGGTGGGCAAGGCCGCGGACCTGTTCCTCGTGGAGGGTGATCCTTCGCAGCGGCTCGCCGACTTGCGCCAGACGCGCGTGATCATGCTCGACGGCAAGCTGCTCGACGCGGATGCGCTGCGCTCCGCCGCGGGCTTCTCGGGGCGTCCCAAGCCGGCGCAGTAGGGAGTAGCCGCGACGCGCGTCACGCTTTCACCCAACTGCGCATTTAACACGGCCATTATTGTGGGCCAGCACTAGGTGTTTTCCTGAGTCGAACTATTCTGGGCGCATGTCAGCAATGACTATAAAAGAGTCACGCCAGCTCGTTCTGCCCCTGCAGACGGTGCTCGACGCCGTGGTGCACTTCGACCGCCGCGCGCACGGCCCGCTGTCGCGCGGCGAAGTCGTGCAGGCGGAATTCGTGCGCGGCAGCTCGCTCGATTCCGGGCTGGACGTCGCGGTGCTGACGCCCGACGACCGCATCATCGAGTGGCGTCACTTCACCATCGTCGAGCTCGCGGCCGCCATCATCAGTTTCTGCCGCTCCAGGCGCATCCCGCTGCCCTATGCGGGCACGAAGTCGCTGACCATCACCGCGCAGGGCGCCGCGTTCTCGATCGAGACCGAGCTCAAGGTCGCTCCGCCCGCGAACGTGAGCGCGGACCTCGCGGGCCGGCCCCTGCGTTACGCCAGGGGCTACGAGCCGCACGCGCTGCAGCCCGCCACGCAGACCGACTCCTTCGTTTAGACGATCCATGCGCCGGTAGTTTGTCTCAATCGGCGTAATTGCCTTCGGCCGCGATCAGACTTAATCCGGCCGCGTCGCGCTATATTCCTCCCCGCGATCGAACTAGGGAGGTTCCATGAACGAAGGCAAGCCCAAGGCGAAGGGGCCGGGTCCGCTCGCCCAGGCGTTGTTCCAGGAGGTCCCGTTCATCCTGGACAGCCTGTGGCGCCACGGCGAATTCCGCGCCAACCGCCTCGGCACCGTCGATTACATCGGCAAGGGCGGGCTCAAGGTCCGCGCGGCCTGGATGAGCGGCGCCTTCATCATGTTCGTGTTCGTCACGACGTTCGCGATCTTCGGGCCGACACTGGATGCGATGTGCTCGGTCGAGAACATCGACTTCGCGCGCACCTTCCGCTGGATCAGTGCGGGCGCCTTGGGCCTCGTCGCGATTGCCATCTTCTTCCCGACGCTCAACTCCACCAGCTACCACCTGTGGCGCAAGGGCGAACGGCTCGTGAACACGCGCTGCGAGGCGGATCCGGCCATCGCGACGCGCTGGAAGAAAGTGCGCGAGCGCATCGACGCGGACGAAGAGAAACATGGTGACGACGGCCGGCTCTCGCTGCTGGACCGCGTCAGCAACAATCTGCGTCGCCTCGGCGCCACCTATCCATTCATTTCCTGGCGCGACAGATTCGCGCTGACGACGGCGCTCTTCGTGCTGATGTTCGGCGCGTTGCTGCTCGCCGCGCCCTTCCTCGTCACCGCGGCCACGCTGGTCAACGTCAGGATCGACACGCTGAGCTGCATCCAGGCGGTGAACGAGAAGTTCGTCTGGGCGCAGGTGGTGGGCTGGGTGTTGGCGCTGCTCGGCGGTTTCTTCGTCTGGAAGAAGTGGGGCAACACGCATCCTTTCCCGGTCTTCTTCGCCACCTTCGCGTTGCTGGCCGCGGTGGTCGGGCCTGCTGTGGTGGAAGTTCACGCCAGACAATCCCAGTGAATCCGCCGGCGGCTTCTATCCACACATCTACGTGATCATCGCCGCCGCGCTGCTCGGCATGGCGCTTTTCGGACGCCTGCTCGCGTGGTTCCTGTTCCGCCGTCTCGGCACCGTGGAGCGCGAAGAACTCCGCGCTGCGCTGAAAACGGCGGACCTGCTCGACTACAACCGCGATCCGCCGGCGGTCTCGGGACTCAAGATCTGGTCGGCCGTGGTCAACGGCGTCGTGGCCCACCTGCTGCACTTCCTGTTGTTGCCGTCGTTCGTCGCGTTCGTCGCCCCCGCGAACTACCTGCACTTGCTGGTGGGCGGTTTCGCGATCGTCAGCCTGGTGCTGCTCACCTACGGCAGCCTGTCGAGCCGCTGGGAACAGATGATGGTGTACATCGAGCGCTGGTTCCTCGTGGGCACGCCGCTGGTGCTGTCCGTCGCGGTGATCCTCATCGGGATCCTGCGTCTCGCGGACGTGCAATACGTCTCCACGGTGATCGATGCCACGCCGATCGGCGTGTTGTTCATCATCGTGATCATGACGTACGTCGCCGTCTGGTTCTTCGAGTTCTGGCTCAACCGCTGGATCGGCAGCGAGTTGCTGGCGATCCTCGGCGGCAAGGCCGCGGCCGACACGGGCCACGTGCGCTGCCCGTACGCGCCGGAAAAGGACGTGTCCTGGGCGAAGCCGGATCACCGCTACCTCGCACTGCACGGCACGGGCCGCTTCTGCGCACTCGGCTGGTACGAGGGCACGGCGCCGAACGAAAGCACCAAGGCGCTGCGCGGTCTGGCGTTCGTCACCTACACGTTCACGGACCTGTTCACGACACTCGCCAACGGCGACGCGGAGCTGGCGAAGAATGTGCGCCGCCGCGTCGCGCTGTATTTCAACGTCATCAACATCCTGCTGATCTTCACGATGATCGGCCTCTTCATGTGGCACCTGAACTGGTCGCGGCCGCTCGTCGTGAGGCCCATGGTGAACGTCGAGTCGGTGCTGGAGAAGGAGTCGCAACCGCTGGCGACGCAGATGGCGCAGGCGCCGCAGGAAGCGCCGGCGGATTCGCTCGCCAACCGGCTGGTCGCGCAGGCCGGTCACGGACGGCCGTCGATCGTGGTCGCTGCATCCGGGGGCGGCACGCGGGCCGCGGTGTACACCTCGGTGGCGCTGGAAGGGCTGGGCAAGCTGGACCACGCGAAGGACATCGTGCTGCTGTCCGGCGTCTCCGGTGGCGGTGTCTCCGCCGCGGTGTTCGCCAGCCGCTATGAGCTCCTGACTACCGGCGCTCCGCGGCCCGAAGACGGCCGCAACGCGTGGTCCGTCTACGTGAACGACGTCGGTGAGCCATTCATCCAGGACGTGCTCGAGGGCATCGGCGAAGTCCGCATCTGGGGTTCCACCTCACTCGGTGCACTGCTGCAGGAAAGCCTGGCGCGGCGGGCGTTCAACGGAAAGCAGACGCAGGTGCGCACGCTGGGGCAGCTCACGAGCACCGGGCTCATCCTCAACACGGCCATCAGCGGCCACCCCTACGACGACGCCGAGATACTCAAGGACCGCATCGCCACTCCGAAGTACGCGAACAAACTCAACGCCGAAGGCGAATGCGTGCGCGACGCACGGCCCTACGCGAGCCTGTCCGGCGGTCGACTCATCTTCACGAACCTCGAGAACGTGAGCGGATTCCCGCAGCGTTCGCCCGATGCGCCCGACATGTGGCTGCCGTATCGCATCATCAATTTCGGCACGGTGGACCTTCCGGCCGCATCCGCGCTGACGGCCAATTTTCCACCCGTGTTCTCCAACGCACGCGTGCGCATCACGTCGGCGAAGCCCGACGAATGTCCGCAGTCCTACTTCGTGACCGACGGCGGCGCCACGGAAAACCTCGGCCTGGTGTCGGCGCTGTTTGCCCTGCGCGGCACGCTCGACCGGCTGGCGGAGGGTACGAAGCTCTCCGACATCCATGTCGTCGCGCTCGATGCATCGGCCATCGATTACGACTACAGCGACGATCGCGGCCTGGGCGCGGCCACCGGCGGTTCGAAGGAACGCATCAACGCCGGGCTCACGCAGACCCTGCTGACGGAAGTGCACCGGCTGGCGGAGGAGAAACATGGCGTCTCGGTGACCGTGCACTACCTGCCGTTGCCGGTGGCGTTCCGTTCACGCGGCGGCTTCGGCACGCACTGGATGTTCGCGCCGATCGTGCGCGTCGCGAACCCGCACCTGCCGGAAAAGCCGGACGATTCGCTGTTCGCGGACTCCAGGGCCGACACGGTCGATCTCGATCGCCCCGAGGTCACCGCCACGCTGCGCGCGATGTTCGATCCCGTCGAGCCCATCTGCGAGCGCGCGGCGCGCATCAAGCTGCATCCGGAGAATGCCGCGCAGGATTACACGCTGGGCTGGACGGTGGACACGCAGCGGGTCGCGCGCTGGATCTGCCGTTTCGACGACCAGCGCGGGCGCGAGGCGCCGATGCCCGACTACCAGGTGGACGCGTGGAAGAAGCTGGTTGCGGCGCTGAAGGTGGCGCCGGCGCCCTGAGCGGTTACTGCGCCGACGAGGCGGTGACCGTCCGCGACTCCGGGATCGCCCCGTCGAGCGCGGGCACGAGCACTTCGGCGTAGAACATCTGCAGCTGGTTCTTCTCGCAGCGGTCGACGATCTTGTCGAGCATCTTCGGCCAGTGGTCCCAGAATTTCTCCTGGACTTCGCTGGGCAGTTTCTTCTGTGTCATGTACAGGTGCGCCGACATGTAGGGCAGCACTTCGAGGCTGGTGTCGCGGATGTTGGCCTCTTCACTGAGACGATTCATCTCGAACGTGAAATCGGCGCACATCAGCTTCTTCAAGCGGGTGCTCTCGCTGGCCAGCGGCGGCGGCTTGAGCGTCACGCGCACGACTTTCTTCGCGCCGCGCCTGTACATGTTCACGGTGACCTTGACCATGCTCGCGACCGGATTGCCCTTGGCATCGAGCCCCGGCAGGAAGCGGCGTTCGCGGATGTAGGCGGCGGCCACGCCGTCGGCCTCCACGTTGCCGGTGGAGTCGCTCACCACCGCATTCGTGACGGCGCCGTCGGCGCCGACGTAGACGTCGATCGGAACGGAATAGTCGTCGCCGAGATCCGGACGGGCATGCGCGCTTTCGGGGATGTTTCCCTGCATGACCATCACGGGCTGGATCGGCCCGACTTGCGCGAACGCAGGACTGGTGGCGCAAAATGCAACATAAGCAAACAGCGCCAGGACTCGACGAAGGATGTTTGTGTGCATGGGCCAACGCTACGGCCGTGCGTGCGGCCCCCGCAATCGTCAGCGGAAAAATGTGTGCGGTGCCCGCATCCACGCCACTAGGAATGTGACCCAGGAATCGCTGGTTCCGGATGATGGTAAATCGATTTCGTCGGCTCGATGAACAGCCAGCACAGCGCGCCCATGACGAACAGGCCGGCTAACAACCAGAAAGGCACGTTCCAGTTGCCGAGCCACTTCACCGAGTATCCGACCACCGGCTGGCTGAGGATGGCCGCGATCTGGCCGGAGGTGTTCATCGTTGCGGCCACGGTCGCCGAATGCTCGCGACCGATGTCGACGCAGGTGCTCCACGCGGGCGCGGTGGTCAGCATGCACGTGGCGGCGGCCAGCGAGATGAACACCGCCGCGTGGACGGGCTGCGTCGCGAAGACTCGCCAGCAGGATGAACACCGCGGCGAGCGAGTAACCCACGACCCCGGGCGTACGGCGCGCCATCGTGATGCCGAAGGGCTTGCGGATCAGGTCCGAGAGGAATCCGCCGAGGAACTGCGTGGCCACGCTCAGGATCAGCGGCAGCGAGGCGACGAATCCGAGCGCGCCCTTCTCGAAGCCGTGCCGGTTCTCGAGGTAGGTCGGCAGCCACGTGATGCAGAAGTAGAACGTGGCGCAGTTCGGCATGTAGAGCAGGCACAGCAGCCGCACGTTGCGATTGCGCAGCAGGGTCATCCAGAACGCGAGACCGTGCGGATGCGGCGCGTCCGCGGGACGGTCCGCGAGGATCAGCCGCGCGCTCGGCCTCGTTCGCGGCGGGATGCTCCGTCGGATCGTCGCGGAACCAACAGTGCCACGCCGCGGCCCAGACGAAGCCGACCAGGCCGAACGCCGACGAGTATCGTGCGCCAGTCGAAGTGCAGCAGCAGCAGCGTCACGGCGAAAGTGGTGGCCGCGCCGGAAACGTACGCGCCGGCGAAGAAGATGCCCTTGGCGGTGCCGCGCTCGCGCAGCGGGATCCAGCGCGACATCACGCGCGCCATGCAGGGGAACGCGCCGGCTTCACCCGCGCCGAACAGGAAGCGCGTGACGAGCAAGCGAGGAATAACTCCAGGCGCCCGCGGTCATCAGCGTGAACACCGACCACCAGCTCACGATGCGCGTGAGCACGTTGCGCGCGCCACGCCGGTCGGCCCAGCGCGCGGTCGGGGATCTCGAACAACGCGTAGGCGAGGATGAACGCGAAGAACACCCAGCTCATCTCGCCGGAATCCAGCTCGAACTCGCGCGAGATCGCTGGGAGCCATGGCGCCGATGCAGGCGCGGTCGAGATAGGTGACCATCGCGAGCGTCACCATGAAGGTGACGACGCCGTAGCGCGCGTGTGTCGGTCGCGAGATCTGGTGCAAATGGCCCCCCTTCCGGGGCCACCTTACTAACGACGGAGCAGCCTTTCCAGCACCGCGATGAACTCGTCCGGCCGGTCGAGATGGATCCAGTGGCCCGTGCCCTCGATGACCGAGTACTCGACGTCGGGCACGGCGTGATGCAGCGACAGCGGCGTGTCGTTGGAGAGGGTCACGATCGCGAACCTGGGCCCGCCGTACTGGCGCAGGCTCTGCGCGGAGTCGTAGTTGAGCGAATCCTCGGTGAGCTCGATGGCGGCATTACGCGCCAGCTTGTGCAGGGAGAGCAGCAGTCGCCGCTGGGTTTCCGGCCGCGAATTCACGAACGGCTGCTGTTTCCAGTATTGCTCGATGGTCGCGTACGGATCCCGGACGAGCGCGTCGCGGATCTGCCTGACGAGTTCGGGCGGCTGCGCGCCGGGCGCCGGCGGAGGATCCACCAGGATCAGCTTTTTCACTCGCTGGGGCGCGGCCGCGGCGAATTCCATCGCGACCAGGGCGCCCATGCTGTGGCCCACGAGCGCGAACTGCTCGAGGTTCTGCGCGTTGGCCACCGTGAGCACGTCCTGCGCGAGCCGCTTTATCGAGTAGCGGCCGCGCGCGGCCGGCGAAAGGCCATGACCGGCGAAATCGAACGCGACGACGCGATGGCGGCGCGCGAGGTGTTCGAGCACGGACCCCCAGTGGGTGCAGTCGCCCGCGAAGGAATGCAGGAACATCACCTGCGGATCACCGACGCCGCGACTGTCCATGTTGAGTGTGTCGGTCATCGGCGCGCACCTTGCCAAACAACCGTCGATGAGGCTGTCAGGCAAAGCCGCATGAACGCGCCGTGCGCGCTTGTAGGGAAATGCCCCGCGCCCTTAGCATGTGGCGATGTCCGCGCCGCTGATGGCGCGACCGCGTGCAACCATTCGCCTCGCCCGGACGTCTCAACACCGCGCGCACAACCCAGGCCTTCGAGGGAGTCCATGAATTCATTGCACCGGCTGGCCGGGGCTCTTGCCCTGCTGCTCTCGTCCTCCCTCTCCCCGGCCGCGGAATCTCCGCCGGCGCCCAAACTCAAGGACGAGATGCGCCAGCCCTGGCAGCGCGATGACGATCGCTACATCCGCACCTGGAAGGTCGCGGGCGCATTCAAGTGCGATCTCCCGCGGGACTGCCTCGACATCCCGGGTGGTGAGGCCGCGGCCAACCCCGACCAGTCGCAGAAGCGCGCCGATGGCAGCGAGCTTTCCTGGCGCGAAGACCACGCCTGGGGCGACTCTTTCGGATTCGGTGCCGCCGAAGGCGAGCGCAACGGTGCCATCGCCTACGCGGCCACGCGCATCGATCGGCCATCGGCCGGCAAGGCGCGACTCGCCATCGGCAGTACCGATGGCATTCGTGTCTGGCTGAACGGCAAACGCGTGCTGGCGCTCGACGGTCGCCGCTCGTTGACGCCGGACGAAAACGTCTTCGAAGTCGATCTCGCGAAGGGCGCGAACACGCTGCTCGTGAAGGCCGACGCCCGGGGCGCCGTCATCGCGCGTCTGCTCGAGTCCGGAAGCGTGCTCGCGCGTGCCGTGGAAATCGGGCCGTCGATCATCGAGATGCAGCCCGAGCTGTTCACGGTGCGCACGGACGTCGGTTCCGCGCACGCCGACGCGGAGCCGGTGACCATCGAAGTCGTGAAGCCGGGCGGCGACGTCGCATTCACGGCGACCGCGAAGCGCGGCGAGCTCGTGCCCGTCGATGCGAAGGGTTGGGCCGACGGCCCCTACGAAGTGCGGGCACGCACGCTGAACCCGCGCAAGCTTGCCTACGTGACGCACCTGCCCTGGTTCAAGGGCGATTCGCTCGCCATGGCACGCGCCCTCGCGGCCGACGCCGCGCAGGCAAACGACGCCGAACCCGCCGGTTTCACCCTGCAGATGCTGGCCGAGATGGTGGACGACCGCCTGGGCGTGAAGCTCACCGAGGCCAAAGGCAATCCGTGGCCGAAAATCCATTCACCCCTGATGGAATACGCCGAGATCCTGCTCGAGCGCTCCGGCAAGGCGAATGCCCGCGTGCGCGCCAGCGGCTTCATGCGCATCGCGTACCGGGACGAGGTCGATGGTTCGCCGCAGTTCGCGCGCGCCTTCCTGCCGGCGGACTACGATCCGGCGAAGAAGTGGCCGCTGGTGGTGCAGCTCCACGGCTTCAATCCCGCCAATCCGGTCTACGTGCGCTGGTGGAGCGTCGACTCCCGGCACTCGAACATCGAGACGGAATTCGCGGGCCACGAGCAGATCATCTTCGTGGAACCGCACGGCCGCGCAAATACGCAGTACATCGGGCTCGGTGATGCCGACGTCATGCGCGTGCTGGCGGAGGCGAAGAAGATTTTCACCGTCGACGAGAACCGCGTGTACCTCACGGGTGAATCCATGGGCGGCTGGGGCACGTGGAACGTCGGCACGCGCCACCCCGACGTGTTCGCCGCCATCGCGCCGGTGTTCGGTGGCGTCGACTATCACTCGCAGATGACGGAAGAGCAGTTGGGCGCGCTGACACCCGTCGACCGCTTCATCCAGGAACGCTGGAGCAGCTGGGCGCTCGCCGAGGGACTCAACAACACGCCCATCTACATCCACCACGGCGACGCCGACGCGGCGGTGAACGTCGAGTGGACGCGCTGGGGCGTGAAGCTGCTGCAGCGCTGGGGTTACGACGTGCGTTACCACGAGTATCCCGGCCGAGTGCACGAAACCCTGCGCACCTCGAGCTCGAACCCCAACATGAGCGTGCCGTGGTTCCTCCGGCAGCGCCGCGATCCCGATCCGCGCCACGTGCGGATGCGCACGCCGGAGCTGCGCAATGCGAAGTCCTGGTGGGTGGAGGTGCTCCAGTCCGCGAGTCCGCTCGAGTTCGTGCGCGTCGACGCGGCAATCGTCGAGCGGAACGTGATCCGCCTCGATACGCAGAACGTGCTCGACGTGCGGTTGACGCCGGGCGCCGCTCTCGTCGATCCGCAGCGTCCCGTCAGGGTCGTCTGGAATGGCGTGGCGCAGGACCTGAGCCTCGCCGGCGGCGCACTGCGCCTGACGGACGCCGCCTACCGGCCCGGCAAACGGGTCAAGAACGCGCAATTGCCGGGCGGGATCGTCGACTTCACGAGCACCCCCTTTGCGGTCGTCATCGGCACGAGCTCGAAGGATCCGCAGATGGCGCGGCTCTGGCGCGACAAGGCCAACGGATTCATCGCGCAATGGCGCAACTGGCAGAAGCACGATCCGCGCGTGTTCGAGGATACGCAGCTCACCGACGCGGATCTCGCGAAGTACTCGCTGTTGCTGTTCGGCGGCGCGGATTCCAATCGCATCAGCGCGAAACTCGCGGGCCAGCTGCCGTTGAAGGTGACGAAGCAGGCCATCTCCGTCGACGGTCACGCGTTCGACGCGCCGGATTCCATGATCCACCTGCTGTATCCGAATCCACGCAACGCGCAGCGCTACGTGTGGCTGATCGCCGCCAACTCGATCGACGGATTGTTCGGCACGGAAATCCTGCCCTACAACCTGCCCGAGTTCGACTTCGTGATCCAGGACGGGCGCATGCCGGCGTACGGTCAGATGACCACGCGCACGCAGACCGCGGTGGCGTCCGGCATGTTCGACTACAACTGGCGCTGGTCGGGCGCGCTCACCACCGAAGGCGCGGCGGCGGCACGCGCGGCGGCGAATCGCATCCGGCGGCCGAAGGAAGCGTCGGCGCTTTCCGCCGACGTGCTCGAGCGCTACGTCGGCCGGTACCGGACGCCGAACGGGAACATCGTCGGGATCCGGCGGGAAGGCGCCAGATTGTTCGGCAAGTCCGGCGACGACGAAAGCGAGCTGCTCGCGCAGGACGAAAACAATTTCTACGTGCCCCCGTTCAGTCTCTGGATCAGCTTCCAGCGGGACGCCGCGGGCAGGGTCACCGGCTTCACCGGCGCCGGCGGCGGCGACTTCGAGGCGACGCGCATCGAGTGACGCTCAGTTCTTCTTCGGAGTCGCGATCAACTGGATTTCGATGATGCCGCCGTCGGAGAGCAAGCCGGTGGTGCCGACGGCGGTCCAGGCGGGATAAGGCGGTTTCATGAATTCGCCGATCACGTCCTCGAACGCCTGGAACTGCTCGTCGCGGCCGCCGGAGAAGTTAGGCCCCTGCCAGACGTGGAAGCTGTTGATCATCGCCACGTGTTGCCAGTCCGAGCCCGCGGCCTCGAGGATGGTCTTGAGCCGGTTCAGTGCGCGGCGGGCGGACACCTTGAACGCGGCCACGTCCTTGCCCTCGCTGGGACGGCGATTCACGATCACTCCCGAAACGTAGATGGTGTCGCCCAGGCGCCGCGCCGCGGCGTAACGCCATTCATCGTGCGCGCTCTTCGCGTCGGCATCCGGAATGGTGACTTCCCCGCCGGGCGAAGGGATCTGGTGCGGCCATTCCTTGATGGCCGTATCGGGCTCGGCGGCAAGCGCCTGTGCGGCGAACAGGAAAGAGGCGAGCAGGGAAATGGCACGCGGCATGGTGAGCTCCTGAGGTGATGCGCGGTAGTTTGTCCGCTCTCGGACACTGGATCGAGTCCAGAGTTTCCGCCGGTTGCCGCGCAGCACGTGCCGGGCGCACACTCGCGCGCCGTATCCCTTCATCCATAACAACTAAAGAGGCGGATGAACATGTCAGTCGTCAAACGCGCGATCGCGGAATTGCTGGGCACATTCTGGCTGGTCTTCGGAGGTTGCGGCAGCGCCGTGCTGGCCGCGGCGTTTCCCGAGGTCGGAATCGGTCTCGTCGGTGTATCGCTGGCCTTCGGCCTCACGGTCGTGACGATGGCCTACGCGGTGGGTCACATCTCGGGCGGTCATTTCAATCCCGCGGTGACGCTGGGCCTGCTCGCGGGCGGTCGAGTGAAGGGGGCGGACGTGGTGCCCTACATCCTGGCGCAGCTCATCGGCGCCGTGCTGGCGGCATCGGCCCTTGCGTACGTCGCCTCGGGCAACGGCACCGATGCGGTCGCGGGCGGACTCGCCGCGAACGGGTTCGGCGATCATTCGCCGGGTCATTACTCCCAGGGAGTCGCCTTCGCCACCGAGTTCCTGATGACGTTCTTCTTCCTGCTGATCATCCTCGGCGTCACCGATGGGCGCGCGCCGGCGGGCTTCGCGCCGCTGGCGATCGGCCTGGCGCTCACGCTCATCCACCTGATCAGCATCCCGGTGACGAACACCTCGGTGAACCCGGCGCGCAGCACCGGGCCGGCGCTGCTCGTCGGCGGCTGGGCGGTTTCGCAGCTGTGGCTGTTCTGGGTGGCGCCGATCGCCGGTGCGATGGCGGCCGGCGTGCTCCACAAGATGTTCCTCGCGAAGCAGGACTGAACTTCAGAAACTGCTCGACACCGTCAGCAACCACCAGTGACCGGGATAGAAGTTGCCAACTTCGCGGCCGGTGAGGGCGCCATTGCGATCGGGTGAATAGAACCGGCGCTCGCGCCACTCGGTGCTGTCCAGCGCGGAATCGATTTCGAGGCGGATCTTGAAGTTCTCGATCCACGTCGTCTCGACGAACACGTCGAGACGGCGCAGCTCGCGGAAGCTGAAGGTTTCGTTCAGCCGGAAGTCGGTGTCCGCCGAATATGCCTCGTAGGTCGTGCCCCACGCGAGCTTCGCGGCGGCGAGGTCCTGCCGCAGCTCGACCTTCAGGTGGTTTTCAAACGTGTCGCTGAACTGGCGCTTGCCTCCCGTCACGGGATCGGTGACTTCCGAGTCCTGGACCAGGCCGGTGACGTTCAACGTGCCGCCCGGCAGCACGGGCTTGAGCGGCATGCGCAACGAGATCTCGGCGCCGAGGATGCTGCCCTTGCCGATGTTGCCCGGCGCATCGATCTCCTCGCCCGGCGGTCCAAAGGGCACGAAGTCCGCCACGTCGTCGACGAAGTGCTTGAACGCGCGCACGCGCAGCGCACCGTCGCCGGCGAAGCGCAGGTCGGAATCGACTTCGATGGCCCACAGGGTCTGCGGCCTCAAGTCCGGATTGCCGCCCAGCACGTTGTCGTTGGCCAGCTCCGCGGTGGAAACGAAGTCGCGGAAATTGAGCTGGCCGACATCGCGATACGCGCGTAACTGCAGCTGGTGGCGTCCGATCTTGCGCGACAGCTGCACGCGCGGCTTCACGTAACTGAGCGAGACGGACTGTTCGGTGTCACCGGTGAAGGAAAGCCGCGAAGTCTCCGCCGCGAGCCGCGAGTCGAGCGACCACAGATCGCTGAGCCGCCACACGTGGCTCACGAAGGCTTCACCGCGCGTTTCCTCCACGCGCAGGTCCGCGTTCGGCAGGTCGACGGGTTCGGGGCCAGTGCCGTCGTCGAAGGTGAGGTCGGTGTGACCGTCGAGCGTGTTGATGGCGGCTTCGGCGCCGAGCTCGAGGCGGCCGGAGTCGAGTGCCCGCGACATCGTGCCGCGGACGATGCTCTCGCCGCTGTCCTGGCTCACGTCCTGCCGGAATTCCGACGTGAATACATCGCCGGCGTCGAAGCGCGTGGCCGTCGCCTGCCAGGAGTCTTTCTTGCGGGTGGCCAGCGCCGTGAGGTTCAGGTCCCAGTCGGCCACCTCGCGCTGGAACGTGACGCCCGCTTCGTGCGTGCGCAGGCGCTCGCGGAACGGGTCCAGCTCGGTTTCGAGCGGCGCGCCGTCCGGCGTGGTCGTGACCTGGGACGTGCTCTCGCGATGCTTCAGCAGATAGGCCTGGCCGGTCACCGACAACTTGCCGCCGGCGAGCGGAAAGGACACCTGGCCGTTGAGCGTGTATTCGTCGTTCTGGTGCGGGATCGGAAAGTACTTTTTCGCCGTCGTCTCGTCGTTCGCATCGCGGATGTCGAAACGGCCCTCGGACAGGTGGTCGTGCCCGTACAGGTCGCCGCCCAGGGAATATTCGACCGCTTCGCGGCGGCCGCTCCAGCCGAACTTGCCGTTGGGCTTCGGTTTGTCCTCGTTCGTCATTTCGACGCCGGCCTGCCACGTGCCGCCACCGGCGGCCGGCGTGCGCACCACGTTCGCCAGCACGGCCGCGCCCGACGCATCGCCGGCCACCTGGTCGCCGCGCAGGATTTCGATGCGCAGCACCTCCTTCGCGGCGACGCGGCCAAGCACGTCGCGCAGGTTCTGGCTCTTCGCGCCCAGTCGCTGCCCATCGATGAGCACGTTGCCGACGGCGCCGGAGAAGCCCCGCCGCTCGTCGTTGTTGTTGCCGTCCGGCGCGCTCAGCACGAAGCCCGGCGTCTGGTTGATCATGTCGAGCGCGGTGCGCGGAGCGAATGCCGAGTAGAAAGCCGCGTCATAGGTCACGCGATCGGTTGCAGCCGGCGCGGGCGCCTGCGCAAAGGCGCCTTGGGCAACGAGGAGACCGGCGCCGAGCGCAACGAGGAGTCTGGGGTGCAAGTGTGTGCCCTGGGGCGAAGGGGCCGGAAGCATAATTCGCCGCGGCACCGCGAACAATTTCGCTCGTCGCCCGGATGCTTCCGCTCATCGAAATCCGCCGTGCACAAACCCTGACGTCGACTTAAGACAATGTGGGTGGCGCGTGCCGCGGAGCGCCGATAGGGTGTCGGCGTGACAGCGGTAACCAATCCACTCGACACGTTGAGCCCGGAATTCTCGGTGGGACACCTGCTCGATTCCGCGGTCGTCGGCGTGCGCCGCGTCGATTGCCGCGGTACCTGCCGGCACCGCAGCGCCGAGGAATGTGCGTCGCTCACGCATCTCGTGTTTCCGTATCGCGGCGTGTACCTGCGACACGTGGGCGGCGACCTCGCCGTTGCGGATGCCAACCACGTACTCTTCTTCAACCAGGAACAGGGTTACCAGGTCAGCCACCCGGTCAAGGGCGGCGACTCGAGCCTCGTGCTTTCGTTGAGCGAGGACATGCTGCGCGAGCTCGCACCCCGGGACCTCGTCTGCGAGGGCGGGCCATTCCGCTTCAACGTGCAGCATCTGCGCATCGACGCCCGCGCCCAGGCGCTGGTCATGCTGCTCAAGCACTCGCTGTCGAACGGCGGCATCGAGGAGCTCGAGGCGGAAGGACTGTCGCTCACGCTGGTGTCGCGGGCGATCGGTCCGCGTACCGCGCGTGAGCCCGGCGCAAGCCGCTCGCGCCGCCGGCTCGTGGATCGCGTGAAGCTGCTGCTGGCCGGCGACCTTTCGCGGCGCTGGACGCTTGCGCAGATCGCGCGGGAAATCAGGGGTTCGCCGGTGTATCTCACGCAGGTGTTCCAGCAGGTGGAGGGTCTGCCGCTGTACCGGTATCACCTGCGGCTGCGGCTGGCGCGCGCCCTGGATCTCATCGCCGAACGCGAGGATCTGTCCGCACTCGCGCATGACCTGGGGTTCTCGAGCCACAGCCACTTCTCGGCGGCCTTCCGGCAACACTACGGCGTGACTCCCGCCGAGTTCCGCTCCCAGGCCACCGTTCGCTAAAGAATTCGACAGCCGCGCCGGGCCCGGAATGGTCTCCTGAGCACGCCCCGAAGCGTGGGCAGACGAGGAGAAGACCATGACGAAGAAGACCTGTGCGGCGTGCGACTACCCGCTGACGCCCGAGAACACGATCAAGGTGAAGATCGGCGGCAAGACGGTCGAAGCCTGTTGCGAGGAATGCGCGACCAAGCTGCGCGAGGCCAGCGACAAGCAGAAGAAACGCGCCTGAACGCGTGGCCCGGGCGCGGGCCGGAGCGCCCGGGCCGCGTGTTGTTCCCGGTGAATCAACGTCTTATGTCGCGGTGCGGGCAAAAGGGGAAAAAGTCTCGTTTTGCCGTGCCGCCCTGCGCGGGCCGGTTGTCGCGGCGCCGCGATCGGAGTGAAACTGCGCGCGAACACGAAGACAAGTCGGCCCGAAGCGCACGTAAGATGCGCCGGGCCGACAAGAACACCGGGGAAGACGTGAAACTGATTTCGTACCTGCCTGCGACCGTCGCGACCTTGTTCATACTGGCCGCCGGACTGCTGCTCGGGTACATCCAGTAGTTCGTCTGCGACGGCGAATGATCGCCGGGTAGGAATCCACCGCACGCTCGATCTCGCAGGCGCGCAATGTTCTGCCGATCGCAAGCTTGTTAGCGTTGGCCACCTCGATCGGCAGGCCAGGCGTGTTCCCATCACTCCTCACTTGCGCAGTTACGCCACCCGAGTTGCACGGAACGTTCTGGCCGGCCGGTCGAGGACCAGCGCACAATCACACTCATGACGGCGCTCGTGAACTTCGACCGCTGGAGCCTGGCGTGCAAGGCCATCGGCGTCGCGCCCGACGAATCCGGCTATCGGCGCGTGCGGCGCGCCTGGCGCGGCATGGGCCGCCACTACCACACGTTGTCCCACCTCGAGGCCTGCCTGCGCGAGCTGGACGGAGCGCGCGAGCTCGCCGTGCGGCCCGCCGAAGTGGAGCTCGCGCTCTGGTTTCATGACGCGGTGTATCGCAGCTGGCGCCGCGACAACGAGGCGCAGAGCGCGGCGCTCGCCAGGAGCCTGCTGCGCGTCGCGGACCCGGACTGCCTGGAACGCATTCGCCAATCGATCCTCGCCACGATGCACCGCGACGAGGATCTCGCCGGCGACACGGCCCTCGTGGTCGACATCGACTTGTCCATTCTCGGAGCGCCGCCCGACGTCTTTGCGCAGTTCGAACGCGCGATCCGCCGCGAATACTGGTGGGTGCCGCGCGGACGCTACGTCGCCGGGCGCAGCAAGGTCCTGGCCGGGTTCCTGGGGCGCGCGACGATCTACCAGCACGACTCGTTCCATGAGAAGTACGAAGCGCGGGCGCGCGCCAATATTGCGGGAGCACTCGCCCAGCTCGGGTGGAAGTAGCTAGCGGCAGCGGTTTTCCGAGATTGCGGCGGACAGCCGGGTCAGCAGAATCTTACAAGCGCGCCGTCCGATGCGAGTGGTTGGACCACGTTCGCGATCAACGTGTCTGCGGCAGGTACGTATAACGTTTGGTTTCGCAAGAAGACACCATCAGCCGACGACGACTCGTTCTGGATCGGCGCCGAACACTTACAACATCAGCGCCGGCAACCACACGTTTTACGTCGGGCTGCGCGAAGACGGAGCGCAACTCGATAAGGTTTATCTGACGACTGGAAGCGATACCCCGTCAGGCTTGGGAGGAACGGCGTCCAACTGACCCGAGGCCTGCCACCTGAGTACACTTTGGGCAGCGTTCGCGCTGCCCTGTTTTTTTCCGCGTCATGAACCGATCCGTCTATCTCGTAACGATCGTCGCGACCACGTTGCTGGCACTTTCGGCAACGGTGGGCGGCGCGTATTTCCTGCGCGCGCCTCCGCCGCGCAAGCCCTGGCCGAAACCCACGCCGCCGCCGCCGCCGTCACCCATCTACACGCCATCGAAAGAGCGCGCGATGACGGCGGAAGAGATCGCCGCCGAGGCGGCGGTCCACAACGAACGGCTCGCGCTCGAGATCGAACGCGCGCTGGTGGCACGCGATCCGCAGGACCGGGAGGCCGCCTTCACCTTCCTGCTGCCCGAGTTGATCCAGGTCGAGCCGCAGCGACTCGTGGACATGGTTGCCGAACAGGAGCCCGGCGAGGCGCGCGACACGCTGCGCACCGAGCTGGCGCGCCAGTGGATCTCCTGGGACCGCGACGCGGCGCTCGAATGGATGCAGTCGCTCGACGAAGGCGAGCGCCGCGCGAGTGCCTACGCGGCCATGCAGGCCATCGCGGCGACGGCCCCGGAGCAGGCGATGTCTATGGCCGAACGTTTCGACATCGGGCGCGACGACGGCTACCTGGAACACCTGATCCAGATCTGGGCCACGGCGGATTTTCACGATGCGGAACGCTGGCTGGCCGCGCAACCGCCGGGTCCGCGCCGCGACCAGCTCGCCGCGCGCCTCGATCACGTGCGCCGCCAGGCGGGCGCACGCTGACGGAGTGCGCGCGATCGGCTAGTGCGCCGCGCTCACCCGCTCGATGATGCGGGCGAGATCGATGCGTTCGCCTTCCACAGGATTGCGCAGCGTCAGCTTGTCGCCGCGCACCTTGTATCGCAGCACCAGCTCCTGGTCGGGCAGCAGGATCTGCGTCTCGTTCGATTCGTACTCCATCGTCTCGTCGGGCTCTGGATCGCCTGCCGTGTACAGGAGAACCTGGTTGTCCGCCGTGAATTCCACGATGTCGCCGACGTCGTAGTCCGATTCGACGCTGCCACCCGTCACCATCCATCGCCCCCACAACCGGCCGATGCGCGGATCGGGCTCGCCGCCGTGACCCGACAGGAAGGCGATGCGCGTGTGCAGCGAGGCGATGAGCTCCTTTTCGCCGTCGAGACCGTGCAGCCTGCTGGCCTCGAGCCGGTCGCGGAAATTGCTGACGAGCTGGTACGCGGTCTCCTGGTCGTTGCGCAGGTAGTGGGCGCTCGTGGCCTCGTGCAGCACCGTGAATTCGTCGATGAGCAGCGCGCCCAGCGCCATGCCCTTGCTGGGGCTCGCGGGGTTCATCGCGATCGAAATCGCATCCGTCCCGGGCGCGCCGCCGAGCGGCAGATAACTCACCGACACGGTGGCGAGCGGTGCCGTGTCCGGCTTCTCGGGCAGAAAACTGTCCGTGCTCTGCGGGGCGAGCGTGAAGAAGATGCCGCCGCCGTGATTGTCGAGAAAGACGGTGGGCAGGGTGATCGCGACCGCGGTCTCGTTCTGCCAGCCGAGCAAATCGCCCGGCACGCCGTACACGCCGGCGACCTTGAGGCCCGCGCGCGGCGTGATCGTGATGCGCAGGTCGTGCGCCAGCTCGCTCACCATGTAGTCGAACTGCTCCTTGAACACCGTCTTCACGTCGCCGTCGTCACGCAGGTAGTAGAGATTGCCGCCGCGCACGCTGCCGATTTCCACGGCCAGCGCGGCGTCGAACTGCTCGCCCACGCCGACGGTGGTCAGGCCCACGCCGCGCTGCGAGCCGCTCGTGGCCATGCCCATGAAGCTTTCCGCGTCGGTGGCGTCGGTGTTGGGCCGTTCGTCCGTGAACAGGATGAGCCGCGTCCTGCCGTCGAACGCGGGCGCGGTCTGCGCGGCGACTTCGTAACCGAGCGTGAGTCCGGCTTCCATCGAGGTCGATCCCTCGCTCACGATCTGCGCGACGGATCTCAGGATGGCGCCGACGCCGTCCCTTCCCACGAGCGTCGGCGCCATGTGCACGTGCGCGCGGTCGCCATAGAGCACAATGCTCATCTGGTCGCCGGCGCGGAGCCGCTTCGCCACCTCCGCGAGCGATTCGCGCACGAGCTCGAGCGGCTCACCGTCCATCGAGCCGGACTTGTCCACGACGGCGACGAGATTCACGGCATCGCGTTTCCATTTCTTCTCGTCGATGTTGGTCGCGAAACCGATGCCGGCCAGGTAACGCGCGTGCGGAACCGCGGGCAGGTCGGCGCGCAGCGCCTCGCCGGTGAGGCAGAAGAGCTGGCGGCAATCCTTCGCGGCGGGCAGCACGATGTCGTGCTCGCTCATGAGGCCTTCGGCCGTGAAGGTCTCGGGATGCGGTATACGCGCGAATGCCACCTCGCCACGGAAGAACTTGATGTCCTGCGCGCCGCCCTGGCCGACGCGCATGCCGGTGACGACGGCCTCTTCCAGCTCCGCGGATTCTTCCTGCTTCTCGGGCGGATCCGCGGCAGCCGCGAGCATGGGCAGGGTCAATACCAGGATGCGAAGCGTGCGAATCATGGCGGGTCTCCCTTTGTTTGTCGGTAAGACGAGGCGCCGGGACGATTCCTTGGATAAACTCGCGCACCATGAAAAACCGACGCTTTCCTGCATCGCTGGCGGCAGCCGCGCTCCTCCTGTCGGCTGGCATGCAATCGTATGCAGCCGCACCCGGCGCTCCCGCGTCGCAATCCGGGTTCGTCACCGTCAAGGGCCGGCAATTCCTGCTCGACGGCAAGCCTTACTACTTCGCGGGCGCGAACCTCTGGTACGGCATGTACCTCGGCTCGCCTGGCAAGACGGGCGATCGCGCGCGGCTGACCAGGGAGCTGGACCAGCTCGCCTCACAAGGCGTGACCAACCTGCGCGTGCTGGCGATCTCGGAGACCAGCGAGCTCAAGCGCGCGGTCCGCCCCGCCGTGCTGCTCTCACCCAAGCACATCGACGAGACCTTGTGGCAGGGGCTCGATTTCCTGCTGGCCGAGATGGCGAAGCGCGACATGAAGGCCGTGCTGTATCTCAACAATTTCTGGCAGTGGTCCGGCGGCATGTCGCAGTACGTCGCGTGGTTCAATGGCAAACCCGTCGTGGATCCGGACGTCACGGGCAACTGGAACGGCTTCATGGACAATTCGGCGTCGTTCTACGCCGATGCGCAGGCGAACGATGCGTTCCGATTCGCGGTCGGGCAGCTCGTCAGCCGCAAGAACTCGGTGAATGGCCGCGCCTACAACGACGATCCGACCATCATGTCGTGGCAGCTCGCGAACGAGCCGCGCCCGGGCAGCGACCCGGGCCTCACGCCCGCGACGGCGGCGGCGTTCGTGGCCTGGATCGAGGACATCGCGGTGCTGCTCAAGAAGCTCGCGCCGAAGCAACTCGTGAGCACCGGCAACGAGGGCTGGATGGGAACGGCCGGCAGCCGCGACCTGTACGTCCAGGCGCATGCCTCGAAAAGCATCGACTATCTGACCTATCACATGTGGGCGCCGAACTGGGGCTGGTTCGATCCGAAGAAGCCCGCGGAAACCTACGACGGTGCCTGGACGAAGATGAAGGACTACCTCGACTGGCACATCGACACCGCCAACAAGATGGGCAAGCCGATCGTGCTCGAGGAGTTCGGCATCAACCGCGACGGCGGCGAATTCAGGCCGGCGGCCCCGACTATCTACCGCGACCGCTTCTACGGCGCGATCTTCGGGCTGCTGGCGCGGCGCGCGGCGGCCGGCGATGCCATCGCGGGCTCGAACTTCTGGGCCTGGGGCGGGACGGGCCGCACGAAGAACCCGGATTTCATGTGGAAGGCGGGCGACGGGTTCGTCGGCGATCCGCCGCAGGAACCGCAGGGCCTCTACTGCGTGTTCGATTCGGACGCGTCGACCATCGCCATCATCGCGGCCCACGCGCGCCAGATGAACGGAATGAGTCGGTCGCGTCAGGCCGTGCGTGCGGCCGGCGCGCCGGCCCAGCGATCGATCATCGCGCGCAGCGCCGTGAGCGAAAACGGCTTCGCGAGGTAGTCGTCCATGCCTGCGGCGACGCAGGCTTCACGGTCACCGGGCATGGCGTTGCCCGTCAACGCGACGATGGGTACGCGCGCACCGCCCGGCTCCGCGGCGCGAATCGCGCGCGCGGCCGCGAGGCCGTCCATGACGGGCATCTGGCAGTCCATGAGGATCAGCACGAGATCCGGGTTGTCGGCCGCCGCGAGCACGCCTTCCTGTCCGTTGGACGCGGTCAACACGTCGAAGCCCAGCATGTCGAGCATCGCGCGGGCCATTTCCTGGTTCACCGCGTTGTCCTCCACGACGAGCGCGCGGCCACGCGAACCGCTCGTGGGCAACGCGCGCATGCGCATGCTGGCCGCGGTGTCCACCGGCGGCGTGACCAGCAGGTCCGCGGTCACGAGCGGCTTCATCAGGCAGCGATTCACGCCCGGCGGCGGCGCGAGGTCCGCGTCGGACGGCATCAGCGCGACGACCTCGATGGCGCGCGGCGCGGCGGCGGCGCGCAGGCCGCTCACCGCCTGTTCGAGCCTCGACGTGGCATTCGTGTCGACGATGACGCGCAGCCGGCGGATGCGCGGCCCGAAGGTGCGCAGCGCCTCGATGGCCTCCATCGGTGAATCGACGCAGGCCAGCTGGGCGGACTGAGCGCACAGCAGCTCGCAGACCGCTGCGCGGATCAGCGGATGCAGGCCCACGATCAGCGTGCCGACATCGGTGGCCGGGTTCGCTGTCGCGATCTCGGCGCGGCGCTGGCCGAGCGGAATGCGGAAGGAAAAGCGGCTGCCGCGCCCGGGCTCGCTCTCGAGCTTCATGGTGCCGTGCATGAGATCGATGAGCTGGCGGGAAATGGCCAGGCCCAGGCCCGTGCCGCCGAACTTGCGCGTCACGCTGCCGTCGGCCTGTTCGAACGCCTCGAAGATGCGCCGCTGCTCGGACGCATCCACGCCGATGCCGGTATCGGTCACGGAGAACTCCAGCAGCGGCGCGCCGGCTTCCTCCACGACCGCCACGGCCAGCAGCACCGCACCGGTGTCCGTGAACTTCACCGCGTTGTTGGCGAGATTGCCGAGCACCTGTCGCAGCCGGATCGGATCACCCTGGATGGTCGCGGGCACGCCGGGCGCGATGTGCGCCGCGAGCTCGATTCCCTTGTCGTGCGCGCGCGCGCCGAACAACGCGGTCACCTGTTCGATCTCGCGGCGCAGCTCGACCGGCGCCATCGCGAGCTCGAGCTTGCCGGCCTCGGCCTTGGAAAGGTCGAGCACGTCGTTGATGAGCGTGATCAGCGCCTCCGCCGACGACTTGAGCGTGCGTACGAAGCGCCGCTGCTTGGCGTCGAGCGCCGTGTTCTCGAGCAGCGAGGCCATGCCGACCACGCCATTGAGCGGCGTGCGCAGCTCGTGGCTCATGTTGGCGAGGAAGCGCGACTTCGCCTGCACGGCGGCTTCGGCCGCTTCGCGCGCGCGCTCGAGCGCCGCGGTGATGCGCTTGTGCTCGGAAATGTCGGTCACCACCGAGGCGATGCCGGTGACGGTGCCGTCCTCGGCGAGCAGCGGCGTCTTCGCGATCATGACGTCGTATTGGCGTCCGTCGCGGGTGTGGACGACGGTTTCGTAGCGCTGCGCCTGCTTCTCCGTCAACAGGCACTGGTCGGTATCCTCGTGCCCCGAGGGCGGGCTCGCGGCCAGCTCGTCGAGCCGCTTGCCGATGGCCTGGTCGCGCCCGATGCCGACCATCTGCTCCCACGCGGCGTTGACCAGCGTCACGCGCCGCTCGGCGTCGCGAATGACCACCGGCAGCGGCAACGTTTCGAGCAATGCATGCATCACGCGCAGCGTGTTGGACAGCGCGCGCTGCACCTGCTTGCGCTCCGTGATGTTGGTATGTGTGCCGGTCATGCGCAGCGCACGGCCGTTGGCATCGCGATCGGTTACGGCTCCGTAGGTCTCGAGCCACACCCAGCGGCCGTCGGAGTGCAGGATGCGCTGCTGGATCTGCAGGACGCTGGTCGTGCCGCGCAGCACGTCGCGCGCGGCGACGGTGAACGCTTCACGGTCTTCGGGATGCACGAGCGCCGCGATATCGGCGATTTGCCAGGGCTCGCCGCCGGGTTTGCGCCCGATGAACTTGCAGTAGGTGTGGTCGACGAGCACCTCGCCGGTGGCGACATTCCACTCCCACAGGCCGAGTTCCGAGGCGCCGAGCGCGATCTTGAGACGCTGGTCGCTCACCTGGTGGGCGGCGCGGGCCTCGCGGACGTTGTCCACGAGCGCGAGGCAGCCGCGGCGCAGCGTCTTCACGTCGACGTCGCCGCCCGCGCGCAGGGTGGCGATCAGGGTTTCCACTTCAGCGGCGGAATCGAGCCCGAAAGCCTGCGCCAGTTGTTTTTTCAGATCGGGACCCATCATTACCTACGCGCAGCGCGCAACCTCGGACGTGCCTCTCCTGTAACAGGTGTCGGCAGGCGCGACGATTCCTGAGGTGCGCCGCGCTAATGGATCCCCCGGTTGACCACCGGAGTGTGGAACGAATCACACTGGTCAGTCGACCTTGAAGGCGACCACCGAATTCTTGAAGAACGTCGGCACGTAGGCCGTCCGGGTCTTCGGGTCCCAGCCGAAGTCGGCCGTCCTCGTCTCGGTGGGCTTGCCGTCGAACACGAGTTGTTTGTCTCCGGAGGCCGGAACGTACCAGATGGCTCCGCTCCAGACGGAAACGAGGAAGTCGTCGCCTTTCACGACCTCGAGACCATCCGCGCCGCCCGGCATTTCGGTGGCCAGCACCTTGAGCGATTTGTCCTTCTCGACGCGATTCAGGCTGTTGTTGTCCAGCACGTAGAGCGCGCCCTCGTGGACGAACAAACCGTTCGGACCCTTGAGCACGGTCTCGTCGAGATGCACGGCGGCTGCGCCGTCCTTCACCACGTAGACCTTCTTGCCCTTCGAGTCGGAGACGTACAGCGTGCCCTTGTCGTTCACGATGTCGTTGAGCTGCTGGCCGTCGGGGATCGCGATCTTGCGGTCGATCTTGCCGGCGTCGATGTCGATGACGACGACACCACCGGCATCCGCCGCGTACAACCATTTGCCGTCATCGGAGAGCGCGAGACCCTTCGGGCAGTCGAGACCCGTGACCCATTCCGCGGCGATGACCTTGCCGTCGAGCCCGACCTTGCCGATCGACCCCTTGCCATCGGCTTCCCAGGGCTGGCCGTCGATGTTGGAGACGTACAGCACCTTGCGTTTCGCGTCGAAGCGCACGGACTCCGGTACCTTGAGCGTGGCTGCGGATTCCCAGATTTTCGTCAGCTTGTGATCGGCTTGCGCGGCGGACATCACGAGCAGTGCGCCGAGCGTGACAGACAGTTTCTTCGCGAGGCTCTGGTTCATGTGGGCAGGTCCGGGGTGGAAGGGACGGCGAGTATAGTCGCGCCGCTTTGCGGGTCGCCAGGCGAACAACCATACTCGCGGCATGTCCTTACTGTCGCTGTTCCCGACCCGCGTCTACACACGGAAACTCGCGCGTGGCGCGTCTGACAACCTGAATGCGCGGCTGTTGCGCGAGTGCCGCCAGCTCGCGCTCGAGGATCGCGCCGGCATCACGTGGTCGGCCACTAACTATCCGGGCGGATATACCTCGTACAACTCGGTGGCCCGCCTGCATCGGATGTCTCCTACATTCGCGGCGCTGGAGAAACGCATCGACGCGCACGTGCGCGCTTTCGCACGCACGCTCGATTTCGATCTCACGGATCGCAAGCTCGTCATGACGGATTGCTGGGCCAACGTGATGACGCGGCAGGTGGTGCACGGACTGCACCTGCATCCGCTGGCCTCGATCTCGGGAACGTATTACGTGCGCACGCCGCGCCGTTGTTCGGGTCTCAAATTCGAGGATCCGCGCCTCGACCGTTTCATGGCGGCGCCGCCGCGCCGCGCGCGCGCGCGCCGCGACAACCAGGTCTGGGTGACGCTGCCCGCGGAAGCGGGCAGCCTGGTGTTGTTCGAGAGCTGGCTGCGCCACGAGGTGATGCCGAATCCGACCGAGGCGGAACGCATCTCCGTGAGCTTCAACTATTCGTGGTTTTAGGATTCGGCCGGTTCTGGTTCAGCGGAACAGCAGCGCGACCTTCGCGAACGCCTCGACCCAGGTATCGGGGTCGGTGACGGCCACGAACAGCATGCCGAATACGGCGCCGCCGAAGTGTCCTTCGTGCGCGGTGCCGCCGCGCGAATATTTCGACGCCCAGATGCTGTACGCCAGGAAACCCACCGCGAACACCGTCGCCGGGACGGGAATCACGAAGAACAAACCGAGCACGCTCGTCGGGTAATAAACGATGAACGCGAACAGCACCGCGAGGATTGCGCCGGACGCGCCCAGCGCGCTGTAGTCCGGATTCTTGCGATGGGTGACGACGACTCCGAGCGCGCTCGCCAGCATGCCGAGAAAATAGAGCGCGATGAAAGCCGGCGTACCGATCTGGATCTCCAGCGTCGGTCCGAAGGAATAGAGCGTCACCATGTTGAAGAGCAGGTGGGCGAAGCTGCCGTGAACGAAGCCGTGCGTGATGAGGGTCTCGTAACCCTTCCCGCGCACCAGGCCCCAGGGATGCAGCACGGCGCGCGCCCGCAGGCGGGCGGAGCCCTGCAGTGCGACCCAGCTCACGACGCAGGTGAGCGCGAGGATGGCGAATGACGCCGGCGCGGCGCGCAGCAGGGATTCCATTGCTCAGCGCGGCTTCGTGTAGCCGCGGTCGCCGAGCCATTCGGCGAGTCGCTGCGGCCAGTTGCGGATGCTCACGTACTGCGAGCGTTGCCCCATGTTGAAGGCGTGTTTGCCCTGCGTGTAGATGTGGGTCTCGATCGGCGCGTGCGCCGCGTGATACTTGCGCGTGAGGTCGAAAAGCACGTCCGCCACCCATTCGTCATCCGCCGCGCCCAGCAGGAACAGCGGCGGCGCATCCGGCGGGATCTTCTCCGGGATGCCGCCCGGCCCCGGGTAGATGAGGATCTGGAAGTCCGGCCGCGCGCTCACGCGCTCCACCGGATCCGCCGATTTCGGATCACCCGCGACCGGTGGATAGGCGACCATCGCGGCCACCTCGCCGCCCGCCGACCAGCCCATGACACCGATGCGCTGCGGATCCACGTGCCATTCGGCGGCGCGCGCCCGCACCGTGCGCATGGCGCGACGGATGTCCTCGGCGGTGTTCGCGAGCGTGTACTTCGAGCCGGGCTCGTAGGCCAGCCGGTATTTGAGCGCGAACGCGGTGATGCCGAGCTGCGCCAGGTATTGCGCGGGCTCGACACCCTCGGGATCGAACACGAGCTCGCGATGCCCGCCACCCGCCGCGACGATGACGGCGGTGCCGGTTGCCTTGCCGCTGGCGGGCAGGAACACGGTGAGCGAGGGATTGTGGATGTTCTTGTACCACCAGTCCTTGTGCTGTTCGGGCTCGTCGCGCTTTGCCTCGAATCCCGGCGCGCCCTTTTCCCACAGCGGAATGACGGTTTGCGCCTGCGCGGCCGCGCCGAGCGCGAGCAGCGTCACGAAGAATGCTGTTTGTTCGAGTGGCATGACGCTGCAAGATGCCACAAAACTCCGCCGCGTTCAGAGCGTCTCGCGCGGCGCGGCCCGCTCCACGACGACGAACGACCACCACGACTCGCCCGCGGGCGCCGCCAGCGCGTGCCAGTACCAGGCGGACACGTCGGGCCAGCTGCCGCCGGCGGAGCCGCGCAACTGCTCGCAGACATCGAGTGCTTCGCCGTCGCGGCGCGCCGCGAAACAACTCATCAACGCGCCGTCCGCGCTCTTGCGCATCGGCAAGGGCTCGATGGCGTAACCCGCACCCGCGAAGCATTGACTGGCGGGGTGCAGCCGCCGCGTCGGCGAGCTCACCCAGCGCACGACGACCTGGCGGTCGCGCGCGGAGAAGCGCGCGACCTTGCCGGGAAAATCGCGTGCGAACCACGCGTCCTGCGGACCGGGCGACATGCGTGCGAGCTGCACTCCATCGTGGCTACGCGGCCATCCCGGGAATTCGGCGGCGGCGCCGGGTCGCGGCAACCCGGGTTTCGGCAACAGCGGGGCGGCGGCCGCCAGCGCCAGCAGCACCACGAACATGCGCACGCGCGTGCTCATGCCGACTGCATCCGCGCGCGCGGCCGCAGGACCATGAACAGCAGCAACGCCGTCATCGCGAATGCGGCGACACCCACCGCCGCGTGCAGCCAGGCTGCATCGCCGACGTCCAGCAATCCCGCCTCCAGGTAGAACAGGCTGGTCGCGCGCAGGATGTTGCCGGCGATCGCGAACAGCGTCGCGAGCATCAGCGCGAGCGCATAACGCCAGAGCGGGAATTCGTAAAGGTGCGCCAGAGCGCTCGCGAGGAACCAGCAGGTCCAGAGCATGCGCACACCGCTGCAGGGCGCGTCGAACTGTATGAGCTCGCCGCTGAAGCGCAGCGCCAGGCCTTCGACACCCACCGCGACGCCGTTCATGCGCAGCAGGGATGCGCTCGCCTCGATGGCCGCCAGGCGCGCCGGATAAGCCGCGTAGAACTCGAGCGTCGGCAGCACGGGCAGCGCGAGCAGGACGAGACCGTAGAACGAGGCGCGCGGCGCGCGCGCGTCACCCGCGGCATGCAGGCACCAGCACACCGCGAGCGCTGCCGGAGCGATCCGGAAGATCGGCGGCGCAAACAGGACCGCGAGGACATGGGCTGCGAGCAGCAGGACGAGCGGCGTCACCGTCACCTGCCGCAGCGACGCGGAAGGTTTCAGCAGGGGTGTCGCGAGCGCGCACAGGACGAGCACGGGCGGCAGCAGCGCCGCGGGTCCGGCGACACGCGCCGCGAGTTCGAGCCACGCGCTCCAGCACGCGGCCGCGATCGCGGCCAGCGCGAGCAGCGGATTCATGCGGCTGCGCGTCGCTGGCGCATCGCCCAGGCGAACGCGAGACACGCAATGATCAGCAGTGCCCAGGTTTCCGGCTCCGGAATCGTCGGCACGCCTGCGGCATCGGGAGGCGTGAGGCCCGCGTTCACGTAGTCCTGGTCGGTCTCGAGCACCACCGCGCCGCTCACCGGCGTGACGATCCGGTGCTGCGCGGCGAGCGCGACCGCGCGTTCGCGATCGGCCGGCGTGCCGTCGAGCAGCGCCGAGATTTCGTCGAATGCCCAGAGTTTCTCCACGTGTGCCGAGCCGGTGACGAGTCCCGCCGCGGCGCCTGGCGTGCGGGCCTGCGTGCGCACGATCATCCAGCGCGGCGCCGTGTCGAAGTAGTCGTCGAACGCCGCGCCGATATCGATGCGGACGTCGCCGCTCCAGGCGAGCGTGTGGGCGCCCGTGAACAGCCGCGGATGGCGCAGCAGGCGGTTCGGACCGGGTGCAACCGGCAACAGCCACAGTTCCGCCAGCCGCTGGCCGCGGTCGAGCAGTTGTTCGAGCCCGGCCGTGTGTTCCTCGAACTGAAAACCCTGCGGACCGTGAATCCACAACAACGTGGCCCGAGGCTCCCCTTCGAGCGAACCCAGCGCGTCGGCCAGCGCCCCGATGTTGTCCTCGCCGCCGTCGAACGGCTGCGCATCGAGTAGTTCGATGAGCTCGGCGCGGCGGTCGGCGCTCCAGGGCGCGAGTGGCAGCGACACCGGGGTCGCGGACGCGATGCCGAAGCCGACGCGCGCACCTTTCGGAATCCGTTCGAGTGCGGCGACGAGCCCCTGGCGTGCGGGCGCCGCCCGTTTCGAGCCGTCGAGCAGCACGAAGAAGGAACCCGCGGGTTCGCGTGGCTCACGGCGGATCGTCTGGATCACATTCCCTGCCGCGACGGATTCGGCGGCGGGATTGCGCGACAGCGAAACCCGCGGGCGGCGCAGCGTGAGATCACGATCGGTGAAGCTGGCGCGGCTGCGGACGACGTGGTCCGCGCCCGCGGTGGTGGCAAAGTCCGGATCGGAAACCGCCTCGCGACCGTCGCCCTCGATCCAGACCGCGTGACGCAGCCCATCGCCGATGGAAAAGTTGCGGTCGACGATGGCCGGCAACGCGAGCGTCGCGCGATTGTCGGCGGCGAGCGCGAGCGGCACGGTCATGCCGACGCGCAATTTCGCGGCACCGTGCGCCGGCACGGGAAATACCTGCACGAGCACCTGGTCGGCGCCGTTGGTGGTGACCAGCAGCGGGTCGCGACGCGCGCTGACGACGCGCTCGTAGGCCCGGCGTACTTCACCGCGCGAGGCGAAGGCCGCCTCGCGTTCTTCGCCGTTCACCCACAACGTGGCGCGCGTGACCGCGCCTCCCGGCGGCAGTACCAGCGCCATGCGGGCCTCGCGCGGGGTCCTTTGTTCGGCATTCGAGATCTCGGCGGTCCATTCCACGTACGCCACGGCGTCGTCGGCGTCCATCGATGCGTCGATGCGCGAGCTGCGCAGCGCGAGCCCGGCGACGCGACCGCCCACCTGGGTTCCGCCCTGGTCGGGATCCCAATTGAAATTGCGCGCGAAGCCCCAGCGTCCGCCGCGCCAGGGCGGCGGCACGATGTCGTAGGAATCGCCGGTGATGCGGTAGTGGAGCGCGCGCGCCGCGTCCGGACCGGTAGTCAGTCTGCGCTCGTCGAGATCGTCGAGCCTCAGGCCGTACGTCCCTTCGACGACGAGCCCCAGCAATCCGCCGGTGTATCGGCTCGTGTCGTAACACAGCCGCAGCAGCAGCTCGCGGTTGCCGAGACCGCGCATCAGACGCACGGCGCGTGAGCGTTCCGCCGCGTCGCTGCTCGCGCTCGCGCGTACCGAGTAACGCGTGATCGCGGTGGGCACGTCGAGTGCGAGGGTAACGAACATGCCGGTGGCGATGCCCGTCCAGATCAGCTTCCGGAAAGGTTGCCCGCTCCGCCGGCCCGCGCCAATGGCGTTGGTCAATGCGGAGAGCCCGGCCGTGAACGGTGCGAAGGGCAGGAGCCCGAGACCGAAGAAGAGGATGCCGATCGCTGCGATCGGGTAGACAGGCAGGAACAACAGCGCGTAGCAGAAGCCGACCGCCGTGGCCGCGCCCGCCGCGAAGATCCAGCCGCGGCCGATGGCCTGCTCGCGGCGGCGCATGATCCAGAGTTTGAGATTCAGCAGCGGCACCGCGGTGATCAACGCGAGGTGCGCGGGCGAGGGAATCGGGTCGAACAGGGTTTCCGCGCACATGCGCGTGACGAGCTCGAACCCGATCGTGAACAGCGGGAGCAGGAATCCCGCGAACAACGAAAAGCCCGCCTTGATCAGGCCCGGCCTGAAGAATCCGGCCCTGGGCTCGTATTGGCCGGCGAACGGCGGTGCTTCCATCCCATGCTCCCTGGTCGTTTTGCCGGGCGAGGATGCTGCGTCCGGAAAGCGGCGGAGCGATGGCTCAATTGTGGCGAATTATTTCCGCGTGAATCCGTAGCCCGTGCCGCGGGGTTCGAGGCAGCGGTCTGCCGGCGTCGAGCGGCGGGCGTTCGGTGCCAACAGCAGCTGGTCGATGCTGCCCGCGATGTCCTGGGGAAAGCCCGCCGATGCCGCGACCTTCGCGAGGCGCAGGGCCTCGCCGTGTTTTTCGAAAGACCAGGACGCGTATTCACGCACGGGTCCATTGCTGCCCTGCGAGACGCGTTCGAGCGTCAGCGTCCACGCGTCGTCGCGCTCCTGCTTCCAGGTGCGTGGCACATTGCCGAAGATGCCGTTGGCGATGAACACGGTGCTCAGCGAGTAGCAGGTGCCCTGGTAGTCAGGCCCGGGCCCGGCGAGCTCCAGCCCGGTGAATTCACGGTCCGGCGATTCCTCGGCCGACGTCCGGTGCCAGGCGAGGAAGCCGACGACGATGGCCAGCAACGCGGCAGGACCGGCGAGCGCTCTCATGTCAATCCGTCGGGACTTCGATGGAATTCTTCGGCACGAGCGTCTGCCGGACGCTGGCCTCGGTGCTCAGGAACACGATGTCGCCGCTCTCGATGCCGACGATCGACTCATCGCGGGTATCCAGAACCTGGAACTCGGTGAAATCGAACGGTGACGCGGGAACGCGGTCGGGCTCGAAGTACGCCAGCGTTTCGACGTACTCGGCCGTCACACGCGCGGTCTTGCGGTCGGCGGCCAGGTCGACGTCGAGTGATTTGCGTTCGAGCAGGTAGTGGCGATGAAACGAGAACTTCCCGGCCTCCACGCAGAACGTGCGCCGGTTGATCTCGAGATCGGTCGGTGGCTCGCGCGCGTCGTCACCCTGGAATTTCATGCGCAGCACGAAATCCTTGCCGCGCAATCCGCAGATCTCGGGCGCGAAGCGCTTGCGGGCCGCGGCGTCGGCATGATCGATGAATTCGCGCACGTCGCGCTCGTTCAGCTTGCCCGAGCAGGCGGCCAGCGGTGCGCACAGGACTAACAACATGATCGGGAGCCGGCGATGCATCGCGGCGGATTCTAGCCAGCCACCCGGCGGCGGAATGTGATCCCGGGCGCGAAAAAAAGCCCCGCATGGCGGGGCTTGTTAGTTTCGTCTTCGTCGACTTAGGTAATCGCTGTCAGCCGACCATGTCGACTACACGGACGCGAAATATTCCGGCTGGGACGTTGGTGGTCTTGCGACCTCCGGCTAAACAGTTAAGCCCGCGTGTCATGTCACGCATCTTTCGTCCTCGCCAGTAGCCACAACTTCCGCTACCGGCTGAACCCGTGCCCGTGAGCAAATCCCGAGTTTTTTATATCGCTGAATCCGTTGTGTTCTCCGCGCATCAGTTAGTGATGCAGTGCAGGACATCAACCTCGCGTAATTGTTACAACGTGGCGCCCGAACTTGTAATTCAGTCACTTAGCGCCGACCTGCCGACCACGCGAGGCCGATCATACGCCGAAATCGTCGCGCGACAATGTCTCAGCGGCGCGACAGTTCGCACTTCCTGCATAGGATATCGGCGATAAACACGTCGGCTGGAGGTGACCGGATTCGCGGTCCTGCATCAACGTGTCAGACGGACGGTGAATACCGCACCCGACTGGTCGGGAAGGTTCGCAGCCCGCGCGGTTCCGCCGTGAAATTCGGCGATCAGGCGCACGATGTAGAGGCCGAGGCCGAAATGGGGGCGTTTGTCGGCCTCCGACCGTGACTGCCACAGGGACTCGAACAGTTTTGCCGTGGCCTCCGGCGGCAGCGGGGGTCCTGGATTCGCCACGGAGAGCTCGGCGTGATCGGGCTCCGCTTGCAGAACGATCGGAGATCGTGGCGCCATCGGCGCTGAAATCCACGGCATTGTCGACCAACTTGTCGAGCATCTGCACCACCAGGTCGGGAGCGCCCGTCATCACGACGGGTTCCGGCGGGATCTCGCAGGCAAAACGCCGCTCGGGAAACGCGCTGCCATAGGCATCGGAGGCGGCGTGCACCAGGGCGCCCAGGTCGAAGCGCTGGCGTTCGCTGTGCGCAATGGCTTCCTCCACCTTGGTCGCCGCTCCCATCGCCGTGAGGATGGCCCCCAGCCGCTCGCTGCCCTCGCGGGCGCGCGCGATGTAGATCCGCGCGGTCTCCGCCTTGTCAGTCGAAAACTGGACCTCGCTTTCGAGGTTCTCGAGCGATGAACGGATGATGGTGTTCGGCGTGCGGATCTCGTGCGCCAGCTTTCCGGCGAGCGTGCGCAGGTATCCGGTGTACTCGTCGAGACGGCCGAGCAGCGACGAGAAGCTGCGCGACAGGTCGCCGAGCTCGTCCTTCGCTTCCGTTTCGGGCAGCAGCGCGCGAAACGCTGCCCTCGCGGGTCAGGGCCGTTTCCGCTGCCTGACCGAGACGCGAGATGCGCAGCGTCATGCGTCCCGCGAACCAGAACGCGGCGCCGACCGCGAAGAGCGTGACGATCAGCGTGAGGTTGAGCAGCCGGGTCAGCGCGCGGTCGCGCAGCGTGAGCCAGCGGTCCGCGGTCTGCGCAAGCTGGATGACGCCGATCACCTGCTGGCCGTCCGCCGCGAGGATCGGCGCCGCCGCGGCGACGATCACCCGGTTTTCATAGGGTCCGGCAAACAGCGTGCTTTCGGGTTTGCCCTTGACCGCGCGCTCCGTGAGCGCCTGCGCCGCGCGTTCGCGCTCCAGCTGCGAGACGCTGCGCGGAATCGCTCCGCCGTCGAGGAACAGCCGGTACATGCGCGGCAGGAAACCGCGCATCGCGGTGAAGTCGCGCGGCAGCGCCGGTGCGTCGAGCCGCGTGAGCACGGCGCCGGTTGCGGAGGCCACGGTCAGTTCGACGCCGGGCTGCGAGAATTGCCGCAGGTGATCGTTGAGATCGGGCGAGGCGGCGATGAGCCGCCCGGTGGCGCGCAGGTCGGTGGTGTCCAGCGTTCCGTAGCTCGCGCGCGGCGCGCCGCGCTTGTCGCGGTCGTCGATCGCCACGCCGATGTGCTGGCCGAGGAGCGAGAGCGGAATGCCGATCTCGAGCACGTAGCCCGTGGCGTCGCGCGTGCGCTGCCAGACCGCATCGATGCGTGTCTCCTCGACCGCCTCTTCGCGCCCGTATTCGCGCGTTTCGATGCGGCGCGCGCGCACCGGGCCGGGCCCCGTGCTGCCGAAGAACAGCCGTTGCTGCCCGCCGCGCTTGTCGTCGAAGGCCAGCCAGATGCGGTCGCCGATGGTCGTGGAATCTAGCGGTGTCATCTCCGAGGAGTCGAAGACCAGCCGGTCGTCGCGCACCAGCAGGGCGAGGTAGAGCCAGCGCTCGTGGGTCGCGGCCAGCAGCCGCAGGCCGTCGTTGCCGGGGCCCGGCACGCGCACCAGGTTGCGCGCGTTCGTATTCCACTCGTCGGAGCGGCCGTCGATGAGCGGCGCGCCGGACAACACGACCGGCGTGATGTCGCGGACGTTGCTGCCGTCGAGAGCGGGCAGCGAATCGGCGCGGAACAGCAGTTCCTGCCGCCCCTTGAGCGAACCGGCGATCGTCGTGGCCACGGCGAGCAGCGACTGCTGTTCGCTCTCGCGCAGCACGGTTTCCATCTCGCGCGCGTACTGGCAGCCGGCCCAGGGCAGGGCGAGGGTCGTCAGCGCCAGCAGCAGTAGTTTGGTTCGCAGCCGGAACGGGGAGATCGGGCCGAAGTTCAACAGGTCTGCGATGCGGCCCATTGGCTCATTCGACCCAGCGATAACCCATGCCGTACACGGTGTGCACGGCGTCGAACTTCTCGTCGACCACCTGGAACTTGCGGCGGATCCGCTTGATGTGCGAGGTGATCGTGTTGTCGTCGAGCACCACGTTGGCGGCGTCCATCAGCTGCTGGCGGTTCTTCACGTGGCCCGGATGTTTGGTGAGCGCGTACACGATCCAGAACTCGGTGAGCGACAGGAGCACGACTTGTCCGTTCCAGGTCGACCGACATGCGTTCGCTGTCGAGCGTGAGCGCGCCGCGGCGGATGACCTGTTTCTCCTCGGTGGGCCGGCGCAGCGCGTCGACGCGGCGGAACAGCGCATTGACGCGCGCGATCAGGTGCGCCAGCGACAGATCCTTGGTGAGGAAATCGTCGGCGCCGAGCCGCAGCCCGGACACCGCATCGAGCTCGCTGTCGCGCGCGGTGAGGAAAATGATCGGCAACTCGGCGTGAGAGTCCGCGCAGCTCGCGGCACAGCTCGAATCCGCCCTCCGGTTCGTCCTCGAGCGAGATGTCGATGACCGCGAGGTCGGGCAGCCGCGCCTGGAACGCGGTCATGGCCTCGCGCCGGTTCGGATAACCGCGCACCGCGTAGCCCTCGCGTGCGAAGGCCGCGGCATAGTTGTCACGGATGGCGCGTTCGTCCTCGACGATGGCGATGGTCTTTTTCATGGGCGCCGCAAGTGTAAGCGACACCGGGAGCGCGCCGGCGCGGCAGGCCACATTTCATCACTTTCGATCCGCGTGGCATCACCAAGCCATCACGGCCTCGGCCCGGCGCTTAGGCCGAAATGTCCCCGTGCCTGGAGCACCGAGGACGTCGACATGATCGATACCGAGACGGACATACTCCGGGTGCGGGACGCAGTTCGCCGCCGCCAGGGCGAACGTTGGCGCCGCTTCCTCGAGCGCATCGGCACGCACAGCAACGACTTCGCGTCGCGGCTGTCGCGCGCGCGCTTCGTCTACCTGCATCGCCGCGAAACCAGCGACGCACTGGTTGCCGCTATGAGCGCGCGTGCCGGAAGACTCATGCACGAGCAACCGAGCCTGCCGATGCGCGTACGCCGCGGCGCGAGTCCACCACCGACACGCCGGAGCAGAAGTTCTGGCAGTGGTTCGCGATCGGCGTCCTCCTGTTCTGCTGGATCGCCGAAGCCACGATGTGTGCGGAGCGCGGGTTTCTAGTGGTCGAGCCACACTGCGAGATCGATGAGGCGCTGCACGCGGGCGCGCTGCGTCGCCGCCAGCACCTGCGCGGCGAACTCGTAGCGGTGACGCGCAAATCGGGGCGCAAGGTGACGACCGGCGGCGCGGCACCTTGACCTGTTCCGCCGCGCAGTCCGCGCTCGAGCGCGGCGATGGATTCGACCGGATTACCGTTCCAGTAGATGGCCGCCGTCGAAGTCGATGTCGAGGACGATCACTTCGGGCGGAGGCCCGCGGCCCGACCTGTGGCAAAGTCACGTTGGCGCTGTGGGTCATGACCGGCATCGTGAAGATCAGCATCACGATCAACACCAGCAGCACATCGATCAATGGCGTGGCATTCAACTGCGGCTCGGCCGCCTGGGATGAATTGGACATGACTCACCTCCTTGAAGAGGCAACGCAGGCCGGCTCCGACCCGGGTTACGTGCAGCGCGTCTCGGGTCGGTTGGCACGATGAAAGCCGAGCCCTACGGCCGTTTCAAACCATTGCCCCTCGAGGCGGAAACGCTGCTCGAAGAGGGCCAGATCATCGACGCGATGAAGTCGCTGCGCGCCTCGCACAACCTCGGCCTCCGGGATGCGCAAGAACTGGATCGACGCGCACATCGCCTCGGAGCCGCTGCTGCGCGTGAAGCTCGAAACCCTCCGAAGGCCGCGCGGCGCAAGCTGTTCTACATCTTCCTGGTCATGGACGCATTCATCGCGGCGGGGCTCATCTACTATTTCGTGTACATGCCGCGCTGACAACGACCCAGGGAGCTCTCGATGCTGTTGATCGGAATGTTCGACTCGCCGTTCGTGCGGCGGGTCGCGGTGACCATGAAGCTGCTCGATATGCCGTTCGAGCACGCGCAACTGGTCGGTGGGCCGGGATTTCGATCGCATCCGCGAGTACAACCCGCTTGGCCGCGTGCCGACGCTGGTCACCAAAGACGGACAGACGCTCATGGAGTCGGCGAGCGATCCTCGACTATCTCGACGAGCTCGCGGGTCCGGCAGCGCGCACTGCTGCCGCCGTCCGGCCCCGAGCGGCGGCAGGCGCTCAATCTCATGGCGATGGCGACCGGCGCCGCGGAGAAGGGCCTGTCTGCAGATCTACGAGCGCGTGTTTCGTCCCGAGTCGAAGCGGCACGAGCCCTGGGTGGAGCGTTGCCGCCTGCAGATGAGCGCGTCACTGGCGGCCATCGACCGCTACCTCGGCGAACGCGGCGTGTCGCAGTGGCTGGTCGGCAAGCGCATGACGCAGGCCGACATCACCGCGGTGTGCGCGTTCACGTTCCTCGACGATGCGCTGCGCGTCGCCGCGGATCACGTGATGTACCAGTCGCTCGCGACGCTGGCCGCGCGCTGCGAATCGCTGCCGGTGTTCCAGGAGACGCGCGTCCCCTTCCACGCTCCAGGTAGCTAGAAAGCATTGATGCCCGTCAGCTCGCGGCCGATCGTGAGCTGGTGGATGGTCTCCGTGCCTTCGTAGGTGATCACGCTCTCGAGGTTGAGCGCGTGGCGGATCGGCACGTACTCGGCGCTGATGCCGGCGCCGCCGAGCATGTCGCGGCAGTCGCGCGCGATGTCGAGCGCCATGCGGCAGTTGTTCCACTTCGCGAGCGACACCTGCGCCGGCTGCATTTCGCCCTCGTCCTTGAGCCGGCCGAGCTGGTGCGACAGCAACTGGGCGAGCGTGATCTTGCGCGCCATCTCCGCGAGCCGGATCTGGATGGTCTGCGTCGCGGCCAGCGGCTTGCCGAACATCTCGCGCGACTTGGTGTAATCGATGAGCTGCGCGAGGCAGGCCTGGGCGGCGCCGATCACGCCCCAGGTGATGCCGTAGCGCGCCTGCGTCAGGCAGGAGAGCGGGCCCTTCAGTCCCTTGACGTTGGGCAGCAGGTTGCGCTTCGGGCACGACGACGTTGTCGAAGAACAGGGCCGAGGTGACCGACGCGCGCAGCGAGAACTTGCGCTCGATCTCCGGCGCCGAGAATCCCTTCATGCCCTTCTCGACGATGAAGCCGCGGATGCCGTCTTCCGTCATCGCCCAGCAGATGCACAGGTCGGCGATGGCGCCGTTGGTGATCCACATCTTCGCGCCGTTGATGACCCAGTCGCCGCCCTTCTTCACGGCGCGGGTCTTCATGTTCGACGGGTCGGAACCGCCGTGCGGCTCGGTGAGCCCGAAGCAGCCGATTTTCCGGCCGCGCGCCATCTCGGGCAGCCAGCGCTGCTTCTGCTCTTCGGTGCCGAACGCGTAGATGGGGTACATGCACAGCGAGCTCTGCACGGAGACGAAACTGCGGATGCCGGAATCGCCGCGCTCGAGCTCCTGGCAGATGAGCCCGTAGCTGACGGCGTTCAGGCCGGCGCAGTCGTACCCCTGGATGGACGAGCCTAACAACCCGAGCTCGGCGAGCCCGGGGATGAGCTCCTTCGGGAAGTGGTGCTTCTCGAAGGATTCCTGGATGACGGGCAGCACCTTCTCGTCGACGAAACGGCCGACGGAGTCCTGGACCATGCGCTCGTCCTCGGTCAGGAGGCCGCGCACGTCGTACAAATCTGTTGGATTCAGCATGCCGGCAGTTTACCGACGGGCACCGCGATCCTGACGCCGGCAACTCAGTACGAAATGCCGAGGCGCCGGTATACGTGCGAGACGAGCCAGATGGGCCCGATCAACAGGAACTGCACATCCTTGAAGAACGAGGGACGCGTGCCTTCGATGGAGTGGCCGATGAACTGGCCGATCCATGCGACCACGAAGATTGTCAGGCAGCTCGCCCACAGCGGCCAGGGCAGGCCGTCGAGCCAGCGCACGATGAACAACATCCCGAACAGGCAAACCGTGGCTCCCAGACCCAGCGATGGAGACAGCAGGAAGTAATAGGCCAGCCACAATGCGATGCCGATCGTCGCCCAATTGAGCCATGGTGACACCGCGTCAAACGCTGGCGGAACGGGTATCGACCAGAGGAAACCGACGACCGTCAGCGCGATCGCGGGCACGCAGATCCAATGCAGGAATTCGTTGGTCGCATTGCGATGGCTGGCGCCATACTCGTCGAGCCACTGGTTCATGGTCCGCATGGCCGGGAACGCTACGCCGGCGAGCCGTGCTCTGCAAGAATATGGGCCAAACAAGGAGAATGCATGCCGCTCATGCAGCGATTCATGCGGTTCGTGGCGCGCAGCAGGATTTTTCCGGACGCACGGCTGCTCGAGCTCTATCCGCCATTCGTGCCGATGCGCATCAGGGTGCTCGAGATCTCCGACAACTGGCGCACGGTGCGCATCCTGTTGCCGCTGAACGCGCGCTCGCGAAATCCCGGCGGCGTGATGTTTGGCGGCTGGCAGGCCGCGCTCGCCGATCCCGTCGCGGCGCTGGCCTGCGCGCGCGTATTCCCGGGCTACTCGGTGTGGACGCGCGCAATGACGATCAGCTTCGATCACGGGGGAAATTCCGACCTCGAGATGCGTTTTTCTCTTACGCCGGAACAAGAGGCTGCCATTAGGATGGAACTCGAGAGCGACGGCCGTTCCACGCCAACCTTCGAGTACGCCTATGTACGCAAGGACGGTGTGCGCTGCACGGTCATTCGCAACACGGTCGCGATACGGCCAAAAGGCTACAAGCGCGCGACTACACCCCCGGCCTCGCGCGAGAACGTCGAGTAGACCCGACTGAGAACTGGCGCACGGAAAAGCGGGTTCATTCGGCGTTCAGATGCACGCCGACATGATTGCCCGGAAGGAGATACGCACATGAAAACTTCGATCATGGTCCGCACCACTTTGTTAGCCGCTGTGGCCGCACTCGTGTTCGCGGGCTGCACGACCACCGACGCCTACACGGGCGAAAAGAAGGTGAACAAGACCACCAAGGGCGCCGGCATCGGCGCGCTCGCGGGTGCCGTGCTCGGCGCCGCGACCGGTGACAATTCGAAGGAGCGCCGCAAGCGCGCACTGATCGGCGCCGGAGTCGGCGCGCTCACGGGCGCGGGAGTCGGCGCATACATGGATCGCCAGGAAGCGAAGCTGCGCGCGCAGTTGCAGGGCACCGGCGTATCCGTCACGCGCTCGGGCAACGACCTCATCCTCAACATGCCGGGCAACATCACGTTCCGCACGGCGAGCTCGGATCTCAATTCGAACTTCTTCGGCGTACTCGATTCGGTGGGCGTCGTGCTCAAGGAATTCGACAAGACGCTCATCGACGTCGAGGGTCACACCGACAGCGACGGTTCGGACAGCTACAACCAGCAGCTCTCGCTGGAGCGCGCGACGTCGGTCGGCACGTACCTGCAATCACATGGCGTGAATGGCCAGCGCATCGTGACCTTCGGTGCGGGTGAAGCCCGCCCGGTCGCGAGTAATGCGTCGCCGGATGGCAAGCAGCAGAACCGCCGCGTGGAGCTCAAGCTCCAGCCGATAACGGAAGGTTGACGACACCCCTTGTCAGCCAGGGGACGGACTCCAGTCCGTCCCCTGTTTATTTCGTGCCTGAAACAATCGGCAGGTGCCAGACCGCGTAGTGATCCGGATTCAGCAGGCTCGCGATGATCTCGTTGAAGTGCTGGCTGACCAGCTCGGGCGGAAAAGCCGGCGTCGCCAGCGCCTCCACGTAGCCGTCCCGCCATGCGGTGATGATGTCCGCGAACACCCGTCGCGGCACGCGCAGTGTGTCCACGACCACGTAGTCCACGTAAACGTCCTTGAGACCGGCCGCGCGCATCAGCGTCCAGGCGCGGCGGCCGATGCGCGCGTCGGTGCCGGTGCGCGTCGCGTAGTCGACCACCTTGCGCCAGAAAGCATCCGGGTCGAGTGGCCCCGACATCATGTGCAGCTGCGTGTAGTCCTCGGCCAGCACGTGCACGCGGCCGCCCGGTTTCGTCACGCGCACCAGCTCGGCCAGCACCCGTTCTACGTGTGGCACGGCCTGCAGCATGTGGCGATTCGCGACCAGGTCGTATGAGTTGTCGGGCTGCGCCAGGTGAAAGGCGTCGCCAGTTTCGAAGCGCACCCGCGGCGCGAATTCCGCGAACTTCCGTCGCGCGAACTCCACGGACGCCGGCAGCAGTTCCACGCCGGTGACCTGCGCATCGGGATAGGCGTCCGCGATGCGCGCACTGAACTCACCGGTGCCGGCGCCCACGTCGAGCACGCGCGCGGCGCGCGGCAGCCGATAGAAGTCGATGAGTTTCTTTTCCTGCGGCCAGATCGCTTCGATCTGCGCGGCCAGCGTGCGGATCATCGATTCGTCCGCCATCTGCTCGCCTTGCGGATTCAGATTCGGGGAATTGAGGTTGAAGTTCGTTGCAGTCATGCGCGCGATTTATCCATGGGCCGCGGCCGCGTTCAAATCGGAAAACTTAGCATCAAGAAAGAAAAAGCCCCGGGTTACCGGGGCTTGAAGTGTGCTGACTGTATTGCCGACTTCAGCTCTGGGCGGTTGGCCCGAATGAAGAGGTCAGGCCGTCATCAGGCCTCGCAATTTCTTGATGGCATTCGCTTCTATCTGGCGGATGCGCTCCGCGGAGACGCCGTACTTGTCCGCGAGATCGTGCAGCGTCGCGGTGGCTTCACCGGTCCAGCGGCTGACGACGATGTCGCGCGCGCGCGCATCCAGCGTCTGCATCGCCGACTGCAGGCGATCGCCGGTGGTGTCTTCCCACTCCGCGTTCTCGATCTGCAGCGCCGGGTCGGAATCCGGTGCAGGCAGATAGGCGGCGGGCGAGTAGGTCTCGTCGCCGTCTTCGCTCGAATCCGGCACCGGGTCGAACGAGAGGTCGCGCGCCGCGAGGCGCTTTTCCATCTCGGTCACTTCTTCCGGCGTCACCTTGAGGTCGCGCGCGACCTGCTGGGTTTCCTCGGCCGACAACCAGGCGAGATTCTTCTTCATCTTGCGCAGGTTGAAGAACAGCTTGCGCTGCGCCTTGGTGGTCGCGACCTTCACGAGACGCCAGTTGCGCAGCACGTATTCGTGGATTTCGGCGCGGATCCAGTGGACCGCGAACGACACGAGGCGCACGCCCACGTTCGGGTCGAAACGCTTCACGGCCTTCATCAGGCCGACGTTGCCTTCCTGGACCACGTCACCGAGCGGCAGCCCGTATCCGGAATAACCGCGCGCGATGTGCACCACGAAACGCAGGTGCGACAACACGAGCTGGCGGGCAGCTTCGAGGTCTCCCTCGTTACGGAAACGCTTGGCGAGATCAGCCTCGGCCTCGCGCGTGAGCACGGGGATGCGGCTCACCTTGTCCATGTAGGCATCGAAACTGCCGACCGGCCCGGAAAGGACGAAATCGTTCTTGCGGGCTACGAGGGCAGTGGCGGCGGGCGCAATGGCGGTCATCGGTACGAAACCTCCTTGGGCGACTGGCTATCTCGGACAGTCGGGATACTAGCAGTCAGGGGATTAGAGTGCTAAAGGCCCCATCGGTTCCATCCCCCGAAGGAGGGACCATAACCATAAGTTATTGAGCCATAAGGCTCAGTACCGCAGTTTCAGGCCCGGGGTTCGATCCGGCGCAGGTGTCTGCCGGTCGAAATGAGCGCCCCCAGCCAGCCCAGCGCCGCGCCCGTTCCAGCCAACGCGAGCAGGCCCTCGGACCCCAGGCCCACCATGCGGAAACGAGCCGACTTCGGTCGCGATCAGCTTGCGCACGCTTTCGTTCTCGACGTTCTGGCGCAGCCACTCGGCGAACGTGACGGAGTCGAGTCGCGTGGCGTCCGCGTGCGTCCACGGCGCCTCGCGGTCGACCGTCATCGCCAGATCGTTCACCGCTTTCTTGGCCTTGGCGTAAAGATCGCCGCCGGGAAAGTTCGCGTCGGTGTCGTCCTTGATGCGGTGATATTCATCGGTGTTCAGGATGCCGCGCTGCAGGGTCGTCAGGCCGCCGCCCGGCGAGGGATAAGTCTCGCCGCCCATCTCCTTGATCAGCGCATAAAAGCGCTCCTGCGTGGAGCCGACCCACTGGCCGCCGAAATCGACGAAGGTGCCGTCCTTCATCGTGACCGACCACGAGCGGCCGCCGACGCGCTTGCGCGCTTCCAGCACCACGACGTTCAGCTCCCGCCTGCTTCAGGCGATAGGCGGCGGCGAGCCCGGCGAAGCCCGCACCGACGATGCAGACGTCCGCGCGCTGCGGCCGCGGCGCGGCTTCCGCTGTGCCGATCCCGGCCGTGATCGTGCCGGTGACGGCGCCCGCGACGATCTCGCGACGTGACAGTTTCGACATGAGTTCCCCGAATGCTGCGCGAACCTAGCAGAGCAATCCATTGCAGACAGCACGTGTGTCGCGCGCCGCGCGCAGGTGCGACGACGTGCACAGCCGCGATGGATAAATCTATTCGGCCGGACCGAGCCAGCGATCGTTAACCATCAGGACCTCGCAAGGCTGGTTACGCTTTTCGCACTGCTCGGTCGCAAACTTGCGCGCGTCCTCGGTCGTCCGCGTGCCAGATGACGAGGACATCACGGTCCCGGATTTCTGCCGGGCGAGCGCCTTTTCCGACGGGCCCGCTAGGTAATTTTCCACAAAGCCGCGCGAAGGTTCCTTCGCGTTGAGCTTCTTGAGCAGGGCGGTGACGTCGTCACGCGTCCAGGTCGGCAGTTTGTGGAAGCGCAGGAAAGCATCCATTTGCGGCAACCATTTGCCGCGGCCGTTCGAGTGGCTGGAAGATCCCGTGGCCGTCATAGCGCTCATCCGCGTCGAACATCACGAGCTTCAGGTCGCCGCCGCCGTCGAGAAAAGCGCTCTGCATCCGTTCGACCAGCTCGGAGGGAAAGAAACTGTCGTTCTTGGCGTAGATCCACAGATGCGGCACGCGGCTCTTAGCCCCGTACTCCTTGAACGCCGCGATCAGCGCGTCCTCCTTCGGACAGCTCGGAAAACGAAGCCCGCCCGACACATTGATCACGCCAAGCAGCCCGGGCGGATTGCGCGCCGACAGCGCTGCGACTGCCGCACCGCCGGCCGACACGCCGATCACGATCGTGCGGGTCGCATCGGCGTCGGGGCGCCTGGCGATTGCGTCGAGAGTCGCCTGCAAGTCGTCCGCCTCGGAGGCGAAGCGGCCGAGCAGCGAGGGGCTCGCGCAGGAGAGCGACACGGGCGGCGGCCCGTCGGAGGCGCCAAAGCCGCGCCGCATCGTCACGACGGCGAGGTAGCCGCGCCGCGCGAGGTCGCGCGCCTGCCGGACGTATTGGATCGCGCGATCGTCAAGCATGCGCCCTTGCGTCGCCGGCTTGCCATGCGCGATCAGCGCGACGGGGAGCCTTCCCTCCGCATTCTTGCGTTTGACGACGAGGGATTCGAGCCGGACGGTGCGCTCGCCGATGCTCACGCGCAGGAACGCCGGGTCCTCGGTGAGATCGCCGTCGTCCTGCGCGCTGGCGGGCCCAGCGCACATGAGCGCGGCGGCGATCAGGATCAGCATTCGGAGTCGCATCGATGTCCTTCCGTTGAGCGAATTTAACCGATCCGCCGCAGCACGCTCACGAAAAATCCATCCGTGTCGGTGCGGCGTGGCGTCATCAGCAGGCCCTCGTCCGAGAGCAGCACGGCGCGGCGGAACAAAAAGGCGCGCTCGCCCAGCGCATTCACGACCTCGGCCGGCGGCTGGATCGAAAAGTCCGGGTGGCGCGCAACGAATGCCTTCACCTGCGCGCCGTTCTCGTCGTCGAGCACCGAGCAGGTGACATAGGCGATGCGGCCGCCGGGCTTGACCAGCGGCACCGCACGGTCGAGCGCTTCGGCCTGATCCTTCAGCCTTTCGGCGAGCGCGCCGGGGCGCACGCGCCATTTGGCGTCCGGATTGCGGCGCCACGCGCCGGTGCCGGTGCAGGGCGCATCGATCAGCACGAGATCGGCGTGTCCGGTGAGATCGGTCAGGATCTCGGCGTCGCCGCGCGGCGTGCGCACCTGCACGTTGCGCGCGCCGGAGCGTTCGAGGCGCTCATGGATCGGCGCGAGGCGGCGCTTGTCGGTGTCGGTCGCGTAGAGCTGGCCTTGATTGTCCATCATGGCGGCAAGCGCCAGCGTCTTGCCGCCGGCGCCGGCGCACAGGTCGATCACCTGTTCGCCGCGCTTTGCACCGGTGAGCAGCGCGGCAAGCTGCGAGCCCTCGTCCTGGATTTCGATCTCGCCTTTGAGGAAGGCGGGCTCGGCATGGATCGCGGGGCTTTTGGAGTCGGGCGCGACGCTGATGCGCAGACCCCACGGCGACCAGCGTGTTTCCTGCGGATCGTATTGGCGAGCGCGTCGGCTGCCGCTTTGCGTTCGCCTTTGAGTGTGTTGACGCGCAGATCGAGCGGCGCGCGCGACGACAGCGCGGCCCCCTCCGCCGCGCGATCATCGCCAAACGTTGCGGCGAGCTTGTCGTCGAGCCATTCGGGATAGTCGCCCAGCACATGCGGCGGCGCGCCTTCAAGGCTCGCGGCGCGCAGGCGCGCATGCTCGTCGTCGGTGAGCGGCGCGGGTGCGAAGCGCGCGCCATCGCACAGCCTCGCGATCGCCTCCGGATCGAGCCCGCGCTCGTGCCGCAGCATGCCGAGCAGCACCGCGCGCGGATCGTCCGCGCCCATGATCCAGGCGGACGAGGCCGGCGGCGCAGCGCGTCATAGACGAGGCCCGCGATCGCGGCGCGGTCGCCCGAGCCGGCGAAGCGATGCGACAGGCCCCAATCCTTCAGCGCCTGCGCGGCCGGACGGCGGCGCGCCTCGATGTCGGCGAGAGCTTCGATCGCGGCGGAGAGGCGTGCGGCAGGCGTCATCCTGCAGATCTCGAATCATGAGATATGCGCACGGCGAAGATGATCCACATCACCAGCAGCACCAGCATGCCGCCGCGAACACGTTGAAGCGCGTCGGCACATGGTTCGAGGTGGTGTGGATGTAGGCGTGCGCGAGGCGCAGGATCACGAAGATCCACGCCATCACGACGAAGAGCAGGTCGGCCTGCTTGGTGATCCAGGCGAGGATGACCAGCACATAGAACAGCAGCGGAACCTGGAACTGGCTGTTGAAGCAGTTGCTGACCTTGGTCGGCTGCGTCGGGCCAGGCGGGTTGGCCGAGCGCGATGTCGCGTATCTTGGTTTCGCCGCGACGAACGCTGCCGGTGCGCGACCAACGCCATCCAGCACAGCAGGCCGAACGTGAGCGCGACCTGCACGAAGACCGGCAGCAGCACCATCTGGATGGTCATCTCCTACTCCGCGATGCGCACGAGCTGCTTGCCGAAGTTCTTGCCCTTGAGCATGCCCATGAAAGCCGCGCGGCGCGTTCTCAAGACCTTCGGCGATGTCCTCGCGGTATTTGATCTTGCCGTCCTTGAGCCACTGCGGCGACGTCGCGCTGGAAGTCGCCGTGCCTGGCGGCGAAGTCCGTGACGATGAAGCCGCGGATGGTGAGGCGCTTGGTCAGGATCGCGCGAAAGACCTGCGGCGCACGGTATCGGGCCTGGCGGCAGCTCGGTCGCGCTGTATTGCGCGATCAGCCCGCACACCGGGATGCGCGCAAATGTATTGAGCAGCGGAAACACCGCGTCCCATACCGGCCCGCTGACATTCTCGAAATAGACGTCGATGCCCTTCGGGACACGCGGCCTTGAGCTTCTCGGGAAAATCCGGCTGCGCGATGATCGATGCAATCGTCGAAGCCGAGCTCGTCCTTCACGTAGCGGCACTTGTCCGGCCCGCCCGCGATGCCGACGGCGTGCGCGCCCTTGATCTTGGCGATCTGCCCGACCACCGAGCCGACCGCGCCGGAGGCGGCCGACACCACCACCGTCTCGCCCGCCTTCGGCTGCCCGATCTCGAGCAGGCCCGTATAGGCGGTCATGCCCGGCATGCCGAGCACGCCGAGCGCGGTCGAGACCGGCGCGAGCTTCGGATCGAGCTTGCGCAGGCCCGAGCCGTCCGAGACCATGTGGGTCTGCCAGCCGGCGCGGCTGAGCACGATGTCGCCCTTGGCGTATTTCTCGTTGTTCGAGGCCGCGACCTCGCTCACGGTTCCGGCCTCCATCACCTCGTCGATGCCGACGGGCTTGGCGTAGGACGGCGCGTCGCTCATCCGCCCGCGCATATACGGGTCGAGCGAGAGCCATTTGGTGCGCAGCAGCACCTGTCCGGGGCCGGGCTGCGGCACGGGAAATTCCTCCAGGCGGAAGTCCGAGGGCTTCGGGTCGCCCACGGGGCGAGAGGCAAGCACGATACGGCGGGCGGTTTCGGGCATGGGCGGGCTCCGGCTGTGGAAGGACCGGTCTAGCGCCAGAGCCCTTGAAGCGCCAGCAGCGGCGACATGACCCACCAGCACGGCGACGCCGGCGAAATTGATCAGGAACACCTGGCCGCGCAGCGGCACGTTATCGGTCAGGGTCTGCACCAGCGTATGGATAACGCGGCCTGCGACAAACACCCACGCGGCGATGACGTCGATCGTGGTGACGTTGTTCGTCGCGACCAGCAGCACGACCACCGCGTAGAAGATCACCGGCAGCTCGAACTGATTGGCGAGGTTGCGCGTGATGCGCGCGACATGGTGCGGCTCCTCGCCGCGCGCGAACGCGCCGTATTCGACCTCGCCGCGCTTCACCGCCTGCGCGCGCGCAACGGTGAGCCAGACGTAGAGCAGGAACACCCAGCCGATATGGGCGAGCATGGGGAGGATGATGCGAAGCCATGGGGCAGCGGCGCAGTCAGGATTGCAAGAGCGTAGCGAAGGGTCGCACCCGCCCACTGCCACGATCGACTTGGTACGCGGCCTGAACGAGCCTCTCGTCCGCCGTCGCCACGGCTGTTGATCCAATTCAGCGGCAAGTGCAATGTACAATGCGTCGTCAAACGGTTGACCCGATCTCCAACGCAATTTCGACCGCGACCGGAGCAGAAGCGCGCCAACCGGATATGACGTTACGTCGGTCGACGAGCCGTCACGCGCCGATTATCGAGGACACTGCGAGCGTGGCAATAAGCCTCGCCGCACATAGGTCGCGAGCGCGTTGCCGATCTCACCAAATGCATGCGCGGGAACGCAGAATTCGAAACCCTCATGTGCAAGCAATCTGCTCGGCAGCGTCTGGGATTCGATCTCGACGACGTACCATTTGACGACGACAAGAGGCGTCGACAACCAGCCTCATCGGCCGTCGGCGATCGGTCCGGATCAGCACCGTCGGAGTCGAGATCGATGCGCTGCGGCTGCATCGCGCGAATACGGGCTGCCTCCGCTACGCGTTGCCGGACCTGCTCCGACGTCGGCCGCAGATCCGCCTGTGCCTCACGCTGGAGCTTGTGGCGCAGCCAATCCTCAAGCGGCCGGCCTTCGGCAGCGGCGCGCTTCTTCAACGCCTCGTAGGTTTCGTCATCCACATTCGGGACGATGACATCGTGCATGTCACGCTCCATATGACTGGATCATACCAGCGACTGCGCGGCTTTTCACCCCTTGGACAACACCGCCCGGGCTACACCCTGCTCGGATAATTCGGGCTCTCGCGCGTGATCGTCACATCGTGCACGTGGCTCTCGCGCAGGCCCGCGGACGAGATGCGCACGAACTCGCCTTGTCCTGAAGCTCCGCCAGGTCCTTCGCGCCGACATAGCCCATCGCGGCGCGCAGGCCGCCGGCGAGCTGGTGCAGCACGCTTGCGACCGGGCCCTTGTAGGGCACCTGTCCCTCGATGCCTTCGGGCACGAGCTTGAGCGCGTCCTTGATGTCCTGCTGGAAGTAGCGGTCGGCCGAGCCGCGCGCCATCGCGCCGACCGAGCCCATGCCGCGATAGGACTTGTAGGAGCGCCCCTGCCAGAGGAACGCCTCGCCCGGCGTCTCGTCGGTGCCGGCGAACAGCGAGCCGACCATCGCGCAGTCGGCGCCGGCGGCAAGCGCCTTGGCGAGATCGCCCGAATACTTGATGCCGCCGTCGGCGATCACCGGCGTGCCGGATTTCTTCGCCTCCTCGACCGAGTCCATGATCGCGGTCATCTGCGGCACGCCGACGCCGGCGACGATGCGCGTGGTGCAGATCGAGCCCGGCCCGATGCCGACCTTGATCGCATCCGCGCCGGCGTCGATCAGCGCCTTGCGCGCCCTCGGCGGTCGCGATGTTGCCGGCGACCACCTGCACCTTGTTGGAGAGCCGCTTGATGCGGTTGACGGCGTCGAGCACGTGGCGCGAATGGCCGTGCGCGGTATCGACCACCACGAGATCGACGCCCGCGGCGATCAGCGCCTCGGTGCGCGCGAAGCCCTTGTCGCCCACGGTTGTCGCGGCGGCGACGCGCAGCCGCCCCTGCTCGTCCTTGGCGGCGTGCGGATTGGCGACCGCCTTCTCGATGTCCTTCACGGTGATCAGGCCGACGCAGCGGTAGTTCTCGTCGACCACCAGCAGCTTCTCGATGCGGTGCTGTGTGCAGGAGCTTCTTCGCCTCCCCTTGCGTCACGCCCTCGCGCACCGTGATCAGCTTGTCCTTGGTCATCAGCTCGGAGATGGCTGCTCCGGGTCGGTGGCAAAGCGCACGTCGCGGTTGGTCAGGATGCCGACGAGCTTGCCGGCGCGGCTTATGCCGCCGCCCTCCACCACCGGAATGCCGGAAATGCCGTTCTGCTTCATCAGGTCGAGCGCCTCGATCAGCTTGGCCCTGGGTCCGATGGTGAGCGGGTTCACCACCATGCCGGATTCGAATCGCTTCACCCGGCGCACCTGCTCGGCCTGCATGTCGGGCTCGAGGTTGCGATGGATCACGCCGATGCCGCCGGCCTGCGCCATGGCGATCGCCATGTTGGCCTCGGTCACGGTGTCCATCGCGGAGGCGACGATCGGGATGTTGAGCGGGATATCGCGGCGTGATGCGGGTGCGGATATCGACCTCGGACGGCAGCACTTCGGACAGGCCGGGCTTGAGCAGCACGTCGTCGAAGGTCAGCGCGAGTTCAGGACCGCCGTTCATTTTGGGCATTGCCAACTCTCCTGACCGCCGGGAGGATATGAGCGCGCCCGCCCGGCTAGAAGGCCGGGGCAGCAACTCTAGCCCCAATGCGGAGTTGGCGAGGGCGGATAGCATGCCAAACCGAAGATGAACAGCCTCCGGCGGACCAATTTCCGCCTCTGTTGTAGCGATATGAACCACTCCTGCGCCGCCGGCGACCAAAATGCAACGATTCCGGCGGCAACGGGGAGCGGCACATGCGCGTGATGGCGGCTGCGTTCGGTGCGGTTTTCCTCCTCGGCTCGCCGCAACTCGCAAACGCCGAAGATACGCCGGACTGGAAGACCTGTATTTCGGTGACCAACACGGGAGCCGAGCGTCTCGCGGCCTGCACCACGGTGATCGACTCCAAGACCGAGACCGGGCCGCAGGCTCGCCGGCGCCTACTGCATCCGCGGCCATGAGCTGACCGAAAAGCGCGATCTCGAAGCGGCGCTCGCCGACCTCGAACGAGGCGATCAGGCGGACGCGACCTATGCCTGCGCGTTCAACAATCGTGGCCGTGCCTACGGCTTCAAGGGCGATTACGATCGCGCTATCGCGGACTACGACGAGGCGATCCGGCTCGATCCGAAATGGCGCTCGCCTACAACAATCGCGGCGATGCGTGGCACCACAAGGGCGATATGACTCGCGCCATCGCGGACTTCAGCGAGGCGATCCGGCTCAATCCGTCCTATGCGCCGGCTTACGGCAACCGCGGCAATGCCCACTACAAGAAGCGCGACTTCGCGGCGCGCGATCGAGGACTACAGCGCGCAGATCCGCATCGCGCCGGACGTGCTCGCCTATATGAATCGCGGCAACGCGTATCGCGACACGCGAGCAGCTCGACCGCGCGGCCGCCGACTACGCCTCGGTCATCAAGCTGGCGCCGACCGACGCGCGCGGCTGGCGCAATCGCGGCCTGATCCGGCTGTTCCAGGAGCACAACAAGGGCGGCATCGCCGACTACGACAAGGCAGTGCAATACGATCCCGCCGACGTGTTCTCCTGGAACAACCGCGCGCAAGCCAAGATGCGCGCCGGCGACAAGAAGGGCGCCATTGCGGACTTCCGCAAGGTGCTGGAGCTTCGCCCCGACACGGAAACCGCGCGCGCGGCGCTCAAGCAACTCGGCGCGGCGCCCTGACGTCAGCCGCGGTGTCGGCTACCTCCCCCACCCCGGCGGCGGGCCGTGGCGCTCGATCGCGTCGACGATCTCGCGGTGCTTGCGGTCTTCGCGCTTCATGTGCACCGCCACGACGCCGTAAATCGACGGCACCAGGAACAGCACGGGAAAAACCCAGCCGAAGATGAAGCAGAACACGATCAGCACCACGCTGAACACGGCCGAGAACGGCTGTGCGTTGAGCAGCAGCCCGAGCGGTGGCACCAAGGCAGCCAGGATGTAGATCATTTCTCCCTCCGGCCCGGATCGATCAGGGCGCATTTTATCTAGGAACGCATGCGCGTTCTGCAATGTTCCTTGCCCACAAGGCGCGCTAAAAGCGCTCCCGAGCCCGCATGGACCACAACCGCCTCGTCCCCCTCATCGTCGCCGTCGCGCTGTTCAGTGGAGACGAGCACGCGTCCGGTCCCGGAGCCGATGTCAAGAACTGACCGTGCCCCAAGAAAATCGATGGCGCCCAGCATCACGCACAGAGCAAAGAAGTGCTCGTTACCTTCGTTCACGTGAAGCGTGTCGTATTGGTGCGCCGTCTCGGCATAGTAGCGGCGCTGGGCGTCAATTTCCGAGGTGATGTCGGACACCATCGTCTGGGTTGGCCGTGCAAATCGTACCACAGCACAGGCAGCGTGAAATTGGCCCGGATGGACCACCGCCATGGTGCAACGCATGTAAATGTACGCAGTGTTGCCAACAGTGACGACCGTCTGCACGCGGCCGTCTGTGACCCACGTGTCCGTGAGGGTCTGCGCCGAGGCGGACCCGCACCACGCTCGCGATCAGAATGCGACCTGCCTCAAGCGCGATGACCTGTCACGCGTCACGCACATGGACACTCCGCAGCGGTCTTGCCCTTGGTCTTGAAGTGGAACATGGAGGGTATCCGATGCGGCGGGGGGGAAGCCACGAGCAAATGGGCGACGGAGACTGACGACCAACGACTCTTCGTTCACGTTCTGGACGTCCGAACGCTCCCGTCGTGCATCGATGCGCACGTCACCGCTTGGAGATCGTGCAGAGTCAGGCGTGTGCCTCGCGGTACCCGGACCATGCAATCGAACGTCACGCGCTCGCGCGACCTGCATCTGCGCGGGTTGAATCGGCATTTCTCTTGTTCATCAGAGACGGGTGGTCGGGTTCACGCACAGTGACATGGTGGCCGCCTCGTCCGCAGTCTTTCGATCGAAACGGGGACGGGGATCGATTTCGGGGGTCGATAGGGGACGGGGATCGATTTCCAGCAGGTCGATAAAGGTTCCGGGGGGCCGATTTTCAGGGCGATAAAGGGGACGGGGGTCGATTTCGGGGGGACAAAAAAACAGAAAAGGGAAGAAAGGCCCGGGGGCTATTCAGATAGACCCCCTTCTCTCATTTCTCCTATCAAAGACAGAGGGACAGGATCCTTTCTGGAATGGTTGAGCTGCGTCGTGGACGATCGGGCGATGGCAGCCGTTTCGCAGATTCGATCCCCGTCCCCTTTTCTATTTCTGCCCGCAGCGCCGGGCAGGGACGGGGATCGTTTCTCCAGCCGTTCGAAGTGCCGCACACAAGCAGAAACCGGAAAGGTGGACGGGGTCGTTCCTGGGAAAAAAGGCGACGGAGATCGATTCGCCAGCATTCGCCCCGCGACCCGCGGACTCACCGTCGCTGCCCTCACATAGCAGAGCTTCGCACCGGCCGTCGATCGCGCTTCGGACATAGATGTCGGGGGCGAAGCCGCTAAAGGGGACGGGGATCGTTTCTCCAGCCGTCCGGCGCGCCGCACACAAGCAGAAACCAAAAAAGGGGACGGGGATCGTTCCTGGGAGAAAAGGGGACGAGATCAATTCTCCAGCACTCGTGCCGGGTGCGGCGACCCCCGGACTCGCCGCCACTGACGACCTCCAGATGGCCGCAGAGCTTCGGACCGGCCGTCGATCGCGCCTCGGCCTTCGGGATGGTGATGTTCGCCAGGGAGCGACTCGTCTGGGCAGGCGGCCGTCATTGGGCTCGCGGGGACCATCCCGGGAACCCGCGTTGCACCGGGAGCAGCTCTTGGTGTCGCGCCGACCGATCCGCCCACGTTTGCGCTCGTCTCTCTCGCGCTCCCGGGTGACCGTCTGTTTCCCGCGTCGTGCCGGCGCGGCGCGCGACGAACGTCGATCCGCAGATCGCGCTTCGCTTCGAGTAGCCGCCTGCCGGCACGTAGAAAGCGTCTGAACGATCTTTCCTAGAAGACTCGCATCCAGAACAGGATCGATGGCTGCAGCGGCCGCCTAGTCATTACGGCAGCCGCGTCGCCGTCGCGTTGGTGCCCGCGGCCCAGATCGCACCCAGCGCGTTCGAGTACATCGCGCGCTCGACCGCGATCGGCAGCGTCGTTTCGATGACGGCGCTGAACTGCTCGTTGGCCAGCTCCGGCACCGAATCCGTTCACATGCACGTTGAAGCGGCTCGTCGGCGGCACCGTGTAGGTCTTCACCACGGTGGCGCCGGTCGTCCGCAGATACGTAATCGTCACCGTTGCGGCGAGTCGCGTTCGGATTCGCGAGCAGGATGTAGGTCTCGAAGCGAGACCGGCCTGCCCACCCGCCCTTCCGCGATGCCCCATTTCGGCCCGATGGCCGTCAGACCGAAGCTGTTGTGCGCCTCGAACCAAGTCGTGAACGCGCCCGGCCAGTACATCGCGCGCTCCGAGATCGACCGGCAGATCGGAGGTGATCTGCGTCGAAACCGCCGCGTTGGCCAGCCGTGGATCCTCGGCCTCGACGTTCACGGTCAGCCGGCTGTTGCCCGCGATCGACTTGGTCTTGGTGATCACGACTCCGGTGTCCAGCAAGAACGTGTAGGTCACGGTCGCGGCCGCCGCATTCGGGTTGGCCACGAGAATGAACGTGTCGAAGTAGGTGCCCGTCGCGCCCTCGGCGTGGAACCAGCTCGTGGCCGGCGCCGCGATCCCGACCGAGGCGTGGCCGCCGTCCCAGAACCGCGTGCTCGCCGAAGTACATCGAGCGCTCGGCAGCCCCCGGCTGCGCGAACGTGACCGTGAATCCGAACTGCTGCCCGACGAGCTCGGGAATCGCGCCCGCGATACACGTTCATCCGCGACGTGGGCGGCAGCACGAACGTCCTGCACCACGGGGACTGCGCCCCTCGATGAGGAACGTCACAGTCGCGGTGTTGGTGGTGGCCTGCGGGTTGGCCAGCAGAACGTACGTGTCGAAGAAACCCTGCGCTCCTTCGGCGAAGAACCACTGCCGCCGTGCGCCTTCGCCGGCGCGTTCGGTATGCGCGCCGTAGTAGCTCGCGCGATTCCAGAACATCGTCCGCTCGACGAGCAGCGTCAAGCCCGGCCTTCGATTCGATGACCGTCGAGAGCGCGGTGTTCTCCAACCCCGGGATGTCGTTGACGCGGATCGTGGTCCGCGACGTTGGCAGCAGCGTCAGTTCCCGCGTGACGGTCGTGCCGTCCTCCTTGAGGAACGATGCCTTGATCGGCGCCGGCACGGCATTGGGATTGCCAATCGCGAATTCGAGGTCGAAGAACGGTCCGGTCGCGCCTTCCGCCAGATAGAACGGTCCCGACGGATTCGGGATCGGGTCGTCGTCATCCGTGATCGTCACCGTCTCGGTCGTCGGGCTCCCGAGCGTGGCGCCGCCGGTCGGCGTTGGTGAGCGTGAGACGTGAACGTTTCGTCCGGCTCGTCGACGGTGTCATCGAGAATGACGATCGGAATCGTCTTCGACGTCTCCCCGTCGGCAAACGTCAGCGTGCCGGAGACGGGCCCGTAGTCGGCGACCGCGGTCGCGGTGCCATTGCTGGTGGCGTAGTCCACTGTCACGGCGCCCGCGCTGCCACCGGTCCGTGTGACCGTGATAAGCGAGTTGCCAGCCGCCTCGCCGATGGTAAGGGCCGAGGCCTCAGTTGGATTTCGCCTGCAGGAGGTGCCACGCCGGCCTGCGTCAGCGTGAACGTCTGTCCCGAGATCGCGATCGAGCCGACGCGCGGGGACACGCGGGATTGGACGGTGTACGAATACGTCACATGCCATTGCCTGTCCCTGCGGCGCCACCGGTCACGGCGAGGAACGGAAAGCGAGTTGCTCACAGCCGTCCACGAGCAGCCGGCCGCCGCCGCCGTGACGGCCAGGGCTCCGTTGCCAGCGGCCGCACCGACGGAGGCGCCCAGCGGATTGATGGTGAACGAGCAGATGGAAACCGTGGCCGTGGCGGTGTTGTTCAGCAGGCTCGGGTCGAGGGACGCGGAGCTGACGGTCGCGGTGTTCGTCAGCACCGCACCGAACAATGCGGCATTCACCTGGGCCACGAGAGTGATCGTGGCCGACGCCCCGTTGGCCAGCGACGCGGAAGGTGATGGTCCGGTTGTTGCCCGAGCCGCCGCAGACCCCACCCCCCGTGGCGTTGCACGACACGAACGACGTCTCGGCAGGCAGCGTGTCCGACACCGTGACGCCCGTGGCCTCTTCCGGTCCATCGTTGGTGACCGTGACGGTATAGGTGATGCTCTCGCCTGGATTTACCGGGCTCGGCGCCACCAGCTCTTGGTGAGCCGCAGGTCGGAGCTGAACGTGATCCTGGCCACGTACGCGTCGAAGGTTCCCCCTCCGTAGGTGGCCTGGAAGGGATTCACGAGCTGAAAACCGTTCGGATCAGTCGGGGTGGGGGTGTCGTCGTTGAAGTACACCCGGTCACGTAAGTGTCGCCGGCGGCATTCACGGCGACGCCGCCCGCGGTTTTGGCGTTGTTGTTGCCGCCGAAGAAGGTGGAATAGACGAGGGCCGACCCGGCAGGATTCAGCTTGGTGATAAACAGTTGGCCGCCAAAGAAGTTCGGATATACCGGCGACACGAGTGGAAAGTCGGACGATCAATGTCTCGCCCGATGACGTGCGCGTTGCCGGAGGCGTCGACCGCGACGTCCGAGCCTTGGTCGTTTACAGTCCCGCCCAAATACGTGGAGTAGACTAGCGACGCGGCGCCCGACGCATTCGGGTTGAACTTCGAGACGAACGCGTCAGTGTCGGGGGTGACGGAATTGTACGTGACATCGTACGATCCGGGAACAGTGGGAAACGTCGCGGATTGCGTCCAGCCGACGACATACGCGTTGCCAGCCGGATCGATGGCTACGCCGTATCCTTCATCGTAGCCGACGCCGCCATGATAGGTCGAATACGCCAGAGAAGCAGCGCCCATCGCATTCGTATTGATCTTTGTGAAAAAGACGTCTTCGTCAAACCCGGGGGCGGCCTTTGGCCGGCTGCCGCGCACTTGCCGTCACGGGAAAGTCCACTCGAATACGTCACGCCGGTGAGATACGCGTTTCCCGCGTTATCCGCGGCGACGGCGCCGGTGTCCTGACCGGCAGTGTCGCCCTCTCCAGCCGTTCCCCCGACGAAGGTCGAATAGACGACGACGCCTGCCGCGTTGTACTTGGTGAGGAATGCGTCCTGAGTGCCGCCGAGCGTTCCATCGAATGCGTTCGCCGTCTGAGGAAAGCCCTCCAGCTCGCTGGACTGCGAGAAGCCCGTCACATACGCGTTGCCCGACGAGTCCACCGCAATGCCTTTACCAAAGTCATCGTCAGTTCCACCCAGATACGTCGAGTACACGAGGGCGCCCGTCGGGCTGAGTCTGGTGAGGAACACGTCGGGGGGGAATTGGCCGCCCAGGCCCGGGGCGCCATAGGTGCCGTCGGCCGCGTCCGCCGTCACCGGAAAATTGTCGGAATTCGTTTCCCCGGTAATGTAGGCGTTTCCCGCCGCGTCTGCCGCGATGTCGCCCGGTCGACCGCTGTTCATCTCCTGCCGGGTCCCACCGAGAAACGTCGAGTAGATGAGCGCGGTGCCGGTTGGATTGAACTTCGTGACGAATGCGTCCAGCGTGTCGGGCGTCCCGGCCTTGGTCGGCTGGAACGCGTTGAGAACGGGGAGCGTTCCAAAACTGGTCAGTGCCGGTGATGTAGATGTTGCCGGCGGGATCCACCGCGATGTCGAAGGCGCGCTCCTGGCTCGTGCCACCGAAATACGAGGAATACGCGAGCACCGGATCGATGACGAGCGGCTCGCGCTCATCGTAAGGACCGAGCATCGAAGCCGACCTCGCTCTCTCCCAACATCGTGTAGCGGCTGGCCACGTCACGCCGGCCGCTCTCGCGTGCGCTGGAATGCGACAGGCTTCAGGTGACGGATTTCCCGGTCCGCGATCCGAATCACGAGATCGCCCAGCGGATCGATTCGAACCCGATCAGCTCCTTCGAACTTGAGTTGGATGGTCCCTGGATTGGCGCCAGGAGCGACCTCGAAGTGGTACTCGAGCTGCTCCTGGTTGCCGTAGTAGATGAGGTTGATTCCCCGATACACCTCCTCGTATCGGACCTTCTCGTAGGTCGCCACTCCGGTCCGCCATCCGGCTGGATCGCTCCCCCTGTAATAGTTGATTCTCCCGGGGAGCTCTTGAACGCCGGAGATGCTCGCGTGTGGATTGGCTCCGACGAGGGCAGTTCTGAGGAGCGCGCGCCCGCCGCCGCCGTTACTCGTCAGCTCGAGAATGGACTGGGTCGGCGTCAACCACAGCCTGTACCCTTTCCTCGGGACATGAACCTGGCATCGGCCGCGTCTTCACCGGCCGTCGGCTCGAAATGAAGCGGGACTGTTCCAAGGCGGCGCACGGCGTTGGCGCCAGCCGATTCTGCCGTGGTTGCCGCGCGCGTGAGCGGGTCAGCCTGGATGGTTTCCGGACGACGGCCAGGCTCCGCGTACAGCTCGGCTTTCGCAGGAAGGCGCGTCGAGGCAGCGAATCCCAGCGCAAAACAGGCCAGAACCACACCAGCGGATCGCCTCACGCAAGACGCTTCGAGCTTCATCATCCATTCTCCAATGTCTCTTCCGGAGCACTTTCGCCAGATGATTGTCGGCGGCTCACGAGGACCGTGCGCTGAGCGTGCGGAAGGGTGCGAGAGCAGTATACGGATGGAGGGTCGAGAATGCGACCACTGATTACGAAAGAAATCGGATCGCGGTCAGTCTGTCAGCGAACCATGTAACAGCGTTCGCAGCGAGGTGCTGCGCACGGCAGTGCGCGTCTTGATCACTGGCCGCGAATCAGTATGCCGCCACTCAGCCAGCGTGGCGGCGCGTCGACACCGACCACTTCCTGGTAACGACGGTTCGTCAGGTTCCATCCTTCGACGTACAGCTGGACGGCCCCGAAGCGGCGACTGACTCGAGCATCGAGCACCAGATACTCGCGACCATCGACCCGTCGTCGCAAATCGATCCGGTGTCCAAGCTCGAACGCTCCCGGCAGCGTAACGCTGGACGCGAATCCCAACGCATGTCGTGAGTAGGATTCGACGTATTTCGAGAGAAGGCCAATCTGTTCGGCATCGGCGTCGAGATAGGTGTAGTGCAGCTCCAGGAGGCCTCCAGCCACCACGAACCGCTTCGCGGACATCTCGACGCCCCGCACGTCCACGCGCCTCACGTTGGTCGTGCGCCATTTCTCGGCCGCGGTCGGCCGGACCCAGTCGATGACATTGCGCTCCATCTCGCAAAGGGAGTGACGCTCACGAGCCATCCCGGATCGGCCAGCCAGTCGAGCCCGAGCTCGGTGCTCCACGCGGATTCCGGCACGAGGGCGCCGCTCGCTTCGTGATTGGGATCGCGATAATAGAGCTCGGTGAATGTCGGGACCCGGAACGCGCGCGCCCCGCCGACGCGCAGGCGCGTGCGTGCTGAAAGCCACGCACTGAGAGACACCGACGGGCTCCACGCCGATCCTGCCTCGCTGTATCGATCGAGCCGCAGGCCGGGATGAACGGCGACTCGCTTCCCGGCATCGACCTGCAGCTCGGTGAACACGCTACCGCGTGTGACGGTGTGGTCACCCAGATTGGAGGACCTGAGCCAGTCGTGTCCGAGCTCCCCTCCGACCGTCATCCGCACGGCTGTGGAAATGGGTCGCTGTCCCTTGATGGTGGCCTGCAGTGCATGCGTACGGTGGAGGTTCTCCAGGACCCCCGGGCGCCGGACGTCCCAGAGGAATCGATCGCCGTGCCGCCTGAACGACCCGTTCATTCGTACGGACCAGGTGTTCAGCTGCCGCTCGTGATCCGCCCCGACGAACGTCTGCTCGGTCCACTCCTTGGAGGGCGACGCGCCATAGAAGCCGTTCGCCCCGAAGTCCTTGTCCACGTGCGACACCAGCACGCTCGTCCGATCGTCAATCGTCGTCTGGGCGCTGACCCCCACGTTGCGGAACTCGCGGGCGAAGGTAAACCCGCTCGAGCGATCGAGCGAGGCGGAGACCGCGTGTCTCAGGCGGGCGGTTTCCGCTCCGAACGTGGCGCGGCCGCTGAAGAAATCGTAGCTCCCGCCTCCGAGCGCCAACAATCGTGATTGTCCCTTGCGGCGGGTGATGATGTTGATGGTGCCCCCGAACGCGTCAGCCCCGTAGAGCGAGGACCCCGGTCCGTGCAGCACCTCGATGCGTTCGATCTCGTCGAGCGCGACGGGAATGTCGCTGTTGTGGTGTCCGGACTGCACATCGTTGATGCGTGCGCCGTTGATCAGGACGAGGGTCTGGCCGAACGTCGCGCCGCGCAGCGAGAAGTCGGCCTGCACGCCCAGCGGTCCGCGCGCCTGCACATCCACACCGCCGATGTACCCCAGCAAGTCGGCCACCGAGCGGGCCGGCAGGCGGGCAATCTGATCGGCCGTCAGCACGGTCACGGCCCTGGAGAGATTCTCGAACGCCACGGGCGACGCATTCGCCGTCACGACCACTGATTCGGCGATGCGGGGCTGCGCTCGGACCGGAGAGGCGGCGATGGTGACACCGGCGATCAAGAGTGCGAGGACGATGGAGAAGCTCGAGGAGTTGGGAGACACGCCCCGACATGTTATCCCGAGGCGATGCTGAAAAAGCTATTTGGTGCTGATGTCGGGCATTGCGTCCCCTCCTCCCTCGGAACCTCGACAGCACGTTCGCGGAGTGTGCGTGATCACGGCGTCTCCCTCACGACGGCCCGTGCGGGCTTGTCGGTACGGATTCCGAGCAGGCGCGAATGGCGAAGCTTGCCGTGTACGGTCCATTCGATGAAGGCGACGTGCACGACGATCTCGGGACGCACCCAGTGCGCGCGTATGCGAGGCAGCCCGACGGCTCTGGTGAACGGCGAGCTTGGGACCTCCAGCGAATCCAGGCGCGCCCGGAGGCCCAGGAGCAGTTTCACGTCGAAGCCGGTGCCGACCTTGCCCGCGAAGACGAAGTCGTCACCGTCGAAATAGCCGACGAGCAGCGCGCCGAGCCCGACCCGTGCGCCCTGCGGATCGGTGAACCCGCCGACCACGAGCTCCTGGGTCGCCTCGCACTTCATCTTCAGCCAGTGCGGCGAGCGGCGGTGCTCATACCGCGAGTCGCGCCGCTTCGCCATGACGCCTTCCCAACCTGCGTTGCATGCGCGCTCCCACGGCTTGGGATCGTCAAGCAACGCCACGCGTTCCAGCGGCGCTCGAAAGGGCAGCTCGCTCAAGAGGGCGCGACGTCCGTCGAGTGGCAGCGACGTCACGTCGCGGCCTTCGAGCCACACGATGTCAAAAACGTGGTACACCATCCGGTCAGGCCCGCCCTCGCGCGACGTCGAGGGGCCCCAGCCACCGGTGGCCTCGCCATCGAGGATCACGCTGTGGACCGGAAGGCTGCCGATTGCCTGGACCAATGACGGGTAACAGGCGTTCTGCGGCAGCCTGTTGCGAGACAACAGGCGGACGCTCGATCCATGTTTGAAGGCGAGGAGCCGGATGCCATCCAGCTTGCGTTCGAAGGTCCACTCCGGCCCGGTGAAGCGCTCCTGCGTGAGTGTCGCCGCCATCGGCTCGACCCACTCGGGAAAGGTATCCATTACGTTGGTGAATCCGCCTGAGCAGGAGTGTCAAGCAATTGGCCGCAATATCGGCTAAACCCTGTGCTCGCTATCCGCTCGGCTCGGGTCGACGCGCGCAGGCGGGTGCAGGTCATCACGCGATATTCGATGTTCAAGGACTGGGAGCCAGCCCATTTTCAGCAGTATAGCCGCCGGCCACGAATCGTGAGGGTGCTCGCGCTCCGCAACGGGCAAGAGACAGGTTGACATGGGCGGAACCCGGTCCTATGCTCGGGTCGGAGCGTCAACCCAAGCGCCAAGGCGCCGGGTTCTCGTTCGGCCGTCAGAAATCATCGGCGGCCCGTTCCTCAAGGTCGTATTGCGGTCAGCTCCTGAGTTTTTGGTGCAATCGGTCTCTGGATTGACCGGCCATTCATCCGCTCAAGCGGAGGTATGTATGAAGCGAATACTGTTCCTGGTCGTGATGGTCTTTCTGGGGTCCGTAGCGGCAGCGTCGGCTCAATCGCCGTCCTCCGCGGCTGCTCCGACGTTCTCCAAGGATGTCGCACCGATCTTCTACAAGAACTGCGTGCTCTGTCACCGTCCGGGTCAGGTGGCGCCGATGTCACTCATCACTTTACGCCGACGCGCGGCCTTGGGCCAAGGCGATCAAGCAGAAGGTCGTAGCGCGCGAGATGCCGCCATGGTTCGCCGATCCGCAGTACCGCAAGCTCAAGCAACGATCGCAGGCTGATCCAGAAGGAGATCGACACGATCGCGGCATGGGTGGACGCCGGCGCACCCCAGGGCGATCCCAAGGATCTGACCGCAGAGATGCCGAAGTTCGCCGGGAAGCTGGGTGTATGGTGAGCCCGACGCCATCATCACGATGCCCGTCGAGTTCGATCTGCCAGCCGAAGGTGAGATTGAGAACTCGCAGACCTATGCCCCGTTCGGCTTCAGCGAGGACAAGTTCATCCAGGCGGCCCAGATGCGGCCGACACATCACGGGGTGGTCCACCACGCGAACATGGGCCTCGTCATGGATGCCGCCCGACACGAAACTCGTGGACGGCAAGCCGTTCGCTCCGGACGGGAAGCCGCTGCCGCGCAATCAGATCAAGAGCTTCGAGGCCGACACGCAGATCGCCGACGATGCGGCCAAGATCGTGTGCTACGTGCCGGGCCGTGGATGGGAGCGGTGGCCGGATGGGATCGGCAAGCGGATCTCCAGTCGGCTCGTTCGCGCGCTTCAACATGCACTATCAGGCGACCGGGAAGCCGGAGAAGGATCGGACCGAGCTCGGAGTCTGGTTTGCCAAGGGCACTGTGACCCACGAGCTCTTCAATGCCGGCATCGCAGACATCTTCATCGTCGAGGGCAAGGAGCTGCGCGGGCGAGACCGAAGAACAGATCGACGAGGGCCGTTCGCGTCATTCCGAAAATTCCAGCCGTATGCCGACAATTGGAAGCTCGTCTCGGTGCGGCGCCGTCAAGGAAGCGATCACGATCTATGGGTTCTCACCTCACATGCACCTGCGCGGCAAGGACATGAAGTACATGGTGACGTATCCCGACGGCACGGAAGAGGTCCTCTTGAGCGTGCCGAAGTACGACTTCAACTGGCAGCTCTACTACGAGCTCGAACAGCCGGCGAAGGTCCCGACCGGCAGCAAGATCACGGTCATTTCGCACTTCGACAACTCGCTGAAGAATCCGTACAACCCGGCGCCGCACCTCGAAGTGAATTGGTCCGAGCAGAGCTGGGACGAGATGTACAGTCCGCAGATGCGCTACACCGTGGACAACTGGGACATGACGAAGAGCCGAAACGCAAAGCCCGCTCAGCAGCAACAGCAGCAGTAGTAAGGGGATCCCCTCAATACGCTGGTCTGTCTGTGAGGCCGTGAAGCCCGCTCGGGCTTCACGGCCTCTGCTTTTTAAGGCCGGGTTCGGGGAGCATGCTGCTCCCGTCCATGTTCGAGCGCGATCCCATATCACCGCGTCGGCTCCATCGTGGCGGTGGGTCGCGGTGTCGAAGGAGCAGAGGAATGAGTCGCCGCCTACCGCACCTTATTGCGGGACGGCGTCGAACCCGTCGGCGAGAGGTGGCGCTTCCTGGGACAGAAAATCTTGCAGGTCGCGTGTCGCGACGTCGAGCCGGGGGTCGCCAGCGGCTCGATAACAGTCGCGCCGCAGGACCAGGAAGGTTCGGGTCCACGGCACGTGGGGTTCGGAGGCCGCAACCTGGTGCGAACAGAGACGGGCGAAATCGACAATCTGCGCGAGATTGGTCGCGGTCGCGCGTCGATCGGTCTCCACGGCCTTGATCGCAAAGGGCTGCCTGACGGCCTCGAACAGGCGGCCCGCACCGGCCGGATGTCTGGTGGCGACGACACCGGCCAGGTCCAGCGCCCGCAGCTTGAAGCGGGTGAGGGCCCACGGGTCGATTCTGAACTGGCGAAACGCGGACTCGAGGGCGAGGCTGGCCTCCTCGTATCTCCCTTGCTGGGCCCGCAGCTGAGCGAGGAAGGTGTCGGCTTCGCCCGGTTGATGCGCCCGCAGCGCCGTCAGATAACCGACCGCGAGCTCTGAGCCGGTCTGGGCGTGAAGATCGGCGACCATGGCGAGCTCGCCGGGATCAGCGGGCGGTCGCGCTTGCCTGTCCCAGGCATCGAGCGCCTCAGCGAGCGCGACGCCTGTCGTGTAGTCCCGGATGATCGTATTCTGCCGTTCCCGTTCCGCCTCCGACACATCAGCGCTCGCCGAGACCGCGAACCCCGCCGAGGCCTGGAAGGTCACCCACGCGGTCTGCACCGTCGGCCAATCGACGATCGAGTGGTCCCGAAGCGGCGGTTGCGAGACGCCGAGCGACTGTGCCAGGTGGCGCAATTCGGCGATCACGTTGGCCTCGCCGCGTCCCACCGAGCGCGCGAAACCGAACTCGACGAGGTTGCGATCGTCGGTGCTCACCTCGACGCCCTCGAGAGCCGCCATCGCGCGAGCCAGCGTGTCGCGGGCGATGTAATGGGCGAAAAACCCGTTCAGATCGATCGACCGCCACGCGACCCGAAGCGCGCTTCGGAACGGTTCTTCCCGGATCCGCCGATCGAGCACGTCTTCGCGGTACTCGGGTGCCCGTATCGAGCCGACCAGCGCGAGGTCGGCGCTGCTCAACTGCCACGTCTCGACATGAGGGAATGCGGCGGACATGGTTGCGTAGACCGTTTTGAGTGAAGGCGCGTCGATCTCGTACGCCTGAACCCACTGGACGAAGATGCCGTCCGGCCCCAGCCGGTTGCGGGCCCCCTCGTCGTACTCGCGTGTGAACAGGCTCGCGACCCCGGCACGGTACGGGTTCGACGGTTCCGACGCGATGACGTGGTCCTGCTCGGTCGTGGTCAGGAGCAGCTCTCGCGCGTCGCCAATCGTGACATGCACCTTCGAGTTGCGCATGACGTCATGGTTCACGTCGCGGCACGCGCGCGCGCAATCTCCAGAACCAGCGGCTCGAGCTCGACCACGTCGACCTTCTCCATACGCGGAACCGCTGCCAGCCATCCCGCCGTGCTGCCCGTCCCCAGACCAATGACGAGCGACCGTTTCGCATCAGGATGAAGGAGGGTGCCGAGAAGACCCAGCATGACCTGCGTGGCGGCGTCGCCTTGTGCGCTGCCGTCCGACTTCCCGTTCACGATGAACGAGTAGCCGGTGATGTCCCGTGCGAGCGCGACGCTGCTCTCGGTGCCATCAGCCTCCCACTCGATCACACTCCGCCTGGCGTGCGCCCAGTCACGCATCTGGTTGGCCGAGCCGATCGCGTTCGGCGACACGCGGCCCGAAGCGATGCCGCTGTGACGCCACGCCGCGGTCGGCCCCGTGGCGAACAGCAGCAGCATCGTCACTCCGGCGAGTGCCAATTGCGTCAGTCGCACGGGCCAGGAGCTCCGTGCGTCTGAAAGCGCTGCGACGGTTCCGCCGAGGAGGAGCAGCAGCACCGAGACCAGCAGCCATGCGCCGGGCGCAGACAGCAGCGGCAGCAGGCCGAACCCTCCAGCCAGCGAGCCTGCGATCGCGCCGACGGTATTGACGCCATAAACCAGCCCGACGTGCCGACCCACCCTTTCGCGTCCGCGGCCGAGCAGCCCGATCAGGAACGGGAACTGGTAGCCCGCGATGACCGCCGGCAGAAGCACGACCATGATCGTGATGGCCGTCCAGCCGAGCACGTGGACCAAGAAGCCCGCGCCGCGAAGCACCCCCACCATGAGTGCCATTAGCGCGAGGCGGTCGCCGATGGCGTACGGTATGACGATGGCTGCAGCCTGGAGCAGGCATGAGAACGCGAGCCCGGACGGCGACGGTCGCCGTTCGTCAGCGATGAGCGCGTAAAGCAGCCCGCCGATGCCAATGCCCGCCAGGGCGACGGCCAGGATGAGACCGAACGTGAAGACGGATCCGCCGAGCAGCGGGCTCAGCATCCGGTACCAGACGATGCTGGCGGTTGTGCTGGTCGCGACCATCTGGCTGGTGCCGCTGGGTCTGGCGGCACTGGTGCTCTGGCGGGTCTTCGGACAACGGCTGCGGACGATCAGCGCACGGCATCGCCTCCTGGTAGGGGGAGTGGCGGCGTGTCCCCGGCCCGGTATGAATAAAGAGGTCAAGATGCTGTTAAGGAAATCGCCTGTGCGACGTCTTAATAGTAAGAGCTGGGTGCTTTGGCCACCGGCTCGTTCGACGTGCACCGGCACTGGCAGTTCGAGCTCGCCGTTCGGACCTCCCCGCGTGCTTCGAGTCGCGAGAGGACATTGTGATGACCGCGACGGCGCCGCGCCGCCCCTACCCGCGATGGGTGCTGCCCATTCCGCAGTTCTTGCTGCGCTTCGACGACGAGGTCTACCGGGCGCAGCGCTATGACATGCCGCTCTCCCTGGTGGTGGCGCATGTGCCGGCGCGCGCCCGAGACGCCGACGATCGCTTCCTTGAGTTCGCGGCCACGCTGCGGCGCATCGACGTTGTGACGACACCGAGGGCGGGCCTACAGGTGATCTGCCTTCCCCACACGCGCAGGGCGGCAGCGGACGAGGTCGGCACGCGGCTGCGAGACGCACTTCCGGAGGCTTTCGTCGGGGTCGTGGTGTTCCCGGAGCATGGAACGACCGCGCACCAGCTCCTGCGCTCGGCCCGCAATCTGAGGACGATGGCCGTCGCGCAGCGGAGCGCTATGGATGCGGTTGGCGCTGCTTAGGTCTGTGCGACCTCGCCGAGGACGGACTCGGGGCGGAGGAAGTGGCAGGTGTACCCCCGGGGAGTTTCTGGAGGTAGTCCTGGTGGTCCTCTTCGGCCTTCCAGTAGTCGCCGGCGGGAACGATCTCGGTGACGATCGGCGCTCCCCAGCCACCTGTGGCTTCGATGCGCCGCTTGACGTCCTCCGCGATACGACGCTGCTCGTCCGTCTGATAGAAGATGGCGGACCGATACGACGAACCGACGTCGTTCCCCTGGCGGTCCTTCGTAGTCGGGTCGTGCATGCGGAAGAACCAGCGTAGCAGGTCCTCGAACGGAAGGCGGTCGGGGTCGTATACGATGCGGACGGCCTCGGCATGGCCGTCGTGGCGGCGATAGGTGGCGTTGGCGACCTGCCCGCCGGTGTAGCCGACGTTCGTCTCGATCACGCCGGGGAGCGCGCGCAGCAGCTCCTGCATGCCCCAGAAGCAGCCGCCGGCGAGATAGACCTCCTCGCGACGGGCTCCGCCATTGGTGTCATTCATAGATCCATCCTAGCGGATCGCGAGGGCATCCGTTAGCGGGCGGATCCGTTCGCGATGAGCAGCTGCCGGGCCGCTACGTAACCACTCTGTCGTCCCTCTAGCGGCAGACTATAATGCGGTGACGTGCTCGAACAATCGGTCGTGCCGGCCCCCGCCCCTCGGCGCGAGATGCCGGTTTCGGAGGCGCGGGCAGAGCCCGATCCTCATCGCCGAAACCTCCTCGAACTGCGCATCACCTGGCTGACGGTCGTCGCCGCCGTTTACGTCGTCGCGTGGGTGGCGTGCAACGCTTACGGGTTGTTCGCTGAGTCCGTCGTCGACGGCTTTCCGCCGCGGGGCGTCCTCGGCCGCTGGGATGTTCCCTGAACTACATCCGTATCGCCGAGGAAGGCTACACGCCCGTCTCTCCGGAGGACGACCCGCCCTACCACGTCGTCTGGTTCCCGGGCCTGCCGCTGCTGATCGCCGCCGGCAGGCTCGTCGGGGCGGCGCCGATCTGGACGGGACGCTCGTCGCGCTGCTGTCCAGCGGGCTGCTGGTCGGGGCCTTCTACAAGCTTGCGGCGCTCGATTTCGATGCGCAGGCCTCGAAGCTGGCGACGCTCCTGCTGATCGTGTTCCCGTCGAGCCTGTTCATGTACATCCCCTATGCCGAGGGGCCGTTCATGCTGCTCGCGGTCGCATCGTTCTTGCTGGCGCGCCGGGGGCAATGGGCGGGCGCGGCACTCCTGGCGGGACTGGCGAGCGGCGTGCGCATCACCGGCGTCTTCCTTGCCGTGGCGCTGGCGGTGGAGTACCTGCACCAGCGCGGCTGGCAGTGGCGACGGATCGGCCCGGACGCAACGTGGCTGCTGCTCGCGCCGCTCGGCCTCCTCGCCTACATGGGCTACCTCTGGATCGAGTTCACGACCCGCTGCTCTTTTACCACGAGCAGGCGAGCGGCTGGGAGCGACAGCTGGGCGTCGGCCGTGTCGAGTCGCTGATCGACGACTTCCGTGTCATCGGCAGCGACGTTGGCTTGGAGAACAAGATGGCGCCACTCGCCGGCGCGCTGGGAGTCGCACTGTTCGTCGCCTGCCTGCCGTTGTTTCGCTACTACCGCGTGCGCGCCAGCTATGTCGTATTCTCGCTGCTCGTGATGGGCGCGCCGCTGGCGAGCGGACGGCTGGAGAGCATGAACCGCTACGTCCTGACGGCGTTCCCGGTGTTCCTCGTGCTCGGCGCGCTGGTCGTGCGCTACCCGTTGCTCCAGCCGGTGCTGACGATGACGTTTGTTATGCTGCTCTCCCTGTCGGCGGTGCGGTTCGCCAGCTACTATTGGGTCGGATGATGACGAAAGAGCAGAAGGCAGACGGCGAAGCGAAGCGCGAACCAGCGCCTCCATTCGACCCACGGCTTGTACGAGCAATCACGTTCGACGGCTTCGGGACGGTCTTCGAGTACCCGGCGTCGAAGTTCAAGGAGGCGTTCGCGAAGATCGCCGCGACGCTTACGCCGCCGATCGACGGGGCGCTGTTCTGGGAGAAGTGGCTGGAGGTCGGGCGAAAGCGGCTCGGCCAGGCAAGCCCCGAAGAGGGGCCACAGACCCCCAGAGTCGAGCCGTTTAGGCCCTATCGCCAACTGTGGCCCGAGCAATTCGCCGCCACGTTCGCTGCGGTCGAGGCTCAGGGCGACCCGGAGGCGGCGACGGCGTTCCTGCTGTCGGAGGTCAGGAGTGCGCGCGTGTACGCGGAAGCGGCCCCCGTGCTCGAGGCGGTCCATCGCCGCTACCCGATTGCGCTGCTTTCGAACGCCGACCACAGCTTCCTGACGCCGCTCGAGGGCAGCGGACTCGATTTCGACGCGGTCATCTCGTCGGAAGAGGTGGCGTCCTACAAACCGGAGCCCGCCATGTTCGAGGAAGCGGCGCGCCGGCTGGGCGTGTCGCTGCAGCACCTGCTGCACGTCGGTGACAGCGGGCGGGCCGACGTAGGCGGCGCGATCCGCGTGCTGGCCTGCAGGCGGCCTGGCTCGACCGCGAGCAGGCGAAGCGCCCCGACGACATGCCCGAGCCGCATCTTCACATCTCAACACTCGACGAGCTGCTGCCGGCGCTGGGCATCGGCCTGCCGGACTAGGCGAGGAGGACACGTGACGGAGGGCTATCGCCGCCCGGAAAGCGATCGCGGGCGATCTTCGAGCGGCGCGGCGCATCCTGCCGGGCGGCGTCGACAGCCCCGTGCGGGCGTTCGGCGGTCGGCGGCGACGCCGTTGTTCGTCGCGCGGGGCAAGGGCGCGCGCATCTGGGACGTCGACGGCAACGAGTACATCGACTACTGCGGCTCGTGGGGGCCGCTGATCCTCGGCCACGCGCCACCCGCCGGTCGTCGACGCGGTCAGCGAGGCGGCCGCGCCGCGGCACTGAGCTTCGGCGCGCCGACCGAGGCGCGAGGTCGAGCTGGCCGAGCTGGTCTGCGAGGCCGTGCCGTCGATCGAGATGGTGCGCTTCGTCAACTCCGGCACCGAGGCGACGATGAGCGCGCTCCGCCTGGCCCGCGGCTTCACCGGCCGCGACGAAGATCGTCAAGTTCGAGGGCTGCTACCACGGCCACGCCGACGGCCTGCTGGTCGCAGGCCGGCTCGGGCGTCGCCACGCTGTGGCTGCCCGACAGCGCCGGCGTGCCCCGCGGCGTACGCCGCCGACACCCTGGTCGCGCCCTACAACGACCTCGACGGCGGTCGAGCGCGCGTCTTCGAGCGCATCGGCGACGAGATCGCGGCCGTGATCGTCGAGCCGGTCGCGGCGAACATGGGCGTCGTGCCGCCGCGCGCCGGGCTTCCTCGAGCGGCCTGCGCGAGCTCTGCACGGACGCACGGCGCGCTGCTGATCTTCGACGAGGTGATCACCGGCTTCCGCGTCGGCGTACGGCGGCGCGCAGGCGCTGTTCGGCGTCACGCCCGACCTGACCTGCCTCGGCAAGGTCGTCGGCGGCGGCCTGCCGGTCGGCGCCTACGGCGGGCGCGCGCGACATCATGGAGCGGTCGCGCCCGCTGGGCCGGTCTACCAGGCCGGCACGCTGTCCGGCAACCCGCTGGCGATGGCCGCCGGGCATCGCGACGCTGCGAGCTGCTGCGCGACGAGCCGGTGCTTACGACGCACCTCGAGCGCCAGGCGGCGCGCCTCGAGCGACGGGCTGCGCGAAGCGGCGCAGCGGCCGGCGTCGCCGGTCGCGCGTCAACCGCGTCGGCTCGATGCTCACGCTGTTCTTCACTCGACGGGCCGGTCGCGCGACTACGCCGGGGCGCGCACGCGCCGACGCCGCAGCGCTACGCCCGCTTCTTCCACGCCCTGCTCGACGCGCGGCGTCTACTTCCCGCCGTCGCAGTTCGAGGCGTGCGCTTCGTCGTCACTCGGCGCCACTCGACGCCACGCTGGCGACCATCGAGCGCAACGGCGTCCGCTGCCGCCGCAGAGCGCCTTTCGACGCGATGGGCTAGAGCGGCTGATCCGTTGTCGGTGCAGCCCGACGCTGGCGCTACCGTATGACTAAGCGCGACCTATACTCCGAAACGTTCCGTATAATTGCTAATCTGGGTGAGCACTAATGAAAGTCACCTGCACTCCAGGAGACCTGGCCCGGGGCCTCGGCATCGTCGGCCGCGCGGTCGCCGCCCGCAGCCCGCTGCCGATCACGGCCAACGTGCTGCATCGAGCCGGACGAGCGGCGCGGCTCAAGCTGGCCGCGACCAACCTCGAGATCAGCGATGACCTGCTGGATCGGCGCCACAGATCGAGGAAGAGGGCGCGATCACGGTGCCGGCGCGGCTGCTGCACGACTTCGTCAACACGCTGCCCAACGACCGCATCGCGCTGACGCTTGCGCCGCGCGCGCGCCAGGTGCAGCCTCGACTGCGCCCGCAACGAGGCGACGATCGGCGGCATGGACGCCGAGGACTTCCCGCCCGTCCCGGTGGTCAAGGCGGCATCGACCGTCGAGCTGGACCCGCAAGGCGCTGCGCCAGGCGATCGCGCCAGATCGTGTTCGCCGCGGCGACGGACGACTCGCGGCCGGTGCTCACCGGCGTCGCACACGCAAGTTCGAGGGCAACCAGCTGACGCTGGCGGCCTCGGACGGCTTCCGGCTCGTCGGTCTACAAGCTGCCACTGGACGAAGCCGTCGACGAGCTGCCGGAGGTTGATCGTGCCGGCGCGCGCGCTGGCGAGCTGAACCGCCTGCTCGGCGACGAGGACGAGCCGGTGCACGATGACGCATCGAACGCGGCCAAGACGCAGGTGCTCTTCCGGCTCAAGAACGTCGAGATGGTGGCGCAGCTCATCCAGGGCACCTTCCCCAACTACAGCCAGCTCATCCCCGCAGCTACGACCAGCCGCGCCGTGGTCGAGGTGGGCGAGTTCCTGCGCGAGACGCGCATCGCCTCGGTCTTCGCCCGCGACGGCTCCGGCATCGTGCGGCTGTCAGGTCACGCCGGGCGAGGGCGTCACGCCGGGCAAGCGTCGTCGATCTCGGCCCGCGCCGAGGAGGTCGGCGACAACGAGGGCGAGATCGACGCGGCGGTCGAGGGCGAGGCGTCGAAGATCGCCTTCAACGGCAAGTACCTGCAGGACGTGCTCGCAGTCGCTCGACGGCGGCCAGCGTGGCGCTGGAGACGACCGGCCCCTCCAGCCCGGGCGTCTTCCGCCCCGTCGGCGACGACAACTACGTCCACGTCATCATGCCGATGTTCGTCCAATGGTGAGCGAAAGCCTGAGGCGAAAGGCTTTCGACCACAGGGATCGAGCCTCGGAGGTGTGCCTCCGTGGTCGACGCGGTCACGTGGGCATCAGTCGCGCGCAACAGCAGGTCCAGCCGGTCGCCGTCCGCGGACTTGATCCAAGCGCGAACTCGGCGGCTAACCCTCAGGCAGCGCTTCCAGGTCGAGGCGAGGCTCTGCTCACCAACTCCAGCTTTAGACGTTCCTTTTGAGCCGTGCACGCTCCGCGCTTAGCTCACGGCGCTGCTCGTCCAGGGATTTCGGTTGGGATGCCTCCATCTGTGAATAGGCGGACGAGCCGTCGTTGCTTAGACTCCACCTCACGAAGCTCTTGGATCACTTGCTGGAGCCGATTTGTCTGAAGTTCGCCAGTACACAATCGTCGCGCCTCGGTGAGTATTCGGTCGGGGCTTGAGAGCAGCTCGGCAAGGGCAGGTTTGAGGACGAGGTCTATCGCGCCCAACGGTACGATATGCCGCTCTCTCTCATCGTGGCGCACCTGCCGACCGGCTCGACCCGAACCGAGGAGCCGTTCCTCGATTTCGTCACGACGCTTCGCCGCATCGACCTCGCCACGACGCCGAGGCCCCGTTTCCACGTCGTTTGCCTTCCCCACACGCGAAAGCCGACCGGCGAGTTGGTGGCCAAGCGACTGCGAGACGCGCTACGGGAAGCATTCGTAGGCCTCGTGACATTCCCCGAACACGGGACCACCGCACACCAGCTGCTACGCGCCGCCCGCGAACTCAGGTCGGCTCACATCAAGAACACGGTTCCGGCAGGGGCTTCGTAGACGAAGCAGGGCGGCAATCTCCACCGCTATTGAGGCGGCCTCCATAGCCCTGCGCGGGCGCGCAGGCTATCAGCGAAATCCTCCAACCAGGTGACCAGCGCAGCAACTACCATCGGATTGTGCTGCGCGCCGGCCTCCTCCTCTATCTCGTCGAGCGCATCCATCCAGGACCGGGCCGCCCGGTGCGGCCTCCTGCTCGTCAATGCGTCGAAGCTGTCCGCCACGGCGAGGATCCGCGCGCCCAGCGGAATCTCGCCACCCCACCGACCATCCGGATAGCCCGTGCCGTCGAGCCGCTCGTGATGCGACCCGACGATCGCCGCGATCTCATCCGAGTTGTGGATCATCTTGCGGCTGAGCGTTTCGCTGATGGTCGCGTGCCGTTGGACCAATTGGAACTCGCGCTCGGTGAGCCGATTGGGTTTCGACAATACCTCGCGGGGCACGAAATTCAGACCGATATCGTGTAGCCGCACCGCTTGCTCGACGGCTCGGCCAAGCGGCGGAGCGAGTCCGAGCTGCTCCACCATGCCTCTGGCGTAGAACCATACCCAACCCTCGGCGCGGCGGCCTCAATCTCGTTTACCATCACATT
>CAVZED010000006.1:0-140000 GCA_963774045.1 uncultured Pseudomonadota bacterium
GCCCGGCCTACTTCGCGTACGAAGCGCGGTCAACGCGCGCAAGACCCTGGACGCCGGCTTCACGACCGTGCGCAATCTCGGCAACGGCGACGGCGTGACGCTTGCGCTGCGCGATGCGATCGCGGCGGGCAAGGTGCCGGGCCCGCGGATCCTCGATGCGGGAAGCGGAATCTCGACGACCTCCGGTCACGGCGATGCCACGCTGGGCCTGAGCCCGGAGATCGCGGAGCACGTGCATCAGGAAAATCTGTGCGACGGCGCCGAATCCTGTCGCCGCGCGGTGCGCATGCAGGTCCGCCGCGGCGTCGATGTGATCAAGATCATGACGACGGGCGGCGTGAACAGCCGCATCGGCGCCGGGCTCGGCAAGCAGATGTTCGACGACGAGGCCAAGGCGCTGATCGAGACCGCTCACCTGTACGGCAAGAAGGTCGCCGTGCATGCGCACGGCGCCGATGGGATCAACCTGGCGCTGCGCAACGGCGCTGACTCGATCGAACACGGCACGCTGCTCGATGAAGAAGGCATCAAGCTGTTCCTCAAGACCGGCGCGTACTACGTGCCGACGCTGTCGACCATGAACGGCTACCTCGAGCGCATCGCGAAGGATCCGAACGCCTATCCGCCGGCGGTGCGCGCGAAGATCGACTGGCGGATTTCGATCACCGGGCAGGCGTTGGAGAAGGCGTATCCGCGCGGCGTGAAGATCGCCTTCGGCACCGATGCGGGCGTGTCCAAGCACGGCCGCAACGCCGACGAGTTCGAGCTGATGGTGAAGCACGGCATGCCGCCTGCCGAAGCGATCAAGGCTGCGACGGTCAATGCCGCGGATCTGCTGGGCATGGCGAGCGAGATCGGCACGCTCGAGCCCGGCAAGCGCGCGGATCTCATCGCCGTCGCGGGCGACCCATTGAAAGACGTGACAGTGCTGAAGAAGGTCGCGTTCGTGATGAAGGATGGTGTGGCGACCCGGTAACTCTTTGCATCCATGAAAATGATGAGAAAGCCAACCATTGCATTGGTCACCGCAACAGCCGCTCGCGACGTCGACGAAGACCTGCCACCACTGGAATCCGCTCTGCGCAACGCAGGCGCGGACGTGACGATCGCGGAATGGGACCGGCCGCACGACTGGAGCCGGTTCGACATCGCGCTGCTGCGTTCGACGTGGGATTACCCGCAACGGCTCGCGGACTTTTTCGACTGGGTGGAAGCGGTGAGCCGACAGACGAAGCTGCTCGACCCGCCGGCGCTCGTGAAGTGGAGCTCGGACAAACACTACCTGCGCGACCTCGCGGAACAGGAAGTGCCGACGGTTCTGACGAAGTTCGTCGAACCGGACCAGCACCCGGAACGGCAAATCACCGAGCTGTTGAGCCAGCCGGACGTCGATGAATTCGTCGTCAAACCGGCGGTCGGCGCGGGTTCACGTGACGCCCAGCGGTTCGGGCGGGAGGAGAAAGGAGATGCGGCCCGGCACGCCCTGCGGATGTTGAATGAGAAACGGAGCGTCCTGCTGCAGCCGTATCTGGCCAGGGTGGATGAGCTAGGCGAAACGGCGCTGATGTATTTCGACGGGGAGTTCAGTCACGCGATCCGGAAGGGCCCGCTGCTGAGGAGAAAGGAAGGACCGACCACGGAGTTGTTCGCGAAGGAGGCGATCACGGCCAGGGTGCCGGACGCCGCGGAATTGAGGGTGGGCGCCCGGGCGCTGCAGGCGATACCGTTCGAGACACCGCTGTATGCGCGGGTGGATCTGATACGGGATCAGCAGGGCGACCCGGTGGTGCTGGAGCTGGAGTTGATCGAGCCGAGTTTGTTCTTTCCGTTTGCGGTCGGCAGCGCGGAGAGGTTCGCGGCGTCGGTGGTGAGGCGGGCGCAGGGTCTCACCGCGTGATTCGGGCCACGTAGCTCGAAGACCCGGCGGTGGCCCGATGCGCCCGGCCGTGCGATGAACCGCTACGCCCGGCACGGCCTTCGGCGCATCATGCGCCGATGCTGACCCGCCGAAAGTTCGCCGCCGCAGCGGCCGCCGCCGGCGCCGTGCTTGCCTTCGGAAGGGGGAGCGCGGCAGCGACCGCGTGGCGCGAGCGCCGTGACCTGTACCCGCAAGGTGTCGCCTCGGGCGATCCCGCACCCGACAGCGTGCTGCTGTGGACGCGCCGCCAGCCGGCCGGCGGCGATTCACGCACGACCTATCTACTAACCGTGGAGGTCGCGAAGGATCCGGCATTCCACGACGTGGTCGTGCGTGGAAAAGGGCGAGGTCGCCGCCGACACCGACTGGACCTGCCGCTTCATGGCGGCCGGGCTCATGCCCGCCACCGAGTACTGGTACCGCTTCAGCGACGCCGACGGCAACGGCAGCCGCGTCGGCCGCACGCTCACCGCGCCGCGCGAGGGCGACGCACGCCCGATCCGCTTCACGTTCGTGAGCTGCCAGGACATGTCGATCGGCGCCGCGAACGCCTATCGCCGCATGATCTACGAGGACGAGCGCCGCCCGCGCGCCGAGCAGCTCGGCTTCGTGCTGCACCTCGGTGACTTCATCTACGAGGTGATCGATTACGCGGACGAGATGCCGGAGGGCAAGTACCGCGGCCGCCGCCTGCGACCGCTGTTCAAGTACCCCGAGGGCGAGAAGTTCCGCGACTACCACCTGCCCGTGACACTCGCGGACTATCGCACCGTGTACCGCGCCTATCTCACCGACCCCGACCTGCAGGACGCGCGCGCCCGCTGGCCATTCGTTCCGGTGTGGGACAACCACGAGTTCTCGTGGCAGGGATACCAGAGCATCCAGGTATTGGGCGGTGAGCAGCGCCCCGCGCAGACGAAGAAGGTCGCGGCCAACCAGGCGTGGTGGGAATACCAGCCGGCGCGTGTCGCGCGGCCCGGCGCGAACCGCGACCGCTTCCTGGCGCCTGCGGTCAAGGACACGCCCATTGAGTACGACGAGCATGGTTTCGCGCGCGGCGCCGACAACGCGGCGGCCGTCGGCAGCCTCACTATCTACCGCGCGTTCCGCTACGGCCGCAACGCCGAGCTGATCCTCACCGACAACCGCTCGTACAAGATCGCCGACGCGGATGTCTCCGCGGTTTCACCGGACGGATTCCCGCTGTTCGCCGACGAGGACGCGGCGCGCGATCATCGACGACGGCCGCACCGCGAACGGCGGCAAGCCGCCCGCGACACTCAGGTTCGCGGGCCAGGAAGTCCCGAACCCCGGCGTCGACATGCCCGTGCAGACCTACCTCGGGCCGAAGCAGCGCGCGTGGCTGCTCGCGCGGCTCAGTGAGAGCCAGGCGCCGTGGAAGATCTGGGGACATTCGTTCGGCACGCTTGCATGGCGCACGGATCTCGCCAACCTGCCCGAAGGCTCGAGTCCCCGGTGGCCGGGCACGGGCTTTGCGCTGGCGAACGGCGGTTACTACTCCGAACACGCGCAGATCTACGACGCATTGCGCAAGAAGGGAGTTACCGGCCTCGCGGTGGTGGCCGGCGACAAGCACTCGTTCTGGGCCGGCCTCACGTCCGCGGATCTGCCGCCTCGCGCCTACGACCCGGTGGGCGTCGAGTTCGTCACGGGGTCCATCTCGGCGCAGGGCCTGGTCGAACTCGGCGACCGCATCGTCAAGCCTGACCACGCGCTGCGCGCGCTGTACTACACCGGCGAACACCGCGAAATCCCCGCGATCAACTACACGTTGCTGCACGGCGTGCGCGCCGCGCTGGCGCTGTCACGGACGAGCGCCGCCGAGGCGCGGAAGCTTCGCAACCCGGCGGTCGCACCGCATCTGAAGTTCGTGGATCTCGGCGGGCACGGGTACGGCCTGGTCACGGTGACCGCCGACTGGCTCGAGACCGAGTTCGTCTGCATCCCGGTCCCGTTCGAACGCAGCGCCTCGGCCGATGGTGGGCCGCTGCGCTACCGCGTGCGGCACCGCGTGAAGCGATGGAAAGCGGGTGAACGGCCGGAGCTTGCGCAGACCGTCGTCGAGGGGAATGCGGACTACTCGATCTGAATTCAGGCGTCTCGAGGTCGTACGGCGCCTCGGATGTCTTGGTACAGTCGCTGCCATCGGGAGGGGCACCACAATGATCATCAGAATTCCGAACGAATATTTTCAGGCGACGAAGGCAGCTGAAGCCGCAGACGTGCGCTCGCAATACCGTGTTGGCCGACGAGGTTTCGTGGGGTCGGCATTGGCGGCCGCGACGCTTCCGCTGGGTCGAGCGTGGGCGGATGCGAACGCCGTGGAGCTGCCCGAACAACTGTCAGCCATCGGGCTCGATGGCAAGCCGATTACGATTGCGCGTGCCGACATCAAGGAGTTTCGCGCCAGCCTGCGCGGACAGTTGTTGTTGGCCGGAAACGATGGATACGAACAGGCTCGCAAGATCTGGAATGGCGTATTCGATCGTCACCCCGCGTTGATCGCGTGCTGCACGCACAGCGAAGACGTCGTCAAAGCGGTCAACTTTGCGCGCTCGCAGGGAGTGCTGACCGCGGTTCGCGGTGGTGGACACAGCATCTCCGGTCAATCGAGTTGCGAGGGCGGGTTGATGATCGACCTCGCTCCCATGAAGGAGATTCGCGTCGATGCGGCGAAGAAGAGCGCGCAGGCGCAGGCGGGCGTGTTGTTGGGAGACTTCGATCGGGAAAGCCAGGCCGTGGGGTTGGTCACGACACTGGGCACTGCCTCAGACACCGGAATCGCGGGCCTGACGCTGGGCGGCGGGCTCGGTCGGTTGCAGAGAAAGTTTGGCCTGGCATGCGACAACCTGATTTCAGCCGATATCGTGACTGCCGACGGCAAGTCATTGCACGTGAGTGAGCGTGAAAATCCCGACCTGTTCTGGGGCATTCGCGGTGGCGGGGGCAACTTCGGCATCGTTACCAAATTCGAATATCGGTTGCACGAGTTCGGGCCGGACGTGTTGGCGGGCAATCGCGCGTTTCCGGTCACGCGCGCGCGCGAGTTGATTCCCGCGCTACTGGAATTGATGAGCCATGCCGACGACGACCTGACCTACACGTTTGGCCTCACCAAGTCGCCACCGCCCGGCGGGCCGGAAGGCAGTTACCTCGAGATGGAACTGGTCTACACCGGCGATCTCAAGCGGAGCGATAGCGTGCTCGCCTCGCTCGACAAGCTCGGCAAGCCGGTCTTCGACAACATCGCGGTCAAGCCATATCTGAAGGCGCAGCTGGGTGTCAGCGGCGCGGCGCCGCCGTCGCTGCCGCCTGGATTGCGCATCTATGCGAAGTCGGGTTTCGTGTATGGCTCCGCCGACAAGTTGGTGGATGAGATGCTGGCGCAATTCACGGCGTCCCCAAAGTACATCGGCGACATGGGATTCAGCCCGATGGGTGGCGCGGCTGGTCGCGTGAAGCCCGAGGCCACGGCTTTCTGGAACCGGAAGTCCAACTACATGGTCATGCTGCACGGTGCCTGGATGGATCCCTCGCTGGATTCCGCCGCCGTCGAGGGCGGTCGCCACATCTGGCAGGCGCTGGAACCCCATACCAGGGGCCACTACGTGAATGCCGAGCCGGGCGCAGAAGGACAGCGTCTGCGCGACACCTATGGCGGCAGCTATCCGCGCCTGCTCAAGCTCAAGAACAAGGTCGACCCGACAAATCTGTTTCGACTGAACTCGAATATCAAGCCGACGGTCTAGAGTCGGGGCGGGCTTCGACGACTTCCAGGAGCGGGACTACAAGCACGCGAGTGATCTGCCGGACGTCAGTGTCGCCCCGCAGAGATTGCGTGCCCGCATCCATCCCGGTTCGGGCCATTCCTATGCCCGACCGGTGCCCAACGTCGCATCTTGCACAAGATGTGGAATGTGACTTCCAGGACTTCACTTGGCTCTCTGACGCGCTGCGCGGCGCTGCTGTTCGCAGCCACCGCATGGCCAGCGTTGAGCGGCGCGGCCGGGGGACTCACACCTCAACACTCGGAGGACCTGCGACCCACACTGACACGCGCGTCGAAGGGTGGCGCGGCGACACTCGAGTTCACCGCGTTCGGCCGCGGCTTTCGTTTGCAACTCTCGAGCAACCAGCGTCTCGCGCAACTCGCCGCCGGCAGTTCCGTGCAGCTCTACAAGGGCACCCTCGAAGGCGTTCCGGGTTCCTGGGCGCGCATCACCGTTCAAGACGGTCTGCCGCGCGGCATGATCTGGGACGGGCGCGAACTGTTCATCGTGGATGCGGCGCCGGAGGGGGTCAATTACGGCGCGGCCGGCACGGTGATGTTCAAACTCTCGGACGCCGTGCTGGAGCGGGGCGTTTCCTTCACGGGCGACGCGGTGGAGAAACCGCGCGACGCGGCCGAAGCCTATGGCGCCATGATCGGCGAGCTGCGCACACGGACGCAGGCGCTCGAGGCCGGCGTGGCCACGGAGGCGGCCGAGATTTCCGTCCTCGGCGATGCGGCCTATCTGGCGCGTTACGCAAACAAAACGCAGGCACGCGACGCGATTCTCACTCGCCTCAATAACGTGGACGGAATCTTCAGCGCGCAGCTCGGAGTCGAACTGCAGATCGCATCGGTGAACATTGCCGATGAGCTCACGGCCGGCCTGGCCGCGACCACGGATTCGAGCGCGTTGCTCAAAGAGGTGAGCCGGTTGAGACAACAGAGCCCGGCGCTCGTCAACACCGGCCTCACGCATCTGTTCACCGGCCGCCAGCTGGACGGCGACACCGCCGGCATCGCCTATACCGTGGCGCTCTGCAGCCGGCGTTATGGCGCCAGTCTCACCATGGCGCACAGCAGCGCCGCGCTCGACACGTTGATCACCGCGCACGAGATCGGCCATGTGTTCGGCGCACCGCACGACGGCACGGAGCAATGTGCGTCCACGCCGCAGGACCAATACATCATGACGCCGCGGCTCACGACGTCGATTACCTCCTTCTCCCAATGCAGTCTCGACGAGATCAACGCGGTGATCGACAGTTACTCCTGCGTGGTGGCGCTGCCTTCGTCCGAACCGGCGCCACCCGAACCTCCGGCTCCGCCGGCGCCGCCTCCCGGTGACAATGGCGGCGGTGGATCACTCGATCCATCCCTGTTGTTGCTCTTGTTGGTACTTCTGGCCGCGCGTCCGCGTCCCATGAGGAGAGCGACGGGTTCACCGTGTAGGACGCACTGAAATACTTCCTGCCGGTTTCGGCAAGATTTACCGGGCGGAACGACCACCTGCGTGATGTCTTGCAACCACGCACCCGGTGGTGAGCACGCGCGTGGCCCGAAGCTTGCAACCTCAAATCAGCGCGCTCACGCGACATGAAACGAGGAGAGGGGCATGAAGCGAGTGTCTTGCAAGTCGGTGATGGCGGGCCTGTTGTTGTGTGTAGCAGCCACTGCGGCACACGCAGAGGTCTCGTTTCGGCTCGCGCCGATCGAGGATCCCGCAAACGTGTCGCTGACTTACGTGAACGGTCTGAACAACAAAGGAGAGGTGGTTGGATTCGTCGAGACGACCGGTGTGCGGGCCTTTCTGTGGCGCGACGGTACGTACACGGACCTGGTGAACCGGATCGACCCGACGTCAGGGCAAACCGAGGCGATGGGAATCAACGATCGATCGCGCATCATCGGACATCGCAACGACCGGACGCCGCGCGCGTTCCTGTTGCGCAACGACCGACGCTTCGATATCGAGGTCGAGCCGGGCGTCCCTTCAATCATGTATGCGATCAACAATGACGGGCAGATTCTCGGGAAGTCCGGTCCACGGGCCTTCATCCTGCATGGCTTCCCCTCGAACTCGCCGGTCACGGAGTTCCTGCCGCATTTGCCGGGCGGGTCCGTCTCGACCGCCTGGAGTATCAACGAAGCCGGTGTCGTCGTCGGCATGAGCGGGACAGACGCCGCCGCGTACCCGGTGCTCTGGGCGGATGGCTCGGTGATCCCGCTGCCGCTGCTGCCGGACGCAACACGCGGCGAAGCGAAAGCGATCAACAATCACGATCAGGTCGTCGGCAACAACCTGATTGGGAACACTCAGCGGGCATTCCTCTGGTCCGCTCAAGTGCTGCAGGAAATGCCGCGACTCGGTCGCGGCGATGACGTGAGTGGAGCCAACGACATCAACGACTGGGGTGTGGCGGTCGGATACACTGCAAACGGCTTCAATTTTTACGCGGTGATGTGGGTAGGCAATCGCGCGATCGAGCTGACCCCCCGCATCGCCGCCGACGATCCGCTGAAAGGGAGCGTCACGCTGCTGCAAGCGTACTTCATCAACGATCGTGGCCAGATGGTCGCGCTCGGCGCCGATTCGAACAGCGGAACCGCCCGCATGTTTCTGCTCACGCCCGTTTATCGGCCGGAGCCCACGAGCGCCGACTGAGGGTCCTATGACCCCAGCGCCGCCACCGGCATCGACGGCAACCGCGATGACAATTCGATGCCAGGCCGCGGCGCCGTGTGGATCTATTGAGTGTCAGAACTCCTTGACGAACCGCACCCCGAACTCGCTCGCATCATTGCTCAGCATCACCAGCACGTAATCCCCCGTGTTGAGCCGCGCATTGTCATAGCGCTCATCCGTGATGTTCCGGCCGTAGAACCCGACGGTCCAGTCGCCACCGGCGGGCTGGTAGCTGATGTCGGCATTGATCAGGCTGCGGCTCTCGATGAACGTGAACCGCGCCGGGTCGTTGCTCGGCTCGCCGAACATGTCGTCCCGGTATGACCAGTCGGCGCGCATCGTGAGCTTCCGCTGCCCGCCGGAATCGTCAGCTCGGGGCTGATCGACGCGGTCAGTTCCGGTGTCAGCGGAGCCACCGCGGCCGGATTCGGATCGTCGACGTCCACGTCGATGAATCCCAGGCTCGCGTGCAGACGGAAGTTGTCGGTCGCGGCCCAGGTGGTTTCGAGCTCGGCACCGCGCGAGGTCTGATCCACGACGATGTTCTCCGTATTGAAGCCAGCCCCCGTCGAACTGCTCACCTGGTAGGGCAGGTCCTTATAGTCCGTGTTGAACACGGCGATGCTGAGCTGCAGTCTGTCGAAGAGCTCACCCTTCATGCCTACTTCGTAATTGATCGCCGTGACGTTCTCGGTGGCCACGAAACAATTGGGATTCCCGAACAGGCAGAACGGACGCGCCGGGTACTGGCCGGCCTGGTAGCCACTCTGAACGGAGCCATAGAACGTCAGCCGGTCCGCGAATTTGTACGAGGCCGAGAGGTCCCAGGTGAGTTCCGAGCCATCGTTGGTGTTGGACGCCCCGATCACTCCCACCACGGGCTCCGTGTCCGCGGCCTTGTCGTCCTCCGTCTGCCGCAGGCCCGCCGCGATGCGGAGCTGATCGTTCACCTGGAAGCCGACATTGGCGTAGACCGCCAGGCTGTCGTACTTCTGGTGAAGGAAGAAGTCGCCGCCGGGCGGGCTCGTGCAGGGCGTTGCCGCGCTGCCGCAGTTGAACTGCGTGTCGTTCTGGAAGTTCTGTCCTTCCTCCTCGTAGTAGAAGAGGCCGACCACGTAGTCGAAGGCGCCCGCCTTGCCCGTGGCCTGCAATTCCATCGACTGCTGATCGGCGGAGCCGATCTCGGGGAACGACAGGAAGTCGTCGACGAAGCTGTCGTCGTCGAGTCCGCTCTCGTACTCCGAGTGGCGGTCGCTCGCGAGCAGCCTGAAATTCAGCGCGTCCGAGACCTCGTAATCGACCGTCAGTGAGACGCCATGCGCCTGGTTCGTCACCTCGATCTGGTTCGCCTGGCCGGTGTTGTTGTCGTAGTGATCGCTCGCCCGATCGGAATTCCGGTAGCCGGCGTTGTACACGGCGCCGTTGGCGGCATTGCAGTTCGCCGGCGGAGTGGGCGGGTTGGCCCGGCACGCCGCGCCCAGCTCATCGATCAACGTGTAGTACGGGCGCAGGCCGTTCTCGCCGTCGTTGCCGTCTCCGGTCAGCAGGAATGACAGGTTGTCGGTCGGCTTCCACTGCATCGCGATGCGTCCGGAAATGTCCTGCATCTCGCCGACTTCCTTGTTCGGATCTTCGATAGTTCAGAAAGTCGCCGAGCCCGTCACGGCGCTGGTAGGCCAGGCTGAATGACATGGCGAACTCGTCCGTGACGGCCAAGTCCGCGTACACGTCGCCGTTCAGGCGTCCGCGACTGCCGGCGGTCAATGACACTCTTCCGCCCTGTTTGTCTCCCGGCTTGCGCGTGATGATGTTGATGGCGCCACCGATCGAATTGCGCCCGTACAGCGTGCCTTGCGGGCCGCGCAAGACTTCGACGCGCTCGATATTGGCGAGGCTCCAGTTCTGGCCGACCTGGCGGCCCAGATAGACGCCATCGATGTACACGCCGACGCCCGGCTCGGTGGTGATCAGGTGATCCTGCAGGCCGATGCCGCGGATGAACGGATTCTGCGATGCCGTGTGGCCCGCCGAGAAGCCGGTGATGTTGAGGTTCGGCACGAACTTGCCGATGTCGGTGAGATCGATGATGCCCTGCTTTTCGATGGTCTTCGCCGTGAAGGCGCTGATCGCCACCGGCACGTCATAGATGCTCTGCTCGCGCTTCTGCGCGGTCACGGTGACGGTCTCGAATACCGAGTCGTCTTCCTGAGCGAGTGCGGCTGGCGCTACACCGAGCGCGCCCAGCGGCGCGGCGCACATGATGACCGCAAGGTTCTTCTTGTTCATTCGATTCCTCCCATGGAAAGCTTGAGTCGAAGAATACCGCGGGTTGTGCCCGTCGTGCGCTCGCAAGACGCTTGGTCGAGACCGCGGCGCTGCTGGCCGATGCAGTGCAGTCCGAGCGGCCGCTGCACCAATGGTGTCGTCGTTGTGCGCTGCGCTTTGTGCTGGCTACGCGCCTGTAACGGGCACAGAATCCTACGACGTTGAGGGAGAGTTGCATGAATAGCCAAAACGACAAATCCGGCCATTCGACGACGGTCGATGCCGGACGTCGCAAGCTCTTGGAGTTGGTCGGCGCCGGCGCAGTTGCATCCGCGATCCCGGCTCTCTCTGCCGCAGAGTCGTCTGGCGTGGTCAAGCAGACAGATCGGCCACTACGTTGGGGAATCGTCGGCACCGGGATGATCGCAAATCTTGTGGCGCCGATGATGAAGATGGCCGCACGCACCGAACTGGCAGCCGTAGCCAGCCGGAAGATTGAAACTGCAAAGAAGTTCGCGAACACGCATGGTATTCCTGGCGCGTTCGGTTCGTGGTCGGAGATGTTGGCTTCGAACTCCGTCGACGCAATCTACGTTGCTACACCAACCGCCGCCCGGGAAGAAATATGCCTATTGGCTGCGGCTAACGGCAAACACGTTCTCGGCGAAAAGCCTTTTGCCAATTTGCTTTCGTTGCGTCGCATCACATCAGCCTGTCGCAAAAATGGTGTCGGCTTCATGGATGGCACACACTTTGTGCATCACCCGAGAACGGCAAAAATCAAAACCACCATGCGCGAGAAGATTGGCTGGCCGTGGTCGATCGATTCGGCGTTTCAATTCAGTCTGACGGACGCAGATAACATTCGTTTGGATCCCGATCTCGAGCCTTATGGTGCGATTGGCGATGCCGGTTGGTACAACATGCGAGCGGCCGTGGAGTTCACCGCGCCTGGCGTCAAAGTAATCGGCGTGGATGCTTACGTTCGCCGTGACAAGAGAAGTAACGCCGTGGTCACGGGCAGTGGAGTCATCGCTTTCAACGATGGGTCAACCACCACGTGGACCTGCGGCTTCGATGCAGGCGCACTGAATATGGACTTGAGGATGTCCGGTGCCGGCGGTCAATTCAGTCTTCATGACTTCGTCCAGGATGTGGGCAATGGACTCGGCGGATCCACTGGACCCACCGAACCCGCCGAGTACGAGTATCGCAAGGGCCAATTCGGTGAAAGCGCAACGCTAGAGCGCATCAAGGTTCCCTCCGCGAAACCCGCCGCAGCGTTGATGTTCGAAAACTTTGCAGCCATGGTCGGCGATTCCGATCTTTTCGAAGCAAGCGTGGCTGCGAGTGAAAGGACTCAGGAGTATCTGGACGCGGTCTGGACCAAGGCGGTACAGAACGAGCGACGCTGATCTGCAAGCGAGGCAAGACCTTTGGATACCCGCCCGTAGGTTGCGAGGACATGGACCGGCACGACATCCCGACCGCCGTGGCGATCGGATTCACGATCACGGTGTTCTCGACCGTTGGACACGAGGCGATTGGCCACGGCGCTGCGTGCGTTCTGACGGGCTGTGATCCTGTCCAGTTCTCCAGCACCTATTTCATCGGAAACAAGACCGGCCTCTCCGACAGCGCAATCCGCACGATTTCGCTGGGTGGCACTCTCTTCAATCTCGCTCTCGGCCTGACGTTCCTCGCATTTCTCCGGATGATCGGACCCGGTGCGCCGGCGAGGCGGTACTACGTGCTCTGGTTCGGCTCGATGGTCAACCTCGTGAGCGCGACCGGATACTTTTTCTTCGGCAGCGCATTTGCGTTCGGTGACTTCAGGACGATTCTCGCAGGCGCCGGCGTGCCCGTGCGGATCGCGTGCGTGCTTCTGGGCGGAGTGCTGTATTTCGGGGCCCTCTGGGTGGCTGCGAGAAACGCCGATCCGCTGCTGGGCAGCGGGCCGGACCGCCGCTCCCGTCTCTTCGCACTCGTGCTGCTCCCCGCGATCGTCGCGAGCGCCATCCTGTCCGCCAGCGCGCTCCTCAGCCCGGTTCCCGAAGCCGCCATCTTTTCGTTCGTCGGACATCTCTTTCCGGCCATCGGCGCCTGGGGACTTCTCCAGTGGTTCGTCGGCGACGGGAAAGGGGAGCCTGCGCGGACCATCGCGCGAAGCCGCGCCTGGTGGATCGCGGCGGCCCTCGTCGTGCTGGCAACAGGAGCGGTCGGACCCGGAGTCCCGTGGACGACTCGCGCGGAACTCGAGTCACGCGCCGGCGAATGATCCGGACGGCACGTCAGTCGAAAGGTAGATAGAAGACCCCCGCCGGGAAACCGGCGGGGGTTATTCAGCTCGACAGGCCTGACCAATCGAACACCGCGGCAACCGCGAGGGTAACGACGACCAGCATGGTGATGCGATAGAGCAGGGTCTTGACCGACGTATTCATGACAACTCCTGGGGTGACGATGGTTCGACGACGTGGGGAGATTGCGCGAACGGCGGCTGTCGGCGTAGTGGAAGCTGTCACGCTAGAAACTGACAAGTGTCACGGGTGAGGCTTCATCTGACCCATCGCAAGGAGTCGTCGCCGAGGGAAATAGTATTTGTCCGAGGGTGAGCTGAAAGAGCCCCGGGCGAACCCGGCGACGCGTCAGTTCACTCCCGGAAGATCAGCCCGGCCGACGATGTGTCATTAGTGGCATCCAGGGGTCTGCGGCGGGCGAGCCTGGATGTCAGGAACTTCTGTGAGGAGAGCGAAATGAAGCGACTTTTCGCGATGCTGGGCGCGGTGATGCTCTGGTCGAACGCGCATGCGGGGTCTTTGGAAGTCCAGGTCATTCGGACCAATGCCGACAATCTGTATGCGAATCTCGCATTGATCAAGGGCGAGAAGGGCGCCGTGCTCGTCGATGTGCCCTTCACGCGTGCAGAGGCTCATCGAACAGTCGGCGCAATCCTCGAGAGCGGCAAGACGCTGGACACGATTTTCGTCACGCACGATCACCCAGATCATTGGTTCTCGCTCGAGGTGTTCACCCTTGAGTTTCCAAACGTACGAGTGCTCGCCGCACCCGCGGTGGTGGCCGATATCTGGAAATCGATTCCGATAAAACTCAAGCGTTGGGGCCCCATGCTGGGCGCGAACGGGCCGCGTCATCCGCAAGCGCCCACCGAGTTGCAAGGCAACTACTTCGAGTTTGAAGGGCATCGGATGGAGGTGATCGGACCGATGCAAGGCGATCACGTGCATTCGACCGCGTTGTGGGTCCCCGATGCCAAGGCATTGATCGGCGGCGACCTGATTTTCAACGAGATGCATTTGTGGTTCGGGGAAACGCGCGACGCAGACCGTGTCGCATGGCTGGCCTCGCTCGATCGAATGGCCGCGCTGGGGCCGAAGCTCGTCGTGGCGGGTCACAGAAAGCCGGGCCTGGCCGATGATTCCCGCGCAATCGACTTTTCGCGCAACTACATCAAGGCGTTCAACAAGGCCGTCGCCACGTCGAAAAATTCAGTGGAGCTCAGTGCAAAAATTCAAGCCGCGTTTCCCGACACCATCGATGTATTGAACGATTTCCTGCTCGGCAATTCATCCAAAGTCGCGATGGGTGAAATGCCTCCTTGGGAGGAGTAGCCAGGGAAAAGCCTGGCGCTCAGCGGCACGTGCCGCGCGGCTCCTGCGTGCGGTGATAGTCTCGTCCCAACCACGCGTTGTGTCCCGATTCCCAGGTGCTGCCCGCGTGACTATCGCTGAGACCCGAAGCAGTCGCCGCCCAGGTTCCCACATCGATCATGTAGTCCACACCCTTCACGTTGGCCTTGCGGTCACGCGTGGCGTATTCCAGGTGCCGGCTGACGCGGGCGCAGGGGAGGCGGGTGGCGACTTCCTCCATCGCAAACGCCACGGCCCGATGATCGGGATGGTCGCCCGGATTGCGACGTTCATCCAGGTCGGCGATGTGCAGGTTCAGCGCGCTACCGGGCGCAAGCTCGCTCGTGATGACGGCCTCGAGCGTGGCGACGAAATCGCTCCACCCCACGTAACGCGCGCTATCGTCGATGGCCTTCGTCTCGGCGGACGCACCCGAACGCAGCCGCTCCAGCGCCAACGGATGCTGCTGGAAGTCGTTGCCGTTGACGATGTTGCCGTCATGCACGCGCAGGAAATACGCAACCGCGTTGGCGTAGGTGTGGCGAGCCACCTTGTGTCCGGCGCGTTCGACGGCTTCGGGCCTGGTGTCGGTGCCCAGCGCGGCGGTCGCGTTGGCGGCGTTGGCCATGAAACGGATGGCGCGCAACGCGCCTTCCTCGCGCGCCAGATAATAAGGAGTCGGCTCGCCGCCCAGAACCAGGCCGGCGTCGCCCGCCGAGACGTGCACGAACACGGCCTTCTCGTGCGGCTCGTTCATCGCGTGAAACGCGTCGGGGTTCATGAAGAGCTGCCAGTCGTCGGGATGGGCGACGACGAAGACGCTGAGCGCGGGAGTGGGAGGCGTCTCGCGCGGAACGGTTGCGCAGCCGCAGATCAAGAACAGCGCGGCGATGGCGGCGTATTTCATTCCGGTTTCTCCCATGTCCCACCCGATGCCTGAAGGCTAGCCGACGGTGAACTTGCGGGCCACCCGCGGTCCAGCGGATCCAACCCACGTCCTGGCGCAAAGCGGCGGTGTTCCGGGCAGCGCCGACGCAGAATGGTGCGCATGAAGACTCCACTCGTGTTTTCGCTGCTGCTGGCCTTCGGGTTGCCGGCACAATCGGCCATCCCACGCGTGGTCTACGACCTCGGTCATGGCCAGACCTCCGTCATCACGCAAATGACGGAGCTCGGCGGGAAGCTGGGATTCCAGATCGAGCCCGCTGCGGGTCCTTTGACGGCCGAGGCGCTGCGTGGCGCGCACCTGCTCTACCTGCGCGCTCCCACCAAGCCTTATGCAGAGAACGAGAAGCAGGCCATCATCGACTTCGTTCGCGGCGGTGGATCGCTCTGCGTGGTGATGGACGAGGAACGGCGTACGTCCCTGGACGGGACCGGAATCAACGATGTCATAGGCCCGCTGGGATTCGAGCTCTCCGCGGACAATGAATACCTGCACAACGCCGGTGCGCTCGCGAAGGCAGGCCCGATCAATCGCGCCGATCGCGAAGTGCCTTACAGCGGCGGACGCGCGGTGGCCGGCGGCACGGCATTCGCCTGGCAGCTCGACCGTGACGGCAAGACGGCGCAGCCGTTCGCCAGTTTTTCGCAGTTGGGTTCCGCGCGAGTGATCGTCATGGCCGAAGCCATGGCCAGTGCGTTCATGGGAAAACCCGAGGGCATTCGCCTGTCGGGTGTGCCGCGCGATCCCGCGAACACGGTTTTCTGGGGCAAGGACAGCGCCGCGTTCACGGAAGAGGTCTTCGCGTGGCTGCTGAATCGCTGACCCGCAATATCACCTGGCGCCGATACGGTCGGCCGTCGACTTGCTGGAACCGCGCTCACTGACAATTTTCAGCAGCAGCTGCCCATAACGCTCGAGCTTCGTCGCGCCGATTCCCGATATTCCGCGCAACCCGTCGAACGAATCGGGAAGCACGCGCGCGATCTCCTGCAGCGTGGCATCGTGGAACACGGTGTACGCCGGCACTTCATGCTCCTGCGCCACGCTCTTGCGCCATTCGCGCAATGCCTGGAAGACTTCGATCGATTCGCCCGCCAGCGCATCGAGCGGCGACCGCGTGGCTGTGGCACTCCGGGGCTTGCGCTGCCGGGCGACCTTCTCCGATGGCTTGCGTAGTTTGAGGCTTCTCCGGCCGCTCAAGACTTCGCGAGCGGCCGGTGTCAGTCGCAGGATGTTGAACCGGTCGTAGTCCACCCGCAGGAGACGCAGCGCGACGAGCTGGCGAATGACGGCACGCCATTGCAGCGCGGTGAGCTCCGTGCCGATGCCGAACGTGCTCACGCGATCGTGACCATACTGCTCCACCTTCGCCGTCCGTTGGCCCGTCAACACGTCGATGATCTGCACCGCGCCGAATCCGAAGCCACTCGCCTGTTCGCAGCGGTAGATGCACGACATGAGTTTGCGCGCGGCCTCGGTGCCGTCCCATTCCTCGGGCGGAGTCAGGCAGTTGTCGCAGTTCCCGCAGGCGCGGCTCGTCTCACCGAAGTAGTCGAGCAGTCGGACCCGACGGCAATCCACCGTTTCACACAAACCCAGCAACGCATCGAGCTTCGCGCCCGACACGCGCTTGTGCTCCTCGCCCGACGGCGACTGGTCGATGAGCCGCCGCTGCTGAACGACGTCGGCCAGTCCGTAGATCATCCAGGCATCCGCGGGCAGGCCATCGCGGCCGGCGCGGCCCGTTTCCTGGTAATACGCCTCGATGCTTTTCGGCATGTCGAGGTGCGCGACGAAGCGCACGTCCGGCTTGTCGATGCCCATGCCGAACGCGATGGTCGCGACCATCACGACGGCGTCGTCGCGAATGAACCGGCTGAGATGTTCGCCGCGAATCTCGTGTTCCTTGTCCGCGTGATAGGGCAGGGCGTCGATACCGGAGTGCTTCAGGAAGGCGGCGGTTTCGTCCACGGACTTGCGCGTGAAGCAGTAGACGATGCCGGAATGGCCGGCGTGTTCTTCCCGGATGAACTGCAGGAGCTGCTTGCGCGCGTTGTCGCGCTCGGCAATGCGGTAGCGGATGTTCGGGCGATCGAAGCTCGCGATGAATACGCGCGCCGAATCCAGCTGCAATCGCGTGAGGATCTCCTTGCGCGTGGCGGCGTCCGCCGTCGCGGTGAGCGCGATGCGCGGTACACGATAACGCTCCGCCAGCACCGACAGCCGCAGGTACTCCGGGCGAAAATCGTGTCCCCACTGCGAAACGCAATGCGCTTCGTCGATGGCAAACAGCGCGATGGTGCTGGCATCCAGCAGCTCGAGGCAGCGGTCCGTCACCAGCCTCTCGGGGGCGACGTACAGGATGTCGACCTCGCCGGCACGCACCGCCTCTTCCACGCGCTGCTGCTCGGACCAGGACAGGGATGAGTTGAGGAATTGCGCGCGCACACCCGCTTCGCGCAGCGCGGCAACCTGGTCCTGCATCAGCGCGATGAGCGGCGACACGACCACGCCCATCCCGTCGCGCACCAGGGAGGGGATCTGATAACACAGCGATTTGCCGCCGCCGGTGGGCAGCAGGACGAGGGCGTCTCCGCCGTTCGCCACGTGCTCGATGATTTCGGCCTGCGGCCCGCGAAACGCGGAGTAGCCCCAGACCTCGTGCAGCACCTGCGTGGCGCGGCTCATGACTTCGTTCATTGTCGCGATTGTTGGCAGATTCCGGGTGGGCGCAAGGGTTCTTTCTGGAAAGCTAAGCCCGATAGTGATCCTGCATCGGGTAGCGACGCGCGTACCACCCGAAAACGAGCGCGACGACGAGCGCGAATGCCGCGAAGAAGAACATGAGAAACGCGGCTTCCGTGAGTCCGGTGCCGGCGATGCTCGACAACACCGCCTCGTTGCGCACGCTGGCGTTGACCACCAGCACCCAGAGATTGCCGGTCGTTACCGACAGGTACCAGAACGCCATGATCACGCCTTTCATGGATTGCGGCGCCTGGCTGTACGCGAACTCGAGCCCCGTCGCCGAAACGAGCACCTCACCGAACGTGAGCAGCGCGTACGGCAGCACCTGCCAGACGATGGAAACCTCGTCACCGCCGTCTATCGAGAGCTGGATGGCGCCCGCCGCGATCCACGCCAGTCCCGAAAACGCGATACCGAAACCCATGCGCCGCAGTGCCGTCACCTCGACGCCGAGGCGGCGCAGCGCCGGATACAGCACGAGGTTGTTGAAGGGAATGAGGATCATGACGAGCGCCGGATTCAGCGCCTGCATCTGCGCGGATGAGAACCAGACGGGCTTGGCCATCTGATCCGCCTGCAGTATCCACGTCGATGCCTTTTGATCGAACAGCGACCAGAACGGCGTCACGAGCGCGAACACGATGAGGATGCGAAGCACCGCCCGGACGCCGTCGATGCGATCCTGGGGATGCAGCCGAGCGTGCGCGATCGAGTTGCAAGTACGCACCGGTGCCGCCGAATGCCAGCACGCAGACGAGGGCAAGACAGGCGGACGCCACGAAGCCGAGCGATCCGATCAATGCGAGCGCACCGAGAGCCAGCGCAGCTCCGATCGCGGCGATGATCAGCCCGGGCCGTCCTCGTCCCTCGGCGCGGGACCACAGCGCCGTGCGCGCGACCCGCAAGAATGAGTGCGGGTCGGAGGGCGCGGGCGGCACGTTCACGTATTTCTTGCGCCCGGACCAGAAAATGACCGTGGCGATGAACATCAGGATTCCCGGGACGCCGAATGCCAGCGCCGGGCCGTAGTTGCGCAGCAGGACCGGCATGAAGAGCGACGCAAAGAACGACCCGAAGTTGATGCTCCAGTAGAAGGCGTCGAACACGACCTTCGCGATGTGTTTGTTGGACTGATCGAACTGATCGCCGACGAACGAGACGACGAGCGGCTTGATGCCGCCGGAACCCAGCGCGATGAGGAAGAGGCCCGTGTAGAAGCCCGTGCGGTTGTCGTCGAACGCGGCGAGGCACGCGTGCCCAATGCAGTAGACGAGCGACAGCCACAGGATCGTGCGGTATTTGCCGAGCAGCCGGTCGGCGATCCAGCCGCCGAGCAGCGGGAAGAAGTACACGCCGATCACGAAGGAATGGAACACATCCTTGGCGATTCCGGCACGCTCGGCTTCCGGTGCATACAGCAGCAGCGAGCTCACGAGGAACGGCGTCAGGATGTTGCGCATCCCATAGAAGCTGAAGCGTTCGCACGCCTCGTTGCCGATGATGAACGGGATCTGCCGTGGCAACCGGGCGTTGGCGGGCGGGGCCTGCAAGCTGTGTTCGGCGGTGGACATCACTGCTTGCTCATCTGCGCCTTGCGGACTCGCACGGCTTCGTCGTCGAGCCCGACGCGGACGAGCAGTGCCTGAAAGCGCTGTCGGTAGCGCGGGTCTTCGCGCAGCGACTGCAGCCTCGGATCGACGCGCAGGAAGATGAGGCAGTTGGACCGTTTGTCGTAGCTCTTCTCCAGCAATGCCATGCTGGTGTCGGTCTCGCCGATGACCAGATACGCAACCGCCGATTCATACGGGCAGGTGTACACACCCGCGCGCTCGGCCTCATGCAGCAGCGACCGGGCCTCGTCGTCGCGCCCGGAGTAGCCGTACGCCTGCGCCAGCATCACTTTCACGACCGGCGTGTTGTCGAGCAGATGTCCCTGCTCCGTGAGTTTCACCGCCCTCGGGTGGTCGCCCACGATCGATGCACCGACGCCTGCGCCCGCGGCGATGAATCCGATGGTGGGGTGCTTTTCCATCATGCCGTTCACCCACTCGCGGGCGGCGTCGCTTTCCCCGACCATGACCAGCGCCCAGTTGCCCCAGTCCGCCAGCTCCGCGTTGAGCGGGTCGTTCTCTTTCGCGCGCTGCAGCGACTGCTTCACCCGTTCGGGTTCATCGTGAGCGCAGTAGTACAACGCAAAGCCCAGCTCGGTGGTTGCGAGGTGCGAGTCCTTCTCGCGCGCCAGGTTCAGGTACCGCCACGCCGGCTCCCAGTCCCACGCCATCGTGTAGGTGAGTCCCAGTGCGGACAGAGGCTCGGCGGAATCCGGGCGCAATTCCTGCGCGCGCTTCAGCGCGCTAACCACCTTGGGCAGCACATCCCTGGGAGTCTCGTAGTAACCGAAGATCCAGCGGTAAGCCTCACCGAGCGCGAGCCAGGCATCGAAGAAGTCTTTATCGCGTGCGACCGCCTGTTCGAAGAGGGCAGTCGCCTTCTTCATGGATTCGTAGTCGTAGAGCTGCAGGTACTTCCAGCCTTCGACGTAAAGCTCCATCGCCTGACGGTCAGAAGTCAGCGGCTCGCGCAACCGACGCAGGGCCAGCCGTTCGTCATCGAGCATGGTCACCTGCAGGGACTGCGATACGGCGGGTGCGATGGCCGCCTCCACCTCGGTCAGCGCAGCCTCGTCGAACGAGCCCCGGTGCTCGTACACCTTGCGCCAGGCCTGCTTGCCGGTGTCGAGCTCATCGAGCTCCAACGTGATGCGGAAACTCCGGGTGCTGGAAGGCGTGACTATCCCGCTGAGGACGTAACGCACTTCCGGCAGCTGTCGTCGAATGTGTTCGTGATTGCGATCCGCACCGCGGAAAGAGAACGAAGTCGCGCGGTCCAAGGCCCGCAAACCGGATATCTGGCGCAGGCTGCCGATGACTCTTCGCGTGATTTCATCGGCCCAGCCCTGCCATGAAGCGCGCCCATCGCCGGCGACTTCCAGCGGCAAAACCAGCACGATGGGCGGCGGAGCCTTGACCGGCGCGTCCGGCGAACGGGCCATGCGCCATACAAGAGCGCCGGTGGCAACGACCACCAGGAAAGCCGCCGCGAGCGGCAGCAGCCAGGCTTGGCGTCTGCGGCTGCGCGCGGCCACTGCCGCGACCGGCTGCTTCTGGTCGCCGGAAGATTCAGCGGCAACTTGCAGCTCGGTGACCGGCGCGACGAACTGATAGCCCCGGCCGCGCACGGTCTGGATGGTCTGCTGCAGCTCGCCGCTGTCGCCCAGCGCACGGCGGGCACTCTTGATGTGGTTGCTCAGCGTGGCGTCCGACACCTCGCGCCCGTCCCACACCTTCTGGAACAACTCATCCCGGGATAACACGCGGTCGCGATGCCGGATCAGGTAGACGAGGAGGTCGAACACCTTGGGCTCGACGGGGACAACTTCACTCCCGCTGGTGACCCGGAACAGGGCGGGGTCGATCGTGTAATTGCCCACCCGAAATTTTTTTTCGTCTGCCAAGGCTGCTTCTCGCCGGGATCAGGTGGTCGTTAGGAAAACATTACTCAATCGTTGTGCTCTCGTCATGCACGGACGCAGCGGCATCGACACCGTAGGCCACGATCACTCGTCAACAAGGGAGAATGACATGCCTACGCCATTACAAATTCTGATGGACCCCATCTCATTGATTGTCTTGGGCATCTATGGTGCCCTGATCCTGCTCGAGGCGCTCTTTCCGGCGCGCGCCCTGCCGAAGGTCAAGGGGTGGAGAACCCGGTCGATGCTGGTCTTCACGGTCTATTTCTTTGGTTCCTCGTACCTGCCACTGATCTGGGGCGAGAGCCTGGCGCGGTTCCAGCTTTTCGACCTGGGAAGCCTCAATCCCTTCGTGGGCGCGGCCATCGGCGTCCTGCTGTTCGAGTTTTTCGTCTATGTCTACCACCGGGCGATGCACCGCAATCACTGGTTATGGCGCGCCTTCCATCAAATGCACCACAGCGCCGAGCGCGTCGACACCTTCGGCGCCTTCTATTTCAGCCCGCTGGACATCGTCGGCTTCACGTTCCTCACGAGCGTGGCATTGACCCTGCTCGGACTGAGCGCGCAGGCGGCAACCTACACGCTGTATTTCACGATGTTCCTCGGCACCTTCCAGCACGCCAACATTCGCACGCCGCAATGGCTGGGCTACCTGGTGCAGCGGCCCGAGAGTCACAGCCTGCATCACGCGCGCGGCGTCCATCAGTTCAACTACTCCGACCTGCCGCTGTTCGACATCCTGTTCGGCACGTTTCGCAATCCCAGGGAGTTCGCGGACCTGAATGGCTTCTACGACGGCGCGTCGGCACGCATCCCCGCGATGCTGGCGTTCAAGGACATCGCGGGTGCGGACTACGACCCGTCGTTGACGCTGACGCGCAAACCCAGCGAGGGCCTCTCATGAGTCGACTGAGGTCAACCGGCTAGCTCACTAATACGTGCGCTTGGGCAACTCCACCGCGGCGTTGTCGCGCGTGAACACGAACTCCTGCGTGATCACGCGCCTGGGAACCGGTTTGCCGGCGGCGAGATCCTTGACCACGGTCATGAGCGGCGGTCCCAGCAGTGGACTGCACTCCACGGATACGTTGAGTTTGCCGGCGACGATGGCTTCGAGCGCCGTGCGGCTGCCTTCGATCGAAATCACCAGGATGTCGCTGCCGGGTTTGAATCCCGCTCCTTCGATGGCCTCGATGGCGCCAAACGCCATGGCATCGCCGTGTGCGAACACCACGCGGATGCGGCGACCCTCGGCCTGCAGGAACCCCGCCATGATTTCGCGCGCCCGGGCGCGGTCGAAGTCGCCGCTCTGCGAACGGATGATGCGGTAGCGCGGATCGGCCGCGATGACCTCGGCGAAGCCTTGCTTGCGGTCATTGGCCGGCGCCGAACCCACCGTACCCTGCAGCTCGACGATGTCGATCCCTCCCGGAACGTCGCGGGTGTTCTGCAGCAGCCAGCGCCCGGCCCGCCGTCCCTCCTCGACAAAGTCCGAGCCAATCAGCGAAACGTACAGAGAGTCGTCGCTGACCTCGATGGCGCGATCCATGAGGATCACGGGGATTCCCGCCGACCGGATCTCGCGCAGCACGGCCTCCCAACCGCTCTCGACGACGGGCGAGAAGGCGATCACGTCCACGCGCTGGCTGACGAAAGAGCGCAGGTGCGCCACCTGTTTTTCCTGGCTGTGGCGCGCATCTTCCAGTCGCAGCTCGATGCCTGCGGCGCGCGCTGCCTTGCGGACGGATTCCGCGTTGGCGCCGTTCCAGTTCCCCCAGCTCACGATCGGACTGAAACCGAGTACCAATTTCGGTTTGCGACTCGCGCCGTTGTCATCCGGGCCATCCGAGCAGCCCCAGAGCGTCGAGAACAGTAGCGAGACCAACGCCAGCAGCGCGAGTGAGTTCTTCCGTGGAACGCGGCGTCTCATGCGGTCTGCGACATCTCGGGCAATCCGCCGGCGGCGATCGAGTCGGATTGACGGCGAACCGACGGCGTCGACGCGCTCATTGCGAGCGGCCGCGTCTAGTGTCCGTCGCCAGGCAGGATCTGCGCGAACGACTTGACGGTGCCTTCCTTGAAGCTCGCGATCGCTTTGCGCGTGTCGCCGATCTTTCCCGCTTCGTATTTCGCGCGATCCGCCTCGGCCGCGGCTTTGGGCGGCATCTTCGTGTACCACTCGGACAGGCGCGTGTCGGTCGACGGCATCGAGGCGAATGCCGCGCGCATTGCGAACCCCGGGAACATGTTGGTCTTGATGAGGTAGCGCTTGCCGGCTTCGAGGCTGCCCGAGGCATAAGTCCAGTTTTCCGAGCGGCCGAGGAAAACATGCTCGCCCGGTGTCGCTTCGTACTGCACCATGTCGCCGGAGCCGAGCACGCCGATGAAGTGCTCGCCATCCCAGAGATAAACGTTCATGGCTTCGCCGATCATGATGACCGGCCGGACGAACGTGACCAATGCCTTGCCCGGCGGGACTTCCTTGACGACGTTGGTATCGTGCATGGGTATCGCTGCGCAGCCGCTGCCGAGCAGCACACCGAGCACCGTGACGGCGCGTACGAATTGTTTCATGTGACTCCCTCGTGGTCGAACTACCTGACGGAGTTTTGCCACACTCGCGGACGCGCGGCAATATGATTACGAGATCAGAGCCGAGTTCTACGACATCTCGGGCAAGCCGCCGGCGACGATCGGGTGGGTGTGACGGCGGGCGGACGGCGTCGACGCGATCATGGCGAGCAACCGCTCCATCGGCGGTGGCTTCGTCATGTGCACGTCGAACCCCGAGCGATCGCGCGGCTGCGGTCCTCGGCCAATCCGTAGCCGGTCAGCGCGATGAGATAGGTCTTCAAGCCCGCGGAACGGACCCGCTGCGCGAGGTCATAGCCATCGTGCCCGGGAAGTCCGATGTCGATCAGCGCGACGTCCGGCTGTACGCGGGTGATCAGGTCGAACCCGCCGGGGCCATCACATGCCGCGTGCACCGTATGCCCTTGCTGCTCGAGGATCTTCTGCAAGCTCAAGCGCGCGTCCTCCAGGTCCTCGACGATGACGACCTGGCGCGAGTCGGCGTGGCCTGCCTCGGGTCGAGTGGCGGCACCGGCGAGTTCCGGTGCGACCGGCAGTCGAATGCTGAAGGTCGTGCCTTTCCCCAATCCTTGGCTCGCGACCTCGATGGTGCCGCCGTGCAGCTCGACGATGCGCCGCGCGAGCGTGAGCCCGATGCCGAGACCGCCCCGCCTGCGCTCGAGCCCCTGTCGCGCCTGGAAGAAGAGCTCGAACGCGCGCGCGATCGTCTCGGTGTCCATGCCCGCTCCGTCGTCGCTCACGGTGAGCCCGACCGTGTCCGCACCGGCGTGGACACTGACGACGATGTGGCCGCCGTTGACCGTGTGCTGCACGGCATTCGAGACCAGGTTGGTCACGACCTGCATGAGGCGCGAGCGATCGGCGTTCACCCAGGCGACCGTGCCGGTCAGCTCGATCCGTCGATCGGCCGTGATGCCCGCGGCGGCCAGCGCGCGCAGGCTCTCGGCGGCCGTTGCGTGCAGGTCGATCGAGTCGCGTTGCAGCGAGATCTTGCCCGCGATGGCGCGTCCCACGTCGAGCAGGTCATCGACGATACGCATCAGGTGCAATGACTGCCTCGCAATGACGTCCTCGGCGAACTGGCGATGGTCGCGTCATCCGGCCCCGAACGTTGCAACAGGTGTATCGCGTTCGTGATCGACGCCAGCGGATTCCGCAGCTCGTGTCCCAGCATGGCCAGGAATTCGTCCTTTGCCCTGCTCGTTTCGGCGGCTTCCTTGAGAGATGCCTGGAATCTCGCGGCGCGAGCGGTGGCACGCGATTCGATCAGCGACAGCAGCAGCGTTGCGATGAGCACGAACAAGGTGATCGTCGTAACCGAGCCGGCGAGCCAGCCCTTGTTCACCACGGCCACGCCACTTTCTGCCGCGGGCGGGAATCGGGCGGCAGCCATTCCCGCGTAGTGCATTCCGGCGATCGCCAGTCCCATGCCGATCGCGCCGAACGCGCGATGATAGCGGCGCCAGCCCGATTGCCCACGCGAGGAAAACGCGATGCCGAGCGCCGCAAACGATGCCGCGATGGAAATCGCGAATGACACGGCCACCCAGCCCGGGTCATAGGTGATCGGCGGCGTGATCTCGATCGCCGCCATGCCCACGTAGTGCATGGCGCAGATACCGATGCCCATCGCGAAACCGGCACCGACCAGCGCGGCGCGTCCAACCTTGTCGCGGCTCGCGATGTGCAACGCAAACGTCGATACCACGATCGCAATGACCATCGACAGCAGCGTGGTGCGTACGTCGTAGGCGATCTCGATCGGCAGCCTGAGCGCCAGCATGCCGACGAAGTGCATGGACCAGATGCCGATTCCCATCGCAACACCGCCGCCGACCAGCCAGGCTGGCGCGAGCTGCCGACTCGCCACACGAATGCGCAGCGCGAGCGTAAGGGCGGTGTAGGACGCCAGGATGGCGACCAGTAGTGAGACCAGGACGAGCCAGTGATGGTAGTGCTGGGACATGCCGGAATCGCAGAGCCTACTCCGTCCCACCGCAGCGAGCCATTGCTGGCCCCTGCAGGCCCGCTACTGCGCCGTCTTCAGCACCGCCGAATTGCGCTCATCCGACTCGATCTCGCGGAAGAACGCCTTCAGCGACTGCGCTTTCGCCACGGGCACGCTGAGATCTTTCACCTCGAGCGTGCGGGTGTAGCGGAGCACGTTGCCGGCGAAGGTCGTGGAGCTGCGATAGGAGACGAACCCGAGATCCTTGTTCACCGCCGGCGGCAGCGCGTCGGGCACGTAGCCCGCGGGCACGGTGATCTCGAACACGTCGGTGTTGCGAACGGGCGCCTCGAACTCGATCGGATGCTGGCGCGGCTCCTTCGTTTCCAGCATGCCGCTCGACATGGAGCCGAACACACGCGGCCGGATGATCAGCAGATCGCCGGCGGCCCGCGGATATCGCGGGACCTCGACGGTGTACTGCCAGATGAGCGGCTCTTCCATGACTTTCTGGTTGCCCACGGCCGCGTGCAGGATCTGAAACGTCGACAGCGAATGGGTCAGCATGGCTTCGACCGGCTTTATCTGGTCCACGTCCTGCTGCGCGGTGCGCAGCGCAAAGCGCTGATCGGCCGCGGCGTCTCCGGACCAGGTCTCGCGAACTTCCCCTTTCAACGTGCCGTTCACGTCGAGCGTCAGTTTTGCCGTGCGCTCCACGCCGTTGAGCGCGCTCGGCGTCTGCGGGAGCGCCAGCAGCTCGCCGCCGGCCTGCGTCACGAGCAGCCCAAAGTTGGCCTGCAGTCCGCCCGGTAGTGGCCGAGAGGAATGAGCGGATGGGTGGGATCGAAGAACAACACGGGGCCGAGTGTCTTGTGCGCGATCATCGCCGGCAGCCGGGCGGTGTCGACGCCGGCCGGAAGGCGAATCGCGAGAATCGCGTGGTTGAATCCCATGTTGGGCGGCGTGCCCGCCGCCACGGAACCGCGCTCGGTGTTGATGAGCACGTAGTGCGAGTCGACGCCGATCTCCTTCAGCATCGAGGAGAGCAGGGTCACCTTGTCCTTGCAATCGCCGTAGCCGTGCGCCAGCACTTCACTCGCCGGGTGAGGCTGCACGCCGCCGACACCGAGCTCGATGGCAACGTAACGAATGTCCCTTTGCGCGAAGATGGAAAGGGCGCGCATCTTGCTCAACAGGTCAGGCGCGGACGCGGTGAGCTCCTGCACCTTCTGACGCAGCTGGGGCGAGGGATCGCGCCGCCCGTTCGTCAGACCGACATACCACGCGCCGACTTCCTGCCAGCTTTGAAATCCTCCGCCCGTGCCGCTGGGCGGCTGCAGCGACAGCACCATGCGCGCAGCGATGCCCTGCCACGGCGGCATGCGCCGCTCGAGCTTCACCGGCTTCAGATCCGTGGCCACCCAGCGCCACAGGCCGGGCGCAACTTCCACCGGCGCCGAACCGTCGCGATTGAGCCAGAAAACCTTGTACGACCAGCCCGGCGGCAGTCGCACCGTATACCGCGCCTCACGCACGGGCACGGTGTCCTGGATGTCCCACTCGTCCGTCATCTCGTACGGCTGCATCTCCTGCTCGATCTCGTAGCCGACGATGCTGCCCGGCACGGCCGCCGGAATCCGCATGAATTTGCGTCTCACGTCGCTGATCAGCTCGCCGCCGTCCACGTTCGTGATGGCGCTCTCGACGACGTCCCGCTCCTTGACTTCGAAATCCTTGCCCTGCGCCGGGATGCTCCAGCCGCGCATGGACGTGATGCGACTCTGCGGGGTGAAGGTGGCCCGGACCGAGCCGTATGCTTCGCCGTTGCTGCGCAGGATCTTGTAGACGCGACGCTCGAGCCGCTTCATCTTGCCGGGCGCCAGCACCGTGAGCTCGACCTCCGAATAGAGAACGACGGCGTCAGTCTCCTCGTCGTGCGCGGGCACGGGTGCGCTCACTAGCGCACGCATCCACTCCGGTGCGCTCGCGGCCCATGCCGCCGGGACCTGCATGCACAGGCACGCCGCGAGGCCTCCCTGAAGCAGTCTTGTGAGTCTCAATCCCGTGCGCCTCATTGTTTGCCGGTGGCGCGCGGTGGAGCGCCCGGCGTGATGACGATCTGATCTTCGTCGCCCGCGCGGACGGTCTGGTAGAAATCCCGCACGTCGCCGTAGTACTGCTGCTTGACGAATATGGTGTTCAGCGCGAGTGCGCGCTTCAGGGTCAAGGTGCCGCCCGTGGCCTGGGCGCTCGAATCGTATTTCGCGACCGCGATGTCCGCGGTGCGCGGTTTCGGCAAGCTGCTGACTTGCCAGCCCGGCGGCAGTTCGATGTTGACCTCATCCGTGTGCTGATAAGGAAACGTGAAGTACAGCGGATGAACGCGGGCGCTGTGCTCGAACATGTGCTTTTCCGAACCGCCGAACAGGCCGACCGGCATGAGCGCACGGTTGCCGGCCGGGTTCACCCAACCGGGCACGCGCAGCTCGAATTCGGCGACGAGCGGCGCCTCGGAGCCGGTCCAGTCGGGCGAGTTGATCAGCTTCACGTCGATCCCGGTGGGAATGCCGGCCTCGATGTCATCCTCGAGGAATTTCCGGCGGTCGGTGGCATCTTCATTGCGCTCGGAGATGCGACGCCAGCTCGCCTCGAGGCCGGTGTAAGTCACGGTGGCCTTGCCCTCGAGTGTTCCCCCGGTCGAGAGCTTCAGCGACACCTTGCGCTCGACGCGCGATTCGGCCGCGCCGGGCAGCGAGGTGTTCACCCATTGCCCGCCGTCGGCACCGAGGCGCAGGCCCTTCACGGCGGTTTCGCTCCACGGTAGATAGGCGAACGGCATGAATGGCATGCCGGGATCCAGGTAGACCGAGCGGTCGCCGAGATTCGCGAGCACGACGCAGGTATTGAGCTCACTCGAATTCATCTGGCGCGGATCGAAGAATTTTTCGTTGCGCGTCGAGATCAGCACGAGGGAGGCATCGAGTTTCGCGGCGCGCAGCAGGCCGTAATAGAACCACGTGACGTGGTCCGCGTACGCGTAACCGTGTTTGAGCACGTCTCCGGCGTCGCGAATGTCCGCGAGCTTCTCGCGCTCGGCCTCCTGCTCGGTCGCCTGGCGCTCGAACGACAGGTTGCGAACCTGCTGGGCGCGCGCGTAGAGCTTGCGCGCCCTGGTTTCGTTGGAATCGTCGGGCTGCACGAGCCGCGCCACTTCCTGTTCGAGCGCGCGGCCCTTGATGAAGCGCTGGACATTGGAGTTCGAGCGCTTGCCGAAGGCTTTCCAATAGGCCGCCTCTTCCTTCTGATCGCTCTCCTCGCCTTCGTAGACGAACTCGACGCGAAACTTCATCAGTTCCTCGGGCGGCATGAACTCCTCGGTGACGAATGCCGGCACGTCGTGCGTTTCGAGCCGGATGATGCCGCGCTCATTGGCCGGAGGCTTGGTGCCCGGCGGCAGGCCGAGTGGCCAGCTCCACCGGATGAGGAAAGTACCCTCGGGCCGCAGCGAGAACACGCCGCGCCGCGTGAACAGTTCGTCGCTGAGCAGCCAGCGCGAATCGAAAACCCAACCGCGCGGCATCGACTTGCGGTAGCGATATTCGATGATGCTGCCGACTTCGACGTTCGGCAGCGTGAAGGATTTCGACATCATCCTGACGCCGCGCGCCTTGACGAGCGGCTTCTCGTACACCGTCCCGTCGAATTCGACGATGCCGCCGTCCGGGCGAATGACGCGCGCCTGCAGACCGCGAATGCTGTTGGCGCCCTTGACGTACGGGATCTCGACGTTCGCGTACTTGCGTCCCTCGTCCGTCAGGATCTTGATGCGCGAGTAGATGGACTCGACGGCGTTCGCGTCGTCGCGATCGACCTGGCGATAAAGATAGATGGCCGCCGCCTTGGGAGCTTTCGGCTCGCTCTTCATCTGCAGCTCTTCGGGCAAGATCGGCTGCCAGTCGGCGTGAGCGGGGATCGCGAGGGCGAGCGACAGCAGCGCGGCGAGCGCTCCGAGGCGGCTAAATCCTTGAAGCATGACGATAAATCGTCCCTTTTTTATTGTTCGTGCGACACCTGCGCCGAGGCAGTATGGCGCAGCGTCAGGGACGCGTCGAGAAGATAGAAGGCCTCTCCGGTCAGGGCCCCTTGCCGGGCGCATTTCCCGTCAGTTGCCACCGGATCAGGGATACCGGAACCATGCCGGCGTCGTTGAATTCCGTGAACAGGCGCTCGGAGGTGAACTCCTTGCCGAGCTGTTTCGAGCGCTCCAGCCACAACTGCTCGATGAGGTACTTGCCGGTGATGTAGCTGGTGCCGTACCCCGGCTGGCGCATGTACATGTGCTGCTCGAATCCGAGCAGATCGAGCGTGGGGCTCATCCAGCCGCGCGGCGTCCAGGCGACGTGAAAGTCCTGGGCCTCCTTCATCGAGAATATGTTCGCTTGTGCATGAAGCGAGCCGAGCCCGCGCGCCGCACGCTGCGCGAGCATGATCCATTGCACTTCGCGGGCGCGCGGATTGTCGTCGTAGAGACCCGCGTGCATCGTCATCTCTTCGAAGCCCGTCGCCATGCCTTCGGCGCGGCTCATCCAGATGTTGTAGAGCAGGGGACCGCGGCGGATCGCGCTGGCGTGCGGCTCGTCGCGCATCTGCGCGAGGTCCCACCAGTGGTAGAAGTGCGTGTAGAGCGCCAGCGGTTCGAGATGCGACGCGATGTAGAAGAAGTTGCGCGTGGGTTCCGGAACGAACTCGCCGATCTGCGCGCGCAGCGCCGGATCCATGTTCGCCTTCACGGGCAGCATCTTCTTGCGCTCGACGAACTGCATCAGTTTCGTGACCGCATCGTTGCCGCGCTTCAGGTATTCCTCCGGTGTCGACGCTGCGACGAGCTGCGGCAGTCCCTCGTTGCGCAGCTCTTCGAGCTTGAGCGAACTGTGGGCACGCGCCAGCTCGCGCTTGAGCAACATCACCTCGTCCTCCCACGTCATCGGCACCAGGTACACGTTCTGCAGCAGCCACGTGTAGTTCTCCTTGCCGATGCCGGATGGGCCGTTCTTCTTCGGCGCTTCCGCTTCGAGCCACGCGACGAAGTCGCGCGTGGCGGCGCGGGCATCCCCGAGCGCGCGCTTGAAGGCCGCGCCCGCCTTTGGCGCGCGTTTCTCCAGATCGTCGAGATCGGCGATCTGCTGTTTCACGGGCTTGATGCCGCCGGCCCACAGATCGCGGGCATTGCCGGTGAGATTGCCACGCGCCTGCGCGAGCAGCGGCGCGATCGTGCGCAATTCCGCGGTCAGCTTCTTCTCGCCCTTCGCGTCCAGCGGAAACTGGTACTGCCACAGCTCGATGGCGGCGTGATTCGTCGGCCCCTCATGCGCGGGGGTATCGCTTTGCGCCGTCCAGATCGACACGTAGTACGCGGGATCGCGCACCCAGGGTTGCAGCACGCGCACGTAGAAGTCGAAGCCGTTCATCTCGGCGCGCACGACCTGGTAGTCGACCTGCTGTGTGACCGGCCACGCATCCGGCTTGATCGCGGCGAGGCGTGCCTGCCATTTCGGAAGTTCGGCGTGACGCCGCGCGAAGGTCGCCGCGGTGTAGTCCGGCGCGCCGTCGCGCAACGGCGGTTGCTCGAACGCGCGCCATTCCGTGAAGAGGCTGACGAGCGCAGTCGTAGGAGGGGTCGCGGCTCTGCGCGAACGTCTGCGGTGGCGGATACGGACATCGTAAACACCATGAACAGTCGCGCCCAGCGGGCGCGCGAGAGAAGAAGTGTGCATGGGCCGATGATGCGCCGAGCGGCGGCGGCGGCGTCGAGCATCACGGCGTGCGTTTCACCGACGCTGGTGAACGGACGGCTTGACGTCGGTCTCGCCGGTTTGGCCGAGCGAGTTGTATTTCATTCGTTCAGATGATGGTTGAGGGTTTCACTGATGCGCGACACCGGTGACGGCGTCGAGATCAGGGTGTCGGCGCCGTGGTGGGTTCAGCCTTGCCGAGCTGGTGATCCAGGTAAGCCAGGTACAAAGCCATAAGTTGATACGTGTCGTAGTGTTGATCCAGGTTCACGGCCGAGAACTTGTCCTGCGGGCCGTGCAGGATCTGCTTTCTCTCGGATTCTCGGGTCAAGGAGTGAACGGTGATCCTCGGTATTTTCCATCTCTTGAATGACTCCGAGTCCGTTGTTCCCACTCTTTCAAAATTGACGGGGCTGAGCGGCTTCTTGAGGTGATTGGCGACGGCCAGGAGCGCCATCGTCAGGCGATCATCTGAGCGGCTCATCCACACCTCGGTCGGCGCCAGGCCCAGGGTGTCCAGGTTGACCATTGCGTCGGTCGCCGACGCCCGCTCGGAGGTCATGCTGCGCGCGTAGAAGCTTGAACCCACCAGTCCTTCCTCTTCTTCCGTGAACCCGATGAAGATGAACGTGTGCTGGCGCGGTTCGATCCTCACCGACTCGTAGAGCGTGGGCAGGAGCGAAGCACCGCTCCAGTTGTCGGCCACGCCATCGCTGCGCGGCACGCGATCGAAGTGGGCTCCGACGATGATGTCCCGGCCGGAGTTGCCCGGCAAAACGCAGATGACGTTGGGCGGTATCGATCGCCTCACGACCTGTTCGGAAGTGTGCTTGCCGCAGCCCGCGTCGACGAACATCCGCTTCAGCGTGGCGCCGCGTTCGCGGTTCGTGCCGCCGTATTCGCGTAAACGCGCTTCGACGCGTTCCCGTGAAACGAATTGGACGCTGAGATCTTCAGCACTGACGATGCTCAGCGCGAGCCCGAAAAGCGCGGCAGCGATCCAGGCCGGTCTCTTCAGGCGGCCTCCAGGCCCAGCAACGCGCGCGCTTCCGTGGGCGTCGCGACGCGCCGCCCGTATTGTCCGTCAGCGCGGCCACGCGAGCTACGAGCTCGGCGTTGCTCGCCGCGAGCCGATGCTCGTCGAAGCGCAGGTTGTCCTCGAGACCCGTGCGGCGTGACCACCGAGCTCGAGCGCCCAGTGGATTCACCACGAGCTGATTCCTGGCCATTCCGGCGCCGTCCAGGTTGCCCGCGGAAGAATCGCCTCGAGCTCCTTGATGAGAAACTCGAGCAGCTCCCGCCGCGCCGGCAGCGCGTTCTTCAATCCAAGCACGAACTGCACGTGTGGCGGAGCCTTCAACAGGCCTCGCTTCACGAGCTCCGCCGCGTTGTAGAGCATCGCCACGTCGAACACTTCGACCTCGGCCTTGATGCCGCGGCCGATCATGTCGCGCGCGAGGTCTTCGACGAAATCCGGCGGATTCTCGTAGATGGACGTCGGGAAGTTCACGGAGCCGGTGGCGAGCGATGCCATGTCGGGCCGGAGATAAAGCATGGAGCCGCGTTCCGAAAGCCCGCGGCCGCGCCCGCCGGTGGAAAACTGCACGATCATGCCGGGGCAATGTTTCCTGACGCCTTCCTGGACGCGGGCGAAGCGCTGCGGATCGGAAGAGGGCCGGCCGTCGTCATCCCGCACGTGAATGTGGACCAGCGCGGCGCCGGCCTCGAAGGCCGCATGCGTGGATTCGATCTGCTCCTCGGGCGTGATCGGGACCGCCGGGTTGTTTGCCTTCTGCGGCAGGGATCCGGTGATGGCGACGCTGATGACGGCGGGGCGTGACACGGCGCCGATCATCCCCCAGTTTCCGGCCGGGCTACAATCCTGCATGCCTACCGAACGCGACATCGTCCTGCACAGTTGGTGCCGGCAGGCCGACTGGTCTGCCCCGACCGTCGTAGGTGGCGCGGGCGCGCGGATTCATACCGCCGATGGCCGTTCCATCCTCGACATGAGCAGCCTCGCCGAGTGCTGCAATCTCGGTCATCAGCATCCGAAAGTCGTCGCCGCGATCCGTGAGCAGGCGCAGAAGCTGTGTTTCGTCACCAGCGCCTGGGGCGCCGAGCCAAGAGCGCGTCTCGCCGAGTTGCTGCTCGAGAAGTCGGGATTCACGGGCGGCCGCGTGTTCTTCACACTCGGCGGCGCCGATGCGAACGAGAACGCGGTGAAGTTCGCGCGGCAGGCGTCGGGCCAGCCGCGTGGCCGCATCATCGCGCGCGACCGGTCCTATCACGGTGCGAGTTACGCGGCGATGGCGATGTCCGGGGACAGTCGCACGCGGCACCAGGTCGATCCCGATGCTTTCGGCGTGTTGCACGCGCCGCCGCCGTACGCCTACCGCTGCCCGTACGGCAGTTCGACCGCCGAGCAATGCGGCAGCCGCGCCGCCGCGCACGTCGGTGAGCTGATCGACAAACTACGAGGATGTGGTTGCGGTCATCATGGAGCCGAACGCCGGCACGAACGGTATCGTGGCTCCAGCTAACTACTGGCCGGCGCTGCGCGCCGCGACGCGCAGCCGCGGCGTCTGCCTGATCGCCGACGAGGTCATGAGCGGATTCGGTCGCTGCGGTGAATGGTTCGCATGGCAGCGCTACGGCGAAGAAGGACGACCGGATCTCATGACGCTCGCAAAGGGCCTGACGGGCGCGCACCTGCCGCTCGGTGCGGTGGTTCTGTCGGCCGAGCTCGCGAAGCGTCTCGAGAGCGAGATGCTGTATACGGGGCTCACCTACTGCGGGCATCCGCTGTCATGCGCGGCCGGAGTCGCCGCCGTCGAAGCGTATGGCGATGAACGACTGATCGAGCGATCGCGCCGGCTCGGCACACGGATGCTCGAGCGCTTGAAAGTGCTGCAGACGAAGCATTCCATCATCGGCGACGTGCGCGGCGGCGATGGATTGTTCGCCGTGATCGAGCTCGTGCGGGATCGCAATTCGCGCGAGCCTCCATCGGCGTGGCCGGAGTCTCCGCCCGCATTGAAACATCTGGTACGCGACGCGCTGCACCGCGACGTTTCGTTCGCCATCCGCGGCAACCTGATCCTGCTTGCGCCTCCGCTGGTCATCGCTGAAAACGAACTGGCCGACGCATTGACCCTGCTCGACGAGCTGCTGGCCGCAGTACAATTTTGAATGGCGTACCAGCTCACATATTCGACGATGTTCGATCCGCCGCCCGAAATGCACACGCGTTTCGAAGCGGCCCTGGACGAGGTGCGCGGCGGTCTCGGTCGCAAACATTCGTTGCACATCGCGGGCAGGGACGTCGAGACCGGCGCCTCCAAGGAAAAGCACAGCCCGATCGATCGAAACTGGTTGCTGGGCTCGTTCGCCCAGGCGAGCGGCGAACACGTCGATCAGGCGATGCGCACCGCGAGCGCGGCATTTCCGCGTTGGCGCGCGACGCCGCCGGCCGAAAGAATCCGCCTGCTGCGCCGGGTGGCTCAGCTCATCGAGGAGCGCGTGTATCTCATCGCCGCCGCGGTGGCGCTCGAAGTCGGCAAGAACCGCATGGAGGCGCTCGGCGAAGTGCAGGAGACGGCCGACTTCTTCAACGTCTATTGCGACAGCTTCGAGGAGCAGGGCGGATTCGATCACGTGCTGCCGAACGACCCGCTGCCGAATGTGGTGTCGCGCAATCGCAGCGTGATGAAGCCGTACGGCGTCTGGGTGGTCATCAACCCGTTCAATTTTCCATTCGCGCTCGCGGGTGGTCCCGTGGCCGCGGCGCTCGTCACGGGCAACACGGTGGTGCTCAAGGGCGCGAGCGAAACGCCGTGGTCCGGCCGGTTGCTGGCGGACTGCCTGCGCGACGCGGGTTTGCCGCCGGGCGTCTTCAACTACCTGATGGGGCCGGGCGCCGCGATCGGCAATGCGCTCGTGGATCATCCGCTGACCGGCGGCGTCACGTTCACCGGGTCCTATGAAACCGGCATGGGCATCGTGCGCAAATTCGCAGCCGGCCGCTATCCGAAACCCTGCATCGCCGAGATGGGCGGCAAGAATGCCTGCGTCGTCACCGCGAACGCCGATCTCGAAACGGCGGCCGCCGGCATCGTGCGCAGCGCGTTCGGCATGGGCGGGCAGAAATGCTCGGCGCTGTCGCGACTCTATGTCGAGGAATCCGTCGCGGATGCGATGGTGCGGAAGCTCTTGCAGCGCATGCAGGCCATCGGCGTGGGCGATCCCACGAAGAAGGAAAACTGGCTCGGCCCGGTAGTTAGCGAGGACGCGCAGCGCAAGTACAGCGGCTACATCGAGCGTCTGCGTGCCGGTGGTGCGAACGTGCTCGGCGGCGGCGCAGTTCTCGCGGACGGCGACCTGGCGCGCGGTTATTACGCGGCGCCGACGCTCGCCGAGGCCGACCTCGATCATCCGTTGTGGCGCGAAGAAATGTTCCTGCCAATCCTCATGCTTCATCGCGTGAAGAGCCTCGACGAAGGAATTCGCCAGGCGAACGATTCGGATCTCGGTCTCACGGCCGGCGTCTACGGATCGAAAGCCGACGTCGCCGAATTCCTGGATCGCATCGAGGCCGGCGTCACGTATTCGAATCGCCCGCAAGGCGCGACCACCGGCGCATGGCCAGGCTATCAGCCGTTTGGCGGCTGGAAGGGCTCGGGCAATACGGGCAAGGCGATCGCATCCTTCTATTACCTGGCGCAGTATCTGCGCGAGCAATCCCAGACGGTGGTCGAATCATGAAATCTCCGCACATCCGCACGCCGCTGCCCGGACCCAAGGCCGAAGCGATGCTCGAGCGCTCGGCCGCCGTGGAGTCGCCGTCCTATCCGCGCGACTATCCGTTCGTCATGTCGCACGGCAAGGGCGCCGAGGTGTGGGACGTCGACGGCAATCGATTCCTCGACTTCATGGGTGGCATCGCCGTCTGTTCGACCGGTCATTCGCATCCGCAGGTCGTCCAGGCGATCAAGGATGCGGCGGACAAATTCCTGCACATCTCGAGCGACTACTGGCACGAAGGCCAGATCGCATTGGCCGAGAAGATGAACGAGCTCGCGCCGATGCGCGAGCCGACGCTGACATTCTTCTGTCAGAGCGGCACCGAGTCCGTGGAAGGCGCGCTCAAGCTCGCGCGTTACGTGAGCGGTCGCGGACGATTCATCGGGTTCCTCGGGGGCTTCCACGGTCGCACGATGGGTTCGCTCTCGTTCACCTCGAGCAAGTACACCCAGCAGAAAGGGTTCTTCCCGACGATGCCGGGCGTGACGCACGTGCCGTACCCCAACAACTATCGCCCGATCTTCGCGGGTGACGACCAGGGCGCGGCGGTGCTCGGCTACATCGAGAACGTGCTGTTCAAATCGAACGTGCCGGCGAGCGAAGTCGCGGCCATCCTGATCGAGCCGATCCAGGGAGAGGGCGGCTACCTGGTTCCGCCCGACGGTTTCCTGCAGGGCCTGCGTGCGCTGTGTGATCGCCACGGCATCCTGCTGATCTTCGACGAAGTGCAGTCGGGCATCGGCCGCAGCGGCAAGATGTTCGCGGCGGAGCATTTCGGCGTCGCGCCCGACATCATGACGCTCGCGAAAGGTCTCGGCTCGGGTCTGCCGATCGGCATGGTCGTCGCCAAGAAGACGATCATGGAAAAGTGGCAGCGCGGCGCGCACGGCAATACGTTCGGCGGCAATCCCATCTGCTGTGCTGCCGCGCTGGCGACGGTCGACCTCGTCGAGCGCGAGTACGCGGCCAATTCAGCGCGGACCGGCGAGTACTTCACTGCCAGGTTGCGCGAACTGAAGCTGCGCTACGACTGCATCGGCGACGTGCGCGGCAAGGGGCTCATGCTCGGCATGGAACTGGTGGAGAATCGCTCGACGAAGATCCCGGCAGCCGACCTGTGCGATCGGCTGGTCACTCGCGCCTACTACAACGGCTTGCTGTTGCTGATGTGCGGACAGAGCACGATCCGCTTCATGCCGCCCCTGATGATCACGAATGCGGATGTCGACGAGGCGTTGACAATTCTCGCCGCGAGCCTCGACGAGGTGCTGGCCGATGACAAGAAAGACACTGGCGCTGCTGGGCCTGCTGACGCTCTGCGTCGCTGAGGTTTCACTCGCCGCACGCGTCCCGGTTCTCAGGCAGATCGAGCTCCCGCACTCTTATTATTACCGGGAGATGTTCCTGCCGCAGCTCACGAGCGGCCCATCCAGCGTGGCGTTCGCGCCGGACGGGCAGCGCGTCGTGTACAGCATGGGCGGTTCCCTGTGGCTGCAGGCGCTCAACGGAGATTCCGCCGACGAGCTGACGGTCGGCCCGGGATACGACTATCAACCCGATTTCTCACCCGACGGACGCTTCATCGTGTTCGCCAGGCATCACGCCGATGCGATCGAGCTGTGGCGACTGGACCTGGCCAGCCGCAAGACGCAGCAATTGACGCGGACGAAGGCCGTGCAGATTCAGCCGCGGTATTCGCCGGACGGTGGCCGCCTCGCGTTCGTGTCCACGGCAGGCACCGGACACTTCAATCTCTTCGTCGCGGAGCTTGACGACGCGGGACTCGGTGCGCCGCGCGCCGTGATTGCACCGCGCGAAAGCTCGATCTCGCGCTACTACTATTCGACGCACGATCACGCGATCAACCCGTCCTGGACGCCGGACGGCAAGAGCCTGGTGTTCGTCTCCAATCGCGAGAATGCGTACGGCACGGGACCCATCTGCAGCATCGCACTCGAGGCGGGCGCCGCGCCGTCGTGCTTCATCGACGAGGAGACGAGCTGGCGCGCGAATCCGGAAGTGGCTCCCGATGGCAAGCGTGTGTTGTACAGCGGCTATCAAGGCCGGCAATGGCATCAGCTCTGGGTGTCGACGCTCAAGGGCGAAGCCACGCTGCCGCTGACTTTCGGCGAGTTCGACATTACGCAGGCACGCTGGTCGCCGGACGGCCGCCGCGTCGCGTACATCAGCAACGAGTCGGGCAATGTCGCGCTGTGGATCCGCGAGTTCACGGGCGGAGCGCGCAAGCAGGTGCGGGCGACCTCCCGCCGCTACGCGCGACCGATGTCCCCGCTCACCATCGACCTGCGCGATGAGCGCGGCCAGCCGGCGTCCGGCCGCATCAGCATTCGCGGCAGCGATGCGCGCGCGTACGCGCCGGACGACGCGTGGGTGAGCGCGGACGACGGATTCGATCCGGCGACGCAGATCGAAGAAACGCGCTACTTCCACTGCGCTGGCGAGTGCGTGGTCAACGTGCCGCTCGGTGATACGAACATCACCGCGTGGCGCGGCCATCGCTACTCGGCGGCGCGCAGCACGGTGCAGGTCCAGAAGCTTCCGGCCGTGACCGTGGGAATCCGGTTCAAGCCATTCCTGCTGCCGCCCTGGGCGCCGGCGAGTGTCTCGGCCGACCTGCACGTGCACATGAACTATGGCGGCCACTACCGCAGCACATTGCAGACGCTGGCCGCGCAGGCGCGTGCCGAAGACCTGGATGTCATCTACAACACCATCGTGAACAAGGAACAGCGCATTCCGGACATCACTCACGCCGGCGGCGGCGTGACACGCGAGGGCGGCGTGACGATTTTCCAGGCGCAGGAGTACCACACGAGTTATTGGGGACACCTCGGCTTGTTAGGCCTGCGCGATCATTTCCTGACGCCGGATTTCAGCGCCTATCAGCAGAGCGCGCTCACCTCGCCGTATCCGCACAACGGCGCGGTAGCCGACCTGGCGCACGCGCAGGGCGCGGTCGTCGGTTACGTGCATCCGTTCGACTGGGACATCGTGCCGGAGAAGGAGAAGTCGCTGACCAACGCGTTGCCGGTCGACGTCGCGCTCGGCAAGGCGGACTACATCGAGGTGGTCGGCTTCTCGGATCACAAGGCGACCGCGGCGGTCTGGCACCGGCTGTTGAACCTGGGGTTCCGGCTGTCGGCCGGCGCGGGCACCGATGCGATGGCCAACTATGCTTCCTTGCGTGGACCGGTCGGGATGAACCGCGTGTATCTGCAGACCGGCGGCGACACGGGCGCGGAGGCGTTGCACGAGGCACTGCGAGCGGGGCACAGCGTCGCGAGCAACGGGCCGCTGCTGGCGCTGCAGGTCGACGGGAAGAATCCCGGCGACACGATCGAGCTTCCGGCCGGACGCAAGGTGAGTTACCGCGCGGCCATGCGCTCGCTCGCGCCGCTCGATCACGTCGAGGTGCTCTACAACGGCCGCGTCGTCGCGCGTCATGGGAAGAAGGATGCGACGAGTGCTGACCTGGGCGGCACGATTCCCGTCACCGAGAGCGGCTGGATCCTGGCTCGCGCGTGGAACGACGAGCCGGATGCGCTGATCTTCGACCTGTATCCGTACGCCACCACCAGCCCCGTCTACGTGTCGATCGGTGGCCGGCCCGCGAAGTCGCCGGCGGATGCCGGGTATTTCCTGCGCTGGATCGACCGGATCATCGCGTCGGCCGATTCGCGTGACGACTACAACGACGCGCGGGAAAAGCAGGACACGATGGACTACCTGCGCGCGGGTCGCGCGGTATTCGAGAAGAAGTCCGCGCGCTGACTGACGTCAGCGTGCCGGCTTCTTTTCCGGGCCGGCCTTGTGCTCCTTCAGCAACTTGATCAGCGCCTGGTGATCGATCGCCGCGGCCTTGCGGCCCTTGTAGCCGGTCATCGGTCGGGCAGCGATCAACGCGTTGATGATGCTCTCCTCGACGGCCTGCGCCGTCGCGAGGAATAGCGGATCCAGCTGCTCGTTGCCGAGCGCGGTCAGTGACGTCATCGCCACCTGGCTCGCGGCGGCGTTCGCGGTCGAGAACGCGATGAAGATGTCGCCGGAGCCGTTGCCCGAATAGCTGCCGTTGCGCGCCAGGCCGAGCGATGCACGTCGCGCGATACGCTTCAATTGATGCGGCAGCAGCGGCGCGTCGGTGGCGATCACGATGATGATCGAGCCCGTGTCCTTCGGCTCCGACCACAGCAGGTCGTTCTGCAGCACCTTGCCAACCGGAACTCCGGCGACGCGCAACTCGCCGCGTATGCCGTAATTCGCCTGCACCAGCACGCCGAGGCGATATTCGCTCTTGTCGATCTTCACGACGCGGGAGCTCGTGCCCGTGCCGCACTTGAACTCGTGGCAGATCATGCCCGTGCCGCCGCCGACGTTGCCTTCGGCGATTTCGCCGCCCTGCGCGCCGTCGAGCGCGGCGAACACGTGCTGGGGTTTCACGTGAAAGCCGTTGATGTCGTTCAAGTGCCCGTCGTAAGTCTCGGCAACCACCGGCAACGACCACCAGTAACCGGATGCATCCGGTTCCCCGTGACGGATGCGCCACTGGATGGTCGCATCGCGCACCACGCCGACGCTGTGCGTGTTCGTGATCAACACCGGACCTTCGAGAAAACCGGATTCCTCGATCCAGTGTGTGCCGGTCATCTCGCCGTTGCCATTCAGGCTGAACACTCCGGCGAACACCGGATTGTCCGTGGCCTGCTTGCGGGGCAGAACGGCCGTCACGCCGGTACGGACCGCTTGCCCGCCTTCACCTTCGATGAGCGTGCTGTAGCCCACCTTCACGCCTTCGACGTCGGTGATCGCATTGAAGCGGCCCGCCACGCCATCGAATGGAATGCCGAGCGCGCGGGCACGAACACCTTCCGCGTGTGAGGAGGCACACACGCAGCCGAGTGCGGCGGCGACGACGGACCAACAAACTCGCTGCGCTGTGTTCACCGGCGTGCTCCTGAGTTTTCGCCATCATGACTGCAGCGCGACCTCGCGCGCTACACTGCCGGCATGAGCGCATCGACCGCCTCGCGCGGCCTCGGTTTCTGGATGTGCCTGGCGCTGGTCATCGGCAACATGATCGGTTCGGGCGTGTTCCTGCTGCCCGCGTCGCTCGCTCCCTATGGCGTGAACAGCATTCTCGGCTGGCTGGTCACCGCCGCTGGCAGCGTCGTGCTCGCCATTGTCTTCGCGCGGCTGGCGCGGTCGTATCCGGACGCCGCCGGACCCTACGTCTATCCGCGCAAGGCTTTCGGCGAAGCGGCGGGGTTTCTCACGGCCTGGGGTTACTGGATGGCGGTCTGGATCGGCAACGCCGCGATCGTGACCGGCACCGTCGCGTACCTGGCCGAGCTCGTTCCGGCCATCAAGCAATCCGTCGGAGGACCTGCAATCGCATCCTGCGCGATCATCTGGATCCTGACGTACTTCAACTGGCGCGGAGTGCGGCAGATGGGAGTACTGCAGATCGTCACCACGGTGCTCAAGGTGATGCCGTTGCTGGCCATCGTCGTGCTCGCGATCATCCTTCTGGCCAAGGGCGATGCGTCGGTCATTCGCGTCGATCCGCAGCCGCTGAGCCTGGCCGCGGTGACGGCGTCCGCCACGCTGACGTTGTGGGCATTCCTCGGGCTCGAGTCGGCGACGGTGCCGGCAGGAAGCGTCATTGATCCGCAGAAAACGATTCCCCGCGCGACGCTCTGGGGCACCGCGATCACGACGGCGATCTACGTTCTCGCCTGCTCGACGGTGGTGCTGCTGCTGCCCACCGCCGAACTCGCGCAATCGACGGCGCCATTCGCCGACGTGGTGCGCATGTTCTGGGGCGGCAATGCCGCGTCGCTGCTCGCGCTGTTCGCGTTCATCAGCGGCTTCGGCGCGCTGAACGGCTGGATTCTCATCCATGGCGAAATGCCGGCCACGCTGGCGCGTGCGGGAGTGTTCCCGACATTCTTCGCGCGGCAGTCGAAGCACGGAACACCCGGCACGTCGCTGTTCATCACCGGCGGACTGCTCACCATCGTGGTGCTGTTCAACTACACCTCCTCGATGGTGGTGGTGTTCACCAAGATGCTGCTCATCGCCACGCTCTCGACCCTGGTGACCTACCTGTGCTGCTCGCTCGCGACACTGAAGCTCGCCTGGCAGGGCGATCTCGGTATCAGGGGAAAGAGCCTCGGCGTGTTGTCCGCGATCGCGATTCTCGGAGCCATCTACTCGATCTGGACGATCTTCGGCGCGGGCGCGGAAGCGTTCTATTGGGGCATCGGCCTGTTGGCGGCCGGCGTGCCCGTGTATGTCGTCATGAAGAAGCTGCGTCGCGACGCCGCAGCGGCGGGCGGTGTTTCTGCCCGTCGCAACCAGTCATCGGCCTGACGCATTCCCGTTGCGGCAAGGGGGCACACCGACCTAGCTTCGCCATCCTCAGACATCGATCGGAGAATGGCCGTGAAACATTCCGCATTCGTCCTGTGCATCCTGGCAAGCCCGGCGGTATTCGGCCAGAACGCGGAGACATTGGCCGAGCGGTCCCACAGCCAGGCGCGCGCCGTTCTCGATCGCGCCGTGCAGGCGTTGGGCGGGCCACAATCGTTGCGCAACATCGAAGTAGTCAGGCTGCGGCTCGACGGCGTGACCTGGCCGCGCTTCCAGATGCCGACCCCCGAGCCTCCATTCGAAAGCGCAACGCTGCGCGAAACCGTGCTGGTGGACTTCAAGAACAATCGGCTCGCACTCGAACAGCAAGGCACTGGCGCAGGGTTCGAGAACCACAACGGTGTCGTGATCACCACCGCGGAGAAAGCCAACTACGACCATCGCGCCCGGACGATGACACCGATTCCGGTGTCGCAGTCGACCCAGCAGCAGTTCGTCCAGTACTACCGTCGCGTACCGCATCTGCTGCTGCGACAGGCGATCGAACGTCCCACGTCGCTGCGGTATCTGGGTACGGAAAACTTCAATGGCCGGCCCCACGAGGCTTTCACCTTCGTGATGGCCGACACCCAGCAGGTCGCGGTGTACGTCGATTCGACGACCCATCTCGTTTCGAAATACGAACTCGTCTTCGTGGATCCGGTGGCGGGCGATGATGTTTCCGAGATCATCTTCGGCAACTACGTCAGCGCGGGAACGCAGCAGGTACCGACGACCTGGACCTGGATGCAGGCGGGGCAGAAGGTGGCCGACGCGAAGATCTCCGTCGAACTCAATCCCGCGATCACGGACGAGGCGTTCAAGGTCGCGGCGGCCGACTACCGGCGCGCCGAGCCGCAACCCGATACGCTGCCCGAGCAGGTGGAGAAGCTGGCTCCCGGCGTCCACGTCGTGCACAACGTGGCGGGACAGAATCAGAACTCGATGGCGGTGGAATTCAAGGACTACATCGTCGTGGTGGAAGCGCCCGGTTCCAGCGACGGCGCGGACCAGGTCATCGAGCGCATCAAGCAAACCATTCCCAACAAGCCGATCCGCTACGTCGCGATGACGCATCACCATGGCGATCACATCGGCGGGTTGCGCAGCTTCATCGCCGAAGGCGCCACGGTGATCACCACGCAGGCCAACCGCGGCACCGTGGAGGCGATGGCGGTCGCACCGCAGTCGGACCGATTGTCAAAGACCCCGCGGGCGCCGCAGTTCGCATTCCTGGAGAAGGGCAGGCGCGTGTTGAGCGATGGAACCCAGAGGCTCGAACTGATCGATATCGGCCCGAATCCGCACGCGAAGGAAATGGTGATCGCCTATCTTCCGAAACAGCGAATCGTCTTCCAGGGCGACCTGTTCTTCATGCCGCTCAACGACGCCCCCGCGGGTCCTCCACAGGAAACCACCCTGAGTTTCGTGAGGTCGCTCGGTGAGCTCAAGCTCCAGTTCGATCGCATCGCCAGCGTGCATGGGCGAACCGCGACGAAGGAGGAGTTCGAACGAGTAGTGGGGCAGAAGCCCTCGACGTGACTATTTTATTGGCACGGCGCAGTCGGACCTTCGGCGCTCAGGCGCAACTTCGTCACTCGCAGATGGGCCCGACGCCCCACGACTGCAGACCGCCGAGCGTATCGCGGGACGTGTCGCGGAATTCGAGGACCAGCCCGGAACCGCAGTTGCGCTGAGCTTCGTCGACCCACTCATCGCGGTCCGAGCCGAAATAATATTGCCCGTCGGTGGGCGAGTAGAAATCGTCGCCGAGCAGCGCGGTCACCTGTTTGAACGACATGCCCTCGCGCAAATTGTTGGAGAGTGTCACGAGACTCGGGTAGTCCCCGTGTTTTCGATAACTGCGGCTCGCGTCCGCGATCGGGCCGGGCTCGATGGGTGGCGGCGGTTCGCGAATGGTCAGCGAACGCCCGTGCAGGGCATGGTCGAGGAGCCGCGCGGCGTAATCCTGCGATTCTCTCGCGCGCGTCCGGAAGTGAAGGTCGCCGCGCCAGGATTCCGGGGCTTCTGGATGAGTGCCGACCAGGACCACCCACCCGTTCCCGACTCGCCCCTCCGTCACCGCGGCCGAACCATCGATGTAATCCGCGACCGCTTTGCCCCAGCCCGTGAGATCCGGGCCGTCCTCCCAGTAATGGTCCATGGGCGCCTCGTACATGGCGGAGATGTGCTCCGCCGACTTGCGCACCGGGTACTGCGGTACGTAAACCTTGAATTTCACGCCGTTCGTGAGGTTGAGCCCGTTGTACGGCGAAGCTCCCGCGAGGAATGCGCCCGCGCAGATGCCGAGGTAGTTGGTGCCGGCCCGCACGGCCGCGGCGATCCGTGCGCTCGTCGCGGGCCGCAGCGATTTGCCGATCTCCTCAACATTGCTGCCGGTGAAGATGATGAGCCGATGCGAGCGCAATGTCGCCGCATCCATTCGATCGAGCGTCGCGGAGTCGACCTTCTGGTACGCGAATTGCCGCGCGTGGAGGAGATCCTCGATCGCGCGCACGTCGTTGACCGAGGTGCCCGTGCCGGTGAAAAGCAGGATGGGCATCGCGGCCGGAGGCGGCGAGGACGAACCGCAGGCCGCCAGGCCGAGCGTCAACACGAGCGTCAGGCTGCGCATGCCGCGCAAGCCTAACTCGGCCGGTCAGTTGGCGACACCTCGGCGATGAGCTCGCTGGCGCGTGCCTCGATGGCGCGGCATGTTGCCGCCGTAATGGGCGGACCCTATTTCCCTGCCCGCAGAGAAGTTGTTCGTCCAAGCGCTCACTCTCGTCCCATGAAGCTTCATCCGCACGAAGGCTTCGACAACTCCGCCGCAAGTTACCGGCACATCGAAGCGATTCCGCTCGCTGCCGCGATGGGGGCGGAAATCCGCGGCGTCGATGTCGCCCGGATCACCGACGACGCGTTTGCCGAAATCCGGCACGCGCTGTTTCGTCACAAGATGATCTTCCTGCGAGACCAGGACATCGGCCACGCAGAGCACAAATCCTTCACGCGCCGCTTCGGCCCTTTCGCGGACGACGCGTACACGACGGGTGTGCCCGGACATCCCGAGGTGCAGCCGGTGATCAAACATGCCGACGACCGCTCGGCCATGGTGTTCGGCTCGGGCTGGCACACCGACTCGCCATTCCTCGCCGAGCCGCCGGCGATCAGCACGTTGCGCGCGGTGAAAGTGCCGCCTTTCGGTGGTGACACCATTTGGGCGAACGCGGCATTGGCGTGGCGCATGTTGAGCCCGACGATGCAGGGATTGCTCGGCGGACTGCGCGTGCACTTTTCAATGCGCGATGTGCTCGCATCGGCGCAGCGGCACGTACAGCTCAGCGACACACCGATCGGCCGGCTCGCGGCGACCCGCGAGAACGCGGAACTCCCGGCCGATCTGGTTGCGAAAATCCGCGGCAGCATCCATCCGCTGTTGCGCACCCATCCGGTAACCGGTGAAAGGTCCCTTTATGTAGATGGGTCCTACGCGATCGGGATCGAAGGGCTCGCGGCAGCGGAAGCCGCGCCCCTGCTGCACTTCCTGGTCGAACACATCACGCAACCCGCATTCACCTGCCGGCTGCGCTGGGGGCCGGGCACGTTGACGCTGTGGGACAACCGGCTGTGCGTGCACCAGGCGTTCAACGATTACGTCGGGCACGAGCGCGAGATGTATCGCACGACGATCGCGGGCGAAAAACCGCAGTAGCAGTCGTGAGCGGTTTTGATCGAACGCAGCCAGCCACGCATCGTTAGGCCGCCACTCGGCGGCTTTGCAAACAAAAACAATGACTACCGGTGTCAGTGCCTGAAAGAGTGCGAATCCCGGGCCCCCGTCCATATCGAAACGTATACGGCTCGCGAGGGTGTTGGTTATTGACAGCACGAAAGCGAGAAGCCAACATCAAAACCAATCAAATGCGATCACAAATGGTCGTCGGAAAATCAATAAGCCGTATCAGCGGCAAAAGGGGACGCGAACAAGCGTTTGACCGCGTCCCGAAGCACTGCAAAAAAACGCGCCATCGTTGCACTCGGGGGAGGGCAAGAGCATGCGGCAGAAAAAGTCTCAGCCGAATAAAGGTCCGATCATTGGTCTCACGACAGGGCTCGCAATTCTGATCAGTTCGCCGGGCGCGTTCGCGCAGTCGGCGGAGCAAGCCGAACAAGCTGCCAAGCCGACCCCGCCGACCGCGCCGGCTGAGCCCGCGGCGGATGAGCTGGACGAAGTTGTCGTCCGCGGGACGCGGGCGTCGCAACGCTCTTCAATGGAACGCAAGAAGAACGCCTCGACGGCGATTGATTCCATCACCGCCGAGGATGTCGGCAGCTTTCCCGATCAGAATATCAACGAAGCGATTTCCCGCGTCGCAGGCATCGCCATCGATCGCGGCGACAGTGGCGAGGGCCAGGGCTTCTCGGTGCGCGGCAACACGCCGGATCTGACCCGCGTCGACATCGACGGCATGAGCGTTCTGAACACCAATGGCGCGCTGTCGCTTGGCACCAATGCCGGCGGCGGAGGCCGCGCGGCCGACCTGCGCGAACTGCCGGCCGCCATGATCAAGTCCATCGACGTCATCAAAGGCACCACGGCGGCCATGACGGAAGGCTCGCTGGGCGGGTCGGTGCACATCGAAACGCGGACCGGTCTCGATTTCGATCGCCCGTTTCTCCAGTTCTCCACCGACGGCCAGATGAATTCCATCAGCGAAAAGATCACGCCGAGCGGTTCGGCCATTTTCGGCCGCCGCTTCATGGACGACCGCCTGGGCGTCGTCGGCAACATCAGCTATTCGGACTTCGAGACGATTTCGGATCTTCAACAGCCGCAGACGTCGGGTAACGCCGGACCGTTCCGCAGCGCCGACTTCGATCAATCGCCGGAGAAAACCTTTACCTACGATCCGAGCATCGTCGATCCGACCGCGACGGGCGGGAATTTCCGTGTTTTCGGGCCCGGCGGCGTGCCGGTGTATGCCTCGGCTTCGCCCATCGACATCCTGACGAGGTCGGCTGCGGCCGACTCCCCGTCGGCTTGCCTTGCGGCGTTTCCGGCCCTGACGCAGGCGCAACTGGACGCCATTCCGGCGGGCGACAACATCCTCGGATCCGTGCCGGCATCCGCTGCAACCGCCGCGGCCAATCGCACCGCGGCCCAGCTCGAGCAGACGAATGGACTGCAGTCCTGCCTGAACCAATGGAACGACTACGCACCTTCTCTCATCCGTGCGTTCCCGCGCAAAGCCTCGGAGCAAAGAGTCGCGGCCCAGTTCCGTGTCGACTTCCAGGTGAACGACGAATTGCGGGTCTATGCCGCCTATCAGCAGGCGGACCGCCACGTCTCCAACAACGACAACACGCTCAATCTCGGCAGCCCGGGCTATAACCAGGCCGGCAGCTTTACTCAGGTCACCATTCCTGCGGGCGCGCCCGACACGAACGCATTGATCACGCCACGGACGGTCCTTACAGGACTTGGCGCCGGCTTCTATTCAACCCGCCTGTGCGGCGCTCCGACCGTCAACGGGACCGGCCCGACCCAAACGACTTTTGGTTGCGGCGTGGCCAGCAACATGACCAACGTCGTGGTCGATGAGACCCATCACGTCACCTCGTTCCACCTGGCCGACGGCAACGCCAACATCGACGCCATCAACTACAACACGAACATCGACACCTGGAACTGGCAGTCCGGTTTCCAGTTCGAGCGAGACAACTTCAGGGTCGATTTGATGCTCGGAGATTCCGAAGCGACCTGGGAGCGCGCCCAGCTTCGCACCGCCGTGAACTTCACTTACGGAGGCGTCGACGCACACATCACGCCATCCGGTCTGTGGACTTACGATCTGCCGGCGGGGCTCGATCTGGCGACGTTGCCGTATGCAAATCTGGGCCCCGTCATCGCGCGAAATGCATCCGCCGCGACGACCGTTCAGGCGCCGTCGCCGGCTTACACGGCAGCCCAAGCGGCACAGTGGGGCAGCAACTTCACGCTCACCTGGCGCCCGCAGATGTCGGATGACGCCGAGCGGCAGGGCAAGGTGGATTTCACCTGGAATGTCGCCGAGAAACTTCCATTCCTGAGCGCCATCCAGACGGGCTTTCAACGCCGCGATCACACCGGCAATGGATGGGCGGGCGGCGGCTACACGGTGCGGCCCGGCACCGGCAACGTGGGAGCGGCGGGATATGTGGCGCCGCTCGTGGTTCCGACCGAAAACCTCACCGTCAACTATCGCTCCTGCATGCCCACGGCGACCTCCACCCAGCCCTGCCAATACGGCTATGTGCCAGGGACCACGGTCGGCACCAACAACAGCCCCGTCGCCAATCTGAGCAACGCACTGTTCGGCACGATGACGTTCACGCCCACGGACCTCGCCGCGCTGATCTCGGGCTCCCTGTACACGAAGGACTATCCGTTCCTGGGGGACTATCCGGACCGGGGCGATGTCCTGGCGAGTTGGCCGTATATCAATCCGGCCGCCATCGCCGCGGGCATTCCCGATCAGGTGTTCGACCTGCACTGCATGAAGAAGTGCACGGCCAGCGACGGCACGGTCTACGAGCAGCCGCACTCCGCCTACAACGAAGTCAACGACGCCGCCTACTTCATGTTCGACTTCGACCAGGAACTGCCGTGGCGCATGAGATTCAACGGCAATATCGGCACGCGTTACGTCATCACCACGACGAAAGCAACGGGCTTCATGACACTGGCCCACACGGCAGTGACCACGGCTTACCACCCAGTCACCAACCCCGGCGCCGTGGTCACCACGACGGTTGCGCTCAATACGTCGCTCACGAACGAAACCAAGGATTGGCTGCCGGCTGCCAATCTCAATCTCTGGGTCATGCCCGAAGAGCTGGTGCTCCGCTATTACCAGGGCCGCGTGATGTCGCGCCCGCCCCCGGCCAATCTGCTGCCTTCGGGAACCTGCACCATCGACGAACGCAACGAAGCCGAGGTCAACGGGACATCTGACAACCCGAACACCTGTTCGGGACGCGTCGGCAATCCGGGCCTGGAGCCGTTCAAGGCCGACAACCACAACATTTCGCTCGAGTGGTATCCCACCGAGGATCTGATGTTCTCCGTCGGACACTATCGCAACGAGGTCAAGGTTGGCGCGCCGATCAACGCCAATTTGCCAGCCTCGAACCTGTTCGCGGGCAATGACGATGCGGTCGATCCCGTGACCGGGCGCCTCTTCTCGGAAGCCACTTTCACGTATCCCTCCTACATCAACGGTCCGTCCGGGACGCAGTTGGGCTGGGAATACAGCGCGAAAGTCGCATTCACGTTCCTGCCATGGATCCTGAGGCATACCGGCGTGGATGCTAACTATTCAAAGTTGTCATCCGAGGATTTCGCGGCCACGCGGGACCTGATTACCGGCGAATTCAACCCGCCGCAACTGCAGCGCGAATACTTCAAGAATTACGCGCTGTGGTACGACGACGGCAAATTCAATGCGCGGGTGTCTTATCAGGGCGCATCCGAGTTCTTCGACTTCATCTCGTCCTGCTCGAACGCCATCAACAACTACCCGACGGCGTTCGGGCAATGCGCCGGCCAGACGATCCGTACGCCCTACAATCCCGGCGGCACGAACTATCGCGAGGCAACGGAGTTCTACGATCTGAAACTGAGCTACCAGTTCGACGAGCACTGGAATGTCTTCCTGTCGGGACGCAACGTCACCCGCGAGGCGACCTACCGCACGATTCAGCCCAACAACGTCTATGCCGACGGAGCGCCGACCCTGCAACAGTTCAGCTACGGCGGCGCGCGCTGGCAGATCGGACTGACCTGGAGGAACTGACGGGACACGCTGACGCGGCGGGGGCGTTTGATCGCCGCATGGCGAGTCGCGAACGGGAGCTCGAGTGGAGCCCGGATCTTCACGACGCTGTCGAATATGCGCCGTGAACTGCGTCGGGCGCTCGCGCTGCATACCGTGCAGAATGGCCGCGCTTGACCTAATGCGGCAATCCGAGCGTCACGAATGCCAAGAGCGTTGGTTCCGATCTTCTTCGTGTCCGGAATTGCCGGGCTGACATTCGAGACCCTGTGGTTCCGGCTCGCCGGCCTCTCGCTCGGCAACAGCGTCTGGAGCGCGAGCCTCGTGCTCGCGGCCTTCATGGGCGGCCTCACGCTGGGTAACGGCCTGGTGGCGCGTTTCAGTTCGCGGGTCAGGCAACCGGTGCGGTTGTACGCGGTGCTCGAGTTCGCGATCGGCATCGCCAGCTTTCTCGCCGTGCTCGCATTGCCACGATTGTCCGGCGCGCTCGGTCCGTTGTTCGCGGCGGTTGCCGACACTCCCTGGCTGCTGAACGTCACGCGCCTCGGCAGCGCATTCGTGCTGCTCGTGGTGCCGACGACCGCCATGGGTGCGACTCTGCCGATCCTGACCGAGGCGCTGTCGCGATCGATCCCGAGCTTTGGCGCCACCGTCGGCAAACTCTATGGCTGGAACACGCTCGGCGCGATGCTCGGTGCGATCGCCACGGAAACCGTGCTCGTGCCTTTCATCGGCATCAACAACACGGGGCTGATCGCGATGGTGCTCAACCTCGCGGCCGGCCTGATGGCGCTGCGCCTCGCCGCGGAGCCCGCCGCCGCGCCGGCCTCCGCTCCGGGTGCGACGCCATTCACCGCGCGAACCTGGCGCTATCTCGCCGTCGCGCTGCTGTCGGGCGCGATCATGCTCGCGCTCGAAGTCGTGTGGTTCCGCTTCCTGCTGCTCACGTACACCGGCACCGGTCTCACATTCGCCGTGATGCTGGCCACCGTGCTCGCGGGCATCGGCCTCGGCGGCCTCGTGGCCGGCAAGCTCGCGCATCGCGACGAGAACTGCCATCGCTGGTTGCCGCACGTGACGGCATTCAGCGGCCTGCTGGTCGTGGCTACCTACTATGGCTTCGATCTGTTCACGCTGCAGCAGACGGTCGAGCTGCCGACTTTGCCCGTATTCGTGGGCTTTGCCCTGTTCCTGATGCTGCCGGTGTCCCTGCTCTCCGGCGCCGCCTTCACGCTCGTCGCACATGCCGTCAAGCAGGAGCTCGGCGGGTCGATGCGCACGACGGGAGTCGTCGCGTTGTGGAACACGATCGGAGCGACGGCTGGTTCGCTCGCGGCCGGCTTCGTTCTGCTGCCGACACTCGGCATGGAGCGCTCGTTGTTCGCGCTCGCGGCTGCCTATTGCGTCACTGCGCTGCTCGTGCCGCCGGTGAGGGCCGCGATTGGCGTCGTGGCCACACGCTCCGCGTGGGGCGTCATCGCGATCACGGTCGTCTCGCTCGCCCTGTTTCCGTTCGGACTCATGGAGCGCTCGTTCTTCAGGATCGGCGAGCGCGGTCTGCCCCAGCACCAGCTGATTGCGACGCGCGAAGGGCTCACCGAAACGATCCGCTACTACCGCCAGGACGTCTTCGGCGCACCGGTGCTCTATCGCCTCGTGACGAATGGCTATTCGATGTCCGGAACGGCGGTCATCGCGAAGCGCTACATGAAGCTGTACGTGTACCTGCCATTGGCGCTCCAGGCCGATGCGCGCGACGCGCTGCTGATCAGTTACGGCGTGGGTTCCACGGCCAAGGCGCTGACCGACTCGTCCCGCCTGCGACACATCGACGTGGTCGACATCTCGCGCGAAATCCTCGAGATGAACTCGCTCATGTATCCCGACGCGGAGAATCCCCAGCACGATCCGCGCGTGAAGGTCCACATCGAGGACGGGCGCTTCTTCCTGGGCACGCACACGCGCAAGTACGACCTGATCACGTCCGAACCGCCGCCGCCCAAGGTCGCCGGCGTCGTGAATCTCTACACGCAGGAGTACTTCCAGCAGATTCGCGATCATCTGACTCCGAACGGCCGCACGACGTACTGGCTGCCCGTGCACCAGCTGCAGCCGATGGACACGCTCGGAATCATCAAGGCGTTCTGCAACGTCTTCGAGGATTGCACGCTGTGGGATGGCGCGGGGCTCGACTGGATGCTCATGGGCGGCAATGGTACGAACGAACGGGTGCCGGCCGACACGTTCACGGCGCAGTGGCGCGACGAACGCGTGCGCGACGAACTCGTCGCGCTCGGCTTCGAGGTCCCGGAGCAGATGGGCGCGCTCTTCATGGGCGATGCAACCTACCTGGCGCGGATCACCGCGAACGTTCCGCCCGTCACCGATAACTACCCGGCGCGGATCTCGAGCGAGCTCGTTCAGGATGCGGTGCAAGTCCCGCTCTATGCGGCCGTCATGGACGAGCGCGACCGGCTCACGCGATTCGCCGCCAGCGAGTTCATCGCGCAGGTCTGGCCGCAGGAGATCGCGGCGCGCACGCCGCCGTATTTCCGCTACGAGGGCTTGATCAAGGAACACTTCACCATGGGCCTGTATCCGGCGATGGACCCGCAGTTCGTGCTGGAGTCGGTCGACGAGGTGCTCGCGAACAGCACGCTCGAGACGTTGCCGCTGTGGTTGCTCGGCACCGATAGCGACATCCAGAGAAATGCGCGGCGTGTCGCTTCGTCGGCGGCGGCGCAGCCGGACGTCGCGCTCGAGCTCTCCCTGGGACGGCTCGCCCGGCGCGACTACGCCGGCGCGTTGCAGATCCTCGAGGCGTCGTTGTCCAAGGGTGGCAAGGTCTCGGTGGGCAGACTGAGCGTGCTGATGTACCTGCTCGCCAAGAACGGCCGGACGGGCGACGCGCGTGAGCTGATCGCGGATCTCGACGTGGAGAAAACGCCCGAGATCCGCGGCTTCGTCGACTGGTTCGGGAAGAAGTTCGACGCTCGTTGACTTATTGTCCTGCTGCCCGCGGAGGACTTCAGTTCCATCCGTGGGCGCCGATAGCCGTAGACCATGATTGCCGCTTTCCGCTCGGGAGTGGGCTCTCTTGTGGATCAGTGGTTCGGCTGGTCGCGTACCCGGATGGTACGGCGGCCGAACGAGGATCGGCAGGGAAGCCGGACGCCGCCTGGCTCAGAAGGCCCGGCCATCGGCAGCCCGTGGCTTGGCGTGCACGCGGAGGTCGCCATGCGGCGGTTCACCGCACACGCTCTCGACGCGAACCTCCTCGACCTGCGCGACGAGCCGACTTCACGTGAGCTGGCCGTGCTCGAGCCAGCGGCGCGAGTCCTCGGCGATCTCGAACTTCAGGCGAAGTACCTGCCGCGACGGCCTGCGCTGCTGCCGCGGCTCATGAGCGCCATCAACAGCGACACGGAATCGCTGCGCGAGATGGCAAGAATCATCGGTGACGACGGCACGCTGCTCGGTGGCCTCCTGAGACTGGCCAACAGTTCGTCTTGCCGCGTGAGCGGAGCCAGGCCGATAGACAGCCTGGAGAAGGCGGTGGCGCGGGTCGGCACGGACGGGTTGCGCTCGCTGGTGGTAACCGCGCTGCTGCATCCGGTGATGACGGGCACGCGAGGTCCGTACTCCTCTTTCGCCGAAGCCATCTGGGAACATGGAGAGCACGCCGCTTCCTGCGCGGAACTGCATGCGGCCCGCATCGAGCGCGTCGATGCATTCAACGCGCGGTTGCTGGTCCTGCTGCTCGGTCTGGCCAGCAACGCCGTGTTCCGCATCGCCCGCGAGCATTGCCTGTCGGAGGCCGGCGTACGGCCGGTGGCGGTGGCCAAACTACTCGACGACTGGGTGGCGCCTACGGCGCTGCGTATCGCGCGGAGCTGGCAGCTGCCCGCGGAACTGAGCGGCGCGCTCGCGGAGCCAAAGGGTCCGGGTCTTGCCCGGTCGGTGCACTTCGGGCGATTGGCCGGAGCGCTGTTGATCCTGGTGAACCGCGGACAACTGCGGGAACTCTCGGCGCGCGCCATCGTGCTCGCCGACAATCAACACAATGCCGAGCTGGACCGGTTGTGGTCGCGCCTGGCGATCACGCACCTGGTCGCCACGCGCCGGCCGTAACCGGCTGCGCGGTTATTTCCCTACGGCGATCGAGTACTCGATCTGCAGATCGCAGGGCGCCTTGCCCTGGCGGCCGTGGCGTTCGCCATTGCACCTGGCGTGTCCGGCCGTCCGTGCCTTGCCATGTTCGGCAATGTGATCCACGTTCGCCGCGAGATCGAGCTCGCCACTGCAGCTGGCGTAGGGACAGGGGTAGACGAAATAGGCGCGTGCCGGCGGATGCAGCACGATCGATTGCGGCGCCGGAGGCTGGGAAGCCTCATCGTTGAACACGAGGTCCACGCGGATCGTCGCGAACTGCGGGAACTGCACCCGCAGCTCTTTCGCTGCGAGCCGGTTGCGGCGCTGCTTCTCGCGCAGCAGATTGCGGGCCCCTTCAGGGCCGACGGAAGTTGCTTTCATGTTTTCCGGTAAGCCGCTCGGCCAACGGCGATTGAAACAACCGCCATTGGCCTCGCAGCAGAAGAATCAACGACGACCGTAGCCGCCACCACCGCCGCCACCGCCGCGGGGTTTGTCCTGCGCTTCATTCACCTTCAGCGGACGACCGCCGAAGTCTTTGCCATTGAGCGACTGCATCGCCTTCTGCGCGTCGGCGCTCGACATCTCCACGAAGCCGAAGCCGCGCGGCTGGCCCGTGTCGCGATCGTTCACGAGAGCGACCTTTTCAACGTTGCCGTGCGTGGCGAACAGCTCGCGAACGCTGTCTTCGGTGGCGCTGAAGGGCAGATTTCCAACATACAATTTGGTCAAGAGAAATTCCTCGGCAAGAAATAGATAGCGGACGGAAGCAAACCAGGCTCGGATCACGAGCGGGGCGCAAAGGTACTTCATGTGGGCCCCTGGAGCCGGAGAATCTGCGTTTTTCCGGCAAATCAGCCAACCGGGGCCGCGGCTGGGCCATCCTGCATTACGCCAGGGGTCGAAAAACGCTGCCGCGCAGGCGTTTTGGCCCGCAGTCCGGCTGCGAGGTCCTACCACGGCGCCGGCTTGTAATCCTTCAGGAACTTGCCCCAGACGTGCTCGCCGGTGAGTTGCCCGACGAAGATCGGATCCACGATCCGCGCCGCGCCGTCGATGATGTCGAGCGGCGGCGAGAATCCTGCTTCCGCCTTGCGCGCGGCGTGGATGGCGGGGTCCTCGTCGGTGATCCATCCGGTGTCCACCGCGTTCATGTGGATGCCGTCCTTCACGAAGTCGGGCGCGCTCGTCCGGGTCATCATGTTCAACGCGGCTTTCGCCATGTTGGTGTGCGCGTGCTTGTCGGTCTTCGTGGTGCGATAGAACTGTCCCTCGATCGCGCTGACGTTGACGATGTGTTTGTGAGCGCCTGGCGTACGCACCATGAGCGGCTTCAGTCGGGCGTTGAGGATGTACGGTGCGATGGCATTCACCAGCTGCACTTCCAGCAGCTCGGGCGTTTCGACTTCGTGCATGCGCAGACGCCAGCTGTTCATCTCCCGCAGGTCGACCTGCTGGCGGTCCTCGTCGAAGCGATTCGCGGGAAAGAGCGCGTCGCCGCCGCGGTAATCCTCGTCGAGATAGCGGCGCTGCGAGAGGGCCGCGCTGTGCAGGAGGCCCTCGGCGGGATTGTGTTCCGGCACGGCCATCGCGCCCGGCGAACGCGGATGCGACCCCGCGAGACGTTTGATCACCTCGTCATGATCGGCCAGCACGCCGCGCAGGTCGCGCGGCAGGGAGCAGACATCTTCGGCTTCCCGCGCCAGCAGGTGCTGGAAGAATCCCGCCGGCCGGCGCACCGTCTGGCATGCGTTGTTGAGGATGTAGTCGAGGCGCGGCAACCGCTCCGCGAGAAATCGCGTGAACAGCTCCACGCTCGGCGTGTGGCGCAGATCCAGGCCGTGGATCTGCAGGCGCTCCCGGAACGCCGGGAAGTCCTCCTCTCCCGAGTAGCGGTCCGCGGCATCGACCGGAAAACGCGTCGTCACGATGACATGCGCGCCGGCGCGCAGTAGTTTGAGCGAGGCCTGGTAGCCGATCTTCACGCGCGCGCCGGTGACCAGCGCGTAGTGGCCGCGCAGGTCCGCGCTCTGCTCGCGCTTGGCGTAGTTGAAGTCGCCGCAGGGTTCGCACATGGAATCGTAGTAGCGATGCACCTTCGCAAAGGGCTGCTTGCAGACGTAGCAACTGCGCTCCTGCTGGAGGCGGAGCTGGTCTTCGGCTTCTTCCGGTTTGGGCGGCTCCAGCCACAGCGGGGTGAACACTTTCTGACGGCGTTGCACGCGCAGCCCGGCCTGCTCGATGGCCTTTCGGTCGTGCTCTTTCACCGCTTCCCGCTCGGCGCGCCGAAAAGCCTTCGCCATCTTCACCAGATCGTGGCGCTCGGGCTTTGCGACGAGCCCGGCAAGCGTGAGCAGCTCGCGCCGCTGTTCCTGCGTCAGGCGCGTGAGGTGAGAGCGATCCGTTTCAATGGCCCGCAGCACGCGTACGCAGGCGCGCAGGTCGTCATCGGAAATATCCATGAGCACATTGTATGGGTAGCGGTCGGGGGCATCCGCCTATAGCCCGCGCACCCGCAGGCGTGCAGATTCGGCGGCACGAGTCCGGATCCTTTGCCAGCCAGAATCCACAGAATCCACCTGCGAGTCGCGGCGTCGATCGTCGCCTGGGTCGCGTGCGTGCCGCTCGCCCTGGCGGATACGCCAACAGATCCCTCCGCAGCCTTGCGAGCGCGCTACGACGCGCTGAGCCAGCAGCTCGAGAACAGCTCGATTCAGCGCGGGCTGTACCTGGAATCCACCGACAGCAAACACGCGCCTCGTGGTGATGCCTATGCGGTCATCGAGTATCCGTTCGCGACCGTGGCCGCGGCTTTCACGACGCCCGAGAACTGGTGCGAGTCGCTGATCCTGCATCTCAACGTGCAGTACTGCAGTGCCGTTACCGGCCATGGCGGGCGGCAGCTGTCCGTCGCCGTCGGCAAGAAGACCAACCAGCCGCTCGACGACACCCATCGCATCGACTTCATCTACAACGTCGCGGTGTCGAGCGCGAATTTCACGCGGGTGGAACTCAGTTCGCTCGAAGGGCCGTTCGACACCGGCAACTATCTGATCGCGATGGAGTTGACCGCGATCGACGAGCAGCGCTCATTCGTGCACATCGAGTATTCCTACACCCAGGGCTTCGTGACGCGCTGGGCAGCCAGCGCGTACTTCGCGACCCGGGGACGCGACAAGGTGGGCTTCACTTGGATCCAGGATGAGGATGATCCTCCGCGCCTGGTGCGGGGCATCCGTGGTGCGCTGGAGCGCAACACCATGCGCTACTACCTGGCAATCGATGCCTATCTGCAGGTGCTCGACAGTCCGGCTGCGCAGCGCTTCGAGCAGAGTCTGGAGCTGTGGTTCGCGGATACGGAGCGATTCGCGCGTCAGCTGCGCGAAGTCAAACACGAGAACTACATCAGCATGAAGCGCGGCCAATACCTGCGGCAGCAGGCGCCGCCCTAGCGGGCGATCCGTTTCCGCGTGCCGCCGCATTCGTAAAATTTTTCGACAGTCGGCGCGCGAAGTTCACCGGATCGAGGTCGCGGGCATCGATCACGTCAACGCACTTCCCCGAGCCTCCGTTATTGCCGTACGCCGCATGGAAGGGGCCCGCGGCGCTCGCCTGATTCGTGCCAACCACAAGAAACAAGGTCACGACCGGCGAGACCGCGCGCTCCGCACCCGGCGGTCCAAGAGCACTCGATTCGAAACAAGAAAAAAGGGGAATGCATCACCATGAAAAACAAGTACTTGATCAAGGTTGTCGTTTTGTTGCTGCCGATCGGCCTCGTCGCCGCGTCGTCTGCAATGGCTGCCGGCCGCGCGAACTGCTGGATGACGGGCGGAGGCAGCATCTTCAGTCTCGCGTACGGCGGCGACCCGCGCATCACGCACGGCTTCGAGTTGCGCTGCGACCTGCGCCGCAACAGCAACCTGCAGGTCAACGATCACGCCTCGGGCGGCTGGAGCTTCCACTTGCAGCAGCTGACGAGCGCGGTCTGCATCGACGACCCGGCCATCACGCCGAATCCTCCCGATGCGAGCTTCGACACGTTCATCGGCGAGGGCACGGGCGTGTGCCGTAACGTCGGAGGACAGTCGGTGGCGTGCGTGGCGCGCTGGGTCTTCACGGATGGCGGCGAGCGCGGGGGTTGTGTTCGCGATACGGCCATCATCGAAGTCGTGGATGCGGTCAGCAACAACACGTTGATCGAGATTTCCGACGGCTACGTCGACTGCGGCAACCACCAGGCGCACAGCCAGTAATCTTCCCGGCTCGTGCGATGAGAAGCGGGCCCCGGTGGGAAACCATCGGGGCCTTTCTCTTGTCAGTCGTCGAGTCCGGGGCGCGCGCGTCCGCGCCTCAGATCGTGAACCCTTCCTTCGTCAGCGGCAGCGTGCGTACACGATGCCCAGACGCGGCGTGGATCGCGTTGCAGATCGCGGGAGCGACCGGCGGCAGCGCGGGTTCGCCGACACCCGTGGGCGGATGATCGCTCTGGATGAAGTGCACCTCGACCACGGGGTGATTCGGCATGCGCAGGATCGGGTATTGGTGGAAGTTGGTCTGCTCGATGCGACCCTTCTCCATCGTGATCTCGAGGCCGAGCATCGTGCTGAAGCCGTCGACGACACCGCCCTCGCACTGATTCCTGGCGCCGCTCATGTTGACGATCGGCCCGATGTCGCCCGCGACGACCATGCGGTGCAGCTTCACTCGCTTGTTCGCATCGACGCTCACCTCGGCCACTTCCGCGAAGTGACCCGCGTGGCTGTAGTGGAACGCGAGTCCCAGGCCATGACCCGCGGGCAGCTTGCGCCCCCAGCCGGCCTTCTCCGTCGCGAGCCTGATCACGTCCGCCGCGCGCCCGGTGTGGAAACCGCCTGCCAGCGCGCGCGGCTCGCCCATGACCTCGAGCAGGAATTCGCGGTGATCGCGTCCGCCGGCCACGGCCAACTCGTGCAGGAAACCCTGGATCACCCACGCGACCGCGCAGGAGCGCGGGGCGCGCCACGGCCCGGTCGGAGTCTTGAGTGGCAGAAGCGTGTGCGAGAGCTGGAAGTTAGGGACGTTCTCCGCCGGGAAGAGTGTCGGTGACCAGTCCGCGCCCGAAGAAGGCGCGTTACCGTCGTGCGAGAACGTGATGAGGTGATCGCGCCACGCGATGAGCTTGCCGGTGGCGTCGAGGCCGCCGGTGAGCGAATGGAACCCGCCGGCACGGAAGAAGTCGTGCGCCATGTCCTGTTCGCGCGTCCAGACCATCTTCACGGGCGCGGCGAAGCGCTGCGCGATCGCGCCGGCCTCGCACATGTAATCGTTCATGAGACGACGGCCGAAGCCGCCGCCCACGCGCGTCTGGTTGATCTTGATCTTTTCGATGGGAACACCCAGCGCACCGGCCACCGTCTGCAGCGCGCGGTCCGCCGTCTGCGTCGGCGACCAGAATTCCACGATGCCGTCGTGACTCCACGCCGTGCAGTTCTGCGGCTCGAGCGGCGCGTGCGAAACGAATGGATAGGTGTAGAACGCCGTGACCTTTTTTGCCGCGCTCGCGAGTGCCGCGTCGGGGGTACCGGTGGTGCCGAGCACGTTGTCGCCCGCCGGCCGTGCCGCCAGCGCCTTGGCGCGCTCGCTGAGGCCGCGCCAGCTGTCGTTCGACGCGCTCGATTCGTCCCAATCCACGCGCAGGGCTTTTCTGCGCCTCGAACGCGGCCCAGGTGGAGTCCGCGACGATCGCAACACCCGGCATGATCTCGGTGGTCTTGCCGTTGCCTTCGACGACGAACGCGTCGCGCACCCCGGGCAGTTTCTTCACCTCCTCGAGATTGGCCGAACGGACCTTGCCCCCAACCGCGGGGCACTTCTCGTACACCGCGTATTTCATGCCGGGCAGGGACTGGTCGATGCCAAACAGCGGCGCGCCGGTGACGACCAGCCGGTTGTCGACACCGGTGAACGATCCGCCCAACAACTTCCAGTCCTTGCGGTCCTTGAGCCTGACGGCATCCGGACTCGGCACCGGGACGGTCAGCGTCGCCGCGAGCGCCGCGATCGCGCCATACCCAAGCTTGCGTTTGCCGTGAGACACGACACTGTCGCGCGTCGTGCACTCCGACTCGGGCACCTTCCACTTCGCCGCGGCCAGCGCGACCAGCATCGAGCGCGCGACGGCGCCGGCCTTGCGCAACTGCTCCCAGCTGTCGGGTATCGACCGCGAGCCGCCGGCGCTCTGCCGTCCGAACACGGCCGGGTTCACGGGCGCCTGTTCGACCACCACGTCGGACCATTTCGCGTCGAGCTCTTCCGCGATGATCAATGGAAACGCGGTCTTGATGCCCTGGCCGATCTCCGGCCCCTTGCTCAGGATGAAGATCTTGCCGTCGGTCGAGATGCGCACGAACGCGTTGGGCGACAGGTCCGCCGCCTTCGAGGCCGCGGCCTGCGCGCCTTCTCCGTACGCGAACGCGAGCATGAGCCCGCCGCCGGCGAGTCCCGTCAGCCTGAGAAAATCGCGGCGGTCGAGCTTCACGATACGCAGCGGTGCGCTCGCCGAGCCGCCTTCGACGTCGCGCATGAGCTCACGCAGCGCGGCGTCGGAGCATGCGCCGGCATCGGGCCGGGCATTCATCGGGCACCTGCCTTTGCGAGCCTGCCCGCCGCGGTGTGTATCGCGGCTCGAATGCGCTGATAGGTGCCGCAGCGGCAGATGTGGCCGGCCAACGCGGCATCGATATCCGCATCGGTGGGTTTCGGCGTGCGCTCGAGCAATGCCGCGGCCGCCATGAGTTGCCCCGCCTGGCAGTAGCCGCATTGGGGCACGTCGTGTTCGATCCACGCTTCCTGCAAGGGATGCAGCTTCGTGGCGGATGGCGCGAGACCCTCGATCGTGCGGATGTCCTGGCCCGCGACGCTCGCGGCCGGCGTCGAGCACGCGCGGATCGGTGCGCCATTCGCGAGCACCGTGCAGGCGCCGCAGAGGGACATGCCGCACCCGAACTTGGTGCCGACGAGTCCGAGCGAATCGCGCAGCACCCAGAGAAGGGGAGTGTTCGGATCGACGTCGGCGACCCGCTCCTTGCCATTGATTTGCAGCTTGAGGGCAGCCATGAAAGCACTCCTTGCGAAACAGGATTCCGGGCGTGAGCGACCGGGCCGATCCTAGCGAATCGGGCCGGCAACTTGCATCCGGAAAGCGTGGCTATCGCGTCGAGGCGGGCGGCAGGCGCGGTGCGCCGAAGGTCTGTACCCAGTAGATCTGCCCGCGCTTCGGGCCGGTGGCGATACCCACGCCGATGTCCTGGAACCTGGAGTCCATGATGTTCGCGCAATGCCCGGGACTGGCCAGCCAGCCTGCGACGACTTCCTCGGCAGACACGGGTCCGTAGGCGATGTTCTCGCCCGTGAGGCGTGGCTCATAACCGGTGCGCAGCACGCGATCCTTGGGCTGGCTGCCATCGCTGCCGCGGTGCTCGAAGAATTTCCGGCGCGCCATGTCGCGGGCGTGATCGCCCGCGGCCTCGTTCAGCTTGCGCGCCGCGGTCAGCGGTGGCGCGGCGGCGTAGCGCTCGGAGCCGCAGCGCCTGCCGCTGCTCCTGGCCACGTTGACCAGTTCCACCACGCGCGCGCGGATGGTGCGGGGCGACTCCCGTGCCACCAGGGTGTCGGCGGCAGAACGTGGCCGAGGCCAGCGCAACCGCCGCCAGGGCTGCGAGGACACGCAGACTCGGCGACCCGAGCGGGCGATTGAGGCGACCAGTCATGGCCGGCAGTTTCAACGGGCCACCCTGAACAGTCGATGAATTTCTGGCAACTGATTCCCGCCGGCCGGCATCGCTTGCCGCCCGGCGGAATCTAGTTAGCCATCCGTCGCAGGAGGGAGAGCCTCTCCCTCGAATGCGTCGGGGAACCGCCCGGGGCTTTTCGTTTACTTACGCATACGGCTTGTCCACTGGACGGGGACGCTGTAGTTTCCAACCGTTCCCATCGACGAGAAGGAATAACTCGAGTGGTCGATTGGACAAAAAAATTCAAGGCGGAGTACGACTACTCACGTAGCTGGCTGGCCAAGCCGGAAAACTTCGTCAAGGAGTGGCAGCCGCTCGTCAAGCGGCTCCACAAGCTCATGGGCAACGAAGGCCTCGCCGCGGGCGAGGCGGCGGCGCTCTCCGAGCTGCGCAGCAAGGTGAAGAAGACGGCCGGAGGCGGCCTGCTGTCCAAGAAGGTCACCGAGGATCGCGGCATCCTCGAGGCGGTGAATGCCTGGTCGGACAACCCGGCGGGCCTGGTCGACGACAAGGCCAAAATGCGGGCCGCCGCCGTGAAGTTGCTGCGGCACGTCTACCTGATCAGCAAGTCGGGCAATCGAAAGGTGTGGGTCCTTTCACTGCCAAATGATTTCCGCGACTGGCCCTCGGATGACCTGAATTCGCGCGCCGATACACAAGGTGCGGTGCGTCAGCTGCTGGCGAGCACCGGCGAGATATTCACCGAAGAGCGCAAGAAGCACCTGTCCGCGGCCACCTTTCATGGGCTGGCGTGGTGCCACAAGACCACGATCCTGCTGGCCCAGGCTGCCAAGGGCGGCGACCCGAAATCCGATGCCAAGAGCAACGCGGCCCTGGCGGTGGTCAAGCGCTGGTTCGCCGATCCCGGTCTTTCGGCGGACGATCTCAAGAGTTTCATCGGCACGCTGTCGAAGGGCTTCAAGGACATCACCGCGCAATTGAACAAGGGTCACTTCCTGCTCACCGACTGGGTGCCGCTGCGGGCCGCGAGCGCGCAGGACGAACTGAATTTCCTGAACGCCGAGGCATTCACGTTTGCCTCGGGCGGCGAGGGCATGGACGTCGTGTACATCGAACGATCGTTCTTCACCGATCATCCGGGCAACGTGCTGAAGGGCGACAAGAACTGGACGCGTATCATCGTCCACGAACTGACGCACCTGGTTTGCGGCACGACGGACGTCAACATCGGCAAGGCTCGTTACGCGTGGTATGGCATCGGTCCGCATGCCGGATTTCCGGGCAGCGCGGCGATCCGCAACGCGGACAGCTGGGCGTTCTTCTGCGCGGACGCCGCCGGCGTGCTCACCGACAGTGAACGCGCGCTGGCCCTGAAGATCGTATGAGACGTGCCGTCGTCCTGCTGGCCATGAATGCGCTCACGGTCACGGCCTGCGTCGCGGGCGGCGATTCAGAAAATGTATCCGAGGAGAAACCGAACATGAGCATGCCTCCATCCGCGAGTCGCCCACCTGCGCCCGAAGTGGCTCCGGTCGAACACAATGGAGTTCGCTATGTGCAGGACTCGCACGACGATCGGAAGGGTGACCAGAGAGGCGGATACCTCGCGGCGCTCGATGCGAAGACGGGCGCGCCGCAGTGGCGCTTGAAGGTCTACGAGGTCGCCGATTCGCGCGCGGCCGGCATCGAAGGCGGCGGCATCTACTTCCGCGCCATGCGGCTGATCACCGGCAACGTGCTGGAAATAGAAAACGAGGCCGGCGGCATCTACCACGTGAACCTGGTGACGCGGACGGTCATGCAGATCTCCGGGCCGCCGCCGAGCGCACCGGACAAACCCGCGAAACCGAAGCCCAAGCCGGAATAGTTTCTCCGGCAGGGGACGAACGGCTCCCGGCCAGGATAGCTAGGCGGCCCCGCCATGGGGCGGCCGCTCGAACCGTGAGCCGCATCACGCCGTTCACATAGCGTCTGCCCGTGTCCGCGTTACCATCCCGGGGAGTTCCGGGAGGCTGTGCCGTGATCGTCAACATCGCCGGTTGGCTGTATCTCATTTATGCAGTTCTGGGCCTGGGATCCCTGAGCCTGGGGCCCTTCAGTTTTGGCATGACGAAGGCGAACCTGGCGACGCTGATCGTCAGCGCCGTCTATGCCGCGATCGGCTACGGGCTCCTCAAGCGTGATCACCGCGCCCGCTGGTGGGCATTGGGCAGCAGCCTGCTCGCCTGGGTCATCGGCGGCCTGCTCATCGTGATCGGCATCGCCGGGCTCATCTACCTGGGAGTCCAGGGTGGCAAATCCGGTCCGGCTGAGCTGGTGGGCGCGATCTTTTCCGGCATCGGCTCCGTCATCTTCTTCTTCGTGGCCACGGTGTTCGTTGCCATCTTCGTGGCCACCACGGTCGTGCACTACAAACTCTTCTGGTACCTGTGCTCGCGCGAGGGCTGCGCCGAGTTTGGCGCACCGTACGGATCGGCGATCACGGTCCTCGCCTCGGTGGGCGCGTGGATCGCCGTCGGCGTGGCGGAGCTTTGGATGATGTCATCCGGAATGACTTCGCTGCTTCTGCAGCAAGCCTTGTCGCGCGATGATTCCAGCAGCCAGGATTACGAACGTGATGCCGCGCGAGAGCAGACGCGCCGGGCGCTCGAGCGCGAACAGGAGCGCAAACACGAGGCGCTGCTCGAGGAAGCGCGCCTGGCGATGGAACAGGCGCAGGCTGGCGAAGCACGAGGCGCCGCAGTTTCGCCCGAGACCTCCACGTACGTAGCCGAGGCGGGTCAGGAACCCGCCGAGACCGCGCCACCGGATTCGGAAGCACCGGTGCCCGTTTTTGGTGACGCCGCCGAGGACAGTGAAGAATCCGAGTCGAAGCCCAAACAGATTCTCAAGTGTCGTGACAAGGCGGGTGCGGTTTCCTATACGCAGGGTTATTGCCCGCCCGGAACGACGCTGGTCGATACGCCCCGATACGAATGACGCGGCTGCTGCGCGCCTCCAACAACGCGGCCGTCATCCTCGGCCGTGAGCTCGGGCGCGGTGGCGAGGGCGCCGTGTACCCGGTGCAGTCCGCGCCAGACCTGGTCGCGAAGATCTACCTGAAGCTGCCGACGCCGCTCAAGGCGGAGAAGCTGCGCAGCATGGCGCGGCGCGCCTCGCCGGCATTGTTGCGCGTTGCCGCCTGGCCGGTGGACGTGCTCGCAGACGGGGCTGGCAATGTGCGCGGCTTCCTCATGCCCAGGGTCAGCGCACGCGAAGACGTGCACGAGCTCTACAGCCCGAAGAGCCGCCGGCGTGCCTTTCCGTCCGCCGACTTCCGTTTCGTCGTGCGCGTCGCGACCAACATCGCGCGCGCCTTCGCGCAGGTGCATGCGATCGGCCACGTCGTGGGCGACGTCAATCACGGCAACGCACTCGTCGGGCGCGACGGCACCGTCGTCCTCATCGATTGCGATTCCTTCCAGATCCGCGACGGCGCGCGCCACTTCACCTGTGACGTGGGTGTGCCGCTCTTTACGGCGCCCGAGATTTCCGGGCAGCCGTTTCGCGGGCTCAAACGCACCGCGAACCACGATGCCTTCGGTCTCGCGGTGCTCATCTTCCACCTGCTGTATCTCGGCCGGCATCCGTTCGCGGGCAAATATTCCGAAGGTGACATGCCCATTGAGCGGGCAATCGCCGAATCGCGGTTCGTCTACGGAAAGAATGCGGCGGCGTTCGGCATGACGCCCCCGCCTGGAACACTGGCGCTCGGATCGTTCGGCGAACGAATCGCGCAACTGTTCGAGCTGGCCTTCGCGGCGCCGTCGGATGCGCCGCGGCCCACGGCCACGCACTGGGTCGAGGCACTGCAGGCGCTCGAGGCCGAACTCGTCGCGTGCGACGAACAACGCACGCACTACCACCGGCGCGGCGACCCTGGCGGGGGAGGCTGCTGCTGGTGCGGAGTCGAGCGGACGATCGGCGTTCGATTGTTCGGCGCGAAGATCGCCGGCATGGCGGGTGATGGCGCGGCACGGCTCGCGCAGCTGTGGGATTCGATCACGTCGATCCAGAAGCCGGAGTCCCTGACGCCGATGGAGGTTCCGGATTCCGAGCAGCTCGAGACCGAGAGCATGGATCCGCTCGGCCGCGTGCCGCGCACCGTGCTCGTCTGGATTCTCGCCGTGCTCGGTGCCGGGTGTCTGCTGTACGAGCCAGGCAGGCATTTCGTTCTGGCAACCCTGAGTTTCGCGGCGGCGTTCGGATTGCACTTCGGCCTTCCGTTCGCGAAGAAGGCAGGCTTGCCCGACTCCGGCAAGTACGAGGAGTTACTGGCCACCGCCCGCAGGGAACTCAACGTCGCGATCAATCGGTGGAATTCCATCGCCCACGACCAGCGCTTCGACAAACTGCTCGAAGAGCTCGTGGACGCGAAGCGCCGGCTGCTCGAGTTGCCGGAGCAGCGCGCAGCGCAGCGCAAGGCCCTGCGCCTCGATGAAATGAAACGCCAGCGGGATCGCTACCTGGATCAGTTTCGCATCGACAAGGCGAAGCTGAAAAAGCTCTGGCCGCAGGAACTGACGATGCTCGCTTCGTACGGCATCGAGACGGCGGAGGACGCGCTGCGGTTGCAATCCAGCATGGAATCGCTGGTGCTCAAGGGCACGTTCAACGAAATCATCGACTGGGCACATCGCTGTGCGGCTGGCTTTCGCTTCGATCCCACGAAGGACGCAGAAGACGAGGAGGTGCGCGACTTCGAAATCAAGATGAAGGCGCAGGAGGATCTGCTGCTCAACCGGCTCAAGGACGGGGAGGCCGATCTCAAGCAGCTGGCCGAAGACATTGCCGCGCAACGAGCGCAAACCGACGCGGAAATCCAGGCCGCGCGCCGGGCCGTCAGCGCGGCCGAGGCGCTCAAGTCATGAGCGTCGGACCGGATCCCGGAACGGCGCGCGTGACCCGGCTGGGCTTTGCCGGCCTGCTGATTTTCGCCGGCGCGATCTTCATCTACACGCAGTGGCGGGACGAGATGCCGGTGGCCGACCTCCTCGTCTGTCTCGTTGCGATCGGACTCGGCATCGCGTTGCTGCTCAGATGGTGGGTGGCGCGCTGGCTCGCGCTCGGCGTGTGTTTCCTGCTGATCGTGGCGGCGATCGTGCTGCCGGTGCTCGTTTTCCTGCGACAGCCGCCCGGCACGTCGAGCGGCGCGGTGTTCTCGAACGCCCTGTTCGCGGTCGTCATGCTCGCGTTCGGCGGCATTGGTTACCGGTGCCTCGGTTATTTTCGTTCGCAGGCGGGCCGCCGCGACTACGCGGGCGATCCCGATCGCGAGCAGCGAATGATGGAGGAGAGATCCTCGGCGGTGGTGACGTCGGCCGCGGTCTGGGCCGTGTTCATCGTTTTGGCCTGCATTCGCCGGCATGACGGTGCCGGTGTGGATGATCACGACGCGGGATGTGAATGCGGACACGCCGCGTCCGCCGGCCCCGGTCGCCTGCCACCGACCAGCCCATGCCCGCGGATGCGCAAGCGCCGGCTCCTTTCATCGAGATTGCCGGTGCTCCCGACATCGCACCGCTCGGCCTGTGCCGCGCGGGTGATTCGTGGGTGGGCGTGACCTTCGAGAACCGCGGCGCGAGTGCGGGGCGTCCGGAGGAGTTCAGCATCGTCTACAACAACTCCATCTGGAATCCGGGCAGCCGCTCATCGTTCGAGACCAAACTACCGTTGCCGGGCGGAATTTCGTCCGCGGCGCTCGGATCGATCGGCGCCCTGGGCGGTGAAGAGCAATGAGCAACGCGATCCGGCTGGAATTCGACCCGGACAACCGGATCGGGGAAAGCGACGAACGCAACAACAGGCCCGAATATCCGATCAGCTGGGATATCTTTGCGCGTCTGCCGGAATGCAGGTCGCGGCAGGATGTCGAACGCTGATGAACGCAGGGAGACGATGATTTCATGACGACGCTCGATCAAGTGCCTTTCGGCAACATGGAATTCGCGGACAACCCGGAGCCGCGCTGCGCCTGCCTGCTGCTGCTCGATACCTCGGGCTCGATGAAGGGCGAGAAGATCAAGCAGCTCAACGCCGGCCTCAACGATTTCGCCCGCCAGTTGCGCGGCGATTCCATGGCGGCGAAACGCGTCGAAGTCGCGGTCATCACCTTCGGGCCCGTCAACGTCGTGCAGCCATTCATCACCGCCGACTCCTTCCTCGCGCCCGACCTGGAGGCGGACGGTGACACGCCGATGGGCGCGGCCATCGAGCGCGCCGCGGAGCTCATCTCGGAACGCAAGAAGGCATATCGCGCGAACGGCATCGGCTACTACCGGCCGTGGATATTCATGATCTCGGACGGCGAGCCCACCGACAGCGTCACCGCCGCCACCGCGCTGATCCGCAAGGGCGAGACGAAAAAGTCTTTCATGTTCTACGCCGTAGGAGTCGAGAACGCGGACATCGGCAAGCTCGCGAGCCTCTCGGTGCGCCAGCCCCTGCGGCTCAAGGGACTGAAATTCGGCCAGCTGTTCGTCTGGCTGTCGGACTCGTTGTCCAGTGTTTCGCGCTCGCAGCCGTCCGATACGCCCGCGTTGACGAATCCCGCCGCGCCCGACGGCTGGGCGTCGGTGGAATAGCGTGAAGTGGCGTTACGCGGCCGGGCAGGCGACCGGCAGCGCGCACGACAAGACCGGCATGCCCTGCCAGGACCGGTTTGCCTGCGCGACGATCCTCGAGAACGACACGCTGATCGCGGTGGTCGCCGACGGCGCGGGTACGGCCGCCATGGCGCACCTCGGCGCGGAGATCGCGGTATCCACGGTGAGCAGCGTCGCCCAGCTCGGTGTGCGCGCCGACCGCAAGGATCTCCAGAGCGTCCTGCGTGAAGGCGCCGCGCTCGCGCGCAAGCGGCTGGTCGAGGCGGCGGAGGAGAAATCGCTGCAACCGCGCGACCTCGCGTGCACGCTGCTCGCGGTCATCCATGCGCCGCTGGGTGGCGCGGCGCTGCAGATCGGCGACGGCGTGATCGTGATCGCGGATCAGAAGCCGGAGTGGCGCTGGGTGTTCTGGCCGCAGAAGGGCGAATACGCGAACACGACGTTCTTCCTCTCCGACGAACGTGCGCTCGCGGACGCGGTGGCCTGCGATCTCAGCGATGACGTGCTGGACGTGGCGCTGATGTCCGACGGTGTCGAGCCCCTCGCGCTGCATTTCGCGAGCCGCACCGCGCATGGGCCGTTCTTCAAATCGGTGTTCACGCCGCTGCACGCGAATGCGGCGAACGGCGAGGCGGCCGAGCTGTCGTCGGCGCTTTCGGCCATGCTCACCACCCCCGCGGTGCGCACGCGCACGGATGACGACACCACGCTGGTGCTGGCGACGCGCCGCGCGCGGCCGGCCTGAACGTGGATTTGCGGCGCTTTCCGGGTGACAGGAGCAACGCGGTCATCGCCGCGTGGCTGATCCTGTACGCCGCGACGGCCGCCACGCTCGCGAGCAAGCTCGGCCTGATCGCGGGCGGGAAGAGTCTCGGCCTGGTCGGATGCGCGGTGGGCTGCGGAATCCTGCTGCGATATCGCTGGGCACGCTGGCTCACGCTCGGTGCCTGCTTCCTGGCGATCGCGGCGGCTTTCGCCGCGCCGATCCTGCTGTTTCTCGTATTCGGCGCGCCGACATCGGAAGCGCTCGGATTCTGGCGCAACGTGAGCAGCGTAGCGGCCATCGCGTTCGGCATCGCCGGCTGGTACGTGTTGGCCTATCTGCGTTCGGAGCGCGGTCGCCGCAATTTCGCGGGTGTCGACGATGAAACCGTCGTCCTGGCGCGTGAACCTTCGTGGGTGGTGCTGCCATCGGCCGCCACCTTCGTTCTGCTGCTGATGGGCGTGCACGATGTCGGGCGGCGGATTTCGAATTCCTTCGGGAGGGATGCGCCTCCTGCGCCGGCCGTGGTCGAGTCAACGCGGACGAGAGCGAACGATCCGGTGGCGCTCGAGCCGTTCGCGGCCAACGAACCGGTCGAGAATCCCGATGCTGCGCCGATTCCGGAAGCCGCCGCACCCGAACAGGCACCGATCCACAACGGCACGATGGATATCGCGCTCACCGACATCTGCATCGACGGGTTCAACGCGCGCGTGAAGTACACCAACCTCGGCACGGTGCCGATCCGCAATGCGCAATTCGGCCTGCAGGTCTACGTCGACCGCGCGATGATCCACCACACCGGCGATTTCAAACTCGATGTGCCGCCGACGGGAGTGAGTCTGTGGACGCCGGAGTTCGACGTCACGAGATCCGGCTACCGCGAAGGCGACGATTTCCACCTGGTTGCGCAGACGTACAGCCGGAATGTCGGCCAGCAGAACTGGGACAACGACCGGCTCGTGCGCAACCTCGTCATCGGATCGGACCGCAATCCCTGTCCCGAAGTGTCGACCGGTTCATGAAATCGGCCGGGGCCTGAAACAGGCCCTCAAGATTTCAGGCCCTGGACCGATTTCACGCCGTGTCCCACTCCATGTGACGTCCGACCCCGCGAACAGGTAGCCTCCCATCATGAACTTGTCGCTCCTCATCCTGATCGCCGGGGGAGTGGTCGCATTGCTTGGCATTGCGATCTGGATACACGCCACTCGTCGCAAACCCGCGCCGGTGGACCCCATCGCCTCGACCACCGGCTCGAATCGCACGCTCACGGGCACGCGCCCCGCAGGCGGCGGCGGCACATTGCATTGGGACGAGGCGCTGCGGCGCTTCGTGGCGTTCGCGCTCGACGATGCGCCGCGCGAAGCACTGAGCCAGCCGCCCAATCCCACGCATGCGCCGGTGTTCCAGGCGGTCGCGAAAATCCTCGAGCGCATCGAGGCGCGGCCCGAGTATTTTCCGCGCCGGCCGTCGCTGTTGCCGAAACTGATGGCCACGGTGAATGATGCCGACGCGTCGATGAAGGAGATCTCCGCGATCATCGCGCAGGATCCGGCGCTCACCGCGAACCTGCTGCGCGTCGCGAACAGTTCGGCGTACCGCGTGAACAACACGCCGATCGAAAGCATCGACCGCGCCGTGACGCTGGTCGGCGTCGCCGGCATTCGTTCGATCATCGCGACCGCGCTCGTGCAGCCCCTGATGACGGCGGGCAGCGGCGCCTTCAGCAAATTTCCGGAGCTGTGCTGGGAGCACACGTTGTACTCGGCGGTCACCGCGGAGACACATGCCACGCAGATCGAGCGCACCGAGCCATTCGTCTCGCAGCTCGTCGGTCTGCTGTACGGATTGTCCGCGATCGTCGTGTTCCGCATCGTGCGCGATCAGTTCGCCGCGCATCCCGCGCTCGTGCCCGATCCGGGCAGCGTCGCGCGCCTGCTGGAGACCTGGGTCGCGCCGACCGCCGGGCGCATCGCGTCGAGCTGGGAACTGAACGAACGCCTGCAGTACGCGCTCGAGAGCCAGACGCTGGCGGCCGAACTGCAGATGGAGACGTCGCTGGGCCGGTCCCTGCGCTTCGGCCGCGTCGCCGGGTCCGTGATCGTGTTGTGCCGCCTGGGCAAGCATCACCGAGGCGGAGGCACGGGCCATCCTCGTGTCCGGCGACGATCGAAGATCGAATATCGAGCCGCCTCTGGGACCGCTTTTCGGCCACTTACCTCAAGACGTGATTGAAATAAAACCGTCTTAGGGGTGGGAGAAAATGCGCCGTCGTGACACAGAGTAGACGTGGAGCCCGGAACCCTACCGGGAGCCACAGACCGAAAGCTGCGGAACAAGACCCCCGTTTCCGCGCTGTGACAGCCCCGCCTCCGGCGGGGCTGTTTTTTTGTGCGCGGGCTTCCGTATGTGGCCCAATCTCTTACACACTCATGGACGGGGCCGCTTCGGCCCCGTTAAGAGGGTGCGGTAGCACTTACATGAATCAGGACATTCAGGGCGGCTGCATGTGCGGCGCCGTGCGGTATTCCGCGACCACGAATCCGGCCAACAGCATGGTGTGCCACTGCCAGTCATGCCGCCGTGCGGCCGCTTCGCCGGTCGTCGCGTGGGTCACGTTCGCGAAGGACGAATTCCGTTTCACGCGCGGCGAGCCGGCATCGCTACGAATCCTCGCCCAAGGTCGTGCGGCAGTTCTGCGGCGCGTGCGGTTCGCCGCTGAGCTTACCAGCACATCGACACGCCGGAGTTCGTCGACGTCACCACCTGCAGCCTCGACGCGCCGTGGGCGTTTCCCCCGACGCACCATTCCTGGCTCAGCGACGACATCGGCTGGGTGAAGTTCGGCGATGGCCTGCCCACGTTCCAGCGTTCGCGTTTTGGCGATCCTTCCTGAGATCGAGACGCCGCGGCTGGCGCTGCGCCGCTTCGAGTTCGAGGACGCGCCGTTCGTCGTCGAGCTGCTGAACCAGCCCTCGTTCATCGAGAACATCGGCGATCGTGGCGTGCGCAACGTCGACGATGCGCGCCGCTACATGCGCGAAGGTCCCATGGCGATGTACGAGAAGTACGGCTTCGGCCTGTGGCACGCGGCGCGCCGCTCCGACGGTGCGCCGGTGGGCATGTGCGGACTGCTCAAGCGCGACATCCTGCCGGATGTCGACATCGGTTACGCCTATCTTGCCCGATACTGGGGTCAGGGTTACGCGCTCGAGGCGGCGCAAGCCGCGCTCGGCACGGCGTGCGGAAATTCGGCCTGAAACGCCTCATCGGCGTGGTGTCGGATCACAACGCCGCGTCGATCCGCGTGCTCGAGAAAATGGGCATGCGCTTCGAGCGCATGTATCCCATGCATCCGGGCGAACCCGAGGTTCGCCTGTACGGCCTGGACGCTTTGCCGCCTGCTAGCGGCGCGTGACCTTGTCGCCGATGACCTTGCCGATCTTCGCGCCGGGTTCGACGCGCAACTCCACCGCGCGGTCGAAGCGCAGCTCGCCGTCGACGACGCAGGTCGCGCAGATCTGCACCTTGACGGGATGACGTTCGTCGTCGTCGCCCCAGCTCCAGCCGCTGTCGTTCTTTTTCTTGATGTGGATGCCGCCGTGCACGCGCGCGCCATCCGTGAGCTCGATGTCGCCATTACGAGTCTCGATGCGACCGGTGACCTCGGCGCCATTGAGCTCGATGTCCCCGGAGACGGTCGTGACGTCGCCGCCGATGCGTGCGCTCTTGCCGAGGTCGATGCTGCCGTTGACCGTCGAAGCCTCGTTCGTGACATTCGCGCCGTCGCGAACGTGCAGCGAGCCGTTGACCGTGCTCGCCGAGCCGACCTTCGCGTCCGTATCGAGCGTGACGTTACCGTTCACCGTGCGGGCTTCGTTCGCGCTCGCGCCGCGCGCCACGTGCACGTCGCCGTTGACCGCGCTCAGCGTGTCGTAACTTTCACCCGGCGAGGCCTTCACCGAGCCGTTGACCGAGGAGATGTCTCGACCTTCGCCCGCGACGGAAATCTGGCTGGCCAAGGCGACGAACGAAATGCAGGCGACCGAGACGATGGTCGCGTGGCTCGAGACTTTCATGGGGTTCCCTCCGCGGAATGGTGATCTCACGGAGTTGGACGGACTACGCGCTCTCCGGGTTGCAATCTCACCAATCGGACGGGGCCGCTTCGGCCCCGTTGAATTCGTGGCGAAGCCACCAAAAAGAAGCCCCGCTCGTCGCGGGGCTCATTGGTCGCTTGCTTGCTTGTTTGTGGAGGAGTGTTTTCGCTCTTCTTGTTCTTATCCGATGCGGTCTTTGTCGAGCCGCTTGCCTAAGAAGGAGCAAGCCTTGTGCCAGACGAATCTGACGTCGAAGTTCGCACCTAATCCGCAGAGCGGGGCCCCGGGGGACGCAAAGTTCGACTTTGGGCAATATGTCACGTCGGTGAGTAGGGGCCTGCTGTCAAAATCTTCGACACCACCACGGGGCCGCGCCGCGACATAAGGCGGCTAAAAGCTCAGGGAATGCTTTTGGGATCAATCAGTTGTATCACTGCCGGCGAGTGTAAATGAGATCGACAGTCGTTTCTTCGCCCCTGGCCGCCCGGTTTGCCGGCTGGCTGCTTCTGGCGTGCGCCGTTTCCATGGGCGCGCACGCCCAGAACAAGATCCCGCGCCCGGAGGGCATCCAGCCGGACGTGAATTTCTGGATTCGCGTGTATACCGAAGTCACGACCAACGAAGGGTTCCTGCACGACGAGCGCAATCTCGCCGTGATCTACGACACGGTGAAGTTCGGCGCCGGACAATCGCCGCGCGACCGCCAGCGGCTGGTCGACGATCGCCGCGACAAACACATCGCCGCGCTTCGCCGCATCATCGCGGCGCTGCCCACCGAAGCTGCGCGCGAGGGGCTCTCGGCCGACGACAAGCGCCTGCTCGCGCTGTGGGGCCAGAACGTGAGCCCGATCCTGCTGCAAGCGATGCGACACAGCGCATCCGCTTCCAGCTCGGCCAGGCCGACCGCTTCAAGGAAGGCCTCATCCGGTCGTCGAGCTGGGAAACGCACATCCAGGAAACCTTCGCGAACCAGGGCCTGCCGCCCGAGCTCGCGGTGCTGCCGCACGTCGAGTCGTCGTTCAACGCCGCCGCGTACTCCAAGGTGGGTGCCGCGGGTCTGTGGCAGTTCATGCGATCCACCGGCCGGCGCTACATGCGCGTCGACGACGCGGTCGACGAGCGCCTCGATCCGTACCGTTCGACCGAGGCGGCCGCCCAACTACTCGCCTACAACTACCGCGTGCTCGGCAGCTGGCCCCTCGCGCTCACCGCATACAACCACGGTGCCGCGGGCATGCGCCGCGCGAAGGAGTCCGTCGGCACGGACGACTTCGTGAAGATCAACCGCACGTACAACAGCCGCAGCTTCGGCTTCGCGTCGCGCAACTTTTTCCCGTCATTCCTCGCCGCGCTCACCATCGACGAGAATCCGGAGAAGTACTTCGGCGTATTCGAGCGCCGGCCGGAGCAGAAATTCCGCGAGGTGACGATGCCGGCGTACGTGCGCCTGGCGACGCTCGAGCGCGCGCTCGGCCTCGACCGCGAGCAGCTGCGGCCCCTGAATCCCGCGTGGCGACCCACGATCTTCAACGGCACTCGCCTGGTGCCGCGCGGCTACCGCCTGCGCCTGCCGGCCGACACCTCGGAGAAATGGACTCCCGAATTGCTCACCTCGCGGCTGCCGGCGAACGAGCTGTACGCGGGCCAGGTCACCCCGCGCACGCATCGGGTGCGCAAGGGTGAATCACTCGCCGCCATTGCGCAGCGCTACGGCATGACGGCCGCGCGACTCGCGGAAATGAACGGTGTTTCGGCGAATGCCCAGCTGCGCGCCGGGCGCCGGCTGAATCTTCCCGAACAGTTGCCACGCCTTCTGACCGCGGCGAATGCCGCGCCGCCGACTCCGGCTTCGGTCACGTCGCCGTCGCCCGAGAACGCCACCGCGGCCAATTCGCCGGGCGACGATTTCTACGTGGTCCGCCGCGGCGACTCGCTGCAGCTGATCGCGGCCCGCGTGCACGTGCCCGAGGCGCAATTGCTGCGCATGAACTCGCTCAAGGATCCGGACCGGCTCTACGAGGGCCAGCGCCTGCGCATCGCGGGCGAGCTCAAGGCCGAGATGGCGGCGCGAGAACCGGAGTCCGAGACCAAGGTGGCGGCCATCGACGCCGCGCGCGGCGAAGCGCAGCGCGAAGTGGCTGCCGTCGAGGTGGTCCGCGAGGAGACCACGCGCCCGATCGGCAGTGGCGAACCGACCCGGGGCCGGCCGCGGTCCGCGGCCGCCGTCGCAATGGAAGCCGCGACCACGCCGGAAGTGGCCACGTCCGTCGTACAGGCGGCGGAGAGCGCGCGCGAGCCCGTTTCCGCCAGCCAGGCGGAGGAGCTGAGTCCGTCGCTGGGCCCGGTATCGGTAACCCAGGCGCTGGCCGACTCGATTGATTACCAGGTGCGCGACGACGGCACGATCCGCGTCGAGGCCACCGAGACGCTGGGTCACTACGCCGACTGGCTGCAGCTCCCGACGCAGAAACTGCGCAACGTGAACAAGCTCAAGCCGCGCCAACCGGTGCAAATGGGCCAGAAGCTCGCGCTCGACTACTCGCGCGTGTCGCGCGAGACCTTCGAGCAGCTGCGCCGCGACTACCACGCCAAGCTGCAGGGCGAATTCTTCCTGCAGCACCGCATCGCGGGCACCGAGGTCTACATCGTGCGGCGTGGAGATTCGCTGTGGACCATGACGCAGCGCTTCAGCAACCTGCCCATCTGGCTGCTGCGGCAGTACAACCCCGATACCGACCTCTCCGACCTGCGCGCCGGCACGCAGGTGGTGATGCCGCGCATCGAAGTGGTGGCCGGAGGCTAACTACTGACGGGCGGCGAACTCGCGCAGGCGCGGGTCCGGGGCGAGCTGCGCCGCGAAAGCGGTGCGGATCGGTCCGTCCTTGGCGGCCTCGGAGACGCGGACCGTCACGCTGCGCGCTTCGCCCAGCGCACTCACCAGCGCCGCGTCGATCTTGTAGTAGTACATCGCGCTCCACGGCGTCGGGATCTTGTAAGGGGAGCTGCGCAGGCCGGCGAAATCCGCGGCACGGCCCGGCGTGGCCAGCGGGACCGGCTTGCCATCCGCTTCCACGGCCAACGGCTCGGACCCGGCGGGCGAATCGATCGGCACCGCGACCCACAGGTAGAGCTCGCGGGTTCCCATCTGGTTGGTCTCGAACGGCGCCATGAAAGCGAAGCGACCGGTCGCGTCCTGTACGAACGTCTCGCGGTACAACTCGATCGGACGGCCGAGCCTGACCACGGTCGCGCCGGTTTCGGAGTCCAGCTGTTCGACCACGGGCGAGTCGTTCGGGACGGCGGCACAGGCACCGAGTGCGAGTGCGAGTGCGAGAAGCGACACCGCGATGAAACCCTTGTTCTCCATGAAACCAAGGGGCCTTGTCATAATCGAACCCGTTGGCCAATCTTGCTGCATTGAACACCCCAACCTGTGACGCGCTTTGTTAATCCATTCGCGGCGAGCCACTATACTTTGAACCGTCATAAGTGCTTGTTTCGTAACCGAATGTCGTTATCGAGGATCCCCGCACTTGCCGCGCTCCTGATCGGCTGCCTGTTCGCAGGCACGGCCGCGGGCGACGCGCTTCCCTATCATGCCCGCGCCATGGCGTCGGTGGGCGTCGAATTGCCCATCGCCGATCGCGTGCTCGTGAAGAAAGCCGAGCGCCGGCTCTATCTCATGCGCGGCAACGACGTGTTGCGCGCGTATCGCGTGGCGCTTGGTCTCAACCCCGGTGGCGCCAAACAACGTGCCGGCGACTTCCGCACACCCGAAGGCAACTACCGGCTGACGCGGCGTAACACGCGCAGCGACTTTTTCCTCTCGATCCAGGTTTCCTACCCTAACGATCTGGACATGAAGAACGCGCGCCGCAATGGCTGGCAGCCGGGCGGCTCGATCATGATCCACGGCCTGCCGAACGATCCGCGCCATGCGCCGGACTACTACGCGACGCAGGACTGGACGGATGGTTGCATCGCGGTCACCAACGCCGACATGGTCGAAATCTGGATGATGACGTCGGATAACGTGCCAATCGCCATCGAGCCGTAGAACCCCTCGCGTCCGGTACACTGGCTTCACCCAAAAAGTGAAGTCGAATCGAGGGGATCCTTGGAAACCAGCATCGTCATTCCCGATTTCGTGGACGCCCGAATCGGTCCGCGCGGCAGTCTCGAAAATCTCTCCCAGCAGGAAATCGAGAAGCTGCTCGACAGCCGCGCCGGGGGCCTCTACCCGTTGTTCCGCAAGTGCGCGCTGGCCGTACTCAATTCCGGCAGTGAAACCGACAACGCCAAGGAGATTTTCGACAGGTACAAGGACTTCGAGGTGGAGCTGGTGCGGCAGGCGTGGGGCGTCAAGCTCGAGATCAGCAACGCGCCGGGGCAGGCCTTCGTCGACGGCGAGATGATCCGCGGCATGAAGGAGCACGTATTCGCGGTGTTGCGCGACGTGATCTTCATCTCCAACGAAATCATCGAAAGCGGCCGGTTCGACCTGACGAATCCGGCGGCCATCACCAATGCGGTATTCCACATCCTGCGCAACGCCCGCATCCTCGACTACAAGTCCAAGCCGAACCTCGTCGTGTGCTGGGGTGGGCATTCGATCAGCACCGAGGAATACCAGTACACGAAGAAAGTGGGTTACGAGCTCGGCCTGCGCGGCCTGGACGTCTGCACCGGCTGTGGACCGGGCGCGATGAAAGGCCCCATGAAGGGCTGCACCATCGGTCACGCCAAGCAGCGCATCGTCGGTGGGCGATACATCGGACTGACCGAGCCCGGCATCATCGCGGCCGAACCGCCGAATCCCATCGTCAACCAGCTCGTGATCATGCCGGACATCGAAAAGCGCCTGGAGGCCTTCGTGCGCCTGGCGCACGGCATCGTCGTGTTCCCGGGCGGCGTGGGCACGGCCGAGGAAATCCTCTATCTGCTGGGGGTCCTGCTCGATCCGGCCAATGCCGGCCAGCCGCTCAAGGTGGTGCTCACCGGCCCGAAACACACCGCGGACTACTTCGTGCAGATCCGCAACTTCATCGAGGCAACGCTCGGGAAAAAGGCCGCGGAATTGCTGCACGTCATCGTGGACGATCCGGCCGAAGTGGCCCGCTACATGGTTGGCGTGATGGAGCAGGTGCGCGATTCACGCCGCAACAACAGCGATTCGTACAACTACAACTGGCTGCTCAAGATCCCGCCGGCGTTCCAGCATCCCTTCGAGGTGACGCACGAATCGATGCGCGGCCTGCGGCTGTATCGCGACCAGCCGGCGCACGAGATGGCGGCGGATCTGCGTCGCGCGTTCTCGGGCATCGTCACGGGCAACGTGAAGGAAAACGGCGTGCGCGCGATCGAGACGCTCGGACCTTACGAGCTCAGGGGCGACGCTTCGGTGATGAAACTGCTCGACGAACTGCTCGCGGCATTCGTCGCGCAGAAGCGCATGAAACTTCCGGGCAGCGCTTATCGGCCGTGTTACCGACTCGTGGCGTGAATCGGCGTTGTTGACGCCACAAGGCCGCACTCTGAACAATAATCGCGCGCGCAGTTAAATCGCCGCGCGCCGCGCGCCGGTTCCTGGGACATAACGAAAAAAACAATGCGACGTGGCACGCAGCGTCGTCAATGCGCAACTTCCGCGTGAAACAGTTCCTGTCGTTTGGTGGCGACGATTTCGTAGGCTTACGTCAACCGAAAGGGAGTGAGTGACCATGAGTTCCTCAGACAGAAGCCGGGGAAATTTAGCGAACGGCACGCCGCCGCCGGTGGGCAGCGATGCCTACGCCGCGTGGCTCGAGCGCATGCAGCGCACGCGTGGTCGGCATGCGGCGATCACCAAGAACCTGTACACCTGGTCTAGCTACAAGCATTGGGCCGACAAGGTGAAGGGTTCCTGGGAAGACGAACCGGCTCCCACCAAGAAGTAGCCGGAACCTAGCGCGGAGCGAGCTCGATCTCGATGGGCGTCGCCGGCAGCAGGCCGGTCCACGCCAGCTTTTGAATCCCAGTCACCGTGGTTTCCAGGCGCAATTTCCGCGGCGCCGGGCCCGGTGGAATCCCGATGAAATACACGCCCGCATCCAGCAGCACCTGGCCGTGCCCCACCGGGTGCTCGCCCGGCGGTGCCAGCGCGGTGCGCGCGATGCGCGGATCGGCGACCACACCGCCGGTGACGGCCCGGCCATCCTCGTCCAGCAGGCTGTAACGCCATTCACCCTCCGGGGGCGCGGCGATTTCGGCGTTCGGGGCCGCGCGGGCAAGTACCTCGCCCAGCACCGTGTGGCCGTTCGCATCCACGCGCACCTCGAGCCAGGCCACCGGGCGGGGTAAAGCCGCGCCTTTCTGCGCGCCGGGCGCATTCTGGGACACCTGCCAGGTGAAGCGGCGGACTGTTTCCGTGGCGCCAGGGGCGCGCACGAGGCCGCCCACATCCTGCGCGACCGCCACGACCTCGTGGTTGCCGCCATCAGCACTCCAGCGCAGCCGCGTGGCATCACGCGCGTCGGCGACTTCCACGCCGTCGACGAACCAGCTCAGGCTCACCGCCTGCGGGGGCCAGGCGCTAACTACCACGAACTCCAGGGTGTCTCCGGCCAGCGCCCGTACGGGGCCCGGAAGCGGGGTCGCGCCGGTCGCCGGCGGCAGCGCCCGGTATTGCGCGCGAATCCAGGCCTCGGCGTTGACCTCGCCCACGGGGGCTTCGAGCGTACGCATGAAGCTGTCCTGCTTCGGGCGGAAGAAGCCGTGCGATGCGTAGTACGCCCCTTCGAACAGCCCGACCCCCGAGGCCTGGCTGGCGAGCCAGTGCTTCCAGGGCACGCGTCCCGAGTCGGTTTCCCGCGTGACGTTCGGGTAGCGCCCCTCCACGTAGTACGGCATGAGCTCGCCGGCGACCACCGAATCCACGTATTCGTCCGCCAGTCCGGCGACGCGGTGCCCCAGCTCATGCATCACCACGAGAGGCGCGTGCACGTTGCGCGAGATGACGATGCCGGACGTGTTGCTGCTGCCGACGTAGTCCGGCGTGTTGAGAATGACCGTGAGCTCCGCGCGAGGTGCGTCGAGCGCGAGCAGCGCGGCGTGGACCTTTTCCCAGTCGACACAGGCCACGCGGCTGTTGCTGCCGCAGCCCAGCGCGCCATCGAAGGCGGTGTTCACGAAATGGCCCGTGGCGGGCTCGTCCACGCCGGACTCGCGCGAGACCGCCTGCAACACGTGCACGTTCCACACCGATGTATGCGCCGCGAGCTCGGGCGTGTCGGTCAGTCTCCGGGCGAAGGTCAGCGCGACCTGCTGCAGGTCTTCCTGCTGCGCAGCCGTGAAACCGTCGCCGACCAGGATCCAGTGGAGCCCGGCCGAGTCGGGGCTGCCGATCAGCGTCGTGAGTTTCGCGGCAGGCACTTGCGGAGGCGCGTTGGCCTTGGTCGTTGCCGTGCCCGGGCCGCCATCGGCGCCACCGCCGCCACAGGCGGCGAGCAGGGCACTGAACAGCAGGGATGTGACGAGACGGGTAACTTGCATTCGCGAATGACGCCAGTTGCGCGTCGTAACTTATGTGCGCGCGAAAGCAGAAATACGCGTGAAAGACTCGTCCTACAAGCCCCCGTGAATCAGGTCACAGGGCCGCCGGATCGGCCGCAGCCGTTGAAAAAATTTCAATCGTCAGTTTGAGCCGAGGATGAAGCGCGCGTCGTGCGCCGCGGTGTCCTCAGTGGACTGGATTACGGCCTCGGGTGCGGGTGCCACCAGCGGGGCCGGCTGTTCCTGCAGCGGAGCGGGTTGCTCGGCGAGCACGCGTTCCGGCTCCAGCCAGGCGAGCAGAGTTTCCCACTGCGCCAGGTCTTCCTTGACCGTGTAAGGCTTCATCTCGTGGATGCCGACGCCCTGCTCGGCGGCGCGGACGTAGTTCTGCGAGTCGCGGATGGTGGCGATGACCGGGATGTCGAGCTTCTCGAGGAAGCGCATGAGCGACTGGAACATCAGCGTGTTCTTGCGCACGCGATTGGCGATGACCCCGATGCGGTTCTCGGCGCGCTTGATCTTGGCCACCAGCAGCAGGTCGGCGATGCAGCGGGAGGCGGCATGGATGTCGATGTCCGAGGGCAGCACGGGCACGATGATCTTGTTTGCGTCCCGCGTGAGCTCGGGCAGCGCGCGTCCCTCCACGGCGGCGGGACTGTCCACGACGATTTTCTGCGTGCCCTCGGGCACGCGCATCTGCCAGCTCATCGTGGTGCGCGAATCGCGCTCGAAGGCGGCGATGCCGCGGATCTCCGGCTGAGGCGTCTTGCGCTTGCGCAGCCAGCGCGTGGCGGAGCCCTGCGGGTCGCGGTCGATGAGCAGTGTCGAATCGCCGCGCGCAGCGAAGTACGCCGCGATGTTGATCGCGAGCGTGGTCTTTCCGGAGCCCCCTTTAGGGTTCAGTACGACGATGCGCTGCATGAGACCCTGCGCCCCTCATTGGAACGACTTGTCAGAATGTGCCTTCAGCGTGACGCACTCGAAAGACTAGCGATGCGGCTGCTCGCAAGCAACCAAACACGGAACCGACTGTGACCATGGACACAGCGATGCGGAACACCTGTTCCTAGGATCGGTTCCAGGCTTGTTTGTGTTCGGGATGCAGCGCAAATGGAACGATTCCTTCTTCTCTGGGACGAGCTCGACGACATCATGGGCGCGAGCCGCTACTTCATGAAGAACAAGGCGATGGCCCTCTGGACGAGCGTCCGCCCGCGCTGAACCGGAAGCCCCTTCGGGGCTTGAATTAGGACGACGGTGCCCGCAACCTGCCGGCGCCATGACAACCCCCCAAACCGACACGCCTGGCCAGACCCGGGCAAAAGAAACCCTGGGATTCCAGGCCGAGGTTCGTGAGCTGCTGAGGCTCATGATCCATTCGCTCTACAGCCACCGGGAAATCTTCCTGCGTGAGCTCATCTCCAACGCCTCCGACGCCAACGACAAGCTGCGATTCGAAGCGCTGTCGAGCCCGGCCCTGATGGCCGGCGACGCCGAGCTCGCCGTGTGGATCGAGTCGGACAAGGACAAGGGGACGCTCACGATCCGCGACAACGGCATCGGCATGAGCCGGGAGGAGGCCGTTTCGCATCTCGGCACCATCGCGCGCTCCGGTACTGCCGAATTCTTCAAGAAACTGTCGGGCGACCAGCAGAAGGATTCACAGCTCATCGGCCAGTTCGGCGTGGGTTTCTACTCGGCCTTCATCGTGGCCGAACGTGTCGAGGTCTTCTCGCGCCGCGCCGGCCTGGCCGCCAATGAGGGCGTGCATTGGGAATCCGCCGCGGACGGCGACTTCACGGTTGAATCCGTCGAGCTGGAGCAGCGCGGCACGCGCATCGTGCTGCACCTGAAGGAAGACGCGAAGGAGTTCCTCGACACCTGGCGACTGCGTTCGTTGGTGCGCCGCTATTCCGATCACATCGCGTTCCCGGTGCGCATGCCGAAGGAGGGCGAAGCCTCGCTCGATTTCGAAGCCGTCAATCGCGGCACGGCGCTCTGGGCGCGACCGAAGTCCGAGATCAAGGACGAGGAGTACGCGGAGTTCTATCGCTACCTGACTCACGACTCGGGTGAACCCCTCGCCTGGGCCCACAACCGCGTCGAGGGCAAACGCGACTACACCAGTCTCATCTACGTGCCGTCCGCGGCGCCGTTCGATTTGTGGCAGCGCGACGGCGCGCGTGGCCTGAAGCTCTATGTGCGTCGCGTGTTCATCATGGACGACGCGGAACAGTTCCTGCCGTTGTACCTGCGCTTCGTGAAGGGTGTGATCGACTCGGCCGATCTGCCGCTGAACGTGTCGCGAGAGCTGCTGCAGACCGACAGCGAGGTCGAGGCCATGCGCGGGGCGCTGACGCGCCGCGTACTCGAGCTGCTGTCGAAACTCGCCAAGGACGAACCGGCGAAGTACCAGACGTTCTGGGACGAATTCGGCTCGGTGCTGAAGGAAGGTCTCGCCGAGGATCACGGCAGCCAGGAGAAGCTGCTGCCGCTGCTGCGTTTTGCTTCCACCGCGCAGAGCGGGGACGAGGAGACGACTTCGCTCGAGGCCTACGTGTCCCGCATGCAGACCGGGCAGGACAAGATCTACTACGTCGTCGGCGAGAGCGTCACGGCCGCGCGTGGACATCCCGCGATCGAAGGACTGCGGGCCAGGAACATCGAGGTGCTGCTGCTGGGGCGCCGCATCGACGCCTGGGTCATGGATCACGTGCAGACCTTCGAGGGCAGGAAGTTCAAGGACACGACGCGTGGGGATCTCGAGCTCGACACGATCGCGAGTGCCGACAAGGCACAGGCCGAGGCCCGCGAGAAGGAAGCGCAGCCGCTGCTCAAGCGCATGAAGGATTCACTCGGTGACCGCGTGTCCGAAGTGCGCGTGAGCACGCGTCTCAAGGATTCCGCCGCGGTGCTGGTCGCCGGCGAGCACGACATCTCCGCGCCGCTGCGGCGCGTGCTCGAGGCGGCCGGCCAGCAGGCGCCATCGACGAAGCCAGTGCTCGAGCTCAACGTGGATCACCACGTCGTGAAATACCTCGAGCATCGCGAGGACTCCGGCGAATTCCAGGATCTCGCGCTCGTGCTCTACGAGCAGGCCATGCTCGCCGAAGGCGCCCAGCTTGCGGACCCGGGCGCGTTCGTCCAGCGGCTCAACAAACTCTGGATGCGGCTTGAGTAAGGACGATCTGCTTCGACCCACGCTGACGGAGTATCGCCGCTCTCCGGCGATCTACAGCTCGACCGGCTTCTTCCTGTCCACGTTCTTCGGCGGGCCCGCAGGCACCGCCGTCTATGCGCTGTGCAACAGCCACCGCCTCGGCCGGCTGCGCACCGACCTGCCGGCCATCCTGGCGTTGGCGGCGGCGGCGTTCGCCGTGGTGTTCCTGTTCCACCAGGGCGGCCAGATGGCGTGGATCGTGGATCTCATCGGCGACGCGCCCGGGCCTTCCTTCGAGATCGCACTGCGCGTCCTCGCGCTCGGTTGCCACTTCGCCATCTACCTAATGCACCGCAGGTTTTTCCGGGCCGCGCAGGTCTCGGGAGTCAAGCCGCTGGCGGGATGGGTGCCGGGTATCGTGGCGCTGGTCGTGGGGAACGTCGCAAACCAGGGTTTCATCAGCTGGATTCTCAAGCATCATTGAGACCGTGAACGACCAACCCACGAACGCCGCCGTTTTTTCCGAGCAGGCGTTCTATTTCATCGAAAGGCGCCGGCTCAACGATGCGCGCCGGGTCCTCAAGGAAGGTCTCGGTCAATATCCACAGGACCCCGACCTGCTGTTCCACAGCGCGCAGGTGGAGTGGCTCGACGAGGACATTGCCGGCGCCGAGGCGACCGTGCGCCAGGCGTTGCTGGTCGATCCCGAGCACGCGCCCGCGCGCCAGTTGCTCGCCTCGCTGCTGACCGAGCGCAACGAATTCGCCGATGCGGAGCTGCTGCTCATCGGATTGCTGCGCGACTTTCCCGAGCAGGCGGATTTCTACGGCCGGTATGCGCGGCTCATGTTGCGCACGCTGCATCTCGAGAAGGCCGAGCAGCTCGCGCGCGAGGGGCTGCGCTACGACCCCGAGAACGCCGAGTGCCTGCTCGCCTTCGCGCTGTGCGAGACCGCACGCAGCGGCGCGCGTCCCAACGAGGCGCTGGTCAAACTATTGGGAGCGCATCCCGAGTCCCTCTCGACGGTGCACGCGCTGGTCGTGGCGCTGGTCGACTCCGGCCGCATCGACGAGGCGCACCGCATCGCGCAGGGCGCCATGCGCGCCGATCCCGCCAACGAGAATCTCGTGACCCTGGTGCGCGAGCTGCGCATCCAGAACCACTGGACGATGAAGCCGTTATGGCCGCTGCAGAAGTGGGGCTGGGGCGCGTCGGCCGCGATGTGGGCAGGCGCATTCATCCTGGTGCGCATGCTCGAGAAGTCGGCGCCCGCGGTGGTGGGTCCCTTCGTCATCTTCTGGCTCGCGTACGCCGTATACAGCTGGGTCTGGCCGCCCGTCCTGCGACGCATCCTGTGAACGACGACGATCCGCGCGCGCTCGCCGATCTCGAAGCGAAGCTGCTCAGCGATCCCTTCAATGCCGACGCGCGCCTCGACTACGCGCGTGCGCTGCTTGTGGCCGGACGCGCGACGGATGCGCTGGCGCAGTACGACCTGGTGCGCAAGCAGGGCCACACGCAGGAGTTGCGGGAGTTCGAGGCACTGCGTGCGGCGCCGCCCGCGCCGCCGCGCGACGTCCAGCCCGTGGCGCGTGAACCCGTCAGGCTTTCCGTGGTGCCGGGTGCGCGCAGCGCCGAAGTGATCTCGATCGCGCGTCCCGTGAACGTTCCCGACAAGACGCGGTTCATGCACATCGCGGGCATGGACGATCTCAAGAAGTCGATCCGCCTGCAGATCATCGAGCCGTTCCTCAACCCGGGCCTGTTCGCGAAATTCCGCAAGAAAGCGGGCGGCGGCATCCTGCTCTACGGTCCGCCGGGTTGCGGCAAGACCATGCTGGCGCGCGCGGTCGCCAACGAGTGCAACGCGAGCTTCCTCGCTATCGGCATCTCCGAAATCCTCTCGATGTGGCAGGGCGAGAGCGAGCGCAACCTCGCACTCATGTTCGAGAAGGCGCGCGCGCAGAAACCCTGCGTGATGTTCTTCGACGAGCTCGACGCGCTGGCCTTCGCGCGATCCAAGGCGAGCTCGGACGTGAGCCGCAAGATCGTCAATGAATTCCTGTCGCAGCTCGACGGCTTCGACAACCAGAACGAACAGGTGCTCATCCTCGCGGCGACCAACATGCCGTGGGACGTCGACCCCGCGATGAAGCGTCCCGGGCGTTTCGCGCGGCAGGTGTTCGTGCCGCCGCCGGACGTCGTGGCGCGGGCCCGCATCATCGAGCTCGCACTCGAGAGCGTGCCGCACGGCCCGATCGACGCCCAGTCGATCGCGAAGGTCACGGAGCAATACTCCGGCGCCGACGTCGACGCCCTGGTGGAGCGCGCGAAGGAGTACGTGCTCTCCGAATACCTCGAGACGCGGCGCGAACGCGCCATCTCGCAGGAAGACCTGGCGCGCGCCGTCTCCGAGCTCACCCCCACGACCCAGGACTGGCTGCGCACGGCGAAAAACCTGGTCAAGTACGCGGGCGGCGACGACAGCTACCGCGACCTCGAGCGCTACCTCAAGGCCAACAAGCTCCTTTGAGGATTGTTTGCGATAATGCGGCCCCTCGAGTCCTCACGGAGTCCGGCGATGCGCGCTCTATTTCTGGCCACGGCCACCACGATCGTGGCGATCACGCTGGCGGCGTGCACGCCGAAGGAAGACAAGCCCGCGGATTCCGCAACGACGTCGGCCGCGCCGGCACCCGCCGCCGAATCTGCCGCCGACGAGGCGGCTCCCGCATCCACAGGAACTGAAACCATGCCCATGCAAAAGATCGACCTCGCGCCCGGCAACGGTGCGGAAATCAAGTCCGGACAGAACGCGCTCGTGCACTACACCGGCTGGCTCTACGACGCCGCCGCCCCCGATACCAAGGGCAAGAAATTCGACAGCTCGGTGGATCGCAACGAACCATTCGAATTTCCGGTGGGCGCGGGCATGGTCATCAAGGGCTGGGACGAGGGCGTGGTCGGCATGAAGGTCGGCGGCAAGCGGCGCCTCGTCATTCCGCCGGAGATGGGTTACGGAGCGCGCGGCGCCGGCGGCGTCATTCCTCCCGGCGCCACGCTGGTGTTCGACGTCGAGCTGGTGGAAATTCGTTGATGAGGAACGGGTCGATGCGCCGCGCTGCTCGCGGGCGTCGTGCTGGCGGGCGCGCTCTGCGGGCGCGCAGGCCGCCACGCTTATCCACGCGGGGCGCGTCATCGACGGTGTCGTCGCCGACGGCCAGTATCAGCCAGACCGTGGTGGTCGAAGGCGGGCAGGATCACCGCCATCGAACCCGGGTTTCGCGCGCCGGGCGCCGGTGATCGCGTCATCGACCTGAAGAACGGCACGCTGCTGCCCGGCCTGTTCGACATGCACGTGCATCTCACGAGCGAATACAGCAAGGCCTCGGAGATCGAGAACTACAAGCACAACGAGGGTGACGTCGTCATCGACGGCGTCGTGTACGCCGACCGCACCTTGTTAGCCGGCTTCACCACGGTGCGCGACCTGGGCGACGAGATACCGCGCCTCGATCGCGCTGCGCAACGCCATCAACGCCGGCAAGGTGCCGGGGCCGCGCATCATCGCGGCCGGCAAGTCCATCGCGACGACCGGCGGGCACGCGGATCCCACCAACGGCTGGGCGCGCAAGTTTCCGGCGAATCCCGGGCCCGGGGACGGCGTCATCAACAGCGTCGAAGACGCGCGCCAGGCCGTGCGCCAGCGTTACAAGGAAGGCTCGGACACCATCAAGATCACCGCCACGGGCGGCGTGTTGTCGATCGCCAAGAACGGCGCGAACCCGCAGTTCACCGAGGAAGAAGTCCGTGCCGTGGTGCACGACCGCGCGCGATTACGGCTTCAAGGTGGCGGCGCATGCGCACGGCGCCGAGGGCATCAAGCGGGCGGTGCGCGGCGGCGTCGACACCATCGAGCACGGCACCTTCATGGACGACGAGGGCATCAAGCTCATGAAGGAGCGCGGCACCTTCTACGTGCCGACGCTGTCCGCCGGCCGCTGGGTCTACGACCAGGCGCAGGATCCGAACTTCTTCCCGCCGATCGTGCGCCCGAAGGCGCTGCCGGTCGGGCCGCAGATCCAGGATACGTTCGCCAAGGCATACAAGTCCGGCGTGAGGATCCTCTTCGGCACCGACACCGGCGTCAGCAAACACGGCGAGAACGCGCGGGAATTCCGTCTCATGGTCGAGGGCGGCATGCCGGCGATGGAGGCGATCAAGGTCGCCACCAGCGTGCCCGCGAAATTCCTGGACCTCGACGACCGGACGGGCAGCATCGCCGTGGGAAAGCTGGGCGAGCTCGTCGGCGTGCCCGGCAATCCGCTCGAGGACATTACGGTCATGGAGCGCGTGGTGTTCGTCATGAAGGACAACACCGTCTACAAGGCGCCGTGACGCGCGCGGAGATCTTCACGCTCGCGGGTCCTGCGGGCGCCATCGAAACGAAACTGGAGTTCGCGGACGAGGCGGTGGACGCGCCGCACGTGCTTCGGCGTGGTGTGCCACCCGCATCCGCTGTTCGGCGGCACGATGGACAACAAGGTCACGCACGTCGATCGCGCGTTCGATGGTGGAGTGCGGCGCGCCGTCGTTCCGCTTCAATTTTCGCGGAGTGGGCGCCAGCGGCGGCAAGTTCGACAATGGCCGTGGCGAAGCCGACGACCTGGTTGCCGTGGTCGCCGAAGGCCGGCGCCGGTTTCCCGCCGCGGAGTTGTGGTTAGGCGGGTTCTCGTTCGGCGCGTTCGTCGCGCTGCGCGGCGCGCGCCGCGCTCGCCCCCGACAAACTGGTCGCGGTCGCGCCGCCGGTGGCGCGTTTCGAGCTCGGGGAGCGTCGCGCACCCGGATTGCGACTGGATGCTCGCCCAGGGCGATGCCGACGACGTGGTGCCGCCGCGAGGCGGTGCTCGCACTGGGCGGCGAAGCAGGCGCGTAAACGCCGCGCCTGCACGTGCTGGCGGGCGCAGGGCACTTCTTTCACGGCAAGCTGCACGAGCTCAAACCGCTGTTACTGGACTTTCTGCGCACCTGAGGCGCGACACTTCCTGCGCCCCTGAAAGCACAAAAACCCGGACGCCTTGCGACGTACGGGTTTTCGTGGTGCATTCGCGCGTCGTGGCACGCGCGGAACGCAGGGGCACTTAGTTGACGAAAGCCTTGAGGCTCTTCAGCGGCAGCGCACGGACCTTCTTGGAGGCCGGCTTCGCCTTGAAAACCATCTTTTCCTTCGTGAAGGGGTTGATGCCTTCGCGCGCCTTCGTGGCGGGCTTCTTCACGACCTTCATCTTGAGCAGGCCGGGCAGCGTGAACAGGCCGGGACCACGCAGGCTCTTCTTGATATGCCATTGAGTGACTCGAACACCGCGGCAACCTGCTTGCGGGACAGTTCGGTGTCCTTGCTGATCTGGCCACGATTTCCGACTTCGTCGGTGCGCCACCTTTCTTTGCCATTACTCGACTCCTCATGAAATAAATGTGCGGCGGAAAAAATGCTCGGCCGGCAATACGATTCGGCGCGCAACATATCACACGAACGCGCGGGCGCAAATGATTTTTCTCGTTCGCGCGTGCGGCAAATGCCTTGTTTTCAAGGGTTCGGCGCGCATGCGGCATGCGTCGCCAAGTTGCGTCGAGTGAAAAAAACGCGCGCACGCTGTACGAATCTTCGCCACTCGCGCGCGCGAGTGCGCTTCGATTCGACGTAGCAAGAGTCGCTTAAGTGGTTGTGAAGCCGAAGAGTTGCGGCAACACGCGCAGCAACACGCCGATCGCCAGCGACGCCCACAACACGGACAGATCGAAGTTCGCGATCGGCGGAATGATGCGGCGAAAAGGCCGCAAAACCGGCTCCACGACGGTGCTCAGCAGCGCCATCGCCGGGTTGTAACCGGCCGGCACGACCCACGAAAGGATCGCGAAGATCACGATCGCACCCAGGAAGAACTGCAGGAACGTGGCGATCAGCGTGTACAGCAGCAGGATCACGAAGGGCAGGGGAGGCAACGGCGGTTGGCCCGCGATCAGCCGCAGCACCGCGATGTTGAGCGCGGCGATCAGGATGATCACCACCACCGAGGCGGTGTCGATCTTGCCTATGGCCCCCAGGATGCGCCGCAGCGGCATGATCAGCGGATTGGTCACCACGACCACGAAGTGCGCGAACTGGTTGCGGAAATCAGACCGCGTGAGCTGCATGACGAAGCGCAGGACGAGTATGTACAGGTAGATGGTCAGCAGCGAATCGACCAGGTAGATCAGTGCTTCTCTCATTTGCCGGTCTTTTCTCCGAATGCCTTGGCCAATTCGCGCCCGCGGTCGGTGGCGGCGGTCAGCGCGGACGCGACGATAGTACGCAGATTCGCGCTGTCGAACGCGCGCAACGCTGCCTCGGTGGTGCCGCCCTTGGACGTCACCTCGGCGCGCAGCCTGGCGAGGTCGCCGTCGCTTTCGCGTGCCATGCGGCCGGAACCGTAGAGAGTCTGGATCGCCAGTTCCCGGGCGCTCTCGCGCTCGAGGCCCAGCAGGACCGCGGCATCCGTCATGAGCTCGGCGAGCAGGAAGAAATAGGCCGGTCCGCTGCCCGAGAGGGCCGTCACGACGTCGAGCAGGGCCTCGTCGCCCACCCAGACGGTGGTGCCCACGGCGCCGAGCACATCCTCGGCGAGCTTGCGATGTGCCGCGCTGAGACCCGCCGTGGTGTACATCGCGCTGGCGCCGGCGCTGTTGAGCGCGGGGCGATTCGGCATCGCCCGAACTACCGGCACTCCCGCTCCGCACCAGCCGGCGATGTCGGCGACGCGGATTCCGGCGGCGATGGACAGGACCAGCGGTTGCCGTTGCGCGAAAACGTCGGCGAGGCGCTGCGTGGTCGCCGCCATATCCTGCGGCTTCACGGCCATCACGACGACGTCGGCGCCCGTGGCGGCTTCGCGGTTGTCGGAAGTGACGAGCACGCCCAGTTCGTCCGCGAGCTGGATGCGGCGCGCCTGTACGGCTTCTCCGACGGTGATGTTCTGCGGCGGCAACCCGCGGGCGATGAGGCCGCGGATCAGCGCGCCGCCCATGTTGCCACCGCCGATGAATGCCGCCGTGATGTTCATGGCCGGTGATTATCCAGATTTTGGGGCGTCACGCGGCCGGGCGCGGGCCGAAGATCGCCGTGCCCGACGCGAACGATCGTCGGCGCCTTCGAGGATCGCCGCCTCGAAATCCACGCTCGTGCCCATCGACAGGGTATCCAGCCCGAAGCCGTGCTCGTTCAGGTAGTCGAAGACCATGGCGCGCCTCGCGAAACCAGTGGCGCTGGCGTCCGGCGTCCGTCTCCGCCGGAGGCATGCACATGAGCCCGCGCAGCGCGAGCTTGGGCAAGCGCGCGTACGCCGCGCGCCAGTGCCGGCAGCTCCGCCGCCGCGAACGCCGCCCTTGCTCTCCTCGCCGCCCACGTGGAGCTGCAGGCAGACGTTGAGCGGCGGGGCGTGGTATGGGCGCTGCGCGGAAAGCCGCTCGGCGATCTTGAGTCGGTCGACGCCGTGCACCCAGGCGAATTGCTCCGCGACGGGGCGGGTCTTGTTAGCCTGGAGCCGGCCGATGAAATGCCAGGTGAGCTCGCGCCCGGAAAGTTCGGCGATTTTCGGCAGGCTTTCCTGCAGGAAGTTCTCGCCGAAATGCTCGATGCCGGCGCGCGCGGCGCTGTCAATTGCTGCGGCGCTCTGACCCTTTGAAACGGCCAGAAGCGTGACGGAGTCGACACTCCGCCCGGAGGCCCGGGCGGCCGCGGCGATGCGCTCCTGAACGGCACTCGCGCTCTGCGAGCAATTCTGCGGACGGGATAACATATTGATCACTGATACCCGGGTCTATACTCAACGGCGCTTTTCAAGGGACACCGCATGGCCGTCGACGTCGCCCAGCTCCTCGCTTTCGCCGTAAAGAATAACGCCTCGGACTTGCACCTGTCCGCCGGCGTGCCGCCCATGATCCGGGTCGATGGCGACATGAAACGTATCAACATGCCCGCGCTCTCCCACAAGGAAGTGCACGGCATGGTGTACGACATCATGAACGACAAGCAGCGCAAGGCTTACGAAGAGTTCTTCGAGACGGATTTTTCCTTCGAGATCCCGAAGCTCGCGCGCTTCCGCGTCAACGCGTTCAACCAGAACCGCGGCGCCGGCGCCGTGTTCCGCAACATTCCGTCCGTCATCCTCTCGCTCGACGACCTGGCGGCGCCGAAGATCTTCCGCGATCTGTGCATGCTGCCGCGCGGGCTGGTGCTCGTCGACCGGCCCGACGGGCTCGGGCAAGTCCACCACGCTCGCCGGCATGGTGAACCACTGTAACGACAACCGTCCCGATCACATCATCACGATCGAGGATCCCATCGAATTCGTGCACGAGAGCAAACGCTGCCTCGTGAATCAGCGCGAAGTGCATCGCGATACCCTCGGCTTCTCCGAGGCGCTGCGCTCGGCGCTGCGTGAAGACCCGGACGTGGTGCTGGTCGGCGAAATGCGCGACCTGGAAACCATCCGCCTGGCGCTCACCGCCGCCGAAACCGGACACCTCGTTTTCGGCACGCTGCACACGAGCTCGGCCGCCAAGACCATCGACCGCGTGGTCGACGTGTTCCCGGCGCAGGAGAAGGAAATGGTGCGCGCGATGCTTTCGGAATCGCTGCGCGCGGTGATCTCGCAGACACTGCTCAAGCGCAACGGCGGCGGCCGCATCGCCGCGCACGAGATCATGATCGGCACGCCGGCGATTCGTAACCTGATTCGCGAAGGCAAGATCGCGCAGATGTATTCCGCCATCCAGACCGGCGCGCAGCAGGGCATGCAGACTCTCGACCAGTGCCTGGCCGAACTCGTCACCAAGGGCGTGGTGAGCAAGGAAGAAGCGCGTTACAAGGCCTCCAACAAGGATTCCCTGTAATGGATCGCGAACAAGGCATAAAACTCATGCAGGATCTTCTGCGTCGCGTCGTCGACAAGAAGGCCTCGGACCTGTTCATCACGGCCGGCTTCCCGCCGGCGATCAAGATCGACGGCGAAGTCCGCCCGCAGTCCGAGCGTGCGTTGACCGCCGAGCAGTCGGCGGTGCTGGTGCGCTCGATCATGAACGACCGCCAGACCAAGGAATTCGACGCCACGAAGGAATGCAACTTCGCGATCGCGCCGCCGGGCATCGGCCGCTTCCGCGTGAACACCTTCGTGCAGCAGGGCAACACCGGCTGCGTCATCCGCCTCATCAATTCCAAGATCCCGACGCTCGAGGAGCTCGAGCTGCCGCCCGTACTCAAGGAAGTCGTGCTGTCGAAGCGCGGCCTCGTGATCATGGTGGGCGGCACCGGCTCGGGCAAATCCACCTCGCTGGCCGCGATGGTCGGTTATCGCAACGAGAAAACCCGCGGCCACATCGTGACCATCGAAGACCCCGTGGAATACGTGCACCAGCACAAGGGCTGCGTGATCACGCATCGCGAAGTGGGCGTCGACACCGACAACTGGCATGCCGCGCTCAAGAACACGCTGCGCCAGGCGCCCGACGTCATCCTCATCGGCGAAATCCGCGACCGCGAGACGATGGAGTACGGCATCCAGTTCGCCGAGACCGGCCACCTCGTGCTGGCGACCCTGCACGCGAACAGCTCCAACCAGGCGCTGGACCGCATCATCAACTTCTTCCCCGACGAGCGGCGCGAACAGCTGTTGATGGACCTGTCGCTGAACATCCGCGCGCTCGTTTCGCAGCGGCTCATCCCGCGCGAAGCCGGCGCCGGCCGCATCGCGGCGATGGAGATCATGCTCAATTCGCCGCTGATCCAGGACCTGATCTTCAAAGGCAAGGTCCAGGAGATCAAGGAAGTCATGTCGCGCTCGACACGACTCGGCATGAAGACGTTCGACCAGGCGCTGTACGACTTGTACGAAGCCGGCTTCGTTTCATACGAAGATGCGCTGCGCAACGCCGACTCGAAGAACGAGCTGCGTCTCAAGATCAAGCTCGAGAGCAAGCGCGAGATCAAGAATCTCGACGACGGCGGCGCGCTCAGTCGATGGTCGACGAAGAACAACAGGGCCGGTCGTTCTAACGACTGCCCGACAATCAGACTTACAGGGCGGATATGCCAGCCGTGAACGAAAAGTTCGTTGAAACCGTTGAGGTCGAGAAATCATCGGGCGAGAGCGCGCCGATGGTGCTCAACACGCGGCCGCTGTTCAAGCTCATGGTCGAGCGCAAGGCTTCGGACCTGTTCTTCACGTCCAACTCGCCCATCAAGGTGAAGATCGAAGGCTCGATCCTGCCCATCAACAAGCAGATGCTGACGCCGGAGACGGTGCGCCAGGCGTCGTACGGCCTGATGACGCCCGACCAGCTCGAGAGCTTCAAGCGCGAGCTGGAGATCGACTTCGCGATCTCCGAGCCCGGCCTCGGCCGCTTCCGCGTCAACGTGTTCTACCAGCGCGGTTATCCCGCGATGGTGCTGCGCTACATCAGCGCCGACATGCCGAAGCTCGATGCGCTCGGCCTGCCCGAGATGTTCAAGGACCTCATCATGATGAAGCGCGGGCTCATCCTGATGGTGGGCGCCACGGGCTCCGGCAAGTCCACCTCGATCGCGGCGATGATCAACCACCGCAACGAGACCTCGTCGGATCACATCGTCACCATCGAGGATCCGATCGAGTTCCTGCACACGAACAAGCGCTCGATCGTGAACCAGCGCGAAGTGGGCCTCGACACGAAGAGTTTCGCCCGCGCGTTGCGCGGTGTCATGCGCGCGGCCCCCGACGTCATCCTCATCGGCGAAATCCGCGACAAGGAAACGATGGAGGCGGCGATCAACCTCTCCGGCACCGGTCACCTGGTGCTGTCGACGCTGCACGCCAACAACAGCGCCGAGACGCTCGACCGCATCATCAACATGTTCCCGCAGGACCAGCACAAGCAGATCTTCCTGGACCTGTCGCAGTACCTGCGCGCCATCCTTTCGCAGCGCCTGGTCGTGGCGAAGGACGGCAAGCGCATGGCGGCCATCGAAGTCATGCTGAACACGCCCTACATCAGCGAACTCGTCAAGAAGGGCGACGTGAGCGCGATCAAGGAAGCCATCGTTGCGAGCTCCGAGCGCGGCGTGCAGAGCTTCGACGTGGCGCTGCTGAATCTCTACAAGCAGAACAAGATCGACCTCGAAGAGGCGCTGCTGAACGCCGATTCGCGCTCGAACCTCGAGGCGAAGATCAACTTCGGCTGATCCGCTGCGGCGAAGTTCCCGCGCCGCCCGTCATCCGGCGTCGCGGGAACCAATCCAGCTCCCCGTAGTCTGTCAACCGGGACCCCCGGGTCTCCGGTCGACTAACTATTCGAGGAAACCAGCATGACCAAGATTCGCCGTTTGTCGTTGCCCGCCTGCCTGGCGGCCGCAATCGCACTCCCGCTCGGCGCGCAGGCCGACGACTACCGCGCGGAGGTGCGCCTCTACGGCGAGCGCGTCGATCTCCCCGACGACTCGCCGGACGTCGACGTGCTCGGCGCCACCGGCACCTGGTACCTCGAGCCCGTGCGCACCGACGGGTTGCCGCTCGCGGAAGCCGCGTTCCTCGGCCGTTCGAGCTTCGTGACCGCGGGCGTGGCGCGTTCCGAGCTCGGCGACGAAAAGATAGACATCCTGGGTGCTTCCTTCGGCTACTACGTGCCGGACACCATTTTCTTCGGACGACTCGGGATCACGTACCTCGACGACCTGTCTCCGGGCGACCGCTCCAACATCAACGGCACGTTCGGCGTCACGCCGCTGGATGGATTGCTGCTCACGACGGACTTCGACGAAAACGGCTGGGATCCGAACGTGACCGCCAAGTACGTCGGCAAGATGGCGAATTCGCACTTCTACGCCGCGAGCGTCAGCGCCGTGGATCCGGATGAAGGCGACACCAGCGTCGGCATCGATTTCGACTACTTCCTGGACACCACGTTCAGCGTCGGCGCCGGATTCGCGAGCGGCGACGACCGCTTCACCGCGCGCGCCGAGAAGTTCTTCACCCCCTCCTTTTCTGTCCGCGGCTCCGTGTACAGCGGCGACGTCGCCAATGGCTTCACCGCGCAGGTTGCGTGGCGCTTCTGACGCGCTCGAGCAGCTCGGCCGCGGCGCGCGCGCGAAACTCCGCGCGCTCACTCGTGCGGTAGCGCGACGGCCAGCGCGCGAGCACGACGAGCTCGGCAAGTTCCAGTTCGGAGAGCCGATCGAGCGGGCGCCCGAAGAACTCGAGCGCGCCGTCTTCGAACCCGTACCGCCGGTAGCCGGAGAAGGCGAACGTGCGCATGATCAGCAGCTGCTCTTGTTCCGACAGATGCAGATCCACGAGCCACACCCACAGCAGTGAGCGCGACTTCCATTCGAGTGTGGGTCGCTGACCGACGCCGCGATCCAGCTCGAAGAGGATCAATCGTGATGTCCGCGATGCAACGGCCTCGCGGGCGTCGGCGAGTTGCAGCTGGATCAGCATTCGGGGTGGCGAGCGCTCGAGAGGTTTCGCCGCGGCAAGCATCGCGTCAATTTCGGCACGCCTCGGGTGGAATTCCCGGAGATCGTAGATTGCGAGCCCGAGGGCAATCGCACCGGCGGTCGTGAACAGCAGGAATGAGAGCCACCTGAGCAATCGCGCGACCGTGTATGCGAGCGCGTGAGCATGCGTTTTCAAGTCTCCCATGTTCCTGATCCTGATCCGCGATTCCGGATCGCGGCTGACGGCGTTCGGACGAATAGTGGCAACCGCGCGAAATCCGACGAACGGAGCTTGACAGGAAACTTTTCCCGCCTAGAATGCGCGCCGCCATGCAATCTAACTACCAAAACCGATTTGCCCGACAGGCCGCCGCTGCGCTGCCGCAGGCGTCGATCCTTGCGGATCGGCCGTGCGTCCCCGCGCGTGCGCGGCATGACGGCAATCTCGAAAACAGGGTGCGTTAGCTCTTCGATGCAACGGAGAGCGGCGTAACGGCAGCTCTCCGCAGGCGCTCTCAAGAGGCCCCGGTCAGCCGCCGCTGATCGGGGCCTTCAGCTTTTCTGGCCCCAGCGAATTCGGTGCCGCGCGCGAGCGTGGCGCCGTCAGGAGGTCTTTGTCCGCGTTTTTTCGCAGCGGTCCGGTTTCGAACGGCCGGCTGGCGCGCTTCGCCTGGCAACAGTCGTGGAGGCGCGTACCGCGAGGGGACGGGGCAGTGATCACAACAGGCTAGCTCAGTTGGATAGAGCAGGAGACTGAAGATCTCCCTGTCACGGGTTCGAATCCCGTGCCTTGTTACCAGCAAGAACTGGAGTGTTGTTGATGACGCGGGGCGTGAGCCCCGCAGCGAGGTGACCTTGCGGTTCGCGAGATGCGCGGACCGCGGCACGCCCGGGGCCCTGAGCCGCGAGGCGGGCGCGGCGCCCGAAGTGTCGGAGTGTCCGCAGGCAGCGTGCGCATGCAGTAGCGATCGCACGGCGAGCCGGCGGGCAAACGACACGGACGGCGCCGCGCGGCGCGCGGACCGCGCCGGGGGTGTGGGTATCACCTCGATCTATTCGAAGCGCCCGCGGGCAATGGGGCCCGCGGGCTGGGTGGGAAGAGCAAGAGAACGCAAGGAGAAGAACATGCTGATGCTGAAGCGAGTGAAGGTGGCCCTGTACGAGCGTGCGCTGGTCTACCGCGACCGCAACCTCGAGCGCGTGCTGGCGCCGGGCAAGTACTGGCTGGCCGGCGGCGGGGTCGAGGTGCAGCTGTACGACGTGAGCAAGGCGGAGCTGGAGCTGGCGCGTGCCGACGTGCTCGTGGCCGAGGCGCGCGAGTTGCTGGAGCCGTACGTGCAGATCGTCGAACTTGGCGACCGCGAGGTGGGCCTGGTCTACAAGAACGAGCGCCTGAGCGGCGTGCTCGCGCCGGGTACCCGCCAGCTCTACTGGAAGGGTCCCGTGCAGGTGCGCGTGGACGTGCGCGACATCTCGCAGGAGTACGCGCTCGACGCCAACACTGCGCGCATCCTGATGCGCTCGCTCGGCAGCACGGGCCTCGCCAGCATCGTCGGCGTGGCCGAGGTTCCTGATACGGCGGCGGGTCTGCTGATCGTGGAGGGTACATTCCGCGAGCTCTTGAAGCCGGGCGTCACGGCGTACTGGAAGTACCAGCGCAATGTGAAGGTGGAGCTGGCGGAGCTGCGTCTGCAGGCCATGGAGGTTGCGGGCCAGGAAATCCTGACGCGCGACAAGGTGAGCCTGCGCCTGAACCTGACCGCGCAGTGGCAGGTGACGGACGCCGTGAAGGCGCGTTCGGTGGTGAGCAATGCCGCCGACTACGTCTACAAGGAGCTGCAGCTCGCGCTGCGCGAAGCGGTGGGTTCGCGCACGCTGGATGAGCTGCTGGCGGACAAGGGCGCCATCGACCGTGAGGTGTCGGCGTCCGCGGGCAGGCTCGAGGCCAGCGGTCTCGCGGTGCGTTCGGTGGGCGTGAAGGACGTGATCCTGCCGGGCGAAATGAAGACCATCCTCAACCAGGTGGTCGAGGCGGAGAAGGTGGCGCAGGCCAACCTGATCCGCCGTCGCGAGGAAACGGCGGCGACGCGTTCGCTGCTCAACACCGCGCGCCTCATGGAAGAGAACCCGACGCTGCTGCGTCTGAAGGAACTGGAGACGCTCGAGAAGGTGACGGAGAAGGTGGGCTCGCTCACCGTCTACAGCGGCCTCGAGGGCGTATTGAAGAACATGGTGCCCGGCTCTACTCGAAGGGGCTGGCGGCCGTAGGATGGCAACGAATGGAAAAGAACACTATGAAATTATGAACGTCGAGGGCGGCCGCCACGTGAAGATGTGGACGCGCGGCGTGCCCGTGGACGAGCAGGCGAAGGGCCAGCTCGCGAACATGGCGCGTATGCCGTTCGTGCACTCGCACCTGGCCGTGATGCCGGACGTGCACGTGGGCAAGGGCGCGACCGTGGGATCGGTCATCGCGACCAAGGGCGCGATCATCCCGGCCGCGGTCGGCGTGGACATCGGCTGCGGCATGATGGCCGTGCAGACGACGCTGAAGGCGAGCGATCTGCCGGAGTCGCTGGCGGCGCTGCGCGCGCGCATCGAGCGCGCGGTGCCGCACGGCTTCGTGACGGCGCGGGGCCGAGCGAACAAGGGTTCGTGGGGCAACACGCCGGATGCGGTGCGCGCGCGCTGGGGCGCGCTGGCGGAGCGGCACGACGCCATCGCGGCGAAGTATCCGACGCTCTCGACCGAAGGAGCCGCAGGAGCAGCTCGGCACGCTCGGCGGCGGCAACCACTTCATCGAGGTCTGTCTCGACACCGAGCAGACCGTGTGGGTGATGCTGCACTCCGGCTCGCGCGGCATCGGCAACATGATCGGCCAGCTCTTCATCGAGCTGGCGCGCAAGGACATGAGAAGCACTTCATCAACCTGCCTGATCGTGACCTGGCGTACCTCGTCGAGGGAACCGAGCACTTCGACGACTACGTCGAGGCGATGGACTGGGCGCAGGACTACGCGGCGGAGAACCGCCGCGCGATGATGGACGCGGTGCTGCGTGTGATGCGTGAGGAGCTGCGCCCGTTCCAGCTGGGAGAGGTCGCGGTGAACTGCCACCACAACTACGTGCACGCCGCGAGAAGCACTTCGGCGAGGACGTGCTGGTGACCCGCAAGGGCGCGGTGCGCGCGCGGAAGGGCGAGCTCGGGATCATCCCGGGTTGCATGGGCGCGCGTTCGTACATCGTGCGCGGACTCGGGAACGCCGAGAGCTTCGAGAGCTGCAGCCACGGCGCGGGCCGCGTGATGTCGCGTACCGCGGCGCATAAGCGCTTCACGGTGGCCGACCACGAGGCGGCAACCGAGGGCGTCGAGTGCCGCAAGGACAAGGATGTCATCGACGAAACGCCGGCCGCGTACAAGGACATCGACGCGGTGATGGCGGCGCAGCGCGACCTCGTCGAGATCGCGTACACCCTGAAGCAGGTGCTGTGCGTGAAGGGTTGAAGCTGGTTAGATGCCAGGGGCGGGTCGCGCAAGCGGCCCGTCTTTTTTTTCGTCGGCGCCCCGGTCTAATATCCCGCCCAAGAACAATACGAAAGGGAGTGCGACCATGGCTGCGGAGATGTGGCGAGTTCCGGTTTCGGAAGTGAAGCTGGCCAGCGGCGGCGCCGTGATCGAGGATCGGGGCGTGCTGCGCAAGGCCCTCGCCGCCAGCAACCGCCAATACCTGTTTTCCGAAGTGGGCGCGGGCGTGCAGGCGCTGGCGCTCATCGGCCTGTGGCACGAGGTCCTGAACTTTCTCGCCGCACGGCCCGGCATGGGCATCGAGAACCGGATCAAGGAGCTGCCCGAGATCTACATGGGCATGTCTTACTACCGGCCGGGCCAGCGATTCGTGGGCCTGTTTCCGCTCAACGAGGCGGTGACCTCGATCATCGGCCAGGTGGCCGGGATCGCCGGCGCGGGCCTCGGCAGTGTCCTGCCGGGCGCCGCCTCGGCGGCGGGCCAGGTCGCGAGTGGCGCCACCGAGGTGATCGGCGGGATGAAGGACCTCAAGGATGTCAGGGAAGACTCGACCAAATTTCACTGGAAGAAGAAATCGGAAAAGAAGTCGAACATGACCCTGGCCACCAACGCGGTGTACATCAAGTTCGGATACCTGCAGGAAAAAGGCATGGAGAAGATCGGCTCCGGCAGCGTCGGCTTCAAGCAGCTGCACCCGATCGTGCTGAAGGCGCTGTCCGCGCGCGCCTGAAATTCTCGACCCGACGCGCCGCAGTCAGGGCCGTTTGACGGAACTGAGGTCCGGGCTCACGCGCGACAGGTAGTCGGCCACGCCGCGCAACTGCGCCGGCGACATGCGTCGGAGCATGTCGACGTGGGCGGCATCCATCCCGGGGCGACGCTTCTGCGCGGTGTCTTCGAGCTGCCGTAACAGGTACAGGTAGTGCTGTCCGGCGAGCCGCGGTCGGCGCGTCAGCAGGTCTCCCTGGCCGATCGGCCCATGGCAGCGCTCGCACTCGCGAAAATAGACACTCGCGCCCTCGCCGAGCGAGGTGCCGTCGCCGATACCCGAGCGCGTGCGCGGGAATCTCGGCAAGGCGGCGACATGGGCCGCGACGTCGGTGAGCTCCTGCGGACCCGGCAGGTGATGGCGGTCGGTGAAGTACTGCATGCGCTCGTCGCGGCGCTGCTGGTGCCGGAAATCCGTGAGCTGCTTCAGCAGCACGCTGCCGTGTTGACCCGCGATCGCCGGCACTTCGCCGTCGTCGGTTCCGGTTCCGTCCTGTCCATGACAGGCGGCGCAGGTCTCGAACAGCCTGGCGCCGCGCGCGCGGTCTGGCTCGAGCTGAGCGGCGTCGACGAATTCGTTGAGCGCGCCGAGCTTCGGGTTGGCGTTCTGCGCGTGTGCCGCCAGACTGCTTCCCAGCAATATCGTCGTCAACATGAGTGGTACACAGCGCATGCCGGCCACGGTAGCGAGCTGCGGCCGACGACGCGATAAAGAAGACTACGTATGTGCTTACGTTGAAAGCGAAGCGGTGACGGCTGCTGCCCGGCGCGCCCCGGGGCGCGTCTAGGAAAACACCGCGCGCGAATCGAACACGGGACCGTCCACGCACACCCGTTTCATCGCCGGGCCGTCGGGAGTCGCCACCTTCACGGTGCAGCCGGCGCATCCGCCGACGGCGCAGGCCATGAACTCCTCGAGCGACACCTGGCAGGGTACGTCGTGTTTCACCGCGACCTTCGCCATCGCCTCGAGCATCGGCGTCGGGCCGCAGCTGAAGATTTCTGACCTCTTTCTTCGCCGCGGCGTCCAGTGACCCTAACCACTCGTCCGCGAGCTGCGTGACGAAACCGTCGTAGCAACCGGGAAACCCGGCCCTTGACGCGAGACGGCTCGGCACGCCCCAGCCGTCGAGCAGCGGCATGGCGGCGATCGCGCCCGCCGGAAGTCCGGGCACGAGGATCGTCGACGGGCGCGACTTGAACGGAAACGGGATCTCCGAGCCCATCAGCACCAGCGGATTCCACGGCATGCCGGGCTGCGCGAGCATCCACTCCGGCAGGAAAACCATGGGCGGGATGCCCACGCCGCCGCCGACCAGCAGCGCGCGCGGGCGGTTCGGATCCGGGCGAAACGGCTGGCCGATGGGCCCAGCACGCTGATCGCGTCGCCCGGCCGGCGCCGCGACAGCGCGCGCAATCCGGGACCCACGATCTTGTAGAGAATCTCGATCCAGCCGGCTCTTCGCGTCGACACGCTGGATGGACAGCGGCCGGCGCATCGGCACGTCCGGATCGCAGGTGAGGTGCACGAAGCTGCCGGGCAGGGCGTGGGCCGCGCATTTCGGCGCCGACACGCGCAGGACGAATTGCTCGCCGGGCCAGGACTCCTGCGCGATCACCGCGCCTTCTTCGAGATGAATGCTGCCGCGATGCGCCGGGTGTACACCGTGGCTGCGGCCGGGTTCTTCCTGCGGAAGCGCGCTCACGAGCGTCCCTCGATCACCGCTTCGAGCACCGCCATGCGCACCGCGACACCGTTGCGCACCTGGTCGCGAATCACGGACTGCGGCCCGTCGGCGACATCGGACGCGATTTCGATGCCGCGATTCATGGGCTGGGGATGCATCACGATGGCGTCCGGCCGGGCCTTCGCGAGCCGCTCGGTGGACAGGCCGAACTTCGCGAAGTAGCGATCGGCGTCGGGAATCTGGGCCGTCGCCATGCGCTCCTTCTGGATGCGCAACATCATGATGACGTCGACGCCGGCAATTCCCGCATCGAGCGAGGTGGCGCGTTCGCAGCCGGCGAATTCACCTGCGTCCGGCATCAGCGCCTTGGGAGCGACGATGCGGATTTCGCCGACGCCCAGCGTGGCGAACACATGCCAGGCGGAGCGTGCGACGCGCGAATGCTTCACGTCACCGACGATGGCGATTTTCAGGCCATCGAACTTCTTCTTCACCTGCAGGATGGTCAGGGCGTCGAGCAGTCCCTGCGTGGGATGCGCCACGCTGCGCTTCGCCGGCGGAGAGGACGCTGACGTGCGGCTGCACGTTCGCGGCCACCAGCCCGGGCACGCCGGCCTCCGCGTCGCGGATCACGAACACGTCCACGTGGCAGGCTTCGAGCGTGAAGATGGTGTCGAGCATGCTCTCGCCCTTCACGCGCGAGGACAGCTGCATCTCGAGATTCACGACGTCGGCCCCGAGGCGCTTCGCGGCGAGCTCGAAAGAAACGCGCGTGCGCGTCGACGGCTCGGTGAAGATGTTCGCCACCGTGGCGCCCGCCAGCGTGTTCTTGATCACCGGCGCCGCGCCGACGGGTCGCGCGAACTTCTGCGCGCGTGTGAGCAACGCTTCGATCTGCGCCTTGCGACAATCCTTCCAGCGTGAGCAGGTGCCGCAGGGTGCCGTTCGGTCTCGGTCTGTTCTGTCATGTGTTTGTTAGTTTTCGAACCAGCGTTCCAGGATCACCGCCGCGGCGGCCGCATCGACGCCTCGCGCGTCACGCGCCTGCGGCGTCAGCCACTGTGCGCGCGCGGCGCGCAGCCGCTCCTCGGCGTCCTGCGAGGACCAGCGTTCATCGACGAGGTCGACGGGTAACGCGCTGCGTTGCGGGCGAGTTCGGCGGCGAAACGGCGCGCGGCGCTCGGTCAGCGGGCTTGCCGAGCCGTCGGCATTATAGGGCTCGCCGACCGCGATCCGCGCCGGCAGCGCAGTCGGCGAGCACGCGGTCGAGCGCGGTCCAGTCCGGGCCGTGCGGGTCCATTGCCGACGGTGGCGCGCGGGATGGGCGGTGCGGGTCAGCGTGTCGCCGGTGGCGACGCCAATACGTCTTGAGCCCGAAGTCGAGTGACAGAATGACTTACCGGGCCGACCCGGTCAGGCATGACCGGAGAACGAGGTGAGCTGCCCGGCTTCAACGCCGAGCAGCCGGAGCGACGCCAGCCAGCGCTCCTCGTAGGGCAGGTCGAAAATCACGCTCTTCGTCGGCCGGCACCGAAAGCCAGGAATTGTCGAGCATCTCGTTCTCGAGCTGCCCGGCTTCCCAGCCCGCATAGCCCAGCGCGATGAAGGCCTTCTCGGGGCCGGTGCCCGAGGCCATGGCGGCCAGCACATCGCGCGAGGTGGTGACCTGGATGGCATTCGAAATCCGGTGGGTCGAATCCCAGTCGCCGCCCGGCCGATGCAGCACGAAGCCGCGATCCTGGTGCACGGGTCCGCCGCGCAGCACCGGCAGATCGGCCGCGCGCCGGTCGGTGGGCTCGATCTGCATCTGCTCGAAGACTTCGCTGAACGTCATCGACAGGGGGCGGTTGAGCACGATGCCGAGCGCGCCTTTCTCGCCGTGCTCGCAGATCAGCGAGACCGTCTGCGAGAAGTTCGGATCGGTGAGCTGGGGCATCGCGATCAGAAGGTGATTCGACAGACTCGTGATGCCGGCCATATGCGGCGCAGTACTACTGTGGAATCCGCGGGTGCGGTCACCGTCCCGCGGCTGGTACTTGCCGCCGTCGAATTCCCACCCGTAGGTGAAACGCAACAGGCGGTAGCTGGTCCGCGAGCTCCTTGGGGAAGGGATCGAATGGACTGGCGAGTTTCAGGATGTCGACGGCGGCCTGGTCGAGCTTGGCCGAGCCGCTGGATGCGGCGAATGGTGGCGGATTCGAGCGTGCCGTCGGCGAGGATGACCACTTCGACGTCCGGGATTGCGCGTTCCCGGTGCACGCCAGGCGGCCTGCGGGATAGTTGAGCGTGCCCAGTCGCTCGATCTTGTTTCGCCACGGCGACGAGGTACGGGCGCGACCAGCGCCTCGCGCGTGTCGGGTGTTACCCACAATTCGTCGCGCTGCGGGCCGCGAACCTGCTGATCTTCGGCATCGTCGACGCCGAGCTTGTCGCGTTCGCTGTTGCCTTCGGCGAGCACCGGCACTCTCGGGGCGCTCGGTGAGGCTGGCGGGCGGCGCGAAATACAGGATCTCGGGCATCGGCGCGCTGGTAGTTAGCGAGCGGCTGTCGGCGGTGGCCAGCAGCGCGCCGGCATCTTCGAGCAGGGCCGTGCCGTCGACGCGGCCGTTGTTGGCGGAATGTTCGGCGGCGGCGCGCGGGCGTGCGCGCCTCGGCCGGATCTTCGGCATTGCCGGAGCCGAGCTGCGTGCGCTGGGCGAGGTAAGTGGCGGTGTCGTTGCGTGCGCGCCTCGGGCACGTCTTCCGAGACGATCAGCACCTCGAGTCCGGGCGCGCCCTGGCTGGCGCGGCCGCTGGAACCGAACGTGACGCCGACGATGATGACGCCATGGACCAGCGCCGCCATGAACACGGTGGTGGTGAGGCGGTCGCGCGTCGGCGCGATACCTTCGCGCAGCTGCAGCGCGCGTGCGGACATCGCAGGCTTTGCGGGCGCCTATCCGGCGCTCGAAGGCGGCAATTACCATATCTCCGATATTGAGCCCGAATTGCTGGTCGAGTTCACGAATTCCTGTCGGACTCGTGACGTTGATCTCGGTGACGAATCCGCCGATCACGTCGATGCCGACGAACACCATGCCCTTCGCGGCGAGCGCCGGGCCGATTTCCGCGGCCAGCCAGCGATCCCGTTCGTTGAATTCGCGGCCCACACCCTTCGCGCCGGCCGCCAGATTGCCGCGATTGTCGGTGGGCAGCGGGATGCGGGCGAGTGCGTAAGGGACTGGCTGACCGTCGATGAGCAGCACACGCGAATCGCCGGTGGCGGCGATGTCCGGCACGTAGCGCTGCGCGATCGCGAAGCGCTGGCCGTTGTCGGTCAGCGTCTCGATGATCACGGGCAGGTTCTTGTCGCCTTTCTCGGTGACGAAAATCGACTTGCCGCCCATGCCGTCGAGCGGCTTCACGACGATCTTGCCGTGCTCGCCCGCGAAGGCGGTGATGTCGGTGGCGTTGCGGGTGATCAACGTCGGCGCGCAGCACTGCGGGAACCAGGCGGTGAACACTTTTTCGTTCATGTCGCGCAAGCCTTGAGGTTTGTTCGCCACGAACGCCCCCTGGATTTCGGCCCGCTCGAGAATGTAGGTGGTGTAGATGTACTCGGCGTCGAAAGGGGGGTCCTTGCGCATGAAAACGCAGTCGAAGCCTCCCAACTGCTGCACGCCAGGTTCGCCGAGTTCGAACCACTTTTCGGGATTGGCGAATACCTCGAGCGGGCGCCCGCGGCCGTACGCGACGCCATCGCGCAGGAACAGGTCCGACTGCTCGAAATAGGTCAGCTTCCAGCCACGTGTCGCCGCTGCAAGCAACATCGCAAGTGTGGAGTCCTTCGCAAATTTGATCTTCGCGATCGGATCCATCACGACGGCAAGACTAGTGGTTTTCGGCATCGCGAACTCCGACCTCAAAAACGTGACGTGACCGGCATAGCCGGGGGTATTCCTATATGTTAAAACGCCCGTGCTTGCCGAGTCCGGGCTTCATTTCACCCGGCGCGTGGCTTTTTGTTTGCCCAGCAGAGGATTGCGTGTGAACGACACCAGCTCCCACTTCAAGGGTCTGAAGGTCCTCGTCATCGACGACAGTAAGACCATTCGGAAGACCGCGGAAACGTTGCTCGCCAAGGAAGGCTGTGAAGTCTATACGGCGGTGGACGGTTTCGACGCGCTCGCGAAGGTTGCCGACTACACGCCCGACATCGTGTTCGTCGACATCATGATGCCGCGACTCGACGGTTATCAGACTTGCTCGCTCATAAAGCACAACAAGGTGTTCAAATCGATTCCGGTGATCATGCTGTCTTCGAAAGACGGACTGTTCGATCGCGCGCGTGGTCGCATCGTGGGATCGGAGTACTACCTCACGAAGCCGTTCACGAAAGACGAACTGCTGTCCGCCATCGAGACGCACGTGGGTGCGAGGTGAGTATGGCTCTCATTTTGATCGTGGATGATTCCCCGACCGAAGTGCACGTCATGAAGAAGGCGCTGGAGAAGTCTGGTTACCAGACGGCCACCGCCGCTGACGGCGCCGAGGGCGTGCGCATGGCACGCGAGATGACTCCCGATCTGATCTTCATGGACGTGGTCATGCCGGGCATCAACGGCTACCAGGCGACGCGCACGCTCGCCAACGATCCGAAGACGAAAACGATCCCCATCATCATGGTCACCTCGAAGGGTCAGGAGACCGACAAGATCTGGGGCCTGCGCCAGGGCGCGGTGGACTACATGGTCAAGCCGGTGTCCCCCGATCAGCTCGTGGCGAAGGCACAGGCGACCCTCGCTGCCTGAAGTGACCCCATCCAGATGACCGAGCCGGCCACCCTCAAGAGTCTCCGTGACCGACCGTTCGAGCTCCTCGCGGAACTCGAACGTCGCGGACGCGCCGTCACCGCCGCTGCGGCCTCGGAGAATCCGGGCGCGCGCGAGTGGGTCGGCGTCGCCTTCCGCATGGCCGGCGAGCTGTACCTCGCCGCGCGCGAAGAGACCCGCGAAGTGCTCGCCGTGCCGCATGGCCTCACACGCGTCCCGGGTGCGAAGCCCTGGGTCAAAGGCATCGCGAACGTACGCGGCCAGCTGCTGCCGATCCTCGACCTGCGCCAGTACCTGGGCTCGGGCGTCACGCCGAACAGCCGCAATGTACGCGTCATCGTCGTCAATCACCGGGAAGTGCCCGCCGGTCTCGTCGTCGACGAAGTGCTCGGCTTCCGGCGCTTCTCCGAATCCGAATTCGCCGGTGACGCGCCGCCGACCGTGGTGCGTTGCGAACGATATCTCGCGGGAGCGTTCCGGCGCGGTCCCGAACAATGGCCGGTGTTGAGCCTGCGTCAGCTGGTGGAGAGCCCGTCCTTCCAGGAGGCCGCGGCATGAGCTCCGAAACGATCGGCGGTTCGCGCTCGCTGAAATCGCTCACCAACCTCATCTCCGCGACGCTCCTGTGCGTCGTGCTCGCAATCCTCGCGGGCGTCGCCGCCTACCTGCTCTCCATGCAAGTGCTGTATTTCGCCGCCGCGGGCCTCGCAGTCTGCGCCGCCATCCCGCTGTTCCTCATGTTCCAGCGCGTGAAAGTCGTCGAGAGCGAAATGGCGCACCGCGAAGCGCTGTCGCTCGCGCAGCGCAAGGAAACCGAGCGCAACCAGCAGGCCATCCTGCGCCTGCTCGACGAATTGGCGCCGCTCGCGGACGGCGACCTCACCGTGCAGGCGACCGTCACCGAGGACATCACCGGCACGATCGCCGACTCGATCAACTACGCCATCGGCGTGCTGCGCGACCTGGTGAGCACGATCAACCAGTCGGCCATCCAGCTCGACGGCGCAACCCGCCAGACGCAGGCGTTGTCCGCGCATCTCGCGAAGGCGTCGAGCGCGCAGTCCAAGCAGATCGCGGGCGCCACCGAATCCGCCAGCAACATGGCCGGCAGCACCGAGGCGATCTCGGGCAACTCCGAGCGCGCCTCGGACGTCGCGCGCCACTCGGTCGATGTCGCCCACAAGGGCGGCGACGCGGTGCGCCGCACGATCGACGGCATGAACACCATCCGCGAGACCATCCAGGAGACCAGCAAGCGCATCAAGCGCCTGGGTGAGAGCTCGCAGGAAATCGGCAACATCGTCGAGCTCATCAACGACATCGCCGAACAGACGAACATCCTGGCGCTGAACGCGTCGATCCAGGCCTCGATGGCCGGCGACGCGGGCCGCGGCTTCGCGGTGGTCGCCGACGAGGTGCAGCGCCTCGCCGAGCGCGCCGCCGCCGCGACGCGCCAGATCGAAACGCTGGTCCGCGCCATTCAGGCGGACACCAACGAAGCCGTGGTTTCCATGGAGCGCAGCACCACGGACGTCGTGGGCGGAGCGCTGCTGGCCGAAAACGCGGGCGCCGCGCTCGAGGAAATCGAGCAGGTTTCCAACCAGATCGCGAGCCTCGTGAACAACATCTTCTCGAGCTCGCGCCAGCAGGTGACCGAAGCGCAGAAGATCGCGCGGAACATGCAGGTGCTGAAGGAAATCTCGACGCAGACCGCGGAATCGACGACCGCCACGTCGCAGAGCATCTCGAAGCTCGCCCAGCTGTCCGCCGCGATGCGCCAGTCGGCGTCAGGCTTCCGCCTGCCCGGCGCCCCGGTGCCGCGCCAGGTCGCGGCCGCCGGCGCCGCGATCGCCGCCGCGGCGGCCGCCAGCACGGGAATCAGCCAGTCACCTTCTCCACCCAGCGCCACGTCGACGCGCAATCGCACGGTGTCGCTGGCGTCGTAACACGGACGTACTCGCGAACAATTCATGCCTGAAGTCGCCTCACAGACGCTCGATCTCGTTGGCCGCGAGCTGAACAACACGCTCGGTGAAGCCCGCACCGCGCTCGAAACCTTCGTCGAACAGCCCGAAAACGTGGTGCTGATGCAGCGCTGCGTCACCGACCTGCACCAGGTGCAGGGCGTGCTGCGCCTGCTGGAAATCTTCGGCGCCGCGCTGCTGGCCGAGGAGATGGAGCACGTCACTCATTACCTGCTCACGCCCGCTTCGCAGAAGAACCAGGCGGAGACCCTCGACGCGCTGATGCGCGCCATGGTCCAGCTGCCGAGTTACGTCGAGCGCGTTCTCGCCGGCGGCCGCGACCTGGCCCTGGTGCTGCTGCCGCTGTTGAACGATCTGCGCGCCGTGCGCGGTTCGCCGCTGCTCTCCGAAGGCACGCTGCTGCTGCTGAACCTCAAGTCCGATCAGCAGGCCGCGCCGGTCGCTCCCGTCGCGGGCGAGCAGCAGCTCACGGTTGCGCAGTGGGCGCGCCGGCTGCGCACGAGGTTCCAGCTCGGTCTCGTCGGCTGGATCCGCAGCGAACGCCCCGAACAGAATCTCGAAATTCTCGAAACCGTCGCCCACCAGCTCGAGCAGGTCGCCACCCGGCAGGCGGTGTTCCAGCTGTGGTGGGTGGTCGGTGGCATCGTCGAGGCATTGCGCGAGGGCGGCCTCGAAACCGGAGTATCCATCAAGCGCCTGCTGGGTCTCGCGGACCGCGAGATCCTCCAGCTCTACACGCAGGGCGAGGCTCGCTACGCGCAGAACCCGCCGGTCGAGCTGCTGAACAATCTCCTTTATTACGCCGCGCGCGCCACCAGCAACGGTCCGAAGGTGACCGCCGTGCGCGCCTCGTTCCGCCTGAACGAACTGCTCATGGTCGACGACTCGGTCGAGCAGGAGCGCGAAAACCTTTCGGCCCCGTCCGTGAAGCTGATGCACACCGTGTCGGCGGCCATCCGCGAGGACCTGGGCAAGGTCAAGGACGTCCTCGACATCTTCGTGCGGCGCGGTGGACAGCCCGCCGAGCTCGAGGCGCAGGTCGGCATGTTGCGCAAGATCGGCGACACGCTCGGCGTGCTCGGCCTCGGCGAGTTGCGCCAACTCGTGCTCGAGGAGACGTCCCGGCTCGAGGCCATGGCCGCGGGCAAGACGCCGGCGGATCACGCCGCGCTGGTTCACATGGCCGCCACGCTCATCAACGTCGAGGATCGACTCGACCGCGACCTCATCGGGTTGATCGTCCCCAAGACGCCGCAGGCCGAGGAGATGGGCTCGGTCGACGTCGATTTCCAGCAGGTGCAGGCCGCGGTGCTGCGCGAGTGCAGCGTGAACCTGGTGCGCGTGAAGGAGGCCATCGCCTCGAACGTCGCCGGAACGCTCGACGTCGGCGCGCTCGATTCCTGGCCCGGTCTCATCGCCGGGATCAAGGCCGGCCTGCTGATGCTGGGCAAGACACGCGCGGTCGACATCGTCGACGGCATCGCCAGGAACCTGAAAGAACTGCTGCAGCCCGGTGGTACCGCGGTGCCGCCCAACTACCTCGATCGCCTCGCGGACGCGGTGGTGAGCCTCGAGTACTACATGGAGACGCTGCAGGCCGGACGCGCGGATCCCTGGTACATGCTCGACAACGCCCAGACCTGCCTGCAGGCGCTGACGCAGATGCCGAAACGCGTGGTGCCCACGGTTCCGCCGCTCGGACCCGAAGCCTACGCCGCCACCGTGCTGCTGGCCGATGCCGGCGCCACGGCGCGTGCGCACGCGTTGCAGGCGGGCGTCGCGCCGACCACGGCGCAGGGCGCGCCCACGCTGCACCAGTCGGCGCAGCCGCCCATCGGCGCGAAGGTCGCGAACGTCGATCCCGAGTTGCTCGCGCTCTATATAGAAGAGGCGCGCGAAGAAGTTGCGCGCATCGCCAAGCTGTTCCCCGCGTGGGAGCAGAACCCGCTCGAAACTGAGGCGTTGATCGGCGTGCGCCGCGCCTTCCACACGCTCAAGGGTTCCGGCCGCATGGTCGGCGCCACGGACATCAGCGAGTTCGCCTGGTCGATCGAAAACCTGCTGAACAGGATCATCGAGAACACGCTGCAACGATCTCCTTCGATTCTCGCCACCGTGCGCGACGCCGTCGGCGTGGCCGGCGAGCTGGTGAACTCGCTCGAATCGCGGCAAGTGGCGCCCGCGCGCGCACAGGACATCGTCGATCGTGCGCACGCGCTCGCGGCCAACCGTGGCCCGCAGGCGCAGAGCGCGACCGCGGACATGCTCGAGCGCACGCTCGACACGCGCCGCGACGACGTGGTCGCCGCAACCTCGCGTGTACCCACGCTGCAGCCGCCGCCGTCGGTGCCGACGCTCGCGCCCGCCGACCTCGAGGGGACGATCGAAGTGGTCGAGGACTGGTCGCTCGACGACCAGGATTCAGGCGGCGAGAACATCGTGTTGTCCTCGCCCGATGAAGAGCCCAGCGCGGATCTGCAGCTGCGCGAGATCTACAGCCGCGAGACGCAGGTGAACCTCGACGCGGTTCTGCGCTACGTCGACGGCGAAAGGACGAAGGCCGGGCCGCACGTGGTGAGTGAAGAGGCCTATCGCGCCTGTCACACGCTCTCCGGCAGCTCGCGGATGGCGGAGGCTCGTCATGGCATCCGCCTCACCGCGCCGCTCGAGCACTGGGTGCGCAAGTCTTTCGACAGCGGCGTCGGACTCGAAGGCGCGGATCTCGACCTGCTCGCCGACTGCATGAACGCCATGCGCAGTGTCGCCGCGCATCTGGACGAGTCGACCGGCTTTTTCCAGTCGCACGGCGCGCTGCTGGCTCGCATCGAAACCGCCACCGAACATCTCGAACAACGCATCGTCGCCGCTGCCCGCGTCGCGGAGCAGACGATCGCGCCGGCTCATCCGCCGGCGGCCGCCGCCCCGTCTCCGGCTCCCGCTGCGCCGGCGGTCGCGGCACCCCCCGCGTCCTTTCCGGCCGGGAGTCCGACGATAGCGGCGGACGTGGTCGAAGACGTGTTGACGGACTTCGACCAGGACATCGCCAGCATCTTCACCGACGAAGCCGTCGAGCTGATCGACCAGTCGCAGGGCGCACTCGCGCAGTGGAACGAGAATCGCAGCAGCGTCGATGGACTGGCGGCTCTCAAGCGCCCCCTGCACACGCTCAAGGGCGGCGCGCGCATGGCGGGCCTCACTCCGATGGGCGACCTGTCGCACGAGTTAGAGACCCTCTTCATGCAGATCGACAGCGGTGTCGTCGCTGCCGACGACCGCGCCTTCGGTCTCGCGCAGGCCGCGCTCGATGAGCTGGCGCGCATGCGCGAGTCGGTGAGCTCCGGCAAGGGCGTGCCGACCGCACGCGGTCTGATCGCCAGGATTCATGCACTCGGCACTCCGGGCGGCGCCAGCGCGGCTCCTGCGCCGGCTCCGGCCGCCGCACCGCCCGCGCCGGTGACGGCCGCGCCGATGCCCGAACCGCCCAAGCCGCAACCCGTGCCGACGATGGCACCGCCGCCACCGAAGCCCCCTGCGCCCATCATGACCGCGGTCCCCACGCCGCCGAAACCGCTGCCACGGGTCGAATCACCCGAGCCGCCGGTGCTCGCGGCCGTCTGGGCTCCGCAGACGGCGCCCAGCCCGATCGTCAAATCCGCGCCCGCGCAAGCCGAGCCGGTATCGATCGTCACGCGCGCCGCGGACAAGGATCCGGTTTCGGGCGGCCTGTTGCGAGACATCGCCGATGGGCCGCTGCTGCCTCCGGGCGCCGTGCCCCCGGGCCGCGAGCCGGTTGCGCCGGCGGACCGTCCGGAGCTGGCGCGCGTCGACGCCGAGTTGCTCGACCAGCTGCTCAACAATTCCGGCGAGGCGAGCATCGCCCGCGCGCGTCTCGAGCAGCAGATCGGTTCCATCGATTTCAACGTGGGCGAGTTGTCGCGCACCGTGGTCCGCCTCAAGGAGCAGCTGCGCAAGCTCGAGCTCGAAACCGAGGCGCAGATCCTGCATCGCTACGAGGAAGAGAAGGGCGCACGCGGCGAATTCGATCCGCTCGAGCTCGATCGCTACTCGTCCATCCAGCAGTTCTCGCGCGGCCTGGCGGAAACCGCCAACGACGTCGGCAGCATCCAGCAGCTGCTCGAGAACCTGACCAAGGACACGCAGAACCTGCTCACGCAGCAGGCGCGCACGATCACCGAATTGCAGAACGGCCTCATGCGCACGCGCATGGTGCCCTTCCAGCGCCACGTGCAGCGTCTCGCACGCATCGTGCGGCAGGCCGCGAGCGACACCGGCAAGAAGGCGGATCTCAACATCGAGGGCGCCTCCGGCGAGCTCGATCGCCAGGTGCTCGAACGCATGATGCCGCCGTTCGAGCACATGCTGCGCAACGCCGTCGCGCACGGCATCGAAGCGCCTGAAGAGCGCAAGAAGCGCGGCAAGAACGAATCGGGCACCATCACCATCGCGCTGCATCGCGAAGGCTCCGAAGTCGTCGTCGAAGTCTCCGACGACGGCGGCGGCATGAACCTCAAGGCGATCCGCGACAAGGCCATCTCGCTCGGCATGGTGCGCTCGGATCAGCAGCTCTCGGACGAGGACATCATCCAGCTCATCCTCGAGCCGGGGTTCTCGACGGCGGGTGCGGTGAGCACGCTGTCGGGCCGCGGCGTCGGCATGGACGTGGTCGCGAGCGAAATCAAGAAACTCGGCGGCGCGCTGCACATGGAGACGAAAGTGGGCGAGGGCTCGCGCTTCACCATCCGCCTGCCGCTCACGCTCGCCATCAGCCACGCGTTGATCCTGCGCGCCAACGACGAGCTGTATGCGCTGCCGCTGCCCACCGTAGAGGGCGTGGTGCGGTTGTCGCGCACCGAAGTCGAGGCGCATCTCGGTCCGGAGGCGCCGCCGTTCGAGTACGGCGGGCAGAAGTACAAGTTCCAGCACCTCGCGTTCTACGTGGGACGCGAGCCCGGTCCGCTGCCGGATGGCGACGTGACCGTGCCCGTGATCCTGGTGCGCGCGGGCGAGCATTCGACCGGCCTCATCGCCGATGAACTGGTCGGCAGCCGCGAGATCGTGGTCAAGAGCGTCGGCCCGCAGATCGCGGCGATCCGCGGAATCTCCGGCGCGACGATCCTCGGCGACGGCCGCATCGTCATCATTCTCGACATCGGCGCGCTGGTGCGCACCGATTTCCGCGCGCGCACCGAACCGGTCATGCCGCGCGAGAAGACCGACACGCGCAGCGTGGCGCTGGTGGTCGACGATTCGATCACGGTGCGCCGCGTGACCCAGCGACTGCTGGAGCGCAACGGCATGCGCGTGCTCACGGCGCGCGACGGCGTGGACGCGATGGAGATGCTCCAGGAGCACACGCCCGACATCATCCTGCTCGACATCGAGATGCCGCGCATGGACGGCTACGAGGTCGCGACGCAGGTGCGCGCGGATCCGCGCCTGTCGGGCATCCCGATCATCATGATCACCTCACGCGTGGGCGAGAAACACCGCGCGCGCGCCATCGAGATCGGCGTCGACGACTATCTCGGCAAGCCGTACCAGGAAGCGCAGCTGCTCGAAGCCATCGAGCCGCTGATCGCGCGCCGGCGCGAGCAGCACTTGCGCGAAGCTAACTAGGACACGCAGCCATGGTCGAGCGCATATCGGAAATCTACAGCCTGCTGGTGCCGCTGCTCGACGGGCGGCTCATCATCCCGCGCTCCTGCGTGGCCGAAGTCGTGGGCTTCTCCACGCCGTCGGAGATGCCCGGCGCGCCGCCGTGGTACCTCGGCATGTTCGCCTGGGGCAGCCGGCAGGTGCCGCTGATCTCGTTCGAAGGCACCTGTGGCCAGACCATCCCGCCGCTGACGGGCCGCACACGCGTCGTGGTGCTGTTCGCGCTGGGGTCGCAGGTGGAAGGCGGCTACTACGGCATGGTGTCGCAGGGCTTCCCGCAGCTGGTGCGCGTCAGCGCGGACATCCTGCGGCCGGATCCCACCAAGACTTTTCCCGAGCGCACGCCGATCATCTCGCAGGTGCGCATGATCAACGAGGCGCCGTGGATTCCCGACCTCGAACGCATCGAGGAAATGATCTCCGAGGAAACGTCCGTCCTGGTCGAATAATGGGGCGAGCGCGGCGAGCGGGGCGGCGATGAGGAAGAGCGCGAGAACCCTCTGATCATTTGTCGTCCCAGTGGAAGCGGTGCATGACGCGGTGGAGCAGGGGCGTGAACAGCAGGGCGGCGGTCACGATGAATACCAGCCCGGCGTAGAGCGCGAAGAACCCGGCGAACAACTTTCCGGCCGGCGTCACCGGCGCGTTCACCGGCCCCATGCCGCCCAACAACATGGCGGTGTTCAGGAAGCTGTCGAGCGCGCCGAGGTGCTCGAATCCGGCATATCCCGCCATTCCGAGGGCGATGGAGAACGCGACCAGACCGATCGCGATCAGCGTGTGCTGGCACATGCGCCGCGCGAACAGCGGGCGCATCAGTGGCTTCTCCGATTTGACCTCGTACATGTTCGAGCCCTCCCTTCCCGCTAGTCGACGCTGCGATATCCGGTCATTTCATCGAACTGCCGGGAAGTCTCCGGCGATGGCCTGCAGGGACGCGAGCGCCGCGAGACCGGCGGTTTCGGTGCGCAGGATGCGCGGTCCGAGGCGGCAGGCGGCGAAGCCGTTCGCGAGCGCGAATTGCCGCTCGTTGTCCGCGATGCCGCCCTCGGGGCCGATCAGCAGCACGAAGGGTTGCCCGCGCGTGCGCGCCGCGAACGCGACCAGTGTCTCGCTGCCGTCCGCCGCGAGCAGGCAGCGTGCGGACGTCGCGGGCAATGCGGCCACGGCGTCACCAAGCCCGCGCGGCTCGCCCACTTCCGGCACGCGATTGCGGCCGCACTGCTCGCACGCCGCGACCGCGATGGCCTGCCAGTGCTCGCGTTTTCGATCGCGTTTCTTGGGGTCGACCTTCACCACGGAGCGCTCCGCGAACACGGGCACGATGCGGGCCACGCCGAGCTCCGTCGCCTTCTGCACGATGAGATCCATGCGTTCGCCGCGCGCGATTCCCTGGAGCAACGTGATGTCGACCGGCGATTCCCGCTCGACGGGATCGAACGCGCCCACGCGCGCCCACACCTTCTTGCCGTCCCGCTCGAGCGTGCCCGCGAATTCGCCTCCCGTACCGTCGAACAGCGTGACGGGTGCGCCCGCATCGAGACGCAGCACTCGCGTGAGATGCAATCCGGACTGCTCAGGGATCCCGACGCCCTTGCCGGAGACGAGTTTCTGATCGACGAATATCCGCGTCAGGCGCACGCGAGCTCCACGCCTTCGGTCGCGATGCGTGCCAGCACATCGATCTCCGCGGGCTCGATGACGTAGGGCGGCATGAAGTAGATCGTGGTGCCGAGCGGCCGGATCAGCGCGCCGCGCTCGAGCGCGTGCTGGTAGATGCGCAGTCCGCGCCGCTCCGTCCACGGCCACGGCGTGCGTGCTTTCGGATCCTTCATGAGCTCGATGGCGAGGATCATGCCGCGTTGCCGGATCTCGGCGACGTGTGGATGATCCGCGAGGTGCGCAACGCTGGCGCGCAGGTGCTGCGCGAGGCCGCGATTGCGTTCGAGCACGGGTTCCTCGCGGAAGATCGCGAGCGTGGCGTTCGCGGCCGCGCAGGCCAGCGGGTTGCCGGTGTAGCTGTGTGAATGCAGGAATGCGTTGAGCTTCGTGTATTCGTCGTAGAACGCGTCGTAGATGACGTCGGTCGTGAGCACCACCGACAGCGGCAGGTAGCCGCCCGTCAGTCCCTTCGAGAGGCACAGGTAGTCGGGCGTCATGCCGGCCTGCTCGCAGGCGAACATCGTGCCGGTGCGCCCGAAGCCGACGGCGATTTCGTCCGCGATGAGATGCACGCCGAATCGCGTCGCAGGCGTCGCGCAGCAGCTGCAGATACAGCGGGTCGTACATGCGCATGCCGCCGGCGCACTGCACCAGCGGCTCGACGATGACCGCGGCCACTTCCCCGTGATTCTCCGCCAGGGCGGCCTCCATCGGCGCGAACATGCGGCGCGCGTGTTCCGCCTCGCTCATGCCCGGCTCGCGCAGGAAGGAGTCGGGCGACGGCACGGTGATCACGTCCATGAGCAACGGGCGGTAGATGGACTTGTAGAGGTCGACGTTGCCGACCGCGAGCGCGCCAAGCGTTTCGCCGTGGTAGCTGTTCGAGAGCGTGATGAACCGCGACTTGCGCTGCTGGCCGGTGTTGCGCCAGAAGTGAAAACTCATCTTCACGGCCACCTCGATCGCGGCCGAGCCGTTGTCGGCGAAGAAGCACCGGTTCAGCCCGGGCGGCGCCAGGCGCACCAGCTCTTCCGCGAGAGTGATCGCGGGTTCGTGCGTGAAGCCCGCGAAGATCGCGTGTTCGAGCTTGCCGAGCTGCGCCGCGACGGCGGCACTGATGCGTGGGTGCGCGTGCCCGAAGAGATTCACCCACCAGGAGCTGATGCCGTCGATGTAGCGTTTGCCGGCGTGGTCTTCGAGCCAGACGCCCTTGCCCGCGCGCAGCGGAATCATGGGCACGGACTCGTGGTCCTTCATCTGCGTGCATGGATGCCACACGTGCGCGAGATCGCGCCTGACCCAGTCGGAATTGGCGGAGCTTCCGGTCATCGTGCGTGGCGTCTGGAGGGGCGCCTATTGTGGCATGCAGGTATGGCAAGATGGGCGCGAGGTTCGCACCATGCGCGTCGATGTCACTACCGGCTTGTTGGTGGGCGTCAAACAGGTCTTGTCGCCGCACTTCGACGCTCGCCCCGCGGGAGTCGAACCCGACCTCGTCATCCTGCATGGCATCAGTCTGCCGCCGGGCGAATTCGGCGGGCCGTGGATCGCCCGCCTGTTCACCGGCGGCGTGCCGCCGGAAGTGCATCCGTTCTTCGAGACGCTGCAAGGCATGCGCGTCTCCGCGCACGTTCTCGTGCGTCGCGACGGCGAGCCGGTGCAATTCGTCTCCTTCAATGAGCGCGCGTGGCACGCGGGCCGATCCGCGTGGCAGGGACGCGAGGCCTGCAACGACTACTCGATCGGAATCGAATGCGAGGGAACGGACGACTTGCCCTACGAGGACGCGCAGTACGAGACGTTGCGCGCACTGCTGCAGATCCTGTCAGGCGCCTATCGCGGCATCACGGGCGAACGCGTCGTCGGGCATTCGGACGTCGCGCCCGGGCGCAAGACCGATCCGGGCGCGGCGTTCGACTGGTCGCGCGTTCGTTGACGCCATGATCGTCTCCCGCAAACTCCGCATCGCCGGGATCGTGGTTGCGGTCTTGCTGGTGCTGTACGTCGTGCTGGGATTCTTCGCGGTGCCGCGGATCGTGCGGTCGCAGACGCAGTCGTTCGTCGCCGAGACTTACGGGCGCGAGCTCGCGCTCGGCGACGTGAGCTTCAATCCGTTCACACTCGAGCTCGAGGCGCATGACTGCGCACTCGCCGACGAAGGTGGCAAGCCACTGCTCGGATTCGGCCGGCTGCTGGTGAATCTCGATGTGAGCTCGATCTTCGGCCTGGCGAGCATCGAGAGGATCGAGCTCGACGCGCCGTTCACTCACCTGAGCATTGCCGCCGACGGCACGCTGAACCTGGCGCGGCTGGCCAAGCCCTTCGAATCGGCTGGCGCTCCCACCTCATCGTCCGAACCCCTCGCGCTCTTCATCGGACACCTCGCCGTGCGCGAGGGTCGCGTCGAGCTCGAAGATCACACGCCATCGGCGCCCTTCGCGCTCAGGCTCACGCCCATCAGCTTCGATCTTGCAAACTTCTCGTCGCGCGGGAGCGTGGGAAACGCTTTCGAGCTCCATGCGCGCTCGGAGGCGAACGAGGTTTTCGATCTCTCCGGCACGTTCGCGCTGCAGCCGTTCACGGCGCGTGGCAGCTTCGGCGTGAAGAATCTCGAGTTGTCGACGCCGCGCGCCTATCTCGCGGACGTACTGCCGTTCGAAACGACCTCCGGCGTCATGAGCCTCAATGGCAGCTACGAGATCGGCGTGCGGCCGACGCTGCAACTCGCGCTCGTGCTCGAGCAGCTGCGGCTGGCGAAGCTGGCGCTGCGGGCCAGTGGCGCGGCCAGCGACGACATCCAGCTGGAGCAAATCGCCGTGACGGACGCGCGGCTCGACCTCGCGAAGCGCAGCGTGGCGGTGGCGCGCGTCGAGATCGCGGGGGGCAATGTGCTCGCGCGGATCGATGCCGCCGGCCGGCTCAACCTGGCGGCTCTCGGGAACGCGAATCCGGCGCCGGCGCAGGCGCAGGCGGAGCCGGAACCCGAAGTGCCGCCCGCGGCCGACCCGGCGCCCGCGCCCGCGCCCGCGCCCGCGCCCGCGTGGAGTGTGTCGGTGCCCGACATTGAGGTCAGCAACCTGGCCGTTCGCCTCGACGACCGGCAGTTCGAGCCGGGCGCGACATTCACGTTGTCGCCCGTGAACCTGCGCGTGTCCAACTACCGCAATGCGCCGGAAGCCGAAATCGACGTGCACCTCGACCTCGGCATCGACGCGAAGGGACGGCTCTCGGTCGATGGCAAGGCGCGGCCCCTGGCCGCCGCGTTCGCCGGCAAGGTCGACCTCAAGGACTTCGACCTCACCTCATTGCAGCCGTATGTCGGCCGCAATACGCAGATGAACCTGCTGAAGGGCACGTTCGGCACTCAGCTGGACGTCGAGCGCGCCGCGGATGGCGCGCTGTCGATCCGCGGCAGCACCGAGGTCGCAAACCTGCGCACCGTCGACGCGGCGCTGCGCCAGGAGTTCGTGAAGTGGGACCTGCTGCGCGCCACCGGCATCGATTACCGATCGCCGGGCGGGTCGAAGCCGGCACGACTGGCCGTGAAGACGCTGTTCGCGCAGGCTCCGTATGCGCGCGTGATCATCGCGGCGGACCAGACGGTGAACGTGAAACAGGTGCTGAGCCCGGTCGGGACCGAGCAGGGCGGGGCCGGCAAGACTCCCGCGGCGGCGAGCGCGGCGCTGGGACCGACGGATTCACGACTGGCCATGTCCATCGGCACCGTGCGCATCGCGGACGGCGCGGCGAACTTCTCCGACTTCTGGATCCAGCCTAACTATGCCGTCAGCCTGGCAGCGCTGTCCGGCACGATAACCGGGCTCGACTCCAGGCCGGGGTCGCGCGCCAAGGTGCAGATCGACGGCAAGGTGGACAAGTACGCGCCGGCGAAGATTGCCGGCGAAATGAACATCCTTTCGCAAAGCGCATACAGCGACATCACGGTCAGCCTGCAGGGCGTCGAGCTCAGCACGGTGACGCCGTATTCGGGACGCTTCGCAGGCTACAAGATCGAGAAGGGCAAGCTCACGGTCGACGTGACCTACCACGTCGAGAATCGCCAGCTCACCGCCGGACAGCACTTCGTGCTCGATCAGCTCGAGCTCGGCGAGCGCGTCGAGAGTCCCGATGCCGTGCACCTGCCGCTCAAGCTCGCGGTGGCGCTGCTGAAGGACAGCAAAGGCGTGATCGACATCGACCTGCCCTTGTCGGGCAGTCTCGACGATCCGCAATTCCGCATCGGCCCGCTGGTGTGGAAGGCCTTCGTGGGGCTGCTCACCAAGGTTGCGACTTCGCCATTCGCGTGGCTGGGCCGGCTCGGCGGCGGCGACCCGGAGATGAACATCATCGAGTTTGCCCCTGGCGAATCTTCGCCCGATCCCGCGGGAACGGAGCGACTGGCTGCGGTGGCCAGGGCGCTGGCCGACCGCCCGTCGCTGGCGCTCGACGTTCCGATGAGCTGGCAGGCCGATCTCGATGGACCCGCGCTGGGAAAGAAGCTGCTCGATGCGCGCATCCAGCTCGCCGCCGAGAAACAGGGCACGAAACAGCGCGGTGCCGAGCTCAGCGCCGCGGTCGACCCGGCACGGCGCTTCGACCTGCTGGTCGGGCAGTTCCGCGGCGAGCTGCCGCGTGGAACTCCGTTACCCGCGCCGGCCGCGGCACTGGCGGAGGTGCGCCGCAACGATACCGACACGGAATCCTACGTGGCGGCGAACGCCAGCCTGGAAGCGGCGCTGCTCGCCAATCGTCCGGTCAGCGAACTCGAGCTCGAAGCGCTCGGCGCCGCGCGCGGCCGCGCGATCCAGGACGTGTTGTTGGGAGGCGGCGCGCTCGATCCCGCGCGTGTGTTCCTGGTGCGCAGCCGCGGCACGCCGGCCGGCGGCGACAAGGTACGCGCGGAGCTGGCGCTGAAGTAGCTAGCCGCGGCCGCGATCGTGCCGCCACAGCACCTCGGAACCATGCTCGTGACGCGCGAGCACGCGCGCGAGCACGAACAACAGGTCCGAGAGCCGGTTGAGATATCGCGGCACTTCGACGTTGACCTGTTCCGCGGCCGCCAGCGTCCACACGCAGCGCTCGGCGCGGCGCGTGACGGTGCGCGCCAGGTGGCAGGCCGCGGCGGCGGGACCGCCGCCGGGCAGGATGAAATCCTTGAGCGGTGGCAGGCCGTCGTTGAAGACATCGAGAACCTGCTCGAGCTCGGTGATGCGCGCGGCCTTCACGACCTGCGTGCCGGGGATGCACAACTCGCCGCCGAGATCGAACAGGTCGTGCTGGACCTCGGTGAGGCAGCGCTCCACGTCGGCCGGAATGCCGGGCACCGCGAGCACCAGGCCGATGGCGCTGGACGCCTCATCGACCGTGCCGTAGGCCTCGACGCGCGCGTGGTCCTTGCGAACCCGTTGGCCGTCGCCGAGGCCGGTGGTGCCGTCATCGCCGGTGCGGGTATAGATCCTGCTCAAGCGATGTCCCATGGCGCGCCTCTCGTTGCCGCTATTCGAAGCTGTAGCGTACTCCAACGGTGTACGCGCGGCCGCGCGTGCGGTAGCCCGCAGCCTGGGTGTAGTCCTCGTCGAACGCATTCTCGAGGCGGCCCTGCAGCGTCAGCGCGGACGTAGCGCGCCAGCGCACTGTCGCATTCACGAGCGTGTACGAATCGAGCGTCACCGACGGGAAGCCGAAGTCCTTGCGGTTGCCGAAGTACGCGGCGTCGATGCCGAGATCCAACGGGCCGACGTCGCGATCCACGGCCAGGAACGCCGACTCACGCGCCCGTCGCAGCAGGCGCTCGCCGGTGGCCTCATCGCGCGGATCCTGCAACGTCAGCGCACCGCGTGCGCGCCAGCCGGCGTTCGCATACTCGTAGCCGAGCTCCCCGCCCTTGATGCGGGCGCGATCGATGTTCCGGTTCTCGCCCTCGAAGGTTTCGAAGTCGATTATGAAGAAATTGATGAGATCGCGGATGCGGTTGTCGAACGCCGAAATCCACACGCGCTGGTGCTCACCGAGCGCCTGGCGAACGGTGATCTCGACCTGCCGGGAGATCTCGGGATCGAGGTCCGGATTGCCGCCGAATCCAAACCGGTCGGTGCTGTCGGGCGCGCGAAACGCCTCGCCGCCGGCGAGCGTGACGCGCGTGCCCTTGCCGAACAACGCACCAACCTCCGCGTTCCAGGTGAGTTCGCTGCCGAATGTTTCGTGATCGACGCCACCGACGGCGACGCGCGCGGTGACGATACCCGCGGTGAACTGGTCCTGCACGAAGGCCTGCGTGACGCCGGTGTTCTCGTCGAACGCGGTGCCGAAGGAATTCGCGATCGTGTCCTCGTCGCTGTATTGCGCGCCGAACGTGACGAGGTGACCGCCGAACTCGGGCAGGTCCACCTGGGCGTCGTAACTCATGCGGCGCGTGTGCGCGAAATCGAAGCCGGCAAAGTTCGGCTGCAACTGGTCGATGTCGTCGCGCGCCTGCGCGATCGTGCCGCGCACGTTGAGTCCGCTCGACAGGTGGACGTCCGCTTCGATGGAGTACACGCTGTTCACGAAATCCTGCGACGCATCGGCGTACGCCGGATTCGGCGGAGCCGCAAACGTCTGTGAGGAGTATTCGGTGCGGCCCGCGGTGCGCCAGGCGCGCGCGCGCAACGAGAACGCGTCCGTGGCGTCGAACTCGACCGACGCGCGGCCCGTGACGTTGCGCCAGCCGCGATCCGAATCGTCGTTGATGAACACCGGCATGCCGTCGCTCTCGGTGTGGCTGCCGCCGAAGCCGAACCGCAGCTTGTCGCAGGCCGCGATCGCGGCGTCGCCGTAGTACTGCCGCGTCTCGTCGCTGCCGGCGCTCGCGCCCGCGCTGAAGCTGTTTTTCTGGTGATCCGTGTTTCCGGCGCCTCGCGTGAACAACTGCACGACGCCGCCGATGGCGTCGGTGCCGTAGAGCGCCGAACGCGGACCCTTGACCACCTCGATGCGCTCGAGCGACTCGGGCGCGATGTTCTGCAGCGCCGCGCCGCCGATGGTGCCCGGGTTGATGCGCACGCCGTCGAGGAGCACCACGGTGTGGTTGCTGTCGGTGCCGCGCGTGAAGAGTGAAGTCTGCTGGCCGGGGCCGCCGGTGCGGGCAATCTCGAGTCCGGCGTACTGCTGCAGCAGCTCGCTCACGTCGCTCGCGAGCGAACGCTCGATCTCGTTGCGCGTGATGACGATGACCGGTGAGCCAATCGCATCGACGGGCACTGGGGTGCGCGTCGCGGTGACGATCGTCTCTTCGAGATCGTCCTGTGCCAGAACCGGAGCCGAAAGTGTCGCGGCGACCGCAACGGCCACGCGCGGAAAACGGAACTGATAGTTCATCTGATGTGCCTTTCCATGCTCGCCCGCATGGCTGATGCGTTGAACGCCCAGTGGCACGCGGAGTCGGAATGGCCGGATGGCCGTCCCGGTGCCCACCGCACCTGCTGGGAAACTACCGATCGGCCGGTCTCCGGACTCCCGAACTGAAGCCTTGCGGCTTCGCTGCATCGCCTTCCCGGACCCGCGGGTCCAGTGGCTGTTGATGCGCTTGCGTTCGATTACCGTTGCGGGGGCAGTGCTGGCATTGCCGTCTCTAGCGGCTCACCAGCTTCCCGTAACCTTTCGGCGGGCGCACTCTAACGGGATTCGTCGTGAATTGACAGTTCCGCGGCCGCTCCAGCAGGCTTCGGACCTTCATGACGCACGAAAATAATTCCAGCGAGCTCAACGCCGCGCTCGATGCGGCGCGCGCCGCCGCGGAAGTGATCCGCAGCTTCTATCAACGCAACGTGCGCATCGAGGTGAAGGCGGACAAGACTCCCGTCACCGAGGCCGATGTGCGCTCGGAAGAAGCGATCCGCGACCTGCTGACGAAGCGGTTCCCGTCATACGGTTTCTACGGCGAGGAAACCGGCAAGTCGGACATGAACGCGGAAAGCGTGTGGCTGGTCGATCCCATCGACGGCACGAAGTCCTTCGTGCGCGAGTGTCCGTTCTTCTCCACGCAGATCGCGCTGATGCGTGGCGGGAAGTTCGTTCTGGGTGTGTCGATGGCGCCGGCGTACGACGAACTCGCGTGGGCGGAAGCCGGACGCGGCGCATTCCTCAACGGCAAACGCATCAACGTCGGCAAGGTTGCGGCGCTCGATGCGGCCATCGTTTCCACCGGTAACCTCAAGACACTTGCGGCATCACCCGCCTGGGCGCGCTTCGGTGGATTGATCGGCAACATCAACCGCATCCGCGGTTACGGCGATTTCGTGCACTACCACCTGCTGGCGCGCGGCGCGCTGGACGTCGTGATCGAATCGGACGTGAACATTCTCGACATCGCGGCGCTCACCGTCATCGTCGAGGAGGCCGGTGGCCGGTTCACCGACCTGAAGGGCGCGCCGGTCGGGCTCGCGACCACCTCGGTGCTCGCGACCAACGGGGCGCTGCACGCGAAGATTCTCGAAACCATCCGTTTCGGAAGCTGATCATGGGCGTGTTCCTCCGCTGGGGCATCTTCGGAATCCTCGCGGTGGCGGGGCTGATGTATGCGTACAACGCGAGCAAGCAGATGGCGCAGCGGCGCCCGGCCGCGCCTGCACCCGTCGCCGCGGTTCCCCCGCCGCAGACGGCGGCCGTCGAACCGGTGGTCGCGCCCGCGCCGCAGGTGGTCGACGACACGCCGCAGAGCTGCAAGGTCGAGCTCGACATCGCGCGCCGCGCGCTCGAGATGCGCAGCATCGGCGAGCCGCTGGACCGGTTGCTGCGGATCCAGGAGATCGCCTGGCAGGAAGACGTGAAGCGCCGCGAGCGGCTCACGCAGGTCGCCACGCGCTGGTATGCGCAAACCGGGCCGGTCGACGCGGTGCAGCTGCGCCAGGCAGTGCTCGCGGACTGCGAAACGCCTAAATCGTAGCCACGACCCGCATCGTGCCGATGCGGGTCTCCGCGAAATTCACGCCGTAAAGGGCGCCGAGCCGCGCCGCGTCGAGGTCTGCCGTCGGAATGAGAGGCGCGGCACCGTTTCCCTCGAGCAGGCACACGCGGTCCGCGAAACGCAACGCCAGGTTCGGATCGTGCAGGCTGGCGACGACCGTGGCGCCGGCCCGCGCCAGCGACTTCAGCCGCTCGAGGATCGCGAGCTGCTGCGCCGGATCGAGGTGATTCGTGGGTTCATCCAGCAGGTAGATGGATGGCGCCTGCACCAGCAGGCGTGCGATGGCGGCGCGCCGCTGCTCGCCGCCCGAAAGCGTGGCGAGCTCGCGCGTGGCGCAGGCGGCGAGTCCGACGTGTTCGAGCGCTTCGGCCACGCGCGCGTCGTCCGCGGCGTCCGGCGTCTCGAGCAGGCCGAGATGCGCGAACCGCCCTAACAACACCGACTCGCCCAGCATGCCTTGCGGAGTCGCGTCCGGGTCCTGCGGGAGGAATCCGAGCAGCAGCGCGATCTGGCGCCGCGTCAGCGAACCCAGGGGCGCGCCCGCCAGTCGCACGGTGCCGCCCGCGGGTGCGCGCAGGCCGGCGAAAGTCCGCAACAGCAGCGATTTCCCGGCGCCATTGCCGCCGAGCAGCGCGACGAACTCACCGGCGGCGTAGCTCGAGTTCATGCGCTCCACCAGGGTCCGCCCGGGCACGGCGATCGTGAGGTCCGCGGTGACGAGCGCTGCGGTCATTTTCGCCAGCGGATTTCGAGCGCCGTGGCCGCCCCGACGCGCACGGTGGCGAGCGAGGTCGGCATCTCGAACCGGTCGGGACTCACGGCGTAACGTCCGCCCATGATCTCGGTGAGTTCCTGCGGATACAGCGGCTTCCTCTCCGGCTCCGCGTAGCCGATCGGGTAGATGGGCGCGAGCGAGCCCAGGTCGTATTTGTCCGAGGCGCCGAGCGTGTGCAGGATCTCGTGCGCGATCACCACGTTGTTGTCCGAGGTCATCTCCGCGTCCGCAAACGCGTGCACGACGCCGACCAGTCCTTTTTGCATGCCCACCGAATGCGGCACCGAGCTGTTGAAGGCCGGATCGTGGTACTGCACGAATATGCGGATCTGCGGCGGGCCCCGGCCGGGCGGGTGCGAGTTGCGGCGCGCGTACATGCGCAGCTTCAGGCTCCACCACATGCGCGACACCAGGCCCGCCTCGGGATCGAGCGCCGGCGGATGTTCGGTCACGCGCGGGTACAGGTCCACTCGCACCGGCCGCCCGATCGCGACACCGTACCGCTGCGCTTCGCGGTTGAGGAAGAGTTCGATGTCCGCCACGTCGTCCTGCGACAGGCGCGCGAGGTAGTTCGCGGTGACCGGGCTGTCCTCCGCGTTGAGCGGGAAGACTCCGATCCACAGGGTTTCATCCCAGTCGGTGGTGCTGAGCCGGTCGTACCAGTTCGAATACGCCGCGATGCCGAGCGCGAGCAGCAGGAACGCGATGCGCACGTTGCGCCACAGCGTCGGCGGGCGCGCGGCGGTCTTGCGGCGTTTCAAGGCTGCAGACGCGTGGCCGACCACGGGCCGCAGCGGAAGCCCGCACCCGCGGTAGTTAGCGAGCGGGTCCAGCGGGCGCGTTCGTGGATGCGCGACGCCCCTTCGATCCACAGCTCCACCGCGTCGGCCCAGACGTAGTACCCGCCCCAGAACGGCGGCCGCGGAATGGCGACCGGCGGGGGGGTCGTTGACGTTGTCGAGCGTGGGATGCGGCGCGCCGAAGCGGTCCGCGGCCGCACGCACGGCGGCGTTCAGCTGCTCGCGCGAACGCAGCGGCTGGCTCTGCGCGCTGGCCCATGCGCCGATGCGCCGCTGCCAGTTGCGTGACCCGAAATATTCATCGCTCTCGGCGGCCGGGGCCTTCACGACCACACCCTCGACGCGGACCTGCCGGTGCGCGTGATCCCAATGGAACACGAGCGCGGCGCGCGCGTTCTCGCGCGAGCTCGCGGCCCTTGCGCGAGTCGTAGTTCGTGACGAAGGACACCCGGCCGTTCTCGACGTCGAACTCCTTGCACAACACCACGCGCGCCGAGGGTTGTCCCGCGGCGGTGGCGGTCGCGAGCACCATGGCATCAGGGTTTGGCTGCTGGCGGGCGGCGAGCGCGGTCGCGAGCCAGGCGCTGGCGAGCGCCATCGGTTCGGTCGGCAGGGGATCGGGCAGGAGGTCGTTGTAGAGCTCCATGGGCTGATATGTTATCCGCCGTGTTCATCGTGCGGGGACGCTCTTGCAGTCGTGCGTCGCAGCCGATAAAAGCTAGTGCGGATATTGAATTACAGGGTGTTTTCATGAGCTCGCTCGAAGACCTGCGCCGCAGGATCAACGAACTCGATCGGCAGATCCTCGAACTGGTCGGCCAGCGGCAGGAGACCAGCCGCGAGATGGTGCGCGCCAAGCGCGCCACCGGGCAGGCCACGCGCGACTACAACCGCGAGCGCGAGGTGCTGCTGGCCGCGCGCGAGACCGGCCGGCAGTACGGAGTCTCGCCCCAGGTCGCCGAGAACATCCTGCGCCTGCTGATCCGCTCCTCGCTAACTACCCAGGAGCAGGCGAGCGTCGCGGCGCAGGGCGCCGGCTCCGGGCGCACCGCGCTCGTCATCGGCGGCGCCGGCAAGATGGGGCGCTGGTTCGCCGAGTTCATGGCCTCGCAGGGCTTCGCGGTCGAGGTCGCGGATCCCGCCGGCGCGCCGCCCGGATTCGTCCACGTGGCCGACTGGCGCGAGCGCGAGCTCACGCACGACTTCATCGTCATCGCCACGCCGCTCGGCGCCACGGACAAGATCCTGCGCGAGCTCGCGATGCGCCGCCCCAAGGGCGTGATCTTCGACGTGGGGTCGCTCAAGTCGCCGCTGCGCGCCGGGACTCAACGCGCTGAAGTCGCACGGCTGCCGCGTGACCTCGCTGCACCCGATGTTCGGGCCGGACACCGAGCTGCTCTCCGGCCGGCACGTGATCTTCGTGGAGGCGGGGTCCGCCGAGGCAACGCAGGCCGCGCGCGACCTGTTCGGCTCGACGATGGTCGAGCAGGTGGTGATGTCGCTCGACGATCACGACCGGCTCATCGCCTACGTGCTCGGCCTGTCGCACGCGCTCAACATCGCATTCTTCACGGCGCTCGCCGAGAGCGGCGAAGCGGCGCCCAAGCTCGCGAAACTGTCCTCCACCACGTTCGATGCGCAGCTCGACGTGGCGCGCGAACGTGGCGCAGGAAAGCCCGGAGCTGTACTTCGAGATCCAGAGCCTCAACGACTACGGCGCCGAATCGCTCGAAGCGCTGTCGAAGGCCGTCGAGCGGCTGCGCGCCGCGGTGCATTTCGCAGGATTTCGCCGCCGTTCGATTCGCTCATGCGCCGCGGCCGCGAATACCTCGAAGATCGTCGTTCGGTCACGGAGCGGCGTGCGTGAACACGCGCGACTCGCGATCCGTACGCAGGCACGGCGGAGGAGTTGCGCGAGCGGCTGCAGCGCGCTGACCGAGGAGGTCCAGCGCAACGAGCTGCTGCTGCGCAAGACCCAGGCGCGCGAGATCGAGCTGCTGCGCGCGCATTCGCTCGGCGAGCTGTTCGATCGCGTCGTTTCCGGGCTGCGCGACGCTTACGCGCTCGACCTCGTGACGCTGTCGCTGTTCGATCCCCAGCACGAGCTGCGGCATCTTTCCGGCAACGAAAACCTGTCGAGCGCGGTCATCGAGGACGTGCGCTTCATCGACGCGGTGTCGCCGCTCGCGCCGAAGCTCGCGCAGTTCGATCGGCCCTGGCTCGGCGCCGTACAATCCCGGCGGACCACGAGCTGCTGGTTCTCGCCGGCGCTTCAAGCCGGGCAGCATCGCGCTCATTCCGCTGCCGCGCGACAACCGCGCCATCGGCGTCATCGCGTTCGGCAGCCGCGACTCGACGCGATTCACCGTGCGATCTGGCCGCGGACTTCCTCGCGCACCTCGGCGTCATCGTGGCGATCAGCCTGGAAAACGCGGTGAATCGCGCGCGCCTGGTGCGCAGCGGCGTCACCGATTTCCTCACCGGCTGGCACAACCGGCGCTATTTCCACAACCGCCTGCGCGAGGAACTGGCGCGCGCCGAGCGCACCGGCAAGGCGCTCGCCTGCCTCATGATCGACGTCGATCAACTTCAAGGAGATCAACGATCGCTTCGGCCACCTGGCCGGCGACGAGGCGCTCAAGGAAGTCGCGCGGCGCGCCGAGGCGGAGATCCGCGCGGGCGACACCGGCGCGCGCTTCGGCGGCGACGAATTCGCGATCCTGCTGCCGGCGCGGAAGTCGCTGCACGCCGTGAAACTGGCCGAGCGCATCCACAACAGCGGTGGGCTACGACGCCGATCCGCGTGCACGGCGGCGCGCATGTGACCGTGACCTTGTCCATCGGCCTCGCCACCGCGCAAGCCGCAGCCGCGCTCGCACGACTACAAGGCGCTGGCGGAACGGCTGATCGCCGAAGCGGACGCCGCGCTGTATCGCGCCAAGAGCGCGGGGCGCAATCGCGTCGAGATCTCCACGCACGTCATCGGGTAGAGGACGCGGATCCTACGGCGCGCGGGCCTTCGAGCCGGCGCAGCAGCACCAGGAACATCGGCACGCCTAACAAGGCCATGATGGCGCCCACCGGCAACTGGCGCGGCGCGGCCGCCGTGCGCGCCACGAGGTCGGCGGCGGCCAGCAGCGTGCCGCCGGCGAGCGCCGCGGCGGGCACCACGATGCGGTGCGCGGCCGTCGCCGAATGCGAGCCGCACGAGGTGCGGGATCACGAGGCCGATGAAGCCGATGGTGCCGCCCTGGATCACGGCGCCCGCGGTGAGCAGCGCCGGCGAACACCACGATGACGACGCGCCAGCGTGCGAGGTCGAGGCCCAGGCTCTGCGCCGGTGATTTCGCCGGTGGCGAGCACGTCGAGCGGCCGCGCGATCAGCAGCCACGGCGAGCGTGGCTAACAAGGCAGCGGCGGGCATGACCCAGGGATGCGCGGCCCAGCCCAGGTCGCCGGCCAGCCAGAACATCATGCCGCGCAGCTGGCCGTTGTCGGCCAGCACGAGTACCAGCGTCACCAGCGCGCCGCAGGCGCTGCGGCCACGACCACGCCCGTGAGCAACACGCGTACAGTGGCGCCACCGCGCGCCAGCGCCAGCACGAGGAAGCGTGGTCGAGCATGGCGCCAGCGGCCGCCGAGCACTGCACAGCCCACAGCGAAGCCGCCGAGCAGCAGGGCAAACAACGCGCCGACCGATGAGCCGCCGGAGACGCCGAGAACATAGGAATCCGCCAGCGGGTTGCGGAACAACGCCTGCAGCAGCACGCCGGCGAGCGCCAGCAGCGCGCCGATGGTGAAAGCGGACAGGAGCCGCGGGAGCGCGCAATTCGAGCACGACGGTGCGTGCGGGCTCCGCCAGGTCGCCGAACAGGGCCGCGATCGCCGGACTGCACGCCGATGTCGGTGGAACCCGCGACCAGGCTCAGGCACGCGACGACGGCGGCGAGCGCGAAGAGCAGGGCGAATCTGGCGGAAGGGCGGGGTCGCGGAATCACGCGCGCATTGTCTGACAAAACCTCATGCCTTGTTCGGCCGCGTGCCACCCGGTAAAACGTTCGTCATGAGCGACTGGATCGACTCGGAGGGGTATCGCGCGAATGTCGGCATCGTCCTGATGCGCGACAACGGCGAGGTATTCCTCGGGCCAGCGAACCGGCGGCCGCGGCTGGCAGTTTCCGCAGGGTGGCGTGCGGCAGGGCGAACCAGTCGAGCAGGCGCTGTATCGCGAGTTGCAGGAAGAGATCGGCCTCGAGCGCCGGCAGGTCGACGCTGGTCGGGATCCACGGCCGACTGGATCCGTTACAGGCTGCCGAAGCGCTACGTGCGCCGCGGGCGCGGTCCCGACCTGCATCGGGCAGAAGCAGCGCTGGTTCCTGCTGCGACTCGCGGTGCCCGAAGAGTCGCGTGGAGTTCAGCTTCACGCACACCAACGAGCCGGAGTTCGACGGCTGGCGCTGGGCAAACTACTGGGAGCCGGTGCGCGAGGTGATCTATTTCAAGCGCCCCGTGTACGTGCGCATGCTGACCGAGCTCGCGCCCGTTGCGTTCCCGGCGGGCGCCGCCGCTGCCGGAATGGTGGCAAACGGACAGCGCCGTGACCGCCGAGGACTGAGCAGACCGCGATGCCGGGCTTGCCGCCGAAACTCGTCGTCACGACCTACGCGCCGACGCGTCGCTGGATCACCATCGTCGTGCTGCTGGTGCTGATCGTCGCCGGCGCGGTGTCTACGGCATGTTCGAATTCGGCCGCTACAGCGCCGGATACGACTTCGCTGGCGGCGACTCAAACAGCGCGCGGAGCTGCGCGACGAGATCGACGCGCAGCGAGGCGACGATCTCCGAACTGCGCGCCAAGATGGCGCAACTGGAATCCTCAACCGTAGGACAGACCCGGGAGCGGGAGGAGGTGCAGCGCACGATCGGCGACCTGCAGGCCCAGGTGGCCCGGGCCAACCAGGAATTGGCCTTTTTCCGGGGGATCGTCACCCAAAATGCGAACTCCGCCGAGGTAAAAATCCAGCAGGCGCGTATGGTGGCCACGGCCACGGCAAACAAGTTTCGCGTCCGCGTCACCCTGGTCCAGCCCATGAAGCCGGATACGGTGGTGAGCGGCGTGGTTGTCCTGTCGGTCGATGGCGAGGTCGATGGCAAGCCCGGGCGTGCGGATTTCGCGACACTCTCGGGCGGCAAGCGGCGTGAGATACCCTTCACCTTTCGATATCTCGAGAACATTGAAGAGGAAATCACCATGCCTCCCGGGCATGAAACCCGAACAGCTTCTCGTCGAAGTCCGGTCCAACCGGCGCGGTTCCGCGCCGGTGCAGCAGTCGTACGTTTGGAGTGTCGATCCGCAGTAGGCGGAGCGGCGGGAGAGCGTCAATGTTCGGGCGACGCAAGCAGACATCCACGCGCATCGACACGCTGCTCGGCAAGGCCGCCACTCTCCATGGCGACCTGGAGTTCTCGGGCGGCCTGCATCTCGACGGCCGCGTGAACGGCAACGTGCGCAGCAACGCGACGGATGGCGGCGCGCTGTCGGTGAGCGAAAGCGGCTTCATCGAGGGTCAGCGTCGAGGTCACCAACATCGTCATGAACGGCACCGTCAACGGCGACATGTACGCGCGCGAGCGGCTGGTGCTCGGCGGCAGCGCGCGGGTCAACGGCAATGTTCACTACGGCGTCATTGAAATGGCGCCCGGCGCCGTCATAACCGGGAAAGCTCATTCCCCTGGGCAACGCGGAGAGCCCGCGCCCGAGGCTCCGGCCGCGGAAACGCCGGCCGAGCTCCGAATCGACGGTTGCGGCGGCAAAGTCCCGCGCGTAGTGTGCAGGCCATGACTGAAACGGACAACCGAAACCCTGAAATTCACCGATGCCGCCGCCCGCAAGGTCGGCGACCTGATCCGTGGCGAGGGCAACCCGAACCTCAAGCTGCGCGTGTTCGTGCAGGGCGGCGGCTGCTCGGGAATGCAATACGGCTTCGAGTTCGACGAGCAGGAACAGGATGGCGATACCTGCGTCGAAAACCTCGGCGTCAAGCTGCTGATCGACCCGATGAGCGTCCAGTACCTGACCGGCGCGGAGATCGATTACCGCGAAGGCCTGGACGGCGCGCAGTTCGTGATCCGCAATCCGAACGCGCAAACCACCTGCGGCTGCGGTTCGTCGTTCTCCGCCTGACGCCAGCTGCGTTGACGTGGCGCGACGCGCTCCGAAGTCCGTTCCGGACGTCCTCGCCGCGGTCGATCTCGGTTCCAACAGTTTCCACATGGTGGTCGCGCGTTATACGCACGGCCAGCTCGTCATCCTCGATCGCCTGCGCGAAATGGTCCGGCTCGGGCGCGGGCCTCGAGGCCGACGGCCGCCTGAACAAGGACGTGGCCGCACGCGCGCTGGCCTGCCTCGAGCGATTCGGCCAGCGGCTGCGCGACATGCGCCCCGACAGCGTGCGCGTGGTCGGCACCAACGCCTTGCGACGCGCGCAAGCGCAAGGAAGCCTTCGTCGAGCGCGCCCGCGAGGCCCTCGGCCATCCCGATCGAAATCGTCTCCGGCATCGAAGAGGCGCGGCTCATCTACTCCGGCGTGTCGCACACCATGCCCGCGGGCCCTGGGCGCCGGCTGGTCTGCGACATCGGCGGCGGCAGCACCGAGATCATCATCGGCGAAGGCCTCGAGCCGCTCGAGCTCGAAAGCCTGCAGATGGGATGCGTGCGGCTCAGCGAGGAATTCTTCGCCGACGGACGCCTGTCGCAGAAGCGCATGCAGCGCGCGCGCGTCGCGGCGCGCCAGGCCATCGAACCGTACCAGGCGGCGTTCCGGCGCCGCGGCTGGGACGAGGCCGTCGGCAGCTCGGGCACGGTGCGCGCCATCGGCGACAGCATCCGGGAGCTCGATCCGGCCGCGATCGACATCGGCGCCGATGGCCTCGAACGCATCATCCACGAGCTCGGCGAGATCGAGCACATCCGCGACCTGAAGCTCAACGCGCTCACGGACGACCGCAAGCTGTCGTTCGCCGGCGGCGTTGCGATCCTCGCCGAAGTGTTCGAGCAGCTCGGCATCGAGTCGATGAAGGTGGCGGACGGCGCGATGCGCGAGGGGCTGCTCTACGACCTGCGTCGGCCGTTACACCGACGAGGATGCGCGCGAGCGCACCGTGCGCAGCATGCAGGAGCGTTATCACGTCGACCTCGCGCAGGCGGAACGCGTCGAAGCCACCGCGGTGGAATTCCTCGAGCAGGTGGAGGAGGCGTGGTCGCTCGCCGATCCGGCGATCGAGCTGCTGCTGCGCTGGGCCGCGCGCCTGCACGAGATCGGCCTCGACGTCGCGCACAGCGGCTATCACCGCCACGGCGCCTATCTACTGGCCAATGCCGACATGGGCGGGCTTCCCGCGCGAAGAGCAGAAACTGCTCGCCATCATGGTCGGCAGCCACCGGCGCAAGCCCGCGATCGAGGAGAAGGACGAGCTCGATGCCGCCCTGGGACAAGCGCGCGCCGGCCATGACCTTGCTGCTGCGGCTCGCGGTGCTGCTGCATCGGGGACGCAGCAGCGTGGCGCTGCCGGAAATCAGGCTCACGCCGCGCGCCGATTCGCTGGAGCTGCGTTTTCCGGCCGGGCTGGCTCGACGATCACCCGCTTGACCGTCGCCGACCTGCAGCACGAGATCGAGAACCTGAAGACGGTCGGCTTCCGGCTGCGGGTGTTCAGCGCGAAGTAGGGGACGCGCCTTGCGGCGAGTTCCTGATTACGCGCCTAGGCGCGATCACCGGCGCGCTGCCCGCGGCGTAGCGGGCCAGCAGCGTGGCCTGGGCATCGCGCGTCGGACGACTCGCCGCGCTCGCGTCGCGACGTAGACGCCATCGCGCCCGAGCGTCCAGGACTGCGTGTTGTCGGCCAGGTAGAAATTGAGGTCGCGCAGGATGCGGTCGCGGTGCGTCTGCTCGCGCACCGGAAATGCGATCTCCACGCGCCGGAAGAAGTTGCGTTCCATCCAGTCCGCGCTCGCGAGGTACAGCTCGCTCGAGTCACCCTCGCCGGCGTCGCCGCCTCCGCTTCCATTGAGAAAATAGAAGACGCGCGAGTGCTCGAGGAAGCGGCCCGACGACCGAGCGCACGCGGATGTTCTCGGAAACGCCCGGAATTCCCGGCCGCAGCGCGCACAGGCCGCGGACGATCAGGTCGATGTGCAACGCCGGCGCGCGAGGCACGATACAGCGCCTCGATGACTTGCGGATCCACCAGCGAATTCATCTTGGCGATGATTCGCGCCGGGTCGCCCGGCCGCGGCGTGCTGCGGCCTCGCGACCGATCTTTTCCACCACCGCCTCGTGCATCCCGAAAGGCGACTGCAGCAGTTTGGTGAGGCGCGGCGTCTGCGTCAGGCTGGTCAGCTGCAGGAACAGCTCGTGCACGTCCTGGCCGATCTCGCGGATCGCAGGTGAACAGGCTGTAGTCGGTGTAGCCGCGCGCGGTGCGCGGGTGGTAGTTGCCGGTGCCGAGATGGCAGTAGCGGCGCAGGCCCTCGGCCTCGCGCCGGACCACCATCGACATCTTGCAGTGCGTCTTGAATCCCACGACGCCATACATCACGTGCGCGCCGGCTTCCTGCAGCCGGTTCGACAGCTCGATGTTCGCTTCCTCGTCGAAGCGCGCGCGCAGCTCGACGATGACGGTGACGTCCTTGCCGGAGTGCGCGGCGGTGACCAGCGCATCGACGATCGGCGACTCATTGCCGGTGCGGTACAGCGTCTGCTTGATCGCGAGCACGCGCGGGTCGGCGGCGGCGCCGCGCAGGAAATCGAGCACCGGGCCGAAGCTGTGGAAAGGGTGATGCAGCAGCACGTCCTTCTGGCGGATCACCGCGAGCAGGTCGGTGGAGCCGGCGACGCGCCGCGGCAGGCCGGGCGTGAAGATCGGGTACTTGAGGTCCGGGCGCTGGACGAGGTCGTAGATCGCCGCGAGGCGATTGAGGTTCACCGGGCCGGAGACTTCGTAGAAATCGACTTCGGTCAGCGTGAACTGCCGCATCAGGAACGCGTCGAGGTCGGGCGGGCAATCGCGCGACACTTCGAGCCGCACGGCGGCGCCATAGCGGCGATGCGCCAGCTCGCCTTCGAGCGCGCGGCGCAGGTCGTCGACTTCTTCGTCGTCGACGAACAGGTCGCTGTTGCGGGTGACCCGGAATTGGTAGCAGCCCGAGCACTTCCATGCCGGAGAACAGCTTCGAGACGAACTGCTGGACGATTCCGGTGAGCAGCACGAAGCGGCGGCGGCCGCTGTCCTCCGGCAGCGCGCACCACGCGCGGCAGGGAGCGCGGCGCCTGCACGACCGCGAGTCCCGTGTCGCGGCCGAAGGCATCCTCGCCCGCGAGCCGCACGATGAAGTTCAGGCTCTTGTTCTGGATGCGCGGAAAGGGTCGCGCGGGATCGAGCCCGAGCGGGGACAGTGACCGGCTCGATTTCGCGCTCGAAGTACTGTTCGAGCCAGCGCGTGGTCTCCGCGTCCCAGTTCGTCGCGCGCCAGTAGTTCGATGCCGTGGTTGCGCAGCGCCGGCAGCAGCACGTCGTTGAGGCAGCGGTACTGGGCCTCGACGAGGTTGTCGGCGCGCTCGTGGATAGCCCGCAGCTGCTCGGAGATCGTCATGCCGTCGGGGCCGGGCTGGTCGGAGCCGAGCTCGATGCGCTGCTTCAGGCCGGCAACGCGGATCTCGAAGAACTCGTCGAGATTGCTCGAGGAGATGCACAGGAACTTGCAGCCGCTCGAGCAGCGGGACTTTTTCATCGAGCGCCTGCGCGAGCACGCGCCCGTTGAATTCGAGCAGCGAAAGCTCGCGATTGATGTAGTGCTCGGCGGAGCGGAGATCGGGCAGGTCCATGGCGCGGCGTTCAGGGTTCGAACGCTATGAGACCACAGGCGCGCGCCGGATTAATGTGACAGTTGACCGGCCGGTCAGCGTGCGACGAGCGCGGGGCCCGCCGGCAAATCCAGCATGTTCACGAGATCCGCGGTGGCGGTCAGGAAGACGGTCGCGTCTCGCGCGGACGTGATGGGCGCCGCGTCCGGCAGCGGCACGGTCTGCGGATTCTTGTGCACGCCGCGGATCGCGATATTCGTAGTGCAGATGCGGGCCGGTCGCGAGGCCGGTCGATGCCGACGATAGGCGATGATCTGGCCGAGCTGCACGCGCTGGCCGCGCCGCAGTTTTGGCGCAAATCGCGAAAGGTGGCCGTACACGGTGACGACGCCCGAGCCGTGCTGCGAGCTCGACGACATTGCCGTAGCCGCCCTGCTGGCCGACGAAATTGCACGCGGCCTTCGCCCGCGGCGCGCACCGGCGTGCCCACGGGCGCCGCGTAGTCCACGCCACGGTGCGCGCGGATGCGGTTGAGCACGGGATGGCGGCGCGACGGATTGAAGCGCGAGCTGATGCGCGAGAACTGCACGGGCGCGCGAATGAACGCCTTGCGCAGGCTCTTGCCGTCGGGCGTGAAGTACTCGGCGTGTCCCTGCGCATCGACGTAGCGGACCGCGCGATACTCGCGGCCCTCGTTCACGAACTTGGCGGCCAGGATGTTGCCGGTGCGCAGCGGCACGCCGTCCTGGAAGACTTCTTCGTAGACGACGGTGAAGCGATCGCCGGGCTGGATGTCGAGCACGAAGTCGATGTCGTACTGGAAGATCTCGGCGAGATCGAAAGCGACGCGGTCGCGACAGCTGCGCGTCGGCCGCCGCCTGGAACAGCGAGCTGTCGATGGTCGCGCTCGCGGTGCGCGTACGTGAGTCTCGAGCGGATTCTCGAGCACGTCGGAGACGAAGCCGGTGGCGTCGCGCGTGACCTTGAGCGTCTCGCTGTCGGAGAGTTTGCGCTCGAGGCCGAGCAGCTCGCCGCCGCGATGCATCGAAACGCAGCGATTCGCCCGGACGCAGCTTGTCGACCTGGCTGCGCAGCTCGGGCAGATTGCGCAGCGAGGCGAGGTCGGCGAGGTTGAGCTCGAAGCGGCGGAACAGCCGGTCCATCGTGTCGTTGCGGCTGACGACGACTTCGATGGTGGAGAACCCGAGGTTCGCTTCCTGGGCGCGGCTGAGCGACTCGGCAGGTGCGGCGGTCCGGCTGGGCGCCACGAGCGCGTGTCTGCGCGGCAGCACCGCCAGCGCGCGACGATGGCGACGCGACCTGCGAGACGGCGGTCCGGCTAGCCCGGGATGGCGGACTGGAGTCGCACCATCAACGCAACCGACGGATCGACAAGGGCATTGGCCAGCGACTGTGACACCGTAACGCCGTGGTTCCAATAACAACCGAAGAGCGATTTCCCAGAGATGAAGCCGAATTGCAGAATCGATTGCCGAGTTGTGCGGGACGCAGGAAGTCCTGCGAGACCGTAAGTACAGCACGAAGCGGACCGGGTCGAGAGTCCCGGAATGGCGGACTTGATGAATTCGGCACGATCTATACAACGTAACCCACGGATCGACAAAGGGTCAATCGAGCACTCGAATGTGACGCGATTCGAACCGCCGATCCATAGACCGAAGAACTGAAGAAGATGAACGGCGAATTGCAGATCAGATTGCGGAACTGATGCGCGGGACGCAGGAAGTGCTCGTCGAAAGCGAGCTCGTCAAAAAGCTCACGCGCGGCAAGCCGCTGCGCATCAAGGCGGGATTCGATCCGACCGCGCCCGGACCTGCATCTCGGCCACACCGTGCTCTCAACAAGATGCGGCAGTTCCAGAATTTCGGGCACGAGGTCACGTTCCTGATCGGCGATTTCACCGGGATGATCGGCGATCCGACCGGGCCGCAACGCCACGCGCCCGCCGCTCACCCGCGAACAGGTCGAGG
>CAVZED010000006.1:147500-194346 GCA_963774045.1 uncultured Pseudomonadota bacterium
AGCGACATCCTGAGCCACGCCTCGGCGTTTTCCGGCACGTCGAGCAGTCTCGCGAAGCTCTGCCTGTCCGCCGCCAGGCGTTCGATGGCGCCTGTCCCTACTATCAGCCGATGAATCACCCCGTCTTTCGTGGCGAAGAAGGGTTCGCCCAGCTTGTTCACGAGCCACAGCGCCGCATCCCCGGGCATCGGGGGATTCCAATACGCCAGCAGCTTGCGCCAATCCTTGCCGTCCAGGTCGATCAGGTAGTCGCGGATGTTCATGGCGGCGGATTCTGGGTCTCGAAAGCGTTGTGGCCTGCAGTGGAATAAAATTACGCGCCATGGTCAAAGTGAGCAACGACACAAGAATTCTCGATGGCTGCACGCCCGACACGCTGCCGCTGGATGAATTGCTGTCGTTCGGGCGGCCTACGGTTCTCAAGGGCATCGCCCGCCGCTGGGGTCTGGTGGACGCCGGCCTGCGCTCGGCCGACGACGCTATGGCGTACCTGCGCTCGTTCTACAACGGCAAGATCCTGTCCGCGTCTTTCGCAGCTCCACAGGCCGACGGCCGCCTCTTCTACAACGACGATTTCACGCGCGCTCAATTTCGAAGCCCGGCGCACGAAGCTCGGCGACGTACTCGACGAAATCCGCGCTCACCTCGACGACGAACTGGCCCCGACCGTGTACATCGGCTCGACCCTCATCGATTCGTACCTGCCCGGCCTTCGCAAAGAGAATGACCTTGGATTCGCGGCATCCGGTGTGGATGCGCCACCCGCCATCTGGATCGGCAATCGGACCATCGCCTCCTGTCACTACGACGCGCCGAACAACATCGCCTGTGTTGCGGTCGGTCGCCGGCGTTTCACGATGTTTCCTCCGAGCCAGGTGGCAAATCTGTATCCAGGGCCGCTCGAGCTCAATCCTGGAGGTCAGGCCGTCAGCCTGGTCGATTTCAGGAGCCCGGATTTCGAGAGGTTCCCGCGCTTCCGCGAAGCGCTCGAGGCCGGCTATTCCGCGACTCTCGAACCCGGCGATGCGATCTTCGTCCCGTCGATGTGGTGGCATCACGTGGAGGGATTGAGTCCGTTCAATACGCTCGTGAATTACTGGTGGAGCAGCTCGCCGAAATACGTTCCGAGTCCAATGAGTTCGCTCTATCACGCCATCTGGTCGATTCGCGACAGACCCGAGGCGGAGAAGGAAGCCTGGCGACAGGTTTTCGAGTATTACGTGTTCGGTCCGTCGTCGCGTGCGGGTGAACACCTGCCCGAGCAGGCGCGCGGCTTGCTGGGACCCATCGACGAGGCGCGCGCGCGGCAGATCAGGGCGATGCTGCTCGGCAGCCTGAATCGTTAGAGAGTGCGCGACGGAAGTATCGCGGAGGGAAAGTGCGTTCGACCGAAGTAAAGAAAGTAGTGATTGCGGGCGGCGGGACGGCCGGGTGGCTCGCCGCGGCCGCGTTGTCACATCAGCTCGGCTCGTTGCTCGACATTACGCTGATCGAGTCGGACGAAATCGGCACGATCGGCGTGGGCGAAGCGACGATTCCACCCATCAAAGTGTTCCACAAGCTCCTGCAGATCGACGAGCAGGAATTCATGCGCGCCACGGCCGCGACATTCAAGCTCGGGATCTCATTCGAGAACTGGGCGCGGGTTGGCGATCGCTACATTCACTCCTTCGGCCGCAACGGCAAGCCGACCTGGATGTGCGAGTTCCACAATTTCTGGCTGCGAAGTCTCGAGCTCGGCATCGAGTCCGAGCTGGGCGACTACTGCTTCGAGTTGCAGGCCGCAAAGCACGGAAAATTCGCCACCGGTGCGAACGTCGAAATCAACTATGCCTACCACTTCGATGCCGGGCAGTACGCGAAATTCCTGCGCCGCTTCTCCGAGGCGCGCGGCATCAAGCGCGTCGAGGGGAAGATCAAGGAAGTGCGTCAGCACCCGGAGTCCGGTTTCGTCGAATCGCTGGTATTGCAATCCGGAACAGTCGTCGCCGGCGATCTGTTCATCGATTGCACGGGATTCCGTGGGCTGCTGATCGAGCAGACCTTGCAGACTGGCTACGAGGACTGGTCGCACTGGCTGCCGTGTGACAGCGCTGCGGCCATGCAGACTGCGCTTGTCGGCCCTGCAGCACCGTTCACGCGCTCGGTCGCGCACGACGCGGGCTGGCGCTGGTGCATCCCACTGCAGCATCGCGTGGGAAATGGACTGGTTTTCAGCAGCAAGCACATCTCCGACGACGAGGCGAAGACGCAGTTGCTCGCGGCGGTTGAAGGTACCCCGGTGAATCAGCCGCGTGTGCTCAGGTTCCAGACCGGGCGTCGCCGCAAGGTGTGGAACAAGAACGTGATCGCGCTCGGCCTGGCGAGCGGTTTCATCGAGCCACTCGAGTCGACGAGCATTCACCTGATGATGGTGGGCGTTACGCGTCTCATGCACATGTTTCCATTTGCCGGAGTCGATGACGCACTGGTGGCGGAATTCAACGAACAGTCGCGCGTGGAAATCGAAAAGACGCGTGATTTCGTCGTCCTCCATTACCACGCGACCGAACGCGAGGACAGCGCGTTCTGGAAGCATTGCCGGCACATGCAGATTCCCGATTCGCTGGCTCACCGGATCGCATTGTTCCGCGAGAACGCATTTGCCTTTCAGGGTGACGCAGAGCTTTTCCGCGTCGATTCTTGGTCGCAGGTATTGCTCGGGCAGCGCGTGATGCCGAAGGCTTATCACCACTTCGCGCGTTCGATGAACCCGAACGAGCTGACCAGATACCTCAGCGACTTTCGCCAGGCGATCGGCCAGACAGTGGCCCGCATGCCGGTGCACCAGGACTTCGTGAATCAATACTGCAAGGCCGAGCAGAGCGTGTGGCACTGAACGCCGATGAATCTCGCGCCACATCCTTCCATTCAAATCCAGAAGCTGACGATCGGTCACGAGAATGCGCCGCTGCTCGTGATCGACAATCTGGTTGCGGACCCCGACGAGCTGGTGCGCGACGCCGCGTCCAAGCGGTACGCAGCGCCACACAGCTACTACCCCGGGTTGCGCGCCAAGGCGCCGCTTTCGTATCAGATGTTCGTGGTCGGCGAGCTTCGTGCGCTGCTCTGCGACTTCTTCCAGCTGGAAGCGCAGAGCTTGCGATTCAGCATGTGCCACTACTCGGTGGTCACAACGCCTCCGGAACAGCTCACGGCATTGCAGCGCATCCCGCATGTCGATGCCCATGACGCGCGTGGGCTCGCGTCCATCCATTACCTGTTCAGGACCGATCTAGGGGGCACTTCCTTCTATCGGCACAGGGCCACCGGCTTCGAATATGTCGATGAAGCGAGGCGAGGGGCTTACTACCGGGTCCTGGAGCAGGAGCTCGCGGGCCCTGAGGCGCCTGGGCCTCAGTACATCGACTCGGACACCCCTCTCTTCGAACGGGTTGGCGTCCAGGCCGGAGTGTTCAACCGCATGCTGATCTATCGCCGGAATTCGCTCCATTCCGGTGCCCCCACCCGGGGCCTGCCGTTGGCAGCGGATCCTGCCTCCGGGCGTCTTTCCATAAACAGTTTTTTGGCCTGAACAAGTCAAATTGCTGGCTCGAACGAGCCAAATAGGCCTGTTGTTGTCTTTTTACCGCACTCTGTCCCGAAAATGACGCCAAGCGTCGGTGATGCTGCGGGGACACCGCGCTAAGCGGCTGATAGTTCGGGGTGTTTTCCAGGGCCTCGACCCGTCGCTATGCGGCAGGCACATCGCAAGTAAGTGTGGACTTTTCTATACAAGGTTCTATATCCTTCGGCCCATATGAGGGGGACGCGCATGCATTGCGCCTGTGCTGTTGTGGGCTTGTCGACCGCGGTCTCGCGCGCGTCGTTTTCATCTGTTGCTGTGCCCCAGCCGCCACTCCCCTCAGTCCGTTCGTAAGTTTTCTTGCGTTCAACGACTGTTTCCCGGTTCACAACTAGATAGATAGAGTGCGGAGGAGAACCCTGTTTATGAAATTCAACCCAATGAGTCGGTTCACACCGAAGGTACTGTTCACCATCGTAGGTGGTGCGGTACTCATCAACCCTGCGTTCGCTCAAGACCAACAAGCTGCGGGTGAAGAACTCGAAGAAGTGGTAGTCACTGGTCTGCGCGGAAGCTTGAAGGCGTCGATGGACACGAAGCGCGAAGCTGTCGGTGTCGTCGATGCGATCAACGCCGAAGACATCGGCAAATTCCCGGACACGAACCTTTCCGAAGCGCTCCAGCGCATCACGGGCATCTCGATCGACCGTCGCAATGGCGAAGGCTCGACCGTCACGGCTCGCGGCTTCGGTCCGCAGTTCAACATGGTTACCTTGAACGGCCGTCAGATGCCGTCGGCCGACGCGTTCGGCGGCGGCGACAACATCACGGGCGGCGTCGGGCGGCAACACGCGCTCGTTCAACTTCGCGAACCTCGCTGCTGAAGCGATCAACGCGGTCGAGGTGTACAAGACCGGTCGTGCGGACATCGCCACGGGCGGTATCGGCGCCTCGATCAACATCCGCACCGCGCGTCCGCTCGACAACGACGGCCTCGTGGTCAACCTCGGCGCCAAGGCGCTGAACGACACCACGAACCGCACCGGCGATGACATCACGCCGGAAGTTTCGGGCATCTTCAGCTGCGCCACGGAGAACAAGACGTTCGGCGTCGGTCTCTCGGCCAGCTACCAGAAGCGCGACAGCGGTTCGTCGACGTCGACGGTCAACGACTGGCACATCCAGCCGTGGGACTCGGCCAACATGGCGAACAACATCTCGGGCAGGGCCGCTGTTCGTCAACAACAACGACACGCCTGACGACCCGAATGACGACGTCATCGCGCGAACATCGTGAATGCGCCGGCGAACGGCCAGCTCTACGGCATCCCGAACGACATCCGTTACGCGTTCTCGGATTCGGAGCGCGAGCGCACCAACGCGCAGTTGACGGTGCAGTTCGCGCCCGATCGAGAACCTGACCCTGACGGCGCGACGTCACGTACGCCCGAGCAGAACATGATCGAAGATCGCGGCGAGCAGACCATCTGGCTGCAGCGCAACGGCTTCGACCACATCGAGTTCGACACGGATGCAACGAGGTCGCGACGCCGGTCCTGCTGCACGAGTTCACCGGCGCCAGCAAGGACTTCGGCTACGAGCAGCAGCATCGCGAGCAGACGAAACGACGCTGAATTCGATCGGCTTCAACGCGAACTGGGACGTCAGCCGAGCAGTTCAACCTCGGCTTCGACTTCCACAACTCGCGTGCGCGCAGCTTGCCGGATGACGGCGTCACGGGCGGCAGCCAGACGGCGTTCAGCCTCGCGGGCAAGGTGCCGAGCACCTGCGCAGAGTTCCGTGCCGAACCCGATGCGGCGGTCGCTGCCGGCGTGCCGCAATTCGACGAACTTCTGGACGCAGCAGTTCACAGTTCAACAACGGCCTGCCGATCGCGGCGCGTACGTTGTTCCCGAACCAGCTCGCGGCGCTACGCGGGCACCGGCGGAAATGCCGACTACACGTTCGACCAGTCGAGCCTGGGTTCGCAGATCCTGCGCATCGATTACCAGGAGCAGAACACCGACATCAAGCAGGCGCGCATCGACGGCAAGTTCAAGTTCGAAGGTGGCAGCACGTTTGGCTTCGGCGTCGAGACTCGCTCGATGGAATCGCAGCCAGCGTGCCTCGGGTCGAACCTGACGATGGGTGACTGGGGCGTAGGCGACGCGGGCAACGTGCCCGACATGGTCGCGCTGCTCACGCCGTTCAGCCTCACGGGTGCGTTCGATGACTTCAACCCGGTCGGTGCTCCCGACTGGTGGCTGGAAGGGCAATGCGAACGTCGCTCGGGCCAGTGGGCGCTCGACCACGGCTACACCAACTGGACGGAAGCTTCCGCTCCGGATGGCGTGCTGCGTTACAACCCGGGCTTCAACACCGAACAGCTCTGTGCAGGAAGACACCGCAGGCCGTGTACGCGCAGGTCGCCCTGAAGTTCGATCTCGGCGCGATGGCCGGCGAACCTGGTCATCGGCGCTCGCTACGAAGAGACCTAGGTCGACTCAGCTCGAACGCCATGCTCGTCCCGACGGCGCTGCTGCTGGCAGGACGACAACGACTTCCAGGTCGTGCGTCCGACGTCGCAGCGTAACGCTGGTCGACGGTGACCGGCAGCTACAACAACCTGCTGCCGAACCTGGACTTCGACATCGGCAATCACCGACTCGCTGAAGGCGTCGTTTCTCGTACAGCAAGACCATTGCTCGCGCGGGCTACGGCACAGCTGGCTGCGGGTCAGAACCCGGGTGGCGCCGGGCGGTTCGACGCATCAACGGCTTCACGCCGGGCGGCAACCAGAACAACCCGGGCCTCCTGCCGCTCGAGTCCGACAACTTCGACATTTCGCTGGAGTACTACTTCTCGGATACGTGGCTACGTGTCCGTGGGTGCCTTCCAGAAGAACGTCGAGAACTTCATCGGCAACTCGGTCGAGCAGATCAGAACCTGTTCGGTATCCGCAACCAGACGGGCGGTCCGCGCGCTCAAGCCGCGCGCGCTGACCTGGTCGCCGAATGGCTTCGGCACGGACGACTCGCGCTGTTCACGGTGATGGCCATGATGGTGAACGCGGACGCTGGTCACGTTCTGGTACGACCTGGACGGCGACAAGGTCCAGGACGCCAACGGCTGTTCAAGGGCGGTGCGAACATACAACGGCACGAACGCGCAGCACGTGGCGTTCGCGACGCAGTACGACATGCTGCCGACGGCGACGGATCCGCTGTAGACCTTCGCGGTGAACACGCCGGTGAACAACCAGGAAGCCAAGATCCATGGCTTCGAGTTCGGTGGCCAGTACTTCTTCGGCGACTCGGGTTTTGGCGTCCTCGCCAACTACACGATCGTCAAGGGTGACATCGGCTACGACAACGACCAGCGATCCGAACACCAACCAGTTTGCCCTGCACGGGTCTGTCCGACTCGGCGAACGCGGTGCTGATGTTCGAGAAGTTCGGCCTCTCGGCCCGTCTCGCCTACAACTGGCGCGACGAGTTCCTGCAGACCGTCAACCAGGGTGGCTGGAGAAACCCGATCTTCGTCGAAGCGTACGACCAGATCGACCTCAGCGTCGGTTATGACATCAACGACAGCTTCGCAGTGTCGTTCGAAGCCATCAACCTGACGGGTGAGGACGTGCGTTGGCACGGCCGCTCGGACAAGCAGACTGTGGCGCCTGGAAGACCAGGGTGCACGTTACGCGCTCGGTGCCCGTTACAAGTTCTGATCTGAACTCGTAAAAGGGTGATTGTTGAAATGAGGAAGGCCGCTGATCATCAGCGGCCTTCTTCTTTTGAGAGTTCAATTTCGAGGGTTCCAATGTCCCGACACGTACTGCTCAACAACATCGCGCACAAGGATCTGCGCGTCATCACGCGCCACGGCAGCGGAATTCGGCGACAACGTCGGCACGGTAATGACGTTTCCCGACCGAGTTCGCCGACATCCAGCGCGAGTACCCGATCTTCTTCCGCAAGGATGCGCAATACCGGCGAATTCACCTGCCATCGCGCTGCTGGGTTTCGCGAGCGACGAAAACCTGTTCCTCGAGGGTGACCGTTGGGATGCCTCGTACGTGCCCGGGATCGTGGCGCGCGGGCCGTTCCTGATCGGCTTCCAGGAGCGCCAGGACGGCGGCGAGATGCGCCGCGAACCCGTCATTCACGTCGACATGGAAGACAAGCGCATCAGCGAAACCGAGGGTGAGCGGGTGTTCCTGGAGAACGGGGGCAACACGCGTTACCTGGATCGCGTGGCGAACGTGCTCGCCGGCCTCAACGAAGGAATCGCGGCGAGCAAGGCCATGTTCGCGGCGTTCACCGCCTACGGGCTGATCGAACCGGTCAAGCTCGAGATCAAGTTCAATTCAGGCAAGTACGACATCGTAGGCCTGCACACCATCAGCGCGCAGAAGTTGGGCAATCTCACCGCCGAACAGCTGTTCGACTTGAACCGCTCGGGGTTCCTGCAGGTCGCCTATCTGGTGCTGGCCTCGCTGAACAATGTGCAGCGCCTCATCGACCGCAAGCTGCGCCGCGACCAGGCTCAGGCGGCAATAGCGTCGTAGACCACCACGCGTTGCCACAGGTGCGAGCAGTCGGCGACGAACTGCTTGTGGATGGGATGATCCTGGTAGGTCTTCTGGCCGGCCGGGTCGTCGAAGAACAGGATCTCCGAAACGCTGTAACTGTTGTCGACCACGTCGCGCTTTTCCGTGCTGGCGGGCACGCCGAAATGAGCGCCGCGGACCGATTCGATGGCCGCGAGCGTGCGCAGTCCCGCCAGCAGCTTTGCCAGGTCATCCTTCGAGCCCGGATTCTTGAGCCAGAAGAACACGTGATGCACGAGCTTCGGGTAGCTATTCACGGCGGCTCCGGCGTTGGCGGACGCGGCGACAGCCGCGGCGGCGATGAAGGTTCTGCGTGAAGTGGTCATGAGAGTTCCGGTGTAATGGCCGAATGCGGCATGGCGAGCCTATCGTAGGCGGCCTCGAGTGCCGCGCGGAAGGCTTGCTGCGAGAGCAACGAAGGCGGAAGTACGGATTCGAATGCGGCGAAACGCGCCACGTCGGATCGCGCATCGCCGCTGCAGGCGCGGCCGATCTCGGCCAGCCGCTCCGACTCGGGATCCACGATGGACGCCCCCGCCTTGGCCTGGCGCACGATGAATCGCATCCAGGCGGCGACCGGCATGACCAGCCGATGAATTGGCCGGCCCGCACGCAGCGCCTCGGCGATCGTCACGATGATGCGCACCGGCAGTTTCTTGGAACCGTCCCAGGCAATCTGGCTCAGTAGATGCCGAATGCCGGGATTGCGGAAGCGCGCCAGCACCGCGGAGATGTAGTGCCCGATGTCGAACCCCGGCGCTTCACCGAGGCTGGGCGCCAGATCCTCGGTCATGAGCAGCTCCGCGAACTGTGCCAGCTGCTCGTCGCGCATGGCATCGGCAACGGTCTCGTGGCCGCGCAGCAGTCCGAGATAGGTGAGCGTGGAATGCGGGCCGTTCACCAGCCGCAACTTGGCGCGGTCGTACACACCGACATCCCGCGCGAGGGTGACGCCGACGGATTGCCAGTCCGCGTCGCGCATCACCGGCAGATCCTCGATGACCCATTGCGTGAAAGGCTCGCGTTGAATCGGCCATTCATCCACCAGGCCCGTCAGGCCCAGTGCACGCTTGCGCAGCGCATCGTCGGTCGCGGGCGTGATGCTGTCCACCATGGTGCGCGGGCACACCACTTCCGCCTCGATCCATTTCGCGAGATCAGGATCCGTGGCCTGCGCAAAAGCCACCAGCGCGCGATGCAGGACCTTGCCGTTTTCCGGCAGGTTGTCGCAGCTCAGCACCGCAAAGGGCGGGACACCGGCCGCGCGCCGCCGCCGCAATCCCTCGACGAGCCAGCCAATGGTGCTGCGTGGCGGCGTCGCACGCGCGAGGTCGCTGACGATGTCGGCATTCCCCATGTCGAGGAGATTCTTCGCGTCCAGGCAGTAGCCTTTTTCCGTGACGGTCAGCGATACCAGCCGGGTGTCGCGTGCTGTCAGGCGCGCAAATGCCGCTTCGTGATCGGTGGCGCCCACCAGCAGTTCGCGGATCGCGCCGATGACGCGTGCGCGTGGCGCGGCGCCGAGCTCCACCAGCGTGTACATGCCCTGCTGATCCTTCAGGGCATCGCGCAGTCCAGTGCTCTTCAACGACAGCGCCGAGATGGCCCAGCGCTTGTCCGAGTGCAGCAGCGTATCGACGTAGTAGGCCTGGTGCGCGCGATGGAATGCGCCCGGTCCAATGTGCACGATGCCGAAACGCGTGGCGTCCCGGTCATAGGTCGGCAGTATCGTGCCCGAGCGCGCGGAATGCAGGCTCGCCTCGCTGAGGCGCGGCGTCATAAACCCTCGTACAACTAGTGATTGTGGCGCGGCGTTTTCTTCGCGACGCCGCGATATTTGACCGCCATTTCCATGACAGCGCCGCTGTCCAGCTGTCCGACGGTCGAGCGATAGAGCTCCTGCCAGGGCGTGGCGCTCTCGGGAACCGGCGGCAGGCCTTCGGACTTGCGGCGTGCGATTTCTTCGGCGCTGACCAGCATGTCACAGGTGCCCGCGGCCAGATCGACTCGAATGCGATCGCCGGTGCGGAGCCAGGCGAGACCGCCACCGGCCGCGCTTTCCGGCGAACAATTGAGAATGGATGGACTGTCCGAAGTTCCCGACTGGCGGCCATCGCCGAGGGTCGGCAGGCTGGTGATGCCGCGCTTCAGCAGCGCATCCGGCGGCTGCATGTTCACGACCTCGGCGGATCCCGGCCAACCCAGCGGCCCCGAACCGCGAATCACGAGAATCGTGTTTTCGTCGATACCCAGCGAAGGGTCGTTGATACGCTCGTGATAGTCCGTGGATCCGTCGAAGACCACGGCGCAGCACTCGAAGCTCTCGCCCTGGCCCAGGTAGCGCTTGCGGAACTCGGGTGAAATCACGCTGGTTTTCATGATCGCGAAATCGAACAGGTTTCCCTTCAAGACGAGGAAGCCGGCTTTTTCCTGCACTGGCTTTTCATAGGTGGTGATGACTTCGCGGTCCGACGAAGTCCGGCCGGCGATGTTTTCCGCAAGGCTGCGGCCAGTGACCGTGAGCGCGCTACCGTCGATCTTTCCGACGCGCAGCAGTTCGGTCAGCACCGCCGGCACTCCGCCGGCACGATGGAAGCGTTCGCCCAGATACTTGCCCGCCGGCTGCATGTTGACGATGAGCGGCAGGTTGCGGCCGTGCTTCATCCAGTCTTCAGGCCTGATTTCGATGCCCGCGTGGCGCGCCATCGCCACCAGGTGCGGCTGTGCATTGGTCGAACCGCCGATGGCGGCAATGGCGGCGATGGCGTTGAGGAATGACTGGCGCGTCAGGATTTTCGAAGGCCGCAGATCCTCGTAGGCCATCGCGACGATGCGCAGGCCGGTCTCGTAGCTGATCTGACCGCGTTCCCGATACGGCGCGGGAATCGCCGCGCAACCGGGCAGCGACAGGCCGAGGACTTCGGCCACGGCGTTCATGGTCGAGGCGGTGCCCATGGTGTTGCAGTGACCCAGCGAGGGTGCCGATGCCGCCGCGGCTTCCAGGAATTGCTTTTCGTCGATCTGACCGGCGGCCAGCTTGCGGCGCGAGCGCCAGATGACCGTGCCCGATCCCACGAGATCGCCGTCGTGCCAGCCGTCGAGCATGGGGCCTCCGGACAACACGATGGCGGGAATGTCCACCGTGGATGCCGCCATGATTTGCGCCGGCGTGGTTTTGTCGCAGCCGGTGGTCAACACCACGGCATCGATTGGATATCCGTGCAGGATCTCGACCAGGCCGAGATAGGCCAGGTTGCGATCGAGCGCCGCGGTCGGACGGCGGCAATTCTCGAAGATCGGATGCAGCGGGAACTCCATGGGAATACCGCCGGCCGCGCGAATGCCATCGCGCACGCGCTTCACGGTGTCGAGATGCACGCGGTTGCAGGGTGTGAGATCGCCGCCGGTCTGCGCAATACCGATGATGGGCTTTCCCGACAGCAGTTCATCGGCGGTCAGGCCGTAGTTCATGAAGCGCTCGAGATACAGCGCCACCATGTCGAGATGCTTGGGATCGTCGAACCAGTCGCGCGAGCGGAAACGCCGGAGCGGTAAACGTGATGTAGCGTCAGATGCCATGGGACACAACTCTCTGTGGCAGGCCGGCCACGTCGATGCGCGCGCGGAACAGACCGCCCGCCAGCGGCTGCTGGCGGCGTTCTTCGGCGCTGAGCGCCACGTGCGCGGTGGTGATGTAGAGCGTCTTCAGGTCGTCGTCACCGAAGGCCGCCTTGGTGACCGCGGAGCAGGGCAGTGCCAGCGTGGTCAGCAATTCGCCGGCGGGCGAATACCGCCGCAGGCCCCAGCCACCGAACACCCCGGTCCACACGCAGCCTTCCACGTCGACGATCGGGCCGTCGGGGTAGCCGCTGCCGGCCGCCAGACGCGCGAACACACGTTTGTTGGACAGCAAACCGGAACGTGTGCGATCGAAGGCGTAGATGACGCCGGCCAGCGTATCCGTGTGATACAGCGTGCGGCCATCAGGACTCTCGGCCGGGCCATTGGTGACCACATAGCCCGGGTCACGGCGCACGCAGCCTTCGGCGCCGAGCTGGTACAACGCGCCGCTCGGATCCTCTTCATTGTCGTCCATCGACCCGAACCACAGGAAGCCTTCGGAATCGACGAATCCGTCGTTGAGCCGGTTGTTGGGTGCGTGCGGCTCGACCACGTGCAGCAGCGCGAAATTCCCGGTCTCGGGATTGAAGCTGTGCAGCCCGGTTTTGAGGCCGGCGATCCAGCCGTTGCGGGTGGGCAGCAGGAAGCCGACACGGGTCGGCGCGGACCAGGAGCGTTTCGCGCCGCTGGCCGGGTGATAGCGATGAATGGCCGGCGCCTTGATGTCGACGAACCAGAGCGCCTGTTCCGCCGCGGACCAAACCGGGCCTTCACCGAGTACCGCTTCGACCGGCCACACGCACTCGATCATTGGCTCGACCAGGGACATGAGCGTCAGCGGTAACCGCCGTCGACCCAGTAGTTATGTGCCGTGCACATGGAGGCATCGGCGGATGCGAGGAACAGAATCATGGCGGTCACGTGAATTGGGTCGACTCGTTGCTTGAGGCACTGCTGCGCGAGGATCTTGGCCTCTTCTTCGGGCGTGTGCCACAACTTCATCTGGCGAGGCGTGCGAATGGCGCCGGGCACCACGCAGTTGACGCGGATGTTGGACCCGCCGAGGTCGCGGGCCAGTGCGCGCGTCATGCCCTCGATGCCGGCCTTGGCCGTTTCGTAGATCGCCAGGTCGCAGATCGCGGAGTGCCAGGAAACCGAACCGAGATTGATGATGGAACCGCCGCCGGCCTTCTTCATGCCCGGAGTAACGGCCTGCGCGGCGAAGAACAGGTGCCGCAGGTTCACGGCGATGCGGTTTTCCCAGTATTCCGGCGTGACGTCCTCGACCTTGTGGCGGTCGTCGTTCGCTGCGTTGTTCACCAGCGCGGCCACCGGTCCGGCCTTGGCCTCGATATCCGCGAGAGCGGCGCGCAACGCCTTCAGGTCGGTCACATCGCAATTGACGAATTTCGCGCCGTCGGCGAGCCGCGTAACCAGCGCCTTCGATTCGCTTTCGGCGACATCGAGGAAGAAGACCTTCGATTTCTGGCGCACGAATCCTTCTACGATGACCTCGCCGATACCGGAACCGCCGCCAGAGATCACGACGGTCTTGCCGGCGAGAGATGGGTAAACAGCGTGCGTCATGTTTTTCTCAGACCCTAGGCCCAGGTGTAACTGGTTTTGACTTGCGTGTAGAACTCGACCGCGGCGAAACCCTGTTCGCGCGGTCCATAGCTCGACTTGCGCGTGCCGCCGAAGGGCACGTGATAGTCGACGCCGGCCGTCGGCAGATTGGTCATCACCATGCCGGCCCGCACGTTGCGCACGAAGTGCCGCGCGTACTTGAGCGAGTTGGTCATGATGCCCGCCGACAGGCCGAATTCGCCGGCATTCGCGGTGGCCAGCGCTTCGTCGTAATCCTTCACGCGAACCGTCGACGCGACCGGACCGAACACCTCTTCGCAGTTGATGCGCATGTCCTGCCTGGTGTCGGCGAGCAGCGCCGGCGCGACGTAGTAGCCGGGTTTGTCGAGCTTGAGTACCTCGCCGCCGACGACCTTGCGGCCGCCTTCCTTGGTGGCGATGTCGATATAGGAAAGGGTGGTCTCCAGCTGTGCCTGGCTGGCCAGCGGTCCCATCTGCGTGTCGGACGCGAGTGCGTCACCCACCTTCAGCGCTTTCACGCGCGCGGCCAGCGCTTCGACGAATTTGTCGTGGATGCCCTGCGTCACGATGATGCGGCTCGAGGCCGTGCAGCGCTGTCCGGTGGCGAAGAACGCGCCGTCGAGCGCGCATTGCACGGCACGATCGAGATCGCAGTCATCGAGCACCACCAGCGGATTCTTGCCGCCCATCTCGAGCTGCACACGCGCGTTGTGGGACATCGCGCCTTTCGCGACGCTCGCCCCCGTGCTCTGGCCGCCGGTGAACGACACGCCGGCCACGTCTGGATGTTCCACCAGCGCGCCGCCCATCGAGCCGCCGCCCAGGATCAGGTTGAACACGCCCTTCGGAAATCCGGCCTCGTGGATGATCTCGGTCATCGCGGCTGCCGTGGCCGGAGTCAGCGAGGCTGGCTTCATGACCACGGTATTGCCGAAGGCCAGCGCGGGCGCCGACTTCCATGCCGGAATCGCGATCGGAAAATTCCACGGCGTTATCAGTCCGAATACTCCGAGCGGTTCGCGGTAGGTTTCCACCGCGATGCCCGGGCGCGTCGAATCCACGGTCACGCCATGGCGGCGCAGCGCTTCGCCGGCAAAGAATTTGAAGATGCGCGCCGCGCGCATGACTTCGCCCTTGCCCTCGGGGAAGGTCTTGCCTTCCTCGCGCGACAGCAGGCGGCCCAGGTCGTCGGCGCGCGCCATGATCAGCGAGCCCACCTTGTCGAGCAGGTCCGAGCGCACTTCCGGGCTGGCATTCGCCCAGGCCGGAAATGCGGCCTTCGCGGCCGCAACCGCACTATCTACCGTCTTCCTGTCGCCACCCGGCACCTTGGCGACGATCTCGCGCGTGTCGGAGGGATTGAGACTGTCCGAAGCGGGAGATCCCGCCACCCATTGCCCATCGATGTAATGGGCCAGCTGTTTTGTATCGCTCATGTTCGATTTCCGTATCAGGAGTTCAGGAGGCCGCGACGCGCCAGATTGCGCATCAGGTCGGCAATTCCGAACGACCAGGGCGGGGCCTGGTCGCAGGTGGTTACCTTGTTTTCTAGCACACCCAGCTTCTCGGAGGACACCCGCACGATATCGCCGCTCTTGTGGGTGAAACCTTGCCCGGGCGTGCCGCGATCCACGATGGGCGCGAACATGGTTCCGAGGAACAGTGCGAAGCCGTCCGGATAAGCGTGGTGCTTGCAAATGGTCTGGCCGACCAGCTCGGTGGGGTCGCGGCTGATCTGCGACATCGAGCTCTGGCCTTCGAGCCGGAAGCCTTCGTCGCCGGCGATCTCGAGCTTCACAATGCAGCTGCGGACATCGTCGAGCGTGTAGTCGTGCCGTCGAACATGCGGATGAAAGGGCCGATGGCGCAGCTGGCGTTGTTGTCCTTGGCCTTGCCGAGCAGCAGCGCGCTGCGGCCCTCGATGTCGCGCAGGTTGACGTCGTTGCCGAGTGTCGCGCCGAGGATGCGGCCCGCACTATCTACCGCGAGCACGATTTCCGGTTCCGGATTGTTCCAGGCGGAATCGGAACGCACGCCGATCCAGTCGCCCCAGCCCACCGACGAAAGGGTGGGCGCCTTGGTGAAAATTTCCGCGTCGGGGCCGATGGCCACCTCGAGGTATTGCGACCAGAGGCCATCCGCGATCAGCACCTGCTTGAGTTTCTTCGCGTCTTCCGAGCCCGGCTTCACCGAGCGGATGTCGGTGCCGATGCGGTCGCGCAACGAGGCGCGCAGGGTTTCCGCCTTGCTGGCATCGCCGCGGCAGCGTTCCTCGATCACGCGCTCCATGGCCGAGATCGCGAAGGTCACGCCGCTGGCCTTGATGCATTGCAGGTCGAAGGGCGAGAGCAGCCGCACGTCCTTGCGCTCGTCGAAACAGCGCGTGAAGCCGAAGGATTCCAGCGGCCCGAGATCGGTGCCCGCGGGCATTTCGCCATTCCAGCCGTTCAGCAGCTGCGAGACCGTCGCGGCGTGGCGCGACACATCGCGCACGCGGCCGTCGGTCACGATGACGGGCGTGGGGCCATCGCGCGTGAGGATGCGGCCGACGAGGATCGCCCGCCGCCAGTCGGAAGGAAGGTGCTCGATCATGTTGTTCCGAAGAAAGTCCCGCAGCCCCAAGCGTAGGGCCGCGGGACTGGTTTCAAGATCTCAGGCAGCCGTTGCAGGCTCGATCTTCCAGAGCTTGCGCATCTGCTCGAGCGACATGCCCTTGCTTTCCGGTACGAACTTCCAGACGAACAGCGCGGCCAGCACGCTGAAACCGCCGTACAGCCAGTACGCGAAGCCGTGGTTGAACGCGGCGTTGAGGGCCGAGTTGCCGTCCATGATGTTGAAAGTCACCGAGACCACCCAGTTCATGAACCACTGCGCGGCAACGGCAATTGCCATCGCCTTGTCGCGGATGGAGTTCGGGAAAATCTCCGCGAGCATCACCCATACCACCGGGCCCCAGGACAGCGAGAAACCCGCGATGTAGATGCAGACCACGATCAAGGCGCCGAGGCCCATCGAGCCCACGTAGAACATGAAGCCCAGCGCGATCATGGACACCGCCATGATGAGGGCGCCGAGGATCAGCAGCGGCTTGCGGCCCCACTTGTCCACGGTGACGGTCGCGATCAGCGTGAAGACCACCATCACGACGCCCATGATGACCGTCTGCGCAAACGAAGCGTCTCCGCGTGAAGCCCATGTTCGCGAACATCTGCGGGCCGTAGTACAGCACTGCGTTGATGCCGACGAGCTGCTGGAACAGCGGACAGCAGGATGCCGACGACGATCACCAGGCCGCCGTAGGAGAACAGGTGTCCGCTTGGTCTCCTTGAGCGACGCGTCGATCTCGGCGAGGACGATCTTTGCTTCGTCCTGCGTTGGCGAGCTTGGTGAGCACTTCGCGCGCCTTCTCGTTCTTGCCCTTGAGCATGAGGCCGCGCGGCGTTTCGGGTACGAAGAACAGCAGCAGCACGAACAGGCCGGCCGGGATCGCGCAGCAGGCCAGCATGTAGCGCCAGCCGTCGACGTGCACCCAGTTCGGGTCACCGTCGCCACCAAACTTCTTGATGAAGTAGTTCACGAAATACGACACCGTGATGCCGCTGACGATCGCGATCTGCTGGTAGGTGACCAGCGCGCCGCGCTTGGAGGGCGGCGCGATCTCGGCGATGTACATGGGCGCGAGCATCGAAGCGAGGCCGATGCCCATGCCGCCAAAGAGGCGATGCCCGATGAAGTTGGTGATCACTTCACCGAACTTGAGATAGGGAGCGTCTTCGAAGAACAGGTTCAGGAACCAGATGCAGCGACGTTGATCAGCGGCGTCAGCACCGAGCCCGATGACGCCGAGCCAGGACTCCGGCCAGGCGGAGCCCAGTGACGACACGAAGAACAGCACGCCGGCGACGAGGAGACCGCCGCGACGCCCGAGGAAGTGCGCGACGACGCCGCCGATGGCGCCGCCGATGAGGCAACCCGAACAGCGCGCCAGCCGATGGTGAAGCCTTCCAGACTGAGCCGCGCACCTTCGACGAGGCCAGTGGCGCGACGAAATTTTGCTTGATGGAATCGGTGGCGCCGGAGATCACGGCGGTGTCGTAACCGAACAGCAGTCCGCCGAGCGCGGCGATGATGGTCAGAGTGATGAGCAGGCCGGTGTGCGTGCTGCAGCGCCGCGGGACTCGAGGTTTGAGACACGCGCTATCTCCTTGAAGAAGTTATGTTTTTCAGACCCCGCTCGCGTGCGCGATGAGCGCCCCCCGTACAGCGGTCGCGGAAGCGTAGTGATAGCGGTATCAGATAGCAAGCCACGCGAAAAGCGGGCCCAGTCAACTACTGCGCGTGTGACTTAACGCTCAGGGTTTGCGTGGCGGCGCGACCGAATCCCGCTTCACCAGCACGTAGGGCACCAGGTGATCCACGGCCAGGTTGACGTGCCGATCCTTCGGTCTGCGGATCTTGTGCAGACAGCAGGTTGATCGCGGCCTCGGCCATGGCGGCGATCGGCTGGCGGATCGTGGTGAGTTCCGGCCACACCGTGGTTGCGATGGGCGTGTCATCGAAGCCGACGACGGACAAGTCGTTAGGCACATCGAGGCCGCGCCGATGCGCCACGGAAATGGCCGCGGCCGCCATGTCATCGTTGCTGGCGAAGATCGCCGTGGGTATGCGCTTGCGCGCCAGCAGTTTTTCCGCGGCCTCGAGCCCGGACTTGTAGGTGAAGAATCCCTGGATGACCAGCGCGGGATCCACCTCGTGTCCGGCTTCTTCCATGGCGGCCTCGAAGCCGGCGAGGCGCTGCGCGCTCGCGGTCTGCGTGGGCTGGCCCTTGATGAAGGCGATGCGCGTGTGGCCGTGCGCGATCAGGTGCGCGGTCATTTCGCGCGCCGCGTGAAAGTCGTCGATGCGCACGCAGGACACGTCTTCGCGCGCTCTGCCGGTAGCTAGGGCGACCGCGGGAACGCCTTCGGCCGCGAAGGCCGCGGCGATGGCCTTGGATTCGCACAGCGGCGGCGGCAGGATCACGCCGGTGATGCCCTCGGAAAGCTTCTGCGCGGCGGCTTTTTCCTGCGCGGGTTTGAGATTGTCCCAGCGATCCAGCACCAGTTGTGCTGCGGTGCGATGCGACCCGTCGAGCGCGCCCACCAGCATTTCCGATAGATAGGATGCGCTGGGGTTCGAGTAGATGAGCGCGATGCGCGTGTCGCGCGCGCCGGCCAGGACGCGCGCCGCCGGATTCGGCCGGTAGTTGAGCGCGCGCACCGCCTCCATGACGAGCTCGCGCGTCGTGTCGCGCACGTTGCTCTCGCCATTGATGACGCGCGACACCGTCATCGGCGATACGCTGGCGTGGCGCGCAACTTCGTGAATCGTCACGGCGCCGCCCTTGCGGCGGCCGGTTCTTTCCGTGATGCGCGGCCCGCCGTCGCTGCCTTCGCGGTCCCCTGTTTCGCTCAATCGAACTCCCTGCAGAGTTGCGGCTACTGGCGCATGGTTTGAGTTAGCGTTAACAATACTACGCGCTCTCAAAGTCCAATACCCCCATGAACCATCGCCCGCTATTGGCATATCCTCGCTGCCGCGCTGTTTGCTTTGCCCGCCACCGCCGAGGACGGATATGACTTATGGCTGCGGTACCGCGCGGCACCCGGCAACCCGGTGCGTGAGCTGGTCGCCGCCGGTGCTGCTTCGCCCGCGCTCGAGGCGGCGCAGCGCGAACTGATGCGCGGTCTCGGTGGCCTCGCGGGCGGAGCGATTACCGTCGTGCGGCAGCCCAGCCAGCCCGGCGCGGTGTTATTCGGCACCCCGCGCAGTTCGGCGCTGATCGCCGAGCTGCCGCTGGCGCTGGAGCGCGCGGGGGCCGAGGGCTACGTGATCCGCAGCGTCACGGTCAACGGGCAGGCTGCCACGGTGATCGCCGCCAACTCCGATACGGGCGTGCTGTACGGTGCCTTTCACTTCCTGCGGTTGCTGCAGACCCGGCAGGATCTTCAGTCGCTGGACCTGGTTTCGCAGCCACGCACGAAGATCCGCGTGCTGGATCACTGGGACAACCTCGATCGACATGTCGAGCGTGGCTATGCCGGCCAGTCGATCTGGGACTGGCACAAGCTGCCCGGTTGGCTGGATCCGCGCTACACCGACTATGCGCGTGCCTGTGCTTCGGTGGGCATCAATGGCACGGTGCTGACGAACGTCAATGCCAATGCGACCAGCCTGACGCCGGCCTACCTGGAAAAGGCGGCGGCGCTCGCCAATGTGCTGCGCCCTTACGGCGTGCGCGTGTACCTCACGGCACGTTTCAGCGCGCCCATCGAGCTTGGCGGGCTCAAGACCGCCGATCCGCTCGATCCGGCGGTGCGCGCCTGGTGGAAGGACAAGGTCGACGAGATCTACCGCCACATCCCGGATTTCGGCGGTTTTCTCGTGAAGGCCAACTCCGAAGGCCAGCCCGGACCGCAGGACTACAAGCGCACGCACGCCGACGGGGCCAACATGCTGGCGGTGCCCGTGGCTGCGCACGGCGGCATCGTCATGTGGCGCGCCTTCGTCTATTCCAGCGAAAACACCGAGGATCGTGCCCGGCAGGCGTATTCGGAGTTCGTGCCCCTGGACGGCAAGTTCGCCGACAACGTACTGGTGCAGGTGAAGAACGGCCCCATCGATTTCCAGCCGCGCGAACCCTTTTCCCCGTTGTTCGGCGCGATGCCCAAGACGCCGTTGATGATGGAATTCCAGATCACCAAGGAATACCTGGGCTTCGCCACGCATCTCGCCTACCTCGGAACCATGTGGCAGGAGGCGCTTGGCGCGGACACGTGGGTGAACGGCAAGGGATCGACGGTGGCGAGGGTGATCGACGGCAGCCTGCACCGCTACCAGCACACCGGAATGGCCGGCGTCGCGAACATCGGATCCGATCGCAACTGGAGCGGCTCGCATTTCGACCAGGCCAACTGGTACGCCTTCGGTCGCCTGGCGTGGGACCCGCATGCGTCCGCGCGTGCGATCGCCGAGGAGTGGGTGCGCATGACGTTCTCGAACGATGCGGACTTCGTCGAGCCCGTAGTTGCCATGATGATGGGCTCACGCGAGGCGGTGGTCGATTACATGATGCCGCTGGGGCTGGCGCACCTGATGGGCACCGGCCATCACTACGGCCCGGCTCCCTGGGTAAGCGACCTCAAGCGCCCGGAATGGAACCCCGCCTACTACCATCGCGCGGATGCGGGCGGCATCGGCTTCGAGCGTGGACCCCCGCTCAAAAACAGCCAGGGCAGCAACGCGACCGCGCAGTACGCACCGAAGGTGGCCGCGGTATTCGCCGACCCGAAAAAAACACCCGAGAACCTGCTGCTGTGGTTCCACCACGTGTCCTGGGATCGCCGCATGGCATCGGGCCGGACGTTGTGGGACGAGCTGGTATACCGTTACGACCGCGGCGTCGAAGCGGTGCGGCAGATGCGCACTGCCTGGGCCGCCCAGCAGGCGCGCGTGGACGCGGAGCGCTTTGCGCAGGTCGCCGCCTTCCTCGCCATTCAGGAGCAGGAAGCGCAGTGGTGGCGCGATGCCTGCATCGCATACTTCCAGTCCATCTCGAAGCGTCCTCTGCCCGCGGGTACGGCAGCGCCGGCGCATCCGCTCGAGTATTACCAGTCGCTGAAATTCCCATACGCGCCCGGCCGCGGCTGAGCGGCGACACTCAGGAGCAAACATGCGAGCAGCCCTGCTGTCCTGCGGATTGGCCTGCCTGGCGGCAGGTGCGATCGAAGCGGCCGAATTGCCGGCACCGGTGGAGATGACCGCGGAGCAGGATCACCGGCTGATGATGGACAAGCTCGGCATCAGCGCGATTCGCCAGGGCGCCAATGGCCGCGATCCGAACGCACCCAACGCGGCTAACTACGACGAGTCGAAGGCGAATCCCTACCCGCTGCTGCCCGATCCGCTGAAACTGGCCAACGGCAAGGCCGTGCGTACCGAAAAGGACTGGTGGAAGAAGCGCCGCCCGGAACTCGTGGAGCTGTTCGACCGCGAGATCTATGGCCGCACGCCGAAGCACACCCCGGCGGTGAAGTGGGAGGTGCAAGTCGACCGGCAACGAGAAGGTCGCCGACCGCGACGTCGTGGTGCGCAAGCTACTGGGTCACGTCGACAACTCCAGCTATCCCGCCTTCAGCGTCGACATCGACCTCACCCTAACTACTCCGGCGGAAGCGAAGGGCGTGCCCGTCATCATCGAATTCTTCCCGGTCGAGTGGGCGGCCCGCATTCCGCCGCAACCCAGGCCCACCTGGCAGGAGCAGGTGATCGCGCGCGGCTGGGCCTACGCCATCCTGTCGCCCGCGAGCATCCAGGCCGACAACGGTGCCGGGCTCACCAAGGGCATCATCGGGCTGGTCAACAAGGGCCGACCCCGCGCTCCCGATGACTGGGGTTCGCTCAAGGCCTGGGCCTGGGGCGCGTCGCGCGCGCTCGATTACCTGGAAACCAACCCCGACGTGGATGCGAAACGCGCCGTCATCGAGGGCGTGTCGCGCTACGGCAAGGCGTCGCTGGTGACCATGGCCTACGAGCCGCGTTTCGCCATGGCATTCATCGGCTCTTCGGGCGCGGGCGGCGCGGCGCTGGCGCGCCGCAACTGGGGCGAGAAGCTCGAGAACGTCGCCGGCAGCGGCGAGTATCACTGGATGGCGGGCAACTACATCAGGTACGCCGCCGATCCGCTGACCGTGAACGATCTGCCGGTGGACGCGCACGAGTTGATAGCCCTGTGCGCCCCGCGCCCGGTATTCATCGGGGCCGGCACGCTGCAGCAGGGCGACGGCTGGGTGGATCCCAAGGGCATGTTCATGGCCGCCGCCGCCGCGGGGCCGGTCTACAGGTTGTTAGGCCGGAAGGATCTCGGAACCACGGAGTTCCCGCCGGTCGAGACCGCGCTGGTGGCCGGCGACATCGCCTATCGCCAGCATGCCGGAGGCCACACGTCCGGCCCCAACTGGCCGACGTTTCTCGACTTCGCGGCCCGTCATTTCGAGTAGCTAGGCGGCTACCAGTCCCACATCGTGCCGTCTTCGAGGCGCGCCACGGGCAGCTGCTTCGGGTTGTAGGGATATTTCGCCGCGAGTTTCTCGTCCAGAGTGACGCCGTGGCCCGGCGATTCGCCGCAGAACAGGCGCCCATCCCTGAACGTGTAGTCGTGCGGGAATACCGCGTCGGTCTCGGCCGCGTGCTTCATGTACTCCTGGATGCCGAAGTTGGGCACCCAGGTGTCGAAGTGCAGCGCCGCACCCATGCACACCGGCGAAAGATCCGTCGCGCCGTGGAAACCCGTGCGTACGCCGTGCAGCGCCGCGTAGTCGGCGATGCGGCGCACGTGCGTGATGCCGCCGCCGTGCACGATGGTCGTGCGGATGTAGTCGATCAGCTGGTTTTCGATCAAGTACTTGGAGTCCCAGATGGAGTTGAACACCTCGCCCACGGCCAGCGGCGTCACCGAGTGTTTGCGGATCAGCTCGAAGCTGCGCTGGTTTTCGGCCGGCGTCGCGTCCTCGAGCCAGAACAGCCGGTAGGGTTCGAGATCGCGCGCCAGCCGCGCGGCCTCGATTGGCGTCAGGCGGTGATGCACGTCGTGCAGTAGTTCGATGTCGGGGCCGTGGTCCTTGCGCAGACGCTCGAACAGTTTCGGCACGATATCGAGATACTTCGGCGTGGCCCACACGGTCTCAGCCGGCAGCTCGCTCTCGGCCGGCTCGTAGGCATTCTTCAGGTTGGAAATTCCATAGGCCTTCTTGATGCCGGGCACGCCGCACTGCGCGCGCACCGCCTTGTAGCCTTGCGCAATGTACTTGCCGACTTCGGCACTGGCCTCGTCGATGTCCTTGCCGTTCGCGTGGCCGTAAACCAGCGCGCCTTCGCGCGAGCGCCCGCCGAGCAGCTGGTACAGCGGCTGACCTGACATCTTGCCGAGGATGTCCCAGAGCGCGACGTCCACTGCTGCGATCGCGGTCATCGTCACCGGGCCGCGGCGCCAGTACGCGCCGCGATAAAAAAATTGCCAGATGTCTTCGATGCGCCCGCAGTCGCGACCGATGAGATTCGGCACGACGTGGTCCTTGAGATACGAGGCGACGGCCAGTTCCCGGCCGTTCAGCGTCGCGTCACCGATACCGGTAACACCCGAGCCCGTGACAATTTTCAGCGTGACGAAGTTGCGCGCGGGGCAGGTGACGATCACATCGGCGGACACGATCTCGCGATCGCGCGCCGACCCCGGCTTTGAATTAATCGTCTCCGCGGTGCTCACGCCCATTGCTCCCTCAACCATTAAGAATTAGTGTCGCCCGCCGCAGCACGGAATTCGGTGACCGCCCGGACGGGGCCCGCATACTACCAATATGGACAAACTCAATCCTGATCGGCTTTTCCCGGCCGATCCCACCACGCGGGCCATCGCGCGGAATCTTTACCAGCTCGTCAAGGATCTGCCCATCATCAGCCCGCACGGGCATACCGACCCGAAATGGTTTGCAGATAACGTGCCATTCGCGGATCCCGCGAGCCTGCTGCTCACCCCGGACCATTATGTTTTTCGCATGCTGTACAGCCAGGGCATCAAGCTGGAAGAGTTCGGCGTGGCGCGCGTGGACGGCGGTGCCACCGAGCGCGATTCACGCAAGATCTGGCGGCTGTTCGCGCAGCACTACTACCTGTTCCGCGGTACACCGTCGCGCATGTGGTTCGACTGGGTGCTGTCCAGCGTGTTCGATGCGTCGATACCGCTGACGCCGGAAAACGCCGACAGTACCTACGACCGCATCGCTGAAAAGCTCCAGAAGCCGGAATTCCGTCCGCGCGCGCTGTTCGAGCGTTTCAATATCGAGGCGCTGGCCACTACCGAGTCCCCGCTGGACGATCTGCTGCACCACGTCACGATCCGCAAGAGCGGGTGGCGCGGCCGCGTGGTCACCGCGTACCGCCCCGACAATGTCGTCGATCCCGACACGTTGGGTTTTCTGGACAATCTCAAGAAATTCAGCGAGCTCACCGGCGAAGATGCGCTCTCGTGGCGCGGCTATATCGCCGCGCACCGCAAGCGCCGCGCTTTTTTCGCGGTGATGGGTGCGACTTCCACCGATCACGGACACCCGACGGCGCGCACGGCCGACCTGTCTCCGGCGGATGCCGAGGCGCTGTTCATGCGCATCGTGAAGGGCGCTGGCAATCCGGGCGACGCGGACCTGTTCCGCGGCCAGATGCTCACGGAAATGGCGCGCATGAGTCTCGACGACAAGCTCGTGCTGCAGATCCATCCGGGCGCCTGGCGCAATCACAACGCTCCCGTCTTCGATCGTTTCGGCCCGAACGTCGGCGCCGATATTCCGACGCGCACCGATTACGTCGGCGCGCTGCGTCCGCTGCTCAACCGCTACGGCAACGATCCTTCGTTGACCATCATCGTGTTCACTCTCGACGAGAGCAGCTATGCGCGCGAGCTGGCACCGCTGGCCGGACATTACCCGGCGCTCAAGCTGGGTCCCGCCTGGTGGTTCCATGACAGCCCGGAAGGCATGATGCGCTTCCGTGAACAGACCACGGAAACCGCAGGGTTCTACAACACCGTGGGTTTCAACGACGATACGCGCGCGTTTCTCTCGATCCCATCGCGCCACGACGTGGCACGGCGCGTCGACTGTTCCTTCCTGGCGCGCCTGGTCGCCGAACACCGGCTGCCGGAAGTCGAGGCCGCGATCCTCGCGCCGCAGCTGGCGTACGAATTCCCGAAGAAAGCCTACAAACTTTGATCGCAGCATTCTCGAGGGGCACTGCAGGATGAGCACTCCATACGTCTCGAATGACACCGGTAGCAAGAGCGTTCCTTCGATCGCGGGCCAGGTCGGCAACTACCGCTGGGTGATCTGCGGACTGCTGTTCTTCTGCACGACCATCAACTACGTGGACCGCAACTCGCTGTCGGTGCTGAAGACCACGCTGCAGGGTGCGCTCGGCTGGAGTGACGTGGACTACGGCACGATCACCACGGCCTTCACATTCGCATACGCCATGTTCCCCTCGGTGATCGGCATCGTCATCGACAAATTCGGCGTCAAGAAGGCACTCGCGCTCGCACTCATCCTGTGGTCGTTCGCGGCGGCCGCACACGGCCTGGTCGCGACGGTAGTGGGCTTCGTCATCGTGCGCTTCATCCTGGGTTTCGCCGAAGCCGCCAACTTCCCGGCGTCGATCAAGGCCGTCGGCATGTGGTTCCCGCAGAAGGAGCGGGCGCTCGCCACCGGCATCTTCAACTCGGGCACGAGCATCGGCGTCATCGTTTCGGGTGGCATCGTGTGGATCGCGTCGCACTGGGGCTGGCAGATGTCGTTCGTGGCCATCGGCCTCATCGGCCTGGTGTGGCTGTACTTCTGGCAGGTCTACTTCACCGATCCCGAACACCAGAAGCGCCTCGGCAGGGCCGAGCTCGACTACATCCGTTCCGACCAGCCGGTGTCCGAGAAGACGATCAAGGTGCCGTGGACCACGCTGGTGCGTTACCGCGAGATCTGGCCGTTCCTGCTCGGCAAGCTCATCACCGACCCGGTGTGGTGGTTCTATCTATTCTGGCTGCCCTCGTATCTCGACCGCGAACGTGGCCAGAACCCGCTCAACGCCGGACTGTGGGTCGCGGTGATCTACACGGGCTCGAGCGTCGGATCGATTCTCGGCGGCTGGCTGTCGGGCGCGCTCATGAAACGCGGCTGGAGCGTGGGCAAGGCGCGCATGACCACGATGGCGCTGGCGGCCGTCTTCATGCCGGGTTCCATCCTCGCGTATTACACCGAGAGCTTCGGCGCCTGCGTGGCATTCATCACGCTCGCGACCGCCTGCCACCAGGCGTGGTCGGCCAATCTATTCACCAATGCCACCGATACTTTCCCGCAGAAAGTCTCGGGTTCCGTCGTCGGTCTCGGCGCCACCGCGGGTGGCATCGGCGGCATGTTCATGACCCTGCTGGCGGGTCTCGTGGTGCAGTGGACCGGCGAACAACGGATCGTGTTCGTGTGGGCCGGCCTCATGCACCTGGCGAGTCTGGCGATTTTCTGGATCTGGTTCCGTGGCCGGATCGTGCAGGTGGACATGGACACCCCGCTCGACGTGCGGCATACGCATCGCGGGCTCGCGGTCTCCGGCGCGCTGGTCGCGCTTGCGGGTATCACGCTGGCAGTGCTCGTGAGCAGCAACTGGGACTACCTGAAAGGCGCCGTGAAGATCACCGGCGCCGTGCAGAGCGGCGTGGTCGCGGGAGCGGTGTTCCTGATCGGCGCGGCGCTGTTCTATGCCAGTCGGCCGAGGGGGCCGGCCGCCGGCACGTGAGTCGCGCTGGCTAGCGCGCGCTGACTTTCCGAGGCGCGGCGGAGTAACGGCGGCGCTTCTCCGCGGCCACGGCGCGCGCGCGCTCGATTTCCTCGACCTCGGTGACCTTGAGCATGTCCTTGATGACGCGCGTGATGTGCTGATGCATGGCGGTGCGCGCGGCGTCGGGGTCGCGCCGCTTCAAGGCCCGCACGATCGCGGCGTGCTCGTCGATGGGCGGTTTCAGGCCGCCTGCGCGCCCCTTGTCGTCCAGCAAGTGGCTCTGCGGAGAACGCGCGCGCGCATCCCACAGCATCTGAACCGCGGCGATGATGCCGCTGTTCTGCGTCGAGCTCGCGATCAGCTCATGGAAACGGCGATCCGCTTCCTCGCTCATCAGGATCTCGTTGTGCAGGTTATCGTCGCGCATTTCGGCGATGAGATCCGACAGTTGCTTGAGCTGCTCGTCATTGATGCGTACCGCGGCGAGCGCGGCCGCTTCACCTTCGATGGCGCGCCGCGCCTCCAACAACTCGAACGGGCCGATGTCCTTCGCGCGCTCGGTCCCACTGGGTGGGAGCCGGTTCATCACGTAGACGCCCGATCCCAGTCTTACTTCCACGAGGCCGTCCAATTCGAGCGCAATGATGGCTTCGCGCACGGTGGGGCGCGAAACACCAAAGGTCTGTGCGAGCTCGCGTTCGGACGGCAGCCGCTGGCCGATTTCGTACTCGCCGCTGGCGATAGCCTTCGCGAGCTTCTGCGATATCTGTTCGTACAGGCGTCGTGGTTCGGCCATGGCGCGCAGTATCTGCATAGCCACGATCCCCAAACAAGTGAGCATTGCCAAAAGCGTCCCAAAATTGGGCAAATGTCTTCCCTGGCCAATAAGACAGACTGGCCAGGGGGCTTGTTGCTTTTGGCCTGACCAGTTTGTTACGGTACTGCCAATGTGCTGCGTGGGGAGACGGGCGCGTACAACACGTCTCGCCGGCAGCACCTGGATTTTTCCATTCAGAGGGGGGTGCGCAATGCGCGGTCAATCACTGTTACTTCGTCTTTCGATACGTCAAGCCATTCTGGGGTGTGCCGGTGTAACCGGGCTCATTTCCCCAACCGCGTATGCGCAGGAAGCCAACGCCACGCAGTCAGAACTCGACCGGCGAGGAAGTCGAGGAGGTCGTGGTCACGGGCTTCCGTCGCAGCCTCACGGAATCCACCGACGCCAAGCGCAACTCCGTCGGCTTCATCGACTCGATCTTCGCCGAGGACATCGGCAAGTTCCCGGACACGAACCTCGCCGAATCGTTCAATCGCATTCCCGGCATCACCATCACCCGCGAAATCACCGGCGAAGGCCTCAACGTCGCCATCCGCGGCCTGAATACGAATTTCACGCGCGTGTTGCTCAACAATGCGCCGGTGGCTGTTGCGTCGACGGGCCGCACCAACGCCCAGAACACCAACCGCGAAGTCGACCTCGACATGTTCCCGACGGAACTGTTCTCGCAGCTGACCGTGCACAAGACGCCGTCCGACGAACATACGGTCGAAGGTGGCGCGGCCGGCACCATCAACATGCGCATGGCGCGCCCTTTCGACAACGAAGGCGGCACGTCTGACGTACTCGGTTCAGGGCATCGACAACGACCAATGCTGATGACACCGGCATCGCGCGGCTCGATGGTCGCCAGCGATACCTGGGACACGTTCGGCGTGCTGGTCGGCTGTCGCCGGCTTCAACAACAAAGTGGCGACGACGGGATTCGAAACCATTGGCTGGACGAGCGCCAACCTGAGCGCCGCTCAATGCGGCGCAGCCACCGTGGCCAACAGCACCGGCGGCGGCAACTGGACCAGCGTTCCGGCAACCGTGCCCGACAATGCGAGCACGATCGGGCGGGCCTGACCCCCGGCGCCACCATCGATCGCGCCTTCCTGCTGGCGAACAACCCTGGTCTGACGATCCAGCAGATCGACAATGCGCTGATTCCGCGGCTCGGCCGCCCGATGTTCGAAGATGGCGACAAGGATCGCTACAACGCCGTCATCAGCCTGGAATTCCGTCCCAGGGATGACCTGCATTTCTTCCTCGACTCGATGTACGGCAAGAAGGAGAACGACCTCGAGCGCGTCGACATGAATCTGGGCCGTGCGCCGACAGCCAGGGCGGCCATCGTTCCGCTCAACATGCAGGTCGATCGCGACGAATTGCGCCACCGGCTGCGTCGTCACCAGCGGCACGTTCGCCAATGTCGCAGTATCATTCCTCGAATACCGGCCTTACATCGAAGACATCGAGTTCTGGGGTACCAACCCCGGCATGAACTGGCAGATCACCGACAAGTTGAACCTCGACGTGCAGGGCAACTACACCAAGAGCGAGTTCTATCGCGAGGCACTCGACGGTGCTGGTGATCATCTCCGGCAGCACCAGCGTGACGTTCAGTACACCAACGATGGCGGCATCCCGACGCATGACACTCAACGTCGACCTGAACAATCCGGCAGTTCGGGTGGATCGGTACGATCGCGGCGCCCTGGACGTCGGTCGCGTCAACATGGCGGACGAGAAGCGCGAGACTGAAACCATCGGCGGGCGTTTCGCGCTGACCTTCGGCGACGACAAGCTCAACGTCAAGGTCGGCGGCGCGTACGACGAGGTGTCGCGCGATATCCGTGCCGTACTGGCCAACACGCAGCAGTGGCAGAACGCGGTCTGCGGCGGCAATCCCAGCGAGTTCAGTGCCGGGACCGAATTCGCAGCCGCCGTGCGACGGGCGAGACACCGGCGGCCAACGGCCTATCCGCGTGGCCTAGCTCGGCACCGGTTACACCGGCGGATCTCGCCACCGCTCACGTGGGGCGGTTCGCTGATTCCCAAAGCCGCAGTGCCAAGCTATCTGCGCCCCGGCCGTACGGCTTCGTGACCGTGAACTGGGACCGGCTGGTCGCGATTCCAACTACGACGCAATTCACGATTCAGCGCCGCGAAGCCGGCGTCACGCCAATCACGGCGCAACTGGGGCACCATCGAGGAAGACGTATCGGCGATGTTCGCCCAAGTGAACGGCGACATGGAGGTCGGCGACCAACCGCCTGCGCTACAACTTCGGCGTGCGCTACGTGGAGACCGATCAGATCGTCGACCTCGCGTGTCCCGCACCGACCCGCGCAATCCGGTGCCACACTGCTCCGGCCGCCAGCCGGCTGTCCGATGGCGGCCTGTATCCCGAACGTCGTGACGATTCGACAATCGATACCAGCTACAACAACGTGTTGCCCTCGGCGACCCTGCGCCTGGAACGTCACCGACAATGCGGTCGTGCGCGTGGGCCTGTCGAAGACGATGACACGTCCCAATCCCGAGCGCGATGCTGGCCGGGTCTGATCAGCATGCCCGATGCGGACGACGTCGCGCAAGTCCTGGGCAATCCTGAGCTCGATCCTTACCTCTCGGACAACATCGACCTGGGCTTCGAGTACTACACCGGGTGGTGAGGGATACTTCGGCTTCGCGGCGTTCCGCAAGGGCATCACGGCTTCACCGTGACGCGGCAGACCATCGTGCCGTTCAGCGCTCTGGCGCAGTACGGCATGACGTATCGCGATCGTTGGGTGCGGCCAACGCAGCAGACGAACCATCGACTCGCCGCGGCGGTCCGGACCGCCGCGAACGTGCCGGCTCGAAGCAGCAGTGAATGCCGAGGGCAACCTGAAGATCAACGGCCTGGAGTTCAACTGGGTGCAGCCGCTCGACTTCGGCAATGCGCGCGATGGAGGGCCTGGGTTTCACGGCGAACTACACGATCATCGACCAGAAGGGTGAAGGTGCGGCGCCGGCGATTGCGGTCGGCGTGCCGCCGGAGACCTACAACGCGACGCTCTACTATGAAAAGCACGGCATCAGCGCGCGCGTCTCGGTCACTCACGCGCAGGGCTCGCAGAACTCCGGTCCGAACAGCAACCAGCAGAGCGTGACCGGCGCCGAGCTGTTCGGCGACGACTACACGCAGTAGGACTTCTCGTCCAGCTTCGACTTCGCGGAGATGTTCGGCTGGTCCGAGTAGACCCCGCAGCTCACGATCGACGTGATCAACCTCACGGAGGAGAACCCGCCGTTCGTATTCGCAGTTCACGCAATGCCACGTTCACCGAGTTCGACTCGGGCCGCACCATGATGGTGGGGCTGCGCGGCAGGTTCTGATTTCGCACTCGATTGTGGCGGCGGGTTCGCAAGGATCCGCCGCCCTTTTTTTTGCACCGCGAGAGTAGTTAGGCGCCAGGGAGTGGCCATCGGTGTCATCCCTTTTTGGCACAAACGATTGCACTGCCGGGCGTTTTCCCGGGCGCCGTGTCGGTTAACATCCGCGCTACAAGGGGACCATCCATGAAGCAGAAATCACGAGCATTGCGTCGTTCAGTGGCCGTCATCGCCGGCCTGGCCGGAGTCGCCAGCGCGTTGGCGCAGGACGCCGCGGCACCCGCTGCCGCCGGCAGCGACCAGACGGAAGACATCGGCGAGGTCGTCGTCACCGGCTTCCGCGCCTCGCTGCAGAACTCCGTCGCCGCCAAACGCGACAACATCAGCGTCTCGGATTCGATCTTCGCCGAGGATATCGGCAAGTTCCCGGACCTGAACCTCGCGGAGTCGCTGCAGCGCATTCCGGGCGTGCAGATCGCGCGCGACTTTACCGGCGAGGGCACCTCGGTGGCGGTACGCGGCCTCGGCAAGGACTTCACACAGATCACGCTGAACGGCTCGCCGGTCGAGACGGCCTCGGACAGCAACATCGACAACGTGAGTCAGGGCCGCGGCCTGGACCTGGTGTTGTTTCCGACCGAGCTATTCAGCCAGCTGACCGTCACCAAGACGCCGACGGCACGGCAGATCGAAGGCGCGGTTGCGGCCAACATCGACCTGCGCATCGCGCGGCCCTTCGACAACAAGGGCTTCCACATCAACTACACCGCCAAGGGCAGCTACCAGGAGTCCGCCGAGGACTGGAGCCCGCGCCTCGGCGTCTATGTCAGCAATACCTGGGACACTGGCATCGGCGAATTCGGCGTCCTGGCCGGTGCGGCGTATTCCAACCGCAAGTATCGGTCCGACGGTTTCAACACCATCGGTTTCACCACCGTCACGCTCGGCACGCGCTGCGCATTTGCCACCGATCCCGGGTGCAACAGTTTTCGCACTCCCAACGACGCCACCGGCTATGGCAACCAGGCGCAGGCCTGGCCGACCACCGTTCCCGCCGGTTACAACTTCGGCGCCAATGGCGCCACGGCGGGGGGACCACTCACGGTGTGCGGGCCTGGCGACACGCCGGGAGGCACCTCCGGCCTGTCCTGTCACGATCTGAGTTTCGCGATCTGGCCGCGACTCGCGCGGCCGGACACATTGGTCGGCGAGCGCGAAACCACCTCGGGCATCGTGGCGCTGCAGTGGGCGCCGTCGGATTCGCTGTCGTTCAACCTCGATGGCCTGTATTCGAAGGCCGACCACGTCTACGAGCGCAATGTGCTGAATCTTGCAGTGCGCAGCATCAATACCAACGTTCCCGTGAACGTGGTGCTGGACGACAACCATGTCGTCGAGAGCGCGACCATCGCCAACCCGATCTGGCTCAACGAGAACCGTCCGTACGACGAAGACACGGACTTCATCAATCTCAATCTCGGAACGGAGTGGAAGGTCACCGATGAATTCACGGTCGACGCTTCGATCAACTACAACCACAGCGACTGGTTCCGCTCGACCAACACCTACCTGTTCAATTCCAACCTCAACAGCGGCATCACCGTGGACATCGAGGCCAATGGCGACGGCGTGATCAGGGTCACACCGAGCCGCGATCTGAACGATCTCAATTTCTGGAACTGGAATGCGCTGCGAATCCAGCCGGTGCAGCGCGAGGTGTGGCAGAAGGGCGGCCGCGTCAGCGGTGAATTCGCGCTCTCCGAGGCATTCAAGCTGGCGGTCGGCTTCAGCCAGGACAAGTTCCACCGCGAGATCACCAACTGGGAAACCACCAGCTGCGCCACGGATGGAGGTAACGCCACGCAGCGCCTCGGGCCGGGAGTGCACCGCGGCGCTGCAGGCGGCGGGCATCCTGAATGCCAAGCTCGCGATTCCCAATGCCCAGCTCGGTCAATTCATGCAGCCCTGGACGCATGGCGAGGTGTACAACACCTCCGACTTCGACGTCGGCCTGAACAACGGCTGGGCGCTGCCCAACTACCGCATGCTCGATCCGGCGGTGAATATCGACTACTTCGAAAAGGAGCTGGCGATCGGCCTCGTGGGCGGCCTCAACGTGGCCAGCTACAACCCGCGCGTGATCGACGAACAGACCCTGGGCGTCTTCGTGGAAGCCAATGGCGAGCTCGAGATCCTCGGCAACCTGCGTTACAACATCGGCGTGCGCCGCATCGACACCGATCAGTTCCTGTCAGGCTACCGCGTTACGGGCGGCGCGCTGAGTGAATTCGAAAAGAGCTATGACAAGCTGCTGCCGAGCTTCAACATCGCCAGCGATCTCGGCCATGGTCTGGTCCTGCGCGTTGCCGCGTCCAAGACCATGACGCGTCCGCAACCGGGCGACATGGCGCCCGAACGACGCTCGAGCATCAACGGCGACGTCTCACCATCGGCAATCCGGAGCTCGATCCTTACTTTGCGGAGGACTACGACCTGGGCCTCGAGTGGTATTTCGGGGAATCCGGGCTCGGCGTCATCGCATTGAACGCCTGGCGCAAGGAGATCGAGGGCTACCACGACCCCATCGGTACGCCGACACCGTTCGGCCGCTCGGCATCGACTACCTGACACTGCCGATCGCCACGCAGAGGGCATTCAGAACACCGCGAACGCGCAGTGCGGCTGCACGACGGGCAATGTGAACACCGCGCCGGTGCGCGTCGACCAGCGCTCCAACACCGACGAGCTCATCACGCTCGACGGCTACGAGTCACCTACGTGCAGCCGCTGGACTTCCTGCTGCAGGGCGCGGGGTTCACGCTGAACTACACCCACATCGACCAGAAGTCGGAGGGCGGCCTGCCGGGCGCGCCGTCGAGTGCCATCACCGGACTCTCGCCGTACACCTACAACCTCACCGCCTTCTACGAGAACCACGGGTTCTCGGGCCGCCTGACGTGGTCGGTGCGCGATACCTTCATCGAGTTCCTGGGCAACAACGAGAACAACCTCGCGGGTGACAACTACGCGCAGAAGCGCTCGTACCTGGATGCGTCGTTCAGCTACAAGCTGCCGATGGAGACCGATCTCTCGATCAGCCTGGAGCTGCAGAATCTCACCAACGAGCAGTTGCTGACGTACTTCCGCAACGATGCCCAGACGCCGCGCGCTTCGTTCGCGCCCGGCCGCCAGGTGCTGATCGGAATCTGTAGGGTCGTTCTAGCGCGAGTGCGCGCGCGTCAGCGAATGACGCGCGCGCCCTTGCCCTTCATCACCGCCTCGACTTCCTTGACGTTGACCATCGAGGTATCGCCCGGCGTCGTCATGGCCAGTGCGCCATGCGCCGCGCCGTATTCCACGGCGGCCTGCGGTCCCTTTCCTTCCAGGAATCCATAGGCCAGGCCTGACGCGAATCCATCGCCGCCACCCACGCGGTCGTAGATCTCGAGATCCTCGCGCATCATCGACTGATAGAACTCGCCGCCGGCGTACAGGATCGCCGACCAGTCGTTGAAGGTCGCGGTCTTCGCATTGCGCAGCGTGGTCGCGGCCACCTTGAAGTTCGGGAACTGCTTCACCGCGGTCTGGATCATCTTCTTGAAGTTGGCCGGATCGATGGCCGAGATGTGCTCGTCGAGGCCCTCGACTTCGAAGCCCAGGCAGGCCGTGAAGTCTTCCTCGTTGCCGATCATCACGTCGACATACTTCGCGATGTTGCGATTGATCTTCTGCGCACCTGGCTTGCCGCCCTGGCTCTTCCACAGCGACGCGCGGTAGTTGAGGTCGTAGGACACGATCGTGCCGTACTTGCGTGCGATCTCCACGGCTTCGATCACGGCTTCGGATGTGTTCGGTGCCAGCGCGGCGAAAATTCCGCCGGTGTGGAACCAGCGCACGCCTTCCTCGCCGAACAGCTTCTCCCAGTTCACTTCACCGGGCCTGATCTGCGAGGCGGCGGAGTGGCCGCGATCCGAGCATCCCAGCGCGGCGCGAATGCCGAAGCCTTTCTCGGTGAAGTTGAGTCCGACGCGCGTGTTGCGCCCCAGGCCGTCGAACTCGCGCCAGATCACGTGCGACATGTCGACGCCGCCCTGCATGATCAGGTCTTCGACCAGCCAGCCGAGATCGTTGACCGGCAGCGCGGTCACGGCCGTGGAGCGTTTGCCCCAGCACTTGCGCATCGCGCGGGCCACGTTGTACTCGCCGCCGCCTTCCCAGACCTGGAAGCTGCGTGCATTGCGCACACGCCCGAAGCCCGGATCGAAACGCAGCATCACTTCGCCGAAGGAGGCGCAGTCCCAGCGGGTCTCTCCACGCGGGACGGATCTTCAATACGTTGTCAGTCATCATTATTTTCACTTCTGGCGAATGGTCTTGATGAGTTTCACGGTGTCGCGCACGCGCGCTTCGATGCCGCTGTAATCCTGCTTGGCGAGCAATTCCTTGGTGATCAGATTGCTGCCGATGCCGCAGGCAACGATCCCGGCGCCATACCATTTGCGCAACGACTCCTCGGTGGGCTCGACGCCGCCGGTGGGCATGATGCGCGTCCAAGGCATCGGCCCCATCACGTTCTTCACGAACTCCGGACCGCCGACCGAGCTGCCTGGAAATACCTTGACGATCTCGCAGCCGAGCTCGTGCGCGTAGGAGATCTCGCTGGCCGAGCCGCAGCCGGGCGAGTAGGGGATGCAGCGCCGGTTGCAGACCTTGGCGACGTCGGCGTTGAGGATGGGACCCACGACGAACTTCGCGCCATTGGCGATGTAGATGCCCGCGGTGGGGGCATCGACGATCGATCCCACACCCATGATCACGCTCGGATCCGCCTTGTCGAAATGCCGCGTGACTTCATAGAAGACATGCGAGGCGAAGTCGCCGCGATTGGTGAACTCGATGCACTTTGCGCCGCCATTGGCGCAGGCCTGGATGACCTTCTTACAGACCTCGACATCCGGGTGATAGAAAACCGGGATCACTCCCTGCTCCATCATCGCGGCCAGTACGGTCATTCGATCCTTGTTCATCATCGTTCTCCGACAGGGTGTGCGCATCCGCCGCGCGGCGCGCGGCAGGGGCGGCATTCTCGCCAAGCAGGCTTGGCTGTCGCAATCAAATCCGGCCCACCTTAGGTTTCCTGCGTCGTTCCTGGGCAGGTTTCCATATCGCCCCTGCTTCTTGCGCTGCGGTTGATAGTCGTCTATAAAGAAAATCATAAAGGTAACCGGTGTCATTTTGGCCGGGAAGCCTGTGGCAATTACAAGCACACAGCGGGGAGCGGGGGGACTATGGCGAAATCAATTGGCACCAAGGGAATATTGCCCGTGGTGATCGGTGTTTTAGGCGTCGGCAGCGCAATTGCGGCCGATCAGAACGATGCGGCAAATGGCGCGGATGCGGTGCAAACGGCGGCCGCGGAAGACCAGCCCGAAGAGGTCGGCGAGGTCACGGTAACCGGTTACCGTATGTCGCTGCGCAACGCAGTCGAACTCAAGAAGAGCGCCGACGTGATGATGGACGCCATCAACGCCGAGGACATCGCCGATTTCCCGGATGCCAACCTGGCCGAATCGCTGCAGCGACTGCCCGGCATCGCGCTGGACCGGGACAACGGCGAAGGACGCGGCATCACGGTGCGCGGCCTGTCCAGCGACTTCACGCGCGTGCGAATCAATGGTCTCGAGACCATGTCAAACGCCGGAGCCAGTGATTCGGGCGCCGCTCCGAACCGCGGCCGTGGCTTCGACTTCAACGTATTCGCGTCCGACCTGTTCACCTCGCTGCAGGTGCTCAAATCGGCTTCAGCCAACACCGACGAAGGCTCGCTCGGCGCCACGGTGGATCTCATCACGGGCAAGCCGCTCGACTACAAGGGGCGCAAGCTCGCCTTCTCGGCCGAAGACGCCTATTACGAAAACGGCGGCACGCACAATCCGCGCCTGGCCGGTCTCTATGCCGATCAATGGTTCGACAACCGCGTCGGCGCTTCTTTCTCCTTCGCCTACAGCGAACGCGAGTCGGAGGTCGATCGTTACAAGCGCCAGCAGGGTCAGTCCGACTTCGCGTATCGCAGCTCGTCGTGGCAGGGCAATGAGAACCCGCAGCGCGCGGGCTTTGCCGCGCCCACGGGAACCAGTTTCCCCGCGGCCATTTTCAATCCGGCGAACACCCAGGCCTACGCGGCCATGACGGGATCCGATGCCGCCGCCTATGCGGCCTTGTATCCGGATGAATTCAGCACCGCAGGTCGATTCGACGACAACGTGGTCCGCATCCCGTCGTTGCTCAACATCGAGCAGCAGGACCTGGTGCAGGAACGGCTCGGCCTGACGGCCGCCTTCCAGTGGAATCCGACCGATACCACGCGGATCGCACTCGATGGCGTCTACTCGAAGTTCGATCAGAAGAGCGACGTGAACCAGATTCAGTCCGTCGGCCTGAATCGCAACAACACCAGCTCGGCCTACCAGGCCGCCACCATGGCGACAGCGCCGGGCGCCAAGCGCGGCACGTACCAGACCTGCGTGAACCAGACGGGACTGCCGTATCGCGATCCCATCGAATGCGGCGGCTCCGAGGCCATGCCGGGCGGCGTATTTCCCGGGCTCAACACCACGAGCTGGAGCACCAATCCGCACAATCTCGAGACCTACGACTACTACAACAATCCTGCCTCGCCGGGTTACCCGGGTCTTGCGGCATGGACGGCGGCGAACGGAATGTACTTCCGCGATCGCTTCATCGGGCGTCCGGGTGTCGAAGTGCTGGCGGCGAACGTGTCGCCCGCCGGTAATGCCGACTATCTGGAGCTGCGCGGCGTCGACTGGCGTTCGGCCACGGATTCCTCGTACTTCGTCACCAAGTACACGCAGGGATCCATCAGCCTGGAACAGGATATCGGCGATCAGTTGTCGGTGGACGTGCTGTACGGCAAATCGAAGTCGACGAACGACAACCAGGCCTTCCTGGTCGAGTTCAACCGCATGGACTCGCCCGAGACCTTCATCTACGACGAGCGCGCACACGGCTCCATGCCCGCGATCAACTATGGCTTCGATGTCGCCGATCCCAACAACTGGAGCCTGGTGAAGGGCTTCTCGGTGCTGCGTCATTTCCTGCGCGAGACCGACAACGAATACGAGGGCGGGCACGTCAACTTCGACCTGAAACTCACCGACAACGTCGGCATCGAGTTCGGTTACACGCGCCGCGAGTACAAGTTCGCCGCCAACGAGGGCCAGCGTCTCTCCAACGAACAGATCAACCCGACACTGGCGGAGCTGGGTCTCACGGCCCAGGACATGGGCCGCGTCTATGATTTCGGCGACGGTCTGGATGTGCCGGCCGGCGCACCGCGATCCTTCTTTGCGCCGGATATCGATGCCTTCCGCGAAGCCATCGGCTTCGACTGCAACTGCCTCAACAAGTACGGTGACTTCCGGCTGTCGTACCTGTCGAATCCGGGCAACCAGTTCAAGGTCGACGAATTCGACACCAGCTATTTCGTCCAGATCAACTATGACTTCGATCTCGGCGGTCACCGGCTGTTCGGCAACGTCGGTCAGCGCATCGCGGAAACCACCCTCAAGTCGACCGGCTCACCACCAACGTGGCGGCAACCGGACCGCGTCCGCTGCTCGAAACCAACGAGTACAACGACGACCTGCCTTCGCTGAACATCGCCTTCGAGCTGACGCCTGACCTGCTGATTGCGTGGTGCCTGGTCGAAGGTGATGGCGCGGCCGCAGCTGAACAATCTCTCGCCGACCATTACGGCCATCACGACGCCAAACTTCGCCCAGCTCCGCGCCCGGGTCGATGACCATCGGCAATCCGCAACTGTTGCCATTCCGCTCCGAGAACATCGACCTGAGCCTGGAGTGGTATTTCGCCGACGGCGGCCTGGTGTCGCTGGCGGTGTTCAAGAAGGACGTGACCAACTACCCGCAGACCGTCTCGAGCTCGCGAACACACTGGAGGAAATCCTCACCCCCGAGCAGTATGCCGCCACGCTCGAGACGCAGACCCAGTCGCAGCGCGACTGGATTACGGGCGTCAACGGCTCCGCGCCGGGTCTCTACGCCGTGCGCCAGTTCCAGGACGCACCCGGCGGCGAGATCAAGGGTTGGGAGTTCAGCTACCAGCAGAACTTCACCTTCCTGCCGGGCTTCCTCAAGAACTTCGGCGTGCAGGCCAACTACACGAAGCTCGACTCGGAGCTGTCGTATCTGGTCGACCCGGGCCAGACCGTCGCGCCGATTTCTCCGCAGGTGTTCGAGAACGGGCCTTTCACCGGCGCTTCGCCCAAGTCGGCCAACCTCACGTTGTTCTACGAAACGCCGAAATGGACCGCGCGTGCCTCGTGGGCCTATCGTGATGCCTACGTGAGCACCTATCCGCTGGCCGCGGGTACCTGTCCGCTGGGACTCAACCCGACCACCAACCCGCTGGTTCCCTGCGATGCACCGCTGGTGAACGACTTCGTGGGCAGCAAGGCCACGCGCAATCTCGATGCCATGGTGAGATGGCAGGCCACCGACTACTTGTCGTTCAGCCTGGAGATGCTCAACATCACCAACCAGACCGAAGACCGCTGGGCCTACGCGGCGGAACCGCTGGTTACCCAGTACTCGAGCACGGGCCGGCAGCTCTTCATGGGTGCCCGGTTCACGCTCCAGTAACGGGAGACGAGTGACGACCACGAGACGCGAGGCGCTCGGAGCCCTTCTGGGCGCGGGCGCTTCGCTGACTTCCACGGCAAGTCAGGGCGCGGCCGGTGCGAAAGTACCGGCCGCTCCCACCTGTGCGGATGGGCCGGCGCTACGCTGGGCCACCGGCTTCGAAGGCCAGCGCAAACCGGATCTCGGCGACGGCACCTTCCTCAATCCACTGGTGAGCGGCGATCATCCGGATCCGTCCATCCTGCGTGACGGCGCTAACTACTACCTGACGTTTTCGAGCTTCGACGCGTATCCGGGTCTGCCGGTGTGGCGTTCAACCGATCTCGTCAACTGGCAACCCATCGGGCCGACGCTGAGGAAGCCCGTGGGTTCGGTGTGGGCGCCGGAGCTGGTGCATCACGAGGGCAGGTTCTATAACTACTTCCACGCGCGCACGCCCGAATACCGATCGCTGTACGTCATCACGGCCGAACGCATCGAAGGGCCGTGGAGCGAGCCGGTCGACCTGAAACTGCATGCCCACATCGATCCCGGCCACGTGGTCGGCGAAGACGGCAGGCGCTACCTGTTCCTCAGCAATGGCGATCGCGTCCGCCTGAGCGATGACGGGCTGGCCACCGACGGCGCGGTCGAGCATGTTTACGACCCGTGGCGTTATCCGGTCGAGTGGGTGGTGGAAACCTTCGCGCCCGAAGGGCCGAAGGTGCTGCGGCATGGCGGATGGTTCTATCTGATCCTCGCAGTCGGAGGCACGGCGGGTCCGCCCACCGGTCACATGGTGATCGTGGCGCGTTCCAGATCCGTGCACGGGCCCTGGGAGAACGCGCCTGACAACCCCATCGTGCGCACGGTCTCGGCCGCGGAGAAATGGTGGTCGCGCGGCCATGCGACACCCATCGAGGCGCCCGACGGATCGTGGTGGCTGGTGTATCACGGCTACGAGAACGGCTTCTGGACGCTGGGCCGCCAGACGCTGCTCGATCCCATGCATTTCACCGCCGACGGCTGGATCGTGGCGGACGGTGGCGATCTCTCGCGTCCGCTGCGCAAGCCAGGCGGCGGTGGTCGCGCGCTGGCGCACGGCGCGCCGCTCTCGGACGATTTTTCCAGCGCCAGCCTCGGTTCGCAGTGGTCTTTCTACGATCCGGGACCGGATGAATCGCGGCGGCTGCGCCGTGAACGCGGCGCGCTGATCATGGCCGGCAAAGGCACGCAACCGCACGACGCCTCGCCGCTCACCTTCGTGGTCGGCGAGCTCGGTTACCAGTTCGAGGTCGAGATCGAGGTGCGCGGCGACGCCCAGGCCGGCGTGCTGCTGTTCTACAACCGGCGCCTGTACTGCGGTCTCGGCTTCGATGCGCAGCGCTTCACCATGCATCGCTACGGCTTGCAGCGCACCCGCGCGAAGCCGCAGGGAGCGGGGCGCAAACTCTGGCTGCGGGTGACCAACGACCATCACGTCGTCACGTTTCATCACAGCCCGGACGGCAAGGTCTGGGCCAAGTTCGACGTGCAGATGGAAGTGTCCGGCTACCACCATAATGTGGCCGGCGATTTCCTGTCCCTGCGGCCCGCGATTTTCGTCGCCGGCAAAGGTGAAGCGGCGTTTTCCAGGCTGGGATTCCGGGCGCTTACGGGCCGTTGAAGGTTTAGCAGCCCAAAACTGTGCGCGGTTCGATGCCGCGGCGCGGGAGGTGCGGGCACACTGGGGTGTGGCCATGAACAGCACGTGACGCAGTTCACGTTATGAAACGCACACCCACCACCCCGGAAGGCAAGGTCAGCCGGCGGTCGCCACTGCCCGTCATCGGCGCGGTGGTCGCCATCATTCTCGTAGCCTTCTATGGCTGGTCACAGCGAGGCTGGCTGGTCAACGTCGCCGACATCGAGTCGCGCGACGTCGACATGCAGAGCCGCCAGCTGGAGCGCGGCTTCGAGACCGAGCTTGCGGATCTTCACTCGGCGCTCGGGGACTATGCCATCTGGACCGAAACCGCCGAGCTCGCGCGCGGCAACCGGCCCAACTACTTCGCCGATTCGCTGAATGCCGGGGCGCTGGTGCGCCTCGACGTCGACACGCTGCTGGTGCTCGACCGCAACCTGGAAGTACGTGCCTCCTACGCCATCGATCCGACGGCACAGGAATACGAGATCCCGCCGGATCCGGATCTGCTGGCCGCAATCAAGCAGGGCGTCACCTCGGGCCAGCTCGGCTCGGTCGGCGACAGCGTGCGCGGCATGGTGCAACGCGCGCGCGGGCCGGCCCTGTTCGCCGTGCGGCCCGTCTACGACAACTCCGCCACCGGCCAGCCCCAGGGCTGGATCGCCTTCGCGCGCGCGTTCACGCCCAGCGTGGTCGAGCGCATGGGGCGCTTTTCGCCCTGGCCCGTGACCGGTTATCCCGTCTCGAACCTCGATCGCTCGGGCCTGCCCGAGGAGGTGCGCGAGTGGGTGCGTCGTTCGCCGCTCACGGCCAATCTGCTCACGCGGGTCGCCGGGCGCAGCCACATCAATGGTTTCCTGATCCTGCGCGATCAGGTCGGCACACCGGTGTGGCTGGTGCAGCTGGAGATTCCGCGCAGCGCATTTGCGCAGGCCACGCAGACCACGCTGTACCAGACCATCCTGTTGGGATTGCTGGTCGGTGGATTCACCATCGTCGCGATCCTGCTCGTGGCACGTTCACGGCGGCTCAGCGCCGACCGGTTGTCGCTGGAATCGCGCTACCGCGCCATCATCGAACAGGCGCAGGACGGGTTGCTGGTGGCCGACGCGCGCACCGGCGAAATCGTCGATGCAAACCCCGCCGTACAGGAACAGCTCGGATTCACGCTCGAGGAATTGCGCGGGCGCTCGGTGCTGTCCGTGCTGCGTGGCCCGAACGACTCACAGGACCCGGTGATAGCAACCCTCGCGCGTGTAGAACCCAGCCGCGGCGTCGAGCTGGTGCAGTGGCTCAAGGACGGCCGGCAGATCGACGTGGAAGTGAGCTGCGTGCCCATCGAGTCCAGCGACCGGCGCCTGGTCTCCTACCTGATGCGCGATCTTTCCGAACGAAAGAAGGCGCAGACCCAGCTGCTCGCCAACCAGCAGCGCCTCGACAAGCTCGCCAATCACGATCACCTCACGGGACTGCCGAACCGCCTGTTCCTGCAGGCGCACCTGCCCGAAGCCCTCGCACGTTGCCAGGAAGCCGGCCAGATGCTCGCGGTGCTGTTCCTCGACCTGGATCGTTTCAAGCACATCAATGACTCGCGCGGCCACGAAGTGGGCGACAAGCTGCTGCAGGAAATCGCCAAGCGAGTGCGCGCGGCGGTGCGTCCCGCGGATATCGTGGTTCGCATGGGAGGCGACGAGTTCGTCGTGGTCCTGCATCGCGTGAACGCGCCCGACGAGGTGGCCATCGCCGCGACGCGCATCAATGAAGTGTTGTCCGCTCCCGTGATGATCGATGGCCGCGCGCTCGTGGCCACGGTGAGCATCGGTGTGAGCATGTTCCCGCGCGACGGCGCCACGATGGGCGAGCTGCTCAAGCACTCCGACACGGCGATGTACCAGGCCAAGGACCTGGGCAGGAACAACTTCCAGGTCTTCAGCCCGCAGATGGACCGCTCGTTGAAGGAGCGCGTGGCCATTGAGTCTTCGCTGCGCGCGGGCCTCAAGCTGCACCAGTTCGACGTGCACTACCAGCCCATCATCGACATCGAGACGCGCCGGGTCGCCGGGCTCGAGTCGCTGCTGCGCTGGAAACACCCTACGCAGGGCTACGTTTCGCCGGAGCGGTTCATAGAAGTCGCCGAGGAAACCGGTCTCATCATTCCGATCGGCCAGTTCGTGCTCGACCGCATCGGGCGCGATATCAGCGCCTGGCGCGACCAGGGCGCGCACCTGGTGCCCGTCAGCATGAACGTCTCGGCCGTGCAGCTCGAGCGCACCAAGCTGCGCGAGCTCATCCAGGCCGCCATGGAGAAGATACCGCATCGGGCCGCAGCTGATCGCGCTGGAGCTCACCGAGGGCTCGCTGTTCGAGACACGCACCGGCGAGTTCCGCGAGGATGCGCTGGCCAGCCTGCGCGACCTGGGCGTGAAGATCGCGATCGATGACTTCGGCACCGGCTATTCATCGTTGTCGTACCTGAAGCGCTGGCGCGTGGACTCGCTGAAGATCGACCGCAGCTTCGTACGCGACATCGCCACCGATCCTTCGGACCACGCCATCGTCAGCGCCATCGTCGCCATGGCGCGCAGCCTGAACATCCAGGTGGTCGCGGAAGGCATCGAAGGCTGGCAGCAGCTGGAGATCCTGCGCAACATGGGTTGCAGCCTGGCGCAGGGCTTCCTGTTCGCGCGCCCCTGCAGTGCCGCCGACGCGCTGCGTTACCTGCAGGTCGAGCCTCTCAATATTCTGGACAACGACTGGCAGTCGAGCTCACTGGCCGACACCGGCTAATGGGGACATTCCTCGATTCCTAGCAAACGGGGACGGACCTGAGGGGTTGCGGTGGCGGAGGCGTGCGGTGCGGTCTTCGGGCAAACGGGGACATGCTGAGGTTTTCCGATACGCCTGCCCACGGCTGACTCTCTTTGCTCCCTCAAGGTCGCGCGCGCTTCGAAAATTTCCGGACGGAAATTTTCGGCGGCCGCTCGTCGGAAGCGGACCGCCTTTATATCTGCAGAAATGGCTGCGCTGAAATGCACCACGGCGGCGGTCGGGCGCTTCCTCCTCGCCGCGCTCCATTCGGTCGCAAAGAGAGTCAGCCATGGACAGGCGTACCACCCGAGCGCGTCTGTCCCCGTTTGCCCGGAGACCGCACCGCACGCCTCCGCCGCCACGATCCGCAGCTCCGTTCCCCGTTGTCGAGCCATCGCGCTGTGTCCCCGAGGGTGGAAAAGATCGCAAGACTCGGTGTTCTGGTTCTTGCCGGGCCCTGGAGTCGCGCACTCTTCTCCCAGCAGCGGCAAATGGGGACGCGCTGCTTCGCTAACACGCGGGGACCGTGCGGTGCCGGTGGGCGCGCCTTTCGAGGGTTGACCCGCTCTGCGACCGAATGGAGCGCGGCGAGGAGGAAGCCAATACGGCCGCCGCGATGCATTCCAGCGCAGCCATTTCTGCAGACCTGCAGGCCGTAGGCTTCCGACGAGCGAACGCCGAAAATTTCCGTCCGGAAATTTTCGAAGCGCGCGCGACCTTGAGGGAGCAGCGCGGGTCAACCCTCGGAAGGCGCGGACGCCGCCCCTCAGGTCCGTCCCGTTTGCTAGGAAACGGGGAATGTCCCCATTTCCATTTCGTGTGAAATACTCCGGCCCACGAATTACGTGGCGGAGGTTTCCGTGCGGCCATGGTTTTTAGTGGTTTTCCTGATCGCTGGCGCGGCGAGCGCGGACGAACAGGAAGGCCGTGAAGCGTTGAACGCGACGTTGTGGATGCAACAGGCACCCGAGTATCGCGCCATCACCGAACAGATCTATCGCCTGGCGGCGCAGAAGATAGCCGTCCCGGCGCCGGGCAGCGCCGCGCTCGAGCAGCAAGACGTGCCGGACGAGGTGCTGGCACGCATGCCGACGGCCGTGATCATGGACCTGGACGAGACCGTGCTCGACAACACGGTCTACCAGGCGCGGCTGCTGCGCGATCGCGAGAGCTACGGCGCCAAGAGCTGGGGTGCCTGGGTGGGCGCCGGCGAGGCTGAAGCGGTGCCGGGCGCGCGCGAATTCATCGCGGCCGCGCGCAAGCTCGGCCACACGGTGTTCTTCCTGACCAATCGCGATTGCACGGCGCCACCGCCATCGGCCACCGACCCGTGCCCGGCGCAGACCTCGACCATGAAAAACCTGGTCGCGCTGGGCATCGACCTGGCCCCGGATCCCGAGCACCTGCTGCTGCGCAGGGAGCGCCCGGACTGGAACAACGGCATCAAGACCACGCGCCGTGCGTTCATTGCCGAGAAATACCGCATCGTCGCGCTGGTGGGTGACGATCTCGGGGACTTCGTCGATCCCAAGACGTTCGCCGGCGATCGCGAACGCCTCGAACCCCGCTTCGGAACGAACTGGTTCCTGCTACCCAATCCCATCTACGGTAGTTGGACCAATCCCTACGGCAGCCTCGAACAGAAGTACGCCGGCCTGAAGACCGATGACGTGGTGCTCGAGCTGCCCGGCGCCGGTGTATGGAAGGACGGCGCGACCAAGGTGCGCATCGCGAGCTGGAATGTCGAATACCTGATGACGCCGGCGACCCATGTGGCGCTGCGCGACGACTGCGCGCAGAACGGCGGCATGGTGGGCGGCGATCAGCGCACGCTGCCCTGCGCGATCACGAAGCGCGATCCGCGCACCGCCACCGATTTCGCCACGTTGCGCAAGTATGCGGCGGAGCTTGCCGCCGACATCGTGGCACTGCAGGAAGTGGACGGCCCCGATTCGGCCGAGCTGGTCTTCCCGGGCTACGACTACTGTTTCAGCGATCGTGCCCACACGCAGAAGAACGGCTTCGCGATCCGGCGCGGCCTGCCACATCGCTGCGAGCCCGAATACCAGACGCTGTCGCTGGATAACGCCGTGCGCCGCGGCGTGGTGGTCACGTTCTTCCCCGGGACTGCGAACGAGTTCCGGCTGATGTCGGTGCACCTGAAGTCGGGCTGTCCCGCGGGCCGCTCACGGCCGCCGGCCGCAACTGCGAACTGCTGTCGCGCCAGGTGGCGCCGCTCAAGGCATGGATCGAAGAGCAGGTGCGCGCCGGCCAACGCTTCGGCGTGCTCGGCGATTTCAACCGCCGCTTCAGCCTCGAGAAGGGACCGCTGCGCGATCCGCAGGGACGCTTGCTGAACGTGTACGGCGAGCTCGGTTCATCGGCTCAGCCCGCGGCGCAGCTCATCAATATCACCGGGCGCGAGAAATTCATCCCGTGCACCACGGACAGCGAGTACCGCGAATACATCGACACCATCCTGCTCGGGAAGGATCTCGCCAAGTCGGTGCTCAGAAAATCCTTCGTGCGCGTGATCTTCAACGACCAGGATGCGAAGGATCATTGGCTGTCGGACCACTGCCCGGTGGGCATCGAGCTCCGGCTACGCTGACGTCGATCCACACCAGGCGGTGATCCGAGCTGGGCGGCGGACGATCGCCCCACACCAGCTTCGCCGCCGGATCGGATTGCACCGGCCAGAACACACCGCCGCCGCACACGCGCAGTTCCTTCGACGGTA
>CAVZED010000007.1:0-28715 GCA_963774045.1 uncultured Pseudomonadota bacterium
GGCCCATTTGAGACCGAGCACCGACAGCGGCGCATACGCGCCCAGCACCGGAGTCTTCGAGTAGTTCGGATACACGCCGAATCCCGCGGTGTCTTTCTCGAACACGTCCGTGGTCGCCCGGGTCTTGATCGGGACGAGGCCGATGCTCGTGCCCTTGGCCGCACCGCATTGGCGAATCCCTGTGCGAAGCCGGCGTCGCTTCACGCTTTTTGTGTAAGCCTCGATGTCTCGACCGCGAGCGCGCGATCGAGCGCGGCGTGCCGTCGGCGGCGGAAACGAGGTAGGTCTCACCGGTGTCGCCGAGGCCGCGCTCCTTCCACTGGCCTTCGTGCGTCATCACCGAGTTGATCTTGTCGATGGGCACCTGCACCAGCAGCACGCCGATCTTCTTGCCGCCCTCGAAGATGGGCGTACCGAGGAAGGCCGCCTGGTCGTTGTACGAGGGCAGGTATTCACCGAATTCGGACAGCGCGACCATGCCGGGCTTGTCGAGGTCCAGGACTGACGGAACGCATCGCCGAGCTTGCGTCTTGGCGAACGGACCGTTCACGAGCGAGGTGGCGAAGTCGAGCTCCTTGAACACGGTGTAGACGATGGTGCCGTTCCGCGGCTCGACCAGGAAGATGTCGTACAGGCCGAACTGGAGCAGCGCGGTGCGCAGGTACGGGTGCAGGGCGCCATGCAGCTCGGAGTAGCGCGAGCCGTCGTTGGCGCGATCGAGGTTTTCTTCGAGCCCAGCGGATGCGGGTTCGCGGCGATGTACTGGTACTGCAGGTTCATCGCGATGTCGGGCAGGGTCGCGACCGTCGAGGCCATGTCGACCATGCGGCCGGTGTTGCGCTTCTGGAACTCCGCCATGAAGTCGCGGTGTAGTACTTGGCGAGGCGCGCGCGCTCGGCGGGCAGGTCGGCGATGCTGATCACCGAGTTGTCGAACGCCGCGGGCAGCTCGCGCATGGGGCCACCACGTCCGGTGACGCGGCCAGCACCTGCACCTGGTTGGACAGGGAGTCGAAATAGTCGGTGATCTGCGCGGCCTTGGAGGCGCGCTGCGCGATCAGCGCCTCGCGGGCCTGCGCTTCGAGCGCGGCGCGGCCGGAGTTCAGCGATTCGCGGCCGACGATCATCGAAGTGACCGCCACCGGGATGATGGCGAGGAACAGCGTGCCGAGCAGCAGCTTCTGCCGGATGGACTGGGCGCCGAATACATTGCGGATGGCCATGTCAGTTGCTCACGAGTTGATCGAGTAGTGGCGCGTAATTGAATTCGAACCAGGCGTCCTTGCCCTGCGAGATAGGTTGCGATCACCGCGGCGGCCGCGGCCGCCGGCAGCGCCGGCGTGATGATCTGGTCGTCGGGCGGGAAGACCATGCGGCGCGGAAGGCCGTCGATGACGATGCCGGCGGCGTCGTTGCCGTGGCCGATGACGAGCACCATGCGTTTCTCGCGCGGCAGGTGCTGCGTCTCGAACAGGGCGGCGAGATCGAACAGCGGCACGATGCGGCCGTGCAGGTTCACGAGGCCGAGCAGGTTGGCGGGCATGCGCGGCAGTGGATAGACGTTCGGCATTTCCACCAGCTCGCTCGCGGTGGCGAACGGCGCGAGCAGGCGCATCTGCCCGATGCGGAACGCCTGGCGGACGATGTCGTCCGGATTCTCCTCGACCGCCGCCGGCGGGCGCGGCCAGTGCCGCCAGCTCCGGCGGGAGCGGCGGCAGTCCGAGCGGAAGTGGAAAGGTGGCGTTCATTGTTGCTCAGGCGCAGGCGGCGATCGCGCCGAGGATCTGGTCCGGGCGTGTAGGGCTTGGTGACGTAGCCTTTCACGCCGAGCATCTGTGCCCAGACGCGGTCGGCTTTCTGGTTCTTGCTGGTGACCAGCACCACCGGGATGCCCTTGGTGGTGGGTTCGCCGCCGATGGCGCGCGTGGCGGCGAAGCCGTCCATCTGGTCCATGTTGACGTCCATGAGGATGACGTCCGGCAGCTGCGACTTGGAGATCTCGACGGCCTGCTGGCCGTTGGTCGCGGTCAAGGTGATGTAACCGGCGCCGCTCACGATCTTTTCGAGATTCATGAGATCCGGACGCGCGTCATCGACGATCAAAACTTTATGAATGGCCAAAAGACACCTCCATCGGCGCGCAATGGAGCCCCCGCCGACCCTTTCGGACGGTTTTTCTCCCATTGGCACGAGGGGAATCTTGGCGGGAATGTGACAAAACCACGGTGACGCGGGTCACACAGGGTGTCCCTAGGAAAGGCTCCAGTTCGCGAAATTCCGAGGGTTTGGACGGCAGTGAAGACGGCGACCGAAAGGTGGTAGTGTCCGCCCGGCCCCGGCCGGCGCGCCGGCGTGCGTCCAGGTGGCAGGTGACAGAGCAGGGAGCCTTAGTGAGTTCGAAGACCCATAAGGGCGTGCTGGCTGTTCGGGCGATCGTGCAGGAACTGAGACGGATATGGTGAGGATCGCGGACGCCGCCGCCGGAGAAGCAGGTAAAGGAAAACTGAGCGTGCAGTGAAGCGCGGGGTGCCCCCAGTCCATTTGCGTCATGCCTGATATTGCATACGCCTGAACATGATAATGAATTTTGCGGCGGCCGCAGTCCCAGGACCGTCACGAGTCAGCTCGAACGGCCGCGCCAGCCGGGGAAGTGAAACACCCTGGAATTTTGTGCGGATCGATAAAGCAGAGTGAGCTGGTGGTGCCCAGCTGCGACAGCGGACCACAGGGATGCAAACGCAGCTCACGCGTTTCCGGCCAGGATCCGGGTATCGGCGGCGTCTAATCATCGAACAGGGGGTGCGGCCCTCTCACTAGTTTGTGGCGACCAGATAGAACTGCGTCGGAACAGGGCTGGTGAGCGCGCAGGCCATGACTATGCCGAGGACGAATGCCTTGCCGTTCGCGGCGGTGAATGCGAGCCCGAGCCGATCGGCCGGGAGAACCCATCGCGTTGCAAGAGCTTTCGGCTGCCGGCAATCAGCAACCACAGGCGGCGGCTGAACACAACAAACGCCCCGCGTGCGCGCCGGCGCGTGCGCCCGGAAAGAAACCATGGCCTATCTGCATCGCGAGAATGGCGATGCCGGTGAGCACGAGGAACAAGGCCGCGGAAGTCAGCCGCGGCCGCGAACCCGCAGGTGCGCGGATAGCGAAAATCAGGTCTTGCGCCAGTACAGGTTGTAGCGCTCGTGCGTCAGCCGGAACCACGGGATGACTCGACGCTCGCGCCGCCATCGAACCCGCGGTCGGAACAGAGCCTGGTCCAGTCGTCTCGCGTGGTGCGGCCCAGTTCCCCATCGGTTTCGTCCAGCGCGGAATCGTCACGTCGGCCTTCAGCATGTTGCCCGACTCGCGCTCGTTGACGATGAGTTGGGAGCCGGGGGTGAGTCCGCGTCCCGAGTCGGCCGGCGAGCACGATCGGGCCGTACACGAGCGCGGCGTAGTCAGGGGCGTTCGGCAACGGCCCTGCCAGGGTCATTGGCAGCCGCACTCGACGGTGTCGCCGGCGACGGATGCGCGCGAGCAACTCAAAGTACCAGCCCGTGCGGCTGACGGCATGAGCGCTGGCCGTTCGGACCTGATCGACATGGCTGGGCACCATGCCGGCTGGCGGATGGCATTGAGCTTCACGGCTGCGGCTTCTCGCTCGAATTGAGCCGCGTCGTGTCCGGCGTCCGGGAATCGCGGATTGCGTCAGCGTGATGCCGCGCTCGCGCCAGTCAGCGTCGAAGCCAGGAACAGGTTGACGTACAGCGACTCGTCGTCGTGCGCGTAGATCGCTCTCGCCGTAACGCGCGTGATTCTCGATGCCGGAGCCCGTGCAGCACCAGAACGAATCGAACGGCGTGTGATACAGGCGCACGTAGCCGGGCCGCGTGGCCTGGAAATACGTGTTCATGCCCGTCTCGGGATCCTGCGAGGCGAGGATGCCGTTGAACAGTGCGCGTTCGAAGTAGTCGAAATAGCCGACTGCGGGTCGCTGCGATACAGCGAGCGCGTAAGCCGCATCATGTTGTGCGTGCAGCAGGTCTCCATGGTTTTCGCGGAGCCCAGGTGCTCGACGAACTTGTGCTTCGGGAAGAAATGCTCGACGTCGCCGTGCCCGCCGGTGGCGAAGGAGCGTTGCGCTGACGACGGTGTCCCAGAAGAAGCCGCGGCGCGATCGTCGGAATCCGCGCGGCCGCCGCCGACCTCGTGGATGCGGCTGAAGCCGATGATCTTCGGGATCTGGGTGTTCGCGTGCAATCCGTCGAGCTTGTCGATCGCCATTCGCAAGCGGATCCAGAATGCGCGATGGGAAAACCGCATCGCCATGTCGAGGTATCGCCGATCGCCGGTGATCTCGAACAGATCGGCGAGCACCTCGTTCATGCCGCCGTGCTCGCGGTCGAGCATCTTCTGGAAGCGATCCTCGGGTACGTCCTGCGCGGCGTCGATCCACCCAATCCGCGAACGTCACCCAGCACCTCGAGCGCCTGCTTCGAGCCGCGGTGCCGGTGCGCATCGCGCAGGCCCGCCATCACCTTGTGGGTGGTGTACCAGGGCACGCCGGCGAATTCCTTGCCGGCGAGGCTGTCGAGGAGCGGCGCGACGCCGTCCGGGAACGCCGTGAGCCATCCGCCGGTCTTCGCCTGGCATTCGGCGAGTTCGGCCACGATGTAGTCGACGCGCTCGGCGAATCGTTCATCGCCGGTGGATTCGATACATGCACGCGGCCGCGGTGAGATAGTGACCGAGCGTGTGGCCGTGGCAGCGGATCCGATCCAGGGCTCGACCGATTCCCAGCCGCCGTAAACCGGCGCCTTCGGCTCGAGGCCGGCGTTCATGCGGAAGTTCGCAGCATGCGGTCGGGCTCGAGCTGCAATAGATAGTCTTCGTCGAGTTCTGCGCGGCGAGGAACGGCCCGTCGCCGAGCCGCACGCGACCGAGACCGAAGTAGTGCACCTGGGCTCGATCGGATGCGGCGTGGGGCTCAGGGCATGCGCCGGAGCGCAGCTGTCGATGGCCGCGCCCGCGCCGAGCATTTTGAGTGCGTCGCGGCGCGTAGGCGTGCGGGTCATGGCGCGACCTCACGATACGGCCAGATGAACGACGCTGTAGGAACGCGCCGGGAGCCTTACCGTCATCTTCGCGCCCGCATTCGACGACGTCGAGTTTCGTCGCCACGACCTGGTTCGGGCTCTCGAAGGTGTTGAACGCCTTGAGGTCCGGGCCCGTGACCGTCTCCGCGGCCAGCACCCGTGACGGCGTGATGTCCTCGAAAGTCGAGCGCGAGCTCGCGTTCGTTGGACAGATCGCGATTGAGCGCGAACACGGCGACGCGTTTGCCGACGGCGTCGTAAGTCGCGACCACGTCGACGAACGGGACTTCCATGTTGCGCGCGTAGCGTGCCGCGCAATCCCGCGGCCCTGACGGGGTAAGTCTCGCATTCGGCCTGCAGGTCGAGGATGCGGCCGGCCGCGTATTTCAGCGCCATCGCGTACGGGTAAGTAGGTGGACTGGCGCAGGATGCCTTTGTCGCTGGTCATGAGCGGCGCGATCACATTGACGATCTGCGCCAGGCAACCGACCCGGACGCGGTCGGACTGGCGCAGGAGCGTATTCAACAATCCGCCGACCAGCAGCGCGTCCTCGAGATTGTAGATTTCCTCGAGCAGCCTGGGTGCGAACTTGCCGTGGCCATTGGTGTGATCGCCGCTGTTGGCGCGGTACCAGACGTTCCACTCGTCGAAGGACAGCCACAGTCTCTTCGGCGAGCGCTTGAGACCCTGCACGTAGTCGCAGACGGCCGTGACCTCGCGGATGTGCCGCTCCATGTCCAGGTTCATCGCGAGGTAGCGCTCGGTCTTGCCGCCTGAAGTGTCGGGTGAATTGCCGTAGTAGGCGTGCAGCGAAAGGCCGTCGACCATGTCGTAACACTCCTCGAGCACCTCGCGATCCCACTCGAGATAGGTCTGCATTCCGGCGCTGCTCGAGCCGCAGGCGATGAGCTGCACGTCCGGATCTATCACGCGCGCCTGCTGCGCGATGTCGCGCGCCTTGCGGCCATACTCGCGCCCGGTGAGCCTGCCGATCTGCCAGGGCCCGTCCATCTCGTTGCCAAGGCACCAGTACTTCACCTTGTGCGGCTGCTCGTAGCCGTGCGAGCGCCTCAGGTCGCTCCATTTCGTGCCCTTCGCGTAGTTGCAGTACTCGATGTACGCCACCGCCATCTCGGAGGTGCCCGTGCCGAGATTGAAACCGAGCAGCGGCTCGGTACCGACGGCCCTGCGCCCAGTCCATGAACTCGTTGGTGCCGAACTGATTGGTCTCGAGCGAGTTCCAGGCGCGTTCGAGCACGGCGGGACGGGTCTTGCGTCGGGCCCACGCCGTCGATCCAGTTGTATCCGGACACGAAGTTGCCGCCCGGATATCGCATGATCGGCACGGCGAGGTCCCTGACCTCGCGCAGCGTGTCGCCGCGGAAGCCGCGTTTGTCGGCGAGCGGTGAGCCGGGTTCGTACACGCCGGTGTAAACGGCGCGGCCCAGGTGCTCCAGGAATGCGCCGAATATCCGCCGATCGAAATCCGGTCGCGGCGCCGTGAGTCCCAACGTGGCTCGCGCGGTGCGGCCGCTCGCCTGCGAGTAGCTGGGCAACGAGAATCCGGTTGCCAGGCCTGCACCGGCCAGACCGATTCGGGAAAGAAATTGACGGCGGTTCGTTGACATACGGACTCCGGAACGTGAGGCGCGGTGTGCGCGATGTGCTCTATCCCTTCAACTCATACTCGATGTGCGCGCGATACATCTCGCCGGGCCGCAGGATCGCCGGCGGAAACTTCGCTTCGTTGACGGCATTCGGGAAGCCCTGCGGCTCGAGGATCAGGCCGTTGCCGATTGCCGGATGCGTGCGCGCGAGGAACTGCCCGTTGTAGAACTGCAGGCCGGGCCCGCTGCCGCGCATCGTCAGCGAGAGATCCCGCGTGGGACTCTGCAGCTCGCAGGCGCAATCGGCGTCGGCATCGAGCGCCCAGCAATGATCGTACCCACCCGCGAGTTTCAGCTGCACGTTCGCGCTCGCCGGCGGCGGCGCGAGCGGCCGCGCCACGCGGAAATCGAACGGCGTGTTCGTCACCGGCGCCAGCTCGCCGGTCGGGATGAGCCCGGCGCGCACCGGTAGATAGTACGAGGCGGGAATGCGCAGGAAATGGTCCGTGACCGGTGCGCTGAATTTGCCGGCCAGGTTGAAGTAGGGGTGATACGTGAGGTTCACGGGCGTCGGTGCATCGCTGTGCGCGGTGATCTCGATGTCGAGCACGTTCGTGCCCACATTGAACTCGACCGTGGTCTCGAGCTCGCCGGGAAATCCCTCCTCGCCGTCGGGTGAAACGTAACCGAGCAGGATCCGTGGCCCCTTGGTTTCGGTGACATCGAGCACGCGCCACAGCCGCTTGCCGAATCCCAGCGCGCCGCCGTGCAGGTGGTTGGCGCCTTCGTTGGCCGTGACCTTGTGTTTGCGGCCGTCGAGCGTGAACGCCGCGTTCGCGATGCGATTGCCGAAGCGGCCGACCATCGGGCCGACGTAGGCTCGGTCGCTTTCGTAGTGCTCCAGGCGGTCGAAATGGAGGATCAGCTCGCGTCGCCTGCCTTTCACCGGATAACTCAGGCGGCGCAGGATCGCGCCGTAGGTGAGCACTTCGAGCTCCAGCCCACGGCCGTTTCGCAGCGTGATCGCCTCGACGCTACGCCCGTCGCGGAGCAGCCCGAAGGAACGCATCATCGGCGCTGCTCCGAACGGCCCTCGATCACGCGCTGCGAAAGACAGAAGAGGAACAGCAGCACGCCCACCACGATGCGCGTCCACCACGAGCTCAATGTGCCGTTGAAGATCACCAGCGTCTGGATGACGCCGAGGATGAGCACGCCGACGCAGGTGCCGGCGACGTAGCCGACGCCGCCGGTGAGCAGCGTGCCGCCGATGACCACGGCCGCGATGGCGTCGAGCTCGAGGCCGATGGCGTGCAGGCTGTACCCCGAGAGCATGTAGACCGTCATGACGAGCCCCGCGAGCGCGGCGCAGAAGCCGCTCATGGCATAGACCCGCACCAGCGTACCGCCCACCGGCAGGCCCATCAGCGCGGCGGATTTCGCGTTGCCGCCGATGGCGTAGACGGTGCGGCCGAAACGCGTCGCATGAGCGATCCACAGCGCGGCAATGACGGTGACGATGGCGATGAGCGCGCCGCTCGAGAGCGCGGCCCCGCCGCCCAGCGGAATACGCGCCTCGGCCAGGGCGACGAACAACGGGTTGCGGATCGGGATGCTCTCGGTGTCGATCAGGTAGCAGAGGCCGCGCGCCACGAACATGCCGGCCAGCGTCACGATGAACGGCTGCAGCCGGTAGCGATGGATGAGGAATCCCTGCACCGCGCCGAAAGCCGCGCCGCCGATGAGCAGCACGGGGATCACCACCACGGGGTTCCAGCCGGCTTTCTCGGTGAGCGCGGCGGCGCCCATGGTCGTCAACGCCAGCACCGAACCCACCGACAGGTCGATGCCGCCGGTCAGGATCACGAACGTCATGCCGATCGCGACGATGAACAGGAAGGCATTGTCGATCGCGAGGTTCAGGAACACCTGCGGAGAGAGGAAGGAGTCGTACGAGGCCGCGCCAAAGGCGACCATGGCGAGGAACAGCGCGACCGGAGCCGAGAGCGGCACGAGGCGCCGGTCGAGTCCGAAGATTGCGCCGTTGGTCGCGTCCATGCGCTCAGTCCGCCGGCCGGAAGACGAAGCGGCGCACGGTGGCGCGGAATTCGGCCGATTGCAGCAGCATGACCACGAAGATCAGCGCCGCCTTGAACACGAGGTTCACCTCGGGCGGTACGCCGAGCGAGTAGATGGTCGACGTCAGCGTCTGGATGATCAACGCCCCGAGCACCGTGCCAGCGAGGCTGAAGCGGCCGCCGGTGAGCGCCGTGCCGCCGAGCGTCACCGCGAGGATGGCGTCGAGCTCGAGCAGCTGGCCGGCATTGTTCGCATCCGCGCTCTTGACGTTCGAGCTGATGATGAGGCCGGCGAGACCGGCCGTGAGCCCGCAGAAGCCATAGAGCGCGAGCGTGATCGGTCGCGCGCGCACGCCTGCGATGCGCGCGGCGACCGGATTGATGCCGATGGCCCTGATGTACAGGCCGAGCGGCGTCAGCGACAGCATGGCATGCAGCGCGACGATCACCAGCGTCGCCAGCACCGCGGCGAAGGGCAGGCCTAACAGGTAGCCGTTGCCCAGGTAGGCGTAGGGCGGGTAGTAGATGGTCAGGATCTGACCGCCGGTGATGAGCTGGGCGACGCCGCGGCCGGCGACCATGAGGATGAGCGTGGCGATGATGGGCTGCATGCCGACGCCGACGACCAGCGCGCCGTTCCACAGCCCGCACAGCGTCGCGACACCGAGCGCTGCCAGGAGCGCCAGCCACATGGGAAACCGGCTCACGGCTTCGGCGCCCGGCGCGAGATTCAGTGCGCCGCCGATCAGGATCGCGGCCGTCGCCGCGGTGATCGCGACCACCGCGCCCACCGAGATGTCGAGCCCGCGCGCGGCGATCACCAGCGTCATGCCGGCCGAGACCAGCGCGAGCGGCGCCGCGCGATTCAGGATGTCGATGAGATTGCCGTACAGGTGGCCGTCGCGCAGCGTGATCGCGAGGAAGCCCGGGTTGACGAATGCATTCAGTGCGATCAGCAGCGCCAGCGTCACGCACGGCCAGAGCAGTTGTTGGAGCGTGTGCTTCACGGACCCGGCCGAGGTGCATGCACGGTGGCTGTCGGCGATCATGGCATAGACGTCATCGCTGCTGGCGCCGCCGGGAAGCTCGCCCGCCTGGCGGCGGTCGCGCATGACGACGATGCGCGTACAGACGCGCGTCAACTCGTCGATTTCCGCGGAGATGAATACGATGGCCAGTCCTTCGCTCGCCAGCTTCTGCAGGCGGTTCATGATCTCCTGCTTGGCGGCGACGTCGATGCCGCGTGTCGGCTCGTCGAGGATCAGCACGCGCGGCTGCAGGACCAATGCCCGCGCGATGACGCATTTCTGCTGGTTGCCGCCGGATAGCGCACCGATGGGCGCATCGAGATCCTGCGCGCGGATGTCGATGAGCTGCGCCATGCGATCGGTGAGCTTGCTGCGCATCGAGGCGTGCGCCTTGCGCCACAGTCCCATGCGTGCCTGCAGCGTGAGGATCATGTTGTCGCGGATCGAAAGGTCTTCGACGATGCCTTCGGTCTTGCGCTCTTCGGGGCAGAACGCCAGGCCGTGCCGGATGGCTTGTGCCGGATCGTGCAGCATGACCGGCTTGCCGTTGATAACGATTTCGCCCGAATCCGCGCGGTCGAGTCCGAACAGCAGCCGTGCCACCTCGGTACGACCGGAGCCTAACAATCCAGCCAGGCCGACGATCTCGCCGCGGCGCAGCTCGAAGTTCACGCCGGACACCGCGCCGCGGCGCTCGAGGTTGCGAACCTGGAGGATGACTTCGCCCGTGGCCGCCTCGGTTGATGCCCGCGACGCATTGTCGGCCGAGAACGCGCGACCCACCATCGCGGACACCAGTGCAGACTGATCGAGCTCGGCGATGGGATGCTCGCCCACCAGCTTGCCGTTCCGCAGCACCGTGATGCGATCGCTGATGGCATATACCTGGTCGAGGAAGTGCGTGACGAACAGGATCGCCATGCCGTTGTCCCGCAGCCGCTTCAGCGTCGCGAATAACTTCGCGACTTCATCGCTGTCGAGGCTCGAAGTCGGCTCGTCGAGGATCAGCACGCGCGCCGAGATGTCTATGGCGCGCGCGATGGCCACCATCTGCTGGAGTGCGACGGAATAGCTGCCCAGCTCGCGGCGGACGTCGATGTCGACGTCGAGCCCGGCAAGCAGGGTCTTCGCGCGTGCATTCAGCGTCTTCCAGTCGATGCCGCCGCCGCGCGTCCACGAATTCATCGGCTGGCGTCCCGCGAAGATGTTCTCCGCCACCGAGAGGTTCGCGCACAGGTTCACCTCTTGGTAAACCGTGCTGATGCCGAGCTGCTGTGCTTCGCGTGTCGAGCCGGGCGCGATGCGCGCGCCATTCAGCGTGATCGAACCGTGCTGGAGCGGCTCCGCACCGGTCAGCACCTTGATCAGCGTCGACTTGCCGGCGCCGTTCTGACCCATCAGCGCGTGCACTTCGCCCGCATGCAGCGTGAAATCCACGCCGTCGAGCGCGGGCTTCCCCGAGTACGCGTGGATGATCCCGCGTGCTTCGAGCACCGGTGCGGGCGTGCTGTCGGACACGGGCGTCCTAATACTTGCGGTTCGGGAATTCCTGTGCCGCGGTTTCCCGCGGGAAGACCGATTCCTCGGTGACGATGCGGCGGGGAATCGTGCGGCCCGCGGCCACTTCCTTCACCGCGTCCATCAGCTGCGGTCCGAGCAACGGACTGCACTCGACGCTCACGTTGAGCTTGCCGGCGATCATCGCCTCGAACGCGCCCTTCACGCCGTCGATGGAGATGATGGTGATGTCCTCGCCGGGCTTGATGCCCGCTTCCTCGATGGCCTGGATCGCACCGATGGCCATGTCGTCGTTGTGCGCGAACAGCACGTTGATGTTCTTGCCCTCCGCCTTGAGGAAGGCCTCCATGACTTCCTTGCCCTTTGCGCGCGTGAAGTCGCCGGTCTGCGAACGGATGATCTTGTAGCGCGGGTCGACGGAGATGATTTCCGCGAAGCCTTTCTTGCGGTCGTTGGCCGGCGCGGATCCCACGGTGCCCTGCAGCTCGACGATGTTGACGTCGCCCTTGGAATCCTTCGTGTGCTCGAGCAGCCAGCGCCCGGCGCGGCGGCCTTCCTCGACGAAATCCGAGCCGATCAGCGACAGGTACAGCGAGTCGTCGCTGACCTCGACCGCGCGGTCGGTGAGGATCACGGGAATCTTCGCCGCCTTCGCCTCGCGCAGCACCGTTTCCCAGCCGGTTTCGACCACGGGCGAGAAGGCGATGACGTCGACCTTCTGCGCGATGAAGGAGCGCAGCGCCTTGATCTGGTTTTCCTGCTTCTGCTGCGCGTCGGAGAAGCGCAGGTCGATGCCCGCCTCCTTCGCGGCGCTCTGCACGGAGGTGGTGTTCGCGGTGCGCCATTCGCTCTCGGCGCCGATCTGGCTGAAGCCCAGCACGATGGATTTGCCGTTGTCGCCGGCGGACTTCGAGTCGCCGCCGCTGCACGCCGCGACGAGGGCGGTGGCCGCGAGCGCCAGCGTCAGCTTTACGAGTGACCTCATGATTCCCCTCCGAACTGGTTAGTCGTTATCTTCTACAACGCACGGACCCCGCCGAGGTCGAAGCCGCCCGGGACGCGCGCCAGCGGGTTGACCAATGGCGCCCCGAGATCCGGCAGGTCCACTTCGAAGACGTCGCCGGGCATCGTCCGGATGCCGTCCGCGAAGCTTAGCGTCGCCGTGCCGAAAAAGTGCAGGTGAACGTCGCCGGGCCGGCGGTGCGCGGCGTACTTGAAATGGTGGTACTCGAGGTTGGCGAGCGAGTGGCACATGTTGCCGTTCGCCGGTCAGGAAGGGCCGCTCCCAGATCACTTCGCTGCCGCGGCGGATGCGGCTGCGGCCTTCCATGTGCGCCGGGGGCTCGCCGGTGCGCAGCTCCGGGCCGATGGCGCAGGGGCGCAGCTTCGAATGCGCGAGATACAGGTAGTTCTGGCGCTCGGTCACGTGATCGGAGAACTCGTTGCCGATCGCGAAACCGAGCCGGTGCGGCGTGCCGGCGGGCGAGATGATGTAGAGACCGACGAGCTCGGGCTCCTCCCCGCCGTCGAGTGCGAACTCGGGCGAGGTCGAGCGCATGACCGCAGCTCACGACGCAATCGCCGTCGCCCTTGTAGAACCACTCCGGCTGCGCGCCCGGCGCGCCGGCCGTGCTCGAGTCGGGCTTTCCGCCTTCGACTCCCCACTGGAACATCTGCATCGAGTCCGACAGCGACTCGGTCGCGGCCAGCTTCTTGTGCATGCTGTCGCGCGTGGCGGCGCTGCCGTAATGCGTGAGACCGGTGCCCGAGACGAGGCAACGCGCCGGGTCCGGGTGCGTCAGCGGCGGCAGGATGCGGCGCTCGGCGAGCAGGGCGGAATAAGGAAAAGTGGCCGGCGCCTGGCGTGCCCCGGCGTGGGTGTCCAGCGATTCACCGGCGGCGATGGCCGACAGCGCCAGGCCGTGCATGGACTCGAAATCGCCCACGCAGCCCACCGCCTCGCCGCCCGGCGCGATCCAGCCGACCCGTCGGCGGCCGTTTTCCCCCGAAAACTGGATGAGTCTCAAGGGAGGAATCATGAGATTCGTATCCATATCCAACAAGCCCGAGATTTGTAGGGAGCTATACACATCGATATATACTCGGACGAACGAGGGGAGGGGGATCGATGACCACGACGACGCCCTGGTTCATCCGCGCACGGCTGAAGACGCGGCAACTGATGCTGCTGACCGCGATATGCGATGAAGGAAATATTCATCGCGCCGCGGAGATTTTGAATATGTCGCAGCCCGCGGCTTCGAAGCTGCTCAAGGATCTCGAGGACATGCTGGGCGTATCGCTGTTCGAGCGACAGCCGCGCGGCATGCGGCCCAACTGGTACGGCGAAACGATGATTCGCCACGCGCGCATCGCGTTGTCGTCGTTGCGCGAAGCGGGGCAGGAGGTCGAGGCGCTCAAGACCGGGTTGTCAGGGCACGTCTGCCTGGGCGCGATCACGGGTCCCGCGCTCTCGCTCATTCCGCAGGCGCTGATGATCGTCGCCCGCGAGAACCCGAAATTGCGCGTCGAGCTGCACGTCGAATCGAGCGACCTGCTCATCGAGCAGCTCGCACAGGGCAAGATCGACATCATGATCGGCCGGTTGTTCGAGCGGCAGGACAAGACCGGGCTGCGATACGAAAGGCTTGCCGAGGAGCCTGTTGCGGCGGTCGTGCGTCCCGGTCATCCGCTGCTCAATGTCGCCGGGCTCAATCTCGCGGCCGTCGAGAAGAAGCCGTGGATCGTGCCGCCGGCGGGCAGCGTGCTGCGCCATCGCTTCGATCTCATGTTCCAGGAGGCGGGGCTCGCGCCGCCCACCCAGCTCATCGAAACCGCATCGTTGTTGTTCGTTACGAAGATGCTGCAGCAGACCGATTTCATCGCGGTGGTGCCCACCGAGGTCGCGCGTTACTACGCCACGTACGGCATGGTGGCGCTGCTGCCGATGCAGCTGTCGTGCACGATGGATGCTTTCGGCATCATCACGCGCACCGACTGGCTGCTGTCGCCGGCGGCCACTGTCCTGTTGCGAGCTATCAAGACATCGGCGGTGAGTAGTTATGGGTGCGCGCCCGACATGAAGATCGTCGCCTGACACCATTAATCCGTGTCGCATGTCAAAGCGCGTATGGCTGATCGAAGGAAAATTATTTTTCGCGTATGACCGCGTTTTGTACGCTGCGGTCGAATGGATGTTCCAAAGAAACGCGCGCGGCGCAGTCAGTCGTGGTTCGGCCGGGAAGGCAAGGATGGGTTCCTCCATCGCAGCTGGATCAAGAACCAGGGCTATCCGGACGACATGTTCGACGGCCGGCCCGTCATCGGCATCTGCAATACCTGGAGTGAGCTGACACCCTGCAACGGGCATTTCCGCGAGCTCGCGGAGTTCGTGAAGCGCGGCGTGTACGAGGCCGGCGGATTTCCGCTCGAGTTTCCGGTGATGTCGCTTGGCGAGACGCAGCTGCGTCCCACCGCGATGTTGTTCCGCAATCTCGCGTCGCATGGATGTCGAGGAGAGCATCCGCGCGAACCCGATCGACGGCGTCGTGCTGCTGATGGGTTGCGACAAGACCACGCCGGCGTTGCTGATGGGCGCCGCGAGCTGCGACATCCCGACCATCGGCATCTCCGGCGGCCCGATGCTGTCGGGCCACTTTCGCGGCAAGCAGATCGGCTCGGGCACCGGCGTGTGGCAGATGTCCGAGGACGTGCGTGCCGGCAAGATGGCGCAGGAGGAATTCACCGCCGCGGAATCCTGCATGCATCGCTCGAAGGGCCACTGCATGACGATGGGCACCGCGTCGACGATGGCGAGCATGGTCGAGGCGCTCGGCGTCGCGCTGCCCGGCAACGCGGCCATTCCCGCGGTGGATGCGCGGCGGTACCGCCAGGCGCAGCTCACCGGGCGGCGCATCGTCGAGATGGTGGAAGAGGAGATGAACCTCTCGAAGATCCTGACGCGCCCCGCGTTCGAAAACGCGATCAAGGTGAATGCGGCCATCGGCGGATCGACGAACGCGGTGATCCACCTGCTGGCCATCGCCGGGCGTATCGGCGTGAAGCTCGAGCTCGGTGACTGGGACAAGCTGGGCTCGGAGCTGCCTTGTCTGCTCAACCTGCAGCCGTCGGGACAGTACCTGATGGAAGATTTCTACTACGCGGGTGGATTGCCGGCCGTGATGCGCGAGATCTCGCACGTGCTCGACGGCAAGGCGCGTACCGTGAATGGCCACACGCTGGGCGAGAACATCGCGGATGCGCCGTGCTGGAACCGCGACGTGATCAAGGCCTTCGGCGAACCGTTCAAGGAAAAGGCCGGCATCGCGGTGCTGCGCGGCAATCTCGCGCCGGATGGCGCGGTGATCAAGCCGTCGGCGGCGTCGCCGCGGCTGCTGAAGCATCGCGGCAAGGCCGTGGTGTTCGAGAGCATCGAGGATTTTCACGCGCGCATCGACGACGAGACTCTCGACATCGACGAGAACTCGATCATGGTGCTCAAGGGTTGCGGGCCGAAGGGTTATCCCGGCATGGCCGAGGTCGGCAACATGCCGCTGCCACCCAAACTACTGCGGCGCGGGATCACCGACATCCTGCGCATCTCGGATGCGCGCATGAGCGGCACCGCGTACGGCAGCGTCGTGCTGCACGTGTCTCCGGAGGCCGCGGCCGGCGGCCCGCTGGCGCTGGTGCGGAACGGGGATTTCATCGAGGTGGACGTGCCCGGCCGGCGGCTGCATCTCGACGTGAGTGATGCCGAACTCGTCGCGGCGTCGCGCGGCGTGGAAGGCGCCCGACGCGCCGAAGCGCGGCTGGTACAAGCTGTACGTGGATCACGTGCAGCAGGCGCATCTCGGCGCGGATCTCGACGTGCTGGTGGGCGGCAGCGGCTCGGAAGTTTCGCGCGATTCGCACTAATGGGGACATTCCTGATTTCCTAGGAAAGAGGGACAGGGCTCGAATTGGGTGTGAGGTGTGCGGGCGGGACGGAGCGCGGCCGTGGGAGGTGCGTCTTCTCGCGGCGTCCGATTGTGGATGTGCGCGTTTGCTGAGGAGCCACCGGCTGACGCGAGGACATTGGGCGTCGAGAGTTTGGGGCGTTGGCGAAGAGTCCCCGTGAAGCAGAGAAACCGGCTTCGTGCCTCGCATGCCAATGACCGCCGCTCCATAGCCGCACCTCCCACGGCCACGCTCCGTCCCGCTCCCACCGCCGCGGTCACACTCACGTCGCGCCGTGTTCCGGTCTCCAAGGAATCGGAATGCCCCCAAGGGACTTTGGGAAGAGCCGACGCCCGAACGTGCGCTCTTCCCAAAGCCTTGGGCGGCATATCTGCTGTCGTGGCTATCGGGATCCGGGTCTTGATCGAGCGGTGACGGCGGACGCATGCGCCCACCCCCTGTTTCAATCCAGCCCTGTCCCCTTTTCCTAGTAAATCAGGAATGTCCCCATTATTTTTTCTTGGCGAAGTGGGTGGCCAGCGCGGAGCGCAGCTCGGCGAGCTTGGGCGGTTTCGACAACACCTGATCCACGCCGGGCGGTACATCGCCCTCGGCGACGAGCCGTCTGCCCCAGCCGGTGAGCATCAGGACGAACGTCGCAGGCACGCTGGCCTTGATCGTGGACGCCACCTTTCGACCATCCACGTGCGGCATGCCGAGATCGGTGACGACCACGGGGAAGGGCGTGCCCGCCGCGTGCGCTTCCACGAAGGCATTGATGCCGGCCTGTCCGCCGCTGGCCGACGTGACCTGGTGTCCGTCGCTCTCCAGCGCGTCGCGCAGCGACTTCAGCAGCAGCGGATCGTCGTCGACGATGAGCACGCGCATCGGACCGACGGGCGGTTTGTGGCTGCCGCTCGTGACCACCGGTTCCGCGGGCGCGATGTTGAACCGGAGCTTCACCGTCGTGCCCTTGCCGGGCTCGCTCTCGATGTCGAGCGTCGCGCCGTGGCGCTGCGCCACGCCGTAGACCATCGCGAGCCCGAGCCCCGTGCCGCGCGTGCCCTTCGTGGTGAAGAACGGCTCCAGGCAGCGCCGCTTGCGTCTCTTCGTCCATGCCGATGCCGCTGTCCACGATTTCGAGCGCGACCGCTCTGCCCGCGGCTGCTGCCCGCGACCTTCGTGCGCATCACGAGCGGGCCGCCCTGCGGCATCGCGTCCACGGCGTTGAACACCAGGTTCACCAGCGCGTCGCGGATCTGGCTCTCGACGGCGGCCACCGGCGGCAGGTCGCTCGCGAGCTCGAGCTGCACGTCGATCGACACGCCGCGCTGCTGTGCCATGTCGCTCCAACGCGCGCGCGTGAGATCGACCACCTGCCGCACGAGCCTGTTGAGATCCACCGGCACCAGCGCGACCTGCGGCTCGCGCATGCGATAGAACTCGCCCATGCGCGCCACGGTCTGCGCCACGTCGTCGACCGCGCGCTGGATGATCTCGAGGTGGCTGCGCGCGCGTTCGGAGAGGTTCGGTTCGCGCTCGAGCAGCGCCTCGGTGTAGAGCGCGACGGGCGAGATCGCGTTGTTGATGTCGTGCGCGATGCCGCTCGCCATCTGGCCCAGCGCGCGCAGACGTTCCTGCTGCATGAACTGCTGCTGCGTCTGGCGCAGGTCGTCGTAGGCCTGCTGGAGCGCGCCGTACAGCTGCGCCTGGTGCGCGGCCAGCGCCGTGTGCTCGCTCGCCTGGCGCAGGAACTCGCATTCGCCGCTCGAGAAACTCTGCGCCGGCCGGCGCGCGCACACCAGCACGCCGAACACCTGGCTCTCCACCAGCAGCGGCGCGATGACCATCGCTCCCAGGCCGACGCCGGCGAGTCGCTGGGGAAACGGGAACGGCGTCGTTGCGATGTCGGGCTCGTAGACCAGGTGGCCACGCACGCAGCGCGCGAGACCATTCTCGTCGATCGGCACCACCGTGCCCTGTTTCATGTCCAGCGCGGCCGCGATGTCCGCGCTGCGCTCGCTCACGCAGGTGACCGTCAACTGGTTCTCGCCGACTTCGTAGAGGAAGATGCAGCAGAAGTCGACCGGCATCTCCTCTTCGAGCCGCGCCACCACCACCTGGAAGATGCTGCGCAGATCCTGGCGTTCGCCGATCGCGTGCGTGATGCGCGACAGCAGCGCGAGGCGTTGCAGCTGCTCGTTGAGTTTCGCCTCCTGCGCGAGCCGGTCGGAGATGTTGCGGTAGTTGGTCACCACGGCGCGCACGGAAGGATCGTCGAGCAGGTTGGTGGCGACTCCCTCGATCCAGATGTAGTGGCCATCCTTGTGGCGGCGGCGCCAGATCCCGGGGATGGGTTTGCCCGGGTTCGTCGAACACCTGCGACAGTGATTTCTGCACCACTGCCGCGTCGTCCGGATGACCGCCTTCGGCGGCGGGGCGGCCGATGAGCTCTTCGGGCCGAAACCCTTCGATGTTCGTGATCGCCGGGCTCGCGTACAGGAACTTTCCGTGCGCGTCGATGAGCGTGATGGCGTCCGTGCCGTGTTCGACGAGCGCGCGGAACCGGCGTTCGGTGCGTTTGACTTCTTCGGTGGATTCCTCGAGCTCGCGCGTGCGTTCGGCGACGCGAGTCTCGAGCTGCTCCTTCGCCTCGCGCAGCTCGAGCTCCGCGCGCACCGAATCCGTGACGTCGCGCGCGGTCGCGAACATGAGCTCGCCGCGCGGCTGCGAACGCCAGGACAACATGCGCCAGCTGCCGTCCTTGTGCAGGTAGCGGCCGACGAACTGGTCGATACGCCGGCCCTGCATCTGCTGTTCGATGGCGCGCAACGCGGCGGCGCGGTCGTCCGGATGAATGATGTCCAGGTACTGGAACTCGAGCGCCTCCTGCACCGTGTAGCCGAGGATGTCGGTGATGGCCGGGCTCACGCGCTTGAAGTAGCCATCCTTGCTGGAGATGACCAGCAGGTCGACCGACACGTCGAAGAACCGCTGCAGCTCGGTCTCGGCGCGTGCGCGGCCCGCGAAGTCGCGACGGATGGCGAAGATCGCGAGGCCCACGAACACCAGGGCGAGCGCGCTGCCGCCGACGATGACGGTTTGCGCGACGGTCGCGCTGCGCTGTGCTTCGAACTCGCGTTCGTTCAGCAACCTGATCTCGGCGGCTTTCAACTCCTGCGCCAGCCCGGTTATGCGTGCCTGGAGCGAAACACCCGGCCGTCCGGCGCTCTGCCCGACGAACTGCTGTACGGCTTCGAATCCTCCGCCGCGACGCACCTCCAGCAGCTCCTCGCTGCGTTTCAGGCGCGCGCGCACGACCTCGGCCAGCGGCTCGACACGCGCGAGCTGCGCCGGGTTGGCCTGCACGGCATCGCGCAGCTGCTGCACGAGGCCCTCGACCCGCCCCGCCGCGCGCGTGTACTGCGCCGCGAAAGGCTCCTCGCCGGTGATCAGGTAGCCGCGCTGCGCGGTTTCGGTTTCGAAGGTCGTCGAGACCAGGGCGTCGATGCTGGAGATCACCAGCTGCGAATGCGCGACGAGCCGCGAGTTCTCGTTGAGGCGCACGACCGACAGGTAGGAGACGATGCCGATGGTGCCGAGGAAGGCGAGGGCCACCGCGAAGCCGAGGCGGACCTTGCGCTCGGTCGTGATGTGCCGGTTCTCGATCCGGTCGTCGGTGCGCCCGCGGCGCCAGCGGTCCAGCTCGGCAAACAGGACCGAGATCAGCACTCCCACCAGGAGCTGGAACAGCCACTGCGCGAAATCCAGCGGCCTCGCGAACCCGAGGGTGCCGACCGGCGGCAGCACGAAGTAGTCGGTGACCAGGGCGGAAAGCGCGGTGGCGAACAGCCCCGGACCGAGGCCGCCCATGTACGCGCTGACGACCACGGGAATGATGAAGATGATCAGCAGCGGCCGGTCGCCGACCCAGGGCGCGATACTCATTCTCAGCAGCAAGGCGGCGAGGGTGAGAATCAACGCGACGGCATAAGGCCGCCAGCGTGGCGCCCCCTTTCTTGTCGCGGGAGTCGGACCTTCTTGCACTGCGTGAGGGTAAACCCCCCATGTCGTCCGGGGAAGGGGCGTCCGGGGAAGCGTCCGGGATCGGCTCGGCCTGTGGTTTCCCCCGACTTGACAGCGGGCCGCGTTCCGGCGGGGCCCCGATCTAACTACTGGAACGGGTTCAGGCCGCCGTCCCGGCCGCGACGCCGTGCGCGGCCACCGGCAGCTCGATCCAGAAGGTCGAGCCGCGGCCGGCTTCCGAATCGAAGCCGATCCGGCCATGCATGTGCTCGACGAAGCGCTTGGCGATGTGCAATCCCAGGCCGGTGCCGCTCTTCTCGCGCGTGCTCGACGCGTCCGCCTGCGAGAATTTCTCGAAGATGCGGTCGCGGAAGTCCTCGGGAATGCCGGGTCCCTCGTCGCGCACGCTGATGCGCACGCGATCGCCGCCCAGTTCGGTCTGCACGCGCACCGCGCCGCCCTGCGGCGAATACTTCGCGGCGTTGGACAGCAGGTTCGACATGACCTGGATGAAACGGTCCGGGTCGACGTTCACCTCACAACCCGGGTCGACGGGCTTGAGCTCGATGTGCACGTGGAACTTGCGCGCGTAGCCTTCGTTGGCTTCCACGGCCTGGAGCACCAGGCCGGCCAGCGGCACGGTCTGCAGCTCGAAGCGCATCTGGCCGGCGGAGAATTTCTCGATGTCGAGGATGTCGTTGACCAGCAGCACCAGGCGCTCGCAGTTGCTCTGCGCGATCTCGAGCAGGTCCTTGACCTTGGGCGCAAGACTCGACGACAACGCGCCGAGGATGAGGCCGAGCGAACCGCGGATGGAGGTCAGCGGCGTACGCAGCTCGTGGCTCACCACCGCCGTGAATTCGCTCTTCAGGCGCTCGACTTCCTTGCGAACGGTGATGTCCTCGATGACCCCGAGGAACCCGGTCAGGGTGTCGGTCTCGTCGCGTAGCGGCGTGATGGTGACGTTGACGGGAAAACGCGAGCCGTTCTTGCGCACGAAGGTCCACTCGCGCGTCTCGAACCCGTCGCGCAACGGGATCTTCGTGAAGATGCCGGGACCGACCGGCACGGTTTCGCCGAGTTCGGCCGACAACGTGCGCGCGCGCTCCGCGAGCTCCCCGGGGTCGAGGAACACCGGGATCGCGCGGTGGCCGATCACTTCGGCGGCGCGGTATCCCAGCGCCTGTTCGGCGGCGCGGTTGAAATTGACGATGCGGTACTGCTCGTCGATCGCGATCACGAGGTGGGCGCTGCTCGAGATGATGCCGGCATTGAGCGCCAGCGACTTCGCGAGGTGCGAGGACTTCAGGCGCGAGATGAGGATGTAGCGCACCGAGAGCGCGGACAGCGCGGCGACCAGCAGCCCCGCGGCCAGCACCAGCGACGGCAACTCCGACTTCTGGCTCGCGACGAAGGCGGCGGTGGGCGCGATGCGCAGCGTCCACGACCGATCCTGGATGCGCATCGTGGTTTCGGTGACCCAGCTCGCCGGCGGCTCGTCGCGGCGGCTCGAATCGGTGAAGTAGACGACGTCGTCGTGGAGGATCGACATCGAATAATTGCGCGACAGCTCGGTGCGCATCGCGGCCTGGAAGAACTCTTCGATCGAGAATACGCCGGCGATGAAGCCGTCGAAACGGCCGTCCCTGCGCAGCGGCAGGTAGGCGATGAAGGCGTTGTAGCCCTGCACGAACTTCAGTGGCGGAGTGAGCGTCGCTTGCTCGCGGTCCGCGGCGCCGCGCAGGGCCGCCGCGCGCTGCGGATCGAACAGCACGTTCAGCCCGACGGCTTTTTCGTTGCCGGCGAGCGGCTCCACCCAGCGCACCTGGTAGTTCGGGCCTATCCACTCGACCGCGCGCAATCCCGGAAGCTGGGCCACGTAACTCGCGGCGTCCCGCTGCCACAGCCGGTATTCGGTGCCTCCGGCGGTCTCCCAGCGTGCGGCCATGCGCCCCAGCGCGGCGATGCGGTCGTTGGCCTGCGACCGCAGCAGCGAGCCGGTCTTGCTGGCTTCGTCCTGCACCTGTCGCAGCACGAACCCGAGCTCCTGGCTGCGAAGTTTCGAATACAGCGCGAAGCTGCCCGCGCCGATGACCAGGAAGACCAGCAGGGGAACCGCGAACCGGCGCTCGCCCACCATCTGCTCGATGTGCTCCGTGCGGCGCACCGCGATGACGATGAGCAGCAGGGCGAGCAGCGCGGTGAACAGCAAGCCGCCGATGAGGATGAAGAGCGGATTGGTCGAGCGCTCGGCGAGCTCGAAGGCCGGCGTGCTCTCCCAGACCAGCGTCCACTTGCGCTGCATGATCTCGATCGTCCGGCGTTCGGTGAACGCGGGATGCGCGATCGACAGGCCCTGGCTCGAGTAGATGAGTGAGCCGTCGGACTCGCGCGTGCCATCGTAGACGCGCAGCCGGAATTCGGAATCCTCGTTGTGGGTGAGGCTGTCGAGCGTGTTGTGCGCGATGAAGGGTGCGTAGGTCCAGCCGCGCAATGCCGCGCGGCGCGCGGCCGGCGTGGTCGAGCGACGCGTCGCGCTGGTAGATGGGGAACAGCAGCAGGAAGCCCGGTGACCGGCGCTCATCCTGGACGAGCACCAGCCGTCCGGTCATCGCCGGTTGCCCGGTGTCGCGCGCGAGTTCCGCGGCCTCGAGCCGCGTCTTTTCGAACGCGATGTTGAGACCCAGGGCCGCACGGTTGTCGGCTTCGGGCTCGATGAACCGGATGATGTAGTTGGCGTCGCCCGCCCCGGCCGGGTGGACGCTGAAGTCCGCAGCGCCGTCGGCGCGCACCGCGCGCACGTACGCATCGAGGTCGTCCGCGGACACGTGCTCGATCCAGCCGATGCCGTTGATGCCCGGAAAGTTGTCGCGGACCCGGATCGTGTCGACGTAGGTCCGCCATTCCTCGCGCGACACGGAGACCGAGCCCTGGATGAAGCCCGCGGAGCCGAGCAGGGCGTTTCCGTAGGATGCGATGCGGTTCTGCAGCGCCTGGGCGCTTTCGAGGGTGAGCGTCTGGAATTTCGCCTCGCCGCGCTGGTAGTCGTTCTCGGTCGTGGCCTTCCACGCGTAGAACGTGAGGCCCAGGGGCAGCAGCAGGAGCAGCAACCCGGCGATCGGCAGCCGTCCGATCGAGGCGCCGCGCCAGGTCAGCTCCGCGCGGCTGCCGGGTGCGAGCAGCACGAGCGGCATGAACACGAGCACCCCGAGCGTGTCGCCCGACCACCAGGCGAGCCAGTTCGGAACCAGCTCCGTGCGCGCGAGGATGCCGAGTGACCAGAGCGTGCCCACGCCGATCGTGGCGGCGATCACGCAATTGATGGGGCCGCCGATGCCGAGCAGCCAGAAGATCTGCCGCACCGAAGTCAGTTTCAGGGGCAGCCCCATGAGGCGCTCGATCAGCGCGCGCCCGGTGACCGCCTGCAACGTCGAGCCGACGGCGATGAGAAGAGCCGCCAGCAGCTTCGCCGAGAACCACTCCGGTTCCGCGAACGCGCCGGAGTTGAGCGCGTTGAGTAGGAACGATCCGACGAACACACCGGGCCAGAGTCGCGCGCCATGCATGATCAACATGCCGATCGCGATGCCGGAGGCCGGCCATATGATGGTCGCGTACCCCGGCGGCACGGCCAGGAGCAGGCCGAGTTTGCCGGTGATCATGTAGAGCGCCGCGAGCAGCGCCACCCTGAGGAAGTAGTTAGAGCGCATGTCGCCTGCTACAATCCCCTAGGTGGGCTCGCGTTTCGGTCATGGCCAGTGTGATCTCGCCCGTAGCCGCCCATTAACCAATACGTTAGCGTGCACCCGCGCTGGATGCACGGCCGGTCGCACGAACATCGGAGGCGCGTCGTGAGCAGCTTCGAAAACGACATCAATTCGGGAGTGGTCACCACCCGCCTGCGGGCGCTCGCGGCGGACATCGCCCTTTCCGTGCTCGTCATCGATGACGACGAGCTCGAGCGAACCCTCATCGCCGACCGGCTCGCGACCCGCGGCATCAAGGTGGGCGAGTGCGCCAACGGTGCCGAGGGGCTCGAGCGGCTGTCGAAGGAAAAAGTGCCGGTGGTCATCGTCGACTGGTACATGCCCGTCATGGACGGCATCGAGTTCACCGAGAAGTTCCGCGCCGCGAACGTCAACGACACCTACGTGATCATGCTGACGTCGCGCAAGGAGGATTTCGACTTCGCCCGCGGCTACCGCGCCGGTGTCGACGACTACCTCACGAAGGGTGTGCGCGAGCTCGAGCTCATCGCGCGCATCCACGCGGGCATGAATACCTATTCGCTGCGCGTGCAGCTGCGCGAGGCGCGCGCGGCGCTCGCGCTTGCATCGAAACGTCGTGACGCCGGCTGAGGAAAATCCGGCCGACGAATCGGTCATCACGCAGATCCAGCCGGCGCTGCTCGAAGTCGCGCCGCGCGTGCTGGTCGTCGACGACGACGAAATCATGGTCGAGCGGATGCGCGACCTCGTCACCGCGGCCGGTTTCGAGGTCACGAGCGCATCGAACGGCGCGGCCGCGCTCGAGTCGTTGCGGCGCGAATTCGCGCCCATCGTGATCCTCGACCGCAACATGCCCGGCATGGACGGGCTCACGTTGTGCAGGACCATCCGCGCGACGCAGTTCCCGGGTTACGTCTACATCATGCTGGTGACGGCGCACGACTCCGAGGAGGAACTGCTCGCGGGCCTCGAGGCCGGAGCCGACGACTATCTGTCGAAGCGGGTGTCCGGCACGCAGGTGATCGCGCGGCTCGCGACCGCGCGCCGCATCATCACGCTCGAGCACTCGCTCAAGCAGGTGATCGAGGAACGGCGTCGCATGGCGATGAGCGACGCTCTGACCGGCGCGCACAACCGCCGTTACTTCATGAACCACATGCGCCGCGAGCTCAAGCGCGCGCGCCGTTTCGGCAGCGAGGTTTCGCTGCTGGTGTTCGACATCGACCACTTCAAGCACATCAACGACCGCCACGGCCACGCGGCGGGCGACATCGTGCTCGTGGAATTCGTACGCCGAATCCAGGCCATGCTGCGCGGCTCCGACTGGTGCGCGCGCCTCGGCGGCGAGGAATTCGCCGTGGTGCTGCCGCAAACCAACCTCGGCGGCGCCGCGGTCGTCGCGGAGAAGATTCGCCGCGCCGTGGCCGCGGAGCCCGTGACGAGCAGCGGGGGGAACATCGAGCTCACGGTGAGCGTGGGCGTCAGCGGTCTCGCCTGTTTTCCGGACCGCGGAGAGGTGACCGCGGATCACCTGCTGAGCCGCGCCGACGATTGCCTGTATTCCAGCAAGAATGCCGGGCGCGACCGCGTGACCATCGACGAGTTGCCGGTCGTGCTGGCGTGAAGGCGCCGGTGCTCAAGTCGTTGCTGTACGTCGATGACGATGCGGACATCCGCGAGATCGTGCAGATGTCGCTGTCGCTGGATGGCCAGATGGACGTGCTCGTCGCAGAGGGTGGCGAACGCGCGCTCACCCAGATGCGCGTCGAGCAGCCGGACCTCGTGATGCTCGACGTGATGATGCCGGGCATGGACGGTCCGACGATCCTGGCGCGCATGCGCGGCGACGAGGAGCTCAAGCACATCCCGGTCATTTTCATGACGGCGAAGGCGAACCCGCAGGAGGTCGCGCGTTTCCGCGACCTGTCGGCCATCGGCGTCATCGCCAAGCCGTTCGATCCGATGGCACTGGGTAGCCAGGTCAAGGCATTGTGGAAGCTGCACCATGAGTGAGAACCGTGAAGAAAGGATGGCGGCCGCGCGCACACGCATGGCCGAGCTCGCCGCGAAATTCATCGATCGCTCGCGCGCGGATCTGGGCACGATGCGCGACGAGCTCGCGAAGCTCACCAAGGGCGATGCCGGCGCGCTCGTCGAGATCCGGCACCTGGCCCATCGCATGGCGGGCACCGGCGCTACGATGGGGTTCGATGCCCTGGGCGAATGTGCGTCGCGCACCGAGGCGCTGATCGACTCGTTGCCCGCCGGCGTGCCGCCGGACGCGGCCACGCAGGCGCGGCTCGCCGCCGGCATCGATGCGCTCGAGTCGCAACTGGCGGACGCCCGGATAAAAAAGGAATAGCCGGGAAGATTTCCCGGGAAGAAAGGGCGGCCTCCGTACGTAGTACCTCCTGAAAGCAGGAGGTGCCGCCATGCGTGTGTTACTGATCGACGACGATCCGCTCATCCTCGATGCATTGGCCGAGCTGCTGCAGCAGTGTTTCGAGATCGAGACGGCCGCAGGCGGGGAGTGCGGCCTCGCGAAATTCTGCCAGGCACTGGTCGACGGCAGGCCGTTCGGCGTGGTCGTGACCGATCTCGGCATGCCGCACATGGACGGCTACGAGTTCATCCAGAGGATTCGCAAGATCGCGCCGCGTACGCCGACCATCCTGCTCACGGGCTGGGGCGAGCAGCCGGGCGCCGTGGGCACGCTGGCGGCGCGCGCCGACCAGGTGATCGCGAAGCCCGTGCGCATCGAGGAGTTGCACGCCGCGCTGAGCATCGCGCTCGGGTTCAGTTAGCGAGGGCTGCGACTTCCGCGAAGGACAGCGGGCCGCCCGCGAGTTCGCGCGCGACACGCTCGATCGCCGGCCATTCGCGCTCGACCAGTGCGAGCGCTTCGCGGCTGGCGGAGATGAACTGGGCATCACTCAGTCCGAGTGTCGCCAGTGCTTCGCGATCCTCGCCCGCCGCCTCGTCGGCGAGAACCTCGTCGAGCGAGAGCTGCAACAGCTTCGCCTCCGCGAATGGCCCCGCGAGCAGCACCACGGCGTCCAGCTCGGGCGTGATCGCGAGTCCGTCGTTGGTGTGCAGTTCGGTCCAGTGCAGGGCGCCGTCCGTCTGCGCGTCGTCGTCCGGAACGGCGGTGACGTGATCGAACACGAGTCCGAGGCGCAGCGCGATGACCGCATGGCCTGCTTCGTGAATCGAGGTGATCTGAAGTTCGTTCATCGCTGGATATTCGACCGGGCGGTGGATTCTGACCGATCCCGCAATCGTCGAAAACTCTGGCGCGGTATTCTCTGGTCACCGCCTGGCTGCCTGTCCGGAGTTCGCATGAAGTCTTCGCGCCTGCTTGCACCGCTTCTTGTCGCATTCGGAGCGCCGGTCCACGGGCAGCCGGCACCGGTGACGATCCACGCCGATCGCGTGGTCGGAGAGATCCGTCCCATCTGGAACTATTTCGGCTACGACGAAGCCGGCACGACGCTCACCCGCGAGGGGCGCGACCTGCTGGCCGAGCTGAACGCGCTCAGCGACGAGCCGATCCGCATCCGCGTCCATCACCTGCTCACCAGCGGCGACGGCACGCTTGCGCTCAAGTGGTCGAGCACCAACGTCTACACCGAGGATGCCGCCGGCAATCCGCGTTACGACTGGACGCGGCTCGACGCGATCATGGATGAGCTCACGCGGCCCGGGATCGAGCCGTTCGTGCAGGCGGGTTTCATGCCGCAGGCACTCTCGTCGCAGCCCGAGCCCTATACGCCGACGCTCGTGAAGTCGGGCCTGCCGCGCGACATGGTGTCGGGCGGCGCGTTCTATCCACCGAAGGACTATCGGAAATGGGAGGCGCTCATCGAAGCCTGGGCGCGCCACAGCGCGAGCGCTATGGCGTCGAGCGCGCTTCCTCCTGGCTGTGGGAGCTGTGGAATGAGCCCGAGTCGCCGTACTGGCGCGGAACGAAGGAGGAATACTTCAAGCTCTACGATCATTTCGCGGCCGCGGTGAAACGCGCGCTGCCGAAGGCGCGCGTCGGCGGTCCGCACGTGACCGATCCGGGCTGGAAAAATGGCGATGTCTTCATGCGGGAGTTTCTCGAGCACTGCCGGTCCGGCAGGAACGCCGCGACCGGCGGCGTCGGGGCGCCGCTCGACTTCGTCGCATTCCATGCCAAGGGCACGACGCGGCTCGATGAGAAGGGACGCGTGGAGATGAACCTGCGCAATCATCTCAAGACGATCGACACCTACGGCCGGATCATCGCGGGTTTTCCGGAGTTCGCGCAGCTGCCTGTCTACATCGGAGAGTCCGACCCGGAAGGCTGTGCCGGTTGCCCGGCCACGCTCGATCCGCAGCGCGACTATCGCCGGACATCGCAGTTCGCGGCTTATACCGCGGCTTCGTTCATGCGCAAACAGGACCTGCTGGCGCGCACGGGTGGCAATCTGCAGGGCGCCGTGTCCTGGGCGTTCACGTTCGCCGAGCAGCCCTGGTTCAACGGCCTGCGCGCGCTCACGACCAATGAAGTCGCGCTGCCGGTGCTCAACACCTTCGAGTTGTTCGCCAGGCTCGGGCGCCGAGCGCGTTGCCGTCGACGCCCCGCCATGATTCCGGTCGACGCGATCATCGCCGACAGCGTTCGCGGAGAGCCCGATATCGGCGCCATCGCCTCCATCGATTCCGCACGCTCGCGACTCACGAT